>JADJYH010000092.1 GCA_016719855.1 Saprospiraceae bacterium | reverse complement strand
AGACCCAGCCCAACACGTTTGAAAAACGGCTTGTTAAAATTGGGAATGCCATTTATTTTTCCGCAGATGATGGCGTAAATGGCACTGAACTTTGGCGTAGCGATGGCACTGAAACTGGCACCTTTATGGTGTTGGATGCCAGGCCAGGCGCAAGTGGCTTTACCCCCCAAAATTTCGCTGTTTTGAATGATATACTTTATTACAAATACGATGATGCCATCAATGGGCAGGAACTTTGGCGCAGTGATGGAACGGGTTCAGGTACCTATCTGGTAAAGGATGTATATCCGGGTTCTTCTGGTTCATTTTATCTCCCCACAAATATTGCTGCTGTGGAAGACAAAATATGGTTTGGTGCAGATGGGCCTAATTCCACTGGCATTGAAGTTTGGAATTCAGATGGCACAGCAAACGGCACTGCATTAGTCGGCAATATCAATCCAGGCTTTGAGGATTCCAGGCCTTATCAATTTATTAGCTTGCCAGATATAGTCTTCTTTGCAGCCACGGGTCCACAAGGTACCGAAATGTATAAAGTTGACTTAAATTTTGTGCCGCTTGAAAAAAATGTTGGAATAACTGACTTATTTTCTGCTTCGGCGATGAAACAGAGGGGTGATCGTTCTAACATTCTTGGCGGTGTATCCCATATACCATTACTTGGAATCCAGCCACGGCACAAGGTGCTAACCCTACCAACTTGGCTGCTGGCACCTACAATGTAACTGTTACAGATGCCACGGGTACAACATTAAACTCCACAGTTACGCTTACTCCAGCCTACCGTCCTTTCTGTCACTACTTCTTCCATGGCAGCTACTTATAGCAACGCCAATGGTTCTGCCGCTGTCACTGTTACTGGTGGTACACCTGCTTACCAATATTTATGGGACAATGCTCCCCTTCTACGCGGCAACTATATCGAATGTTGTTGCGGGAGATTACACCGTCGCTATCACAGATGGAAATGGCCAGCACTGCTACTGGCACTGTCACCGTGACATGGAAACGGCTACCAACGAAGCTTTTGCAATAGTGTGAATATTGCCCCAACCTTATCGAACGGGCAATTTATGGTGTTGTCAAACAGCCTATTGACAAACATGCAACTAACATTGACTGACAGTCAGGGCAGGATGGTGAAGCATTGGGAGAACGTGTCCACTGGACAATCGCTGTCCACTGATGAACCACTTGACGGTGTTTACTTTCTGCAAATTTCTAGCGAAGGCAAACAGGCTGTCAAAACTCTTGTTTTTAGGAAATAACAAATGGTTTTACGAAAAAAAGTCAAATAGTGCGTTAGCAGTGCGCTCCCCGACCTAGGATTCGAAGCGGCCTGCTTCCCACCCATTTCCTCCAAAAAATCCTGCCCTCCCTACATTTGCCCCGCCAGTCGGCACCGCCACCTTATGAAAAACGTCATCGAGCAATACCGCAGCATCGTCATCCAGATTGCCACGCCTTACAGCACTGGCACGGGCTTCCTGCTGCGGGAGGCTGTTTACCCCTTTGGGGGAGTCATTGTCACCAACTACCACGTGGTGCAGGGCAACCGGGAGGTGGTGGTGGACGGCACGCTGCTGCCCCGCCAACTGGCCAAGGTGGTATTCAGCGACCCCCGGCACGACCTCGCTTTCATTGCAGTACCACCTTGCCCGGATGCACCGGTAGCTGGGTTGGGAATAGTTGGCAACGTATCTGTTGGGGACAAGGTGGTGGCCATCGGGCATCCATTTGGACGAGGTTCTCGGCCACGCAGGGAATCGTGTCCAGCACGGAACACCTCCAGGGCGACCTCCCTACATCCAGCATGATGCGGCGCTGAACCCCGGCAACAGCGGCGGCCCGTTGGTCAACGAGCAGGGAGTGGTCATCGGCGTGAACACTTTCATCGTGAACGGGGGCGAGAGCATGGGTTTTTCGCTGCCGGTGCGCTACCTGGCCGAGTCGCTAGCGCTGTGGCAGCAGGGCAAGGGGAAGGTTGGCACCCGCTGTGCGAACTGCGCCACTGCCGTTTTTGAGGACACGGTGGAGGGCGGTTTTTGCCCCAATTGCGGCGCGCAAATAGAACTGCCCAGCGATGCAGAGGTGTACGAACCTGCCGGAATCGCCCGTACCATCGAGGAGATTTTGGAGAAATGCGGCCACGATACCCGCCTCTCCCGCCGTGGTCCGAGCGTTTGGGAGGTTCGCAACGGCAGCGCCAACATCTTCCTCAGCTACTACGAACCCAACGGCCTCATCGCCGGGGACGCCATTCTTTGCGACCTTCCCTCGACCAATATCCAGCCTGTGTACGAGTACCTGCTCCGCCAAAACTACGAGATGGAAACGCTCAGTTTCAGTGTGCGGGGCCAGGAAATCGTGCTGTCGCTGGTCATATTCGACCGCTACCTTACCCTCGAAACTGGCATGAAGCTCTTCCGCTACCTGTTCGAGAAGGCAGACTACTTCGACAATGTGCTCGTGGAGCAGTTCGGGGCGGGATGGAAGGAGAGGGATTGAGATATTGAGATATTGGGATATTGAGATATTGAGTTATTGGGTGATTATTTGGGCACTATTTATCACCCATTATCCCATTATCCCAATATCCCAATCACCCAATATCCCAATATCTCAATATCCCAATAACTCAATAACAGTTCAACAATTCAAATATGGATACATCAACAGCGCACCTCCGATCAGCAACTATTGACGACGTGCCGCTCATCCTGCAGTTCATCCGGGAGCTGGCGGAGTATGAGCGGATGCTCGACGATGTGGTGGCCACCGAGGAGATGTTGCGGGAAACGTTGTTCGGGCCACGCCCGGCGGCGGAGGTCATACTTTGTCACGAAGGGGAAGTCCCGGCGGGTTTTGCGCTGTTTTTTCACAACTACTCCACCTTCCGGGGCAGGCCGGGCATTTACCTTGAAGACCTGTACGTGCGGCCTGCGTTTCGTGGACGGGGCTACGGCAAGTTGCTGCTGGCAACGCTTGCCCAACTGGCCGTCGAGCGCAACTGTGCCCGCCTCGAATGGGCGGTGCTGGATTGGAACACCCCCTCCATCAATTTCTACAAAAGCCTCGGTGCCCTGCCGATGGAAGAATGGACGGTGTACCGCCTGACGGGGGAGGCGCTGAATAAGTTGGCAGTTTGACAGTTGGCAGTTGGCGGTCTTGGAACTCGCTGGGGCTATACTGAATAAGCTGGTAAAATTCGGTTTGATTAATATTTGCCCTAAACCGTCAGTCTCTCGTCTAATTTCTTTTAGTCTAATGTCTCATGTCTCAATACGCAAACTTAATCGAGTTCAGCGACCCTTTCAGCTCCGGCTTGCCGAGGTCCACGGCGATGTTGAGCGGGGTTTCCTTGATTTCCCGCTTGAGCTGCCCGGCGAGGCTGAGGAAGTCATACCCAGCTGAAGTTTTGTTGAAGGCGAAGCCCCGGAACTCAAAGGAGAGCGGCTTGCCGTATTCCGGCTCAATTTGGGTGCAATATCCCTGGAGGTCAGCCGCCTTGCTGGCGCCCATCACCACGGGGTCGAACAGGGCGTAGAGACCCTCGAAATCGCGTGAGATGAGCATTTGCGAAGCCTTCTCGATGGCCGGATAGCGTGCCTGAACGATGGCGAGGTCGGACATTTTGTACGAGAGGTTGACGGTAGTGTCCTTGAGCTTGGCCGTAAGGTCGAGCCTTTCAAAGCTTGGCTTGTCGGTGCCCATGTTTTTGTAAAAAACCCAAGCGGCACGGGAGGCGTGCAGCGGCAGCAGGTCGGATTCCTGGTCAAAAACGGCGCTGTTGGCGATGGTCATTTCCAGGGCCTTGCCGTCAGCAGAAAGGACGCCCGTGGCCTCGCCGCTCATGGCAGTGGCAGAGAGCAGCATGGCCTTTTGTTCCTCGGCAGATAGTGCTGCGCCTGAACCGGGCGTGCTTTCGCTGGCGGTTTCGGAGGTATTGGGCTTGCAGCCGAGCAGGCAGGCAAATAGGCAAAGGAGGATTGTATTTTTCATGGACAATTTTTTTTTGACTTTGGTCACTCACTCAATTCGTTCCGTAGGAACGGCATCTTTGTAGTTAGGTATAGCCAATTTTGTTTTTAACCGTTCCATCGGAACGGTATCTGTGTCATCCAGATACCGTTCCGATGGAACGGGGGACAATTTTAACTTGGTGTCTCTACAAAGATGCCGTTCCTACGGAACGATTTCGAAAAGCCTCCGAAGTTTAATTTTTTATGGTCTTGTCAAACTGGCCGCAAGATTACAAATTGGCGCTTGAACTTCTTTCATTTTGTTAAAAAACACATACCTTTCCGCTCACATTCCAAAGAGGCAAGCCTACAGAACTCCACTAATTTCTAAATCAAACATTTTATTAAATGAGAGCAACCATCACATGCTTGTTGGCCTTTTTCGCATTGGTCACGATCCCGCTTTTTTCCCAAACCTCACAGGATGCAGTGGTAAAACTTGCCGCCGCCGTTGACGTCGTCGAGCCAAAGGTGACGCTGACTTGGGACAACCCCGCCCCCTCCGACCTCGTGCTTTTCAGGAGGGACAAAGACGACCTTACTTGGTACGCCCTGTATCAAGGAACCGCCACCACCGTAAGCTCCTTTGAGGATGTTTTTGTGAGTGTGGGCCAAACCTACGAGTACGGCATCCAACGGCTCATCAACGGCGTGTACGCCTTCGGCTACATTACCGTGCCGGTGGAAGCACCCGTGGTGGACCAACGTGGCACCATGTCCGTGTTCGTGGAAGCTGCCCTCGAAGCGCCCTTGGCGACGGAACTGGAGCGCCTCCGCCTCGACCTCATCGGCGATGGCTGGCAGTTGGTTTGGCACAGTGTGCCAAACACCTCCACGGTGGCCAGCATCAAGTCCCAAATCGTGGACGACTACAACAGCATGGGCAGCAATGCCGTGTTTCTTTTTGGTGAAATCCCAGTGCCCTATTCCGGCAATACTGCCTGGGACGGCCACTCGGACCACCAGGGCGCTTGGCCTGCCGACTCCTATTACGGAGACATTGAAAGCGCTGACTGGACGGACAACTCGGTGAACAACGTCACGCCAAGCCGCACGGAGAACGACAACGTGCCGGGCGACGGCAAGTTCGACGTTAGCACCGTGCCAACCCACTCCGAATTGGTGGTGGGCAGGGTGGATTTTTCTAACCTCTCGGAAGCCACTTTCGGCACCACCCGGGTGGAACTCTACCGCCGCTACCTCGACAAAAACCACAACTGGCGCTCGAAGCAGTACACCGTGACCGAACAGGCGCTGGTGGACGACAATTTTGGCTACTTCGGTGGCGAGGCTTTCGCTGCCAACGGCTACCGCAACGGCTACCCACTCGTGGGCGTCAGCAACGTGGTGGCTGGCGATTTTTTCAACGACACCGATGACCAGAGCTTCCTGTTTGCCTATGGCACCGGTGCAGGTGGCTACTCCAGCGCCAACGGCGTGGGCACCAGCGCCCAGTTCGCCAGCGACACGGTGAACGCTGTGTTCACGCAGCTTTTCGGGAGCTACCACGGCGACTGGGACTACTCCCCCAACCCGTTCATGATGAGTGCGCTGGCCTCCAAGGGTGGCATACTCAACTGTGGTTGGGCGGGCCGCCCACATTGGTTCACCCACCATTTGGGTGCTGGCGAGACCATCGGCTACTGTTACAAAGAAACCCAAAATTCCTGCGAAAACCCCGGCTATTTTGGCACCTCCGGTGAATGTGGCGCGCACATTACTCTGCTTGGCGACCCCAGTGTGCGGGCGCAAATCGTGGCACCAGTGAGCAATGTGGCCGCTTCGCAAAATTGCAACGAAGTTGAAATCACCTGGGCCGCTTCGACCCAAACGGACGTGCTGGGTTACCATGTTTACCGCTCCACGAGCCTCAATGGCTACTACGAGCGCCAGTCTGCCGACCCGGTGGGCGACCTCGCCTTCACCGACGAGTTCCCGGAATCGGGCACCAATTTTTACTTGGTAAAAGCGGTGGTCAGGGAAGAAACGCCGAGCGGTATTTTCTTCAACACTAGCACGGGCGTTTCGGTGAACCTGAATTTTGTGCCGGCGTTACCGCCTGACATCAATGTTCCTGCGACGGTTACGCTAACTTGCGCCAACCCTAGCTATGAACTAGATCCTTGTGGCCCCGATGTTTCTTGTATCATAAAAGGCCCTGGCTTCATGGATTTGCCTCCTGTCACTATAACACAACCCGGCACTTACATCGTGCATGTCACATCGTTGGTTACAGGTTGTACGGCCTCCGAAATCATGAACGTGACATTGAACAACATACCGCCAGCGGGGCCAACGGCCACCCTTGGCAACATCAATTGCGCAGCACAAACCGTCCAACTGTTGGGCAACTCCAGCCCCACGGGCGTGACCTACGCTTGGGCTGGGCCGAACAATTACACCTCGAACCAACAGAACCCGACCGTTTCAATGTCTGGGGACTACACACTGACGGCCACCAGCACCAGCAACGGCTGCACGTCCACTACCTCCGTGAGCGTGCCCAGCCTTGCCGCCCCGAACGCCTCGGCCACTGGCGGCACACTAACTTGCGGCTCACCTTCGGTGCAACTGATGGGCAACTCGACCACGCCCAACGTTGACTATGATTGGACAGGCCCGAACGGCTTCACCTCCAACCTGCAAAACCCGATGGTTGGCGTAGCTGGCAATTACCTGCTGACCGTAACCTCCTCCAACGGCTGCACGGCTACTGCTACTGCCCACGTTGACCAGTCCGGCAATTTGCCACAGGCAAGCCCAGCAGCCTCGGGCGAGTTGACCTGCGCCATGACGCAAGTGACCATCATGGCCAACCCCGACATGGCGGGCTACACTTTCGCCTGGACGGGGCCTAACGGCTTCACCTCCGCCGCCCAGAACCCTATGGTAACGGCCGCCGGAAATTACTCCGTCTTGGTGACGAACCCGGCAACGGGCTGTTCTGCCACAGCTTCGGCCACTGTTAATCAGACCGTCAATTTACCTCAGGCAAGCCCAATGGCACAAGGTGTTTTGACCTGCATCGTCACGCAAGTGACCATCATGGCCAACCCCAACATGGCGGGCTTCGCTTACGCTTGGACAGGCCCCGCTGGCCTTCACCTCCACCGCCCAAAACCCGTCGGTGACGGGAGCCGGAGCCTTTACTCGGTGATAGTGACGAACCCGACCACGGGCTGCACCGCCACTTATTCGGCTACGGTGACGGAACTGGTGCCACCAAACATTAACGTTGACATGCCGGATATTGAATTGACCTGTGCTTCAACTTCCATTGAGGTTGACTTGTCAGCGGTTTGCAACTTGCCGGGCATCACCTGCAAACTGAACGGGCAGGTCGTCACAGGGCCAGTGGTCATCTCGCAATCTGGCACCAACTTCCTGGAAGTATTTGACAATGCCAGTGGCTGCCTGATAGATTCCGAAGAATTTGGAGTGACACAAGATTTCGCCGTGCCAGACCTCACCATCACCGGTGACCTCGACCTACCCTGTGCAGACGATGTGACCACGCTGACCGCCAGTTCTTCGACACAAGGGGCAGCATTTGAATGGAGCGGACTGGGCAACAATCCAACGCAAACCGTACCAACTGGAACCTACATCGTGACGGCCACTGGCCAAAATGGCTGCGAAACAGTGGAAACGGTGGAAGTAACGGCGCCAGACCAACTAACCATGCAGGTGATTGGCACCTTGGACTGCGACGGCACGTTCAATCCGTCGGTTATTGTAGATGGCGGCGTGGCACCTTACTCTTATGTTTTTTCACCGCAACCTCCTTTCCCTCCGGGTACGACCTTTGAGATAACCGTCACGGATTTCAATGGATGCACCATCAGTGCAAATGGCACGGTTGACATTCCAATCCCAATTATAGTTGGTATTGATGTGACAAATGAAACAGTAGCTGGCGCCAATGATGGGACGGCAACCTTGACACCTTCGGGCGGATTGCCTCCCTTCTCCTACCTTTGGGACAATGGCCAAACCACGGCAACTGCCACGAACTTTTCACCTGGCTTCCATATCTGTACTATCACTGATGCCGCTGGATGTCAATTCATGGTGACCGTAGAAATATTGGCCGGACTGAATGCCACGCAAGACCTCCCTGGCCTGCGCCGCCTCGCCCTCTCGCCCAACCCGACGAGCGGTAGGTTCGAGCTGGCGATTTCACTCGAAAATCCGATGGCAGTGCAGGTGGAACTGCTGGACGTGGCAGGCCGCACTTTGTCCAAAACCAACTTGGAAAACGTGCTGGAAAAAAGCTGGCAGTTTGACCTAACGGCTTCGCCATCAGGCGTTTATTTTTGTAAAATCACCGCTGACGGACACATGGCCGTGCGGAAAATAGTGAAGGTGGATTGATTGCTGAATTGTTAAAATTGTTGAATTGTTGGGATTGCCGCATTTCGCTCAACAATTCAACAATTCAGCAATCCAACAATTTCAAAAATCATGATACGAGAACTTGTTCTGGAAGGCAAAATCGAAGAGGCCATTGACGAGCTGTCGAGGCTGCACGAGTCGCTGAGTTCGGATGCCAATACGCTGGCGCTGCTGAAATCAAGGCTGGCCGCCATTGGGAACAAGCGGATTGGCAGGACTGGCACACCGGAGGAACTGGAAATCGAGATGAACCGGGTCACCGATTCGTTCCTCTACTTCTTCGAGAACCTGGAGGAGCGGGTGAACACGGTGCTGGGACTGAGATATGATGTGAACGATTTCAACAAACAGGTCAGCCTGAAAATGATGCGGCAGTTCAAGGACTTGGAAAAGCTGGGCGAGGGTTCATCCGCCGTGATTTACAAGGCCAAAGAGCGTTCGAGCGGAAAAACGGTGGCCATCCGGGCATTGAAGGACATCAAGCCGCTGTCGGACATTTTGACCAAGACTGCCTACCAAATCAAGCACCGCAATATCATCGAGGTACTCAGCTCCCACGAGAGCGACATCCCGTTCTGCATCGTGCTGGAGTACATCAACGGCATCACGCTGGACCACCTCCTGGAGGTCGGCTACTTCCCGGTGCGGGATACCATCTCCATCGCCCGGCAGCTTTGCGATGCGCTGTACTACTTGCAAAACCTCGGCATTGACCTCAAAAACCTGCGCCCATCAAAGATTATCATTGACCACGAACTGAAGCCCGTCATTTCCGTTTTCGAGATTTTCAAGGACCTGCGAGGCTACACCCGCCTAGACAAAATCAAGGACGACCTGGTCTATTCCAGCCCAGAAGAGCTGCGCAACCCGCCGGAGGAGGTTGACTTCGACAAGGCCAACCAGTTCCTCATGGGCCTGCTGATTTACGAGATGCTGACCGGGGAGCCGCTTTTCAAGGGCGAAAACGTGGAGGAGGTCATCGAAGGGCGCAAGCGGTTCTTCGAGATGCCGACCCATCGGCGGGCATTGCTGAAAGCTGCCAACTTGCCGAAAGACCTGCTCGCCATCCTGCAACGGCTGCTGGAAGAGGCACCGGAGAAGCGCTATGGCAACCTCGTGGAACTGGAAAAGCAGCTCTACCGCTTGCCCGTACACGGCGAGCGCCAATCGGAGCTGGTACACGAGAGCTACCTGCGCTGCTGTGCCAAGAACCGGGATTTCATCAGTAGTTTTTACGTTCGGCTGTTCGAGCAACATGCAGGAAAGAACTATGCTTCCCGGTTTGGCGGGGCAAAGGTCAGCAACCGCACCCGAAAGAAACTCCGGGTGATGATACTGCAACTGATTGACGTGGACAACCCATGTGCGCCTGCGCATTTCTCGAACATTAAGCATTTCGGCGGCCATGCGGGCCTTGAAAAAGAGGATTTTGCCAACTTCCTGCACACGCTGAAGGCCGAGATTGAGGCCAACGATTTTCTTTGGAAGCGAGATCCGGCCATCGGGCAGGCATGGGACGAGGTGGTAAAACAGGCGCTGGAAAAATTGTAGGGAAGTTGGTTGGATGGATTTGAATCAACGCCTTAAAACAGCCCAACCGCAAAATATTTTTGAAAGCGCATTGTAATATTAGAGATTGAATTATATTTGCCATCGCTCCATAGAACTGATGGCATTGTTGGACAAACGCACGTTTTTAAACCAATCAACTGTAGTCTTACCCACCTTCGCCAACAATGTTAGCTAGCATCACCTAAAGTATCCCTAACACTTTGCTGCCTTATTGAGAGAGCTGAAAACCTGAACATTGAAATGTTTAGCGATGTCCCCGTCTGCCGTGCAGATGGAGGATGCAAATGATTCGGAACTATTCTATCATCAACATAAAAACTGAATTAGTATGAGAACATTGTTGACATTGCTGGTCTTGCTTTTTGCTGCCAGTCATTCCCTCTTTGCTCAATCCAAATTCTCCAATCCGTGGAATTTTATTCCCGAATCTACACTGGCGAACAAAAGCCATTCCCGACAAATCGCGCCCAAACAGTATCGGACACTCAGCATGAGCGTGCCGCAAATGAAGTCCCTTCTAGCCCAAGCGCCGATGTGGCATACCGAATCTGCAACAACACAAGGCGTTACCGTTGCACTGCCCATGCCCGATGGCTCCTTCCAGGATTTCCGCATCGTGGAAGCACCCATCATGCACCCCGATTTGCAAGCAAAATACCCGACCCTGCGCTCCTACGCCGGGCAGGGCATTGACGACCCACTGGCCTACTTCCGTGGCGACTTCACCATGAAGGGCTTTCACGGCATGGTGCGCTCAATGGAGCACAGCACCGTTTTCATTGACCCCTATTCCAGCGCCGATGTGCAGAACTACCAAGTTTATTACAAAAAGGATTTTTCAAAAAGCGACCCCTGGCAGTGCGATTTCGACAATGTCCATCAGGAGAACGCCAGCATCCCGACGCCACCTTCCTTGGCTCCGATAGGCGACTGCCAACTGCGTGACTACACGCTGGCACTGGCCTGTACGGGCGAGTATGCCACTTTTCACGGTGGCACGACCTCAGCGGTGATGTCAGCATTCGTGACCACGATGACCCGTGTGAACGGCGTCTTCGAACAGGATGCCTCCGTACACATGACCCTGCACCCGAATACCAACCAGTTGATTTTCCTCAACCCAAGCACCGACCCGTACACCAACACAAACGGCAGCACGATGCTTGGCCAAAATCAAACCACCTGCGACAACGTCATTGGCAACGCCAACTATGACATCGGCCACGTGTTCAGCACAGGCGGCGGCGGGGTGGCCTACCTCGGTGCTGTTTGCTCCAGCACGATCAAGGCGGGTGGCGTGACCGGGCAGTCGAACCCCATCGGCGATGGCTTTGACATTGACTACGTGGCGCATGAAATGGGCCACCAGTACGGTGCCAACCACACGCAAAACAACAACTGCAACCGCAACGCCTCCACCGCCATGGAACCCGGCAGCGCCAGCACCATCATGGGCTATGCGGGCATTTGCGCCCCCAACATTCAGGCGCATAGCGACGACTATTTTCACGCCATCAGTTTACAGGAAATCGCTGCCGAGGTGACCAGCAATGGCGGCGGCGGCGGCAACACCTGCTCCACCAACACGACCATCAACAGCACGCCTACGGCGAATGCCGGGGCGGACTACGTGATTCCAAAGTCCACGCCGTACATCCTCACTGGCATAGGCACCGACCCGAACACCTCCGACCCAATCCCTGATATTTTGACCTACACCTGGGAGCAAATGGACTTCGCCGTGGCGACCATGCCGCCAGTTGCGACTTCCACGGGCGGCCCTGCATTTCGCTCCTTCAAAGGCTCAACTTCCCCATCCCGCTACCTGCCTCGCCTCACCGATGTGGTAAACAACGTAAGCCCAACCTGGGAGGTGCTGGCCAGTGTGGGCCGCACGCTGAACTGGCGCTTGGTGGTTCGTGACAACCATGTTGGTGGCGGCTGTGCCGCACAGGACAACATGGTGGTGACAGTGAACGGAACGGCTGGCCCATTCGTGGTCACTGCCCCGAACACCAACGTGAGCTGGGCCGCCAACTCCACGCAGACCGTAACCTGGAACGTGGCCAGCACAACGGCTTCGCCGGTTAGCTGCGCAAACGTGGACATCTTCCTCTCCGTGGACGGAGGCAATTCTTACCAGTACACACTGGCCACGGCCACGCCGAATGACGGCTCGCAAGCCATCACGATTCCAAACATCGCTGCCAACACCACCTCCCGCATCATGGTGAAAGCCAACGGCAATATTTTCTACGATATTTCAAACACCAACTTCACTATCACGGCCGCAACGAATGGCTTTACGGTAAACGCAACGCCGGGTACGCAGTCCGTCTGCTCGCCGAGCAGTGCAGTTTATGCCGTGGCAGTAGGTGCTGTGGGTAGCTACAGCGGCAGCGTGACCTTGAGCGTGAGCGGTCTTCCGGCTGGCGCAAACGGCACATTCAGTGCGAACCCCGTCCCCGTTCCACCAACTGGCAACAGCAACCTAACCGTGACCACTTCAGGCGTTGCCGCAGGCACCTACAACCTGACCATCACGGGCAATGACGGCTCGCAGAGCCAATCCGCCAACGTGACGCTGACGGTGCTGGCTGGCGCACCGGGACAGGCCGTGCTTTCCACCCCTGCCGATGTCGCTACGGGCGTTTCACAAACACCGACCCTCACGTGGAATGCTGTTAGCGGCGCTGCAACTTACGACGTGCAGGTTTCCACCTCCAACACATTTGCCACCACGGTGGTGAACGCCACGGGCGTGACTGGCACAAGCTACAACGTGACCACTCCGCTCAACGCCAACACAACGTACTTCTGGCATGTACAGGCGGTAAATAACTGTGGCGCGGGCAGCTATTCTTCCACGTTCAGTTTCACAACTGCCAGCACCTCTTGCCTGACGCAGGCCAGCACCGACGTGCCGAAGGCCATCTCGGCCAACGGCACCCCGATTGTGACTTCCACACTGACCAGTGCCGCCAGCGGCACCATCAGCGACGTGAACCTGCTAAACCTCGGCATCACGCACACTTGGATAAACGACATGGTTGTGAAATTGAAAAGCCCTGCTGGCACGGAAATCACGCTGTTCAGCCAGATTTGCGGCAGCGAGGACAACGTGCTCACCAACTTCGACGATGCTGGCCTGGCCTACTCCTCCCTGCCTTGCCCACCGACGAACAACGGCACTTACCAGCCGCTAAATGCCCTCTCCGCCTTCAACGGTCAAAACCTCAACGGCACCTGGACGCTGACCGCGCAGGACGTAGCCAACCAAGATGGCGGCTCGCTGAACAGTTGGAGCCTGAACATCTGCTACACGCCAGGCGCTGCGCCGCTTTCGGTTTCCGTGACCGGAACAAACATTGGCTGCAACGGCGGCAACAACGGTACGGCAACCGCTACCGCTACTGGCGGTACACACCGTATATTTATAATTGGAGCAATGGCGGCACAACAGCGACCATCAGTAACCTGACGGCTGGCACCTACACCTGCACGGTGACTGCTGGTGGCTCGGCCACGGGCAGCGTGACCCTTACGCAACCAGCCAACGCACTTGCCGCCAACGTGACGGGCGTAAACCCAAGCGGCGGCAACAACGGCACGGCCACTGCCAGCCCTACGAACGGTACTGCGCCTTATGCCTATCTATGGAGCAATGGCCTCACCACAGCAACCATCAGCAACCTCGGCGCTGGCACCTACACCTGCACCGTGACGAGTACTGGCGGCTGCACGGCCACCGGCAGCGTGACACTCACGGCTACCGGCTGCAACCAACAGACCATCAATTCACAGGGATTCGAGACGAGCTGGGGCATTTGGACGGATGGCGGTACCGACTGCGCCCGCATCAACAACGCCGCATGGGCCAATACTGGCACGTACAGCATCCGGTTGCGGGACAACACGAACACGTCGGTGATGTCAACTACCAACCAGAACTTGACCACCTACAACCAAGCCACAGTGACCTTCAGCTTCATCACGAACAGTTTTGAAAATGGTGAGGACTTCTGGCTGCAAGTTTCAACCAATGGCGGCGCGACCTACACCACCGTGAAAACTTGGGTGGCAGGCACCAACTTCTCCAACAACGTGCGCCAGACGGGTACACACACCCTCAACGGCCCGTTCACGTCCACGATGCGCTTCCGCCTCCGTGCCGATGCCTCTGCCGACGACGATGCGGTGTACATTGACGACGTGGTCATCACGGGTTGCCTCAACTTCACCGGTGACCCACAAGAAGAAGCCCGTACAATCACAAGCAATGGAACCAGTAGCCTATTTGCCTACCCGAACCCGACGAGCGACCAACTGACGGTTGAATTCACGCAGTCGGAAAGCCCGGCCACTCTCGTGGTGATGGACATGTCGGGCAAGCTCATCCAACAACAAAAAGTAGAATCGAACGGCACGGGCCTCCAGCAAGTGCAGCTCGATGTGCGCAACCTACAGCCCGGCAGCTACCTGCTGCAAGTGTTCGATGGCACTGAGCGCAGGTACTTGCAGTTCGTGAAGATGGGGAATTGATGAATGGAGAAATGAAAATGAAGAATTGAGAATTGATGGCTCGGTTCTCAATAATAAACTCCCGGTGGCATGTGCTGCTGGGAGTTTTTTTTGTGTTAGTCCATCCCTTTCTCTTCATTCTTCCGCTTGCGCCAGTCTTTCCAGCTTTTCAAAATGAAATCATAGGTGAAAATGAAAACCACAGAGCGGTATTTCGACTGTATAGTGCCCGTTTCGCTGAACCCGAAAAGGTTCTCTGGCGTGATGTTCGTCAAATCAACCAAGCGGCCCGTGGTGAGCTTTTTGCCGAAGGAATAGTCGAGGCCAACTGATAATTTATTGTTTTTCAATGAAAAAGACTGCCCAAAGACAAGTGGTAGACCGAAGGTGAGGTACTCAAGAAGCTCATTGATTGTTGTTGCTGGTCAATGATGCGCTGATTGAAATCGGTGCGGAACCCCATGATAAGGGACGACTGTTCATTCCGAAGTCGGGTCTGTGCCCCGATGGCAAAATTGAGCACAGAGCGATTCTCCAGTTGCACCAGGGTTTCTACTGCCTGGTTGCCATTTGCTAGGCCATTGAAGGGGTCGTCCTTGTCGTCAATGACGGCGTAGCGTGGGATGTGCTCAAAATATTCCGTGGACAAGGAAACCCGAGTACGGCCAATCCTGAAATCGGCACCCAAGCCGATGGACCAAGGCGTTTTGTAATCGGGCAAGACGGCTGAGGTCAAGTTGGAAAGTAGCACCGTGCTGTCCCTGCCATACACCCGGAGGTCGGTGTTGTCGTAACTGGCCCTTTTGGTGAAGTAACGGTAGGTGGCCGTGGTAGCCGTTGCGCCAAGCTTGACTTTCCCCCAATTGGCCGTCAGGCCGAACTTGGTCAACATGCCCCCCTTCGCCGTTAGGGAATATTTGAACCTCGATGACCAGCCCAGCATCAGGTCGTAGGGGTTGTCTTTTTCAACGATTTCTTTCTGGATGGAGAGGGCGGTGCTTTCCGAGCGGAAGGTGAAGAACTGGGAGGCACCGATGGACAGGTTGTCGGTGAGGCGGTAGGCCATCCCGGCACCGTACCAGCGCTCGGAAACTGACCGCTTGAATTCAAGGTTGCCGATGAAAATCTGGCTTGGCTCGTTGTCGACGGCCCCGACTTCCCGTTCCCGCAGGCTCAAACCAGACTTGTACCGGCTGAAGGACGTAATGGCCGCCCGCCACCGATGGCTTCTGAACGGACGAAAGCCGACCGCACCCAGGTTGGAAGCCAAGCCCAGGCGACTGTCATTGGCTTGGGTGTTGCGGCCCAGGTACCCATCGGTTTTCAAGACGGCATAGGTGGGCGTGAGAAAGGAAAACGAGATACCAAAATCCTCCCCGTTGCCCAGGGCGCCGGGGTTGTAAAAGACGGCCGTCTCGTCCTCCGTGGAGGCGATGACGGCACCGTTCAGGAGCAAACCCTTGGCCCCGTACTGGTGCGTCCAGTAGTGGTCGTCGTTTTGGGCGTTGACCGCTGGCAAAGCAGTCAGGACAGCGAGCAATGCCAGGAATTGGGGGAGGAAGTGCTTCATCATGTTCGGTTCAGTTAGCTGGATGGTTGTTGCTCATTTTGTGCATGAAAATTGGCTAGCTGTGTGGTGCGCTGATTTTGTGCTTGGCAAAATTAGGGAATTGCCATCATGCTGCAAAAATGGGGAGAAATGCAAAACTCCCGATGGTTCAAGTTTCCAAACTTGAACCTCTTTTTCAAGCGTCTTTGACGCAAGGAACCGTATCTTTTAAGAGGAGTTTCGCACGTCGAAAACGTGCAGATACCTGGTTCAAATCAAGAGATATGAGACTTGAACCAGCGGGTTGCCTACTGAAACAATCGAAGCGTTATCATTTTTTTTTCTTTGGATTTGAACATTTGCACTGCTGCTCCTTTGTCTGTCTAAAGCCCTTCTCCTGAAACTCTTCTAAAACGGCTGCCAGCAATCCAACTGGAAAGACGCCAGGATTTTAGTCCAGCCATATTTCAGTAACCTATAAGTTATCCGCTGCCTTCCACTTCCGGGAGGAGAGTGGAAAGCATTAAATATTTTTTCAACAAAACACTTTTTTCATGCACTTCATTACCAAACTTTTCCCTGGACTGATGGCAGCCATAATTGCCATTTTACTGTGCCTTCCCACCGATGTGAAAGCCACCTCGCCCGAAGGCTACGATGACGCTGTGATCACCATCAATGTGGTTTCATTGGTGGATGTTTCCTGCTTCGGCCTCTCCACTGGCGCTGTAACCGTACTGGCTACCGGCGGTGTTCCGCTTTATACCTACGTTTGGTCCAACGGAATGGTTGGGCCTGTAAGCTTGGCCCTGAGCGCAGGCGTGTACACCGTTACCTGCACTGACCTCGTGGGTGCCACCGCTACCCTGGATGTGACCATTGACGAACCAGACGAACTTGACGTTTTGGTCCTTTCTCAAGTGAATATTGACTGCAACAATGCTACCGGCTCCGTTACAGTAGGCACCACCGGTGGCACGGGATTATCAATTTATCTTTGGTCAAACGGGAATATCGGCCCTGTTGCCACCGATATCACTGCCGGGGTTTATATAGTTACCGCTACCGATGACAACGGCTGCATTTCTATTGAATCCATCACGGTGACAGCAGATTTGACCCTGCCTGCCGTCAATGCCTCGGTGAACGCTGAAATCACTTGCCTCAACGCCAACGTGACCCTCGACGGCACGGGTTCGGCCCTGGGGGCAAACATCTTGTACCTGTGGACAACCGTGGACGGGCATATCGTCAGCGGCTCAAACACGCTGAACAATTGCGTGGTGGACGAACCTGGCACCTATGTGCTGCTGGTCACCAACCTCCTCAACGGCTGTGACGACAGCGACGACGTGACCGTCACCGCCAATGTCACCCTGCCTGCCGTGAATGCCACAGTGAACGCTGAAATTACCTGTCTCAATGCCACTGTCACCCTTGATGGCACCGGCTCTGCCGTCGGCCCCAACATTTTGTATTTATGGACGACTGTGGACGGGCATATCCTCAGTGGCGCCAACACGCTGAACAACTGCGTTGTGGACGAACCCGGCACCTATGTACTCCTCGTCACCAACCTCCTCAACGGTTGTGACGACAGCGATGGCGTGACCGTTACTGCCAACATCACAATGCCTGCCGTCAGTGCCTCGGTGAACGCTGAAATCAATTGTCTCAATGCCAACGTGACCCTCGACGGCACGGGTTCGGCCCTTGGGGCAAACATCCTGTACCTGTGGACGACTGTGGACGGGCATATCGTCAGCGGCGCAAACACGCTGAACAATTGCGTGGTGGACGAACCCGGCACCTATGTGCTGCTGGTTACCAACTTGCTCAACGGCTGCAGCGACAGTGACGACGTGACCGTCACCGCCAATATCACCCTACCCGCTGTAAACGCTTCGGTGAACGCTGAAATCAACTGTCTCAACGCCAACGTGACCCTCGACGGCACGGGTTCGGCCCTTGGGGCAAATATCCTGTACCTGTGGACCACCGTGGACGGGCACATCGTCAGCGGCGCAAACACGCTGAACAATTGCGTGGTGGACGAACCCGGCACCTATGTGCTGCTGGTCACCAACCTGCTCAACGGCTGCAGCGCCAGCGACGATGTTACTGTCACAGTTGACTTGGAGCTTCCAATCGTTGACATCGCCATTGCCGCACAGCTTGACTGTCAAAACTCAACGGTTATTTTGAACGCCACTGGCTCGACGCCGAGTACGGGCATCGTTTATCTATGGGCCACCGTAGACGGAAACATCGTTAGTGGTGCAAACACTGCGACTCCCACCGTTAACGCCGCGGGCACTTACACTTTAACCATCACCATCTCAGCCAGTGGTTGCACCGCAACTGGTAGCGTAATAGTCACTGGGACACCAAGTGTAATGGTTTCCGTACAAACGCTTGATGACGTTGACTGTTTCGGCGGGGCGAACGGTTCGGTCACGGTTGTAGCCACCGGGGGTGTTGCGCCTTTCACTTACTTATGGTCGAATGGCATGACGACCGCCAGCATTTCCGGTCTGGCAGCGGGCAGCTATACGGCTACTATCACGGATGCAGCCGGATGCGTGGCAGTAGTTTTGATAAACATCGGACAGCCTGCCGCCCAGTTGGCAGCTTCTGCCACTGCCACTGCTGTCACTTCCAACGGTGCGCAGGACGGCTCAATTACCCTGACCGTGAACGGCGGCACGCCGCTCTACACCTACTTGTGGTCGAATGGTATGACCACAGCCAACGTCACTGGTTTGGCAGCGGGAACCTTTTCCGTAACCATCACCGATGCGAATGGGTGCACGATTGAAGTGGATGTCACCGTACCCGACTTTGACGGTTGCCTGCTTGGCGTTAGCCTTTCGGCACAAAACACCGCTTGTGGTCAGAATACGGGCAGTGCCACCGCCACCGTTTCCAATCCCATTGGCGCAGCCACTTACCTATGGTCAAACGGCATGACCACCGCCAGCATTTCCGGTTTGGCAGCCGGAACCTATTCCGTCACCGTACAGGACGGCAACGGTTGCGAAGCTACCGGAAGCATCGTTGTAGGAGTGGCAGCGGATGCCACGCCACCGACGGCGATTGCCCAAAACATTACCGTGGCCGTTGACTCAAGCGGTACGGCAGCTATTACTGCCGCTATGGTAAACAATGGTAGTTCTGACCTTTGCGGCAGCATCACGATTTCCATCAATGTTGATTCGTTCGATTGTGGCGATCTCGGCACAAACCCAATTGTGCTGACCGTGACCGACCAGAGTGGCAACACCGCCACTGCTATTGCCATGCGTGACCGTGGTGGACAACATTCTGCCAGTTTTCGATTGTCCAGAAAATATCACGGTGACAGGTTCTAGCACGGTCAACTATCCATTGCCGACCTACACGGACAACTGCCTTGAAGCGGCTGGTATCACGCCATTCCTTATCTCCGGTCTTCCCAGCGGCTCCATTTTCCCGAATGGAATCACTACGGTTACCTACGCTATACTGACGCCGTCGGGCATCCAAACCTGTAGTTTCACAGTCACCGTGACTACAACCGTTTTAGTTACAGTTACCGTCACGCCGCCGGACTGCCCCGGCATGTCGAACGGTTCCGTCACAGTGTCCGTCACGGGCTGCACTGGCCCCTTCACCTACTTGTGGATGGATGGCAACGGAGCAACCATTGGCACGACGGCCACTGTTACCGGCTTGGGTGCAGGTAAGTATACGGTCATCGTCGCCAGCACTACCGGCGACTGCTCTGTAATGCAGACGGTCATCGTTCCCGATCCGACACCGATTGACATTGACATCGTGGTGATTTCCAATGAATGTATAGAAGGCGAAGGCTCGATTGACCTGACGGTGAGCGGTGGTACGCCACCTTACACTTATGAGTGGTTCGACGGTAATGGGCAACTCATTGCCACCACCGAAGATTTGGCTTCATTTCCCGCCGGGGACTATACCGTCGAGGTGACCGACGCTAGTGGCTGCGTGGTCAGCTCTGGCATCATCACCGTGGACTTTTTGAATGGATCCATCGAGGTGAAAACTGTCCAAGGCACGGTGGATGTCTTCCCGAACCCAACAGCCAGCGGCTATGCCACCCTCGAAATTGACCTGCCAAATGAAAGCGATGTGGAGGTGAGAATCCACAGCCTACAGGGCAGCCTGCTAAAAGATGTGCTGGAAGGCTCCTTCCAATTCCATAGTATGCAGTTGGATTTGAGCGACCTGCCCGCTGGAGCTACCTGTTAAAGGTACTCATAGACGGCAAGCCCATCACTCGGAAAGTGGTGCGCTGAATTGATGAAAGCGCATTTCCTTTCGAATGACAAAAAGCAAAACCCCTTGCAGCGTTCATCGCCGCAGGGGGTTTTGCTTTTACCCAATTCTTCATTTATCAATCTTGCTTTAAGTACACCGTAAACTAAATTCCTTTGTATTTAAAATAGGGGGTTTGGGGGCGGAACGCCCTCAAAGTCTCTCCCCCCCGACGAGCAGCCGGAGGCGGCGAGGAGGGGTAGCAGTTTATTATTTGAAATTTGCACAAAACCTATTAGTGTTGAGTATAGTTAATCCTCTATTGCCTCAATACCCTGTTCTTTAAGTTTTGCTAACCCGTCTTTCATTGCTTTGACTTGTTCTGGTGAGTGTCCTTGCCAAATAGTAATTTCGCCAACAACCTTAAACGGATGTCCTGAGCGATAAGATTTTGTTGGATTACCTGGGAATTTTTTGTCAGTTAAATTGAGGGTCATCCTCAATTGGACCTCTGTCGGCTCTACTAAATATATTCTTTCACGTTCCTCGCCAAAAGCAAGTTCAGCACCCCAAATAGCAGCATCCAAAGTAGCAGTGAGATAGATATATTTCGCTTTTTCTTTTGTCCATAGTTCGAGTTAAGACCAACCTCGATAAAGTCTCCAATCTTAGGTCAGCCTTGTGCCGTGGAAGAAACGTCTTGGTGAAAAAGGGCTTTGAATAGATTCATTCGATTTGTTCTCACTTTTTCTTTTTTCCACGTCGCTATTTATATGATTGTCTTTTCGTGCATGTTGGGGTGTCAGTTGGCGATGACCGCTAATGTTTTTGGGCTTGGCGGTTGGAAATCGAAGCACAAATGTTCAATAGAATTCCAATGCTCAAATTTAGTACAAAAGCCCCACTTTTTCCAAACCCATGTTAGGCGTTCGTTGTTTTGTCCAAATCAGCTCACCTTTTTTAATTCTGAGCCTCAACCCCATATCGTATCGCCGCTTGAAGTATTTCAATATCTTTCAGCGTTTTGAACTTAATACAATACCCGGTCACCTTGCTTTGCCTAGTTTTTTCCATACGCTTGGGCTAAGTATGTCTTATCTTTTATACCAAGGATATAGACGGAGATTCCGGTTTTGTTTGCGCTCAAACCAATTTTGATAAAACTCCTGGTTGGTCCATCCGCATAGTTGATGGTGTAAAATCCATATCCGATATTTGGATTAGAAACCGTTTTATTTTCACTGTTTTTACCATCCAGATACCATAATTTACATGCCGGCATAATTCCCAGAATGATGCGGTGCAACGCTTGCATGTCGCTGCGTTTTGGTTCAGGTTGGCTAGTAATATACGCTTCGATTTGTTCTTGTACGTTCATTTTTACTCATTTTTTGGATAAAGTCGCCAACAGATTGTCCAAATTATTCATTGACATTTTAAATCCTTCTGTGAAGCCCATTTCAATCATCTTCTCCATACGGGCAAGCGATTCATTGTAAATAGTAATACTGACTTTTGTCTTTCCGTTTTGTTCGCTGAAATTCAAATCCCATTCAGAACCCGGCAATTCAGGGTTTTCATCTTTGTCTGCAAAAGCATTAAACATTTTGAAGTTGGTTTGGGGCAAATGGAAGTGTATTTCTGAATTGACCAACGCTCCTGTCCCCCTGACTTACCATCGCATAAATCTCCGGCCACCCACTTTGAAATCCATAGATTTTGTCTTTGATGACCATGGCTTAGGCGCCACCCATTGGTCAAGAATTTCTGGTTTGGTAAATGCATCCCATACCAACGATAGGTCAGCATCAAATTCTGGTTATAAATACCGTTTTCGCTGATTTGTCAACGGTAAAATCAAATAGCAAACTGTTGTTCATTTTTATTTTTAATTGTTGATACTTTCTTCAGTTGATTAAATTGAGCTTCCCACATTTTCTGAATTGGGCTAACCAATTGTCCATCTCTTGCATTTTTGTGGATTAAAGTGGATAATAAATTTCTCTACCCGACCGCTCAGGTCTAATCAATCTCATCCTTGTAACACTTTAATATGTTTGATACGGCCTGTCGGCTTATATCAAATTTTTCCGCCATTGCATTCGGCGTTAATGCTTGAATAGCAATTAGAAAGTTAAAATAGCTCTGCGTGCGGGGTCCGCTATGGCTTGGACTATGTCTTGTTTCATTTTTCAATTTTCGAATACGCAACTTTTAGGTTGCAAATGTATGTGCAACTTTTGAGTTGAACAAATTTATTTGCAATTATTTTTTCGAGGTAAAAATGTCGGGGGAGTTTGTTTGCGGGTTCCGAGTCGTCCTCACAATGACCGCTAACGTTCAAGGCTTCGTGCAGTTGGGGAAGACCTACCGTCTGCCCAGAACTTGAGCTAAATTTATAACTAAAAGCCGAAGTTTTGAACTACTGCCCAACAGAATTACGTCCGCCAAAACCAAAGTTTGGATATGCACTGCCGATGATTGCTTTTCCAACGTCATGCCCCATTTGCACAAAACCTTTTGTTGGCAGCAGGCTTTATCTTTTCTAGCCCTAATCTTTAAGACCGATGGCCACCATACTAAAATGAACTCTGTCAGCATAAGTGGATAAACCCAGCATATCCATTCGTAAACTGTGAATTGCACTTCTCATTCTTCGCAAATTGAATAGACCTGTATATTCATTTATTAGAGGAAGTAGTCTATCAATACAAAGGCCAGCCCACAAACATATGAACGTATCACAACCGGCTTATGAAGCTTAAAATTTTTCTTTACTGCAAACCAGAATGCTAGAGTAGTAGTAAAAGCCAAATAATGGCCAGTAGGCCAAGAGATGTTACCGAACCAGGTAAGGGATAATTTGAGAGCAAATAAAAACCATAAGTGCCGAGATATGAACCCCGATGTATCTTCCAGCTAATCGATGCCAACGCCTGAAACGGTTTCTGGAAATAGAGGCCAAAATTGAAGAGGCCTAAAACCAAGGTTATGGCGCCAGAAAATGTGCTTACCAAGCCACCATTTTTCACCCTCTTGTCTCTGGGCCTAGAGTTCCTTTGAAGTATGGTGATACGCCATTGAAATAAAAATAAAGGATACGATTAGGACAGCAATCCAAAATACGATTGTGAGCATTTTTTATAAAAGCTATTTTTCATTTTCCTGTATATCAATTAAAGTGCCACTTCAGCTTTGCGAAGCTAACGCCTTCTGGTCATAAAGGTGGCGATTTTCACCACAAATGTTGATGCGGAGAACCAATGTTTGATTATCTACAAAAGTGTTTATTTATACTGAACCGCCACTTTGCCAAACCCGTGTTAGCGGTAGTTGTTCTCATTTCTTCGTCAGTTTATATTTCAAATGTGTTGTTAAGTCGGAAGGTATTATTTCTACAATTTGAAAATCATAAATGTCCTTCATTACCGTCAAACAGTCTGATACCACTTCCAAAAAATACAGGTGCAATGTGAATGAAAAATTCGTCAACTAGCCCTGACCTCAGAAATTGCTGAATAGTATTCGCTCCACCTTGAATTCTTATGTCTTTTCCTTTGGCTGATTGTCTTGCTTTTTCTAATGCACTATGTATTCTGTCATTAATAAAATAAAAAGTTGTTGTCCCTTTTTGAACCCAAGGTTTGGTTTTTCAGGCCAGCACATAAATATCTGTTGCTTTGTATAAATCTTTCTGGCCAACTGATTTCGCCTTCTTCAAACATTCGTTTTCCCATGTCGTAAGAACCTGTTCCTTGCAATTGTCTCTCTAATAAATTTACCATCAGGTCCGTCTTCATTACCGCCTTCCATTCCTATGTTCCCCAAATGCTTTTTGATTAAAAGCATCCATACGTGAATTTTCCCTGATACACCGCCCATTGGGTTGTCGCACTTCTGTTAATGCCTGCGAAAAAGCCGTCAAGGGATATTCCGCCGTCAAAGATAATTTTGTCTATTTTATTTCTATAGTTCTCGTCAAAGTAATTTTTGTCCGTTGTCTCGAATTTTTGCATTGTCGCTACGTAATTGTCACATCAACTAACATATACGCACCTCACAGGTTGGGTACAGTTAAAATATACCTCTTGACATTTGCCAATTCAGGTTTGAATGTTTTTCTGTGTGATCAGAAAAATCAGTGGTTTATGAATAGGGAAAAATGATTTCCACTTACCTGGCAAATACAAACTGCTCATCTTGTCAACCCCGAGCAGTGCAAGACAATGGGTGTTCTGCTAAAGCGCTGGAAGAGCTGCTGCGCCAAACGCTTGCTGAAACTATGGCTTAATTTATTGACATAGGTACTGCTGTTTGAAATGTGGAAGACTTTGCACCAACGGGTATGCGCCACAAAATGGTTTATGCCCAATGAAAGATATTATTGTCAGATAAGCGCTGCACAGAGGCCATTACGCTTTCCACGGCTAAAAATTAGGCGAGTGAACAAAATCAAACTTGAAGCTATAGATTATAATATTTCGCTCGAATTTTAAGACTTTATTATCGAATCTGCCAGTACATATTCCAAAAACTTAAAATTAATCACCATGATTTCATTCCTTTTTTATTATTCTTGGTGCTTTCAGCAAACCGCGTTATTAGACGACATGCCCCCAGCCATCAAATGTCCACGTGACTTCAAGTGAGCGCTGGTGCCATTACATTCGATTGGGACAATAAATAAATCCTACCAATGTCACTTACAAAGTGCACATGTGAGGTTAGCTGATAGTTACACCAGTCCCGTTTATTCAAATGGGAGCTCAGATTGCGGCTTTAGCAATATGCAAGCTATAACAGAATTCTATTTTTGGACAGATTGTGGCGCAGGCTTGAGCGAAGCCATCGTACTTGAAGACAGTGTTGAACTTAAACTTAAAACAAGCCCCATACGGGGCTTGTTTTTTGGTGCCTTTATCCGTTCTAATAACCGTTTTTAAATACATGGGTTTTGAAGAGACATCCTATCATTTTCACTTTCACTGCCTTGCTCCAAGAGCGCTCATATTTATGTTTAGCTGGGTTAAGCATTTGAAAATGAGGTTCTTATACCATACCTTCCTAGATAATGGCGACTGTTTTCCCTTTTATAAATTTATCAAACGCCTTGGCAAAGGAGGTAAAAACAGTATAGTAGGAGTTATCGAAAGCAAGAATAATCAAAATAGCATCGCAACAATATATGTTTGGAGGAAAGCAATTTAACAAAATTTTGAAACGATAACAAAATAATAATTCAACTACCTTAACATATTCCTTTGGTGAAAATAGAGGTAAACAAACCTAGTGTTGTTGTCTCCGTTCTTGTCTCTTCGCAGTAAAGCTATAATCGAGGATTAACTGTTTTGTCCACAAATTCTTTCAAACCCGATGCAGTGGAGACAATATTAAGAAAAGGTGCTGTTTGGAAATATTGCCTTCTGTTGGGTCAACAAGGCAACTTTTGTTCCAAAACCCAGTTTATACAGCTTGAGTATTTGTGGTCGAAATGCAATCTCCTTTGTTCGTTTGGTTAACTGCAAAATTCAACAAATGCAAAAGCCCGAATTGCCTGTCAGCATCTGAAAGTCCTTTTTCCAAATCGGTGAAAAGTCGAAGCCGCTTGAAAAGCTTCCATCGTGGAGGCTGCGTCAAAAGGTCGAATACCTTTACATAGATTTTCAGATAGTCCAAATTTCTCGACCTCTTGCTGAACCACTGCACTTACTTCATTTACCATGGATGGGCGAAGCACCAACCACCATGTTTTCAGTTACTTTCAAGTCGCAGGCGAGGCGCAGTTTTTCTCAGCGAAATAATATTAGTCCAAATCGTCCATCGCCGATTGTAGTTTGTCGAGGCTATCCCACTTTGGCAGTTTGGGGTGGCTGTAGAATTGAAGGTTGGCCAGCATCCGCCTCGCAGTGCATCTGCCGATTTTTGGGATTGGGTCGCCAGTTTTCAAGTTCAGTAGCGTTCTTTCAAATCTGTTGTAAGATTGTGATTGCCATAGGCAGCTGTCAG
>JADJYH010000091.1 GCA_016719855.1 Saprospiraceae bacterium | reverse complement strand
GAAATAAACTCTGGCAAAATTTTGAGTAGTAAAGCCGAGTATTGCGACGCCTAAAAAAAAAGTGATTTATACTTCATTTTACCAGTGTTTTCTATGATTTATCAGCACTAAGATAAAGCAAGTTTTCAAGTGTCAGCACCCTCAACTTATCCTCCCCCAATGCCTCCCCCTTTTCGTATCCTTCTCCAACTGCTCCCGCATCATCACATTCAGCGGGTGCTGGAGTTCCGGGTCTTTTTCCAAAATCCGCATGGCGATTTCACGGGCATTTCGCAAAATCTCCCCATCCCGCCCCAGGTCGGCGATGTGGAGGTTGAGCAGGCCGCTCTGTTGGGTGCCCTCGATATTGCCGGGGCCACGCAGGCGCAGGTCTGCCTCGGCGATTTCGAAGCCGTCGGTCGTGCGCACCATCGTGGCGATGCGCTCACGGGCATCGGTGCTCAGTTTGAAATCGGTTAGGAGGATGCAGTAGCTCTGGTCGGCGCCCTGCCCACCCGGCCCCGTAGCTGGTGCAGTTGCGAGAGGCCGAAGCGGTCGGTGTTTTCGATGACCATCACGCTGGCGTTCGGCACGTTTACCCCCACCTCGATGACGGTGGTCGCAATCATGATTTGCGTCTCGCACCGCACGAAGCGCTGCATCTCGAAGTCCTTATCGGCAGGCTTCATCTTGCCGTGTACGATGCTGATTTGGTACTGCTCAATGGGGAATTCCCGGCTCAGCACCTCGTAGCCTTCCATCAAATTTTTCAGGTCCATCTTCTCGCTCTCCTCGATGAGCGGGAACACGACGTAAATCTGGCGGCCCTTCGCAATCTCCTCCTTCATGAACCCGAAGACCCGCAAGCGGTGGTTCTCCGTGCGGTGCGTGGTGGTGATGGGCTTGCGGCCCGGCGGCAGTTCGTCAATCACCGACACGTCGAGGTCGCCGTAGAGCGTCATGGCGAGGGTGCGGGGGATGGGCGTCGCCGTCATCACGAGCACGTGCGGCGGCAGCGGCTTGCTTTTTTCCAAAGGGAAGCCCGTTGCGCCACCCCGAATCGGTGCTGCTCGTCGGTGATGGCGAGGCCGAGGTTCTGGAACTCCACCCAGTCCTCGATGAGGGCGTGCGTGCCGATGAGGATGTGGATTTCGCCGCTTCGCAAATCAGCGAGTATCTTCTCCCGCTTCTTTCCTTTGATGCTCCCGCTGAGGTAATCCACCCGAATGCCCAGCCCCTCCACCAGCTGGTTGATGCCGATGAGGTGCTGCTGCGTCAGGATTTCGGTTGGGGCCATGAGGCAGGCTTGGTAGCCGTTGTCCAGCGCCAAGAGCATGGAGAGCAGCGCCACGACGGTCTTTCCGCTGCCCACGTCGCCCTGCACGAGGCGGTTCATCTGGATGCCAGCGCCGAGGTCGGCCCTGATTTCCTTGACCACCCGCTTCTGTGCGCCCGTGAGTTCGAACGGCAGTTTTTCCTTGTAAAATTGGTTGAAATGCTCGCCTACCTTACCGAAAACATAGCCCTTGATAGCAGTCTTGTGGCGGTGCTTGGCCTGCAACAGGCGCATTTGGAGGTAAAAAAGCTCCTCGAATTTCAGGCGGTTGGTGGCGGCGTCCAGTTCTTTTTGGCTGGGGGGAAAATGAATCCAGCGCAGCGCATCGTAGCGGCTGGGCAGGTGCATTTTTTGGAGGAGATAATCGGGCAGGTTTTCCGGCAGGTCCTTGGGCGTCAGCTTCTCGAACAGCGCCTCGGTGAGCCGTCGGCGGCCTTTGGCTTCCAGGCCCTTGGCGTTCAACTTGTCGGTGCTGCGATAGACCGGGGCGAAGGTGCGGGCGGCCTCGGCATTCTCTTCACTCACTTCCTCCAGTTCGGGGTGAGTGATGTTGATGAAGCCGTTGAAACTGTTGATTTTGCCGAAGGCGATGTATGGCGAACCGACCTTCAGGTTCTTTTCCAACCAGTAGATGCCCTGAAACCAAACCAGTTCGATGACGCCAGTTTCGTCACGCAGCCGCCCGACGAGCCGCCGCTTGCCGCCCTCCCCCATGATGTCCAGTTTCCGGAGGATGCCCTTGAGTTGCACCTCCCCACTTTCCTCGCTTAACTCATTGATTTTGTGGAACTTGGTCTTGTCCACGTAGCGGTACGGGAACGCATGGAGCAGGTCGCCAAAGGTGTGGATGGCAAGTTCTTTTTTGAGCATATCGGCCTTCACGGTACCGACGCCCCGGAGGTATTCGATGGCGGTGTCGAGCATTTTTCGAAAATATTCAGCAGTTCGAGCCGTCCCGAGTCGGGATGGCAGTGGGCAGTCTGGGACTGCGTTTGCGACTGGTTGCCGAAATGCGGGCAAAGATAGGCGGGTTTGCTTTTTTTGACGCCGTATGAAAATGCTTGCGCTTGTATAGTCAGCGTATCGGTATTTTTCTAACTTTGGCAGTACAATTTTAAACCTAAAACTGAATGTCATGAAAATGCCTGCCCTGTTCGCCCTTGCCCTGCTCCCCTTTTTTCCGCCGCACAAACAGTTGACTGCATCGCCATCCGGCAGGTGGACAGCCTCATCCAAGTCTCCCGTGCCCTCACCGGGAAAGGGAATTTCGACCAGGCCCTCGAAGTCAGCGCCGCCGCTGAAAAAATCGCCCTCGAAAAACTGGGCCGCGAAACGGCGGCGTATGGGAATTGTTGCATAAGTCACGGCAGAGTGTTGTATGATAAAGGAGAATATTCAGAGGCAGAAAAGTGGTATCTCGAATCTAAAGTCATTCGGGAAAAAGTATTGGGGAAAGAACACCCCGATTATTCAGCCATACTGTCCCATTTAGGGAATTTATATTTTAGTATCGCCGATTATAATAAAGCTAAAACCTTCCATCTTGAAACTTTATCCATTCGGGAAAAGATACTGGGAAAAGCTAACTTTGAATATATCGGTACTGTCATTAACTTAGCTAACGTATATTGGAGAACAAATGACATAAAAAAGGCAGAATCGCTTTACCTTGAAGCAATTAATATATTCGAAACACAAATTATGGACACCCGCCATCCTTATTACAGGAATTGCCTTAGCAACTTAGCAGGCTTGTATTATGAATTAGGAAATTACGAAATGGTCGAAGAGTTGATGATTAAAACAATAAATCTCATAAAAAAAGAAGTGGGCAAGGAAAACCCTATATACGCAAACCACACACACAATCTTGCTACTTTTTATTTAAAAATGGCCAATTATGAAAAGGCAGAACAATTTGGACTTGAAGCTAAATCTATTAAGGAAAAACTAATCGGAAAAGAACATCCCGAATATTCAGCATCTTTGAAATTATTAGGGGACATATATACACAATGTGGCCTTTATGAAAAATCCGAACCGCTTTATTTCGAAGCGATATCTATCAATGATAAGGCCTTAGGAAAAAGAACACCCCGATAACGTAAATCTAAAAATGAATTTTGCTAATTTTTATTCTTCTATTGGAAATTACGAAAAAGCCCTACAATTGAACCTAGAGGCCAAAACTATCAAAGAAAAAACCACTGGAAATGACGACCCTGGGTATGCTTCAATAATAAATAACCTTGGAATTAAATATCATGGTTTGGGCGACTACAAAAAAGCCGAGCAGTGCTATATAGAAGCCTTGGCTATCAGGGAAAAATATTTGTCAAAAAATCATCCCGACTATGCTGTGGGGTTAATTTGTTTGGCAAGCTTATATTCAACCATAGGAAAATACGAAAAAGCTGAACCGCTTTACCTGGAAGCCAAAGCCGTCCAGGAAAAAGTACTGGGCAAGGAACATCCCGAGTATGCCGTAACCCTGGAATACCAGGAAATCTGTATAGGAACATGGGCCAATACGAAAAAGCCGAATCGGGTTACTTAGAATTATCCACTACCAACAAACTCCTCATTGAAAAAGCCATGCACCACCTTACCGAGAACGAACTGAACAATTACGTGAGCCCATTTTCAGAACGTCAAGGCCAAATACTTTCGTTTTCTCAAATAACCAACAGCAAAATACTGACTCCTTGCCTGCTACGATAACAGCCTTTTCTACAAAGGCTTCCTGCTCAATGCTGCCAACCAAGTCAAACGCCTGGCGCATACCGACTCCACCACCACTGAAAAATACAACCTGCTGAAATCCTACGGACGCCGCCTCGCAAATGAGTACAGCAAGCCCATCACCGAACGGGACAGTGTCAAAGTTGCCGAACTCGAAGATAAAGCCAACGACCTGGAAAAAGACCTCACCCGTACGGTGGCCAGCTTCGGGGAAGCGCAGCGGCAAGTCAAATGGCAGGAGGTGCAGCAAAAGCTGAAAGCGGGCGAAGCGGCGGTGGAGTTTGTGCATTACCGCTATCAGGAGAAAAAACAAACCGACAGCACGATGTACGCCGCCCTCGTGCTCCGGCCCGGCGCGACCCAGCCTGCTTTCATTCCCCTCTTTGAAGAAAAGCAGCTCGACAGCCTGCTGCTCACACAGAGGCGAGCGCAAAGCCGACTACGTGAACGGCCTCTACACCGTCGCAGAACGAGGCGCCAGACCCCTAGGCAAACCGCAAAAGTCGCTGTACGAACTGCTCTGGCTGCCGTTGGAAAAGAGCCTCCCCGGCGTGCAGACCATCTACTTCTCTCCATCTGGCCTGCTGCACCGACTCAACATCGGCGCCATCCCTGTTAGTGAGGAAGAGTCGATTGCCGACCGCTACCGCCTGGTCGAAGTGGGAAGCACGAGGCAATTGGTCATTCCTACGGAAGTGAAAATTGGCAGCCAGGACGCGCCCTGGTTTTTGGCGGAATACAGTACGAAATGGACAGCACCGCCATCGCCACTGCTAATGCCAACATCACCAACGAAGAAGTGGCCAGCCGGGGTGGCCTGAGTTTCACCTATGCCGATTCCACCTTGCGGGGCGGCACCTGGAGCTACCTGAAATGGACGGAAAAAGAAGTCAGCGCCCTTGAACCCATTTTGAAAACCGCAGGCATTCAGGCCAGTACAAGGAAAGGCTTCGCTGCTACGGAGGAGTCATTCAAGGCCATCGGAGCGGGTGGCAATTCTCCCCGCATCCTCCACCTCGCCACGCACGGCTTCTTCTTCCCAGACCCAAAAACAGTTGGCAGTCAGCAGTCAGCAGTTGGCAGTGAGCCAGTTTTCAAAATGTCCGACCACCCGATGATACGCTCCGGCCTCATCCTCGCTGGTGGCAACTACGCCTGGCAGACGGGCAAAGCCCTCAAGCCGAACATGGACGATGGCATCCTCACCGCCTACGAAATCAGCCAGATGAACCTCTCGAACACGGAACTGGTCGTGCTTTCTGCCTGCGAGACGGGCCTGGGCGACATTCAGGGAAATGAGGGCGTCTACGGCCTGCAACGGGCGTTCAAAATCGCCGGGGCGAAGTACCTCGTCATGAGCCTCTGGCAGGTGCCCGACCAGGAGACCTCGGTGTTTATGACCACTTTCTATAAGCACTGGCTGGAAGGTAAAATGACCATCCCCGATGCCTTCCGCACCACGCAGCAGGAGATGCGGGAGCGGTTCATCAACCCGTACCAGTGGGCGGGGTTTGTGTTGGTGGAGTGATTGCCCTAACGGGTAATTTGGATTCATCGAAAACGTAAACCACTCGTTTTATGAGAATAATACTTCTTTCCTTTCTCCTCTGCGCTTCATTTCTGGTTGCAGCCCAAACCGTTGACTCCGCTGCCATCCGGCAGGTGGACAGCCTCATCAAAATCTCCCTTGACCTCACCAGAAAGCGGGACTACGAAAAATCACTCGAAGTAAATGCCACCGCTGAAAAAATCGCCCTCGAAAACTGGGGCGGAGTCGGCGGCGTATGGGACCTGTTGCTTCAACCGGGAAATGTGCTTTTGTCCATGCGCAATGCTCAGGAAGCAGAAAAGTATTACCTCGAGTCGAAAGCCATCCGAGAAAAAGTATTCGGAAAAAGAACATCCCGATATGCCAATTGCCTGAGCAACCTAGCGATTTTGTACCGGGGTATGGGCGACTATGAAAAAGCCCTGTCGCTTGCCCTCGAATTCAAAGCAATCCGGGAAAAAATTCTGGGGAAAGAGCATCCCGATTATGCACAGAGCCTGAACAACCTGGCAATTTTGTACAGGGAAATGGGCAACTACGAAAAAGCTGAACCGCTTGCCCTCGAAGCCTTAGCTATTCGGGAAAAGTGCTGGGAAAAGAGCACCCCGATTATGTTGGAAGCCTGAACAACCTGGCGAACTTGTACAATGCGATGGGCAACTACGAAAAAGCCGAGCCGCTTTACCTCGAAGCCTTGGCCATCAAGGAAAAAACAATGGGGAAAGCGCATCCCGAATATGCCCAAAGCCTCTACAACTTGGGGGTTTTGTACGAAGGAATGGGCAACTACGAAAAAGCCGAACCGCTTTTCCTTGAGGCCAAAGCCGTCTTTGAAAAAGTATTAGGGAAAGAACACCCATTTTATCCCACCAGCCTGGACGGTCTGGCAACTGTGTACGATGACATGGGCAATTACAAAAAAGCCGAACCGCTTTACCTCGAAGCTGTAGCCATCAAGGAAAAAACATTGGGAAAAGAACACCCCGATTATGCTTCCAGCCTGAACAACCTGGCGAATTTGTACAATGTGATGGACAACTACGAAAAAGCCGAACCACTTTTTCTCGAAGCCTTGGCCATCCTTGAAAAAGCATTGGGAAAAGAGCATCCCAAGTATGCCACCAATCTCTATAGCCTGGCGAATTTGTACATGGGAATAGGCGAATACGGAAAAGCCGAACCACTTCACCTTGAGGCCAAAGCAATCCGGGAAAAAGTGTGGGAAAAGAACACCCCGATTATGCCCAAAGCCTGAACAGCTTGGCGGATTTGTACATGAACTTGAACAACTACAAAAAAGCTGAACTGCTTCACCTTGAAGCCAAGGCAATCCGGGAAAAAGTGTTGGGAAAAGAGCATCCTGGCTATGCCGCCAGCCTGAACGCACTGGGGGATTTGTATGAAAAACAAAGCAATTTTTCAGCAGCGGAACCCCTGCTGACAGAAGCAGCAGCACTGGAACAGGTGCAGCTTTCAGGTGCAGCCGCCTATCTTTCCGAACGGGAGCTTGCCATGTATGCAGCCAAATTCCAAACGGATGGAGGCAAGCTGGGCGCATACCTGCTCGCACGACCCACTACCTCGACTGCAACCCTGCCCGCATTGGCATTCGACCATGCCCTTTTTCACAAAGGCTTCCTGCTCACCGCCGCTTCCTGGCTCAATTCTCCCGTTGCCGCTTCTCCCGAATCAGCAGAAATCAACAATCGCCTCAAAGGCTACCGCCGCCGCCTCGCCGCCGAATACGCCAAACCCATCGCAGAGCGGAAAGACGTTGCCGAACTCGAAGAACGAGCCAATAATGCTGAAAAAGAACTCGCCCGCTCGGTCGCCGGCTATGCGGATGCCATTCGGCAGGTGAAGTGGCAGGAAGTGCAATCGGTTTTGAAAAGGCGAAGCTCCGTCGAGTTCGTGCAATTTCAAGGTTAATTTTCCGAAAAACGGATAGCACGATGCATCGCCGCCCTCGTGCTGTTGCCTGGAATGGAGCAGCCCAAATTCGTCCCCTTGTTTGAGGAAAAATCACTCGATTCGCTCTTGCTCACCCACGGCGAGCGCCGTGCCGACTACGTGAACGGCCTTTACACCGTCGCCGAGCGGGGCGCAAAGCCCCTCGGCAAGCCGCAAAAATCGCTGTACGAACTGCTTTGGCAGTCGCTGGAAAAGGCACTTGCCGATGTCCAAACCATTTACTTTTCGCCATGCGGTCTGTTGCACCGCCTCAACATCGGTGCCATCCCCATCACCGACGAGGAGACCCTCGCCGACCATTACCAACTCATCGAAATGGGAAGTACCCGTCAGTTGGTCATTCCATCCGAGTCGAGGGTTGCTACCAACAACGCTTTGCTTTTTGGCGGGGTGCAATTTGAAATGGACAGTGTTGCCATTGCCGCGGCAAACGTTGGCATCGGCGACGATGTACTTGCCAGCCGGGGTGAAATAAGTTTCAGCCAAGCCGATTCCACCAGCCGGGGCGGGAACTGGGCTTACCTGAAATGGACGGACAAGGAAGTCACCAATTTGGAGGCAATTTTGAGGGCAACGGGCTTTCACACAACCAGCCGAAAAGGATTTGCCGCCACCGAGGAATCCTTCAAGACCATTGGAAGTGCGGGCGGTTCGCCACGAATCCTGCACGTCGCCACGCACGGTTTCTTTTTCCCAGACCCTAAATCAGAGCGTGAGAGAAGTGAGAGAGTGAGCGGTGAGCGAGCCTGTTTTCAAAATGTCTGACCATCCGATGATTCGCTCCGGCCTCATCCTTGCCGGGGGCAACTATGCCTGGCAGACCGGCAAACCGCTCAAACCGGACATGGACGACGGCATCCTCACCGCTTACGAAATTAGCCAAATGAACTTGGCAAACACTGAACTGGTGGTGCTCTCCGCCTGCGAGACGGGCCTCGGCGACATCGAAGGAAACGAGGGCGTCTATGGCTTGCAGCGGGCGTTCAAAATCGCCGGGGCGAAGTACCTCGTCATGTCGCTGTGGCAGGTGCCCGACCAAGAGACTTCGGTATTTATGACCACCTTTTACAAGCATTGGCTGGAAGGCAAAACGACCATCCCCGACGCCTTCCGCACCACGCAGGAGATGCGGGAACGGTTTATCAACCCGTACCAGTGGGCGGGGTTTGTGCTGGTGGAGTAGGTATTTCAGTACAAGGTCAAAGTGGAGGAAGGTCCAAATTACACTTCGTCAAAAAACGCCGTAACATTGCGCGGCAAAAATCACTTCTCCGCCAATGGATTCTACCACCATCATCGGCCTCGTATCGGCTGCACTCACCACCGGTGCCTACGTGCCACAGGCTGTCAAAACTTGGCGTACCCGCCGCACGAGCGACTTGTCGTTGAGCATGTTCATGATGGTTTTCCTGGGAACGGCAGGCTGGCTGGTATATGGCCTGCTCAAAGACGACCTGCCCATCATACTGGCCAATATCATCACGCTGGGCACCTCGTTTGTCATACTTTACTACAAGGTACTTGAGGTACGGCAAGGTGAAAAGCGACTAATTTTTATCGAAAAATAGTTTCCTCTTGCAAATGCTTCAAACTTTCGAACAGACCAACGTTTTTTCAATTTACCTTTGATGAAACTTGCACAACGGGCATGCGCCCGGCTGCTTTTTGCACAAAATTCTTTTACCTAAAATATTGAAAATGAGAAAGTTAGTTCCAGTCCTTGCGCTCATGACCTTCTGTAACTGGCTGTCAGCACAGATTACCGTGACCAACGCCACCTTTCCCTTGGCCGGTGACACCCTCAAGACCGCCACCGACCTCAACCCCGATGGCATCGTCATCACCCCTCCTGGTGGGCCAGCCACTTGGGACTTCAGCGGCCTGGCCCCAACCGTCAAGTCCGAGTCCGTGTTCCGGGCGGCTAGCGAGGGCAGTGCCTTCGCCGATTTTTCCAGTGCAGAGCTTTTTTCCGTTGGTGCAGGGGGACAAGGCGAAACCTACTATGATGTAAGCGCCAATAACTTTGACAACCTCGGTTACTATGGCTCCGACCCAACTGGCGGATTGCCCATCCAGACCAGTTTTAAGTTCTCGCCACCCGTACCGGAGCGCCGTGCACCGCTCAATTTCATTGATAATCACCTTGCTGAAACTAAGCTTAAACCATAGCGCTGCCCATTGATTCAGTCCTTGCTGCATTGCTTGCGCAATTGGGCGTTCCGGCTGGCATAGCGGATTCCATCCGAATTCGGGTAACGGCCTCCCGCTACGATTTGGTGGACGCCTACGGCTCGTTGTCCATCCCCGGCGGCACCTATGACGTGTTGCGGGAAAAGCGCACCGAATACCGTGACACACATCTTGACATCCACACCTTTTTGGGCTGGATTGACGTAACCGCTCAGGCGGGCGCTGCCGCAGGGCTTGGAGTTGACACTTTGGTTACCTACAATTTCATCAGCAACACGGAAAAGGAGCCCATCGCCGTCGTTCAGGTGGACAATTCTGGAAGCATCGTGCAGCAGGTGGAATACAAGGACAACGGCGTGGTGAGCGGCAACAACGACGTGGTTGCCACAAAGCCGGAAGTGCTCGTTTCGCCGAACCCGGCAGTTGACGAGACTGTTTTTGAGCTGAAGAATTTTGCCACCGGCAACTTCTCGCTGCGGCTGTTGGACGGCCTAAGGCAGGATGGTTTTGGAGAGAAAACTTGATGCCGGGCAGCACCTCCATCCGCTCACAGGGTTTGCCGAAGGCACCTATTTTTATCAGGTTTTGGAAAAAAAAAAACAAGTCAACCTGAGCGGTAAATTGTTGAAAATCAATCGTTAACGCTTTTGTGGCCACCAAATTCATTTGGCGGCATACAACACACCAAATAAATTTGGCATACTTATTTTCCGGCAAAGACGACGAGCGGCAAGCGCAAATGCGCCAAACCGCCCACGAGTTGAAGATGAAGTTTTACGGAGGAAGACGAGTACGGCATGATTTGCCTTGCTGCGTGATTTCCACCTGTTCAGTAAAGGCGGCAGCAAGACCATCACCAACATGCTCACCTATTCCTCGCAGTTGATGGAGGACAAAATCAACATCTTCGACTACAAATACACTGTGAGCACTGGCAAATCGGCAGTCACCTTCAAACAGACCGTTTTTTTTATCAACTCCAAGCGCCTCGCCATGCCGGAAATGCTCTTGAAGCCGGAGCATTTCTTCCACCGCCTCGGCAATTGGCTCGGCTTGGAGCAGGACATTGACTTCGAGGAGCACAGGATTTTTCGCACCAATACCTGCTGCAAGGCGAGGACGAAGCCCATGTGCGCCGCACGATGAACCAAGACGAGGTCATCCGGTTTTTCACCGTTGAAAAGAATGGTGCCTTGAAAGCATCGGTTTTTCTTGATTTTTACCAACACGAAAGGCTCATTCCGCCGCACGAAATCAAGTACCTGTTCGAGCGTGGATGATGCTGTTCGAAAATTTCAAAACTGAACCACTTTAAAGTAGTCAGTTCGACGGTTGGCAGTTGGCAGTCAGTTCGCAGTCGTTCAGCCAGTGCCAAGTTGAACGGCAATAGACTTCAGGACTATTTAGACTGCACACTGGCTGCCAACTGTCAAACTAAAAAATGTGTACCGTCACCTACATACCACAGCCCGGCGGCCATTTCGTCCTGACCTCAAACCGAGACGAGAATGCGGCCCGTTCGCCGCAGCACCTCGACCGTGAGGGTGGTGGCGGCATCGCTCATTTTCCCCAGGGACACGGCGGCTGGCGGCACTTGGATTGCCGCTTCTGACACCAACCGGGTGGCTTGCTTGCTCAACGGGGCCTTCGTCAAACACAAGCACCAACCGCCTACAAACGCAGCCGGGGCCTCATGGTACTCGATTTCTTCGCTTCGCAACGGCTGTGGATTTCTTTGAAAAATACAACTTCGAGGGCATGGAGCCGTTCACCTTCATCATCGTGGACAATGGACAACCCTATGAGCTGCGATGGGACGGGCATCAGGTTCACGCCAATCTGCTTGACCCGCAGGGGTTCTACCTCTGGTCGTCGGCCACGCTCTACCCCGGTGAGGTAGGCGAGATGCGGCAGCAATGGTTCCGTGAATGGCTCGGTAGTAGTGAGGACTTTAGCCCAGCAGCCATCCTCGACTTCCACCGTACGGGGTGGGGCGACGACTGGAATGGCTTCGTCATGAACCGGGAGGGACTGGTTCAGACGGTGAGCATTACGCAGATTGTGAAAAAAGAGGTAGATATTTCGTTGGTTTACAATGACTTATTGAGGAATGCAGTCAAACAGGATAACGAACTTACCTGTAGATTTCTTAAAACACAATAGAACTGACAATCGCCAATTAACGATGGACACCACCGAACTCCTCGCGAAGGTACGAAAATTGAAATCAAGACGAAGGGCTTGAGCAAAGCAGATGTTCTCTGGCGAGTACCACAGTGCCTTCAAGGGCCGGCATGTCGTTCAGCGAGGTGCGGGCCTACCAGTACGGCGCTGACGTGCGCAAGCATTGACTGGAACGTGACCGCCCGCACGAACACGCCTTTCGTGAAGATATTCGAGGAGGAGCGGGAACTAACGCCGTGCTGCTGCCATTGACGTGAGCCAAAGCGCCTATTTCGGGCACGGTGAACCAGTTGGAAGGCGGGCATCATCACGGAGATTTCGGCAGTGCTGTCGTTCAGCGCCATCCAGAACAACGACAAGGTGGGCGTCATCCTTTTTCTGACAAGATTGAGATGTTCATCCCCCCAGAATGGCCGCTCGCATCCTGCGCATCATGTGAGCATACGCACGGACGACAACTACGTGACGGCGCTGCTAAATTTTTTCCAGAAAAGAAGATGAAATAGAATGGAGAGTTGAAAATGGAGAATTGAAAATTACCGCTGGCGACATTTTCAATTCTCCATTTTCAATTTTTCATTTCCCAATCCCTTGTCGGTACTGGGAGGCACGGGTCGGGTCAATCCGCTCCATCGTGCGGGTGATGGTATTTTTCTTGTGGTGGCACCGCCTTGGCAAATTTCGATAGATTTCGTCCGATTTTGGTGTTGGAAAACACCTCAAAATCCTGGAGTTCGGGTAGGTGCGGTTGACCGCTTCGAGCGTTTCAGCGATTGGGTCATGATTGCCCTGACCACGTTGGCGTCCTCGTGCATGGTGTCGAGTCCCTGACGGTGGTAGTCGTAAATCATCTGGCGGAAGGGGCGCATCTTTGGAGAAAGGATGTTTTCCACGAGCCAGTAGCGGTTGCGGTTGTTTTCGGTGGAGCGCCAGCCCGGTACGTGGCAGCAACTTGTGGTGGGATGCGGTTCACGATGTCCCAAGCTGACTGGAAATATTGCTCGCCGCAGTGGCGAAAACGAATCATAGTCCATCCCAATGGCGATGTAGGCGTAGTAGGCCAGCACCGAGGTCAGGTTGTTGAGGT
>JADJYH010000090.1 GCA_016719855.1 Saprospiraceae bacterium | reverse complement strand
CCTCAACTTATCCTCCCCCAATGCCTCCCCCTTTTCGTATCCTTCTCCAACTGCTCCCGCATCATCACATTCAGCGGGTGCTGCAATTCTGGGTCTTTTTCCAAAATCCGCATCGCAATTTCACGGGCATTCCGCAGGATTTCCCCATCCCTCCCCAGGTCGGCGATATGCAGGTTGAGTAGGCCGCTCTGCTGGGTGCCCTCGATATTGCCGGGGCCACGCAGGCGCAGGTCGGCCTCGGCGATTTCGAAGCCGTCTGTGGTGCGCACCATCGTGGCGATGCGCTCACGGGCGTCGGTGCTCAGTTTGAAATCAGTCATGAGGATGCAGTAGCTCTGGTCGGCGCCCCGGCCCACCCGGCCCCGTAGCTGGTGCAGTTGCGAGAGGCCGAAGCGGTCGGTGTTCTCGATGACCATCACGCTGGCGTTCGGCACGTTCACCCCCACCTCGATGACGGTGGTCGCAATCATGATTTGCGTCTCGCCCCGCACGAAGCGCTGCATCTCGAAGTCCTTGTCGGCGGGCTTCATCTTGCCGTGCACAATGCTGATTTGGTACTGCTCGATGGGGAATTCCCGGCTCAGCACCTCGTAGCCTTCCATCAGGTTTTTCAGGTCCATCTTCTCGCTCTCCTCGATGAGCGGGAACACGACGTAAATCTGGCGGCCCTTGGCAATCTCCTCTTTCATGAAGCCAAAGACCCTCAGCCGGTGGTTCTCGGTGCGGTGCGTGGTGGTGATGGGCTTGCGGCCCGGCGGCAGTTCGTCAATCACGGACGAGTCGAGGTCGCCGTACAGGGTCATGGCCAAGGTGCGGGGGATGGGCGTGGCGGTCATCACCAGCACGTGCGGTGGCAGCGGCTTGCTTTTTTTCCAAAGGGAAGCCCGCTGTGCCACGCCGAAGCGGTGCTGCTCGTCGGTGATGGCGAGGCCGAGGTTTTGGAACTCCACCCAGTCCTCGATGAGGGCGTGTGTGCCGATGAGGATGTGGATGTCGCCGCTCTTGAGGTCGGCGAGTATCTTCTCCCGCTTTTTGCCCTTGATGCTCCCGCTGAGGTAATCTACCCGGATGCTCAGCCCCTCCACCATTTGGCTGATGCCGATGAGGTGCTGCTGCGCAAGGATTTCCGTGGGGGCCATCATGCAAGCCTGATAGCCATTGTCGAGGGCGAGGAGCATGGAGAGCAGCGCCACCACGGTCTTTCCGCTGCCCACGTCGCCCTGCACGAGGCGGTTCATCTGCACCCCGGCGCCGAGGTCGGCCCGGATTTCCTTCACCACCCGCTTCTGTGCGCCCGTGAGTTCGAACGGCAGTTTTTCCTTGTAAAATTGGTTGAAATGCTCGCCCACCTTGCCGAAGACATAGCCCTTGATAGCCGTCTTCCGTCGGTGCTTGCTCTGCAACAGGCGCATTTGCAGGTAAAAAAGCTCCTCGAATTTCAGGCGGTTGGTGGCGGCGTCCAGTTCTTTTTGGCTGGGGGGGAAATGAACCCAGCGCAGCGCATCATAGCGGCTGGGCAGGTGCATTTTTTGGAGGAGGTAATCAGGCAGGTTTTCCGGCAAATCTTTGGGCGTCAGCTTCTCGAACAGCGCCTCGGTGAGCCGTCGGCGGCCCTTGGCTTCCAGGCCCTTGGCGTTCAACTTGTCGGTGCTGCGATAGACCGGGGCGAAGGTGCGGGCGGCCTCGGCAATTCTCCTCGCTCACCTCCTCCAGTTCGGGGTGAGTGATGTTGATGAAGCCGTTGAAGCTGTTGATTTTGCCGAAGGCGACATACGGGGAACCGACTTTCAGGTTCTTTTCCAACCAGTAAATCCTCGGAACCAGACGAGTTCGACGACGCCCGTCTCGTCCCGCAGCCGCCCGACGAGCCGCCGCTTGCCGCCCTCGCCCAGCATGTCCAATTTGCGGAGGATGCCCTTGAGTTGCACTTCTCCGCTTTCTTCACTTAACTCATTGATTTTGTGGAACTTGGTCTTGTCCACATAGCGGTAGGGGAACGCAAAAAGCAGGTCGCCGAAGGTATGGATGGCGAGTTCTTTTTTGAGCATGTCGGCCTTCACGGTACCGACGCCCCGGAGGTATTCGATGGCGGTGTCGAGCATTTTTCGAGTTTGCAGTTCGTCAGTTGGCAGTGGGCAGTCGGGGACTGCGTTTGCGACTGGTTGCCGAAATGCGGCAAAGATAGGTGGGTTTGCTTTTTTGACGCCGTATGAAAATGCTTGCGCTTGTATAGTCAGCGTATCGGTATTTTTCTAACTTTGGCAGTACAATTTTAAACCTAAAACTGAATGTCATGAAAATGCCTGCCCTGTTCGCCCTTGCCCTGCTCCCCTTTTTTGCTGCAGCGCAAACCGTTGACTCCGCCGCCATCCGGCAGGTGGACAGCCTCATCAAGTTTCCAGTGCCCTCACCGGGAAGGAATTTCGACCAAAGCCTCGAAGTCAATGCCGCCGCCGAGAAATTGCCCTGAAAAACTGGGAGGGAGTCGGCGTATGGTGGTTGTTGCAAAAATCAGGCAGGATATTTTTTATCAGGGGAGACTACGAGAGGCAGAAAAATGGTATCTCGAATCCAAAACCATCCGGGAAAAAGTGTCGGGCAAGAACACCGCAGTTATTCAATACTGACCAATTTAGGGATTTGTACTTTAATATGGCCCATTATAGTAAAGGCCGAATCGCTTTATCTTGAAGCTAAACCATTCGGGAAAGCCCTGGGACGCAACACCAGAAGTGTGTTGGTACTGTCTTTAACTACTGGCTATCGTACTATATTGGGCCAAATGACATAAAAGGCGGAATCGCTTTGCCTAGCCAATTAATAATAATTTCGAAACACAGGCCCGCAAGGAACACCCTTGAGTACACCGGAGTTGCCTTGGCAACCTGGCGCTTGTGTACGATGTATTGGCCAATAGCAAAAGGTCGAACCGGTTTATCCTTAAAACCATAAAGCTCACCAGAAGAAGTGGGCAAGGAAAATCCCAGTAGCGCAAACCCCACACAATCTTGCGACTCTTTTATTAGAAATGGGCCAGTCATGGTGTTGGACCCTTTATTTGGACTTGAAGAATCATCTTTTGAGGAAAAACCCCTCGGAAAGAACATCCCGAATTTTCGGCATCATTGCCAGAGTAGTGGTGCCTTATACCTCATAGTGGCCTTTCTTGAAAAATCCGAACCGTGTTTTACCTAGCCAAATCCGTCCGAGTAAAGGTACAGCGGAAGGAACACCTGATAACGCTAAAACTTAAAATGAATTTTTAAATTTTATATTCTTCTATGGGCCAGTACGAAACGAACCGCTACAATTGAACCTGGAAGCCAAAACTGTCCAGGAAAAAAACTGGGGTGAACACTGGGTATGCTTCAATAATAAGGATACCACACCGGACATTTAATATCTGGTTTTGGGCCACTACGAAAAGCCGAACCAGTGCTTTACCTGGGCCTAGGCTGTCCGGGAAAAAGCAGTTGTCAAGGATCCATCCCCGAGTATGCCTGAAACTTAATATGTTTGGCAAGGTTCTCACTTCAACCATGGGCCAATATGAAAAGCTGAACCGCTGCCTGGAAGCTAAAGCCGTCCAGGAAAAAGTCTTGGGGCAAGGAACATCCCATGTATGCAGTAACCCTGAAATCCAGGGAAATCTGTGGTGAAACATGGGCCAATACGAAAAGCCGAATCGGGTTACCTAGAATTATCCACCACCAACAAACTCCTCATTGAAAAAGCCCTTTTGCACCACCTTACCGAAAAACGAACTGAACAATTCACGTGGGCCCATTTTCAGAACGTCAAGGGGCCAAATGCTTTCGTTTTCTCAAATAACCAACAGCAAAATACGACTCCTGCCTGCTACGATAACAGCCTTTTCTACAAAGGCTTCCTGCTCAATGCTGCCAACCAAGTCAAACGCCTGGCGCATACCGAACTCCACCACCACTGAAAATACAACCTGCCGAAATCCTACGGGCGCCGCCTCGCAAATGAGGTACAGCAAAGCCCATCACCGAACGGGACATTGTCACAGTTGCCGAACTCGAAGAATCAAAGGCCAACGACCTGAAAAAGACCTCACCGTACGGTGGCCAGCTCCGGGGAAGCGCAGCGTGAAGTCAAATGGCAGGGGAGCGGCATAAAGCTTAAAGCGGGCGAAGCGGCGGTGGAGTTTGTGCTTTACCGCTATCAGGAGAAAAACGAACCGACAGCACGTTGTACACCGCCCTCGTGCTGCTGCCAAGAACGACCAGCCTGCTTTCATCCCCCTCTTTGAAGAAAAGCAGCTCGACAGCCTGCTGCTCACGCAGGGCGAGCGCAAAGCCGACTACGTCAACGGCCTCTGCACCGTCGCAGAACGAGGCTACAGACCCCTAGGCAAGCCCCAAAGTCGCTGTACGAACTGCTCTGGCAGCCCTTCAAAAAGAGCCCTCCCGGCGTGCAGACCATCTACTTCTCTCCATCGGCCTGCTGCACCGGCTCAACATCGGCGCCATCCCAATTGTTGGCAAGAGGAAGAGTCGATTGCCGACCGCTACCGCCTGGTCGAAGTGGGAAGCACCAGCCAATTGGTGGTCCAACGCTGGCAAGGCGGCCGGCAACCAGATCGGGTGCCCTGTTCGGCGGGGTACAGTACGAAATAGACAGCACCGCCATCGCCACTGCTAATGCCAACATCAGCAACGAAGAAGTGGCCAGCCGGGGTGGCCTGAGTTTTACCTATGCCGATTCCACCCCTGCGGGGGCACCTGGAGCTAACTGAAATGGACGGAAAAAGAAGTCATCGCCCTTGAACCCATTTTGAAAACCGTCAGGCATTCAGGCCAGCACAGGAAGGCTTGCCGCTACGGAGGAGTCATTCAAGTCCATCGGAACGGGTGGCAAAGCCTTCTCCCCGCATCCTCCACCTCGCCACGCATGGCTTCTTCTTCCCCGACCCAAGAAGGCAGAGCGGCCGAGGGACGTGGGCGCCGTGAACCCGTTTTCAAAATCTCCGACCACCCCATGATCCGTTCTGGCCTTATCCTCGCCGGCGGCAACCACGCCTGGCAAACGGGCAAGCCGCTCAAGCCGAGCATGGAAGATGGCATCCTCACCGCCTACGAAATCAGCCAGAATGAACCTCTCCAACACCGAACTGGTGGTGCTCTCTGCCTGCGAGACGGGCTTGGGCGACATCCGGGAAACGAAGGCGTGTACGGCCTGCAACGGGCCTTCAAGATTGCCGGGGCGAAGTACCTCGTCATGGCGCTCTGGCAGGTGCCCGACTCAGAGACCTCGGTGTTCATGACCACTTTTACAGCCACTGGTTGGAAGGAAAAATGACCATCCCCGATGCCTTCCGCACCACACAAAAGGAGATGCGGGAGCGGTTTATCAATCCGTACCAGTGGGCGGGGTTTGTGTTGGTGGAGTGATTGCCCTAACGGGTAATTTGGATTCATCGAAAGCATACGGAACCACTCGTTTTTTGCCAGGAGTCGTCGCTTCCATCCTTTCTCATCATGAAAAAAATTTCTGAACTGCGGCACAAACCGTGACTCCGCCCCGCCATCCGGCAGGTGGACGAAGCCTCATCAAGAATCTCGCCAAAGCCCTCACCCCGAAGCGGGACTACGAAAATCACTCCGAGTAAATGCCGCCTTTAGAAAAATCGCCCTCGAAAACGATGGGGCGGGAGTCGACGGGGTGATGGGACCTCCCTTTAAGCCTTCGGCAGAAATGTGTTTTTTCCATGCGCAATGTTCAGGAAGCTGAAAAGTGTTGCACCTCGGTCAGGAAAGCCATCCCAGGAAAAGTACTGCAGAGAGAAAGAACACTGACTATGCCAGCTGCTAAGAACAACCTGGTGGTTTATTTGCAGGGTATGGGCGACTATGAAAAAGCCCTGTCCTTTGCCCTCGAATTCAAAGCCATCCGGGAAAAAGTATTGGGAAAAAAACATCCCGACTATGCGAGAGCCTGAATAGACTGGGGATTCTCCGTATAACAATAGGCGGTTACGAAAAACCGAACCCTTCCCTCGAAGCCATAGCTATCCAGGAAAAACTATTGGTAAGGAAAACCCCGACTACGCAAGAAGCCTGAACAACCTGGCGATTTTGTATTTTGAAATGGGCAATTACGAAAAAATCGAACCGCTTTTCCTTCAATCCAAAGCCATCTTCTACAATCTGGCGATTTTGTACCAAGACATGGGCAATTACGGAAAAGGTGAGTCAGTCTATCTCGAATCCAAAGCCATCCGGGAAAAACGCTGGGGAAAGAACATCCCAATTAATCCCGGGAGCCTGAATAACCTGGCGAATTTGTGCAGGAAATGGGTAACTACGAAAAAGCCGAGCCCCTATACCTCGAAGCCAAAGCCATCCGGGAAAAACGCTGGGAAAGAACATCCCCAATACACAGGCACTCTGAACAACCTGGCGAATTTGTACAAGGAAATGGGCAGCTACGAAAAATCCGAACCCTTCTACCTTGAAGCCATAGCCATCCTGGAAAAAGTTTTGGGAAAAGAACATCCCGACTATGCCATAAGCCTGAACAACATGGCAGATTTGTACATGAGGACAGGCAATAATGAAAAAGCCGAACTGCTTCTCCTCGAAACCAAAGCCGGCATGGAAAAATCTTTGGGAAAAGAGCACCCGAACTATGCGAGGAGCCTTACCAACCTGGCGAATCTATATTTGAAAATGGGTAATTCTGAAAAATCTGAACTCTTTTATCTCGAATCCATAGCCATCCGGGAAAAGATACTCGGCAAGGAACACCCCGATTATACAGAAAGCCAGTTCTACCTGGCAAGTCTGTATGAAACACAAAACAGGTTCAATGATTCCGAGCCGCTACTACAAGGCTATTTTGTATTGACGCAGTCCAATCTCTCTCAATCGGTATCCTATCTTTCGGAGCGTGAACTTGCCAACTATGCTGCCACCTTCCAGGTGGACGGGAACCACCTGTCTTCCTGCCTTTTTTCCCGCCTGAAAAGGCGACTCAACGTATCCTGCCGATGCTTTACAACCATGTGTTGTTTCACAAAGGCTTCCTGCTCACCGCCCCCCCCGGCATCAAATCTCCCGCTGCCACATCTCCCCCGAAACCGCAAGCATTGAACAACGGCCTCAAAGGTTACCGCCGCCGCCTCGCTATGCAATACGCCATCCCAATCGCCAGCGGCGAAAGGCGTAGAAGAACTGCAAGAAAAAGCCAACCTTACAGAAAAAGAACTCGCCCGTTCTGTCGCCGGGTACGCCGAGGCAGTCCATCAGGTCAATTGGCGGGAAGTGCAGTCCGTTTTAAAAAAGGGTGAAACGGCTATCGAGTTTGTCCATTTTCGAGTTAATTTTCCCAAACAAAGGACAGTACCATGTACGCCGCCCTCCTCCTGCGCCCCGGAAGGGAGCGGCCCAAATTCATCCCCTTGTTCGAGGAAAAACTGGAAGCGCTCTGCTCGCCTCCGGCCAGCCCAAGGCTACCTCTACGCCCCGGCCGGCCTTGTACACCGGGGCGAGCGGGGCCAAACCCCTGGGCACTCCGCCTCGGGAATCGCTGTACGAACTGCTCTGGCCCCCTTTGGAAAAGGCATCTGACAGGGGGTCAAAACCGTTTATTTCTCCCCTCCGGCCTGCTCCACCGCCTCAACCTCGACGCGTGCCGACCAATCGCTGCCCAACAGAACCTGGCCGACCGATACCGGCTGGTCGCCCTCAACAGCACCCGTCAGCTGGTCGTGCCCACCGAGTCGACGGTGCTACCAACTCGGCAGTGCTGTTCGGCGGCATCCACTACGAATTGGACAGCCGTCCATGCCGCGGCACGTTGGCAGCGGCGACGAGGCGCCCTGCCCGCTTCGGCGGGCCATCGTTCCACCGCCGATTCCAACAGCCGCGGCGGGAACTGGACAGTACCTGCCAGGCACCGAGAAGGAAGTGTCGGGCAGGTTGGCAGGCTAATTTTTGAGGGCCACGGGTTTTCACACCCGTCCGAAAGGGCCAGCCACCGAAGGAATCGTTCAAACCAGTCTGGGACGGCGGGCGGCAAACCCTCGCCCCGCATCCTGCACCTCGCCACCCACGGCTTCTTTTCCCCGACCCAAGATTAGGTGAGCCTAAGGGGATGGATTGCGACGAGCCCCGTTTTCAAGAGCTCCGACCACCCCATGATCCGCTCCGGCCTCCTCCTCGCCGGGAGCAATGCGGCCTGGGAGGGCCGGCAACCGCCCGAGGGCGCCGAGGACGGCATCCTCACCGCCTACGAAATCAGCCAGATGAACCTGCGCAACACCGAACTGGTGGTGCTCTCCGCCTGCGTAACCGGCCTCGGCGACATCTCGGGCAACGAGGGCGTGTACGGCCTGCAACGGGCGTTCAAGATCGCCGGGGCGAAGTACCTCGTGATGTGGCTCTGGCGGTGCCCGACCAGGAGACCTCGGTGTTGATGACGACTTTACAGGCACTGGCTGGAAGCAAAGCCATCCCGATGCCTTCCGCACCGCGCAAGGAAATGCGGGAGCGGTTTGCAAATCCGTACCGGTGGGCGGGGTTTGTGCTGGTGGAGTAGGTTTTTTAGGGTTCAAGTTCCAAGTGGAGGAAAGGCCATCCAATTGGCATGCTTCGCCAAAAACGCCGTAACATTGCCGTTAAAATTCACTTCTCCGCCAATGGATTCTACCACCATCATCGGCTCGTATCGGCTTCCTCACCACCGGTGCCTACGTGCCAGGCTGTCAAGACTTGGCGTACCCGCCGCACGAGCGACTTGTCGTTGAGCATGTTCATGATGGTTTTCCTGGGAACGGCAGGCTGGCTGGTATATGGCCTGCTCAAAGACGACCTGCCCATCATACTGGCAAATGTCATCACGCTGGGCACCTCGTTTGTCATACTTTACTACAAGGTCCTTGAGGTACGGGCAAAGCTGAAAAGCGACTAATTTTCATTGAAAAATAGTTTCCTGCTTGCAAATGCTTCAAACTTTCGAACAGGCCACCGTTTTTTCAATTTACCTTTGATCAAACTTGCACAACGGGCATGCGCCCGACTGCTTTTTTGCACAAAATTGTTTTACCTAAAATATTGAAAATGAGAAAGTTAGTTCCAGTCCTTGCGCTCATGACCTTCTGTAATTGGTTGTCAGCACAGATTACCGTGACCACCGCCACTTTCCCCGTGGCCGGCGACACCCTCAAGACCGCCACCGACCTCAACCCCGATGGCATCGTCATCACCCCTCCAGGTAGGCCTGCCACTTGGGACTTCACCCGGCCTGGCTCCAACCTGTCAAGTCCGAGTCCGTGTTTCCGGGCGGCTAGCGAGGGCAGCGCCTTCGCCGATTTTTCCAGTGCAGAACTGTTTTCCGTTGGTGCAGGGGGGACAAGGCGAAACCTACTACGATGTAAGCGCCAATAACTTTGACAACCTCGGTTACTATGGCTCCGACCCAACTGGCGGATTGCCTATCCAGACCAGTTTTAAGTTCTCGCCACCCGTACCGGAGCGCCGTGCACCGCTCAATTTCATTGATAATCACCTTGCTGAAACTAGCTTAAACATAGCGCTGCCAATAGATTCAGTCCTTGCTGCATTGCTTGCGCAATTGGGCGTTCCGGCTGGCATTGCGGATTCCATCCGAATTCGGGTAACGGCCTCCCGCTACGATTTGGTGGACGCCTACGGCTCGTTGTCCATCCCCGGCGGCACCTATGACGTGTTGCGGGAAAAGCGCACCGAATACCGTGACACACATCTTGACATCCACACCTTTTTGGGCTGGATTGACGTAACCGCCCAGGCGGGCGCTGCCGCAGGGCTTGGAGTTGACACTTTGGTTACCTTCAATTTCATCAGCAACACGGAAAAGGAACCCATCGCCGTCGTTCAGGTGGACAATTCTGGAAGCATCGTGGAGCAGGTGGAATACAAGGACAACGGCGTGGTGAGCGGCAACAACGACGTGGTTGCCACCAAGCCGGAAGTGCTCGTTTCGCCGAACCCAGCAGTTGACGAGACTGTTTTTGAGCTGAAGAATTTTGCCACCGGCAACTACTCGCTGCGGCTGTTGGACGGCCTCGGCAGGATGGTTTTAGAGAAAAACTTGATGCCGGGCAGCACGTCCATCCCGCTCACAGGGTTTGCCGAAGGCACCTATTTTTATCAGGTTTTTGATAAAAACAAACAAGTCAACCTGAGCGGTAAATTGTTGAAAATCAATCGTTAACGCTTTTGTGGCCGCCAAATTCATTTGGCGGGCTTCTGACAAATCGGCCAGCCAAATAAATTTGGCGGCCACAAAACCATGTTCAATTTTTCCGGCAAAGACGACGAGCGGCAAGCGCAAATGCGCCAAACCGCCCACGAGTTGAAGATGAAGTTTACGGAGGAAGACGAGTACGGCATGATTGCCTTGCTGCGTGATTTCCACCTGTTCAGTAAAGGCGGCAGCAAGACCATCACCAACCTGCTCACCTATTCCTCGCAGTTGATGGAGGACAAAATCAACATCTTCGACTACAAATACACTGTGAGCACGGGCAAATCAGCAGTCACCTTCAAGCAGACCGTTTTTTTCATCAACTCCAAGCGCCTCGCCATGCCGGAAATGCTCTTGAAGCCGGAGCATTTCTTCCACCGCCTCGGCAATTGGCTCGGCTTGGAGCAGGACATTGACTTCGAGGAGCACAAGGATTTTTCGCACCAATACCTGCTGCAAGGCGAGGACGAAGCCCATGTGCGCCGCACGATGAACCAAGACGAGGTCATCCGGTTTTTCACCGTTGAAAAAGAATGGTGCCTTGAAAGCATCGGTTTTTTCATGATTTTTTACCAACACGAAAGGCTCATTCCGCCGCACGAAATCAAGTACCTGTTCGAGCGTGGCATGATGCTGTTCAAAAATTTCAAAACTGAACCGCTTTGAGAATAGTCTGTAGTTCGAAGGTGGCAGTTGGCAGTCAGTTCGCAGTCGTTCAGCCAGTGCCAAGTTGAACGGCAAAAGACTTCAGGACTATTTAGACTGCACACTGGCTGCCAACTGCCAACTGTCAAACTGCCGAACTTAAAAAATGTGTACCGTCACCTACATACCACAGCCCGGCGGCCATTTCGTCCTCACCTCCAACCGGGACGAGAACGCCGCCCGTTCGCCGCAGCACCTCGACCGTGAGGTGGTGGCCGGGGCATCGCTCATTTTTCCAAGGGACACTGCGGCTGGCGGCACTTGGATTGCCGCTTCTGACACCAACCGGGTGGTCTGCTTGCTCAATGGTGCCTTCGTAAAGCACAAGCACCAACCACCCTACAGACGCAGTCGGGGCCTCATGGTACTCGATTTCTTTCGCTTCGCAACGGCCGTGGATTTCTTTGAAAAATACAACTTCGAGGGCATGGAGCCGTTCACCTTCATCATCGTGGACAATGGACAACCCTATGAGCTGCGATGGGACGAGCATCAGGTTCACGCCAATCTGCTTGACCCGCAGGGGTACTACCTCTGGTCGTCGGCCACGCTCTACCCCGGTGAGGTGGGCGAGATGCGGCAGTCGTGGTTCCGTGAATGGCTCGGTAGTAGTGAGGACTTTAGCCCAGCAGCCATCCTCGACTTCCACCGCACGGGTGGCCAGGGCGACGACTGGAATGGCTTCGTCATGAACCGGGAGGGACTGGTTCAGACGGTGAGCATTACGCAGATTGTAAAAAAAATGACAGGTATTTCGTTGGTTTACAATGACTTGTTGCGAAATGCAGTCAAACAGGATGCCTTGCCCTTAGATTTCTTAAAACACAATAGAATGCAGTCAGCCAATTAACGATGGATACCACCGAACTCCTCAAGAAAGTACGCAAGATTGAAATCAAGACCAAGGGCTTGAGCAAGCAGATGTTCTCTGGCGAGTACCACAGTGCCTTCAAGGGCCGGGGCATGTCGTTCAGCGAGGTGCGGGCCTACCAGTACGGCGACGACGTGCGCAACATTGACTGGAACGTGACTGCCCGCACGAACACGCCTTTCGTGAAGATATTCGAGGAGGAGCGGGAACTAACGGTGATGCTGCTCATTGACGTGAGCCAGAGCGCCTATTTCGGCACGGTGAATCAGTTGAAGGCGGGCATCATCACGGAGATTTCGGCAGTGCTGTCGTTCAGCGCCATCCAGAACAACGACAAGGTGGGCGTCATCCTTTTTTCCGACAAGATTGAGATGTTCATCCCCCCGAAAAAAGGCCGCTCGCACATCCTGCGCATCATCCGGGAACTCATTAATTTTCAACCAAACAGCCATGGCACCGACCTCAGTCTGGCGCTCCGCTATTTCACAAACGTCATCAAAAAACGCTGCATCAGCTTCGTCCTATCCGACTTCATGACACGTGGCTACGAGGCACCGCTGCGCATTGCCTCCCGCCGCCACGACATTATCGGGGTACACTTGTTTGACCCAAAAGAACAAGACCTGCCCAACGTCGGCCTCATCCGGGCGAAGGACGCCGAAACCGGCGAACTGGCCTGGCTCGACACCTCCTCGCCGCAGCTTCGAGCCAAATATGCCCTGTGGTTCAAGGAAAATTATGGGTATTTCAAGACTACCTTTTCCCGCAGCGGCACGGACTTCGTGAGCATCCGCACGGACGACAACTACGTGACGGCGCTGCTAAATTTTTTCCAGAAAAGAAGATGAAATTGGAGTTGAAGTGGAGTAGTTGACAATGGAGGGCTTTAATTTTTGGAAATTAACCGCCTGGCGAGATTTTCAATTCTCCATTTCACTGCCACTCATTTCCCAATCCCTTGTCGGTACTGGGAGGCACGGGTCGGGTCAATCCGCTCCATCGTGCGGGTGATGGTATTTTTTTCTGTGGTGGCACCGCCCTTGTAAATTTCGATGATTTCGTCCGATTTGGTGTTGGAAAACACCTGCAAAATCATGGAGTTCGGGTAGGTGCGGTTGACCGCTTCGAGCGTTTCTAGCGATTGGGTCATGATGGCCCTGGCCACGTTGGCGTCCTCGTGCATGGTGTCGAGTCCCTGACGGTGGTAGTCGTAAATCATCTGGCGGAAGGGGCGCATCTTAGGGGAAAGAATGTTCTCCACGAGCCAGTAGCGGTTGCGGTTGTTTTCGGTGGAGCGCCAGCCCGGTACATTGGCGGCAACTTGTGGTGGGATGCGGTTCACGATGTCCCAAGCTGACTGGAAATATTGCTCGCCACCCAGTGGCGAAAACGAATCATAGTCCATCCCAATGGCGATGTAGGCGTAGTAGGCCAGCACCGAGGTCAGGTTGTTGAGGTAGGTATTCTGGCTGTATTCGAGCGGCTGGAACTGCTCGTAAGAAAACACAAGGTCTTTGTCCTGGTGCTTGAAAAGTGCCGTTTCGTAATTGCTGGCGTACACTGGGCGGATGCTCTGGCACGACAGCTCGGCCTCAAACGTGTTGGCGGAAAGCTCTTTTGAAATCGTAATCACGATGTCCAAGCTGATGCGTTCTTCCTCTTCGTACACGTCGCTCGTCCATTTTTGGTTGTTCATGAACTCCTCGATGGACTGCTTCAAGGTTTGAAAAACTGCCGGGTCGGCAGTCTGGAGCTTTGGCGTGTTCATCGTTACTTTCACCTTCAGCTCCTGAGCTTGGAGCGAGCAGGCAAAAAATCCGGCTACGAAAAGTATAAACCAATTTTTCATGTTGAATATTTTTTTGGCAGGTTAGCGGGTTGGTGTATTGGCATGTTAGTGGGGCCTACCCAATACGCTAAAGCTCCAACTAGCCAACAAGCCGACTCACTTCATCCACAATGTCTGTTGCCACTTCGGCCTTCGATTTTAACTCAAAATCCTTGCGCTTATTGCCTCGGTGCAGGATGGTAATCTTGTTGGTGTCAAAATTAAAGCCAGCACCGGCGTCTTGCAGGGAGTTCAGCACGATGAAGTCAAAGTTTTTCTTCGCCAATTTCTCGCTGGCATTTTGCAGCTCGTCATTGGTTTCCAGTGCAAATCCAACGATGAACTGCCCCCGACGTTTCATTTTTCCCAAAGAAGCGGCGATGTCGGGTGTTTTTTCCAGTTCGATGGTCATACTGTCGCCTTTCTTCTTGATTTTTTGCTCCGCAACATTCGCTGGCCGGTAATCGGCCACGGCAGCTGACAGGACGGCGATGTCCGCATTCTCGAAATGTTGCACCGATGCCTCATACATCTGCTTTGCCGACTCCACCCTTACCGTCGTGATGCCGGGATGTTGGGGAGCCAATTTCGAAGGGCCGAGTACCAGCGTCACCGCTGCCCCACGGGCTGCAAACTGCTCCGCAATGGCCACGCCCATCTTTCCGCTGGAGCGGTTGCCAATGAAACGCACCGGGTCAATAGCCTCGTAGGTCGGCCCGGCAGTGATGAGCACATTTTTGCCTGAAAAGTCTTGCTTTTTTTGAAAAAAACCTTCCAAGAACGCCACGATTTCCTCCGGTTCAGCCATGCGGCCCTCACCCACCAGCCCACTCGCCAGCTCGCCGTAGCCTACTGGCAGGAAGTGATTGCCATAAGATTTCAGTCGCTGCACATTGGCTAGGGTGGCTGGATGCTTCCACATGTCGAGGTCCATGGCCGGGGCGATGAACACCGGGCACCTTGCCGAGAGGTACACCGCCGACACGATGTTGTCGCAAATGCCTTGCGCCAGTTTTGCCAAGGAGTTGGCCGTGGCGGGCGCTACCACGAGTGCGTCGGCCCATAGGCCAAGCTCGACGTGGCTGTTCCATTCTTGTCCTGAAATGACTTGTGTGAAGACGGGCTTTTTCGAAAGGGTAGAAAGGGTGAGCGGAGTGATAAATTCCGTGGCTGATGGGGTCATCAGCACCTGTACCTCAGCTCCTTTTTTCACTAAGAGCCGCACCAATTGGGCAGCTTTGTAGGCTGCGATGCTGCCGGTGACGGCGAGTATGATTTTTTTACCAACCATTTGAGAAGTTCGTCAGTTCGACAGTTGGCAGTGGGCAGTCAGTGCCGTGGTAGCAGTTCCAGACTGCTCACTGCCCACTGTCGAACTGCCAACTTTACTGACGGCGGCGTTTGTCGTTGTAGTGGTGATGGATTTCGCCTTTGATGAACTCCTCCGTGGCGATGAGGGTCGGGTTCGGGAGGCGCTCGTAGAACTTGGAGATTTCGATCTGCTCCTTGTTCTCGGTGATTTCCTCGATGGTATCGGTATTGACGGCAAACTCTTCGAGCTTGCTGTGCAGCTCGTGCTTCAGGTCAATGGCCAACTGCTTCGCACGCTTGGTGATGATGGCCAAGGTTTCGTAGATATTGTTGGTAGGCTCCACCATGGCGGTAATGTTGCGGGCTTTCACGTTAGCGTCCAGCCCCTGCGCTTTGGTCTTGATATCTGCCATTTGTAATTGATTTTAATTTCTTAACTGAATTATTGTAAAATGATTTGACTTCGTTGTAGTTGCTACTGCCCTTGAATTTGCCAAGGTAATCGTTGGCATAGGCAACAGTTTGTTTGTACCGCTCTTCCTGCTTTTCGAAGATGCTATTTTCGGCCAGCAGGTAGTTTGCTTTCGCAATATGGTAGCGCACCTGCTCGGCGTTGCTGGTTTCGGGGAAGTCCTTTAGCAGGTTCCCGAGTGTAGTGGTAGCGGCTTGGTATTGCCGGAGGTTGTAGTACAGAATGCCCTCGTCGTAAGCCTTCTGCTCCATTTTCAGGCGCATCTCGTCAATCAGTCGGTTGCATTCCTTTTAACCTTGGGCTGTTGGGGTAGGTGTTGGCAAAAGCTGGAGGTCGTCAATGGCCTTTTCGGTGTGGGTCTGCTCCAGTCGAAACCCTGGCGACATTTGGTAATTGGAGTAAGCGGCCATGAAATCCGCATCTTCCCGTTGGGCGCTGTTGGGGAACGTGGAGGAGAAGTTCTTGAAATAGTAATTGGCCATGATGTACTTGCCCAGCTTGTAGTAGGTATCGGCGTAAGTGTAGTAGATTTTTTCCAACTCCGGCTTGCCCCGGTAGGCGGGGATGATGAGTTCAAGCAGGGTCTGTGCACGCATGTACTCCTCTTGCTCGAAGTACTCGAAGGCTTTGGCGTACATCTTATCAGTGTCACCGCTGCCCCGGATTTTTTCAAATTCCGATTTACAGCCGACCGACAGCAGGGCAAATGCCGATAAAAACAGTAATTGAACGAGCCTTTTTTTCATAGGGGCGCAAAGTTAAATAAAAACAAGGAAGTAAACTTGGTAAAGATTTGGGCGAAAATCCCGGAACGCCGGGGCTTTGTCCGATGAAAAAAGTGGGCTAAAAACGCCGGAAGGTTGGCCGATGGTGTGTTCTGAACGAAAAAAGGTGCCAACGGAACGGATTCCGGGCACCTTTCTGGCTGTAAGGGGAGGACTCGAACCTCCACGAGGCGGTTAGCTGCAACACAAAGAATAGTGGTCAACCCTGGTCGGATGGTCCGGCTCTATGTTGCGTTTATCCCGTTGTTCCCCACCCCCGAGACAAGAGGGCATGGCTGCCTGATTTCATCACCTCACAGTGTGTAAGAAACAATCTTTTTTGTTTCCGTTTGATGATGCAAAGATATGGGAGTAAATCATTTTAATGCAAATTTTTTAAAGAAAAAGATTTATTCTTTGATTTTATTCAATTTTTGAATCTTTTTTTTGAAAAATTATCAAAAACGGTTCTTAAACAACTTCCTCTATTGCCATTTTTTCAATCTCTGTTCCAGTTTTTGATTATATTGCTAATAAAAAAACCATTTTTATCAATAATTATCAAAAAAAATCTTTGGTTTTGATTTTTATTCAAACAATATGCCCTGGAGCCTGCTACCTACTCTCTTTGGTGATGCTTGCGCATAAGATGCCTCTAACTGCGTTCTTGGCCATCAATGGGAGGTCTGATTTCCCTAATCTTCGGTCAAAATGTAGGAAAGCAGCATCCTAAGCGATACTTTTGCATCCTTGTTTTTGAAACGCAAACAAAATCTATGAAAAAATTATTGAAATCCTTTTCGTTATTGTTTTTGATGGTGGTTGTCACCGGCCAAGTTCAGGCACAGAAATTTGGCCACCTGAACAGCGGCAACCTTTTGATTCAAATCCCGGCTACCAAGGCTGCCGATGAAAAACTGAAAACTTTGCAGGATTCCCTAGTGACCGTGGGCGAAGCCCAAGCCAAAATCGCTCAGGAAGAGTATGCTGCCTTCGTCAAGGAGTACCAAGGTGGCAATGTCCCACCGGCGATGGCACAGAAAAAGCAGGCCGAGTTTGAGAAAAAAGAGCAGGAGCTTGCACAACTCGAAGACAACATAGCTGCACAACTCGCCAACAAGCGGAAGGAACTTCTTGGCCCTATCCTCGACGAATTGGAAAAAGCCGTCAACGAAGTCGGTAAAGAAGGTGGCTACACCTTGATTTTTGACACAAGCGTGTTCAACACCATTCTCTTTGCTAGGGATTCGGACGATGTGGAGCCTTTGGTGAAAGCCAAAATGGGCATTAAGTAGGTGTGAGGGTTTATGGTACGAGGTATAGAGGGCGCACTGTCAACATACCTCGTACTTCCCACGCCCATTCAATCTTTTCCAATCAACTTCAGTTCAGCCATCGTCACAGCAACGTCTGGGTACTTGTTCAAAAAGTCCTGGAACATGGCCTCGTCGAGCAAAAATGTCAGTTTTTTGCCAAAATTCCCTGGCACTTTTAGGTGGATGCGCACGATGTGGAACAACGCCATGTCACGTTCCGTGATTTTTTCAATGTTGTGGTACGGGTAGCGGTAGGTCTTGTAGTAGTTGGAGGCGTAAACGTATAGTTCGTCCAGTTCTACCCGCTTCAGCTGCAAGAGGGTCAGGTAGAAAAAAGTCACGCCCAACAACAGGAAGGCAGTTAGCCCCAGTTTCATCCAAATGGCAGGTATTGGGCCAAAATAAGGTACTTCCACGGTCCAGATGGCAATGGTAAATGCGCCAAAAAAAACCATCCAAAATGTTGGAATGAAGATTTTGAGGAACAAGGTGGCGTTTGAAGAAATTCGATGCATATTTTTATTGGAATCGGGGATTGTCAATTATCCATTTTCTCCTCCATCGCCTTCTGTTTTTCCACTTTTTTTACCACAGCGATGCTGATTTCATAAAGTCCAAGCAATGGCAAGGCTATCAGAATCTGGCTGAAAGCGTCAGGCGGAGTGATGATGGCGGCAACAATGACAATAACGACAATGGCATGACGGCGGTATTGCCGCATGAGCGATGAAGACACCAATCCAATCTTTGCCAGCACATGGGCCGCTACCGGTAGCTGGAAAATAAGCCCCGTTGGCATGGTAAACATGAGCATGTAGCTGATATAGGAACTCAGCGCAGGGGTTGATTCTACACCTGGAAGCTCGTACCCCGTGAGGAAGCTAATGGCAAAAGGCGAAATGACAAAATAGCCAAAAAGTACGCCCAACGAGAACAGGAAAGAACAAATCAAAACGGCAAACCTCGAAGCATTTTGCTCCTTTTCGTACAGTCCCGGCTTGATGAAGCGCCATGCTTCCCAAAAAATATACGGCATGGCAGCCACCAGTCCCAGCAAGAAGGAAATCTTGATATGCGTCAGGAAAAGCTCGCCCATGTCCGGCGTGATGAGGTGGAACTCCTTTGGGTAAAAGCAAAGCCCGTCGCCCAGTCCAATGTAGTTGGAGAACTCGCAAATCAGGCGGTAGGTGATGAAATCAGGGTAGCGTGGCCCGAAAATGATTTTGTTGAAAACGACATCCTCCATGAAAAACAGCGCCAATGCCACAACCAAAATGGCCAGTGCCGAGCGGAAGATATGCCATCGCAGCTCTTCCAAATGGTCGAAGAAGGTCATTTCCTTCTCTTCTCCCGTCTTACCTTTCTCAGGCCCGTCTATTCCAAGTTGGTCAAGTGCCATTCACTGTGTTGTTTATCTATAAAATTGGGGCAAAAAAGTGTGGTTAACGCTCAAATACCTGCCCATCCATTCCCCCACTTTTTACTTTTCCCTTCCCGACCTTCGGTACGGGATTTCGTTGAACTCAATTTTATTTTTGAGTTCCCAAAACGGTTGCAAAAGTAACAAAAGCGGCCATTGAAAGCTCATTTGCACCAGCGCAAATGGGCGATTAACACTTCATTCGTCTAAAAAAACTTTTGCTTCGGTGTGTTTCTTTTTTTCGAACAGCGCATTATTTGGCTAAATCCCTTCCGAAGGCATTATCATTCCGCAAAAAATACGACTTGCCATGTAACACGGCTACCGTCTTTTCACACTTCATTTTTTAACGTTTAAACTATTTGTGCTATGTCAATACCAAAGGAGCCACGCCAGCTCATGGTCAACCTCATGTACCTGGTGCTCACCTGCATGCTCGCCCTCAACGTTTCGGCGGAGGTGCTGCAAGCATTTTTCAGCATTGATAAAAGCCTCGGCGAAAGCAACCGCCTCGTCGAAGGTTCCAACCAACAGCTCGTGCAAGCCATCGGAGACCAGGCCGCTGCCTACGCACAGTTCCAACCCTACAAGGAAAAAGCTGCCCAAGTGCAGGTTATTTCCAGCGAGTTTTTTGATTTTGTTGGCAAAATGAAAGACAACGTAGTGCTCGAAGCTGGTGGCCTTGGCCCCGACGAGCAGCCGCTCCGCAAAGCCGACAAGGACATTCCCACCCGCCTCTTCGTCAGCGAGGGTGGCGGCGAGAAACTGCAAAAAAAGGTGGAAGAAACCCGTGAAAAACTGCTCGCACTCGTGGACGAACCAGCGGCCCGCAAGGATTTATCCGAGCGTATTCCATTGAAAATCAACGAGATACCAGCAAGCAGCGACAAAAAGACCTGGGCGCAGTTCACCTTCCAGCAGATGCCCGTGGCCGCCGTGCTGCCCGTGCTCACCAAATTCCAGAACGACGCAAAGGTGGCCGAGACTGCCATCCTCAACCACTTCGCCGGGAAGATGAACATCACCGTGAAGCCCGACAAATTCGCTCCAGTCATCGCTGCCGACAAGAGCTACGTCATCCGGGGGAGAGGAGTTCAAGGGGGAAATCTTCCTGGCCGCCTACAGCTCCACCGCCGACAACATCGCAGTGAGCGTGGATGGCCGGTCGCTCCCCGTGCGGGATGGCAAGGCCGTGTTCGTGGCCAATCCCAACTCCGTCGGCACGAAGCAGCACGAAATGATTATCCGCCTCACCAACCCCCTCACAGGCGAGGTAGAGACCTACCGCAAACAGTTCAGTTACGAGGTCGGCGACCGCAGCGTGACCGTCTCCGCCGACAAGATGAACGTGCTGTACGTGGGCGTCGAAAACCCGATTTCAGTAGCCGCCGCCGGTGTGCCCAGCGGCCAGGTGAAGGTCAGTGCCAACGGTGTGAGCCTCACCCCACAGGGCAACGGCAAGTTCACCGCCGTGCCCCAAAAAACCGGGACGGCCACTGTCATCGTCTCCGGCGGCGGCCTGAAACTGACCACTTTTGAATACCGGGTGAAGCGCATCCCCGACCCGGTGATGATGATGAGCAAGCACCGGGGCGGCCGCATCAGCGTTGCCGAATTTAAGGCGCAAACGGGCATCTACCCATTCCTCGACAATTTCGACTTCAACGCCAAGTGCGACGTGCAGGATTTCAACGTGGTGCGGGTGCGCAAGGGCGATGCCGTTGAAGCCCCAAACCGCAGCGGGCGCTTCGGCTCTGAAGTACAACGCTTGCAGGACAACGCTCAACGTGGCGACATTTTTTACTTCGAAAAAATCAAGGTGAAATGCCCAGGCGATGTAGCTCCTCGTGACCTTGGCGGCATGATGTTCACCTTGATTTGAGCGTCCTTACAATCCATTCTCAATAACTTATTGACAAACCAATCAATTATTCCATTAATCTAAAAACAGTTTTCATGAAAAATTAGCAATCCTTGCAGCCCTCATCGGCGCTGCCTTCAACCTTTTTGCCCAGCCCCTCAACGACATCGCCTTTCGGAAGGTGGTTTCGGACAAGCCCGTGCTGGCCTACGAACTACCCAACGAGCGGGACATATTTTGGCAAAAACGGGTTTGGCGAGTGCTGGACGTGCGGGAAAAAATCAACTTGCCGTTCGTTTACCCAGATGCTCCGCTTTTCAACATCCTGACCAATGCGGCGAAGGCTGGCGAACTAACGCTTTACAGTAGCGAAAAAGACGATTTCTCCGTGCGGCTTTCGACGGAAGAACTCAACGCCACACTTTTCCGAAAGGATACGGTACTCGTGCCAATAGATGAAACCAATTACGAAATACGGGTGGTGGAAACGGAGGTGTACTACGAGGATGTCAAGCGCTTCCGCATCGAGGAAATGTGGTACTTCGACAGCAAGACTTCACAGCTCCGGGTGCGCATCCTCGGCATTGCCCCGATGAAGGAGCGGTACACCGAGAGCGGCGATTTTATTGGTGAAAGCCCGTTGTTTTGGGTACACATGCCCAGCGCACGGGAAGTGCTGGCGAGGGAAACCGTTTTTGCCGAAGGCAACGAAGCCTCCCGCATGACCTGGGAGGATTTGTTTGAAATGCGGAAGTTTTCCAGCTACATCTACAAGGACGGCAATGTGCGTGACAACCGCTTGCAAGACCTCTACACTGGCGTTGACCTGCTGCTGGAAGCGGAAAAAATTGACCAGGAAATTTTCAACTTCGAGCACGACCTCTGGTCGAATTGAGACTTTAGACTGGTGACAGCAAGGCCCTGGCAGTTTGCGCTTGCCGGGGCCTTTTTGCGTAAAAGAAGTTGTTTCAGCAGAGACCTCTTTGCCGGATTTCTTTCCAGTACTTGCCGACATCAACCCAGTACTTCACATTTGACATTGAAATGAAAGAGGCTGCCCATGCAGATGAATATCCCTTTTTCCACTACTCCATAAAATACGCCTGCAAGATGCGGTGCCGAATCTGCCATGTCGCCCCGTCCGTTTCGAAGAGATGGCAGGCATTCATTTGTTCATTTCTTCACCAGCTTCTCCTTGTACAAAGCCTTGTTGTTTTCATCAAAAACACAAAAGAAATACACGCCCGCCGGGAGGCGGGACAAGTCCAAGCGTTCTGTATGCCCGCCGTTCACCTGCAAGGTTTTCTCAACTGCTTCCCGCCCCAGCTCATCGAAAATGACCATGCGATAGGTGCCGGGCACAAGGTTTTTGAAATCAACGTCCACCTCATCGCTGACGGGATTTGGCGAAATTTTGGCGGAAAGATTTACCGCATTTACCTCCTCCAGCCCATCCGCCACAGGAGGCGTGGTGTTCTTGAAAACCACCTGCGTGACGGCGTTCTGAGCATTGTTCAAGGTGACGACGGCGATGGGTTCCTTCGCCACGTCGTTGTGAAAATAGAAGGCGACCGTGGTATCAACGCCCAAGCCAGCGAAGCCGGCCTGAATGCAATTATCTGTGAGGTCCAACCAGCCGAGCGGGGGGATTTTGCAATCAATGCGGGTCTCCGTGTATTTGGTTCGCTTCTCCCGCAGCACGTCGAAGGTGCCGCCGGGTATGCTCATGGTGCCGTAGCCGTCCACCGTGAATATTTCGCTGATAGCTACCCGATAGCGCATGGAGTCAATTTGTGCATTGTTCGTCACTGCGGCCAAGTTGATCATCAATAGGGGCGAAAAGGCCGAGGGAAGAAACAGTTCAAGGAAGCCCGAAGAGCTTGCGCTGATGTCGAAAAAATTCATCGGCGCATGGCGCTCCGCCAGCGGAGGGGAGTATTCGAACAGGTTGTTGGAGACGAGGTCGTAGGGCAGGATGCCATAGTAGGCTTGCAATTCAAACTTCGTGTCCGTCACGTTGTAATAGTTCTCCGCATTGAGGGAAGCGGCTGTGAACAATTCGGCACCGGGTACTTGTGCGCCCACACTGCCCTCATTGGCCGAGCGATAGATGATTTCTTGGGTCGCCTCGGCCTCCAAGCTGCTCAAGTCCCAGACCTGATTGCCGCCCGGCGGGGTGATAGCTGCTATGCCTGAAGCAGGGGAGTTGTCAATGGCCATTCTCAGCGTATCCCCAGCGGCGGGGAAGGTGGCACTGGTGACGGTGATTTGGGCGAAAAGCCCGACAGCAACGAACAGCAGGACGGAGAAGGGTAGGCATCTTTTCATCTGAAAAATGTTTTGGACGGTGAATTTTGTCAAAGGTAGGAAACCGAAAACAACAATGGTCAATGCCCAAAATTTTGTCAGTGTTCCTGCCGCTCGGAGACGTTGTTTTTTTCCCATTGGGCGGCGAAGTGCTCCTGCAAGATGCGGTGGCACCGTCGGTTTCGGGAGGTGGCGGGCGGTCACAAAAACACCTCTCACAACTGCCCGCTTACCCAAGCCCGGTATTTCTCCGACCGGAAGGCAAACCAACGTTCCCGCCAATCGCCCGAATTGTCTATTTCATGGTTGAAATGCTGAAAGGGCTTGCGTTTTTCCAGTGCCATCAGCAGTCGGGCTTTCAAAGCACGGGGCGTTGTTTCGACAAAATCTTCCATTACCTGAAATGCCAAGTAGGAAGGCATTGGCTCGATTTCGAGGAAGTTTTCCGGCTCGGCGGGCCAGCTTGTCCAATTCCGCCTGCCAGAGGTCAGCGTCAGTGGCATCCAAGCCTTCTTCACTAAGCACGACGACGATTTCCCCCGTTTTTTGGTGCACGTAGCAGCGCATCCCGCATTGGAGGTCCTCCGAAATGCTGTCAATTTGTGCTGGTGTAAGTTTCATTTTGATTTTGATTTTAAAATGGGCAGGAATTTATTTGCTCACTTTTGGTACTTTTGGGGCAACAAAGAGTGTCTCAGTCTCAACTTCAAGTCCATCTGTTGGTTACGAAGTTCGTGCGGGTGTGTTCAGTGCGCGAGGTCGCCAGACGGCACCAATATGAGGTGGGGCAAGACCCCCCCCCACTCCCCAAGCGCGAAAGGGCGCAGCGCCCGCTGCAAGATTCCTGGCGCCGTTACTTGGTGGACACTTTGGGGGGCCGGGCGGAAACTAAGGGGGCCAAACCCCCAGCCAGCCTGTGACCAACTAACGTGTTTCTTTCAGTCGGTTTCACGACCCAAACTGGACTTTTAGTCCATCGTTTAGTGGTTTGATTTTAAAAGACGCAAAACAACAGACTATGAGCGAATTCCAATGCTACAAATTCAAAACGATTGACCGCCCACTGTCCGATAGCGAGCGCCGGGAGGTGGATGGGCTTTCGAGCCATGGACAGGTGAGCAGCACATCTGCTACTTTCACTTACCAATACGGCAGTTTCAAGCACAAACCAGAGACGGTGCTCGAAAAATATTTCGATGCCATGCTCTACTCCCCATTTGGGCACGAGGCCCTCATGTTCCGCTTGCCTACAAAGTTGGTGGACGAAAAAGCCCTCAAGCCTTACCTGTACGGAGAGGAGTATTATTGCCATATAGATTTGTTGAAACGAGGCGAGTACTTATTGCTCGACATCCAATTCGACGAAGAAGAAGGAGGCGGCTGGATGGAAGAAGACGACTACGACCTCGGCGACCTCACCCCGTTGCGTGACGACATCCTCAACAGCGATTACCGGGCACTATACCTCGCTTGGGTTTCGTTTGCGCAGCATAAAGGCGGTATGGGGATGAAGATTTTGAGGACGAAGATGATGGCGATGAGGATGAAAACAAGGATAGCAAAACCCCGCCCGTGCCACCCAATATGAAGCGCATGAGCGCCGCCTTGAAAGCGTTTACCCGTTTTTTCGAGATTGATGACGACCTCATTTCCGCTGCCCAAGCCCTCAGCCCCGATTTGGCTGCAGCCTCCCTTGACTATGAAAAACTGCTGGCGCAACTGCCTGAAAAAGAGCGCATTGACTGGCTTGCACGGCTCTTGAAGTCCGAACCGAGGTTGGATATCCAGTTGCGAAAGCGGCTCGAACTGTTCGCACCGAAAGGTACTGCGCCGAAGCCCGTACAAACCACCACCTCCGAGCTAAAATCACTGACTGCCCAAAAAGGGCAGGAACGAAAGGAGCGGGAGGCCGCCGAGGCAAAGGAGCGGCATGTACAACGCATGAAACAGTTGGCCCGCAAGAACAGGCACTTTGGAAAAGCGTGCCTTTCAACCTGGAGCGACAGACTGGGAAATCCTACGACCTTGCCACCGAAGCCTTGAAAGACCTGAGAGACTTGGCGGAGTACCAAGGCAAAATGGAGGCTTTCGGGGAACGAATATTGGAGCTTAGAAAGGAGTATGCCCGCAGGACTGCTGTCATTTCAAGGTGGAGAAGGCGGGCTTGTTTCGTTGAAAAAATATAAATCATGGCAAAGCAAAAACAAAAGCAGTTTGGGGCTGGGTGCAGACCAAGCAATCCAAAACGCCCACCGAGACACAGAAGGCAGTAATCACGGCGAAATTCGCCCCCTTGTTGCAGCGGCTGAACGACGAACTGCCCCCGCTGGAGGAGCCACAGGTTCGCATCCAATGCATCAGGGTCTTCACAAAATGGTGGCGCAACTTTTTCTATATCATGCAGGAATTCAAGTGCCCGCCAGAGGGGTACACTGCCCCTGGGTTTGAGGTGGGCATATCCCGCATGGAGTTTCGGGCCGAAAATTCCTTTGACATCGCCTACTTCCGGCACACGGGACCACTGCCCCTGCAAAATACTCCTGTAATATCCGGTGCCGAAAGCGCCAAGTCGCCCCATCTGTTTCGAGGAGGTGGCGGGCGGTCATTTCGTTTAGAAACGGACGAGGTGCAGGGCAGCACCCCGGCACGGTAGAGCTGCCAGCGGAGCATTATGTGGTCAATTATTAAATAATGAAATAGAAATAGAGAGTTCCTAAATCTTTGGTACGGATACGAAATCTGGAGAATCGGTTTGTAATTTCTACTTAAAAACTCACCGTAATAGTGCCAAAAAAATGCAACTGCAAATACATTTAGCATTACTATGAAGGCAATACTTCCAATAAATTTTTTAAGTATAATGCTCATATAAAACCATACAAATGCTATCAAAATTAGATCGACTAAAAATCCTTTTTTAGGTTTAAATGAAATGTTTTTCAATGTCCATTTGACATTTTCTCTGGCCTTTATTATTGGAACAAGCTCTGATTCAGGCAATATAAGATATGACAAGAAAAACAA
>JADJYH010000089.1 GCA_016719855.1 Saprospiraceae bacterium | reverse complement strand
TCAATCGTCAATCCAAAATCGTCAATCATTCAACCGCCGCTTTCTCATTCATCACCTTTGACTGGTGGCCTATGCTCTCCTCGTGTATCGCCTTCAGTACCGCCTCCACGAACTCCCCGCTCAGGCCGAGCGCCGCACCTTTTTCCATCGCCTGTTCCAGAATCTCGTTCCAGCGACTTGGTTGGTAAATGGAAATATTGTTCTGCTTTTTGTACTCGCCAATCTGGTCAGCCAGCTTCATCCGGGAGCCTAGCAATTGCATCAGCCTATCGTCCAGCTCATCAATTTGGTGGCGCAAGTAATCTAGCGACTTCAAGAAATCCGCATTGGTCGTCGTCAGCTTGCGGGCAGTCAGGTTGCGTACCATTTCGCCGTAGGTGAACGGAGTGATTTGCTGTTCGGCGTCGCTCCAAGCTTCGTCTGGCCGAGGATGTACCTCCGTCATCAGGCCATCGTAGCCGAGGTCGAGGGCTTGCTGCGCAATGGGTGCCAAGATGTCCCGCCGACCGCAGATATGGCTGTGGTCGCAGATGATTTGCAGGTCGGGGAACTGCCGTTTCAGCTCAATCGGCAATTGCCAGAGCGGGGCGTTCCGGAACTTCGTCTCGCCATGCACCGAGAAGCCCCGGTGTACCGCCGCAATGCGCTTGATGCCCGCCTTGTAGATGCGCTCGATGGCGCCCATCCAGAGCTTCAAGTCAGCATTTACTGGATTTTTTATCAAAATCGGGATGTCCACGCCCGCCAGCGCATCGGCCACTTCCTGCACCGAAAACGGGTTCACCGTCGTGCGGGCACCAATCCACAGCACATCAATGCCGTACTTCAGCGCCTCAAAAACGTGTTGCGTGTTGGCCACCTCGGTCGTGGTTTTCAAACCCACTTCCTGCTTCACCCGTTGCAGCCAGGCCAGCCCCTCCGTGCCCACGCCCTCGAAGCCACCCGGCTTCGTGCGGGGCTTCCAGATGCCCGCCCGGTATAGGTCAATGCCCTGTGCGGCCAGACCGTGAGCAGTCTCCATGACTTGCGCCTCCGTCTCGGCGCTGCACGGCCCGGCAATGAGTACCGGGCGCTCGATTTTGTCGAAAACAGGTTGAAAAGTCATGCTTTTTAAAGGTAAAAGGAAAAAGTACAAAGGAAAAAGTGGGGTCCAGAAACTGGCAAATTTGCAGTTATCACCTCCTTTTACTTTCCTTTTCCTTGATTAAAAATGTCAATATTCGCGGGAACTGGCCAACTTGCAGCCCTCTGCCCCACTTTTTACTTTCTCCTTTCTCCTTTTTCTTGATTTCAAGGTAATATTTTGCGGATTCCGTTGGCCTCCACCATCAACTGGTGAAGCGCCTCAAAATCCTTTTTTATCAACAAACTCCGGAAGCGGGACAGCACGCTGATATGCTCATCCAAAACATCCAGCACGTTGTCACGGTTTTGGCGGAAAATGGGCGTCCACATCTCCGGCGAGCTTTTCGCCAAGCGCACCGTAGACGCAAATCCGCTGCTCGCCAGCTCGAAAATCGCCTGTTCGTCCCGCTCTTTTTCCAGCACGGTCAGCGCCAGGGCAAACGAGCTGATGTGCGAGATGTGCGACACGTAGGCCGTGTGTACGTCATGATCCTGCCCGTTCAGCTTGGCTATTTTCATGTTCAGCGACTGGTACATTTTCTCCACCAACGCCACAGCAACCGGGCTACTTTTTTCTGCTTCACAAATAACGGTGTATTTTCCATCGAAGAGCCTCGGAATGGCCGCCTCGATGCCGCTGTGCTCCGTGCCTGCCATCGGGTGCGTCGCCACGAACTGGGGGCGGTTGGGCAACCCATGGTAATGGTCATTTTCGATTTCATGTAATTGAAGACAATCTGCGATGTCACGGTTGTCGTCGTTTTTGTCATTGCCGAAGGCAATCCGCGGCGTCATGAGGATGCCCCTCGGGCGTTGCAATTTGCCTTCGGGCATGCCAAACCGTCGCTCAAGCGCCGTGACTGGTTCCACTTTCTTCACCCTTGAAATGGCAATTTCAAAAACAGTTTCTTTGCTGCACAGCGACACCCGCACGTACCCGTCTCCATTCGACCCAAAAATACCACCGGGCGTGATGAAAACATGTGCTTCGTTCAGCAGCAAATCCGTCAGTTCGTAGCCATTTTGGTATTGGCTTGGCACTTTCGCCCAAACGAACATCCCTGTTGCCCCTGTCTCCCAAACGCAGCCGAGCAAGTCGAGCAGTTCATAGGCTTTTTCCCGCCGTTGGCGGTAAATGGCGTTCAGGTTTTCGTACCATTCCGGCGTGGCTTGCAGTGCCAAGGCTGCTGCCAACTGCACGGGCTTGAACATGCCGCTGTCCATGTTGCTCTTGAACCGCACGACATGGCCGAGGTAGTCCGCCCGACCCGCCAAAACGCCGACCCGCCAGCCCGCCAAATTGTGCGACTTGCTCAGGGAGTTCAGTTCCAATGCCACGTCCATCGCACCGGGCACGGAGAGCAGGCTCAGGTGGTCGTCGTTGAGGATGAAGCTGTAGGGGTTGTCGTTAACTATCAGGATGTTGTGCCGTTTTCCGAAGGCGATTAGTTTTTCAAAAAAAGGGGCATTCGCATGTGCGCTCGTAGGCATGTTGGGGTAGTTGACCCATAAGATTTTCACACGTCTCAGGTCGGTCTGTTCCAATGCATCGAGGTCGGGCAGCCAGCCGTTCTCCGCTGTCAGTGGGAACTCGACGACCTCGGCCCCGGCCAGTTCCGAGGCCGCCCGGTAGGTCGGGTAGCCAGGATTTGGCACGAGCGCCACGTCGCCGGGTTCGAGGAAGGTCATGGCGATGTGCATGATGCCTTCTTTGGAGCCGATGAGCGGCAACACCTCGCTTGCAGGGTCGAGTTTTACCCCAAAAAAACGCCCGTACCACGCTGCAAAAGCATTGCGAAGCTCTGGAATCCCGACGTAGCTCTGGTAGGCGTGTACGTCTGGCAAACAGCTTTGCTCGCCGAGCAGCTTCGATACCTCCGTCAGCGGCGGCAGGTCGGGGCTGCCGATGCCGAGGTTCAGCACGTCAATGCCTTGGCTGCGCATCGCAGCTATTTCCTTGAGCTTTTTTGAAAAATAGTACTCTTGGATGTTGTCGAGGCGTTTGGCGGGTTGAACTATCATTGTTTAATCGTTGAATTATTAAATTGCTGGTAATCAGTAGTTTATTCAAAAAATTTGCCTTGCAAATACGCCCCCAAAACCTCCAAACTATGCGTCGATGGCCGCACCGCTTCTACGGCCGCTTGCCAGCCGTAACCTTCATCGGTCACAAAATCTACGAAGAAGAAGTATTCCCAAGGCCGCCCTTCGATGGGGGCCGACTGGATTTTCGTCAAATTCGCACCATGAGCGGAGAGGGCGGCGAGCACCTTGTGCAGGCTGCCGACTTCGTGCGAGAGAGAGAAAAATAGCGATACCTTGTCGGCGGTGGCAATCCATTTCACTGATTCCATGCGCTCCAGAGCGAGGAAGCGGGTGAAGTTTTGTTTATTGGTTTCAATGCTCTCGGCAAGGAGGTCGAGGCCGTACATGCTGGCGGCGAGATGGCTGGCGATAGCGCCCACGCCCAGTGGTTTGTTGCTCCGCAATGCGCTGGGCGCTCAGGGCGGTGTCCTCCATTTCCACGAGGCGGATGTGGGGGTGATGCGCAAAAAACTCGTCGCATTGGGCGATGGCGATGGGGTGCGAGTGGACTTCCCGCAGGTCTTCGATGCGCTGGCCGGGCAGTGCCATCAGGTTTTGCCGGATGCGGAGATTGACCTCGCCGACGGCCCGCAGCTTACTGGCCGTGAGCAGCCGATAGTTGCCGATGATGCTCCCGGCAATGGTATTCTCGATGGCCATGAGGCCGGTGTCGGCAGCGGGCTTTCCACCTGCTCAACGAGTTGGCGGAAGGTGCGCGGCACGATTTCCACCCGGTCGGCTCCGAAGAACTGCCGTGCTGCGATGTCGTGGAAAGCACCCGGCACGCCTTGGATGGCGACCCGGAGCTTGGCAGGCACTTTGCTGACGGCGGTGGCCTCGGTTTCGATATTTGTTTCTATTCGACTCATTTTCAATGTTTTATAAAGCAAAAAAGCCCCGGCACTGCGGGGCTTTCGTTTTTCTTTTACAAAAAGCAAACCAAAAGTCCCCTAAGGCAAAACCCCAGAAAAAATAAAAAACCACAAAAAACTGGTTTGGTTAGTCGACATGGCTACTTGATTTAGAAAGCAAAAAAAAGGCCCCGCAAGCGGGACCTTTTGATTTTATTTTCAAACCTGTTGAACAACAAAATGCTTTAGCCCCGTTACGGTTGACCGTAAAAGTAAAAGCTAAACCAAAAATTATTCGAGTACAGGTTCATCTTGATTTCGATTATGCGACAAACTTATGGGGAAAAAAAATGCGGCGCAAGGGGCGTGGTACTTTTTAGTGTATTTTTTATACTAAGCCCATATTGAAAAACAAAAAAAGCCCCGCAAGCAATACTTACGAGGCTTTTTGATTTTCTGAATGCGGTCCGGACGGGACTCGAACCCGCGACCCCCTGCGTGACAGGCAGGTATTCTAACCAACTGAACTACCGAACCGTTATGAAAAAAATCGCTCTCTTTAAAAGCGGACGCAAATGTATGACTTGTTTTATTCACCTGCAACCAGTGTCGAAAAAAAGTAAAAAAAATATTCCCTTTGCCAAGGACTCTCAAGGGTTTGCTAACTTTGTCATTCACAAAAATGCAGGATGCTATTTTTTTCGGCCCCCGCCGGAATCAAAAAGCAAACACAACAATTGGTTTATGGTTTTTTTAGATTTTGAAAAACCACTGGAAAGTCTGTTTGAACAGTTGGACAAGATCAAGCAGGTAGGTGAAGAGGGTGACCTTGACGTCACACCTATGATTGAAGAGTTGGAAGCTAAGATTAATGCTAAGCGAAAAGAAATCTACGACAACCTGACCCCTTGGCAAAAAGTCCAACTTTCCCGCCACCCGGAGCGACCTTATACCTTATTTTATATTGAGCAAATTTGCAACAACTTCGTTGAACTGCATGGCGATCGCTGTTTTGGTGACGACAAGGCCATTGTGAGTGGTTTAGCCGATATTGATGGACAAACCATCGTTATCATGGGTCAGCAGAAGGGCACCAATACCAAGATGCGCCAGTTCCGCAACTTTGGCATGGCCAACCCGGAAGGTTATCGCAAGGCACTGCGACTGATGAAAATGGCCGAGCGATTCGGGTTCCCTGTCGTCACGCTGATTGACACGCCGGGCGCATTTCCTGGCATCGAAGCGGAGGAACGAGGACAGGCAGAGGCTATCGCCCGCAACCTGTTCGAAATGGCAAAACTGGAGGTTCCCATCGTCTGCGTGATTATAGGAGAGGGTGCGTCTGGGGGCGCCATCGGAATTGGCCTAGGCGACCGGGTCTTCATGCTCGAAAATACTTGGTACTCGGTCATTTCGCCGGAGTCGTGCTCGTCCATTCTTTGGCGCAGTTGGGACTTTAAAGAACAGGCCGCAGAGGCACTTAAACTGACTGCCGATGACATGCTTTCCTTCGGGTTGATTGACGGCATCATCAAGGAACCACTTGGCGGCGCACATTCTGCACCGGAAGAAATGGCCGTCATTTTGAAAACATACATTAAAGAGGCCCTGGCCGACTTGGGAAAACTTACACCAGACGAGCTTGTCGAAGCTCGAATCAACAAGTACAGTTCCATGGGCGTTTACGATACCATCCCCGCAGCAATAGAAGCGGAAGAAAGCACCGAGGCTTGAATTTAAACAAGCCAGCAGCTTTTCACAGAAAAACAAACGCCTGCACACCATGCAGTTTTTAGAACAAATTCGCATTCATTTTCACCGTTCTTTTTTGAAAAAGGAACTGTCGGTACAAAAGTCCCAACGGGGTACTATGTACCTCGACAATGCCGCTTACATTGGCATTCTCTTCGATGGCACCGAGCCTGCCGAGCGGGAAATGGTACTCGATTATGCCGGACAACTGAAAAAGGCTGGCAAGAAAGTAAAACTCCTCGCTTTTTTTGACAACAAACTCAAGGGCGAAAGCTTTGCATTCCCGGCCTTCAACCGCCAGCAGGTGGACTGGGCGCTGCGGCCCAACAGCCGTGAAGCCCTTGAATTCAAGGACCAACCCTTCGACCTGCTCCTCAACCTGACAAAAAACTCCGTCATACCGCTCGACTACCTCGCCGCCCTCTCCAAGGCACGGTTCAGGGTCGGACCATACACAGACCAAACCTTTTGCTACGACCTGATGATTGAGCACTCCGGTAAAACCGACCTCAAAACGTACCTCCAACAGGTTATTTTTTACATGAAAAAGATGCGACCAAATCATGAAGCAACAGCAGTTTAGCGGTACAGGTGTCGCACTGGTGACCCCCTACCACAAAGGAAAAGTGGATTTTGAGGCACTTGAGCGTGTCATCGAGCACGTCATCACAGGCGGCGTGGATTTTATCGTGTCGCTCGGCTCCACCGGCGAGGCCATTATGCTCACTACTGCTGAGTGCAAGGAGGTCTTCAAATTCACCCTTGAAAAAATAAACGAGCGGATGCCAGTCGTGGCTGGGCTGTTCGGTGCCAACAGCACCCTGCACCTCATCGAACGGGTACGCAACTACGACCTCGAAGGCTTCTCCGCCATCATGTCCAGCAGCCCCAGCTACGTGAAGCCCACGCAGGAAGGTATTTACCAGCACTACATGGCGCTGGAGGCAATTTCGCCACTTCCCATTATCATCTACAACGTGCCGGGCCGCACCGCCTCCAACGTCACGGCGGACACCACGCTGCGGCTTGCACGAGCCAGCAAAAAATTCATCGCCGTCAAGGAAGCCTCTGGCCAGATAGACCAAGCGGTGTCCATTATCAAGCACAAACCCGACGACTTTCTGGTACTTTCCGGTGACGACTCACTCACGCTGCCAATAATCGCTTGCGGGGGCAAGGGCGTCATTTCCGTCATCGCCAACGCACTGCCGGAGCAGTTCTCCGGTATGGTGCAGGCAGCCCTCAGCGGCGACTTCGACACCGCACGGCGCATCCACCTCGACCTGCACGACATCCACCCGCTGCTCTACGTGGACGGCAATCCAGCGGGCATCAAGGCTGTGATGAAAACCATGGGGCTTTGCTCCGGTGAGGTGCGTTCGCCACTTGTGCCAGTGCGGGAGAGCACTTTCGAACTGTTAAAAGTAGAGCTGGAAAAGATGTACGCCTCAGCGGGAGCCTGAATTGGGTGATTTTGACATTGGTGTAAACGACGGTCATTTTCGCAACCACTCATCCACTCATTACTCAATAAATCATTGGATTTCTTTTCAAATGTGTGAAGAAACCGATATTTGCGTTTCAAAAAAGAAAATCAAAAAAATGGCAATCGTTGAAATGAAAGTCCCCGTCATTGGGGAATCCATCACCGAGGTGACGCTCTCCAAGTGGCTGAAATCCAACGGCGACTACGTATCGCTGGACGAGTCTATCTGCGAGTTTGAATCGGACAAGGCAACCCTCGAATTTCCTGCGGAAGCCTCCGGCAAGCTCATCCATGTGGCCGCAGAAGGCGATGACATCGCCATCGGTGCGCTCGTGGCAAAGATTGATACTTCGGCAACGCAAAATGGATCAGCAAGTGGCGTTGCCGCCGCACCAGTCGAGACAAAACCTCCGTTGCTGCCCTGGCCGCTGCCCCAGCGGAGAGCAAGACCGCCTATGCCGAGGGGCATCCGTCCCCGGCTGCCGTCAAGATTTTGAAGGAAAGCGGCATAGCGCCTGACAGTGTCGCTGGCACGGGCAAGGATGGCCGCATCACCAAAGAAGACGCGCAAAAAGCAGTCACAGCACCTCCTGCCGTTGCACCAGCACCGCAACCTGTTGCCTCGGCAGTGGCAGCAGCCCCATCGGGCGCCCGCACCGAGGAGCGCAAAAAGATGAGCCGGATGCGCCGCACCATTGCGAAGCGGCTCGTGAGCGCCAAGAACAACACGGCCATGCTCACCACCTTCAACGAGGTGGACCTGACCGAAATCATGGCCCTGCGGGAAAAGCACCAAGATGCTTTCGTGAAAAAATACGGCATCAAGCTCGGTTTCATGTCGCTCTTCGCCAAGGCATGTGCCAAGGTGCTGCTCGAAATGCCCGACGTGAACGCCATGATTGACGGTGAAGACATCATCTACCACAACTATGTGGACATTTCCATCGCCATCAGCACCCCGAACGGCCTCGTGGTGCCGCCAGTACACAACGTAGAGTCGCTGAACTTTGCAGAGGTTGAGCTGAAAATCAAGGAGTTGGCCGACAAGGCCCGCAAAGGCGAACTCACACTGGAAGAAATGAGCGGTGGTACCTTCACCATCACAAACGGCGGGATTTTCGGCTCGATGCTGAGCACACCAATCCTGAACGAGCCACAGAGCGCCATCCTCGGCATGCACAACATCGTGCAGCGCCCCGTGGCCGTGAACGGCCAAGTGGAAATCCGCCCGATGATGTACCTGGCCCTCAGCTACGACCACCGGGTTATTGACGGCAGCAGCTCCGTGACCTTCCTCGTGAAGGTGAAGAAGCTGCTCGAAGAACCTATCACGCTGCTGCTTGACCTTTAAACAGCATATTGGCGTGTTGAGTGGTTGGCGTATTCGCCTCTCAACACGCCAACACGCTAACTTGCCAACATGACTTTACAGGAATTTTTCAACTTCATCGTGGCCAATCCGTTCTGGATAGTTTCCTACTTCCTGCTCATCCCGTTCACGGCGCTACTGGCGGGCATCCTTGGCAAGGGCGAGGGCGAGATTGAACCTTGGAAATACCTGTATTCGACATTGATTTACATGGTTTGTGTACCGGGTATTTTTGCGATATTCCTGAGCCTGTACGTCTTCATTTTTGAGCGCCGGAGCATTTTCCAGACAGAGATTTTCACGCAGGTGTTGCCCGTAGTTTCGATGTTCGCCACGCTGCTGCTCATCCGCCGCAACGTTAGCCTCGACCTGGTGCCTGGTTTCGGCAAAATCACAGGGCTTTTTATGATGATAACGGCGGCATTTGCTTTCTTCTGGGTGTTGGACAAAACGCACCTCATTGTCATTTCCTACCTGCCGCTCTGGCAGGGCTTGCTGATTTTTGTGGCGCTATTGCTGCTGATGCGTTGGGGATGGGGGAGGTTGGCGAAGAAGCCGGAGGCATTGGGCTAAGTTAAATATGCCAAGAACTGAGTTAGTAGGCAAAAGAACTACAGTACACTTACAACTAGAACAGCGACAATTGTTGGATACAATATCCAATATCAGGAAGCCTATTCCACTATCCCAACATACTGAGCGCTTCGTCCTCTTTTTGCCGCATAATTTTTTGATCTTCGAGGGTCTTGTCGCCGTAGCCGCAAAGGTGTAGGACGCCGTGTGCCATTACCCGGTGCAGTTCCTGCTCGAAGGAGACTTCGAATTCTCCTGCGTTCTCCCGCACCCGGTCAATGCTGATGAATATGTCGCCCTCGATAGTTGGCGGTTCAGCGTAGGGGAAGGTGATGATGTCGGTGAGGGTATCGTGGTCGAGGTACTCGACGTTGAGGCGGTGGAGGTAGTCGTCGGAGCAGAAAATAAAATTGAGCGAGCGGAGCACACAGCCCGTTCGCTCAATTGTTTTTTTTAGCCAAACCGTTACCCCTTGTTCATCGTGAAGCTCAAACTCAGCTTCTTCGGAGGAAAATTCAATGAATTCAGGTTCCTCAAAAGGTAGCGGGAAAGGTGGCTGAGTCATTTAAAGTTGGTAGGTCGAAGAGGTGATTGTTCGATTGTTGAGATGCTTTGATTGTTAAACTAGGCACTCAACAATCAAGCAATTTAACAATTCCAACAATCCTATAATTCGAAACGCATTTCAACGGTGCTGCCGTTGTCATAGAAACTGATGTGGTCAGAAAGTTGTCGCATCAGGAAGACACCACGGCCGCCGCATTTGCAGAGATTTTCAGGCTGGGTCGGGTCAGGTATACCGTCGTAGTCGAAGCCTACGCCCTCATCAGAAACCCTCAAAGCGATGCAATTCCTTTCTTTTCTTGACCGAACCTGAACAGTTTTGGCTTCTTGCTCGCAGTTGCCGTGAACGATGGCGTTCGTGACGGCCTCCGTGAGGCTGATAAGGATGTTGCACTGTTTGTTTGGGTCAAGGTTGTACCTGTTAACCAGCTTTTCCACGAAAGGTTCCACTGCTGAAACACTCCCAGTTTTAGAAATAAGTTTTAACATGCTAGTATCCTCTTTTGAAGAACAGTAGGTTCCCTCAAGTATGCGGTGAACGAATAAATGGTTTAGAACACTTCGTTTTGGATACGTTCTCAGATTGGATAGTTGTAACGCGGGATGAGCCTTTTGGGGGATTTTTTTAACTTACGGGATAATTCTTTCTTGCTAACGAGCCACAAAGATAGGGGCAAATGGAGCGCTTGTCAAGAGGTCGGGGAAAAAAGTTGGCGACAAGGGTTCTCAAGCCGTTGTCAAAAAATCCGAGAGGCTGTCATTTTACACTCTCTGCGATGGAAAATTTCATTGCCCCATTTGACAAGACTACTAATGCTGCTGCGGGTGTGGGCTTGGCTGCCAGCTCTGAAATGTTTGCCATGGATACTTCGGAAAGGTTGGGAAACATTGAATCCAATAAAAATCTACAGGCGATGCTTTCTGCTTTTTGCCGCTGAAACTGATGATGTCAAAAATTGGCATAAAATATCACCCCCCACCCTGCAACTTCACTTACCAAACATGAGCTTGTGCAAAAAAGGCAGCGCCATAAACGCTCCAACATGCTTACGGGGCTGTCTACTTAAAACGGACAATCAAACCCGTTCCAATATCAACGCCGAAGCCCCACCCCCACCATTGCATATCGCAGCTAGGCCATACCGACCATTTCGCTGTTGTAGCACATTGTTCAGGGTTGTGACGATGCGGGCGCCGGAAGCGCCGAGCGGGTGGCCAAGCGATACCGCCCCACCGAAAACGTTGGTCTGGTCATGGTTGATTTCCATAATTTTTTCAAAAGCCAAAGTCACCACAGAAAAGGCTTCATTTACTTCGTAAAAATCAATGTCGTTTTTGGTCAAACCGGCCCGTTGGAGCGCCTTCGGGGCGGCAATGGCGGGCGTAGTGGTAAACCAAGCAGGCTCCTGTTCCGCATCGGCGAAGGACACGATACGAGCTAAAGGCTTGAGGTTCAGCTCCTTCAGTTTTTTACCAGAAACCAGCACCAGCGCCGCTGCACCATCGTTGATGGTGGAAGCATTGGCCGCCGTCACCGTGCCGTTTGGTGTGAAGGCAGGGCGTAGGCCAGGTATCTTGTCGAACATTACTTTTTTGAACTCCTCGTCCTCGGTGATGAGCACGGGGTCGCCCTTGCGCTGAGGGATGGCCACCGGCACAATTTCCGCTTTGAAGAAACCACCTTCTGTGGCAGCGGCTGCTCGTTTGTAGCTGTCAATGGCAAAGGCGTCTTGTGCCTCACGCCCGATTTCGTACTTGTCGGCGGTGCGGTCGGCGAAGATGCCCATGGCGCATTGCTCGTACACGTCCAAGAGGCCGTCCTTAGCGAGGCCATCAATGAAAGCACCGTCGCCATACTTGTAGCCCCAACGGGCATTTGGTACGTAGTAGGGTGCCTGCGACATGCTCTCCATGCCGCCTGCCACCACCACGTCGTTGTGGCCGAGCATAATACTCTGGGCACCGAACATGATGCATTTCATGCCGGAGGCGCAGACTTTGTTGACGGTGGTACAGGGCACTGTATCGGGGATGCCAGCTGCACGAGCTGCCTGCCGGGCAGGTGCCTGGCCAAGGTTGGCGGACACGACGTTGCCCATGATGACCTCCTCCACCTGGGTGGCGGAAACTCCCGCAGCGGCAAGCGCCCCACGGATGGCCTCTGCGCCGAGCGCAGGTGCGGAAATGCTTGACAAAACGCCGCCAAAGCTGCCAATGGGCGTGCGCATGGCTGATACGATGAATACTTCTTGCATTTTGGTTGTGTTTTGATTAGGCTGAAAAATCAGGCCGCAAAGGTCTGATTTTTTTTTGAACGGGTTGAGGTGAAGGTTCGTCAATTTGTCATCAAAACGTGTAGCACTTCACCTTGTCGTTTCCACCAAAGTGCCGCTTGCCACTGCCGCCTTCCGAGCGGTTGCCAATGCTAAAGGGGTTGATTTTGATGGCGAAATAGGAAGTCAGCGCCCGAATAATTTTTCTTAAAAAACACCTGCGAGGTCGTCAGAGCCGATGACCAGCCAGCCCAGTCGGGCAGCCAGGCCGACATGCACCCGGCTCCAGTTGTACACCGATATTGGTGCTGAGACGGACAGCCACCGGTGCTGCCAACGGGGCGTCACCGCCAGCAGGTTGCTCCGCCGAGGGCCGATGCTGAAAGTGGGAAGGCGCTGAGTGTAGAGTGCATTTACATAAATATGCTCCGTGACGCCGTAGTCTGCCTGAAGGCTCAGGGCAGCGGGCAAAGCCATTCGGAAACTGCTGCCCTCGTAAGTTGACAACGAGTCGTTGAGCGAGTTTTCGCTGAAGGTTCGGATAACGGTTTCGAGGTCGTTCGGCAGGTCAAAATTGTCGTAGTCGTCAAGCTCAACCGTCACTGTCGAGTCGAGTTGGAGGTGGTGCGCCTGTGCATTTTTGTTAAACTTCAAATAGCCCAAATCGAGCAGCGAAGCACCGAGCTTTAGCCTGTAGCCATCCTCGTGGTCTTGCGAAATCCAGGTAAATCCAAGGTCAGCGCCCAGTCCCCGGCCGTTTCGTTCCGAAAAAACCGCCGACTCCGACGAGGCGGCGTAGCCGTAGCGACCATTCGGGAGTCCCAGCGTGATCGTGTTGCCGGGCAGCTTCGTGTGCTCGTAGGAGGACTCGCTATCAATGTAGCCCGCTTCGTAGCCTTGCAGGTATTTCAGGCTGATGCCAAAGTTCATGGAGCCATCGGCAGTGGGGACTTTCAGTGCATAGTTAAGACCGATTTCCGACCAGTTGAGCAGGGCGACCCGCATTTTTGGTATTTCAAAACCTGCTTGAAACGGCCTTGCGTCGTATTTGTAGTAGCTGAACTCGTTGGGTATGTTGACCGAACCGGCAGCGGTGCGCAGGTTGGTGAAGATGCCGACCGAGTGGCTTTCGCCAAGCCGTACCGCCAGCGATGGCCCCGCCACAAAGCCAGTGACGTTGACGAATCGCTTTGCGCCGTCGTTGAAAAAATCTACCACGAAAGTGTTGTCGGGCAAAGGGCCTTCCACGTCCTCGGCTGCAACGAAGCTGACATCGTTGCGGTGATTCAGCAGTTGCAGGAGGCTTGTTTTCCGAAGGAAAGCATAGTTGTTTTCGAAAGGTCCCCGCCAACGAGATTTGCATCCCATTTGAGCGGATTGTTGAGGTTGCCTGCCGGGTTGATGGCCAGGCTGCTCACGCCGGCGTAGGTTTCGAGGCGCAGGCCGAGCTGCTCCTGGGCGGAAATGTTGGACAGGAAAAGGATGGCCAAGAGAATGGCTGCTACATGCTTCATGGTGTTCTTCGCTGAATTAGTGGTTCAAAAAAATGAGCTGCGGAAACGGAGGGTAATAGTCTTGGAGGAGAGACGTTTTTGAAGGGAAAATTATTGTGCCAAATCTTGCGGAGCAAAAAAGCAAGCGCCTGAAAGCACTTAAATCAGCGCCAATATTTTGGGCAAAAAGACCAGCAGCCCCACTGCCGCTGCGCCGATGGCCGCCAGTAGCACGGCACCTGCCGCCATGTCCTTGGCCTTGCCCGCCAGCGGGTGATGTTCGGGCGAAACGAGGTCGGTCAAATGCTCCAGGGCGGTGTTGAACGCCTCTGCCACCAGTACGCTGGCGATGGCTAGCGCCACTAGGCACCACGCTGTTCGGTCCAACTCAAAATAGAGGCCGGCGAAGATGACGACTACGGCTGCCAACAGGTGGATTTTGGCGTTGGCCTGCGACCGGACGAGGCTGATGATACCGGCGATGGCGTAGCGGAAGCTATTGAGCCGTTTTTTTAACATGTTTTGCCAAAGGGTTGATTTGAAAGGCCGCCATGATGCCGAGGTGCCGCCCTTCCCGGTCGCTGAAGTTGACAAAATCGGCGCAGCCCAGCTTCGGCGAATGGAAAATATGGTCAACCGGCACATCCCAAAACGAGCGCTGCCTGTCCATGAAGCCCGAACGGCTTTCCAGTAGTCCCGTATTGTCCATGAACTGCTGCAATTCTTTAGACCAGGAAACGGCGTTGAAATCACCCAGCACCATCAGCGGCATATCCATGCGGCTGATCTGGCCGGCCAGGGTCTCCAGTTGTCCTTCGAGCCTGCGAAGGGAGTAGTCGTTGAGTGCAGGTTCTGTATGCACGCTGATTAGGCACAAGTCCGTGCCGTCTTTCTGGATGCAGACCCGCAAGTTTGGGATTTCTTGGTAGTAAAAAGTGTCAACACTGCTCAATGGGTAGCGGGAAAAAATGGACATCCCAAAAATCCCGAGGTCAACCATGGTGTGGTGGTGGGGATAAACATCGCTCAGTGAATCTTGGAGCCACTGGCTCCAGCCTGGTGTCACTTCATGGATGGAAAGCAGGTCGGCCCCCGATGCCCGCAGGGCTTCTACCATCTCCTCCGGCGTGGAACTGTTGGTCAGGTTGAATTGCGCAGCATTCAGATGTACCCGCTCGTCATTGGGCTGGTGCTGTTTCAAAATGGAATTGCGCCAGCGCTCGATGGAGTTGTTTTTGATGGAAAACTTCAGGTAAAAGCAAAGCAGCAAGCAACCGCCGAAGCTGACGAAAGTGAGCCTGGGTTGTTTGAAAAAAAGGAAAACCAAACCTCCAATGAGGAATGCCAACATGAGCTGCACAGCATAGTTCACTATCCACGAGAATGAAGAGAAGATGTGCGGGTACACGCAAACGAATACGCCAAAAGCGACCAGCGATGCTGCCGTTAGGTGGGTTATTGTATGGGATAAAATTTTTTGAGCCATGAAGTGCCGAATTCGACTACTGTGAGTTCACGAAAAAGGTCGAGCAAATATACAATGCATTTGCCAGCAAACGATTTTGGCAATTATTACCCCACTCGTTTTTTTTGAAAAAAACGCTTCATCAAGTCGGCGCATTCATTTTCCATGAGGCCAAAAGCCACCTGCGTTTTTGGGTGCAAAAGCTCACGCCCATAGCGCATGAAGCCCCGCTTCTCGTCACTGGCCCCGTACACGAGCCTGCCGAGCTGCGCCCAGGCCAGCGCCCCGGCGCACATCACGCAAGGCTCCAGCGTCACAAAAAGTGCACACTCGTCCAGGTACTTGCCGCCGAGGTAGTTGGCGGCTGCGGTCAGTGCCAGCATCTCGGCGTGGGCGGTCACGTCGGTGAGCAACTCGGTCTGGTTGTGCGCCCTGGCGATGATGCGGTTGCGGCAAACTACTACTGCCCCCACCGGAATCTCGTCCCGTTCAAATGCCGCCTCCGCTTCCAGCAGGGCTTGGCGGATGTAATGTTCGTCTGAAAAAACGGTTAGCATGGTTGGAAGGGAGAATTGAAAATGGAAAATGGAGAAGGTGGTTGATTCATGTTTGGCACTTTATTTTTCATAAAAACCATTGTTCAAGTATCTATACTGACGCTAATAAGTTTTGTGCAAATCCTACAAATTATAACACTGCTGCCCCTCCTCGCCTCCGGCGCTCGTCGAGAGGTTTTTAGTGCCCCCAAACCCCTATTGCGCCAAAACCTATTAGTGCGAAGTATAGCTAGACATCCAACATCACGAAAAATCAATCTCCGTGTTGTCACCAATGTTCAAACTATGGCGGAAGCCGGTAATGGAGGTGTCGTTGCCGATGACCGATTTTTTCATCACCACTTCGTTTAGCGAAGCGTAGTTGCCGATGATAGAGTCCTGCACGATGGAAGATTCGATGGTGGCGTTGCTGCCGATTGTAGCGTGTGGGCCGATGATGGAGTTGCTGATTTTGCAGCCCTTGCCGATGCTCACGGGGTGTATGATGATGGAATTGTCGTACTCCGGCAGGTGGTCGGAGGCGTATCCTTCCTTGTCGAGCAGCAGGGCATTGGTTTCGAGGAGGGTCTCCTTTTTGCCGCAGTCGTACCAGGTGCTCACCGGGCAGGTGTCGAACACAACGCCCTGTTCTATGAGCCGCATCAGCCCGTCGGTGAGGTGGAACTCTCCCTCGGTGCGCAGGTTGTTCGAAATGTTGTAGTCGAGGGCGGCGAGCAGTTGGTCCACTTCCCTGATTTTATAGAGACCGACCAGCGCCATGTTCGACATCGGGATTTTGGGTTTTTCGACCACCCGCTTCACTTGGTTCTTAGCGTCAAACTCGACGATGCCAAAGCCCCTCGGCTCCTGCACCTTTTTGATGGCGAGGCAGGAATGGGGCGATTGCAGCATCTTCTCGAAATCCATTTCCAGAATCGTATCGCCAAAGTAGATAATCAGCTCGTCGGTACCCCGCAGGAGGTCACGTGCCGACCAAATGGCGTGTCCAGTGCCGAAACGGTGTTCTTGTATCACGAATTTTTTTTCCAGTTCTGGGTACTGCTGCTCGACGTAGTCCCTGATTTTTTCACCCAAATAACCTATCACGAAGATGAACTCCGCCACCCCAGCAGCTTTGAGTTGGTCAACAATCAACGAAATGATAGGCTTCCCAGCAACCGGGATGAGTGGCTTGGGCTGAGTGTACGTCAGTGGCCGCAGTTGTGTGCCGGCGCCGGCTACGGGAATGATGGCTTTCATAAAATGCGCATTGGATTGATGGCGTGT
>JADJYH010000088.1 GCA_016719855.1 Saprospiraceae bacterium | reverse complement strand
AAAGTCCCCCGCTTCGAAGAAGAGGCCGGCTTTTACACCACCCCGCAGCGGTCGGAGCTGATGAGCCGCATCCGGTCAACGAACTCCAAACCGGAGGTGGCGCTGCGCAAGGCGTTGTGGCACTGCGGCTACCGCTACCGTTGCCACGTCAAGCGGCTGCCGGGAAAGCCTGACCTCGTGTTTGCGAAGCAGAAAATGGTGGTGTTCGTGGACGGCGACTTCTGGCACGGCCACGACTGGCGGCACAAGCGGGAATAAATCAAGAAAAACGCCGCTTTCTGGATTCCGAAAATCGAACGGAACATGCAGCGTGATCGGGAAGTGACCACCCAACTCGAAACCCTGGGCTGGCGGGTGGTGCGCATTTGGGAGCATGAACTGAAAAAGGACAGCTTCGGGGCGACGGTCTATCGAATCGTGCGGCTACTGGGGGAGGCGGCAGGTGAGGTGGAGTTTCTGTTGGAATGAACAACTTTCCCAATTGAATAGATTTTTTCAAAAAACAAGCGGCAGTTGCCCTGTTCGGGACAGCTGCCGCACTGTTTTAGCAATCCTTTTCAAGAAATTGCTTAGTCGTTGCTAATCACCAGCTTTTGCTCGAAGCGCTCCGTACCCGCCTTCACGCTGACGATGTACAGGCCATTGCTCAGGCCGTCCAGGTCAATGCGCTCGTTGATGTAGCGCACCTTGCCGAAGTCCTTGCGGAGCAACAACTGGCCGATGTTGTTGTAGATTTCGAGTGTCACCGATTGGCTTTCAGTGAGTTCTGCAAGCTTGAACGTTACCTCGCTGCTGGCAGGGTTTGGCGACAAGCTGAATTCGACGGTTTTGCCATTCGTGGTCGTGCCGGTTGGCAGTGCCTTGTTGGCCACCTCGATGCCTGCGGCACCTGGGTTCGGGTCACAAGCAGGTTGCGACGGTTGGCCGCCCCAGTTTGAGTTGACGCTGGTCAGCGCATTGTCGAGCGCAGTAGCGTACACGCCGGAAGCGCCGCCCGACAAGTTCAGGTTGCCGCCCAGGTAGTAGTTGACAAGGTCAATCAAGCCGCCCAGGGTGTATGGGTAGAGGTGCTCGTTGCCCTGCCCGTCGAATACCCCCAACATGCAGGTTCCATTGTTGCACTTGACGATGTTCGGGTCGAGTTGGATACAACCCAACCTTGGTTCCTGATTTCCTGCATGTTCAAGCCGTTGTACTGCACGTTGTAGCGGATGTTCAGTAGGAAGGCGATGGCATTGGTGGCCAGTGTGTTCTTCATGCCGTCGGGGCCAGCTGGGTTGCAGCCAACGCAGTTCATCTGCTGGCAAGCAGCCAGTTCGCTCGGATAGCCAATGCCCGGCAGCAGGTCGGCGACGCACTGCGCTTGAGTCAACGTCAGGGAGTTGTTCGGGCCGCCGACCACCAGCGGGCCGAAGTTGTTCAGCAGCGTCTGAATCAACTGAAGGTTGATGCCGCTGTCGTATGGGTCTTCGCTTTGCAGCCCCAAGCCAACTGTGTGAAGGTGTTGAGCGGCTGGCAGGCACCAGAGTAGGTCACTGCGCAAAGGTCCGGGAACTCGTTGCCACACTGGTCGGCTATGCGGAAGTAGAAGGTACGGCCAAAGGTGAAAGTGCCGTCGCCGTCAGGGTCGAGCAATCCCAGAGTGCTGACCAACTGTCCAACGTAACCACCAGGTCGTGGCCGCTGCAAAGGTCGTAGAAGCCACCTGCCGCCAGCAGTTCCACTACTTTTTGGTGGAAGTCGTAGGTGTCAGGACAGGGCACATCTTCGATGCAGTTCAGGTTCGTCACGTCCACGCTCACTCCACCACCAGCAGTCCCAACATCTGTACTGCCTGGGCAAACGCCCACTGGTGGTTGGTCGTCGTTGATGTAAAAAGTGAAGCTCCACGGGTGGCTGTGGCCGCCGCAGTCGGTGTAAATGTAGGTGTAGGTGCGGATGCCGCTACAGCCGCTTGCACTAATTTCCTCGTAAACCGTTGGGCCGGAGGCCACGATTTCATTGCCACAGATGTCGTAAATCGTGGGCGGCACAGGTGGTTGTGCATAGTCGAGGCAGCCCACATAATCGGTTACATCCGGGTAAACGTAAAGTCGGCAGTGTAGAGGAAATTGAAAGTCTTGCTCCAAGTATGGGTGTTGCCTTCGCAATCTGCGTAGGTCCATGCATAAGTGCGGATGCCTTCGCAGCCGCCATCGCCAAGTTGGCTGGTAATGACTGGGCCGATGGGCGTCAGCAATTTGCCACAGTTGTCGTAAACGACAGGCGGCACTGGCTGTGATGCGTTCAGCGGACACTCGACATTCATCGTTTCGCTCGGCGGAATGGCAAAGTCCAGGTATTCCATCAGGTAGATATAAGTCCAGTCTGCAATGTTGCCTTCGCAGTCCGTGTAGCGGAAGACGTAGTTGCGGTGGCCTTCACAGCCGTTCTTCGGAGTGACGTTGAACAGCACTGGCGTTAGCACCTCACCACAGTTGCTCAAAACAACGGGTGGGGTTGGTTGCACGTCCGTGTCATCGGGGCAGTCAACTGTGCTGCCACCATTGGCGGGAACACCGAACGGCTGCCGCTCTACGGTGTAGGTGAAGCTCCAAGTTGCCGAGTTGCCTTCGCAATCGGTGTAAGTCCAGGTGTAGATTCGGGTCCCCTCGCAGGTTAGCGGGTTCGGATTATTGACCACGACCGGACCGGTTGGCGTGATGACTTCGCCGCAGTTGCTCAACACGACCGGCGGTACGGGCTGGGTGGCCAAGTTAGGGCAAGCCACCGTGGCAGAACCGTTTGCAGGCACCGTGAACGGGTTGCGCTCGACCGTGTACACGAAGCTCAAGTGTGAGAATGGTTTGCACAGTCGGTGTACGTCCAAGTGAAAGTTCGCGTGCCTTCGCAGGTGAGCGGGTTCGGCACGTTGGTGATGGTCGGGCCGGTGGGCGTGATGGTTTCACCACAGTTGCTCAAAACAACGGGCGGCACTGGCTGCGTGGCCAAAGCAGGGCAAGCCACGGTGGAACCACCATTTGCCGGAACGGTGAAATCAAGGCGTTCGATGGTGTACACAAAGCTCCACGGGTGGCAGTTGCCTTCGCAATCGGTGTACGTCCATTGGTAAGTCTTAGTGCCCTCGCAAGTCAGCGGGTTTGGGTTGAATACGATGGTCGGGCCAGTTGGCGTAATCGTTTCACCACAATTGCTCAATACCACTGGCGGCACAGGCTGTGTGGCCGATGCCGGGCAAGCGACTGTTGCTCCGCCGTTTGCCGGAACGGTGAAATCGTTGCGCTCGATGTTGTAGGTATAGCTCCAATTATGGAAGTTGCCCTCGCAATCCGTGTACGTCCAAGTGTAGGTCTTCGTGCCTTCGCAAGTGAGGATCCGGTGTTCAAGACGGTCGGGCCGGTTGGCGTTATGGTTTCACCGCAGTTGTCGGCCACCACTGGTGGCACAGGCTGCGTGGCCTAGGCAGGGCAAGCTACAAAACAATCGTGTCGTTGCCTGGCACGGTGAAATCGTTCCGCTCTATCGTGTACACAAAGCTCCAGGTCTGGCTGCCAGTGTTGTTTGAATACGTCCAGGTAAGTCCTCGTTCCTTCGCAAGCTAATTGGGTTCGGGTTGTTGGTAATGGTCGGGCCAGTAGGAATAACCGGTAAGCCGCAGTTGTCAACCACAACTGGTGGAGTGGGCTGCGGTAGCCTGTGCCGGACAAGCCACCGTTGCAGCGCCATTGCCTGGAATTACGAAGGTACAACCACATAGGTTGGTTGGGTCGTTCGGGCAAGGGTCACAGGCATCTCCCAAACCGTCGCCGTCTGCGTCGAGTTGGTTGGTGTTGGCAATGGTGGGACAGTTGTCGAAGCAATCGGCCACGGTGTCATTGTGCCTGGTCGAAGCCTTCGTCGGTAAGGGCCGTCGCAGTCGTTGTCAACCAGGTCGCAGATTTCCGTTTCGGCAGGATTTACATTGCCATCACTGTCGTCGCAGTCGTTATTGTCGCTGACGTAGCCGCTACCGCAAACATCACAGAACCCAGCGCTGATGTTGGGGTTTCCGTAGGTGTCACCGTCGGCATCAAGGTAGCAGGTAATTGTTGCACCGGCTGCGTCGCCGAAGGCGAGGCCACGGAGGTCGTCTGGGCTACTGCCCATTGGGCCAGACCAAGTACCTGCCGTGGTGACTTCCCTGAAATTGGAGGAAATCGTGCTTGTCAAGAAAGTACCGTTGCCGATGTAAACCGCCCCAAAAATTTCACCATTAGGTGGCCCCGAAGTAATGCCCGTAATGGTATATGGTGCGGTTGGCAATATTTTCTCAAAAACTACTGTGCCGTTCCCAGACCAATGGTAAATCATATTGTCATCGGGGTTGTAGCAGATGACCTCGCCGTCGTCGCCATTGCCCAAAGCCGTCAACAGTGTGGTATTGGCGTTAGTCGGGTCAATCTCGAACAGGGTTTCAGGAGGCGTAGCACCATTGCCCGTTACCCCAAACAATTGCCCGGAGGGCGAAAAGGTAATGGAGGAGAAGTTTGCGCCCAAGTTGCCGACCTCGTAGAGCGAGTCAACGACTGGGTTGTACCTGCATAGCTTCCTGTTATTGTTAGGCGCTCCCGACACTTTTACGATAGCATAGAACAACCCGTTGGTAGGGTTGCGGGTAAGGCCATTTATGCCCGTGACCGTAAAGCCAGAGAGCTTCGGGCTTTTACGTTCAAGCACCGCAAAGTTGCTGGTGTCAATGGCCCATAGCGAATCTTGGAACGGTGATGCCCCATACAATTTGGAAAAACAGGCCGGGATACAAACTCCGCCCTCATCAATTTGTGTATCGCAATCGTCATCAATACCGTTGCAGATTTCCGTAGCGGCAGGGTTTATATCAGCATTTGCATCGTTGCAGTCGTTGTTGTCGCTGACGAAGCCTGGGCCGCAGGTATTGCAGAAGGTTTGGGTGCTGTTCGGGTCGCCGTAGGTGTCGGTATCCGTATCGGCGTAGCAGGTGACTTCATTCGGGCCGTAGCAGATTTCAAGGCTCCAAGCGTTCAGGGTGCCTCCATCTGCACTTACAACGTCTGCTATGGTAAGCGTCCAAACGCCAGCCACCTCCTTGCCATTGAAGGCGGAAAGGGCTGCGAAGGGTTGGTAGGTACCATTGTCAACGGGTGGGCAGGGGAAATTGGGGCTTGCCGCCGCGTCGTCAAAATTGATAAGGATATTGTCTTCCGAACCACAAGGACGGTTCATCAACCTGACCGTGGTGCCGTCTGGGCTTGTAAGGTCAATCACGAGGTCGTCAATCCAAGAGTGGGTGATGTTCAAGCCCTTGACATTTAAGTCAGAAATGGCACCGCCACAACCTGTCACGGTGAGCGTAGAGGTTACGGTTGATACCGTGGTTGGTATCGTGACTGGCACGTTGGTGCTCACGTAGGTGTTGCAAACAATGTTGGCCGTGGTAAAGGAGAATGGTGCGGAGTAATCGCCAGTGCCACAAGAGTTCACACCCCTTGACCGCCAATAGTAGGTGGTCAAGTTGGCCAAACCGACTGTTTGGTAGGATGCCGATGTGAGGCCAGTAGGGTTGTCCACCACATTGGTAAAGCCAGCATCGGTAGCGATTTGCGCATCGTAGGTGGCCGCATTAGCGCATCGGGGTTCCAAGTCAGCAGTGGGTTGATTTGGTTGACGGCCATGTTGGCAGGGGCCGTCAAGGTGGGAGTAACCGGGTTGCCATTGTGGACGACCAACGTCACGTCCCTGCTCACCGAGATGGGGCCATTGACGCCCTGTCACTACGATGGTGTAGGTGCCTGGGGTTGCAGCCCAGGTATTGCCGATGGTCATAATGCTGTTGCTGGCAGTAGGCAGCGGGTTTACCGAAAAGTTTACGGTTGTTCCCGCTGGGTTGCCAGTAGCACTCAATGTCAATGTGTCGCCAGTATTATTTATCATGGTATAAACGGCATTCGCCGGGGCGCAGATGGTTGCAGTAGCGGGCATTGCATCCAAAACACAAGAAGGTGGCAAGTCAAATGCCTCCGTACCATCGCTGCGGCTACCGGAGCTTCCTTGGTTGGCGCTGAAGCCCAAGCCCCTGCGGGCAAAAACTTCCCAAATCCGGCAGCGGTTGGCACCGCCGTAAAGTGCAACATCGGCAGCGAGGATGGCATTCCTGCCGTCCACGAAGCCGGGGCTGCAGACTTGGAGCCTCATACCCTCGTTGACGAGGTTCATGGCTACGTCATAACCTGCACCCGTGCCGTGGTCATCAATCATGGCCCAGGTCAGGTCCCAAATCATGGTGGCCCAAACATAACCCACTCCGTGAGGGACGGCTGCAGTTTTGATGGTATTATAGGTGGAAGGATTGACGCTCATGAGCGTCGAATAAGGCGTTGGGCGGATGCCGGGGCCGTTTGCAGGCTGCCCGAACAGGTAGGTCGCCGATGCCCCTCGAATCGGTGCCCATGTCGCCTGGCTCCATGGTCATCATCAGGGCATAAAAATCGCTCCAGCCCTCGCCCATTTGCTCTTGGTTGCCGAGACAACTGGTGTTGTTCGGACCTCCCGTGAAGCGGTTGGAAATGCCGTGGCCATATTCATGTGCAATCACGCCATTGTCAAGGTCACCGTCCACGTCGGGGGTTGGGTTGGTGCCGATGTACATCTGCATCCGGGGGTTGCTGCCGTCTGGCGGTGTTCCAAAGTTGGCGTTGTTGGTGCCGCTGCCGTCCTGTGCCTCTGCATAAACATAGTCGCTGCCGGCACCGCCATTCCCATAGTTGTTCTCCTGAAAGTTGCCCGCTTCATCAAAGCCATAGGCATGGGCAAAGTCGTGGATATGGTTGTTCCAATAGAACAGGTTGGTCACGGCAGCCGGACGGTAGGTACTTGGTGCCTGTGTCAAGTCAATTGGAAATATAAAAATCAAGTTGGCACCACCGTCGGGGCTTGAGCCTGCATCGGGGGTGTTATTGGCGTCCGTGTCCGTATAGGCATGTACGTTGTTGCCTTGAGTGGTAGTGAACTCAGCGCCAGCAACGCCGTTCGTGTCGTGCCAGCCGAATGGCGAGGCAGAAGATGCCGGGTCGGATATCACCACCCGGCCATCGGCAGGGGGCACTGGTGCTGTATGGTTCGGGCTTTCCACGGGTTCTGGGTAAACCTTGTACTCGTTGCCTATCAGCAGGCTAAATGGTTTTCCTCTGATTTAGAAGGATTCAAGAAATCCACGTCCAAATCAAAATAGGTCTGGTGCGGTGCTTCTGCCGTATGCTCGTGGTGGCAGTCTGCTTCATTGGCCACGCCAAAATCACAGTGTACCACGTAGTTGTTCTTGTCCAGGAGTTCACCGGTTGCTGCGTCCATCCTAGCCAGCCACCAATTCTGGCCATCGGTGGTTTGGATTTCCACTTGCCAGGCAAGGCGTACTCCGATCTTATGGTTTTCTACGGGTTGGTAAACGAGTTGGACTTTGATGTCTTCCAACGCCACCAAGCCTTTGTCAAAAATGGTTTCCCGAAGTGGGCCATTGCCTGCCGATTTTGCACCAAAAGGCCGTTCTCCCTGATGTTCAAAGCTGCCAATGCAGCATGAAGTGCCTGTTCGGGCGTGAGTTTTGGCAGTTCAGCGCCTTTTTTTCGCCATTGGGCATCTGCACGAAAGCGGTTGCCGTAGGTCAGCAGTTCGTCGTTTTTGTCACGTGGGCATTTAGGATAGCCCCATGTACCGGAATGTCGCCTATGTACTGCTGGAAATAGACGTTCGTGACGCCGCTTTTTGCGCTGAAGGTTTCCGAAGAAATCTTCATGCTTGCCAAGTCGTCCACACTGAGTTGCGTTTCTGCTGACTTGGATTGGAGTAGCTGTTTGGCAAGGTCTGCTTTCGAACGCACTTGTGCGCCTAACGGCAAAACGAACCAAAGCATCAGGAACAAGAGAATGTGTCTTGTAATGGATTGAATAAATTTGGTAATCATTTTGTATAAAATTGGTGAAAGAATGTATTGATAGCCAGATTTTGTTTGCAACTGATTGACAGAGCAGTACAATGCTGAACCTAATATCTCTCAAAGGGGAGACTTTGGGGGAGATTAGTTTAGTAAAATCGCTTCTGGGAAAAAGTAACAGAAAATCCAATTAAAGAAGTGGATAGTTCAAGTGCTTATCTGCTGGGCACAATAAATTGGTGCAGAATTTTGTCCGAAAGGTACAAACCGTGAGCAAATAACCTACCGAATTTGCTGATCAAGAGAGATTTTTTTCAAGCAATGGTTTGAGGCATGAGAAGAGAAGGTTGGGCACTACCCATGGAACATAACCCTTCGCTGGAGTTTCCAGTTCACAAATATTCCTACCTTGTTTTTATTTTCAAAAAAACAGACAAACAGCTTTGGCATTGATGCGCAAATACTTTCAAAGTTTAGCTTTGCCCTGCCTGCTGCTGGCTGCCTGTACGTCCGAACAAGTGCCAAAAAAGCACCTCATCGGCTTCATCCAATGCTGCGCCAATACTTGGCGTGAGGTGATGAAAGGTACGAACTGACCCAGCACCCTGGGCTGGACTCTGAAATGCGTATCAGCGAATCCAATAGCGAAAAACAGTTCGAATAACACAAAAAATAGGGATACATGAATCATCGCAAAATCTTCTTTTGGTCTATCACGGTGGCATTGGCCGGATTTCTGTTCGGATTTGACACGGTAGTGATTTCCGGTGCGGACCTTTCGCTGCAAGAACTATGGCCAAGGGGAGAAGTCTTCCACGGTTTCGTCATCATGGCCTCGGCACTTTGGGGCACGGTCATCGGCGCTTTGTTCGGTGGCATACCTACAGACAAGCTTGGCCGCAAAAAGACCTTATTCTGGATTGGAATCTTCTATTTTGTCTCCGCAGTGGGTTCTGCCCTCGCAAACGACCCTTGGGTGTTTGCATGTTTACGCTTCATTGGTGGCTTGGCAGTGGGCGCATCAACCATTGCAGCACCTGCCTATATTTCCGAGATAGCACCAGCCAACAACCGGGGCAAGCTCGTGGCCCTCTACCAGTTCAATATTGTGTTCGGTATTCTTGTAGCCTTCCTATCAAATTACTTGATGAGCGGCATCCCCGAAAACGCTTGGCGCTGGATGATTGGCGCTGAGGCTGTGCCCGCCTTCCTCTACACGTTGATGGTGCTGACCGTACCAGAAAGCCCACGTTGGCTGTTGGTCAAAAAACAAGACCGGAAGGCCGCCGCAGCAACGCTTCGGCTGATAAACCCCCATGTTGACCCCGAAATTGAGATGCTGCGCATCAACGCAGACCACGACGAGGCCGACAAGACCGAGACCATTTTCAGCCCAAAGTACCGGCGTCCGTTGATGCTGGCCTTTTTGGTGGCATTCTTCAACCAGTTTTCGGGCATCAATGCTTTTCTGTACTATGCCCCTCGAATCTTTGAAATAGCCGGCCTAGAGAAAAGCTCGGCTTTGTTGAGCAGTGTCGGCATTGGCATCGCCAATCTCGTCTTCACCCTGCTTGGCCTCTCGTTGATAGACCGCCTGGGTAGGAGGCAACTCATGTACATAGGCTCCTTTGGGTATATTATCTCACTTTCATTGGTGGCCCTCGCTTTTGCGCTCGAATGGAAAGGCATGGCTGTGCCAGGTTTCTTGTTCCTGTTTATCGCTGCACATGCCATCGGCCAAGGGGCCGTCATCTGGGTGTTCATCGCCGAGATTTTTCCCAACCACCTGCGGGCGAGTGGGCAAGCATTTGGCAGTTCCGTGCATTGGTGGCTGGCGGCCATCATCCCGTCCATGATGCCCGTCATGATTAGTTCCATCGGCATTACGACCGTGTTTGTTGGGTTCGCATTCATGATGGTACTTCAACTGCTTTGGGTCTGGCGAATGATGCCCGAAACCAAGGGCGTTTCTCTGGAGGATTTGGAGAAAAGATTGGTGAAGGATGGCGGAAGATAATGCGTTGCACAGCAAAAAGCTGTTGTACATACCTTAAATCCCGATGATGTTGAATGCAACATCCCGGAAAAATTTTGCAGCTGCTAAGGCTTCCAACACATCGCTTTCGGTGGGGTCGCCAGTAGGGTCAGGGTAGCGGATTTGAACGCTGTAATCATTGAGGATTCGGGCATTTTCATAAAAAAGCTCGACAATAGCGGTCATGGATGGAGAAAGCAAATCAAGCAGTTCTTCCAAATCATGGGTTTTGTGCAGCGGCAAATCGTAATGGATCACCAATGATTTCAGATACTTCTCGGCTGCTTGTTGACAGTGATAACAAATCAGGTCGGGATATTCCGGCGTGTGCAGGTGGGCATGAGAAGCAAGCCCGAAATCTCGGTCGGCTTTAAGCAGCCAATCGTGAGGTTTGATTGGATTCATAAAGCGTTTTTCCAGTGGTCAGGATTTCATGCACAAGGGAATATGGGTCGCTTTTGTACGCTTCCATTTCCTCGGGAGTAAAAACGAGAATGTCCATCGGGAAAAGCCAGCGTCTGCCATGTGATCTCAGTGCGCTGCGAATTTCCCTTCCACGTTTGAAGCGAGGCAGGGCCGAAGGTTTGACAATAGCCAAATCAAGGTCACTCCCTTCCGTAGCAGTACCTGATGCGTGGGAACCGAAAAGGAAGATTTTTTCCGGCTTGCATTCGGCGACGATGATGCGCACGATTTCGTCAATTTGGTTTTGCGTAACCATTGTACAAAGTTAGGGCAATTTACTTTATCAGAAAATAAGTTTCATGCTCAAGTTATTGAGCGCAACGGAGGTTCGGAAAGTTGTTCCCGAACTCCATCCCACATCTAAGTTAAATCATGACGCAACCATCCATCATCTGCTTTGGCGAAGTCCTTTGGGACTTGTTGCCTACCGGCAAAATAGCCGGAGGGGCGCCCATGAACGTTGCCTTCCATGCCAACCAACTGGGTCTGCGCTCCCAAATGATCAGCCGTGTAGGCGACGATGCGCATGGCCGTGAGCTGTTGGATTTCTTAGCTAAAAAAGGCGTCTCTACCCACCTCGTGCAGACCGACCACACCTTCCCCACCGGCACGGTCAACGTCGTTTTGGATGAAAAAGGCTCGCCCAGCTATGACATCACACAGCCCGCTGCCTGGGACTTCATCCACCCCGACAACGTGATGACCGATACGGTAAAGGAGGCTGATGCCCTCGTCTTCGGCAGTCTTGCTTGTCGCAATGAGCGCACTAAGCGCACCTTATTTGAGCTGCTTGACGTCGCCCAAATCAGGGTGCTCGACGTGAACCTGCGTGAGCCATTCTACTCAAAAGACCTCCTCGAAGCCCTGCTTTCGAATGCCGACATCGTGAAGATGAACGACGAGGAACTTACGCTCCTCAGTGGCTACTGGGTTGAGCTTCCAAACCCACCATCGCAGATGGACTTCCTTCGGAAGAAATTCAGCCTGGAAGCGCTCATCGTGACGCGGGGCAGCCAAGGCGCCGCCTGCCTCGACGAGTCGGGCTTCTGTGAGCAGCCCGGCTTCCCAGTGGTGGTCAAGGATACCATCGGCAGTGGCGATGCCTTCCTCGCTGCCTTTTTGCGCAAATTGTTGGTGGGCGAAAACGCCGCCGAATGTCTCCGTTTCGCCTGCGTCGTCGGTGCGCTGGCAGCGACGAAATCGGGTGGTACGCCCACCATCGGCGAGTTGGAAAATTGAAACGAGTTTGAAACCCAAATTATTGACAAATAATTAGTTATGATATTTTTGCACAAAACAAAAACCTATTTGATGATGCTTGTCGTCGGTGTGCTTTTTGCCGCTTGCGGCGGAAACGAGCCTTCCCAACCGGAGGTAACAACTGAACCTGCAACCGCGGCAAGCTACCAGGAGCAGCACCGACCACAGTTCCACTACTCTCCCAAGGAACAATGGACGAACGACCCCAACGGCATGGTCTATTTCGATGGCGAGTACCACCTTTTTTACCAGCACTACCCCGATTCTACCGTGTGGGGCCCGATGCACTGGGGCCATGCCGTGAGTACCGACTTGGTGCATTGGGAAAACCTGCCCATCGCCCTGTACCCCGACTCGTTGGGTTACATCTTCAGCGGTTCTGCGGTGGTGGACTGGAAGAATACTTCTGGGTTTGGACAGAACGGCCAGCCGCCGCTTGTCGCCATGTTCACCTACCACTACATGCCGAAGGAAAAGGCGGAGACAGCAGCTACCAATCGCAGGCCATCGCCTACAGCAACGACCGAGGCCGCACTTGGACAAAATATGACGAGGGCAACCCCGTGATGCCAAACCCCGGCAATGTGCGGGACATCCGCGACCCGAAGCTCATTTGGCACGAAGCCTCCAAGCAGTGGGTGGTGGCGTTGGCAGCGGGCGACCATGCCGAGTTTTGGGCGTCGCCCGATCTAAAGAAATGGAAGAAGTTGAGCGAGTTCGGTAAAGCACTGGGCAACCACGGCGGCGTTTGGGAGTGCCCCGACCTCTTCCCGATGAAGGTGGAAGGCACTGGCGAAACGAAGTGGGTGCTCATTATCAACATCACTCCCGGCCAGCCCAACGGCGGCACCGGTACGCAGTATTTCGTGGGCAATTTTGATGGCAAAACCATCAGCCGCCCGCTTACCTGCCCTACGTGCAGGGTGGAAAACCGTTTGGCTCGATGGCGGTAAGGACAACTATGCCGGGGTCGCCTGGTCGGATGCACCCGATGGCCGCCGCCTGCTCCTGGGCTGGATGAGCAACTGGCAATACGCCAACCAGGTGCCGACCGTCGCCTGGCGCAATGCGACGAGCCATTCCTGGTCGTTGTTGCTGAAAAAAACGGCGGCAGGCTATCGCATTTTTTCCGAACCCGTGCAGGAATTGCAGGCCCTGCGGGCTAAGTCTTTTGAAATCCCGAGAACGGAACTAGCCGCCCCCCTTGACCTGACCAACCAAATGGGTTTTTCGCCAACCTTGTCCGAGATGGAACTTGAGTTCGCACTGCCCGAAGGTGCAACGGGCAGCTTAGGCGTGGAGCTTTCCAATGCCAGGGCGAAAGTTATCGCATCGGCTACGACGCCACCTCTAATCAGTTCTTCAGCGACCGCACCAAGTCGGGCGACCTCTCCTTTTCCAAGGATTTTGCGCCGAAGGCGAGCACTACCCCCCGTTTTGCCGATAGCAAAAAACTGACCATGCACCTGTTTTTGACGTGGCCTCTGCCGAACTTTTTGCCGACGGCGGAGAGAGACAGCGATGACCGAAATTTTCTTCCCCAGCGAAGATTTTACGCAGGTAAAACTATTCGTCGAAGGCGGAAAAGTAGGGCTGACGAGCGGCAAGGTTTATCAATTGAAAAGTATCTGGAAATGATCAAGGTGGTTGATGGATGGCTGAATTGTTGGATTGATATTTCCACAATAATCCAACGATTCACCTATCCAATAATGAAGCAATCCAAGTTTTTAATGGGTAATCTTTCGCAAAACGATAGGATTGCTCAAAGCAATCCTATCGTTCATCGCGCCCTTAACCTGTCTGTACGTTAAGAAGAAGTTACCGAACCTTTCCAATAATTCATGTTCCCAAAAGCTATCCCTGCAACAAGTAGAATTCCTATTCCAACAACCCACCTCGCCCAGTGTGAAGGAATGGACATCGCCTCGTTGTTGCCGACCATTACAAACGTAGCCCAGTAAAAGGATGTGTGAACGCTTCATCCGCCTGTTCCAGATAGCTTTTTGGGCTTTTGCAAGGCATCCGATTTGCCGCTTTCCGTCTTTCAATTTTCGATGGAAATCACCAATAATGTCCTTCGCTGAGGCGTCATTGACCGACCATAAACTCATCAAGATGTTCGGGCAGCCCGCATATTTGAATGCCCTCGAAAGGCTCATGATGCCTTCGCCCCGCACCAGTTTGCCCGCCCCGGTGTTGCAGGCGCTGAGCACGGCGAGGTCGGCATTGAGGCGCATGTTGTATAGTTCATAGGCATGAAGTAGGTTGTCCTCAACTGTGTCTCTGTGATTTTGATTAAAAACAAGCTGAGAATAGAGCGGGTCGGAGTCGTTGGTCAGGGCGTGCATGGCTAGGTGGAGGATTTGGTAATCCTTCGCTTTTTGGACAAAACCCGCCTCCGTGGCAGTGGTGCCCGTCAACGGTTTTCCGTCAAAAATTTCAGCACAAGCGGTCACCTCGTCCTTGTTGAACATCAGCGCCGGAATGCCGCCCCGCACGTTGCCGAAGGCACCTGCAAACCGCAGGCTGTCCACTTCGCCACGCACGGCAATCGGCTCGCCCGTGTAGTTTGGGGCTACGCCGAGGTAGCCTTCCGAGGCAGAGGATTTGCCCCAATCCGCTGAGCAGGGTTGCGGAGTACTCGGCTATCGGATGTTGAAATCCTTACGGTATATGGTAGGGGCTGCGGTAGCTAATCGCCTCGCCTTCAACGTCTTGCCGTGAGCAGTGCCTGGAAGGGCAGGTAACCGAGGGCACCATCGGGAACAATTATCAGGGATGAGGGATGAGGGGCGAGGGATGAAAAGGGCTGGTTCCAACAGGGTTTTGTAGAGTGTCCTGCTGGTGTGTGCGAATTGCTGAAAGTCCGCATGGGTTTTTTCTCCATCGCTTTCCGCTTTGTCGGGTCGTAATCGTGGACAAGGTGGCGGAAAGCTTCGATGTTTTTAAAGAAGGTACTTGTCGGTTTTCCGAAAAAAGCGCACCTGTTTTTTGTCAATGGCAAAGGTGTAGAGTAGTGTGTCGGTGAGGAAGTATTCGAGGAGGGTGGTGTTTTGGGGTAGGCTTTTTTGCACATCCTTTGGCGATGAAGTTTTGAGGTCGTATTTGAGGCGGTAGTAGTCAGGGTATTTTTTTCCAAGCACAGCGGTCAAAGAATCTTGCGCCTGTTTCAATTCCAACCTTTCGTTGTGCCAGTAATAAAGTTTTGTCGAGTCGCTGTTTCGCCCATTTTGTTCTTCTTCAAGAATGAGGCCGTCATAGAAAGCTATGTCTTGATGGATACTGTCTTCTTTCTCCACTAATTCTCGTGAAATACCTGCAAAGGATTTGGCTTGGGCATTTTTCAGATTTTCCAAAAGGGAGAACGCCTTGCTCCGCTCAGCAAAGGCGAAGGCTTGAACGGCGTATTTTTCTTCTCCGGTCAATAGGCGCATTTCCAGCGCCGCTTCGATGCCGCCAAAAAAAATCAGTGCGGCTTCTTTGGAAAGCGATTCTTTTGAACCTTGCCACTTGGCGGAGAGCCGCATTTTGTCTAAAAGGTTGGCAGCAAGCGCAAGCGTGGCAGCGTTGCGGAATAATCAGCTACCTTTTTGTTTGTTGGGATAGCGATTTAAGTGAATTGGCTTTACCCTTGAGAGTAGAGATGAGCATAATATTACCGACAAGGTCATCGGCAACAGGCATTTTTCTTACGTTTTGCAGCGAAAATTCGGGAGAAAAAGAATGGAGCGTCCTTTGGTAACGGAACAAGGCTGAGTCAGGGGTTGCCCTGGAGCAGAAGTGTTTCAGCCATGCAGTTCTGTACTTCCACTAAATTGCCTGTGAGTTGTACCCGTTTTCTCGCCAAGTCTTTAATGCTTCACTATAGTAGCCCATCGCCTGCGACCAGTTTCTTCTCTGTTGTTCCAGGTTGCCCAACTCCAGCAATATCATGCCCCCCAAATCGGTCTTGTAAGCCGCCGTGTCATTATTTTCCAATGCGGCTTTGAATTGTTTTTCCGCAGCAACATTCTCATTCATGTCTTTGAAGGTCAAGCCAAAATTGAATTGACACCAGGCATTGTGATACCCAATGTTATTCAAATTTGTCGCTAACAGGGATTTCTGAGCTAGTTCAAAACATTCTAACGCTAAAGTATGTTGGTGAAGCAGGCGGTAGCAATTTCCGATTTTTATGAGGGTGAGTGGTATTCTGCGCTTTTCTACTTCAAATTGTTCTCCCCCTGTCCTTGATTTGCAGGTAATATTTCAGGGCATTAGCATAGTCACCCTTTTCCCTAAACAGTCGTGCAATATTGGAAAGGATATTGCCGAAATAGTGGTGATTCACATCCGGTTGAAGCAGTTGCATAATGGACAAACTTTTTTTCTGCAACTCAATGGCTCCGTCAAAATTACCATTAGTTGCGAGACAAGAGGCGATTCCGACACACATAATTCTGTGAGCCTGATGTGATTTTCACCAAACTTACTGGAAATAAGCCGGTATGACTTGAGCGAATGTTGATACCCCTCTTCCAATCTCCCCTTCATCCGAAAGCTCCAACCAATGCCGCCATAGGAACCTGCATAGCTCTCGAATATGACTGAATCGTACCGGAATTCCGAGCATTTTTTTCCAAGTGCCATTGTTTTTTGGCAGACTGCCATGACACTGTCTGGTTGCCCTCTGTTTAGATGGTCCCAGGATTTTTCTACCAATGCTATCATCCTTGCTGAATCCACTCTCCAAATCAAGATCATTCACCACATCATTTTCGAATGGCAATAGCTGATTTACTACAAAATGAGTATCCTTCTGGCATTTGAAAAAGGAAAAAGTAATGGTGAAAATGATGAGAAACGAAATTACCGGATATGCTTTCATTCTTCAAAGTTTTCCCAAAAGTAAGGTCTCTTTCACATTCCTTTTTGTGAATTTACCAAAGATTCCATAAATATCACTTGTCCTTCCCGCTAATGACAGTTGCGTAATTGTTTTCTGACGGCTGCCCGGAGTAAATGATGCTACCCTCATTGAAGATGCTGCCAACGACCACCAATTCTTCGTCGCCATCAATTTGCAGGCTTCCCGCAGAAGTCAAGCTCAAGCAGGCATTGCTTTCAATGAAAAGCGAGTTGACAGGTTCTACTACAGTTTTGATGACAGGAAAAGGCCTTGCTGCCGTGGAAACATCCTGGATAACCACGTTGTCGAATACACCAGGAATCCTTCCAGAGTTCCAGTTGCGGGGGCAGTTCCAATTGCTTTCCTGACCGGGCAGCGGCGGCCGCCTCCCCCCCTTCCACCTTTCCATTCAACGGCCGGTATGTTTTGAGAGTTGGAGGTGATTGCGAAAAGAAATGATGCTAACGAGGACGAGAGCTTTTTCATGATGGTTAAATTTAAACGGTGAAAAATGTTGGTTTTCTTATTTATACCCTCTCACGGAAAACCTTACCCTTTGTGCTTATATTATTTTTGACACCAACAGGATTTGTGAAAAGGTGAGTTTTCAAACTTTGCACAAACTCTATTGGCGTGTAATAACTGCTGAATTTGAGGTTCAATCCTCCAGTAAAACCAACTTGGTTACTTTCCTGAATTTTCCGTTTGAATGGTGCAGAAATACACCCCTACCGATAAATGTTCAGGTAACTGGACATGGCCAATACCTGCCGTTCGAGGCTGGTCAGTTGTTTTTCAAAACCAACCTACCAGAAAGGTCGTTAAGGGTCAAGCGGAAGGGTTCTGCATGAGAAGGCGGCAACTCTAGGAAAAGTAGCCTGTGCGAGGTTAGGGTGATGGCAATATCGGGGTTTTCCCAATTTACACCCGTGCTCGAACTAACAAAACTGGTGTCTGTGAATATGTCAATCGTACTATACAAACCTGATATCACACTGTAACCACCCGCAAAAAGATTTGATTATTAATGGTTGCGGCAGCTCCTACACCCGCTCAACGGTGAGATTGTCTTCCTCCAAGCTAAATTATTACCGCATCAGAAATGTCATATTTGGGAACTGCTGTAAGTAATGAATTTGCTTTGCCAATCAGTACCAGCACCTCCTCCGAAGTAAATTTTCGAGTTGAGGGTGGCTGACATCACGACTCCTCTTGGTTCCGACAACAGGGGATGTTGTCCAAGTAGTGTTCGGCGTATTATAGATGTCAACAACTGCCTCTCCATCGGAAGTAGGGGTCGTGCCGCCAGCGAACAAAACATAGTTGCCCGCCGCCGCACCGGAAAGGAACACCCCCTTCCTTTTGATAAGAATCCTGCGTCCACATCCCGGTTTCAGCATCATAAATATCCACCCTTTTCGACATGGTGAGGTTGTTGTCAATAGCCCTCCTGCGACATATACTTTGTTATCTTTACGGCTACAGCTGGAAAAATTCTGGGTTCGGAAAGGTGCATCACCGGCAACCAACTGCCTGTGCTCAAGTCGTAAACATCTACCACATCGGTGGACGTAAAGGAGGAAAAAACGGAGCCAAACTGCCCACCACCAGCGAACAAGATATTGTCACCGACATGGGCTGCCACCAAACCAGCCCTCGATTGCGAGAGTGATTCAATGTTCCATTCTCCAGTGTTGACGTCATAAATTTCAACCCTATCATAATTTTGCCCATTGCCCACATTCATGCCACCTGCGATGAATATTTTGCTTCCCGCCGCCACAGCGACCGGAAACGAACGGGGAACGGAAAGCTGGTCGGTGGACCACGTCATGGATTCAGAATCATAAAAATCAACCCTATTTGATGGGTTCAATCCATTCAAGCTTCCTCCAGCAAAGATGATTTTATTTCCAGCGGAGGCAGCGGTGTGGTGAAATCTTGCCTGTGAAAGATAGTCAAGCGACCACTGAGCGGACAGCCCAGTATTTGTTAAAAGGGAAATCAAAATAAAAGCGGAAGTGTAAATTCGATTCATGTTATTAATTTATTGGTGAATTGTTAAATTCTATGGCCAAATGAATGATCGAGGATAGCATTTGGTACTGAATACCACCTGGGAGAAACCCTTGACCCTGCTATTTCGAGAAAATCTATTTTTGCAAAAAAAAACAGGCACTAAGCCTATGCCCAACGAACACTTTAAAGACACATCACTTCTTGACTCCCTCCGCAGCAGCGACAACGCTGTGCTGGAGCATCTCGTGCAGGAATACCGCCCAAGAGTGGTGGTACAAATCATCAAGCAGGGTGGTTCGGAGGACGACGCAAATGACATCTTCCAAGAGGCACTCACCGCCATTTACCTCAAATCACAACAGCCTGATTTTCAACTCACCAGCAGCTTTTACACCTTCCTTTATGCCATCTGCCAAAACCACTGGCTGAAAAAATGCCGGGAAAAAAAACGCCACAACGAGGTAAGGTTGGAAGACCACGGGGTATCCATGACAATCCGAAGCGAGAGAAACCTTCGAACAAAGTGAGCGCTACCAATTGTACATCGCCAAGTTCAAGGAGTTGGGCGAGGAGTGCCAGAAGGTGCTGCGCCTGAGCATTATTGAAGAGAAAAGCCCTGAAGAAATAATTGCTACGCTTGGCTTCGGTAGCGTCGGCTATTTGTATAAGCGCAAATCGAACTGCAAGGAGAAGCTGTTCGAAATTATCCAAAAAGACACACGGTTCCAAAGAGCTATCAACATGATGCAACCAGAAACATACGAGCAAATTGAGATGTACTTGCTTGGCAAGTTGAGCGGGCCGGATTTGCAAGCGTTTGAGCAACGGCTGGCAAGTGAGCCGGATTTAGCAAAAGAAGTTTCGCTTCAACGGGAAGTGTTTGATGCCATTCGTTTGGAAGGCAAGGCAACTGCTTTTCGCCGCCAGTTGGAAAGCATTGAAAAAAAAATGGCCCCGGATGTTCCTGCCCGACGCATCGTTCCCATTCGCCGTTGGCTGGCGCTGGCGGCGGGGCTGGCACTATTAGTAGTAGCAGGTTGGTGGTTATCAAATAGACAAACGACCGATGTGCAAATGACGGCACAAGCCTTGTTCGATGCCAACTTTAATCCGCAAAAGAGTATTTCAGCCGCTTCCATTCTCCGAGAATACCGATACCACTGCTACCGCTCCTCCAGACCGAAGAAAACAAGCGTTGGAACACCTTTGGAAAGAAGTGAAACAAAGTATTTCGAACAGAACTTCACGGAGGCGCTTGCCCTGCTTCAACAAATTCAGGTGCTTTGACCCCACTGGCGAATACGCCTCCGAGACTTTTTATTACGCCGGACTGTTGCACCTTCAGTCAGGAGATGCGGAACAGGCATTGAATGATTTTAAAAAAGTAGTGGTTGGCCATACGGAGGATCGGGATTGGTACAGTGCCCTCGCCTTGCTTCGCTCAACCGGAAGGCGGAGGCAAAATTGTCACTTGAAAAAATCGTGGAATCGAAATATCCACGGCAAAAAAGCGCTAAGATTTTGGCATTTATAGGTAATCGCTTTTGAAATTGATTGCTAAGAAATGGTAAAGTTAGGGTGTGACTTGTGTACACGCACTCTCTTGTCCATTCAGCAATTCAAAATGCGATTACCAATAAATCTCATATCATCGTCTTTTCTTCCTTTCCGCAATATAATGATAACGCCTTCAAAAGGCTTCATGTTGTGCTCAAGTAGCTGCTTTTTGGCTCAAAGCTTTTGCATATTTCCTCTGAGGCTACCCCTTTTTAACTTTTTTCATTTTTCAGGGTAAGAAAATTATCCCATCGGATATTAAGGTGAAAGCTGTGAAAACTGCATTCGTTAAACACCAGCTTACTGACCTCAACAAAAACATGTGAATTATGAAAGTACTCACGTTCGATGACCAAATAGCCTTCTCTACCTCAGAAAGCTACACGGTGGTTAACATTGGTAACCTCGTCTGCTGTCTGGCCGAGAAAGCTATACCGGCTTTATTTTAACGGCCATGAGGCGTTGTTGATTTCCAAAGGCTTTGGACAATTGGAGGAGTTCCTGCCCATTGCGCATTTCGTGCTGGTCCACAACGACGCCATCGTCAACCTTGGGCATATCCGCAAAGGTGCTGAAAGGCGCAGAAGGCAGTCTGGTACTGTCCAATGGCATGAACGTATCCCTTGCCGACCGTCGAAAAAGGACTTGATGGGTCGGTTGCAGGTTTTCTGAAAAACCGCAGTTATCGGGAAAATGGCTGCGATTGTCAACTCATTATTATCACCCATTAAGTCAATTAGATAGAAAGCGATGGATTGCTGACATTGCATTTCCATAACTTAGAAACTGGTCTTCTAAAGCTGATTTTTCCCGCTCTAAACTTTGTAAAGCAACCCTGTATGCTTGGCCATGTGCGCATGACCCAAGGTGCGCAGTGTTTGGGGAGCATAAAGATATATCTCAATTCAAGAGGAAAGCCGACGCCTCATATTCCAAGTAGGCATCACTAAATTATTTACGAAATGAAAACATTTAGCTTCAAACCGCTGGTTGCAATTTTTGCAACCGTAATTGCCTTGGCATCCTGCCAAAAAGACAGCGAAACCGCTCCAGACTCGCACGGAGGCCAACCCCAAACCAATGTCCAGAACGACGATTCGAATGCCGTCACCGACCGGGCCAACTGCGAGCAATCCATCACCATCCCCGCCAATTCGGTGGATGCGCTTGCCGCTGCGATTGCCAACATCTGCACCGGCGGCACCATCTGGCTGGCACCTGGCCTGCACACGGAAAACGCCGGGGTGGTCATTGGCAAAAGAGTGAACATCAAGGGCCAGGAGGGTGCTGTGTTGAAAATTCAGGCCACGTCTTTGGTTGACTTTAGTGTTGCAATTGACGTAGCACTGCACTTCAAGTATGCCACAAATTCCAAGCTGGAAAACATTGACATCCAACCGACCACGGCCATTGGTGGGACGGCCATACTACTCGAAAATTCCGGCGGAACAACGGTCAACAAATGCCACTTCAACGACTTCCAATGGTCCATTTTGGTGGAAAAATCGGGTGGGGTCAAGATAACCAACAACGTAGTCGTGGTATCAACTGCTTGGCAGACAGGCGCTATACCCCAAGCAGATGGCATCATCATCATTAATGGACACGGTGCCTTAATAAAAGGAAATGAAGTATCCGGTGGCCTCTTTGGCATTTGGCCTTGCGACCAGGAAGGCAAACTCCAAGATAACTTCACGCACCACAATTATATCGGTGTAATCTTGTGCAAGGTGCCAGCAAATTCATATGTGCTGCCAAGTGGGGAATCCGTTGGCGCTACCTTCCCTTGTACCCACTGGACGGTTACGAACAATAATTCTGAGGACAATTTCACAGCCGGGTACATAGTCATTGATGGGGCCAACCACAACAAGCTGATAAACAACAATGCTTCCGGCAACGGCACCTATGATATTGAGTTGGTGGGCGACTCGTACCGCTTTGGCTTCCTGACCCCGTTCAGCCACGACAACGTGGTTCATGCTGGTAGCTTCCAGAACATCACCATCAAGGACTGTGGACAGAACAACACGGTTTATGGTGGGGTGGAGGTTGATACTTCGGTGGATCCGTGTAATTGAATTCAATCATTATCTATTCCTTTTCAAGGAAGATGCTAAAAATTGAAGTGCCAGGAATAGCTCTTCCCGATTGAACTTGACCGAGCAATCTTCTTGGAAGGCATTTACTCCGTATCCGTCATTCACCTTGGCCGGGCGCAATCAAAGCGCCTGATGATTGCGAGGTTTTGACCTTGCTTACCTAAAAAATCATGAACGGCATCCCTTCGCAGGGGTGTCGTTTTTTTTTTGTTGCATAATCAAAGCAAGCCGCCCTGAACAAGTCCCAGGTGCCCCCAAGGCAAAACCACAAACCAACGACCAGTTTAAACCTGAACACTTTCAGGGGAATCGTTTTGGCTTTTGGAGGTGGCTTACTCCGACGTCGGCCAATTCCGTCAACCCCCTTTCAAAATATCCGAAATGCAAATTTGATGGTTTTGTAATGATTTTTTGGAGGGCAGTAAGGCACATTTAGGTTCTTAATTCTTCGATTTTGTACACCATTTTGCACACCAAAATCAAAGGGAACAAAAAAAGGCTATGCATATTGCATAACCTTTGATATTCAACGTTTTGCGTTGT
>JADJYH010000087.1 GCA_016719855.1 Saprospiraceae bacterium | reverse complement strand
CCCGGCACAGCCCGCCCGCCTTGGTGCTTCGCTCTGCGCTGGCCTCACGCTCACGCATTACAAGGCGTTTGAAAAACTACCGTCGCTGCCCGCCCTCCGCCGCCGTTTCGAGGCGGAAATGCCGGAGTACCTGAAGTGGGGCATCCACGTGCTCGTTTCTCAAAACCAAATCGGCGAAGTGACCCTCGGCGACACCCACGAGTACGGCCTGCACCACGACCCTTTCGACCGCTCGGAACTCAACGAATTGGTTATCAAATACTTGGAAACGTTTTGCAGACTGCCAAAACCGCAAATTGCGGAGACCTGGCACGGCATTTACCCAAAACTGCCAAATGGAAAAAGCTGGCTGGTGGTCGAGCCGGAAGCGGGCGTCACCATCCTGAACGGCCTCGGCGGGGCGGGCATGACGCTGTCGTTTGGAATGGCCGAGGAGATTGTGGCAGAAAAATAAGGCTGATTTCTACTAAAAAAAGCGCCACAACCAGTTGAATACCAATTGGTTGTGGCGCTTTTTATTTTCAATAAAATCAATAATCCCCCCCAATCTTTCTTTCATTCCAAGCTGATTTGCCCTCAAAAACAGGCAAACCCGTTGGTGCTTCAAATTTCGACATATCTCCTGTCAAGCTTTTCATGAATGCCACGAGGTCGGCCTGTTCCGCCTTCGTCAACTTGAGTTCATCGAAGGGCAGCGTTTGGTACGGTACGTCGAGCTTCAGCCCTTTTCCGCCGCCCCGGTTGTAGAAATCCACCACTTCTTCGAGGGTCTTGAAAGCGCCGTTGTGCATGTACGGGGCCGTCAGTTCGGCATTGCGCACGGTCACGGTTTTGAAGGAAGTTTTGAGAAAATCCGCCTTCACGTCGGGCATCCCGTTGGCGAACCTACCGAGGTCAGCGTCGAGGCTGGGATGCAGCGTGTCCGCCGTGGCGGTGATGCCCAGCACCTCCGATTCCGATTCGAGGTAGGTCGGTGGCACGGTGCCGTTGAACACCGGGGCGAAGTGGCAGGTGCCACAAGCCGCCTTGCCCATGAAGAGGTTGAAGCCACGGTGCGCTGCCGGGTCAAGGACGCCCGTCTTGCCCTGCACGTATTGGTCGAATGGGCTGTCAAAGTCCGTGAGGCTGGCCACGTAGGCGCTCAACGCATCGGAGATGGAGTAGGTCGAAAGCTGGTACTGTGGCTGCTCCGGGTACGCCTCGGCGAACAAGCGCTGGTACTCGGCGCTCTGGCCGAGTTTTTCGAGGATTTCGGGGTAGTCGGTGTTGAATTCGTCCTCGCTCAACACCACGTGCAGCATCTGGCGGTCGAGCCTCGGCTCCCGCAGGTCCCAGAAATACTGGTCGGCGTACACGGCGTTGACGAGTGAGGGCGAATTGCGGAGCAACGAATGCTGCCCGTCCGCCGCAAGGCTCTTTGGCAGGCCATCGGTGAACGCCTTTTCCGGCGGTGGCACGAGGCGCAGGAGCGCTCTAGGTTTTTTTGGACAAAATCGGGTCGAAAAACAGCGTCCTGCCCAGTTCCTTCCGCTTTTCAAACAGCGGGTGCTTTATGTCGAGGTTGGCATAATACCCTGCATTCAAAAAAACGGGGTCGAATATGCTGGCAGCGTGGTAGTTCACGGCCCGAGGCGCTTGTCTGTTTCTTCAGCGAACTCAATGCCCAGCGACTTATGTATTTCATAAAAAAGCTGGTACTGCGGCTCGATATGCTTCATTAAAAACTCCAGCCGGTCGAAGCTGTCGAAATCGTCGTTTTTGGTCAAATATTCCAGCGTGTTTTCCATGCGTGCGTCCATGACGATGGCGAGGCCACGGTCTTTTTCTTCCAGCATCGGCATATAATTTTTGAAGGCATCGTACATACCTTCGAAGGCAACCTTGGCCTCTGGGATGGCATTGGCGGAGCCGGGCGTGTCGAAGCCCGTGACGCCGAGCGTGAACGTGCGCACCAGTTGCTGCCGGATGGCCTCGAAGACGTGGCGGTGCGTGATGTCTATTTTCGATTGGAAAAACTGGACTTCCCGCCAGTCCTTTTCCAGCTTTTGCGCCAGCGCCACGATTTCATTTTTTTGGGAGAAAACATCGTCGGCAAATGCCAGTTCGTCCAGCACCTGCAAGCCGCTCGGCTCGATGACCTTCACGATGGGCACATTCGGTTCTATGCTCGGCAGTGGCGCACCGTTGATATTTTTTTTCACGTCGGCACCATCGAAATAGGCCACTAAAAATTCGATTTTTTTGTAGCTCAAACGGGCCTCCGTCACGGCTGCCTGCAGCACCTCCACGGACTTTTCGCTGCCGCTCAAATTTTGCGCAGCAGCCACCAAATCGCTGATGGCAAGCCCGGTTTCGTCGAGGCCCGTGCCAAATTGTTGACTAACTTTTTCCAGTGCTATTTTTGCTTTGTCGCTCGAAAAACTGCCGAAAATCAGGATGGTAAAAAAGATGGGGAAACAGGCAAGTATCTTTTTGTTCATAAGGCTTGAAAATTTAAAAATGCCGGACACCACGCAGGCGTCCTGTGATTTGAGGTGACATCTTTTCGCCCGTTCCAACTCACCCATCCAGCAGGGTTTTCAGGGCGAAAAGGTGTCATCCGGTCTTGCTGAGATGACACCTTTTTGCCTTTTGAAACCTTGCTAAAACCAAAAGGTGTAGCAGGCAAAAAGATGTCACCTCAGGGCTTAGCTTACTGTATCTTCAACTTAATCGTCTCGCCCTCAGCGTTTTGCACGAAATAAACGCCTGGGTTCAATTGGCTGACTTCCACTTCCATCGTGTTGCGCTTCACGAGCACCCGTTTGCCGGAGGCGTCGTAAATGGCCACGTCCGTCAGCTTGTTGAGGAAGACGGTGCGGGTCGTCGGGTTCGGATAGACGGAGAATGCGCCCGATTCGTCAACGGCTGGCGTAGCCTCGGCATTGAACGAACTGCGGTTTTGCAGGTTGGCGTAGCTCACCTGGTCGAAACCGTGGATGGCAAAGGTCAGCGAGTGGTTGTACGGGAACGGATTGTCGGTGCGTGGGTGCTGCACATTGAGGAGCAGCGACTTGCCATCAGGTGTCGGAATGGCACCTGTTACCTCTGCCCCCGCAGGGATAGCAGTCAACCTGATGAGGTCGTCCACGGTTGGGTTCTGGATGCTCAGGTCAAGTAGGTAAACTTCGCAAAGTGGGTTGGTCACACCAGCCGGTACACGCCCCTTTGAAGTGCCGTTCAAGTCCTCTTGGATGACCAGAAATTTCTTTCCGTCAATAGTCATTACATTCAAACCATCTGGGTTGGTGAGGTGCTTCTCTGGGTAGTTGGCTTCGGCTGGGCTGTTGGCAAAATATGGGCCTGCTTCGAGGTAAATGCGAGTCTGGCCGTTGGTAGGGTTGTATTCCCAAACCCGACCGTAGTAATCCCAGTAGGCTGACACGTTTGGCGAAGCCAAGCCTTGCGCCTGCGCCCGTGCCATGATGGCGGGGTGGTGAACGCCACCTTTTGCTGCACCAGCAGCGAAGGCGCTGCCGGGGTTGTCGAGGCCCGTTTCGGTGAAGTAGATGAAATTGTCGTCTGGGTTCATGGCCACCCACTCGATGCGGTTGAACATGGTAGCACCCTTGGACGCTGCTACATTCTCATGGTTGAGCATGGCACCGTCTTCCCAGATGGGCACCCAAGGCCATCCCGGTTTGTCGTGCTTGTAGGCAAACAAGGTTCCTTTTGTGAAATCGCCCGGCGTGTTCGCCACGAACATGCCGAAGAAGCCCGGCGTGGCATCTGGGCCGAGGTAAACGATGCGGTTGTCCGGGGCGATGACACCGCCCTCGAAGCCTTGGCGGCCCCAGTTGTACTGCTTGCGGATGGCCTTGGCCTGCCGTGGGTCAATTTCGGTCATCCAGTTCAGGTTCTGGTAGCGCTTGAGGCTCACACCGTTCCAGCCTGGAATGTCAGAACTTACCACGAAGTTGGAGGTGTCCCGAACGCCACCGCCGCCAGCGTAAATGGCAGCATTGCTGGTTTGGAACCACTCTTCCGCCGTCCAGATGCGGCCATCCACCATGGACACAATGCCGCCACAGTTCATGCCCGTTTCGCCGACCGTATTCACGAAATCCACGTTGAAGAACTTGCCCGTGCGACCATCGTTCAGCGTCTGGTCGAGTACTTCCAAAGAACCGTCGGCCTTCCTTTTAATCTTGAAGGAGGTCATGCCACCACCGTCGCCGAGCTTGTCGGAGGCGTAAATCATCTCGTGGTTCACCGTCACCCAGCCCATGCTCTGGCCGGTGTTGTCGGGGGTGATGCCGATGAAGTCGTGCCACTCTTTTGCCACGGTTTCCCCGCCAGGGTTGCCGTACGTAGGGGTGGCCTGCACCATGTCCACACCGCCGATGAACAGCACCTGCGTCGTGAGTGGGGATGGAGGCATTACGATTTCGGTGGGTGCAAAGCCCGCCGGGATTTGGATTTCCTCATCGAAGAGGGTTTGTGCATTTGCCGCTAGACATGAAAATGCCAGGGCAAAGAGGAGGTAAAGTCTCTTTGTCATAGGTCAACAATTGAATTTTAATGAAAAAAATTATCCGCAAACCTACGCTCGGCAGGTGCTAAGGAAAGTACCGGGTGGGTTAAGCGTTTTTTAACAAATAGTTCAATAATCTTTACCTGTTAAAGAATTGATTATCATAAAGTTATGCGACTGTTAACTATGATTTGTGGGTAAATTTAGGATTGTTTTTGGTTGAATTTTTCACCTCGCCTTGTTCTCCAGCACCACGAATGGGATGCCATCCTTCACCCACTTTTTCACCTCGCCGCCATCGGGAACCGTCTCAAATGCCATGCTGCCCAGCACGAGGTCGAGGTCGCCATCGGCGTCCAAATCCCCTGCGTCCATCACCAGCCAGCGACCCTTGTGCGATTGTGGAAACGTGAGCGCCCTGAACTTCATGTCACCTTGATTTTTAAAAAAAGCGAAACCCGCCTCCGGCGTTTTTTCAAAATTGGGGAAGAACGAGATGGCAGCGATGTCCAAGTCGCCATCAAGGTCGAAGTCGGCGGGAATGGCGGCATAAGCACCCGGCAGCGGCAGGAAAAGCGCCTCCGTGAAATTGCCCTGGCCGTCGTTCTGAAAGATGCGGATGCCGTGGTACGGTTTGCTCACAGGCGGAAAGTCGGCATTGTCGCCGCAGGTATAAACGATGTCCGGGTGCCCATCGCCATTGAAGTCAAACAGGTCGAAGTAGCTGGAACCGTAGCTGGGCGGGAACCGCAGCGCCCGCACTTCCTCGAATTTGCCGCCACCTTTATTATAGAATACAAAAATGCCCTCGTCGCCCTGCCCGAACAAGGCCACGATGTCGGGCAGACCGTCGCCGTTCAGGTCACTCACCGCCGTGCGGATGGCACCGGGCATATTGCGCAGCAAACGCCGCTCGAAGCCGCCCCGCCCATCGTTTTTCCACCAACTGAGGCTGCCCACCCATTTCCCGAACTCGCAGGTCACGAGGTCGAAGCGCCCGTCGGCATCGAGGTCGGCCAGGCTAGTGTGGACAGGTCGGCGCAGGCTGTCCACCAGCGTGACGGGTGGTGCGCCTTGTTTTTTTGGCAAAAAAACCACGCTGCCCGTAGCCTTGTCGGTCGGCGAAAATGAGCCGATGCAGGTTGCCACTTCGCCTTCGGCAATGCCCGTGAGCGATACCACACCGCCGGGCAAACTCGCCGTTTGCTGCAACGCCAGCGTTTTGTCGAATGCCAGCAATTGCCCCTTGTGTACGTCGCTCAGGAGCAGCCCGCCCTCGGTGAATTTGGCCATCAAAGTACCAGGCGGACTTAGGAAATAATCGGGGAAATGCAGCTCGAATTGCGGCAGCGATTGCTCCACCAAAAGCGGCTCGGCAGCAGGCATTTCGGCAGGGGCATTATTTAGGTAAAACGCTCGGATGGCCGCCCATTCTGCTGCGGAGATGGCCGCTTCCTTTCTGATTATCAAGGGGTTGTCGAGTGCCAGCGCCGCGGGTTCGATGAAATTGCCGCCCGCACTGTCCAGCGGCAAAACACCGAGCAGCACCCCCATGCGCGGCAGCACGTATTTGTCCCAAGAAACTTTGTCCAAAACGGTTGGCGCAGGATAAGCATGGCAACTGGCGCAGTGACTGCGGGCGAGGGCCTCGCCTTCGGCAGTGGGCGTGGTTTCGGTGCAATAGGGAAGGGTCAGTGCCAACAAAATGGCGATAATGAGAAACACGGTTTGTCGTTTCATGCGGTCAGTTCTTTTTTGGGCTGCTGATTACGGAAGGCAATTGAACTGGGCGCATGGCAGCAGCTATCTTCGAGTTGATTTCATTTTCAATTAATGAAGCGCCGCAGATTTGTTTACAAAAAACAAAAAAAGCCCTCCTGCCTTAACCCAGATTTCAAACACCTTTAACCCCCAGTTTCCACCCACCCCACCCTGCCGGGATAGCTTTGCCCCTTCATCAAATTCATTCACCCAATCCAATTTCGGCATGGTAAAACAATTTACTTTCCTCTCGCTTTTCCTGATTTCCAGCCTAGCGCTCACCGCCCAAACGCTGGTGCATTACTGGAACTTCAACAACTCGACCGACGAGGCGGCGCTGCTCGCACCGACACTGAACCTTGTGCCTGGCGCAGCCATCACGCATGTTCAAGGTGGCATGAGCGCCATCCAAGTGACCAGCAACACGGCGCAGGGCTTTGACACCGCCAACCCGAACGCACAGAACGGCGACGCAGCACTCACGCACCTCCGATTCAACAACCCGATTGGCGGCACGCTGCTGTTCAACCTGCCGACCACCGGGTACGACAATGTGGTGGTGAAATACGCCACCCGCCGCTCAGGTTCCGGCGCAGGTGAGCAGTATGTTTTCTACACCACCAACGGCACGGACTTCGACAGCCTCACCACTATCCTACCCGTGGACGGCGACCCGACCTTGCAGACGCTCGATTTTTCAGGCATCCCGGCGGTAAACGACAACCCAAATTTTGCCATCCGACTCACCTTCGGGCAGGGCGGCGGCGGCACGGCTGGCAACAACCGTTTCGACAACCTCACCCTTGAAAGCGTACCGCCCCCAACCGTTGACATATTGCCAACGGTAAGTTTTTTGAAAACAACGGCCACATTTACCGAAGGTGTGGGCGATGTGGAAGTGCAGGTAGCCGTACAGGGCGGCGGGCTGACGGGTGCATTGAACCTTACGGTGGTAGCTGCGTCCACGGCGGTGCCCGGCAACAACTACGTGCTGGGAACTACCACGCTTGACCTCCCGGCCACCGACGACACCCTGTCGTTTTTGGTAAACCTGCCCGACAACGGAAACCTCACGGGCGGCAAATACCTGATTCTGGAAATTGACAGCAGTTCCAACGCCATTTTTGGCAGCGAAACGGAGCATATCATGCTCATCGCCGACAACGATGTAGCGGCACCAACGGCACAGGCTGCACCGTTCATCTCACTGCGCCATGTCACGAGCGTACCGGGCAGCCCAGGCGGTGGCTCTGCCGAGATTTCGGCTTACGACCCAGCATCCAAGCGGCTTTTCGTCACCAATATTGTGAACAACACGCTCGATGTCCTCAACTTCGCCGACCCCGTTGCCCCGGTTTTCCTTGAAAGCGTGGACGTTTCCAGCTTCGGCGGCGGCATCAATTCGGTGGCAGTGAAAAATGGCGTGGTGGCGGTGGCCATTCAGGGCGACTCAACGGCGGAGGACGGCTCAGTCGTTTTCTTCGACGCCGACGGCACGTTTATCAGTGCCGTGAACGTCGGCAACCTGCCCGACATGGTGATTTTCAGCAACGACGGCACGAAGGCGCTGACCGCCAACGAGGGCGAACCCAGCAGCGACTATTCGGTTGACCCGCTCGGTTCGGTCAGCGTGATTGACCTGACGGGCGGCGTGGCCAACGTGGCCAACGCCAATGTGACGACCCTAACGTTCGAGAGTTTCGACGGGCAAATTGATGCACTCAAAGCAGCGGGCGTCCGCATTTTCGGGCCAAATGCCACCGTTGGCAAGGACCTGGAACCGGAGTACATCTGCGTCAGCGCAGACGACAAAATTGCGCTCGTGACCTTGCAGGAAAACAACGCCGTGGCCACGATTGACCTGCAAACCTTGACAGTTACGAGCATCGAGCCACTCGGCTACAAGAACCACTCGCAGGTCGCCAACATCCTCGACGCCAGCGACCGGGGCGGCAAAATCTTCTCTGCCGCTTGGCCCATCAAAGGTGCCTACATGCCCGATGCCATTGAGTGCTTTGAGGTAGGCGGCGTGACCTACGCCATCACCGCCAACGAAGGCGACGCCCGTGAGTGGGGCAGCTTCGTGGAATCACAGCGCCTCGGCAGCCTCAGCCTCGATTCGACGGCCTTTCCGAATGCGGATTATTTGCAGAAAAACGAATTGCTCGGCAGGTTGAACGTACTGAGCTATGACGGTGACACGGACGGCGACGGCGACCTGGACGAAATTTATTCCTTCGGCGGCCGCTCGTTCACGATTTGGAACCTGGCAACGGGTGCAGCGGTCTGGGACAGCGGCGACGACCTCGAAGCCATCACGGCAGCCGACCCGACTTGGGGGCAATATTTCAATGCCAGCAACGGCACTACGCCTTCGTTCAAGAACCGCAGCGACGACAAAGGCCCTGAGCCAGAGGCAGTTACGATTGCGGAAATTGAAGGCAGGACGTTTGCCTTCGTAGGCCTTGAGCGCATCGGCGGCATCGCAGCCTACGAAGTGACCAACCCGGCTGCGCCTGAGTTTATCCAATACATCAATACCCGCCAAGTACCAGGGGGAGATTTGGGGCCAGAAGGCTTGATTTTTATCCCTAAAAATGAAAGCCCTAACGGGCGCAACCTGCTCGTGTTGAGCAATGAAATCAGCGGCACTTTGAGCGTTTTCCAAATCGAACTCGACCGCACCAACGGCGGCGATTTCACGCTGGAAACTTACGACTACACGCCGACCAGCACTATCGCTGACTTTCAGGGCGAGACGATTTTCGATGGCGGCATCAGCGGTCTGCATTACATCCCCGGCACCGACCTTGAGTTCTACGCCGTGAGCGACCGGGGACCGAACGCCGTCGCCACTTCCCACCCGAACGCCACCGGCACGACGCTGCTGTTCCCAGCACCTGACTACGCCCCGCTCATCACCCGTTTCAAAGCGGAGAACGGCGCTTGGACGGTGCAGGAAATTGACCCGATTTTGCGCCCAGACGGCTCTCCAATTTCTGGCCTCCCGCTCCCGGCAGGCGCAGGTTCTACGGGTGAAATGGCTTGGGCCGATACCACGCCCGTCGTGCTGACACCGGACGTTTGGGGCATGGACTCGGAGGGCATCGTGGAGGACAATTTCGGTAACCTCTGGCTCTGCGACGAGTACGGCGCTTCGGTTTGGAAAATCAACAAGGCGACAAAACAAGTCATCAAACGCTACACGCCGTTCCCGACCGAGACACAGGACGCACCGTTGCCTGCCGTGGTTGGCAAGCGCCGGGCAAACAGGGGCTTCGAGGGCGTGGCCATCACGCCAAACGGCAAAGTCTATTCGATGATTCAGAGCGTTGCCGACAACCCAAACACGGCGGCTGGCAACAATGGCCGCTTGCTCCGCCTCGTCGAGATTGACCCGGAAACGGACGCTGTTCGCCAGTTTGCTTACGAAATCAACCCGGTGGTTGGCCAAATCCGCACCCGTGACTGGAAGGTGGGCGACCTCGTGGCGGTGAACAACGAAGAGTTCCTGCTGGTCGAACACGCAGAGCGCAACGGCTGGAACACCAAGAATATTTACAAAATCAACATCGCCAACGCCACGCCGCTCACGACCGACGATTTTGGCGGACAAACGATGGAACAGGTCGGCACGGCTGCTGGCATTGCCGCCTTCGGCGTGAACGTGGTGGAAAAAACGCTGGTGCTCGACCTGCTCGAAGCAGGCTGGGACCTTAGCCACGACAAGCCAGAGGGCGTGACCATCATCGACGACAACACGATTGCCGTGGTGAACGACAACGACTTCGGCATTGACAGCCCGGCGGGCGACGGCACGATTGTTTTCACCGGGAAAACGACCCGGCTGTACATCTACGGCTTGTCCGAGCCGCTCGGCTACGTGTCGCCGTACTGTACTTATGACTATCCCGTGGCGAGCGCCAGCGGTTGCGAGGGCGACAACATTTCACTTGACGCTGGTGCAGGCTTCACCGCCTACACTTGGAGCAACAACGCCACCGGACAGACTACCAGCGTGACGGCTGAAGGCAATTACAGCGTGACCGTGACAAATGACGTGGGTTGCAAAGCCATTGACAGCGTGGCCGTAGTGGTGTACGCCAACCCGGTGGTTGACCTCGGCGCTGATACTTCCTTCTGTTCCAATGAGGACATTACGCTCAACCCCGGCGCTGGCTTCGCGGGCTACCTGTGGAGCGACAGCTCGCAGGGTCAAACGCTGACGGTGACCACCGCTGGTACTTACGGCGTCATCGTGGAAGATGCAAACGGCTGCCTCGGCTTGGATGAAATCACGCTGACGACACTGGCCGCTCCTGTGCCAGACCTTGGCAATGTCACCCAAACCATCTGCGATGGGCAGTTCATCAACCTCAATGCTGGCCCAGGTTTTACGACTTACGAGTGGAGCACGGGCGCTACCAGGCAGAGTATCCAAGTGACTACCGCCGGAGCCTATGGCGTGTTGGTCAGTGCTGCCAACGGCTGCTTCGGCAGCGACGTGGTGGAAGTGGTGGTGAACCCAACGCCGGACGTGAACCTGGTGTCAACCAAACGATTTGCGAAGGAGAAACAGCTACTTTGAGCGCTGGCGCTGGTTTCAGCAGCTACACCTGGAGCACGGGCGCTACCACGCAAAGCATCAACGTGGCTCAAACCGGCACCTACTCGGTGGTGGTGAGCAACAGCTTCGGCTGCACGGACCTGGACGCTGCGACGGTCTTCGTGAATCCCGCCCCGGTCTTGGATTTGGGGCCTGACACGATTGTGTACGAACCGAACAGCTATGTGCTGGATGCAGGTACTGGCTTCAACCAGACTTACCTGTGGAGCGACGGCTCAACCAGCCAGACCCTGACCGTGAGTGAAGACGGCACGTACAACGTGACGGTGACCAGCGCCAGCGGCTGCACCAGTACCGATGAGGTGACGGTAAACTTCCAACCGAACGCCGTGAACGAACCGACCCTGGCTGGCCAACTGGGCCTCTTCCCGAACCCGACTTCGGGCTGGGTGAACTTGGCGTTCAGCGAGTTCGAGGCTGGGGCTTACTCGGTGGGCGTTTATGATGTGACAGGCAGGCTTTCGCTGTCGCAAAACATGGATATTCAGGCTGCTGCAACGACTACCAAGCTTGACTTGAACGCCTTTTCAAAAGGGGCTTACTTTGTGAAGGTGACCTCGGAGAAAGGGGTATTGGTGAGGAGGGTTGTTGTGCAATAAAATTTGATTTCAGATTTTCGGAAATCCCGCCTTGGCTTTTGCTGGGGCGGGTTTTTTTTAAATAATACACCGGGGACGGCCATACCAGCACGTCCAAATTCAAGAACGTGCAGCAGGGGAATACTTTAACTTAACCCAAAAATAAACTCGTTCAACTTGCCCGCGTGTGGCCAAACCCTACCTTTACCCGCTAATCATCAACCATTTATGAAAAACACTACGCTGGCGATTGCCGCCATTTTGCTTTTTTACCAACCCATTTTTTCCCAAAAAACCGTCACCACGCTACAAGTTCCCGGCGCAACCGAGTTCTGCAAAATTGATGCGGCGGGTTACTCCGTTTTGCCCAGTGGCCGCTACGTTACCCCGGCGGGAAAATCCGTGCCCATCACCCGTGCACCCTACGGCCTGGCCATCAGCCCCGACGGGAAAACGGCGCTCGTGCTGCACAACGACGTGGTCACGAAGATTGACCTGCGCTACCCCGACCGACCCGTGCGGATGCCCAGCTACGACAAGTCGGTGCCAGCCGTTTTGGAAGGCTCCTCCTGCATGGGCATCGCCTTCATGCCCGATGGGAAAACCGCTTGGCTCTCCGGTGGCGACAAGGGAACGGTCGTCCTGCTCGACGTGGAGAACAACCGCAACTTGCTGACCATCAGCGTGGACGGCGAATTTTTAGGTAAAAAATATGAGGACAGCTACGTAACGGACATCGTTTTGGATAAAAAGCGCAACCACCTCCTCGCCCTCGACCGGGGCAACAACCGTTTGATAAAAATGGATTTAACCCCCCAGCCCCCTAAAGGGGGAGCCGTCATCGCCAGCATCCCCGTCGGGCGCATCCCGTTTGGCATCGCCATTTCGCCGGACGGTAAAACGGCATTCGTGGCAAATATCGGCCTTTTCGACTACCCACTCGTGCCGGACGTGACCCCTGAAAACATTGGCAAAATGGGCCTCGAAGTGCCTGCCTACGGCTATCCGTCGAAGGAAGCGGAGGAGGGTGTCACCTACCCCGATGGCCGCCAAATCCCCGGCCTCGGCAGCCCGCTCGACGAGCGGGCGATGAGCATCTGGACGGTGGATTTGGACAAAAACACGGTGACGGGCAAGTTCAAAACGGGCCTGCAAATCGGCGACGAATTCGAGAACGAAGAGGAGGAAGAAGAGGGCGAAATCGTGGGCGGGGCGCACCCCAACTCGGTGGCGGTGGGCAGCCGCTGCGCCTATATTTCCAATTCGCAGAACGACTTGATTTCGGTTTTTGACCTTAAAAAACACAAGGTTGTGGCGGACATTCCACTCAAATTCCACAAAACCCTCGACCACTACCGGGGCATCATGCCCTTCGGCGTGGCGCTTTCGCCGGATGAAAAAACGCTGTACGTCGCCTGCCTCAGCCTGAACGCAGTTGCGGTGGTGGACGTGAAAAAGAAAAAAGTGCGGGGCTACATCCCTACGGGTTGGATGCCGTCGAGGGTCAAACTTTCGCCGGACGGCTCTAAAATCTACGTCACCTCAGCCCGTGGCTACGGCGCTGGCCCAAATGGTGGTGGGGGTTTTACGGCTCCGCCGCAAGGCACTTACATCGGCGACATCCAACTCGGCATTTTCCAAATGATAGATGTGCCGGACGACGCCACGCTCGCCACCTACACGCAGCAGGTTTTGCAAAACACCTTCCGGAAAGTGAAAGTAACCGACGATGGCAAGAACCCGCTCCCCGTGCTGCCCGGCCTCCGGGAAAGCCCCATCAAACACATCGTTTATGTGACCAAGGAAAACCGCACCTACGACGAGGTGTTCGGCCAATTGTCGCAGGCAAAAGGCGACCCGACCATCGCCCGGTTCGGCAACGATGTGGACGTGCCTGCGAACAAGGCCGGGTCACCCGCCGTCGGTAAGGCCAGCGTGATGCCCAACCACCTGAAAATTGCGCAGCAATGGGCGTTCAGCGACAATTTTTATTGCGACTCGGACGCCAGCATCCACGGCCACAAATGGATGGTCGGCACCATCCCGAACGAGTACGTGGAGGTGAACTCGCAGACCAGCGCCGAGCACAAGCCGTTCAGCAGCGCACTGGGCAGGCGCTTCCCCCGCACCACGGGCGCTCAAGACCCCGAAGACTACAACGAGCGGGGCGGCATCTGGGAAAACCTCGCACGGGACGGCGTCACGTACTACAATTTTGGCGAAGCCAACGAATACACCGAGCCGTCGGAGGAGAAATTCGACACGTTGTTTGGGGCACGGCACTCGGTCGTTTACCCCATGCCGAAAGTGCTGTTCGACCGCACGAGCTTCACCTATCCCGGCTATAATACCAACGTGCCCGACCAGTTTCGGATGGACAAGTTCGAGGAGGAGTTCATGGCGAAATGGGGCCTCCCCCCGTCCCCCTCCGAAGGAGGGGGTGACGGGACTACTCCCCCTACTTCGGAGGGGGGCGGGGGGAGGCTGCCCGACGTCATCACCATCATCCTGCCCAACGACCATGGCGCTGGCCCCCGCCCGACGGAGGGCTACCCCTACCTCGAAAGCTACATGTCCGACAACGACCTCGCCCTAGGCAGGCTGCTACATTTCCTCAGCCGCACGCCGTACTGGAAGAACATGCTCGTGGTCGTGACGGAGGACGACCCGCAGGGCGGCATTGACCACGTGGATGCCCACCGCTCGGTGTTGATGATGGCTGGGCCGTATGTGAAACGGGGCTACGTGTCGCACACCCACGCCAATTTCGGCAGCCTGTTGCGGCTGATTTACACGCTGACCGACGCCGGCTTCGTCAACCACTACGACCTGACGGCCAGCCTGCTCACCGATTTTTTCACCGACCAGCCCGACTTCACGCCGTACACGTTGGAGCCGTCGGATACTCGCATCTTCGACCCGCAGAAGGCGATGGACATTTACCACAAGACCTTCAATTGGGAGAAAATCAAGCAGGGGCCGAAGCTGGACGATGAGGGGGAGCAGCGGAAGTGGTTTTATGAGCAGCAAAGGATTTAAAACTGCAGCACTACTTTTCCAGGCAACCAACAAAGGTTTTATGAAAAATCAACTCACCATTTTTTCAATTGCTTTTGTCGCTTCGCAACTTGCTGGCGCAAAGCCCTGAAATCAAACAGGACACCCTCACCGAAATCATCGTCACCGCCCAGCGCAGCGAGACTTCCCGCTTTGACACCCCCGCCTCAGTGGAAAAGCTGACGCAAAAACACCTACTTGACCGACAGGAGCGCACCACACCCGAAGCGCTGATGTCCACGCCTGGCGTTTTCGTCCAGAAGACTAACCACGGCGGTGGTTCGCCCTTCATCCGGGGCCTCACGGGCAACCAGACGCTGCTGCTCGTGGACGGCATTCGGTTGAGCAACGCCACCTTCCGGTACGGCCCGAACCAATATTTGAACACGATTGACCCGTTTTCCATCCAAAGCATTGAGGTGCTGAAAGGCGGCGGAAGCGTGGGCTACGGGTCGGATGCGCTGGGAGGAACGGTGAACGTGCTGACACAATCGCCTGATTTCCAAGAGAATGGCAGCAAGTGGAATGGCAAGGCACTTGGCCTTTGGCGAAGCCAAGAAATGGAGAAAACCGCTCATGCCGACCTGTCCTTTTCCAATAAAAACCTGGCATTCCGGGCGGCAGGTTCGCTCCGCCGTTTCGGCGACCTCGTGGGCGGCGACACGACCGGGGTGCAGTCGCCGAGCGGCTACGACGAGGCAGCTTTTGACCTGAAGGGCAAAATTCGGCTGGGGCAAACGAGTACACTCACTTTGGCGAAACAGTTCCTGCGGCAGGACGATGTGCCCGTTTTTCACAAAATTCAATTGGAAGATTTTGCCAAAAACCACATGACGCTCCAGCAGCGGCAGTTGAGCTATGCCCGGTTTGAGTTTGCCCCGGAAAGGATTTCTGGCCTGCAAAAAATCACAGCCACCGCCTCGCTCCACCGCACCGACGAACACCGGGAAAGCCAAAAGAACGGCTCCCCCACCCTGCGCAAGGAATTCGACGACGTGCGCAGCCTTGGCGCTTCGGTGCTGGCGGAGTTCACCGTGGCCGAGTGGTGGCGCTCAACGGTGGGCGTGGAAACCTACCACGACCTCGTGGGCAGCACCCGCACGGATGTGGACACGGGCACGGGCGTGGAGGCCGACAAGCGCGGACTTTACCCAGATGGCGCAACGCATTTGAGCAGCGCCATTTTTTGTACCAACGAATGGGAATCAGGCGACTGGAACTTCACGGGCGGGCTGCGCTACAACCATTTTTCGATAAAAACGGAGGACGAAACCATCGGCAAAACGCACCTGACGCCGGGCGCACTGGTCTGGAACGCTGGGGCGCTCCGCAAACTGGACAAGCAAAACTCGGCCTTCGCCAGCTTCAACTCCGCCTTCAGGGCGCCCAACGTGGACGACCTCGGCTCGCTCGGCATCGTGGACTTCCGCTACGAGGTGCCGACGGCGGACTTGCGGCCTGAAAAATCCTACAATTTCGAGCTGGGCTGGCGGCACAAACAGGAGCGCTGGCGGGCAGAGGCAGCGGTTTTCAGGAACGAGCTTCGTGACCTCATCACGAGGGTGCGGGTGGGGTCGGACAGCATCGCTGGATACCCGGTTTACCAGAAGGAGAACGTGCAGCGGGGCTATGTTCAGGGCATGGAGATGAACAGCTGGCTGCGGATGACAGGGCGTTTTGACTTGAGCGGCAACCTCGCCTGGCAGTATGGGCAGAACGTGACGGACGCCGAGCCGCTGCGCCGCATCCCGCCGCTGTTTGGGAGCATGGTTTTGCGTTACGATAACAATAAAGACGGCTCTCTCGGTAAGTGGGCAAGCTATGGTTGGTCGGCCTCGCTCGAATGGTTTTTTGCCAGCAAACAAGACCGCCTTGCCGCTGGCGACAAAGCTGACAATCGTATCCCCATTGGCGGCACGCCAAGCTGGCAGGTAGTGAACCTGCACGGCAACTTTAGAATCTACACGAGGCGAATCACCGTCAATTTGAGACCGGGCATTTGGAACATCCTCAACGCCGACTACCGCTACCACGGCTCTGGGGTGAACGGCGTGGGGCGGAGCGCATCGCTGGCGGCGTCGGTTGGATTTTAAAAAGCGGCCTACTGGACGTTTTGGCCGACCACCCTTTTCTTTCCCCTAAAATCCACGACCTCCACGGACACTGTGCCGGGTGGGAGGAACAACGTCCGGGACGACTGGGACAGGAAGCCCTGCCCGTAAGGAAATTCGCGACGGAGCGTCCGGCCATCAGCCAACTGGAGCAGCACCGTGAAGTCGTCCGGTTGGAGGGCAATGACTTCTTGTTTTGTGCCCAATCTAAAGACTTGCAACTTTCCCTTGTTTTGGCCGGAGGCCACCAAAAGACTGCCATCGCTGCCCCGCACAGTGGCCAGCCCCTTGCTGTCGCCAAGGATGCAAATGCCGCTTTCCTGCAATGAAATGGGGAAAAAATGACCCTTCCCGTCGCCGAGCAGCACCAGCCCGTTCCCCGCATCGTAGCGACCCATGCCCACTTCGGTGCCGAAGTCATTCCCGGCAAGCAGCAGGTCCGGGTTGCCGTCGCCGTTGAAGTCTTCGGCCACAATGCCATTGGCGGGCGAAAGCTGTGCCTCCATCGGCAGTTCGCGCAGTTGGAACTTGCCAGCGCCAAGGTTTTCAAGGTAGCTGCTGACCAGCCAATTGGCTTTTAGCACCAGCGGATTGGCAGCTGGGAACTTGGCCAACAACGCTTTCATGGACGATTTGCCCAAGTCCGCATGGCGTAGGTACAGGCCCTTGAACTTGGATACCTGCTTTTCCATGTCCAACCGGCTGAAGTAGGGGAACTCTGTCATTTTGCCTTTCTCGTCGGGAAAAAAAGCGGCAGGGATGGCATCCACGGCGTTGTTTTTGTCAAAATCGGCGGCGTACATCGCGATGTAGCGCTCCTCGTCCGCTTGGAAAAGCGTGTTTTTGCCCAAGTTGCCCACTACATAGTCCATGTCGCCGTCAAGGTCAAAATCAGCCGCGGCGAGGCTGTTCCACCAGCCATTTGATTGCGGAATGCGGATTGCGGATTGCGGATTTAGCACCCCATTTTCATTTTTCAAAAAAGTGAGGGGCATCCACTCACCAGCCAGCAGCAGGTCCACCCAACCGTCGTTGTCGAAGTCGGTCCAGAGGGCGTCGCAGACGAGGCCGATGTCCTTCAGGGCGGGGACTTCTATGAGGGTAAACTTCACGCTGCCGGGCTTGCTGTCGTTGCGGAGCAGGTAGCTGCTGGCGGGTAGTGGATACTCCGAAGGAAGCACCCTGCCGCCGACGAAGAGGTCAAGGTCGCCGTCCCGGTCATAGTCGGCGGCCCGGACGCAGGAGCCGCTCTTGCCAAACTTCGGCAGGGCATCGACAGCCAACTGGAACTGCCCGCCCTCGTTCAAGTAGAGCCGGTCTTGGTAAACATTGCTGTCCACCGAGAATTCGTTGCCGCCACTGACGAGGTACAGGTCGTTGTCGCCGTCATTGTCCACGTCGAGGAGTAGCGCACCGAGTTCCTCCTCCAGTTTGGGCCTGTCCCCGTTTTTTTGAAACAGGTTTTGCTGCGCAAAACCGCTTTGGCCAGCCGGGTTTTGGACAAAAAAGCTGCCTTCAAAGAAATGCGAGCCGCCCACGTAAAAATCGTCCAGCCCGTCGCCGTTCACGTCGCCCACGGCGATGCCGGGGCCGAACTGGGAGAGCTTGTGCGGGAGCAGGCGTTGCACGTTGAAGTCAATGAAATCGCTGTCCCGGTGAATGAAGTTGATGCCAAGTTCGGCAGTGGCTTCGGCGAAAAGGGCGGCTCGGTTGGGGGCACCTGACTTGCGGCTACTGGCCTGGCATTTTCGTATTTTACCTCCAGCACTTGATTGGCAGGTATGTTTTTCAGCAACTGCACATTGCCCACACCTGTGGGATTTCCTGGCCACGTGACCCTGACGCTGTCCACCTTTGCGGCAGCGCCGAGTCCAAAATGCGCCCCAGCTTCCACGGAGGAGAGGTAACCGCGGTAGGGGGTATTTTCCCAGAATTGCAGCTTGCCGTTTTCATAAAAAAGCTCCATCAGCGCGCCGAGGCCAGCGGGGTTGTTGGCACTGCCGGCAAACTTGACATTGAGCCAATTGGCTTGCTGTGGGCGGGTTTCCACCAGTTGGTTTTTGTACACGAAGGCGCTGTCGTTGATGTTGTTGACGACGTAGTCGAGGTCGCCGTCGTTGTCGAGGTCGGCGTAGGCTGCGCCGTTGGAGAAGGAAGGTTGGGAGGTGAATCCCCAATCGGCGGATACATCCTCGAAGACGGGCACCTTGCCCCCAGTGTTGCGAAAGGCGTAGTTGTGGATTTTTACGACCGGTATCTGTTGTGAAAGGGAAGCCCTGTCCAGCAGGTTGCCTGCCACGGCGTGGTAGTCGATAAAGTCGCGGTTGGTGACGTCCTTCGGGAAACCGTTGGTGATGGCGAGGTCGCGGTCGCCGTCGTTGTCGAAGTCGGCAGCCAGCGGCGACCAGCTCCAGTCGGTGCTTGAGACGCCCGCCAACATGGATATTTCGCTAAAAACCAAGTCGTTGGCGCCAGGGTGTTTGCCCTGGTTGAGTTGCAGCGTGTTGCGGATGTACTGGTGCTGGTAGCCGTGGAGGTCGTTGTTCAGGTAGTTGCTGTAATTGTTGGCGGGGAGCATGGTCTTGCGCCGAAAATTGTCCGCCGGGAGCATGTCCACGGCCACTACATCGAGCAATCCGTCGTTGTTCAGGTCGGCCACGTCGTTACCCATCGCCGAGTAGCAGGTGTGCTTGAAGTAAGTGGCTGCCTTATCGGTGAAAGTGCCGTTGCCGTTGTTTATCCAGAGCAGGTCGTTGGTCAGATAATCGTTGGTCACGTACACGTCCTTCCAGCCGTCGCCGTTGATGTCGCAGATACTCACGCCGAGGCCAAAGCCTTCGACTTGAATGCCCGCCTCCCTTGAAACGTCTTTGAAGACGGGATGCCCGGCGGAGCCAACGCCCTCGTTCCGAAAGAGCTTGTCGGTGCGCTTGGACGTGCCGTCGGTGATTTTTGGCCGGTACTTGTTGGGGAACGCCTGCTTGTCCATTTCGTTGACGAGGAGGTAAAGGTCGAGGTCGCCGTCGTTGTCGTAATCAAAAAAGGCGGCGCTGGTGGTGTGGGAGGTGTCGGCGAGGCCGTAGGCATCGGCCATTTCATTGAAAACTGGTTTTTCCTCGCTGCCCGAAATGCCTTGGTTGACGTACAAAAGGTTGGCCCTTCTGGTGCCGGGCTTGTAGGTTGTAGCGCAGACGTAGATATCGAGCCAGCCGTCGGCGTTGATGTCCACGAGTGCCACGCCCGAGCACCACCTGTCCTTGCCCGCCACGCCCGCCGCCGCGGTGATGTCTTCGAACTTAAAGTTTTTACGGTTAAGGTAGAGCTGGTTGTCCACCATGTTTCCAGCAAAAAACACATCTTGGAAGCCGTCGTTGTTGAAGTCGCCGACCCCCACTCCACCCCCGTTGTAGATGTACTCAAAGGTCAGGATGTTGAACGAATCGCTTTCCGTTATCCGGTTGGAAAAACGGATACCCGACTCGGCGGCGGGCATTTGGTGAAACAAAACTGCTTCCTTTTTGCAGGCAATCAGCGAAACCAGAAGAAAGGATAACAATAGGAAAGACTTGCTTCTCATGTCTGTTGTTTGCATGGTGGAAAATGAAAACGAAGGTAAAAATTCTGTCCAGTTTTCCGAAAAAGTTAAAAAATCTTCGGCTGGGGAAAGCACCGTTGGGAAAAATAACTATTTAAAAAGCGTTGATTTAAAGCACAAAAGGTTATTTGTGTAAAAAATACAAAATATTCAAGCACGATAAATTTTTGAAAACTGGAAAAACAAAATACCTTAGTCGCTCGAATATTCCCGTTCACTTTCCAAATTATTTTTGACCTAACCATTTTGTGAACCATCAAGGCACTCGAATTCTCTAAATACCGCATTATTTCTTCTGAACCAACTTATTGCTTGGGATATGCAACTCCCCAAGTCAGGCAAGCATTTTTCACTAATTTAAACTTTATATGGTAATTATGAAACGATTAATTTTACTCTCGCTTCTGAGCTTGATGTTAGCGGCAAGCTCGTATGCGCAACAAAAGGTGAGCGGCACCATCTCAGATGCAGATGGCGCCCCATTGATTGGTGCCACCGTGTTAGTAATGGGGACTAGTACTGGCACCATCACAGACATTGATGGCAGTTTTGAGCTGAATGTCCCAGACCTGAACGTTGTACTGTCAGTTTCCTATACAGGTTACCAGACGCAGGATGTTCCACTGAATGGACGAAATAGCATTCAGGTCACTTTGCAGGATGGCCTCAACCTCAGTGAGGTAGTGGTCACTGGCTACTCAGTTGACACTAGGAGAAGTACACCCGGCTCCGTGTCCACGGTGGATTCTAGATCGCTTCAGGTCTCTCCTTCGGGAAACGTGGAGCAGCAGTTACAGGGCCGCGTGGCTGGTGTAACGGTGATTACAAACGGACAGCCCGGCACAGAAAGTCAGGTTAGGGTTAGGGGTTATGGCGCACTCTCTGGCAACGCACCTCTTTATGTGGTTGATGGTGTGCCAGTTGGCTCCACCGACTTCCTTTCGCCAGATGACATTGAGACCACAACGGTACTGAAGGATGCCACCGCCGCTTCCATCTACGGCGCAAGGGCAGCAGGTGGCGTGATTGTTTACACCACCAAAAAAGGCAAAAAAGGCACTAAGAAAATGAAGGTGACCTACGACGGTTCTGTTGGTGTGACTACACCCGGCTCCGCACCTGGCATTCTGAACCCGCAAGAGCAGGCCGACTGGACTTGGAAGGCAATCGAGAACGCTGCCATCCAAAACGGAGAAACCCCTGTTTACAACCACCCACAGTACGGCACAGGCTCGACTCCGGTGCTGCCAGATTATCTTTTGGTGGGTGGCGATAAGGGAGTCATTGGAAGTATCAACATAGCCGAAGAAGCAAAAAAATACAATGTAAATCCAGAGGCGGGCAGTATTTATCAAGTGGTAAAAGCTAACAAAGCAGGAACCGATTGGTATGATGCCATCACCCGCAATGCTATGGTGAACCGCCATAACCTCGGTTTTTCGGGAGGTGGCGAATCCAGCCGCTATTATGTTGGTATGGGCATGCAGGAGCAAGAGGGCATCCTCATCCACCAAAAATTTTCCCGTTACACATTCCGGGTAAATACCGAGTTCGACCTGTTGCCAAAACTGCGCATCGGCGAGAACATCCAAACAACTTACCGCGCTGCCAACTTGCTGTTGGGTGACGGTGGTGGCAGTGGTTCTTCTGACGATGAAAACGCGATATTGCTTGCTTCCAGGATGTCACCAATCATCCCTGTTCACGATGAGTTTGGCGGCTACGGCGGCACGGCGGTACAAGGCTTTAACAACCCCTCCAATCCGGTTGCTGACTTGGATGGAGCAAAAAACAACAGGGCCTTTTCTGTAGGTGTATTTGGTAATGTTTACGCGGAATTGGAGCCTGTCAAGGATTTCGTGATTCGCACCAGCTTTGGTGGGGACTACAGCAATTTCAGCTCCTTTGGCTACCAAAGGCGTTCTTACGAAAACCAAGAGAACAATGGATCTTTCGGCTTTTCACAAAATAATTTTTATCGCAGCTCTTGGGTTTGGACCAATACGGCAAACTACAGGAAGAAATTTGGCATACATGGCATTGACGTCTTGGTAGGTCAAGAGGCCCTGAATACGGGTTCCAGCCGCGGCATGAGCGGTTCTGGTATCAATCCTTTTTCGCAAAGCCCTGACTTTGTTGGGTTGTCAAACGTTGATTCCCGGGTAGTTAATGGTGGTCATAGTGATGGCGTCAACTTCGCATCCTATTTCGGCAGGCTGAATTATGACTTAAACGACAAGTACATCATCTCTGCGGTTGTCCGCCGTGATGGGTCCTCCCGTTTCGGTGCGGAAAACCGCTATGGTGTTTTCCCAGCAGTTTCAGCGGCATGGCGCTTGTCTTCCGAACCCTTCATGGAAGGCATGAAAGATGTTTTTGACGACCTTAAAATTCGGGCGGGCTACGGCATCATGGGCAACCCAAACAACGTTGACCCGAACAACCAGTACAGCTTGTTTGGCACCAGCCTTGATGCGTCCAGCTATGACATCAACGGTACCAATGGTAGTGTTGTACCAGGTTTTTACCGTACCAGGATTGGCAACCCATTGGCGAAATGGGAAAAGGCCATCACCCAGAATATTGGCATTGACGCCTTGTTGTTCAATGGCAAATGGGACGTAGGCGTGGAGCTCTGGAAAAAGGAAACTGAAGACCTTCTTTTCCAAGTGCCCGTTACGGTACAGTCTGGCTTTTTTGCCAGCGCACCATCTGTGAACATCGGTAAAATGGAGAACAAGGGCATTGATTTCAGCATTGTCAACAAAGCAAGAGTCAATAGCGACTTTAGGTATGAGGTTACCCTGAACGGTGGCTTCCTGAGCAACAAAATCGTGGAGCTGGCACCGAACGTGAACAGCCTCCCAAACAACAGTGCCAACTACCGTGGCGTTACGCCCGTGTTGAACCAGGTTGGTGAACCAATCTCCGCATTCTATGGCTACCAAGTTCAGGGCATCTTTGCCAATGCAGCGGAAGTAAGCGGCGCAGCTACCCAAGATGGAGCCGCACCAGGTCGTTTCCGTTTCAAGGACATCAATGGCTTGGATGACAGTGGCAATCCCACAGGTAAGCCAGATGGCAAAATTGACATCAACGACCGTACTACCTTGGGAAGCCCAGTTCCTGATTTCACGGGTGGCCTTACCATCAAGTTGAACTACAAGCGCTTTGAACTTGAAGTGTATTCCTTTGCTTCCATCGGAAATGAAATTTACAACATATCAAGGGTGTTTACAGACTTCTATCCCTTGTTCCCTGGTGCAGCCATCAGCGACCGCGTGAAGGATTCCTGGTCTTTTGACAACCCTTCCGGTTCTATTCCACTGTTCGAAAATACTGCCAACTTCAGTACCAACACACAATCCAATTCTTTCTATGTGGAAGATGGTTCTTACTTCCGGGTACAGAACCTCACTTTGTCCTACTTCCTTCCTGATAACCTTTTGAATAGCTGGAACATGGAGCGGGTGCGTGTTTTGGAAGTGTCAATAACCTGCTTACTGTAACTGGTTACAGCGGTTTGGACCCAAGTGTTGGAGGTGCTGCCGATACCAATTTCGGTATCGACCTTGGCAACTACCCCATCACACGTAGTTGGGTTTTCGGGGTAAGTGTTGGCTTCTAAAACCAATTTTTAAGAAGCAATTTTTAAATTTCAACTTTTTAAAAGTGAAGTGAAATCTATCAAAATGAGTTGGAGGGAAGTGTAAACAACCAAATTCGTGCGTTTGTACCACTCAGCTTCCATCATTCCGGATTCATTTTCACCAAACAAAATGTCTATCATGAAAAAATTTAGAATCTTAATATTGTCCTTTTTGACCCTTATCATTCTGGTAACGGCATGCAAGGACAGCTTTCTGGATGTAGCCCCAACGGGCTCCCTCAGCGAGAACGAACTTTCTTCCAAAGCTGGCCTGGAAGGTTCTTTGATTGCTACTTATAGCATGATGTTGGGCCGTGGCAACGTTGATGATGCTTTTTACAACGACGTATCCAACTGGTTTTGGGGCGGCGTGCTCGGTGGCGATGCCAACAAAGGCACCAATGCCGGCGACCAATCGCAAGTGAACGAAATCCAAGCCTACAGCACCCAGACCACTAACCAATCTGTATTGACAAAATACAGTGCTTCTTACGAAGGGGTAGCTCGTGCCAATGCCACGCTGAAGTTGGTAGCCGTAGCACAAGAAGGTGTCTCAGAAGTAGACAAAACAAGGATTGCTGCGGAAGCAAGGTTCTTAAGGGGCATGTACTACTTTGAGTTGAAGAAAAACTTCAACAACACGCCGTATGTGGACGAAACATGGGACGAGGTTACGCCGGTTAGCAACAATGCTGACCTGTGGCCATTCATTGAAGCAGACTTCCAAAATGCTTATGACAACCTGCCAGAAGTACAAACTGGTGCAGGAAGGGCCAACAAATGGGCTGCCGCCGCATTCTTGGGCAAAGCCAAATTGTTCCAGAAAAAGTATGCCGAAGCCAAAACCCTGTTTGACGAAGTCATTACAAAGGGAGTCACGGCCAACGGTGCACCTTATGCCCTGAATGCCTACTACGCCGACGCTTTTAATGCTTCCAACGACAACAACAGCGAATCCGTTTTTGCAGCACAGGCTGCAGCTAATACCGGTACCGTTAACAACGCAAATCCAGCCTTGGTATTGAACTTCCCGAACGGTTCTTCTGGCCCAGAAAGGCCAGGTGGTTGCTGCGGCTTCAACCAGCCTAGCTTCGATTTGGCAAACTCTTTCCGCACCGATGCTAATGGCTTGCCCCTGCTCGATGGTTCCTATAACAGCGCTGCCAACGAACTCGTTGACGACAGGAACCTAAGCAGTGCTGATGCATTCACGCCAGATGCTGGCAATTTGGACCCGAGGATCGACCACGCCATTGGCCGCCGTGGCATCCCTTACCTTGATTGGGGGCCACACCCAGGTTTCGATTGGATTCGTGACCAAGCCTATGCTGGCGTTTACTCTCCTAAAAAATTAATCTACTACAAAGACGGAGACGGATCGGAGCACGACGCAAGCTCTTGGACTCCCGGCTACACTGCTGTGAACTACAACCTCATGCGCTTTGCCGATGTGTTGCTGATGGCTGCCGAGTGCGAAGTTGAACTCAACAACCTTGACAAAGCTCGGGAGTATGTGAACATGGTAAGGGACAGAGCCAAGAACTCCCCGGTACTTGACGCCAATGGAAACCCGGCTGCCAATTACGTGATTAACCTCTACACAGCTTTCGCAAGCCAAGATGAGGCTAGAAATGCTGTTCGCTTTGAGCGCAGGCTTGAGCTTTCGGACGAAGGCCACCGCTTCTATGACCTAGTGCGTTGGGGCATTGCCGAGTCAACACTGAACGCTTATTTGGATCACGAAAGGCCATTAACCAATGCTCCTTTTGCTGGCGCAAGTTTCAAGGCAAACAAGAACGAATATTTGCCTATCCCGCAAAATGAGATTGACCTTCAGGGTGCGAGTGTACTGATTCAGAACCCTGGCTATTAATATTGAAAAGATAGCTTAGGCTTCGCAAAACATTGGATGCCAGTGGCTTTTGCCGCTGGCACCCTTTTTTACACTCAATTTAACCAAAATAAAAAAGCCGCTGTTGGCGCTTCGAAGCGCCAACAGCGGCTTTTTTATTGGGCAAACGGCTTTACCCACCCGTAAAATAGGCAAGTATCCCAATGACGATAGCCAGCACCACCAGCGACGACACAATTTCCCCCCAACCGTAGCTCGCTTTGTTCGCCGCCTTTTGTTCGGCGGTCAAAGTCCCGTAGGTCAGCCCCACGATTTGCTCCGCCGACGGCTTGGGTGTGAGCAGGCTCACGGTGATGCAGATGACGACGCAGATGACGAACAGCAGCACGCAGAAGTGCAGGAAATTGATGGTCGCCCAAGTGTGCAGCAGCCCCGTCAGGCTGTCCTTGTTCAGTTCCGCAACGAGGCGGGACATGCCCAGCACGAAGCCGCCGACCAGTGTGGCCATCGCCCCCTGCTTGTTGATCCGTTTCCAAAAAAGGCCGAGCAAAAACGTGGCCGTGATGGGCGGTGCAATGTAGCTCTGCACCGACTGGAGGTACTCGTACAGCACCCCGGAGATGTTGGCCATGATGGGAATCCAGGCGATGCCCAAAATCACGATGATGACCGTGGCGATTCGCCCAATGTTGATCAGCTTCTTTTGCGCCGTGGCTGGAAACAGTTTTTGGTAAATGTCAATGGTGAACAGCGTGGAGCAGGAGTTGAACACGGAGGCCAGCGACGACATGAGCGCCGCCAGCAGGCCAGCCGCCACGAGGCCCCGCATCCCAGCGGGCAGCAGTTGCGTCATGATGGCCGCAAATGCCTGGTCGCTTTTTTCGACCTGAAGCTGCCCGGTCTGCGTCAGTGCGTAGGCAATCATGCCCGGCACGAGGAAGATGAAAACGGGCGTCAGTTTCAGCGCAGCACCAAAAATGGCCCCTTGCCTGCCCTGCTGGATATTGCGGGCTGCCAGCACCCGCTGCACGATGTACTGGTCGGTACACCAGTACCAAATGCCCACGATGCTGCCGCCGAACACGAGGCCCGTCCACGGGAAATCGGGGTCGCTGCTGGGCCGCCACATGTTGAAGTGCGTGGCCCCGGCTATTTCCTTGAGGTTGCCCCAGCCGCCGATTTTGTCCAAACCAATGAAGGTCACGCTGGCAGCCCCGACGATGAGGATGACCGTCTGCACCGCTTCGGTATAGACCACTGCCCGCATCCCGCCGAAGATGGTGTAAACGCCCGTGAGCACCACCGTGATGAGCGCCCCCTGCCAGAACTCGATGCCCAGCAGCGTGGTGATGACGATGCCCCCGGCGTAAATGGTGACGCTGACCTTCGTGAGCACGTAGCCCACCAGCGAGAAGATGGAGAGGAACCAGCGAGTCGCCGGACTGAACCTTTTTTCCAAAAACTCGGGCATGGTGAACACGCCGCTGCGGGCGTAAAACGGCAGGAAGACCCAGCCCAGCAGCAGCACAATCCAGGCGTGCAGCTCGAAATGCGCCATCGGCATGCCGCTCTTGAAACCTGTGCCGGCGAGACCGACGACATGCTCCGAGCCGATGTTGGAGGCGAAGATGCTCGCCCCGACCATGAACCAGCCGACGTTGCGGCCAGCGAGGAAGTAGTCCTCGGCAGTCTCGTTCTTTTTCAGCATCACCCACAGCGCTACCCCAAAAAGCAGCAGAAAATAGCCCGCGATAACTATCCAGTCGAGTGTTACAAAAGTTGCCATGTTGGTTAGTTTTCGTTTTGTCCTGATTTGTGGCCAACCAAGCTTGTTTGGTTGGCCGAACATGGCCCAGAGCCAGCCAAACAAGTTTGGCGGCTACAATGGCTTATTTCTTGGTCAAATCATACTTCACCTTACCGACTTTGTACTGGAAGGCATCCTTCCCGCCAATATCCTCCAGCGAAAAAACCTGTAGCTTATTTCCTTCGATTTTAAAGGCGTAAAACGCCGGCGATTGGCCTTCCTTCGAGAGCATGAGCTGGTCGGCACCGACTTCGTCCGCCACGTAGTCGAGCAGCAGCTCGTAGCGGTAGTAGTCTTCCAGCCCGATCACTGTGCCATCGGGGTTGAACACCACGGTTTTGCCGCCCCAGTCGTACTGGCCACCAATCAGAGTCGAGGCGATGGCATTGAAGCCCGTGAAGGCGTCGCCGAGGCGCACCATCGCCGTGGAGTCGAGGTGGATGGAGCCATCGGGCTGAGGAACGAGCGAGTAAGGCCGGACGGCCGCGTTCTGTGGGTCGTAAATTTGGAGGCCGCCGTCCTTTGTGCGGAGGGTCAATTGTTGGCCCTCGTGCCAACTGTAGCTCATGTCGGCGAGCCATTTGGAACTGTCCTGATGGAAGATGGCGGCAGCCACATCGTTCAGCTTTGCAGCAGCTTTCATCGGCGACTTGGTGCTTTGCAGCTCCTGCCACCAAGCGTCGCTGACCCAGTAGCCACCGAGGTCAGTGGGAATGGTGGCCTGCAAGTTTGAAGCAGTGCCTTCGGCAGTTTTTTCCCTGCAGTTGGTGAAAACGAACAGGCAAAATACAAGGCTAACGGATAAGGTTTTGATTTTCATTTTACTAAAAATTATTTATTCAAAAAGACATCCAAATGGATGGGGTTTTAAGCAAGGCAATCAAGGTTCAACCCAACCTTCTTCAATCCTTTTCTTCCAAAAAATTGAGCCTGTTCCTGTCGGGATTTTGCCCCGGTATGGTGTCGAGCCAGTTGCGGGTTTCGTCCACGAGGTTGGTGATGCGGCTGATATGCCATTCGAGGCTTTTTTTGGAAAACTCCTCTTCCTTGAGCCGCTGGAATTCCTTGATGAGGTAAATCTGAAACTCAGGGCTGAGCCAATAGCAAAAATTCAGGGCAATGTCCTTGTGCGCCAGCGTTCCGCCTCCTCGCCCGGTTTTCCACTGTAGCCCGATAGCATGGACGGTTTCTATCCACATTTTCGGGGAAATTATCCTTCGATTGTCGTTGGCTGTCTTCAAAAGGTCATCCAAATGGATGGGGTTTATGGCAGGGTTGTGAATCTCTTCCCACCGATAGAGGTAGCGGATGGTATTGTTGTTTTTCATCCAGTTCTGGATGACGTAGGCTGGGTCATCGGCATTGACCTTTGCAATATCGGTCAAGGATATGTAGTCATCCTCCTTCACCTGCTCAATGGTGATGCTCAAGCCCTGAACGTTGATGGTTTTCTTTTTCATAAAAATTCTTGAACAAATCCATCCAAACAATTGGATTTAAGAATTAGACACTGGGCAAAACGTTACCATTTGGTCACCTTTAAAAAGGGTATTCAAATGCACAAGATTTAACCAAAATGCACCGTGATCTTGCCCAAATACCGCTCCCAGGCCTTATGCGCCGCCTTGCCCAATCGCATACGCCAACCCCTTCTCCAGACCCCGCAGCTCCGCAAGCCCTCGCAGCCGCCCGATGGCCGAGTAGCCCGGGTAGGTCTTTTTGTCGAGGTCGTCGAGCATCTGGTGGCCGTGGTCGGGGCGCATGGGGATGCTCACCTGTCGGCGCTGCATGACGGCCAGCACCTCCCGCACCACGGCGGGCATGTCGGTGTCGCCGCCGAGGTGTTCGGCCTCGTGGAAGCTGCCGTCGCTCTCCATTTTGGTGTTGCGCAGGTGCAGAAAGTGGATTTGGTCGCCAAACCGCTTGACCATGCCGGGGATGTCGTTGTCGGGGCGGGAGCCGTAGCTGCCCGCGCAGAAGCAAAGCCCGTTGGCAGGCGATGGCGCTGCGGCCAGCAGCTCTGCTACGTCCTGCTCCGTGCTGACCACCCGCGGCAGCCCCAACAGCGGGAACGGCGGGTCGTCGGGGTGGATGGCCAGTTTCAAGCCGACCTCCTCGGCTACCGGCACGACTTCTTGCAAGAAATCGAATAGGTGCTTTTTCAGCTTTTCCGGGCCGATTCTTTGGTAAGTTTTCAATTCCTCCAATACTTCGGAGGCGGTGAACGGCTCGTCGTCGCCGGGCAGCCCAAGCAGGATGTTTTCGTACAAAACCCGGCGCTCTTGGTTGCTCATGGCATCGAAACGGGTCTTTGCTTTCGCAATTTCTTCCTTGGAATAGTCAGCCTCAGCTCCCGGTCTTTTCAGCAAAAACAGGTCGAAGGCGATGAAGGCGGCCTTCTCGAAGCGCAGCGTCCGGCTGCCGTCGGGCAGCGGGAAGGCGGGGTCGGTGCGCAGCCAGTCGAGGATGGGCATGAAGTTGTAGGTGATGACCTTCAGGCCGCACTCGGCGAGGTTTCGCAGGCTTTTTTTATAGTTTTTGAGGTAGGCTTTCCAGTCGCCGCTCTGCTTTTTGATGTCTTCGTGGACGGGCAGGCTCTCGACCACCGTCCAGGTCATGCCCACGGCTTCTACCTGTTTTTTACGCTTCTCGATTTCCTTCACCGGCCACACATCCCCATAGGGGATATGGTGCAGCGCCGTCACCACGCCCGTGCAGCCTGCTTGGCGGATATGCCACAGGGTCACGGGGTCTTCGGGCCCATACCAGCGCATGGTTTGCTCCATTAAAACCATTGATAATCAGGTTTGTGGCCGCCAAACTTGTTTGGCTGGCCGATGTTGTAAACGGCCAGCCAAACAGGTTTGGCGGCCACAATGGGCAAAAGAAAGCCAATTTTGGGAGGCAACCCGTTTAATCCCCGGTCGAGATTCGAGAAGCAGGTTTAACCCCCCCCCCTTCCCCCCCCCAACCTTCTTCGTATTTCTTCCCCCTATCCGGGTTCCGCGCGCCTTTCTGGCCTGAAATCCAAAAAGTAAATGCTGCCAACAAGAGCATCGAATTCGACGCTATTCATGAATCTCAAAGGAAAGCTCACTTCACAGCGACACCTGCCTTCGCATCCAAGGATAAAATCATCCTGACCCAGCCGCTCGGCATGGGTTTGCGCCTCGCCGCTGGCACAAAATGTGCTAAAAACAATGCATATTTTTTCAAAAAAAAAAGGGGGGGGGGGGCGTAGTTTTTTAAAAAAACCAGGGCACGGGGGGCCCCCCCCCAACAAAACCCAAACCCTTCTCCCCCCCCCCCCCCCCCCCCCCCCCCCCCCCCCCCCCCCCCCCCCAAACAAAAAACCCCCCCCCCCCCCCCCCCGCCGGGGTTTGCCCCCCCCCCCCCCCGCCCCGTATCATCAGTTCCAGCAGTTCCTCGCCCTTCGTCTCGATGCTGTCCTCTCCAGAAATGACCGTCCCCGCGTCAATGTCAATGACGGCGGGCAAGTGGGGTGTTCGTCGCCATTTTTATCACCGGGGAAATGGGGTTGCCCGTCGGTGTGCCGAGGCCGGTGGTGAACACCACGAGGTTGGCGCCGCTGCTCACCTCGGCGGTGGTGCTTTCCACATCGTTGCCGGGGGTGCAGAGCAGGGCGAGGCCGGGACGGGTCACCTGCTCGGTGTAGTCCAGCACGTCGGTGACGGGCGAAGTGCCGCCCTTTTTGGCAGCTCCCGCCGATTTCATGGCGTCGGTGATGAGGCCGTCGCGGATGTTTCCCGGCGAGGGGTTCATGTCGAAGCCGGAGCCGACTTCCTGCGCCCGCCGGGAATAGCTGCGCATAAGCTGCGCAAATTTTTCGGCAATCTCATCCGTCTCGCAGCGGTCAATCAGGTTTTGCTCCACGGCGTTCAGTTCCGGGAACTCGCTCAAAATCGTCGTGCCGCCCAGCGCCGCCAGCAGGTCGGAGGCATAGCCGAGGGCAGGGTTGGCGGAGATGCCGCTGAACCCGTCCGAACCGCCACATTCCAGCCCGACAACGAGCTTGCTCAGGGGGGCAGGCTTCCGCTCGTTCTGGTTCGCCTGCGCCAGCCCAACGAAAGTCTGCTTCACCGCATCGGCGATGAACTCGCGCTCCGACTTGCTTTTCTGTTGCTCCAAATAAAAAACGGGCTTGCTGAAAATGGGGGGCAAATGCGGCGATGGCCTCCCTCAAAAGGTCAATCTGTGCATGTTGGCAGCCGAGGCTGAGCACCGTCGCACCGGCCACGTTGGGGTTCAGTATGTACCCGGCGAGCAGTCGGCAAAGCGCCTCGGAGTCCTGCCGGGTGCCGCCGCAGCCGCCGTCGTGGGTGAGGAACTTGATGCCGTCCACGTTGGGGAACGGGCGGTTGCGCTGCACCTCGGCGGCGTCCCTAATGATGTCCATTTTCAAAAGTTCCTCCTCCCCTACCCCACTTTGATACTGCTCAATGAGCTTGGCCGTGTCCACCGAAAAATGCTGGCCGGTGAGATAGCCCAGCGGTTCCAGCATGGCATCCCGCATCACGTCAATGTTGCGGTTTTCGCAAAAAACCAGCGGCACCACGAGCCAGTAGTTCCGTGTGCCCACCTTGCCGTCCGTGCGGTGGAAGCCGTTGAAACTGCGGTTTTTGAATTTTGAAACATCGGGGGCGGGCCAGTCGGTCTTCCGCTCCCCCACGCGGTAGTCCTCGGAGTCGTGTACGACGTTCTCGCGGCTGATGCGCGATCCCCGCGGGATGGGTCGCGTGGCCTTGCCAATCAGTACGCCGTACATGGTGATTTCGTCGCCTTCGGCAAAATCCTGTTCGGCAAATTTGTGCTTGGTCGGCACGGCTTCGAGCAGCTCGAAAACCTGGCCGTCGTGCGCCACCCGCTCGCCCGCCCGGAAGTCTTGCAGGGCGACGATGATGTTGTCGGCGGGGTGGACTTTGAGTACGGTATTTTTCATAGAAATTCATTTTAAACCTTCATTTTAAACCACCGCCCTTTCAAATCTTCCCGCCAGCAAATGCACCACCGCCAGCCCCACCAAGTACGCCGAGGCCGCCCAAAGGAACAGCGGTAAGTACCCCACCCGACTGATCACCACGCCCGACAAGGCCGCCAGTATCATGCCGCCCACCGCCCCGAACATGCCAGCAATGCCCACCACCGAGCCGATGGCCTTTTGTGGGAACAGGTCGCTGGCCAGCGTGTAGGCATTGGCCGACCAGCCCTGGTGCGCCGCCGCTGCCAGCGCGATCAGCCCGATGGCCAACCAGATGCTAGTCGTGGTGGCAGCTAGGCTGATGGGCACGACGCAGAGGGCGCAGAGCAGCATGGTGAACTTCCGAGCCTTCGGCACCGACCAGCCTTTTTTGATGAAATGGGTGGCCAGCCAGCCGAAAAACACGCTGCCAACATCACTGACGAGGTAGATGACCAGAAAGGGCAGCCCAACGCTCTTGAGGTCGAGCTTTTCCGTGAAACGTTGGTTTTCGTTGAAAAAAGTGGGCAGCCAGACGAGGTAGAACCACCAGATTTGGTCGGTGAAAAACTTGGCGGCGGCGCAGGTCCAAGTTTGGCGGTAGGTGAGCAGCTTGCCCCAAGGGATTCGCTCGCCCGTTTGGGCTTCTTCGTCTGCCCACGGGACTTCGTTTTTTCGGTAAAAAAGCCACCAAAGTACGAGCATCACGAAGCCGAGCGCGCCCGTAAGCAGGAACGCTCCGCGCCAGCCCCAGCCCAGCACTATCGGCGGCACGGCCAAGGCGGTTAGGATGATGCCCATATTGGTGCCTGCGTTGAAAATGCCCGTGGCAAAGGAACGCTCCCGTTTTGGGAACCACTCGGCCACCGTCTTCACGCTGGCCGGAAAAATGCCCGCCTCACCCACGCCGAGCACCGCTCTCGCCCCAATCAAGCCCCTCAGCCCTCCGATGAATGTGTGGGCCAGCGCTCCCACCGACCACACGGCCATGCAAGCTGCAAGCCCCTTTTTCACCCCCACCCGGTCAATGAACCAGCCCGCCAGCAGGAAGCCAACAATGTACGCCAGCTTGAAGGCCGAGTCCACATAGCCCATCCAGACCTTGAACTGGGCACGGGCCGCGTCGTCGAGCACGTCCACGCCGAGTAGGAAGCGCTTGAACTCGTCGTCGAGCATGACGAAGCTGAGCACGTTGCGGTCCACGTAGTTGATGGTGGTGGCGAGGAAGAGCAGGGCTAGGATTTTCCACTTGTAATTCCCCATGGGAAAAATTTTGAGTGTTGAGTTTTAGGTTTAGAAATTGAGGATTCAGCAGCTTAAACATTTCGGATTTCCCGAACCAGCGCCAGTGCCTCCCCTACCCTATTTTCCAGCGTGGCGTAGTTTTTTTGTTCCAAAAGCTCTTTTGAAATCAATTGCGAACCCATGCCCACGCAGGCAACGCCCGCTCCGAACCACGCCGCCAAGCTCTCTCGCGTGGTGGAAATTCCGCCCGTGGGCATGATGCTCGTCCAAGGCTGCGGGCCTTTCAGGTCCTTGACGAACTGCGGCGTGTAGATGCTGCCAGGAAACAGCTTTATGATTTCGCAGCCCAGTTCTTCCGCCCGACCGATTTCGGTGAGGGTACCACAACCAGGGAGGTAGGCCACCTTGCGGCGGTTGCAGGTGAGCGCCACGTCTTCCCGCAGCGCCGGGCTGACGATGAAGTTGGCACCGAGTTGCAGGAACAATGCCGCCGTGCCAGCGTCCGTCACGCTGCCCACGCCGAGGGCCATGCCGGGCAGTTCCCGATGGGCGAATTTGTTGAGTTCCGAGAACACCTCGTGCGCAAAATCGCCGCGGTTGGTGAACTCCAGCAGGCGGCTGCCAGCGCGGTAGCAAGCCGCTGTCACCGCCTTGCACACCTCGATGTCTGGGTGGTAAAACAGGGGGACGAGGCCCTGGTCGGCCATTTTTTGCACTACTTCAATCCTTGTAAATTTTGCCATTTCCTTATTTTTCAATTGCCCATTTTCAATTATCTGCTCACCCGTCCCCCACCCTGCCCTACCATTAGTGCCTCCACTTCGGCCACGGTAACGAGGTTCATATCGCCGGGAACACTGTGCTTTAGGCAGGCTGCGGCTGTGCCGAAATTGAGCGCACGTTGGTCGTCGGCATAGGTCAACAGGCCATAAATCAGACCCGCCATGAGTGCATCGCCACTGCCCACTCGGTCCACGATTTGGTTTATTTGGTAAACGGGCGATTCGAGCAGTTTTTTGCCATCGAAAAGCACGGCACCGAGGCCCTGTGCTGCGGAGTCGCTGCCGCTGCGCCGTGTCATCACGATTTTTTTTGCCTTCGGAAAACGGGCCATCAACTGCCCGCAAACCGACTCGATGGCTGCCGTTTCGCCGCCGTTTCCTCCCTTCGGAAAAATGCCGAAATGCACCGCCGCATCCTCCATGCTGCACAGGATGAGGTCGCAGCCAGTCACCATCGGCGGAAGGATTTCGGCGGGGGACTTGCCGTACTGCCACAGGTTTTTGCGGTAGCTGAGGTCGAAGGAAACCGTCAGGCCGAGCCGGTTGGCCACTTCGATGGCCTCTTGGCAGGCATCGGCGGCGCTTTGCGAAATGGCGGGGGTGATGCCCGTCCAGTGAAACCAGTTTGCACCAGCAAAAACAGTCTTCCAGTCCACCATGCCGGGCTGAATGGTGGCCATGCTGCTGTGCGCCCGGTCGTACACCACCTTGCCGTTGCGGTGGCCAGCGCCTTTTTCGTAAAAATAAATGCCGACCCGCTCGCCGCCGCGCAGTGCGTGCCGCGTACCGACGCCCCAGCGACGGAGTTCCGTCAGCACGCTGTCGCCGAGGTCGTGTGCGGGCAGGCGGGTGACGTACTCCACTGGCAGCCCGAATTGCGCCAGCGAAACGGCCACGTTGCTCTCGCCGCCGCCGTACACTACCTCCAAGCTGGTGGCGTGGCTAAAGCGCTGGTGACGCGGCGGGGAAAGGCGCAACATGATTTCGCCGAAGGTAACTATCGTGTTTTTCATTTCAGAAGTGAAAATAGTTTTTCGCGTTGAAATAGCAGATGTTCCGCACGATTTGGCCAAGCCAAGCCTCATCGTTGGGCAGCTTGCCGTCATGCACGTCTCGCCCGATGAGGTTGCAGAGCAGCCGCCGGAAGTACTCGTGCCGCGGGAAGCTGAGGAACGAGCGGCTGTCCGTGAGCATCCCGACGAAGGTGCCGAGCAGGCCCATGTTGGAGAGAACATTAATATGCTTTTCCATGCCGTCGAGCTGGTCGAGGAACCACCAGGCCGCGCCGTATTGCATTTTTCCAGGAGTACTGCCATCCTGGAAATTGCCTGCCATCGTGGCGAAGACCTCGTTGTCGCGAGGGTTGAGGTTGTAGAGAATAGTCTTGGCGAGCTGACCCTCCCGGTCGAGACGGTCAAGGAATTTTGCCAAAGCCTCCGCCTGCGGAAAGTCACCGATGCTGTCGCAGCCTGCGTCGGCACCGATTTGGGCAAGCAGCCGGTCGTTGTTGTTGCGCAGTGCGCCGAGGTGGAACTGCTGCACCCAACCTTTTTCGGCGTATATTTTACAGAGTTCGTACAGCAGCGCCGACTTGTATTTCCCGGCCTCCTTGCCGCCGACCACTTGTCCGGCCAGTTTGCGCTTAAAAATTGCATCCACCGTCGGCAGGTTGTAGTCCTCGGCGGGTAGTTGCTCCAGGCCGTGGTCGGCGAGCTTGCAGCCGTGCGCTGCGAAGAAGTCAGCCCGTTTTTTCAGCGTCTGCAGCAGGTCGTCGAAGGATTGGATGTTGATGCCCGCTGCCTCGCCGAGTGTTTCGATATAGCTTGGGAAAGCTTCGTTTTCAATAAAAATGGCCTTATCGGGACGAAACGTGGGTAGCATCTTCACCTCAGAACCATCTTCGCTGGCATGCCGATGGTGGCGGAGGTCATCCGCAGGGTCGTCGGTGGTGCAGAGCGCTTCGACCTTCATGCGGCGCAGGAGGTTTCGGGCACTGAATTCGGGAGTTCTGAGCAGTTCGTTGCAGTGACGGTAGATGCCGGGGGCTGTTTTGGCATTGAGCAATTCGGTGATGCCGAAGTAGCGGCGCAGTTCCATGTGTGTCCAGTGGAAGAGCGGGTTGCGGAGGGTGAACGGCACTGTTTCGGCCCATTTCTCGAACTTTTCCTTGTCGCTGGCCTCTCCGGTGATAAACTGCTCCGGTATGCCCGCTGCCCGCATTGCTCGCCATTTGTAGTGGTCGCCGCACAGCCAGATGTCCGTGAGGCTTTCAAACTGACGGTCGGTGGCGATGTCGGCTGGCGATAGGTGATTGTGGTAGTCGAGTATGGGCAGGTCTTTGGCATGGGCATGGTAGAGGGTTTCCGCCGTTGGGTTGTCGAGCAGGAAGTTGTCGTCGAGAAAAGGTTTGATTGGTATGGTCGCTGGCAAGACGGATATTTTTAGGTGAAATTCAGTTTGCTGTCGCTGGCAAATGTAGGTTTCGTTTTTCGGAAATATAGAAGGATTTTCAGTTCTCTCTACCTTATCATTATCTACTCACCATAATTATTTACTTATTTACTTTTATACTTAATTTAAGTAAGTACTTACTTACTATTAATACTTACATAAGTTAGTAAGTAACTACTTTTAAGACTACTTACTTATAAAAGTACAATACTTATCTAAGTTAATTACCTTTGCTCCGTAAGCATGGAAAAGTACGTAAGTATCTACTTAGTTAAGTAAAATTGAATATTTTAGAATCTCCGCTTATTTGCCAATAATTTACTTAAATAAGTATCATACTTAAATACAAATCATTGACAATCAATAATTTGAACCAAATATATCAGCGATGATAATTTCAATCACAAACCTGAAGGGGGGGGTAGGGAAGAGTACCTTAGCACAAAACCTAGCCGTCTATCTGGCCAAAAAAGGCCGTAACCTGTGCATTGCCGACACTGATTCGGAACAGCAAACCTCCGTAAAATGGGGCAGTGTACGGTCAGGAATAGAAGACGGTAGCGTACCTGAAGTACCCGTTTTCCTCATCAATCCCGACACTATTTCCGACCAGATTTTGAACAAACTGGGCAAGAAATACGACCTCGTCATCATTGACGGAACGCCAGCACTGACCGAACTGACCACCCGAATCATCATCATGAGCGACCTGGTCATCACGCCAATCTTGGCCAGTGCCACTGACGTCTGGGCGCTAGACACCTTCCTGAAGCGCTACGAAGAGGCCCGCATCACTAAGGAGGCGATGGGGGGCAAAGTGGAGCTTTACGTACTGCTGAACAAGTACAACGAGCGCACCAACCTCGACCGGGAAATCGGCGAGACCATCGGCGAAATGGGCGTGAACCTGCTAGCGACGAAGATATCTACCCGCGTGGCCTACAAGGAAGCCACCGTGCAGGGCCTCGGCGTCACGGAACTGAAGGACAAGAACGCACAGGCGGAGATTGAGTCCCTTGCAACCGAAATCGAAAAACTGCTGTAAAATCAATCCAGAACTTTTCAAATACCAGCAACATGGCAAAGAAAACCTTCAACATAAAAAAGTACGCTTTCTGTACAGCCAAAACAATTCTCCGTGGACGACGTGGAGAGTGCCATCAAGCAGATACACGAGGCAAAGACGCCGACCACTGCGCCAGCAAAAAAAGAACCAACCAAGCTAAAAAAACCTGTCGCCACCAAAAAAGCAGTCGAGTCAAAGCCTGTTGCGCTGCCTGCCAAAAGCCGCCGGGAAGTGGTGGAAGAAGCCACCATCCGCAAGGTTCGCCTGTCGGTTGACATCAATCCGGCCACGCACAAGCGCTTGAAAATAAAGGCCATCGAGCAGGATTCGGACATCATGCACTACGTCGAAATGCTGATAGAGCGCGACCTCGCCAAATGAACGCATTTTGTTTTCTAATAAGTTTTCAAAAATCAACACCACCAAACGGTCTCTTTTGTTGGTGTTTTCTTTTTTTATTTTCTTTTTATATCTTTTAGACCTCCACATCACATTGATTGTCAGAATCTTAGCACCTTCAAGTGTGAGAGAATTGGGAACTACTGTGAGGAATTTGGGAAACACCCACGAGGGAATTGGGAAAAAAAACGAGAAAAATGGGACAAAAGGTGAGATATTTGGGGAAAGGTGAGATATTTGGGACTTAATGTGAGAAAATTGGGAGTAAGGCACATGTATCGAACTCTTTGCCATGCTGGCGCAAAAGCAAATCCGTCCCAAATCCCTCACATTTGAGCGAACTGTCCCAAATCCCTCACATTTAGCGACATGGGTAAAAGAAGACGAAAAAGCGGCGGCATCGTCGTCATCAAAAAGGCCAACCAACTGATAGAATCGCGCTACAGGTTCGACATCTGGGAGACGCGCTTCTTCCTGTCCATACTCTCGCAGATACGCCGCGACGATGACGACTTTCAGGTGTACCGCGTGTGGTACCGCGACGTTATCCGGGCCTTTAACCTGAAGTCCAACCAATCCTACAGCCTACTGCGGGAGGCGGCCAAGAGCATCATGAGCAAGTCGTTCTTCGTTAGCTATGAGAAAGATGGGACGGCCCGCGAGGTGCAGTACCATATCCTGCGCAAGATTGACTACATGAAGGATGGCCAAGAAGGCACTGGCCGCGAGAGCCAAGAGTACATTGATGTGACCATTGAGCAGGAAATGAAGCCGTTTTTCCTGCAATTGCAGCGCAACTTCACGGCATACGACCTGCGCAACGTGGTAAAACTTGGTGCATACCCTATTAGGGTTTACGAGTTGCTCAAGCAATACGAGAGCATAGGGGAGCGCACTTTGGACATCGAAGAAATCAAGCGGATGTTCGAGATTACGAAGGAATATCCCCGTTTTCCAGACTTTTTCCGCTGGGTGGTCAGCCCGGCCATCAAGGAAATCAACTCGCACACCGACCTGATGATAAACGACTGCATCAAGGTCAAGGAGGGCAAAAAAGTGGTTAGTCTACGCTTCGTTTTTCGAAGGAAACCCGACGAGGATGTGCCGCACACGCGCAGCAAGGTGGTGCAAAAACCGCTGGAACTGCCCTTTGACCACAAGCAACTCGTGCCAGTGTCGGAGGTGGCCGACATTTTGCCAAAAGCCAACAAAGACGCGCTGTTTAACAAGTTCCAAGCGGAGGTCGTGCAGCAGTTTGGCGTCACGGCCACGGCGTTTTTGGAGATGCTCGAAGGCTGCTCGGAGGAGCAGGTCAGCCAGGCCATCCGCGTCACCCGTCGCGCCAAGGTGAACAGCCAAATCAAGACCAGCATCCCCGGTTTTTTCATCCATGCGCTCCGCAACGGCTTCACCGACCCCAAGGAAGAACAGCTCAAGAAACAGGCGCAAGAAACGGAGAAAGGTAGGGTAGTGGAGACCATCCGGCAAGAGGTGGAGGAACTTCGGGAAGCCGCTGCCGACCTCATCAACGAGCAGATAAAGGCACTCACGGCCAGCCAGCCGGACGTGACGCTGGACGCCATTGCCAGCCTCAAGGATAATCCCTACGCCAAGGTCATCGTCGAGAAAAAGGAAAAATCGGCCAAGAAGGAACTGGAACTGGAAGACTATCGCCGCGACAAGGTACTGCGCGACCTCGTGCGCCAGGCCATCGTTGACCAGCACCCCGATTTGTTCGCTGGCATACTCGCCGACTATGAACCCAAAATTAAGGAATTGGAAGAAAAAATAAGGACGATAAGTAGGTAAGTACGTACTTATTTACGTAAAAAATTACCCTCTCCGCAACACCCTCGCCTCGCTTTTTTCGCGGATAATTTTCTGGATGGGACGCCCTTCCAGTTTAGACTCCAGCCACGAAATAATATCGAGGTACAAGAATGGCCGCCGCTCAAATGGGTCGTTTTGCAAGGGCAAAAGGCGGTCGTGTAAGTTTCTGAACTCCTGCATCAGGGCGCTTGGTTGAATGCCCGTTGTGCGCCGAAGGAACTGGAAAATTTCACGCTGCACCTGCTGCAAATCCTCCACATGCAAAAGGAAGCGGTACACAGATTTCACTTGGTACTCCACCAATTCCGAATTGCCCAGCTCGAAATGGGCGATGAGGTTCAAAATCCTCGCAAAGCACTGGATATCAGCACGGTAGTCAATCGTTTTTTGATTAATGATTTTGTTCAAAAAATCAATGGCATGGCTGTGGTCAGCGTTGCCGAAGTACAGACAGGCGATGCGGTACTGGAAAACGAGGATGCGGTTGGCGTCCCAGTTGAACGGGTTGGTGTCGAGGAGTTCGGAGAGGCCGGGGATGATTTTCACGCCCTCCGAATAGTCGCCATTGAGGTAAAAAGCGTTGATTTGGTGGATGTTTCGGTAGAGGTGGTAAAGCCCCTCCACATTGCGGTTTTGGCTGAAATCCACCTGCATGGGGAATATCTCCAATTGCCGAAGGCCCACCTCGAAGCGCTCGTCGTGCAGGCTATTGAAAAGGACGCTAAGGAGGTTGTGCAGCCCTTTCAGGTAAAAAACCGGGTGCAACTGCTTCATCGCCGTATTCTCAGAAAATAAGTCCACCCAGCGCTGGGCGTAGCGGTAGCAAGGAGCAAATTCCTGACAGATATGGTGCAGCCAGACATGCGCTTGGCAAAAATAGATTTTGCCGGTAAAATCCAGTTCCTCAAACCTCGCCTGCGGCAAACGGGCGTTGAAAAATTCCTTCACGAAGTAGTAGTCCCGTTCGTTGCGCACGAAGCCGATTTTTAGGTAGAGGCCGTACATCTGGAGTGCCAAATTGGAAAATTCATGCGTCTGCGAAAGCGCCCGGCTGATGGCCAGCGTCTGCTCCGCCAGCTCCTGCGCCCGCCCTTCGATGCTCCTCGTAATGTATTGACCCTCAATCAGTTTCTCAAACTCCAGCATCTCCAGCGCCAGTGATTTGAACTCCCCGGCGAGGGCTTTTTCCTTGTTTTTTGCGAGCAAATCGAGTGCCTGCCTGTAAAGCCCCTTGTCGTACAGCACGTGGGCGTAGTCTATGTTTTCCCGAAGAAGAATATCCTCATTGCGCCCGCGCCCCAGCAGCCGCAGGCTGGTCAGCAACTGGCCGTAGAGGTGCGCCTTGAGGTTGGGCAGTTGCTCTTTTTTTACCGAAGGGATTTTCTTCAAAATGGCCGCCTCGTCGTACTCGCCCCGCTTGTCCAGCACATCGAAGAGCTGTAGGAACAGCAGGTCTTCCGACGACGAGTTGCGCTTCGCAAACAGGCGGAACTGCCGCTTTTCGCCCTGCGTCAGGGTGCGGATGAGTTGGAGGAGGTCGTCGGTGCGTTGTTTGGCCACTGGCTTCTTTTGGTTGATAAAAGTTGATAAGGGTTGATAAAAAGTTGATTTCTCGCGAGGAGGATGGGAACACGGATTGGGCGGATTGGACTGATTTAGACGGATTAGCTTTGAATAAATCCTTTTTCACCCGCCTAATCCGCTCAATCCGTGTAACCATCCTCCTCGCGGGTTTGTCATCGTAGATGACAATGCGCTAAGTAATTGATTTTCAATAAAATAGAATCAAATCAATACTAACTTGAAATAGGAGAACGCCAAAAACTTGATTTCCCAGCAGGGTAGGGCAGGGCTACTTTTGAATCACAAACATAAACCACTGTCCCAAATCAACCCTTATCAACTTCTATCAACCGTGATCAACCCGAAATAATGGCTACACAAATCCAAATATTCGACACCACCCTCCGCGACGGCGAACAAGTGCCCGGCTGTAAGCTAAACACGGTGCAAAAAATCGAAATCGCCCGAGCACTCGAAGAATTGGGGGTGGACGTCATCGAGGCGGGCTTCCCCATCAGCAGCCCCGGAGACTTTGAAGCCGTGCGCAGGGTCGCCAATGCTGTTCGCCGCCCAACTGTTTGCGGCTTGAGCCGGGCCATTGAAAAGGACATCAAGGTCGCTGCCGAGTCGCTGGAGGGTGCCGTCCGCCCCCGCATCCACACGGGCATCGGCGTGTCGGAAATGCACATCCGTTACAAATTGCAAACCACGCCAGACGACATCCTATACCGTGCCGCCGCTGCGGTGAAATACGCCAAATCGTTTGTCGAAGACGTGGAATTCTACGCCGAGGACGCTGGCCGTGCCGACAACGAGTTCCTCGCACGTGTGCTCGAAGCCGCCATCAAGGCCGGGGCCACCGTGCTCAACATCCCCGACACCACGGGCTACTGCCTGCCGGAACAGTACGGCGCAAAAATCAAGTACCTCTACGAAAACGTGCGGGGCATCGAGAAGGCCATCCTCGCCACGCATTGCCATAACGACCTTGGCCTCGCCACCGCCAACTCCATCAGCGGCGTCATCGGCGGCGCCCGGCAGGTCGAGTGCACCATCAACGGCATCGGCGAGCGGGCGGGCAACACCTCGCTGGAGGAGGTCGTCATGATTTTGCGCCAGCACCCCGACCTCGGCTACACCACGGGCATCAACACCCGCCTGCTGAACCCCACCAGCCAGTTGGTTTCGGAGAAAATGGGCGTCGTGGTGCAGCCCAACAAGGCCATCGTCGGGGCGAACGCCTTTGCCCACAGCAGCGGCATCCACCAGGACGGCGTTATCAAAAAACGGGAGACCTACGAAATCATTGACCCGCTGGAAGTCGGCGTTGACCACTCGAAAATCGTGCTGACTGCCCGCAGTGGCCGGGCGGCGCTGGCCTACCGGGCGAAGTGCCTCGGCGTCAATTTGACGAAGGATGAACTGGACACGGTGTATGTGACTTTCCTGCAAGTTGCGGATAGTAAAAAGGAGGTGGGGGACGAGGATTTGATGGAGATTTTGAGTCCGGTGCGGGAAGCTGTAGCAGTATAAAATAAACTACTCTTCCTCATCAACGGATGTTGGAGAAATCTTTTGAAGGACGTACTGGCGGAAGGTTTTGGCAATTGAAATTGCATCTGCTGCTTCAACATTGGACGGGTCAAATGGGAAGCCAGGATACCTGACGTGAACGCTGTAATCGTTAATGGCCAATGCATTTTCGAGGAAATCCGGCGGCAGTGTTTCATGCGTTGCCATCAGGTTCAGCAATAGTTCTAGGTCGTGCGTCCTTGGGAAAGTTATGTTGAAATGGATGAGATAGGCTTTGAAAAATTTCTCGGTAGCCTGTTGGCAATGGTAGCAGATGATATCCCAGTAGTCCTTGTCCATCTGGAAAGCATCTTGAGCCAGCCCAAGGTCTCGCTCGGCCTTAATTAACCAGTCGTGCGGATTCTGAGCGGTCATAAAGCGTTTTTCCAGTGGTTAAAATCTCGTGGACGATGGAATATTTATCGTCTTTTTGGTTGGCCATTTCCTCCGGTGTGAACACGAGGATGTCCTTTGAAAAGAAGTGGATTTGACCAGATTTTCGAATGGCCATGCGGACTTCGCTGCCCCGTTTTGGCCAAGGCTGCGAGGTTTTTTTGACGATGGCCAAGTCAAGGTCGCTATCGTCACCCGCTTTTCCAGCGGCATAAGAGCCGAAAAGGATGACCTGTTCAGGCTGGTAGTTTTCAACTATCGCCTTTACGACCGCAGCTATTTGAGCATCTGAAATGACCATTTTACTTTGAAAATTTTAAAGCAAAGTTCGAAGTTTTCAAGGCAAATATAGGGAAATAAGAAGCCGGATTTCAATTATACCGGATTCGATATAATTAAAAACAATGGCAAAGACCTTATTCGATAAAATCTGGGACGCCCACATCGTCAAGCCCGTCGAGGGCGGGCAGGATGTCCTGTACATTGACCGGCACTTCATCCACGAAGTGACCAGCCCGCAGGCGTTCGACGGTTTGCGCCAGCGCAACATCCCCGTTTTTCGCACGAAAAACACCGTCGCCACCGCCGACCACAACGTGCCGACCATCAACCAGCACTTGCCCATTGCCGACCCGCTGAGCCGCTTTCAGGTGGAAAAGCTCACGGAAAACTGTGAGGAATTCGGCGTTGACCTCTACGGCCTCGGCCACCGCTGGCAGGGCATCGTCCACGTCATCGGGCCGGAGCTGGGCATCACGCAGCCGGGCATGACCATCGTCTGCGGCGACAGCCACACGAGCACCCACGGGGCATTCGGCACCATCGCCTTTGGCATCGGCACCAGCCAGGTGGAGCAGGTTTTGGCTTCGCAATGCCTGTTGCTCAAGCGCCCCAAGCGCATGCGCATCACGGTGGACGGCGAGCTGGCCGAGGGCGTCGTTTCCAAGGACATCATCCTTTACATCATATCCAAACTCAGCGCCGCCGGAGGTACGGGCTATTTCGTCGAGTACGCCGGCAGCGCCATCCGCTCCCTCTCGATGGAGGCCCGCATGACCATCTGCAACATGAGCATCGAAATGGGCGCCCGTGGCGGCCTCATCGCCCCCGACGAGACCACGTTCGAGTACGTGCGTGGCCGGGAGTTTGCGCCACAGGGGGCAGCTTTCGAGGCCGCTGTCGCAAAATGGCGGGAACTCTACTCCGACCCCGAGGCCGTTTTCGACAAGGAATACCACTACCGGGCGGAGGACATCGCCCCGATGATTACCTACGGCACCAACCCCGGCATGGGCGTGCCCGTGAACGAGGCTATCCCGACCGCACCAACGCCCGGCGACAGCTTGGCGTCCTTTGAAAAATCGCTCGGCTATATGGGCTTCGCCGCTGGCGAAAACCTGCTGGGCAAGCCCATCCACCACGTCTTCATCGGCTCCTGCACCAACAGCCGCATCGAGGATTTGCGCCTGGCGGCAAAATTCGTGCAGGGCAAACAGAAGGCCCCGCACGTCAGTGCCATGATAGTGCCCGGCAGCAAGCAGGTCGAGCAACAGGCCAAGGCCGAGGGGCTGGACAAAATTTTCATCGCCGCAGGCTTCGAGTTCCGGGAGCCGGGCTGCTCCGCCTGCCTCGGCATGAACGAGGACAAAGTGCCTGCGGGGGAGTATTGCGTGAGCACCAGCAACCGAAATTTTGAGGGGCGGCAAGGGCCGGGGCGAGGACGATTTTGGCGAGTCCGTTGACGGCAGTTGCTGCTGCAATTGAGGGGAAAATCGTTGACGTTAGAGCCGTTATGAATTGATTTAAGATTGCAGATTACATGATTTAAGATTCCAGATTGGGGGTGCCGCGGGCAAATCTTAAATCAAAAAGAAAATCAGAGCAATGGAAAAATTCACCCATATAATCTCCACCGCAGTCCCCCTCCCCATGGAAGACGTGGACACAGACCAAATCATCCCCGCCCGCTTCCTGAAGGCCACGACGAGGGAGGGTTTTGGCGACAACCTTTTCCGGGACTGGCGCTATCACCCCGACGGCAGCCCCAAGGCCGATTTTGTGCTGAACAACCCGACGTACAGCGGTAAAATCCTCGTAGCGGGCAAGAACTTTGGTTGCGGCAGCAGCCGGGAACACGCCGCTTGGTCGCTGACGGACTACGGCTTCAAGGTCGTGGTCAGCAGCTTCTTCGCCGATATTTTTCGAGGAAATGCCTTGAACAATGGCCTGTTGCCCGTGCAGGTTTCGCCAGCGTTTTTGCATGAAATGTTCACGGCCATCGAAAACGACCCGCAGACCAAGTTCATCGTGAGCTTGGAGCACCAGACCATCGCCATCGCTGGCACGGAGCGGGAGGAACAGTTCGACATTGACCCGTTCCGCAAGGTTTGTATGCTGAATGGGTATGATGATATTGATTATTTGCTGAGCCTAAAAGATGAAATTGAGGAGTTCGAGCGGGTGCGTGAAGGAGAAAAGAAAGAAGTTTTAATCTAATGCTGTTTTCCTGGTGTTCCGGCCTCCAAAGAAAACACGGGGCACGAGACACACAGGGACACAGAGGATGCAAAAAGACATGAATTTCAACCTCGCAATATTACCCGGCGACGGCATCGGCCCAGAGGTCACCGACCAGGCGCTGAAGGTGCTCCGAACCGTCGAAACGACCTACGGTCATAGCTTCGATTGCCACTTTGCCGACATGGGCGCCATCGCCATTGACAAGCACGGCGACCCATTGCCGCAGGCGACCTTGGACACCTGCATGGCCGCCGACGCCATCCTGTTCGGTGCCATCGGCCACCCCCGGTTCGACAACGACCCGACGGCCAAGGTGCGCCCCGAGCAGGGCCTCTTGCGCTTGCGCAAAAGCCTTGGCCTCTTCGCCAATATCCGTCCGGTGACGGTCTATCCGAACCTGCTGCACCTATCGCCGCTGCGGGAAGAAAAAGTGCGGGGCGTGGACTTCGTCATCTTCCGGGAACTGACGGGCGGCATCTATTTCGGGGAAAAAGGCAAGACCGAGGACAGCGCCTTTGACAACTGCGTTTACACCAAAATAGAAGTCGAGCGCATCGCCCGGCTGGCCTTCGAGTACGCCCGGCTGCGCCGCAACAAACTGACCCTCGTGGACAAGGCCAACGTGCTGGAAACCAGCCGCTTCTGGCGCAAAATCGTCTTCGACCTCGGTGCCGCCGAGTACCCCGACGTGCAGCTCGACTGGATGTACGTGGACAACGCCGCCATGCAAATCATCCAGTTCCCCACCAGCTTCGACGTGGTGCTGACGGAGAACATGTTCGGCGACATCCTCAGCGACGAGGCCAGTGTGCTGGCAGGCTCGCTCGGCATGTTGCCCTCGGCCTCGGTCGGCTCAAAAGTGGCGCTCTTCGAGCCGATACACGGCAGCTACCCACAGGCCGCTGGCAAGGACATCGCCAACCCCTTGGCCGCCATCCTCAGCGCCGCCATGCTCCTCGACCACCTCGGCCTCGGCGAAGAGGCGAACACGGTTCGGGAGGCGGTGAAATCGGTGCTGGAAGCGGGGTATGGCACTTCTGATTTGCAGGCGGAGAAGACGGTGCGGTGCTCGGAGATGGGGGATTTGGTGGCGGGGAAGGTGGGGGAAATGGCTGCCAAAGCCGTGGAAATGGTATGATTTTTTTAAATCAAATGGGGGTTGACGACGGTCAAACTCGGCACATTTTTGAAATCGCCCGTATTCCGACTCACAAGGGTAAGTTTATGCACGAGTGCAGTAGCGGCAATGATGGCATCGGGGAGTTTGATTTTGGTCTGTTTTCTGAGTTCGATGGTTTTTAATACCACGTTTTCGGTGAGCAGTAAAACATCAGAGGAACCGATAAAATCTGACAAGACCTTCATTTCCGAAGGGTTTCCATTGAAGCCCAAAAGTTCAATTCGGTTGATAATGGAAAGTCGGTGGTGGTTATTGTCTACAAGAGCTTCGAGCCATTGGCTGCCAGCGGGTGGAAACATACCGCCGAGGAATTCGATAACAGCATTGCTGTCAATCAGATGCGTTCCCATTCGTTGCGTGTTTGTTCCACGTGTTGAAGCAATTTGTTACCAGTTTCCTTTGAAATAGACCCTGCCCAACGTCTTTTGGGAGGTTCGGAAACAGCGGGAGTCTCTTTAGTTTTCGGTGATAAGCGAATGATTTTTAATTGCTCCAAAACTTGCAGCAATTTCAGCGCCTCATCGTTCAACAGTTCAACAGAGATGATTTGCATAGCAGATTTTTTTCCAAAGGTACAGATTTTTGAATTTTGAAGTTTAGCCACCAACAACCAAATTTTACACCATGCCTAACCTAACCACAATTATCAACATCATCATCGTCGTCAACCCACCGGGTTGAGAAAGGACGTTTTTTCATCGAAAAAACAAAGCGCCTTTCTCGCTCACAGTCGGGAAAGGCGCTTTTGTTTTGGGCTGATGAAGTTCAGCCTTTGAAGGTTTTGAGAACCTGTTTGAAATCACGTTTTGCATGAATGATACGGGCAACGATGACATCATGTCCCGTGAATTCATAATAGACTTTGTACTTGCCCTTGAGCATGACCCGATAATCGCCGAAAGCGGCGAGCAGGGGTTCGGGGCGGTGCTGCGTTGGGGTTTTGGCGAGAGTCTGGATAGCATCGAAAATACCGCCAACGACCTTTTGCGCAACGGATGCCGAGGCATGTCGGGTCAAGTATTGGCGGATGTTTCGGAGGTCTCGCCCGGCTTGGATGGTGAAAGCTATGTCGTGGTTTTCATCGTTCATTGTAGTCCAAATTCGGCTTTGAGTTGCTCGAATGGGATTTTGTTTCCGGCCTTGGCCTCACGAGTGCCTTCGAGGATGCTTTTCACGAGTTCCTCCTCCGTGATGGGCGTTCCGTCAGGTTCGTAACCTGCCACGTCTGCTGGCGCAGGGGCAATGATTTTCTTCAAAATCGTGTAAATGCTTTGAAGAATTTCCGGGTCTTCAGTTTCTTGAACCAAGTTGATGATGGAAAATCGAAGTTCTTTAGAAGTCATTTTGACAATGATTTTGATTCAAAAATAGACTTTTTCAATAAAAAATGAGCGTGAAACTAAAAAAATACAGCCATCTCGTCTCCCAATCCGACACCCAGCCCGGCTCCCAAGCCATGCTCTACGGCGCGGGTCTCACCGAACAGGACATGCAGCAACCCTTCGTCGGTATCTGTAGCAATTGGTACGAAGGCAACCCCTGCAACCGTCACCTCCGCACCCTCGCCGCCGACATCCGCAAGAGCGTGCGGCAGGAGGGGCTGACCGGGCTGGAGTTCAACACCATCGGCGTCAGCGACGGCATCTCCAACGGCACGGAGGGCATGCGCTACTCGCTCGTCAGCCGGGAAATCATCGCCGACAGCATCGAGGCGGTGATGGGGGCGCACTACTACGACGCCCTCGTGACCATCCCCGGCTGCGACAAGAACATGCCCGGCTCCGTCATGGCCATGATTCGCCTCAACCGCCCCTCGCTCATGGTCTATGGCGGCACCATCGCCACCGGGCATTGGCAGGGCCGCACCCTCGACATCGTGTCGCCGTTCGAGGCGCACGGCAAGAAATATGCGGGCGAAATCACCGCCGAGGAAGTGCAGTCCATCATCCGCCACGCCTGCCCCGGTGCGGGTGCCTGCGGCGGCATGTACACCGCCAACACCATGTCCAGCGCCATCGAGGCACTGGGCCTTTCGCTGCCGTACAGCGCCAGCAACCCCGCCGTTGGCGAAGCCAAGGAAAAAGAATGCGCCGCCATCGGCCCGGCCATGCGCCTGTTGCTCGAAAAAGACCTGAAACCGCTCGACCTCCTCACACGGGAGAGCTTCGAGAATGCCCTGCGGGTGGTCATCGTGCTCGGCGGCAGCACCAACGCCGTGCTGCACCTGCTGGCCATCGCCCGTACCGCCCGCATCCCGTTCACGCTGAACGACATCCGGGAAATTTCCCGAAAAACGCCCGTGCTCGGCGACCTCAAGCCCAGCGGCAAATACCACATGGAAAACGTCCACGAGGTCGGCGGACTGCCCGCCGTGATGAAGTACATGTTGTCGGAGAAACTGCTGCACGGCGACAGCCTCACCGTCACTGGCAAAACCATCAGCGAGAACCTCAGCCAACTGCCCCATTTGGCCGAAGGCCAGCAAGTAATAACCACCGTGGCGCAGCCCGATACAAGCCATCGGCCACCTGCGCATCCTCGGCGGCAACCTTGCCGAAGGCGGCGCTGTCGCAAAAATCACGGGCAAGGAAGGCCAGCGCTTCGAGGGCACGGCCATCGTCTTCGACAACGAGTTCGACTGCATTGACGGCATCCGTGGCGGAGCGGTGAAGGCCGGGCACGTCGTCGTCATCCGCTACGAGGGGCCGAAGGGAGCGCCCGGCATGCCCGAAATGCTCGTGCCCACCAGCGCCATCATGGGCAAGGGTCTCGGCACCAGCGTGGCCCTCATCACCGACGGGCGGTTCAGCGGCGGCACCCACGGCTTCGTGGTCGGCCACGTGACCCCCGAAGCCTACGACGGCGGCCTGATTGCCCTCGTGCAAAACGGCGACCGCATCACCATTGACGCCGAAAACAACGAACTGGTGGCGCATTTGGCTGAAGCGGAAATTGCCGCAAGGCGCAAGGCTTGGGTTCAGCCGGAGCTGAAGGCGAAACAGGGGGTTTTGTACAAATATGCGAAACAGGTGAGTTCGGCGAGCGATGGGTGCGTGACGGATTTGTAAAATGTGGGTATCACAGTTTACGCCCCGCTGTGCGCTGCTTTTGTCATTGCCGAAGGCAACCCGCAACGTCTCGCGAGATGTCGCAGTTTGCCTTCGGCAATGACAAAGCGACGCACAGCGTGACAAACACCACGACGCAAAACACGACTTAAAACATTGCCAACAGCAATAAAATAAAGCTCAAATCATGGAGCAAATTTTAGAAATACCAAAAGCTGAAAAGCGGTTAAACGGCGATGCAGTGGCAAATCCTAAAACCACCGTCGTTACTGGCTCCCAAGCGGTGCTGGATGCGCTCGTTTGCGAAAAAGTGGAGACCATTTTCGGCTACCCCGGCGGTGCCATCATGCCCATTTATGATGCGCTGTACGATTACAGTGACCGCCTCACGCACATCCTCGTCCGGCACGAGCAGGGGGCAACCCATGCGGCACAGGGCTATGCACGGGCATCGGGTAGGGTAGGGGTCGTGTTCGCCACGAGCGGGCCGGGTGCTACCAACCTCGTCACTGGGCTGGCCGATGCGCAGATTGACAGCACGCCGATGGTCTGCATCACGGGGCAGGTGTTTGCGCACTTGCTCGGCACGGATGCTTTTCAGGAAATTGATGTCATCAACATCACCACGCCCGTCACGAAGTGGAACTACCAAGTGACCGACGCACGGGAAATCCCGCAGGTGCTGGCCAAGGCGTTTTTCATCGCCCGCAGCGGCAGGTCCGGCCCTGTACTGGTGGATATTTCGAAGAATGCGCAGTTGCAAACCTTTGATTATGAAGGTTATACGCCGTGCCAACATATCCGAAGTTACCGCCCGAAGCCTATTGTTCGGAAGGAGTATATCGAGCAAGCGGCGGTGCTCATCAACCGGGCAGAACGGCCTTTCGTGCTGTTCGGGCAGGGCGTGATTTTGGGAAATGCGGAGGAAGAATTTCGGCAGTTTATTGAAAAAACGGGCATCCCCGCCGCTTGGACGATTCTCGGTGCTGGCGCAATGCCCACCGACCACCCGCTGAACGTCGGTATGCTCGGGATGCACGGCAACTACGGCCCCAACGTGCTGACCAACCAGTGCGACGTGCTCATCGCCATCGGGATGCGCTTCGACGACCGGGTGACGGGCCGCCTCGACAAGTACGCCAAGCAGGCCAAGGTCATCCACCTCGACATTGACCCGGCGGAAATTGACAAGAACGTGAAGGCCGACGTGCCCGTCTGGGGCGATTGCAAGGAGACGCTGCCGATGCTCACGGCCCTCGTTTCACCGAAAAAACACGAGGCGTGGCTCGCCAAATTCCGGGAGCACGACGCACAGGAGCAGGCCGCCGTCATCGAAAACGAACTGCGCCCGACCTGCGACACCCTCACGATGGGCGAGGTGGTCAACCTGCTGAACGAACTGACGGGTGGCGATGCCATCATTGTCACCGACGTGGGGCAGCACCAAATGGTGGCTTGCCGCTACGCCTGGTTCAACCAAACCCGCAGCACCATCACCAGCGGCGGCCTCGGCACGATGGGCTTTGGGCTTCCGGCGGCCATCGGGGCCAAGTTCGGCAAGCCCGACCGCACCGTCATCGGCATCATCGGCGACGGCGGCATTCAGATGACCATCCAGGAACTCGGCGTCATCCAGCAGTACGGCGTTGGGGTGAAAATCGTGATTTTGAACAACCAGTTCCTCGGCATGGTGCGGCAGTGGCAGGAGCTTTTCCACGAGCGCCGCTACTCGTTCACGGACATGGTCTCGCCCGATTTCGTGAAGGTCGCCGACGCCTACGGCATCCCCGGGCAGCGGGTTTCGGAGCGGGCTTTTTTGAAAAATGCGCTGCAAACCATGCTCGACACGCCGGGCGGCCATCTGCTGGAGGTGATGGTCGGGAAGGAGAATAATGTGTTTCCGATGGTGCCGCAGGGTTGTGGAGTTGCGGAAATACGATTGAAATGATTTTAAAAACTTTATAACGACCAAATTTGCAAATTGAATCAATTGAAAAGCTCAAGATTCCTATAACCTAAAGGCAATTTTGAAAGAAGAAGAGTACTGGGAAGACGAGACATTTAACCCAATATTGATAACAATTGAAGAGGTTCAATACAAGGGTAAAAGCATGATTTCTTACCAAGCCGCTTTCGAGGTTCTTGATGAATTCGACGACATTGATGGTGATGAATGGGAGGGGATTTTAAGAGAATATGTCCGTGAAAAAGCACCTGATTTAGAAACAAAAATTCACGGAGACTCTGAAAGCTCGACCTGTGTGGTTTGGCTTGAAAATGAAGCAGACTTCAAAAAGACGCTTGGACTCATGATTGAACTGCTTCGAAGCGAAGAAGACATTGAACGAATCCGAAATTAAAATGAAGCAAGAATTCACAATAACAGTTTACACTGAAAACCAGGTCGGCCTGCTCGTCCGCATTGCCACGATGTTTTCCCGTCGGAAAATCAACATCGAGAGCCTGAACACCTCGCCGAGCGAAGTGGACGGCATCCACCGCTTCAACATCCTCGTGGACGAGACGGAGGAGGTGGTGCGCAAGGTTGCCCGCCAAATCGAGAAGCAGGTGGACGTGCTGAAGGTCTATTTCAGCACCAACGAGGAAATAATCTGGCAGGAACTGGCGCTGTACAAAGTGCCCACCGACGAAATCGCGGAGAAGGTGAAGGTCGAGCGGCTGCTGCGGGAGCATGGCGCACGTGCGGTCGTCATCCGCAAGGACTACACGGTGTTCGAGACGACGGGCCACCGGGAGGAAACGGACGGGCTGCTACACGCCCTCGAACCTTACGGGCTGATTGAGTTCGTGCGCAGCGCACGGGTGGCCATCATCAAAGGAAGCCGGGGTTTTCATGAAAAAATCAGGGAGTTTGAGGAAATGCAACCGAGCAGTGAGGCAGCGGAAAATGAGTTTTTGAACGAGGGGGAGAAGGTGTTTTCGATGTAAATCACTTTGTCATTCCTGAAGGGAAACCGCAACGTCACGGTACTCGCCGCTTTTGTCATTGCCGAAGGCAAACTGCGACATCACGCAAGACGTTGCGGGTCCCGATGGCTCGGGATGACAAAAGCGGCGTACACGAGCGGCGTGGACAGATTGCCTTCGGCAATGACAAATCAGCAATAAATTGACAATCAACAACTTAAAACATCAGCAATGGCAAAATTAAACTTCGGCGGAACTGTAGAAAACGTCGTCACCGGGAAGAATTCCCCCTCGAAAAAGCGCAGGAAGTCCTCCGCAACGAAACCGTCGCCGTCATCGGCTACGGTGTGCAAGGCCCCGGTCAGGCACTCAACCAACTCGACAACGGCATCAACGTCATCGTCGGGCAGCGCCGGGACTCGAAGACCTGGGACAAGGCCGTCCGTGACGGCTTCGTGCCGGGTGAGACCCTTTTCGAAATCGAGGAGGCGCTCCAGCGGGGCACCATCATCTGCTACCTGCTCAGCGATGCGGCGCAAATCGCCCTCTGGCCCACCGTGCAAAAGCACCTCACGCCCGGCAAGGCGCTCTACTTCTCGCACGGCTTCAGCATCACCTACAACGACCAGACGGGCATCGTTCCGCCCGCCGATGTGGATGTGATTCTCGTCGCACCGAAAGGCTCCGGCACTTCACTGCGCCGGATGTTCCTGCAAGGACGGGGCCTGAACAGCAGCTACGCCATCCACCAGGACGCTACGGGGCGGGCCTGGGAGCGGGCCATCGCACTCGGCATCGCCGTCGGTAGTGGCTACCTGTTTGAGACCGATTTCAAAAAGAAGTTTACTCAGACCTGACGGGCGAGCGGGGGACACTCATGGGCGCTATCCAAGGCATTTTCGCTGCGCAATACGAGGTACTGCGCCAGCGTGGCCACTCGCCCAGCGAGGCGTTCAACGAGACGGTGGAGGAACTCACGCAGTCGCTCATGCCGCTCGTTGCTGAGAATGGCATGGACTGGATGTACGCCAACTGCTCCACCACCGCCCAGCGCGGCGCGTTGGATTGGTGGAAAAAATTCCGGGACGCCACCCTGCCCGTTTTCAACGAACTCTACACCAGCGTTGCCGAAGGCAAAGAGGCCGCCAAGTCCATTTCCTCCAATGGCCAGCCCGACTACCGGGAAAAACTGGAGGTGGAATTGAAGGAACTGCGGGAAAGCGAGATGTGGCAGGCAGGGAAGACGGTGCGGAGTTTGCGGCCGGAGAATCAACTCGTTGAGGTAGAATGAGATAATTCAAATTTGCAGACCTGACCAATAGAACCTAAGCATTGTTTTTGACGATGAAAAACTTAGGTCTGTACAACCCACAATTCGAGCACGATGCCTGTGGCATCGGCTTCGTGGCCAACCTCAAAGGCAACAAGAACCACCAAACCGTGAGCGATGCGCTGACGGTCTTGGAAAACATGGAGCACCGCGGCGCCTGCGGCTGCGAGGAAAACACCGGTGACGGCGCAGGCATTCTCCTCCAAACCCCGCACGAGTTCTTTTTTGAAGAATGCCAAAAGCTCGGTACGTACTTACCTACTTACGGCAAGTACGGCGTCGGCGTGGTGTTCTTCCCGAAGGAAATTAGGCTGCGGGAAGAGTGCCGGGACATCTTCACCCGTGCCGCCGAACGGCTGGGGCTGGAGATTTTGTGCTGGCGCAAAGTGCCTGTGAACACAGCGGGAATCGGAGAAACAGCTTTATCTGTTGAACCTGAAATCGAGCAGGTTTTTGTTGGCAAGCCCGACAGCATTGCCACAGCGGAGGACTTCGAGCGCAAGCTGTTCGTGCTGCGCAACTATTCGACGCACCTCGCCAAGGACACCGTTCCGAAGGACAATATCGGCTTCTATATCGCCTCACTGTCGCATAAAATCGTGGTTTACAAGGGCCAGCTCACCAGCCACCAGGTACGCCAATATTTCCCCGACCTGAGCGACAAGCGGCTCGTCAGCGCATTCGGCCTCGTGCATAGCCGCTTCGCAACGAACACTTTTCCCTCTTGGAAGCTGGCGCAACCCTTCCGTTTCATCGCCCACAACGGCGAAATCAACACCTTGCAGGGCAACCTCAACTGGCTGCGCACGAGCGAAAAAGGCTTCCAGTCGCCCTATTTCTCCAAAGAAGAAATGGACATGCTGCTGCCCATCGTGGACGAGGCCGCCAGCGACTCCGCCTGCCTCGACAATATGATTGAGCTGCTGACCCATACCGGGCGCTCGCTGCCCCATGTGATGATGATGCTCATCCCCGAAGCTTTGGACGGCGACGAGCGCATGGAAAAACTGCGCAAGGATTTTTACGAATTCCATGCCTCCATGATGGAGCCTTGGGACGGCCCTGCTTCCATCTCGTTTACCGACGGCAACATCATCGGCGCCACGCTCGACCGCAACGGCCTGCGCCCCAGCCGCTACACCGTGACGCACGACGACCGGGTCATCATGGCGTCGGAGAGCGGGGCGCTCATCGTTGACCCGAAGCTCGTGAAAGAGCATGGCCGCTTAAAGGCGGGCCGGATGTTCGTCGTGGATTTGTCGAAGGGCCGCATCATCAGCGACGAGGAACTGAAGGCCGAAATTTGCGCCCAGCAACCCTACGGCGACTGGCTCGAAAAGCACAAAATCCGCCTCGAAAACCTGCCCCCGCCGCGGGTCACGTTCACCGAACTTGAATCGGCGCAGGTGTTCAAGTACCAGAAGGCTTTCGGCTATTCCAGCGAGGATTTGGAGGAAATCATTGCGCCGATGGCGCTTGATGGAAAAGAGCCGATTGGCTCAATGGGCACGGACGTTCCGCTGGCCGTACTGAGCAACCAGCCGCAGCACCTGAGCAGCTATTTCAAGCAATTGTTTGCACAAGTGACCAACCCGCCGATTGACCCAATCCGAGAGCGGATGGTGATGTCGCTGGCCACTTTTGTGGGCAATATCGGTAACCTGCTGGAGGTGCGCCCCGATGTTTGCCACACCGTGGCGCTCAAGCATCCCGTGCTGAAAAACAGCGAGTTGGAGCAAATTCGCAGCATTGACACGGGCAATTTTCAGGCGAAAACCCTCCAGATGTACTTCCGTGCCGATGGCCAGCCGAGCAGCATGAAAAAGGCGCTCGACCGCATCTGCCGCTACGCTGAGGACGCCGTTGCCGACGGCTTTCAGGTGCTCGTGCTGCAAGACCGGGCTGTGGATTCCACGCACGCCGCTATCCCGTCGCTGCTGGCCACGGCGGCCATCCACCACCACCTCATCCGGCGGGGATTGCGGGGGCAAGTGGGCCTCGTCGTTGAGGCGGGCGATGTGTGGGAGGTACACCATTTCGCAGCGCTGCTGGCCTTCGGTGCCACCGCCGTGAACCCCTACCTCGCCCTCTCGACCATCCGGGACATGAAGAAAAACGGCAGGCTGGAAACCCATCTTTCCGAAGGGCAAATGGAGTACAATTACATCAAGGCGGTGAACGAGGGGCTGCTCAAAGTCTTCTCGAAAATGGGCATTTCCACGCTGCAATCGTATCAAGGCGCACAGATTTTTGAAATCATCGGCCTGGGCCGGGAGGTCGTGGACAAGTGCTTCACCGGGGCAACCAGCCGCATCGGGGGCATGGGCTTGGACGACATCGCACGGGAAACGCTGGCAAAGCATTACCTCGCTTTCAGCAAAAAGGAAATCCCGGTTGACCGCCTGCCCGTCGGCGGCATTTACCGTTGGAAACGCAAGGGCGAGGTGCACCTGTGGAACCCCGCCAGCGTCCACCTGCTGCAACTTTCGACCCGCACGGGCGATTATCCGACCTTTAAAAAATACTCGAAAGTCATCAACGAACAGAGCGAGCGGGCGGTCACGTTGCGCAGCCTTTTTGAGTTCAAAAAGCTGCGTCCATCCATTCCCATCGAGGAGGTTGAACCCGCTGAGAACATCTATCGGCGCTTCGCAACGGGCGCCATGTCCTTCGGCAGCATCTCGTGGGAGGCGCACACGACCTTGGCCGTGGCAATGAACCGACTGGGCGGGAAGAGCAATACGGGAGAGGGAGGGGAGGATGAGCGGCGCTACCTCCCGCTCGAAGGGATTGGAAAGCCCAACGCAGGAGGGATTTCTAAGCCCGGAGGGTTGACTGGGTCTCAAATGGACAGGCATCGAACGGCTTAGAAATCCCTTCGGGCTTTCCAATCCGACCCGGGACAGTCTGCGTAGCGCCATCAAGCAAGTCGCCTCCGGTCGCTTCGGCGTGACCAGCCTCTACCTCACCGAGGCCGACGAGCTGCAAATCAAAATGGCGCAAGGCGCAAAACCCGGCGAAGGCGGCCAACTCCCCGGCCACAAGGTGGACGAATGGATTGGCAAGGTGCGTCACTCAACGCCGGGCGTGGGGCTGATTTCGCCGCCGCCGCACCACGATATTTACTCCATCGAGGACTTGGCGCAGTTGATTTTTGACTTAAAAAACGCCAACCGCAGCGCCCGCATCAACGTGAAGCTGGTGTCGAAAGCGGGCGTGGGCACCATTGCCGCAGGTGTTGCGAAGGCAAAGGCCGACGTCATCCTCATCAGCGGCCACGACGGCGGTACGGGTGCTTCGCCCATGAGCAGCATCCGCCATGCGGGCCTGCCGTGGGAACTCGGCTTGGCGGAAACACACCAGACTTTGGTGAAAAACAAGCTCCGAAGTCGCGTCACCGTCCAGGCAGATGGACAAATGAAAACGGGACGGGACATCGCCATCGCAGCCCTTTTGGGAGCGGAGGAATGGGGCGTGGCCACGGCGGCGCTGGTCGTGGAAGGCTGTATTTTGATGCGGAAATGCCACCTGAACACCTGTCCTGTCGGCGTGGCGACCCAAGACCCGGAGCTTCGCAAGCGCTTCAACGGCGACCCGGAGCACGTCGTCAATTTCTTCAAATTCCTCACCGAGGAACTGCGGGAAATCATGGCGGATTTGGGCTTTCGCACTATCGAAGAAATGGTTGGACAGGCCGAATTTTTGGAGGTCAAGGAAGACAATTTGGCCAATAATTTCAAATTGAAAGGGCTGGATTTGTCGCCGATACTTTACCGAGAGCCAGCTGACTCAAGCGTTGGACTTTACAAGCAAGAGGAGCAAGACCACGGCTTGGCGGGTGTCCTCGATTGGAAATTATTGGCTGCTGCGCAACCTGCATTGGAAGCCAAAACCCCCGTGGTTGCTGAGTTTCCTGTGATAAACACCGACCGGACCATCGGCGCTATTTTATCGAATGAAATCACGAAGAAGTACCGTGGCGAGGGTTTGCCGGATGGCACGATTCACTTCAAGTTCAAGGGTACGGCGGGGCAGAGCTTCGGGGCGTTCAACACCTGTGGCGTGACGCTGGAACTGGAGGGCGGTGCCAATGATTATTTCGGGAAAGGCTTGAGCGGCGCACGGCTCGTCGTTTACCCAGACAAGACTGCCACTTTTACCCCCGAAGAAAACAGCATCATCGGCAATGTGGCATTTTATGGTGCCACGGGCGGGGAAGCGTTCATCCGGGGAGTGGCGGGCGAGCGTTTCTGTGTCCGCAATTCGGGCGTCACCGTGGTGGTAGAGGGCATCGGCGACCACGGCTGCGAGTACATGACGGGCGGCCGGGCGGTCATCCTCGGCGGCACGGGCCGGAATTTCGGGGCGGGCATGAGCGGCGGCATCGCCTACGTCTGGGACGTGGCTGGCGACTTCGCCCAAAACTGCAACCCCGAAATGATTGACCTCGACCCGCTGGGCGACGAAGATGCCGATGAATTGCGCAGCCTGGTTCAACAGCATTTGGAACTGACGGGCAGCAGCGTGGCAAAGTTCGTTTTGAGCGATTTCGAGAGCGAGGTGGGGCGGTTCGTGAAGGTGTTTCCGAGGGATTATAAGAAGGCGCTGGCGGGGAAGGCGGCAAAGGTGGCGGCTGAGTAGAATTCTTTATGAAGATAGAACTATTTATATTTGCAAAAACAGACAACTTATGCAAAATCTTAAAAAATTGGGTGAAGATTTATCTTACATGGAAGTAAAGGAAACCGTCAGGAAAAAAGCTTCGATTCCTTTATTTCAAAACCTGAACAAGTAAACTTGAACAGTCCTGAGGCGTTGGATTTTATTGGAAGTAATTCAAAGGTCACATTCCCAGTACTCTTAAATAGAAGTGAAATCATAAAAGCACTTTATGAATTGGACTCCAATTTCAGACAGCGAAAAATGGGATTATATCGTGCTTCTTACCTATTTCGCTAGATGGTTGGCTAGATTATAAAATTCAAGAATCAGGACTATTCATTGTAGCAATCAATTTTTAACCAAAAAGAAATACGCCATGTTCGAGTTCCAAATACCAGATTTTGACGAAATAACAGAAGATGGGCGGCAATTGCTATTGGAAAAAATTGTCAAGCACAATGGGGTTTGGAAGATAAATAAGTATGATGCTGATGATATTTTCCCAAGTGACCCACATGCGGACAGGGTGGATAAGCCTGAGAAACTTGACCTATACACAGGAAAGGTTTATTCAAAAATCAACAAGCAACATTTGTATACTTTGCCTCCAAAGGCTATGAAATTTATATACAAGCAAATAATGATGTGTAAGGAAGACGAAATCAAAAACAAATTGAAAAGAAAGCTTCCAGCATTACCTATCTATAAAAAATGTTGCGTTAACTCCGACCCTCCCGCCCACCAAATCCTCACCAAATTATCCCGTTGACCCCATCAACCCTTATCAACCATATCAACCTTTATCAACCCGCATCCATGGGCAAACCAACCGGATTCTTAGAAAATACCCGCCAGCTTCCCGCCAAGGAAGCCGTGGAAAACAGGCTGCAACACTACGGCGAGTTCGTGCAGCAGTACAGCGCCGCCGACCTCAACAAGCAGGCCAGCCGCTGCATGGACTGCGGCATCCCGTTTTGCCACAACGGCTGCCCGCTGGGCAATATCATCCCGGAGTTCAACGATGCCGTCTATCGGGGCAAGTTCGACGAGGCGTACGAGATTCTCGCCAGTACGAACAATTTCCCGGAGTTCACGGGGCGCATCTGTCCGGCACCCTGCGAGAGCGCCTGCGTGCTGGGCATCAACCAGCCGCCCGTGGCCATCGAGGAAATCGAGCGGCATATCGTCGAAATCGCCTTTGAGCGGGGCTATGTGCAGGCCAAGCAGCATATTGTCCGAACGGGCAAAAAGGTCGCCGTGGTCGGCTCCGGCCCAGCGGGACTGGCTGCTGCTGCGCAACTCAACAGCGCCGGGCACTCGGTCACCGTCTTCGAGCGGGACGACGCACCCGGCGGGCTGCTCCGCTACGGCATCCCCGATTTCAAGCTGGAAAAATCGGTCGTTGACCGCCGCATCCGGCTGATGGAGGAGGAGGGAATCGTGTTCCGTTGCAATGCCGAAGTGGGCAAAAATGTCCCCGTCGGCGACCTGCTGCGGGAGTTCCATGCCATCGTGCTGGCGGGCGGCTCCACCATTCCGAGGGACTTGACCGTGCCCGGCCGGGAGCTGGACGGCGTCCATTTTGCGATGGATTTTTTGAAACAACAGAACAAGCGGGTTGGGGGCAAATCAACCCTTATCAACCCTTATCAACCCTTATCAACCGACATTGTCGCAACGGGCAAGCACGTCGTCGTCATCGGCGGCGGCGACACGGGCAGCGACTGCGTGGGCACTTCCAACCGACAGGGCGCAGCTTCCGTCACACAGCTTGAACTGATGCCGACGCCCCCAATGGAGCGCACCCCGAACATGCCCTGGCCGACCTACCCGATGGTTTATAAAACCACGACCTCGCACGAGGAGGGCTGCGAGCGGCAGTTTGCCATTTTGACGAAAGCGTTTTTGGGCGATGAAAACGGCAAGTTGCGGGCGCTGCAAGTCGTTGATATTCAATGGACTGGCGCAAAGGATGGCCGCCCGGCGAGCTTTGCCGAAGTGCCCGGCTCGGAGCGAGAAATCCCCTGCGAACTGGCGCTGTTGGCGATGGGCTTCCTGTATCCGCAAAAAGAAGGGATGCTCGACCAACTCGGCGTGGAGACCACTGGCGTTGGCAATGTGCGGGCCTCGGAGCGCACGTACCAGACCACCATTTCCAAGGTATTTGCCGCAGGCGATATGCGGCGTGGGCAGTCGCTCGTCGTCTGGGCCATCAGCGAGGGGCGGGAGTGCGCCCGCAAGGTGGACGAGTACCTGATGGGGAGTTCGCTGCTGGAGACGAAGGATGCGGCTTTGCAATTTACGATTTAACGAATGACGATTTACGATTGGAGGAAGTCGAGTAAAATCCCCCCAATCCGCTCCGTTTCAATCAAAAATCCATCATGCCCATACGCTGACGACAGCTCCACATATTCCGCCTGTGGCAAATGCTCTGCCAAGAACCGCTGCTCGCTCGGCGGTATCAACAAATCCGAATCAATCGAAAGCACCAAAGCGGGTATGTCCAACTCAGCTAATATCGCCGCAGCGTCGCCACGACCACGTCCTACATGGTGCGAGTCCAGCGCTTTGGACAAAAACCAATAGCACTGCGCATAAAACCGCTGCTCCAGTTTCTTACCTTGATGCTGGATATAACCCGCTGATTTTAAGTCGTTTAATTTATCGTCAGTGTCCGTTTGGCCTTGCTGATAAGCCTCGAAAGTACGATATGTCACCAGCCCCATTCCCCTTGCGGCCCGCATTCCAGCAGCGCCGCCCGTGTCCTTGTCTTCGTAAAAACTAGGGTCGGCCTGCATGGCCATTCGCTGCGCCTCGTGGATGGCGATGGCCCAGGCGGTCTCCCGTGCGCTCGTCACCAGCAGCGCCATTTTTTTGATTCGCTGGCGCAACAGGTAGGCCATTTCCAGCACCTGATGCCCGCCGCACGAGCCGCCGATGCAGAGCGCAATTTCCTGAATATCAAGGTGCTTGCGGAGCAAGTCATGCGCCTGCGCCCAGTCCCGAATCGTCACCAATGGAAAGTCCAGCCCATACGCCTTGCCTGTTTCAGGATTGATGCTGCGAGGCCCCGTGCTGCCATAGCACGAGCCGATGATATTGGCACAAACGATGAAATACCGCTCCGGGTCAAAGACATTGCCCGGCCCGAACAGGCCCGCCCACCAGTCTGCGACGTTGGAATTGGCGGTGAGCGCATGGCAGACCCAGATGACGTTGTTCCGTTCGGCGTTCAGCGTGCCGTAGGTGTGGTAGGCGATGGTCAGTTCCGGCAAAACGCCGCCAGCTTCGAGCGGGAAGGGTAGGGGATAATGAAAGATTTTCAGGTCGGGGATGTGGACAGGGATGGTGTAGGTTGTTTGCTGCATAGTTTTTGAAGTTGATAAAGGTTGATGAGGTTCATAAGGTTGATTATCAACCTTTTATCAACTTTATCAACCTTCATCAACCTTCATCAACCGAAGATTTCAGCGCATTGTCAATATCCGCCACAATATCGTCAATATGCTCCAAACCCACGCTCACCCGCACCAAACTGTTCGTGATGCCCACGTCCTGCCGGGCCTGTTCGGTCAATTTGGCGTGGGTCGTGCTGGCCGGGTGCGTGACGATGCTGCGGGTATCGCCGAGGTTGGCGGAGAGCGAGCAGAGTTTGACGCTGTTCAAAAAACGACGGCCCTGCTCCAGCCCACCCTTGATTTCAAAGGCCACGATGCCGCCGCCTTTTTTCATTTGTTGCTTCGCAACGGCGCACATAGGGTGAGAGGGGAGGAAGGGATAGATGACCCGTGCAACCTGTCCGTTTTGCTCCAAAAATTGCGCAAGCAAAAGGGCGCTCTCGCAATGGCGGTCCATGCGCACGGCCAAGGTTTCGAGGCTTTTCGACAGCACCCAGGCGTTGAACGGCGACAGCGACGGCCCAGTGCTGCGGCAGAGTTTTTTTACCTCCGTAATCATGGCCTTGTTGCCCGCCACCACGCCGCCTAGCACCCGCCCCTGTCCGTCAATCCACTTGGTGGCGGAGTGCGAGATGAGGTCGGCCCCGAAGCGGGCGGGCTGTTGCAGGTAGGGCGTTGCGAAGCAGTTGTCTATGTTGAAAATCAACGAGTTGCACTTGCAGAACTGCCCGGTGAAGGCGAGGTCAATCACGTCGAGGCCGGGGTTCGAGGGCGTTTCGAGGAAGAGCATTTTGGTGTTCGGCTTCACCAAAGCTTGCCACTGCGCTGTGTCCGTTGGAAGCCAATCGAAGCTGATGCCCCATTTGGGCAGGTACTGCGTGATGATGGTGTAGCTCGACCCGAAGACCGCCTTCGAGGCCAGCAGGTGGTCGCCCGATTTCAGGAAGGCAAGGAACGAAGCGAAGACGGCGGCCATGCCCGTCGCAGTTGCCACGGCATCTTCCACGCCTTCGAGCAGTGCCATTTTTTCCTCGAACTCCCGCACGCTGGGGTTGGTGAAACGGCTGTAGATATTGCCCTCCTGCTCATCGGCGAAGAGCGCCCGCATCTGCTCGGCGTCGTCGAAGACGAAGCTTGAGGTGGGGAAAATGGGCGTGCTGTGCTCCCGGTGCTGGGTGCGGTCGGTCTGGGTGCGGATGGCGATGGTTTCGAAATTCATAGAAATTGATTGAAATTGAGAAATTGGAAATAAAGGACTGGGCATCAATATCTTAATTTCCTAATTTCTCAATTTCAAATGACCAGGTTATCTCCGCCACTTTGTCCACCATCCTTGCCACAGAACAGTATTTGTCCACGGACTTACTGATGGCCTTATCCACTTTTTCCTCGTCCAAATCGCCTTTTAGGAAAAACTGCAAGTGTATTTTATCGAAAACGGCAGGCACGGCATCAACTCGATGAGCGTTGACCTCCAACCGAATGTCTTCCAGCGGCTGGCGCATTTTTTTCAGAAGCGAAACCACGTCCATGCTGCTGCAACCGGCGAGGCTCATGAGTAGGGCCTGCATGGGGCGGACGCCCTTGCCTTCGCCACCGATTTCGGGGCTGCCATCCATGTGGATAGTGTTGCCGTCGTTGTTTTTAGCCTCAAAATGGACGGCGTCGTTGAGGCGTTGGAGGGTGATTTTCATGCTTGGTTGATAAGGGTTGATAAGGGTTCCTGAAGTTGATAACGGGCTGAATATCAGCCTCATCAAGTTCATCAACCCTTATCAACCAAAGTGTAAATGTCTAAATTTTGGACGAAATAGTCGCTCAGAGGTCCAATGCTGCACTCATGCGTGTAGTTGATTTCGCTGCTGCTTAAAAAATACAGTAATTGCTCTCAGTGCTATTTGATTTTTTCAAAAGCAAAAACCACATTCAGAACATCATTCCGTGGAAAAAGGATTGCCTAAAATTTTAGGCGATGAAAATTTCCACCCAGTTAAAAGAAATGCCGTGGATGCTGAATGGGTTGACATCCAAATTTGCAAGAGTGGCAAAAGCAATGCTTCAACCCTATCTTTGCGCTATTCCTTTCCAGTAGAACCACCGTATTATTTTCCTGCCTACCAGAGAATAAACCAAATCCATCAACTTGACAAACCTACCTTGACTGTTATGCTTGCGGCATAGCAGGGGGATTTCTATTTTCACTTAGTTCACTGTAAATCAATATTTTATGAAAAAATTGACTACAAAGCAAGCAGCCCCATTCATCCTGCTTGCGCTGATTTCGCTGGCCTCCATCTTCGTGCCAGCGCTGCCCGACTTCGATGGTACCGACAAGTACAGTGCCGCTGATACCACTTGGATTCTTGTGGCTACTGCCCTCGTTTTCCTGATGACGCCCGGACTCGCCTTCTTTTACGGCGGCATGGTGCACCGCAAAAACGTCATTTCCACCATGATAAAAAGCGTGGTGGCGGCTGGCATAGTTGGCGTCATTTGGATCATCGTAGGGTTCAGCCTGGCCTTCGGTGACGACATCGGCGGCTTCATCGGCAACCCCACCACGTTCCTGTTCTTCAAGGGCGTAAACTCCGGCGAGCCGTGGAGCCTTGCACCGACGATACCAAAGACGCTGTTCGCGCTGTTCCAGCTCATGTTTGCCATCATCACGCCGGGGCTGGTGGTGGGGGCCGTGGCGGAGCGCATCCGCTTCACATCTTATATTTTGTTCACCGCGCTGTTCAGCCTCCTGGTCTATGCGCCGCTGGCGCACTGGTCTTGGCATCCCGACGGGTTTTTGTTCAAAATGGGCGTCCTCGACTTTGCGGGCGGCACGGTGGTACACATCTCCGCGGGCTGCGCCGCGCTGATGGGCGCACTGGTGCTGAAACGCAGGCAATCGCACATCGAAAACCGGGAAATACCGCCCGCCAACATTCCCTACGTGCTCATTGGTACGGGCTTGCTTTGGTTCGGTTGGTTCGGCTTCAACGCTGGTTCGGCGCTTGGTGCAAACGCATTGGCAGTTTCCGCTTTCGCTACGACCAATACCGCCGCTGCCGCCGCTGGCCTTTCCTGGATGTTCTTTGATGTGATGAAAGGCAAAAAACCTTCCGTGCTCGGTTTCTGCATTGGTGCTGTGGTGGGCCTGGTGGCCATCACACCGGGAGCAGGCCTCGTGCCCATTCCGCAGAGCATTTTCATCGGGGCATTTGCTGCCATCGTCTCCAATTTAGCGGTGCATTACAAGCAAAAAACTTCGCTCGACGATACCCTTGATGTGTTTCCATGCCACGGCATCGGCGGCATCACGGGCATGTTGCTCACGGGCGTGTTTGCCAGCACGACAGTCAACAGCGCAGGGGCCGACGGCATGATATACGGCAACTTTGCCTTCTTTTTTACGCAAGTAAAAGGGATGCTGGCCGCCGTGGTTTACAGTGGCGTGGTGTCTTTCCTTATTTTTAAATTGATAAACTTCATCGAGCCGATGCGGGTAAGTTCAATTGACGAAGAAATTGGCCTCGACGCCACGCAGCACAACGAAAAATACGTGCAGGGGACGCTGCTTGTTCCACAGTCCAACGGGAAAGTGGCGGAGCTGCCACTGGTGGAATAGGATTTGATTTAAGATTGCAGATTACATGATTTAAGATTTGAGATTTGGGGGCCGTGCGGTAATCTTAAATCTTAAATCATGTAATCTGCAATCTCAAATCAAATTCCGCACACTTCAATTCAAGGAAAACTTTCAAAAAAGGTACGGCCTTCATCCGGGCTTCTGACACAAGCCGGAGGCCGTACCGATTTCATCTTTCAATAAAATCAAGGCAATGTTACAAAAAATCCTTTTAACAGGCTTGGCATCGCTATGCTTGTTAGCCATCACTGCTGCGCAAGACGCAACCACTTCCGACTCCTCAGCCTCAAAGCCAAGTCCAACCAAGTTCACCGGCTCCGCCGACGTTTACTACCGCTACGATTTCGCCAAAACAGCAGGGAACAACCGCACCAGCTTCACCAATTCCCACAACTCCTTCGAGCTGGGCATGGCCTCCTTCAAAGTGGAGCACAGCCTCGGCAGCGTGGGCCTCGTGGCAGATGTGGGTCTTGGGAAACGGGCAGAGGACTTCAGCTACACTGATGCGAACACCCGCTTCGCCATCAAGCAGTTGAACCTTTTTTACACATTCAAAAACGGGGTGAAAGTCACCGCCGGAAACTGGGCCACGCACGTTGGTTACGAATTGGCCGACGCCTACCTGAACCGCAATTACAGCATGTCCTACATGTTCAGCTACGGGCCGTTCTCGCACACGGGCCTCAAGCTGGAGAAATCGTTTGGCCGCACGGGCATCATGCTCGGCGTGGCCAACCCGACCGATTTCAAGTCGTTTGCGGGAGACGAAAAATACCTGATTGGGCAAGTGAGCACCGTGAGCGCCGACGAGAAACTGAAGGTTTGGCTGAACTACCAAGGTGGCAGGTTCAACGACAGCTCACGGGTCAGCCAAATGGATTTGGTCCTGACGGCGGCCCTTGCCGACAAGTTCAGCATCGGGTTGAACGGCACAGTGGCGAGCTTCCAGTTCATGGACGCTGAAAAGGAATTCGGCGACATGAACAACTGGTGGGGAACGGCGCTGTACCTTAATGCAGACCCGTTGGACTGGCTCGGCCTGACACTGCGCACGGAGTATTTCAGCGATGAAAAAGGGCTGAACGTGTTCAGCGGCTATGCCGATGGCGGCAGCGTTTTGGCCATCACCTTTTCCGTAAACTTTAAATCGGGGAACCTCACCTTCATCCCGGAGCTGCGGTTCGAAAAGGCTTCGGAGGAAATTTTCAGCGATGCCGATGGCGTTGCCAGCGACCAAGCAATTAGTGCTTTATTTGGAGTTACATACAGCTTCTGAGTTAGACAAAACTGAGTGAAATGTTGGGCGCCTTCCTGTTTTTGCGGGGAGGCGTTTTTTTATTCAACATAACTAAAATTATACTTTAAACTGTTGAATGAAGTATTGGTCAAGACTAGGTCCCCCGAAAACAGGGGCTGGTCTTTTACTCCCAAGTGTGGCATTTGTGGTGGGCAGGGAAATTACCAGCCAATGAACATGGCAAAGGATGGCACGTTTTCCTAAAAACCTTTTGCCATGAATCAAATCAGTGTGCTCATTCTGTCAATTATCGTCACCATGCTTGCTTGTAAGCAAGGCAAGCTGGCGAGTGAAACAACCTTTTATCAGCCGACAGTTGCGGAGCAAGCCGCACCCAACGACGAAGACTATCTGAACAGCAAATCAATCAAACAAGGTTGGCTGGAAGAATCTGACAAGCGACTCAAGCGCTGGTACGTCTTCCATGAAAAATCAATCCTAAATTTCAATCACAAAGATTTTGTGATAGTGGACACCTTCCATGATGTTGAGTTCATCCAACTAGACATCGCCAAGCTAGATCCGGCGCTGGCCAAGTACCGCTTTAACTCCCCCAACAGCAAAAAACAGCTTGATATTTATGGCTACGACAGGCAGTTGCTTTCTGGCAAGAATGGCCAGCTTGAGCTTGTTTCCCAAAGTCTCGACTGTGAGGTGGCTCTTTACGGTTCAACCACCAGTCAGAAGACGCGGCTGTTGTTTTGTGGGGGCTCTTGTCAGTTTGAAGACGCAGTCTGGATAGACGACGATAGACTTATTGTTGCCGGTTCTTCCAGTGAAGTGGACAAAAAAAGCCATCCGATGCTCTGGGGTGTCAAACTGAGTACCCGCTCTGTTTATCGCTTCATGCACCCTGCCGAAGTGACAGTGGAACCAAAATCCTTTTTCAATACTGTAGTCTTCTCCAGCAGGTGAGCCCACACTTCAATTGACCTTTTAGGTGAAATAAAGTAGGAGTATCAAAATGTATTTACAGAATCAGCTTTTTATGTCTGCCATTCTGTAGTTTCGAATCCTTCGTCCCACCGGATGAGCCACGGAGCTGCCACAATAAATCAAAAAAGAAAGAATGAAAAACATCAAAGCGACACCGCCCAAAAAGCCCTTATTCTTTTATATTGTGCCGGATTGTGTTTTCCTATTTTTCTACTCAAAAATATTCAGCAACGGCTAAACGAAATGCTGTAATGATTGCAGGGCTGTTGAACATTTTCATGTTTTTCCTTTTTTAGCTTTAGCTCTTACAGAGCTATTTTTCAATCCTACAAAATTATTTCATGGAAACGAAAAAGATAATGGGCACGGTGCTAGTAGCTTTCGGCCTGCTCGGCCTTGTGCCGGGTGTGCTCGGCCTCTTTGAAAGACAAGAGTTTTTTGGAATCAATTCATGGGCGCTAACCATTTTGGGCGGCCTTTTTTTCATGTCGGGTGTTGGAATCATCCAGTCCATTCGCTCTCGACCTGACCTATAGAAGACTGCCTCCATTTTCTATTCCTTAAAAATAATACCTGAATGAAAGCCTTGCGAAAAATGGGCTTGCTGATACTTACAACATGCCTGTACGCCTCGTGCGCCAACTACAAGCTCAACATAGCCAAGCCAAGCCAGAATTGGAGTGAGCAACCTTTGCCAGAAAAAAAACTGAACTATAAGGTCTATCTCATCGGCGACGCAGGAGCTTCATCGTTGGGCACGACAAGTGCCGCACTTGAACTGCTCCGACAAGAACTCGGAAAAGCAACCAAGCAGAGCACGGTCGTGTTCTTGGGTAACAATGCTATACCCAACGGCCTGTCCGAAAAAAAGAAGAAAAAGCGTGAGCGTGCTGAGCATCAACTCAAAGCACAACTGGACATCTTGAAAAACTACAAGGGCCAGGTCGTTTTCCTGCCCGGCAATTACGACTGGGCTGCCGATGGCGTGGAAGGCGTGCGCCGCCAACGGAAGTTCATTGAAGAATATTTGGGCCGTACAGATATATTCTTGCCTGCCGACGGTTGTAGCGGGCCAGTTGTAAAAGAACTGACATCCAAGCTCGGCATTCTGATAATTGACAGCCAATGGTACATGACCGACTGGGACAACCAGCCCGAGTTGAACGAATCTTGTGAGGTTCAATCGCGGGATGTTTTCTTTTCTGAAGCGAATGAGGTGGCAGCCGACTACATTGGCAAAAACCTGTTGGTGGTGGCGCACCATCCCCTGTACTCAAGTGGTTGGCAGGACGATCATTTTGCCTTGAAAGATAACCTGTATCCTCCCTCCGACGAGCACCCGCAGCGGCGCGTGCCATTGCCCCTACTTGGTACTGGCATACTCATTGCCGACAAGCTTTCGTCCAACCGACAGGAGTTGGGGCACCCTATTTACCAGCAATACATTAGTGGCATGGAGGCTCTTGCCCGCCAGCACGGAAACATTATCTATGCTGCTGGTCACGAACACAACCTACAATTGGAGGTGAAGCCCGAGATGGTGCACATCGTGAGCGGTGCCGGCTCATTGGTAAGCCCTGTGAAGATGGCCAAATCGACCAACATGGCCTACGGTGGCGGACAGGGCTTCGCAGTAATTGATTTTTACGAGGACGGCGAGGCATGGGTGGAGTTCATGCGGCCAAAAGAGCGCTCAAAGTCGGTAAAACAAGTGGGGACAAACACCTCGTCATCAGCCCCTACCGTCCAAGAAGAGGGTGGCCCGAAAGCCAAAATGCCCACAAAACGCACCGCTGATAAGCGTCTTACGCCCGAGGTTTTTTATCGCCAAAAAATAAAAGAGCCGCTACCACTCCCCAAGGACATCATCCCAAAAACTTTCCCAGAATACAAGGCCAAGGAAGACAGCGTGGAGGTATCCATTCTTCAAAAGGGCGATATATGGCAGATGAATGACTTGATATGGGGCAAGCTTTACACCGATTATTATTTTCAAAAATTGAAAGTGCCGGTGCTCGACCTTGGAGAACAGGCTGGTGGACTCAAAGCATTTAAAAAAGGTGGCGGCTTCCAAACTACTTCCATCCGGCTCATCAATGACAAAGGCGACCGATACTATCAGCTGCGCGGCATGAGAAAAAGCGCCGAAAAACTATTTTACCCTTATAATAAAACATTTGCCAAGGATATCCTTGAGCACAGTTATACAGCGTCCAATCCCTTCGCTGCCTTCATGCTCAAGCCCATGGAAGACGCTATTGGAATCTACCACACCAACCCTGTGCTGGTGTATGTGCCAAAGCAGCCTCGGCTTGGCATTTACAATGAATATGGCGGTACCTTGTTCCAATTGGAGGAGCGCCCCGATGAGGACTGGCGCAATCTCTACAGCTTCGGATTTTCAGAAAAAATAGTGAGCACAGGCAAAATGCTGGAAAAGCGTACGGGGAGCGATAAGGTCGTTGTAGACCAACCAATGGTGCTACGTAGCCGCCTCTTTGACATAATCATTGGCGACTGGGATCGCCACCCCGACCAGTGGCGGTGGGCCTCAAGGCCCATTGAAGGCACTGAAAAGGTGCTCTACCAGCCTATTCCACGCGACCGCGACCAAGCCTTTGCTAAATATGGTGGGCTTTTGTTCCGCGCAAGCCGCTTGTTGTTACCACAGTTCAGGTCAGTCAGTATTTATGATGACAAAATAAACAAGTGGGAGGCCAAGTGGCTGCCCTATCAGTCACTTGATGTGGACCATTTTTTTCATTTACCAGCAAATGGCACCGTCGCTGATAAAAAATATAAAATCCCGTCGCGACGACCTCATGCAAACTGCACGCTGGTGGTTCAAAAACCTAGCGCACACGGTCACAGTCGTTGCTACGCAAAAAGAAAACCTAATACAGGTGGAGCGCCTGAACAACCAAGAAACCAAAGTGGTCATTTATGAAATAACCAAGGACGGTGAGCGGCAGAAAATCTATGAGCGTAGCTTTAATAATGAAGTGACGAAGGAGATACGCATCTTCGGGCTAGAGGGCGACGACGAGTTCGTGGTAGAGGGCAAGGTGGACAGGTCGCCCGTCGTGCGCTTCATTGGCGGGGTGGACGAGGACAAGTTCACGGACAAGTCAAAAGTATCGGGTTTGGGCCGGAAGACCATCGTACATGACGACCTGCTGGAAGAAAACAAGCTGGAAAGCGACGGCGAAACAAAGGACTGCCGCTTGAACGACTACGAACGCAACGCTTGGTTTTTCCGGGAAAATACTACCAACTACATTGTGGGACTGCCCATCATTGGCTACAACCCCGACGAGCAGCTTTTCCTTGGAGCTAGCCTGAGCATAAACCGCAGCCGCTACCGCTCCATGAATATCCACCAATTGGTAGGGCAGGTTGCATTCTCCACATACGGCTATTATTTCCGCTATGTGGGCGACTACCAGCAGGTGCTTGGCAAACACGACTTCCTGTTGGAGGCAGCGGTGGAAACACCGCGGTACGTCAACAATTTTTTCGGCTTGGGTAACGACACCGAACGGATAGAAGACGCTCCACGGAACTATTACCGGGTGCAAATGGGGCGCTATAGTTTGTCGGCAGCGGTGAAGCACCAGACAGAGGGGGGGGTGCTGTACGCCATCGGCCCACTAGGAAAAGCGGTGAAAGTGATCCGTAGGGAAGGCAGCTTCCTGGATGTCTTCGAGGAGAACGTGCGGCCTGAAGTGTTTGATTATCAATATTTCGCGGGAATAACTTCCAAATTGGAGTATACCAATGTTGACAAGAAATTGAACCCCACTCGCGGCGTGGACTTCCGCAGCTTCGCAAGTTGGCAGACCAACATGAAGTTTATGTCCATGAATTACACCAACATTGGCGGCTACCTCAGCCTTTATATCCCTATTGACAGGGCAAGGCGACTGGTGCTAGCCACGAGGGTAGGGGGTAGCCATAATTTCGGCGAATTCGATTTCTTCAACGCACCCTCGCTTGGTGGTAGCCAGTCCGACCACTTGGGCGGACACTTATCCATCCGCGGCTACAACGCTGGAAGGTTCACAGGGCGCAGCGTTTTCTACCACAACACCGACCTGCGGTTGAGCATCCTCAAAGGCAAGGCAATCGGAATGCCCCTCACGGTCGGCATCGTTCCCGCCTTCGACTACGGCAGGGTGTGGAACGACGGCGAACAATCAACAGCTTGGCACTACGGCTACGGCGGTGGCATTTGGGCAGCCCCTTTGGATATCGCGTCCCTGTCGTTCAGCCTGATGAAATCGGTGGAGGGTCACCGCTTCACAGCGGCACTGGGATACGATTTTTAATTTGTTTGGCACAATTGAACATCGACAGAGCTACCTCGTTTTACTCCGAATCAAAACAACTCACAATGAAATTGTCTTTTTGCAATGAGTGCCCTAACTTTTGTGTTGACGATGAGTGTACTGATGAGCGTGTTCGTATTGTATTTGTTGAACTTGTTTTCCTAATTAATTAAAAATAATATCACATTGCCATGCCAAATACAACCCATAGCCGTCCCAAAAAGGCGGTACTAGCCAATAGTGCCCTTGAGGAAGTTAAGGTGTTGTTGTCTGAGCGACTGCCAGAACACATCTATTTTCACAACGAAAACTATTTGGAGCAAATGCTCGAAGCTGCCAAGCTGCTGACAGAGGAGGCTGCCCTGGACAAGACCGAGGCAGAGGCACTACAGTTGGCTACCATCTTCCACGTTGTTGGGTATTTGGATGGGAACAAGAAATACTGGCAAAAAAGCAGCAAGGTCGCCAATGAATTTTTGCTTCGCAATAAAGCGGATATTGAAATTGTTGGCCTCGTCGAGAAATTGATTTTGGCGCTCGACCCCAAGCAAAAGCCTGATACGCTGCTCGAAAAACTGTTCCTTGATGCACAGAACAGCTACTACGGTGACAAGACGTTTTTGGAGCGAATAGACAGGCTTAAGAAGGAAGAGGAAGCTTTTTCAAAGGAAGATACCGATGAAATCGAGTGGACAAATGTCATGCTGGAACGGGTGAAGGACCATGCATTCCACTCCAGCCAAGCAGAGAGCCTATTTGGGAAGCGTAAGGAAAAGAACATAAAAAAGCTCAAAAAATCGCTGCAAAGTTCGCTCAAAGTCAAATTGGAGGGCGATAAAAGCTCAAGCATCAGCGCCAACAGTGGTGCCCGCACTATGTTCAAGACGGCCCTGCGAAACCACATAGACCTTACGAACATCGCCGATCAAAAGGCGAACATTATGCTTAGTATCAATGCCCTCATCATTACAATCGGACTACCCGCTTTTGCTACGTACCTAACCGGTACAAGCTACCTTATCTTGCCTGGGGTTATTTTTCTGCTCACAAGCGTAGCCACCATGATCATAGCTACCATTTCCACACGTCCCATCAAGGTGACCGGAGAAACCGACCTCACACAATTGAAGTCAGGCAAGACGAACCTGTTCTTTTTTGGCAATTATTACCGAATCCCTAACGAAGAGTACCAGACAGCCATCAAGGAAATCGTGGCCGACCGGGAGAATCTTGATGCTTCCTTCGTTAACGACCTGTACTACCTTGGCACTTCACTTGGCGAAAAATTCAGGCTGCTACGCCTGTGCTACAATGTGTTCGTGGTGGGCTTGTGCCTTTCTTTATTATCGTTTCTAGTAGCTTATCTGATTTCGATAGTGCATTAACCCTAGCAATGTTTATAAGAATGTTCAATAAAATTAACGTTAATTGAACATTGAGGTAGCCATATCCTTTTTATTGTAGTAGGCGTCAGACAATCTAACTTACTTAATAAGACGTGTCTATTTCAGTTGTCATAATGATTTTTTCTTCAAATATCATGGTAAAGATAATAGTGATATCAATAATAGGGTTCATGGCTATTGTGTTGCTCATGAACAGTTGCAGCGTCACCCCATCGGCCACGAATCCAGAAAACACGCTCAACGAAAAAATTTTCGCCGTGCGGACGGAGGATGGCAGTTATTTCCTCCACCTACCGCTATTAGGGGGAGTGGAAAATCTTCCAAGGCCCCTCTCCAGAACAAATCAACTGGGAGAAGTTCACCGTAACAAAGGAAAATTCTATCTATTTCCCTGCAGCGCCTGATAAAAGTCGCCTTTTTTTGCCGTGAAGGCGAGTAAAGGCGATACCACCATCGTATCCGAGCGGCAGATACCCACCGATGAACAGCCAAACTTCAGGGATTTAGGCGGTTTGCCTACCCAAGATGGCCGATACGTAAAATGGGGCACCATCTATCGCAGCGGACATTTGTCTGAACTAAAAAAAAGCGAACTCAGCTACTTCTCCGAACTCGGTATTCGCACAGTCGTTGATCTTCGAAATGACCTTGAAATTGCGAAAGACCCCGATAGGTATCCTAAGGGCGTGAACTATATACAATATTCGTTGAGCGATAAGGAAGGTAAGGCGTACAGCCGCCTAAAGCAGATGGTACTAAAAGAAGGTTATCGTCGCGCCAAGGCCAAGGACCTGTTCGTGGACGTGATGAAATCTTTTGCTGATACTTTAGCTCGGGACGTGAAGCCTGTTTTCGACTTCATGCTTAGTGAAAAGGAGGATATTCCGCTCCTATACCACTGCACCGGGGGCAAGGATCGCACTGGCTACGTGACCGCTATGATTCTACTGGCGCTTGACGTGGACCGCAAGACTATCATCAATGATTATCTTATGTCCAATTATTACCGCCGTGATGGCAACATCCGCAGTATAAAAAGAGCACAGCTAATCGGCCTCGACCCCGAGACACTAGAGTATGCAATTTTAGTAAGGCAGGAGTATATGGAAGCCGTTTTTCAAATTATTGATGAGAAATATGGTGGAAACAGCGCTTATCTAGAAGCGAAATTTGGTTTAACAGAAGAAAAACGAAACGAGTTAAAAAGACGTTATACGACACCTTACTTTAGCAAAAAAGCTGGACCCATTGATGCTATAGATTCCGCTGAAAACAAATAAAACTTTATTAGGTGAAGCAAAAATTAAATTGCTGTCACTGGAATTTTTCTTTTTACCGTCCTTGCAATATTAGTTGAGCATCGTACAATCAGGCGTCAATATTCCTACACGGAGCCGCCAATGTTATGAACATTGAGTTGTCCTACCCGTTTTACCATGAAAAACGAAATCATTCTCATGGGCCATCCACCAGTTTCTTCTTCTATTTTCAAGACTGACAAACTAAAACCCAATGACAGCAAAGGGCATCATCCGGTTGAGGAATACGAGTCGAAACTGAGTTTTGTCCCCTTGCTTCAGCATTGGGAGAAGCAATTGAGGGAAGGAAGCGCACCTGCCAAACTGTTCGCAAAAGAGGTGCTGACGCGCGCCAAGCGTCTACCCAAACTTTATCAACCGATTGATGACCACACCTGGCTATCAAAGCATACTGAACTGTTGGAATTGATGCTTTCTCCGGTCTTCCCAGCCGCCATTAACACATGGCCGGTGGGCAAAGCAAACGCGCCTTTTGAAACCAAAGCATTCTACCACACGCCAACTTGGGAGCCAGCTTTCGAGGTTGCGCCGTCCAGTATAGACGACCACCCGATAGAACTACCATTCGATTTTTCAACGTTGAACATTTGCCTGGCCATACTTTCTGCATGCTATCAACCACCGTTGAACTGTAGAATGCCAGCCTTCCAGCCAGTGGCCGTGCTGGGTAAAGATGGTGTGGAGCGCTACTTCCGACCCATAATGAATCAGAATTTTTTGAAAATAAATGCCATTGGACCCAAGCCCCCCTTAAGCAAAAAGGGCATCCAGCGCCTGTTCGAAAACATTTATGATACCGAGGCCTGGCGCAGGGCGCTGCCCCCGCATAAATTTGAAATAAGCGGCTTTACCGCTACGACTTTCGATGATGTGACCGCCGAGACGGCGCTATCGCGCATCAATTCGATTTTGCTCCACAAAGACGCCCTGAAAACCGAAGAAAACATCGCGCAGCTCGAAAAACTGCTCCGCTCCTACTTTCTTTTCCCGGGCCTTCAGGTCGGCATACTATCACTGAGGGCGGACGACGAGAACTTCACCATGAATGATTATCCTACTGGGCTTTTGAATTGGAAAAAAGGCACCTCCCTGTCAGACATGCCCCGATCTGTGTACGGCAGGGCTTGCCATTTTGGCGAGGTCGTTATCTCAGAGCAATTTACTACTGGCAGTAAAAACTTGTTGACGAAACACGGCATCTGGTCACACCTGGTGGCTCCGCTGAAAAACAGTTCGGGCCGAGTCATCGGCCTTGTCGAACTCGGCGGCACCGATGCCTTTACCATCAACAGTTTTACCGAAATCCAACTCCGCAATGTGCTGCCTCAGCTCAGCCGCAGCATGGAGCGGCAACAGGAGGAACTCGTCAACCGCATCGAGGCACTGATGCGTCAGAAGTTCACAGCCATGCACCCCAGTGTGGAGTGGCGGTTCATAGAAGTGGCCGAACGCTACCTGTCCAAACTCAATGAAAAGGGCAAGGCGATCCTTGATCCCATACTTTTCAAGGATATTTTTCCACTTTACGCACAGTCCGACATTATCAGCTCTTCGCTCACCCGAAATCGCACTATCCGGGAGGACATTAAAACACAAATGATATTGATTGTGGATCTGTTGAAGCTGATGATGCGCCGGCTTGATTTTCCACTTTTGCAGCACATCCTTCAACAGGCGGAAGGCTATGTGGCCCGGCTTGAGGACGAGATGCAGACGAGCGACGAGGCGTTCTTCATGGATTTCGTTTTGAAAGAGGTACACCCGCTGCTCCACGAGATTGCGGAGCGCGGCACGTTAACTCATCGCGCCATACACCTTTATTTTGGCAAGCTTGAACCCAAGCTCGGCATCATTTACGACAAGCGGAAGGCTTACGAGGAGAGCGTCAACCTCATCAACGTGACGCTTTCAGAGTTCATGGAAGAAGCTGACGATCGGGCGCAACTGATGATACCACATTTTTTTGAAAAATACCAGACCGATGGCGTCCAGTTCGAGCTTTACGCGGGTCAGTCGTTGCTGAGGAACGGCAAGTTTTCGGAATTCCAACTCAACAACCTACGGCTGTGGCAGTTGCAGACTATGTGCGAGGTGACCCGTCGCATGCGTGATCTGAAGCAGATACTACCTATGCCGCTTGAAACTGCGGAATTGGTGTTTGTGTATGGCCAACCCATTTCTGTGAGCTTCCGCATGGACGAGAAGTCCTTCGATGTGGATGGAGCCTACAACCTCCGCTACGAGATCATCAAAAAACGCATTGACAAGGCCTGCATACAGGGTACAGAAGAGCGGTTGACGCAGCCGGGCAAAATTGCTATCGTTTATGCCACCGACCCCATGCGCCAACTTTATCTCGACTTTTGTTCATTCTTGATATCGGAAGGATATATTGAGGAAGAAATTGAAGAACTTGAAATCGAAAAGCTTCAAGAAACCCAAGGGTTGAAGGCGTTGCGAGTCAAAGTGAAGTGAGGAAGCCAACTGGATTTAGGTGAACATCGAACTAGGACATTCGTTTTGCTTTTAAATCTACTTTAATTAATCCATTTTGAATCAATGGTTCATGAAGGTTTCAGGTTTCACGAGGGACTCTCGTCAATTGAAAATGGTGTGCATTTTTAAAATGACTTTGCTAGCAAATTAACCGCTTAAAAAATGGATTTAGCAGACTTTTCCCTGAAACTTGAAACCAAAAACCTCACGAACCATTGTCAATTAATCCTTCCAAAATGCGTATTTTAATCTTGTTTATTGCCTACTTGGTATTTCCAAGTTGCCAGTTTGCACAACCACCTGCAAAAGTCCTCCACAGCTTCCAAAAAAAATACCCAGCTGCAAAGGAGGTGTCCTGGAATATAGACAGGAACGAAAGACATGAAGCCGACTTCAGTCTGAATGGCATCCACTACAGGGCCGACTTTAATTCAGATGGTGCATGGGTAGAAACCGAAAGAAGCGTGGACTGGAAAGATTTGCCGGAAGCTACCAAAGCAGCTTTCCTAAGCGAAGACACAAAGAAGGACGTCATTGAAATTGAGTTAGTGGAGCACCACCAACAAGGCGAGTTTTATGACATCGAGTACAAAACCGGCAATGGCAAGCAAGACATACGCATCACCGCTGCTGGCAAAGTGCTTGGTACTGATAAGCACTAAACACTTGACCATGAAATCTTGGCAATACCTGATACCTTTCTTTTTTCCGTGCTTGCTTGCAGCACAGGATCTTCCCACTCCTATTGTGGGCCAATTGTTCGCACAACCCGGCATCAACAACGGTTCACCAGGTCGAGGTTTAAGCATTGAATACGAGCGGCAGCCAAGGTTTAAGCTGTCCGGAGGGGCAATGGAAGGCAATGAAAATGGCAAGAATGATGTAGAGGCCAAAGAACGCTTCGAGGCTAAGCTTAAGTTTCCCTTGTTGCTGAAGAACGAATGGAAAGTGCTCGGTGACATATACCACTCCTTCGAGCGCTACTACTTCGATGCTATTGATTCGGCCAGTCTGTATGCCTTCCAGCCCCTTGACGGCGAAATGTTGCGCCGTACACGCCTTACTGGTTACCTATTCAAGTCTATTTCGGCCAGAAGCTACTTGGCGCTACGATTTGAAGTATCCTCCAATGGGAAATACAACAGCATTGCCAAATTCCAGCGGCGGTATATGGTGTACCGGGCTTCCGCTGTGCTGGGGATAAAAAAGAACGATGATACGGAACTGGGTCTGGGCGTGACATTTAACGACAATTTCGGGCGCCGTACAGCCTTCCCGTTCGCGATATTCAACCATAATTTCAATGAAAGATGGGGAATAGAGACATTACTGCCCATCCGTTATAGGCTGCGCCACAACATCAACGAAAGAAACTTGTTCAGCATAGCTGCCGAATACTGGAGCAGCGCTTACTCCCTCGACCTACTACTGCCAGGTGAAACCGCTCCACAGGAATATATCTTCAAAAGTGCCTCGGCGCAATTTTTTGTCGAGTGGGAAACCAACAAGATGAGCAGTTGGACATGGTTTGCGCTGCGTGGCGGGTATTCCTACAACTTCAACAGTAAATTCGTGCTGCCGGGTACCCGCAATGCTGGGCGAATTGATGCCTTTCCGAGCAGTAGTGTCTTCGTCTCTGTCGCGTTCTTTTTGGCGCCTCCGAAAGATTACATCCAAGCTAATTCCTCGAAGGACAAGTAGTGATTGTCAATCCTCAACAATGAAAAATAACTATTGAACATCGCAAATGCACTGTTGTTTTAGTGTTATGTTTTAGTGCTAATTTGAAAAAGCATCATCATAAATTACCTTCTGGAAAAATGAAATTCCATGCGAATCAAGACCTATCAAACAGTTTCAATGGCCATCAAAGCGCTTCAAAAAAAGGGCTTTGATGCCGATTTTGTATTGGATAAAGGCAAGATGAGGTGTGCCCAAACCCATAAGAATTATGTGGCTAAGAATATGGAGATAGTGGAGTTTCATTGGTTCAAGGGAGACTCAGACTCAAATGTCAATTCCATAATTTATGCCGTAAAATGCAATGATGGACAACAAGGCATTGTAGTCTCTGATTATGGCATGTATGGCAGCGCTCAGATCAACGACTTTATGAAACGGGTAAAAGTGGCTGAAAAACCCCAAATTGCCGGTTCAATTCACCAACAGGCCATGCTGATGTCTTAACGCCTATCAAGGACTTAGTCAGACCAAGAAGATGTAACCCTTTCTTTTTAATTACCATACTTCGTACCCACTTTTTTCAAAAGCGCAAGGTGAAAAATGATGAAACACTTGTTGACCCTTTTCTTGCTGGCCGCGTTTTTCGGTTGCAATACTTCCAAAAACGCCTTTTACAATGCCGACGAAAAAGAGTGGCAAGTACGTGAACTGCCCGATAGCGCCCTACTTCGACACACCGTATTTATGGTTGGGGGAGCTGGTGCTGGCAAGCAGGTTGATACCAGTTTAGTATTGACTTTGCTGACGCAAGCACTCAATCGGGCAGGTAACCAAAGCACCGTCGTTTTTCTCGGCGACAACATACCCATTTTTAAAAGCAACCCAAATAAACATAAGGAACAAGCTGCGGTGGCATTGAACAAACAATTAGCTACAGTTCGCAATTACAGCGGCCAAGTTGTGTTTCTGCCCGGCGACGCTGACTGGAGCAGCGCAGGGAAAAACGGCTGCGAAGCCATCAAGTGGCAACGGGAGTACGTGGAGCAGACGCTGGGAAAAGACAAGGTATTCCTCCCCGGTAATTGCTGTGGCGAGCCTGAAAAACTGAAAATAAATGAGGACGTTCGCCTCCTCTTTGCTGACAGCGAGTGGTGGCTGAGGAACGATGAAGTTCAGGAAGAATGCAGCGCTGACGCCCGGTTCGCTTTCATTGGGAAACTGGAAGAAGAACTGAAAAAACAGGAGAAAGACCGCATCGTGCTTTTCATGCACCATCCATTGCTAAGCAACGGACCACACGGGGGCAGTTTTTAATGGAAGCACCACTTGTTCCCGCTAACTTTATGGAAGGAAAAAGCATGGGTGCCGCTCCCCGGCATTGGTTCATTGGTAGTTTTGTTCAGGAAAATAGGAGGCAACCGACAAGACTTGACCAGCCCCGAATTGGTGAACCTGAACAATGAATTGTCCAACATCTTAACCAATTCACCACGCAACGAAAGCGTTATATGTGTCGGGGCGCACGACCAAAGCCTACAATTGTTCAGCGATACCAAAGGTGTAACCCATTATGTTGTAAGTGGCTCGGCAGCGAAGGCTGGGTTTGCGAGGGGCGGCAAGGATGCCCGCTTCGTGCTGGCCAAACAAGGATTTGGTAAACTGTATTTTTATAAAAACCGAGAGGTTTGGATAGAATTTCTCGCTTTAGAAAAATCCAATCAACAGTTATCGGTAGTTTTTAGGAAAAAGCTTTTCGGCGGGGATATTTTGCCCACAGCACCTAACAGGGGCACGCCCATTTCCATTTTGCCCGATAGCGTAACAATTGCAGCTTCAAGTACCTACAAGGCAGGGGTGGTTAAAAAATTGACTTTTGGAGACCGCTACCGACAGGCATGGGAGACGCCTGTAACAGCACCTGTTTTCAACCTCAACACGGAATTCAGAAATTTGACACCTGCGGGACAGGGAGGAGGCATGTCGTCAAAAAGCATGAGATTGGAGGACGAAAAAGGGCGGCAATACGTGCTGCGCTCGGTGGACAAAGATGTAAGCAAAGGACTCCCGTTGGAAATACGGAAAACAGTGGTCAAAAATTTGATTCAAGACCTCAAAAGTGGCTCCCACCCTTATGGCGCATTCGTTGTGCCTGCGCTGGCAAACGCTGCTGGAATTTACCACACCAACCCTCACCTGTTCTACCTTCCCCGTCAAGAACGGCTTGGCGCTTACAACGATGTTTTCGCTGAGGACCTCTACCTATTTGAAGAGCGACCCGATGAAGATTGGAGCGACCTGTCGAGCTTTGGCAACAGTGCCGACATCATAGGTTATACAGATGTTTTGGAGAACATTCAAAAAAACCATAAGCACCGAGTGGATCAAAAATGGGCACTTAAGTCACGATTATTTGACCAGTTTATCCATGATTATGACCGCCACGACGACCAATGGCGTTGGGCCTCCTTTCCACAAGGCGACTCGCTCACGGTTTACCGTCCCGTGCCGCGTGACCGTGACCAAGCTTTTTTTGATTTGAGCGGAATAGTACCATTTGTTATCAGCCGCCGCTGGTTGGCCCTCCAACAAAGGGGGTTGCGGGGCAACATAAACGACGTGCCGGGCGAGGCATATCCCGGGTCTGCTTTCGACCGCAGTTTTTTGACGGAGTTAGACAGAAATGATTGGCTTGAAGCAGCCAATGAAATGAAAGACAATTTGACCGATTCCGTCATTGAAAACGCCTTTAGGATTTGGCCCACCCAAATTTACGAACTCAATGCCCCTCACATCATAAAAAGGCTCAAGGAGCGCCGCGACAACATACCCACCCATGCTGAGAAACTGTACTGTTTTTATGCGCGCTACGTGGACGTGGTGGGAACGGCGAAGCAGGAGCTTTTTGAAGTCGAGCGACATAAGAGCGGTGATGTGGATCTGAGTATTTTTTCCATCAAAAAAAATGGAGAAAAGGGCGACCGTTATTATCACCGCCTTTTCAAAAAGGATGAAACACGCGAGGTGCGTCTGTTTGGCCTCGGTGGCGATGACGTTTTCCGCTTGTCGGGAGAGACAGGACGCAGCATTCAGGTCCGCATTATTGGCGGCAAGGGTGATGATCGCACGGAAGATAGTTCGCAGACTGGGGGATTTTCAAAAAACCACCGTTTACGATCTGACACAGGGTATGAAAATTAATGGCAGCGTGCGCGACAAGCGTGATAACCGCTTGAAAACCAATGCTTTCGACCGCCATGAGTTTAAATACCATCGTTATTTCCCGCTCGTAAATTTTGCCCACACGGTGGACGACGGGCTTCTGTTGGGCGGTGGCATTCAATTAACGAGGTATCGCTTTCGGAAGCAGCCTTATGGCATCCAGCACCGTATTTTTGCCCGTTTCTCAGTAAATACCAACGCGCTAAATCTACACTACAATGGCGATTTTATCCGCACCGTTGGCAATTTGGACTTCAATCCCGATATACGCTTCGACCGGCCAATCATTTTCAATTTTTTCGGCCTTGGCAATGGCACAAAGGACACGGCGCTAAAGGATGACTTCAATTGGGTGCGGCTGGAAAAATTGACGGCCAGCCCCCTGCTAAAAAAGACTTGGTACAACGGTCGCAACTTCACCCGGTTTGGGCCCTTTTTTGAGCGGGTGGAGGTGGAAAACAGGGCAGGCCGTATCACAGATACGGAGATTTTTTCGCAGGCTGACCTATCAAAAAAGCATTTTCTCGGGTTCATTTTGCAGCACAATTACCAGTATGTGGACGCCGGACCAGCGCCTCGCAACGGCCTGAAATTCCATCTTGGGGCTAAATATTACCATAACTTAAGCGGCCATCAGGGCTACACGCAAATGGAGGCCAGTTTCACTACCTACGTGACGATGGGTTCGCCAGTGGAATTTACGCTGGCCACGCGAGTGGGCGGGGCAGCCTTGTCCAATGATGATTTTCTGTTTTATCACAGCAACAACCTCGGCAACAACAATTACCTTAGAGGCTTTCGGAACAACCGATTCGCAGGCAGGTCTCTTTTTTACCACAATACCGACCTGCGCGTCAAACTGTTTTATGTGCCAAACAAAGTAGTTCCATTTGACCTTGGCCTGGTTGCTGGTTTTGACTACGGCAGGGTTTGGTACAGCGGTGAAGAATCGGAGCAACTTCACAGCAGCTTTTCGCCGGGCGTGTGGCTCACGCCCTACAAACTGGCAGTCGTCACCGCATTCTACACACTCACGAATGGTGGTGAGGACGACACCTACACTGTTCGCGTTGGCTTCTTTTTTAATGCTTAAATAAAATCATGCATGAAAAAAACAGTTTTATTGGCTTGGCTGCTGACAATTGCCATGGCTTCGATAATGGCCCAGTCGCCCTATCAACTCAAGGCAGGCAGGGAAATCGGGCTTTATAGTATCGGACTTGGCGTCGCTGGAAGTGGTTACTATTTCCATACCAAAGTAACACCCTTGACGGCGATGCAAATTGGCGAATTAAGGGCAGAGGGCCTGAGTACCTTCGAACGCTGGGTGACAACACGGCGCTCGGTCAGGTCGCACAAAACCAGCAACGTGCTGCTTCATTCCTCCAATTTATTCCCCGTGGTGCTCACCCTGGCCGACAAAACAATGCGCAAGGATGCAAGCACCATTGGAGTCTTGTACAGCCAAGCCGCCCTGATAAACCTCGGCCTGACGGCACTTGTGAAAACCACAGTAAAGCGCCCACGGCCATACGTTTACCAATCAGAGCTTACCATCGAGGAAAGGATGACAACTTCTGCCAGGCAATCATTTTGGTCGGGCCACACTTCGCAGACAGCAACCATGTGTTTTCTGACTGCCAGACTCTATGCCGATTACCACCCTAACAGCAAGTGGCGGCCAGTGATGTGGTCGGCAGCAGCTACTATCCCAGCCGCCACTGGTATCCTGCGCATGACGGCAGGCAAACATTTTCCCACGGATGTGTTGGCAGGATACGTAACAGGGGCAGCCATTGGCTTCTTCCTCCCACGGTTGCACCGACGGATGAACGAGTGATTTGGACAACGAGAAATGTCATTCAACCCAGCAGTGGAAACAATGTACGCTTGCGAACTGCTGCGCATTCCAAGCCTACAGCGGCGTGAAGGGCGTGAACAGCCGCGGCGAGGCCATCAACCACTCCATCGAAAACGAGCAGGCGACGCAGATGGACAACGACTCGCTGGCCATCTTGAACGGGACGAGGGTGCTGGTGCCCGGCGAGGAGGGGCTGCGGGATATTCGGGTGGTGGAGGCGATACAGTGGTCGGTGCGGGTAAGGAGGCGGGTGGTGATTTGAAGTCTGATAGTGAGAGCCACGCCGTCACTTGGCCTACAAATGGTATCTTTGTAAATGGCTTGGTGAAGGTGCGTCAGTAGCGACTACAGATTAGTTGGCTATAATGCGTTAAGACCATGCATATTCATCTCCTTCGTTAACATCATTTATGAAATTAATATTGACTCTCCTTATTTGTATTTTAACCTACGTTGCTAATTGCCAAGAACAAGAGGTCTGTCCCGGGGAAATACCCGCTGGCTGGGTGATAGTTTCGTACAGGCCATGTGCCGGTTGTTGCGGGGGAACAGGGATTGTAAATATGCCTACAATAAGAAATTTAGATGATATTCCAGAAGGTTCTACTTTAGAAATTTGTCCCCAACAAATACCAAGGGGTTGGGTGGTTATCAGCTATCGACCATGTGCCGGTTGTTGTGGAGGGACAGGGATTGTAAATATGCCTACAATAAAAAAAATCATCAATTCCTCAGCTGGGGCAACTTTAGAAATTTGCCCCCAACGAATACCAAGGGATTGGGTAGTTATCAGTTATCGGCCCTGCGCTGGTTGCTGTGCTGGGACTGGAATTGTAAATATGCCTACAATAAAATGTATAGCCAACATGCCGTCTGGAACAACACTTGAGATATGCCCCCAGACTACACCAAGAGGATGGAGGGTAATCGGAACAAGACCTTGTGCTGGTTGTTGTGCTGGAACAGGGATTGTCAATATGGCGACCATAAAAAAATTATAGCATTTCATTTATTATTTATTAAATCCAAACCACAGAAGCATTACAGCAACTTCGGTTTGGTAAGTATGGCGGCTGACGTGCTTCGTATGAACTTTAGCGCTAAAAATCTGCCACATCGCCAAGCCGAAAAACGTTGAACAAAACGCTCTAAAAACCTCAAACTCCCCCTACCTTCGCCACAACCACGGCTCGCCAGCGAATAAAACCGTGGCCAACCACAACATGAAACGACGCCAAGCCATCCGAAACATCGCCATCGCCACCGCAGCGGCTTATTTGCTCCCGCAATGCAAAAATGAACCTGCGGTCACCGGGCCAGTTTACCCAAATCTCCCCCTCGATGAAAAGCAGCGGAAGCTCGTCGAGCAGTTTGCCGAGGCGCTTTTGCCGAAGGCGAAAACCCAGGTGAAGACACCGGAAACAACCGCCGACTTCATCCTGACCGTGCTCAACGACTGCCACTCCCCGGAGGATATTCAAAAATACGTGGCAGGGTTGACGGAGCTGCAAGCGCATGTGCAGCAAAAATACAAGGCCGATTTCGGGTCGCTTGGCGCTGACAAACACACCGAAATATTCTCGTACTTGTCCAGTGATACCGGGCCTTCCGAGCCGCTGAAGTTTTTCTACGATAAAACGAGGGGCATGACCATCGAGCATTTCACCTCCTCCGAGTTTTTCATGAAAAACGTGATGAAGTGGGAATTTGCGCCGGGCTATTTCAGGGGCTGCGTGACGGTGTGATGAAAACTGGTTGAATTGGGTAAATTGGTTGAATTAGGTGGGAGCCTGGCCAATTCACCAATTTACCCAATTCAACCAATTCAACCATTTTCCAATGCCAGACACAACACACCATTTCGACGCCATCGTCATCGGCGGCGGCATGACCGGCGGCTGGGCCGCCAAGGAACTCTGCGACGCAGGCCTAAAAACGCTCATGCTGGAGCGGGGCCGGAACGTGGAGCACATCAAGGACTACCCGACAACGGGCATGCAGCCGTGGGAATTCCCGCACCGGGGGCGCATACCGCACGAGGTGGAAAAGGAGAACCCCGTCATCAGCCGCTGCTATGCCTTCCGGGAGGATGCGATGCACTTTTTCGTGAAGGACACCGAGCACCCGTACATCCAGGACAAGCCGTTCGACTGGATTCGGGGCTACCAGGTGGGCGGAAAGTCGCTCATGTGGGCAAGGTACGTGCAGCGCTGGAGCGACCACGATTTCACTGGCCCTGCCCGTGACGGCTTCGCCGTGGACTGGCCCATCCGCTACAAGGATTTGGAGAAATGGTACACCCACGTCGAGCAGTTCATCGGCGTGGCGGGCAACCGGGACGGGCTGGATACCTTGCCGGACGGCGACTTCCTGAAGCCTTGGGACCTCACCTGCGTGGAGGAGCATTTCAAGGATTCGCTCAAAAAAAGCTTCAAGGACAGGCACCTGATTTTCTCCCGTTGCGCCCATCTCACTGAGGAGCGGGAGATTTTCAAGCAGCAGGGCCGCACACTTTGCCAAAACCGCAATATCTGCCAGCGGGGCTGCCCCTACGGCGGGTATTTCAGCGCCAATTCCACGCTCATCCCGTGGGCGACGAAGACGGGCAACCTGACCTTGCAGCCGCATTCCGTCGTGCATTCCATCATTTTCGATGAAAAGGAAAACCGTGCAACGGGCGTGCGGGTCGTCAACGCCGAGACGAAGGAGACGACCGAGTATTTCGCCAAAATCATCTTCCTGAACGCTGCCACGCTGAATAGCAACTTGGTGCTGCTCAACTCCAAGTCCGACCGCTTCCCCAATGGCCTTGGCAACGACAATGGGTTTTTGGGCAAATACGTGGCGTTCCACAATTACCGGGCGAAAATCTGGGGCAAGCACGAGGGCCACAAGGAGTTCAAAACAGAGGGCAAACGGGTGATGGGGGCTTATATTCCCCGCTTCCGCAACGTCTATAAACAGGAGACCGACTTCCTGCGGGGCTATGCCTCTACCTTTCAGGCCATGCGTTCCTTGGACGTGAGCAACGACGGCTTTGGGCAGCAACTGACCGACAACCTGCTCGGCAGCAAGGACTTCGGGCCTTGGAACGTCGGCTCTGGCATGATGGGCGAGACCATTCCGAAGGAAACCAATTTCGTGAAACTCGATGGCACTCAAAAGGACGCATGGGGCATCCCGCAACTGCGCATCAACGTCGTCCACGACGACAACGACGAGCAGATGATCAAGGACTTTTTCGAGCAGTTCACCGAGATGTACGAAAAGGCAGGCTTCACCGATATTCAGACGAAAGACACCGCACAAGCGCCCGGCCTCGACATCCACGAAATGGGCGGCGTGCGCATGGGCCACGACCCGAAAACGTCCTTGTTGAACAAGTGGAACCAACTCCACTCCTGCCCGAATGTGTATGTAACGGACGGTGCTTGCATGACTTCCATGTCCACCCAAAACCCGTCGCTGACCTTCATGGCGCTGACGGCACGGGCGGCGAACCATGCGGTGGAAGAGTTGAAAAAAGGAGGGTAATTGCTGTGAATTTGAACTTCCGACAATTTGCCGGAAGTTGCTTTTCCCAACGTTTCATGGTTGTCCATTAGCCGGACTTAAAACTTGAGTCACATCCATCACACAACCTGCTCGACACGATTCCAAATCCTACCAAATGGCTGGATTTGAGCTTCGCTGCCCTTTTCCGTTTATTTGCGTTTGTTTTTCAAAAATAGCTGTCTATGTCCAAGCATCAAACACTTATGATAGAGGGGACGGAAATTGTCCTTTTTACAAGGGAGAAGGATTACTACGTAAGCATTACAGACATTGCCCGACACCAGGATGGCAAAAATGCGGGCGATCTTATCAAGAATTGGATGCGTACAGGTGCCACCATCAACTTCCTCGGTGAATGGGAGAAAAACTACAACCAAGATTTTAATTGGGTGGAATTCGACCTAATTAGAATTAGCTCGACCAGCAACAGTTTCGTGATTTCCTCGAAGGAATGGATCGAGAAAACCAAGGCCGTTGGGCTAGAGGCAAGGCCAGGGCGCTACGGCGGCACCTACGGACATCTTTATATCGCACTGCATTTTGCCAACTGGATGAACGTCAGTTTCTACCTGAAATTCATTGACGGCTATGTGAAGATGATCGCTCAACTGAACCCGGCACTGGACGTCCAGCGCATCATTGCAAGGGCAAATTACCATATCCAAACGGCATCCGTCCGGGAGCACTTGGTTCCCCTGATGGACTGGAACACCAACCAGGAGGCACTCCGCCAGGCAAGCGAGGCCGACCTGCTCAACCTCGTCGTGTTTGGCATGACTGCCAAGGAATGGAAAGCCGCTAACCCTGACAAAAAAGGAAACCTGAGGGACCATGCCACCAAATTGGAACTGGTCGTGTTGAGCAACCTCGAAGCCATCAATGCCATGCTTATCGAGGACAAGGTGAGCAAGCCAAAGCGGGCCGAAAAGCTGCTCAAAGTAGCCACCGCAGAGATGCAAGCGCTGCTCGCATCGAAGCCTATCGAAGACTTGAAAAAACAGGAGTAGCGCCAAGCTCTACTTCTCCCCTTCCACCTTCCTTTGTTGTTTCGCTTCCACAATCTGCTGACCATTCTTGGAATGTCTGGTGCCTCCGTCACCTGCTTTGAGGCACCGATGCCCCTTCTCAAAGGCTTCGAGGGGATCGCCAGCGGCGGCCCTCCCGCCCATGGCTATGAACCTGTTCTCCGGCTGCAATCCTTGGGCATCCCGGTTTGTGAGCTTCGTTGGCGGGTGGCCGTTTCCACCCATAGACTTAGAATATTCAGCTCCGATCCGTCATGGTCACGCAGGTTTCCCGCCTCAAAATCTTTCAGTTTCATGCATTCGGCCGGAGGTCAGGAAGCCCAAGGACTGCCTTTGAAATCTCCGCCGTCAGGATGGCATATTCCATGCCCTCCTTCACGTCCCTCGATTTCCATTCGTCGGGGGTGAGCTTGCCCCTGATTTCGATGGACTGCAGGCGCTTCGCAATCCAGTCCTCACTGTACCCCAAGTCCTTGTAATACTGTCTCGCCCGGGACGGGCAGCCGCGTCCGGGTTTTCGCAATTTCCTGGATACGCTCGGTGCCGACTTGGGCGGGCTGCAGGCGCCTTGAACATGGCTCGGCCTTGGGGGATGGGGATGGAGTTGAGGTGATGCGGAACATTCTTTCCGTATTGGCGCAATCCTCGGTGCGCAGTTTTCCATCATCGGCGAGCAGTTTCAACCCCTAGTGACAAATTGTCACGAGGGAGATTCTCGCTGTTTCAACTTGCGCCAGTACGCTTTTGGGTCTCTGCTGTCAGAAAGTACCCCAACAACATCGGACACAGAGAACCACCATTCCTCGTTGTGCCAGACACGGCGGATTTCCTTTTCCTGGAAGACGGCTAATTTGTTTTGTGCCTCGCTCATTTAATTTTCGATTTTGAGTTATGGTTGTGCAATGCCGAAGCCGATTCAGTCGAAATTGAGCGGGCAAAGGTAAAAACTAAAAATTAGAAAAAAATAATTTTACTAAAAAACAAAAAAGAGTAAGTATTGATAAACGAATGCAATCACTTTTGTTTCTCAATCCTCTTCCTCCACCCTCACCCAAGCCGCCCGCCTCGGCGCCGGCATCTCCGTTCCCATCAGCGCCTTCCACAGCACCTCGTTGAACAGCCGATCCGGCACGGCGTCCACCTGCGCCAAGTTGAAGGTCTCCGAGATGCGACTCAGTTCGTTCACCGCCACGTTGCGCTCGTCAATGTCCACTTGGGCGGGCAGCGCCTTGAACGGCGTGAGGTCGGGGGTAGCCGTGAAGCAGCGCCACATCGGTGTGGCAGCCGCATCGTACTGGCTCATGGGCGGCAGCCCCAAAATCAGCTCCATCGTGCGGAGCATCGAAGAGGTCGAGTACATCATGTGGTCCACGAATTTTCGCTTGGTGTACGGGCTGATGACGTAGGCCGTGCTGCGGTGCGCATCCACGTGGTCGGCCCCATTTTGGGCATCGTCTTCGAGGATGAAAATGGCGCTTTCCTTCCAGATTTTTGACTTCGAAATATGCTCCACGAGCCGCCCCACGGCGAGGTCGTTGTCGGCCACGGCGGCGTAGGGCGAGTAGGCCCCTTTTGACAGCCCGCTGGTGTGGTCGTTGCCAAACCGGATAGTGTTGAACTGTGCTATTTGATTGATATTCAGCAAACTATCGAAGTCCCGCTGCCAGTCCGCCTGCCGCTTGATGTCCTGGTAGTCCATGTCCCAAGCCGAGTAGCCGGGACAAAAATGCCCTTCCAGCGTCTCGTAATTTGCCCCGTCGTCGGCGAACTCGCCGTAGGTGCGGTAGCTCACGCCCGCCCGCTTGCAATAGTCCCAGATGAAGCCGCCCTTTGGGTGCGCCACCTTGCGGGTGCCCTCGTAATCGTAGTTGCCGCCCCGCCCGCCGTAGCTGGTGGGCCAGGTTTTTTCCACGAAGTCGTTGGCGTAAGCCGCCGTGCTCCAGTTGTGGCCGTCGGCGCTCACCTCGGCGTCCACGTAGAAGTTGTCGAGCAGCACGTAGTCCCGCACGAGGGCGTGCTGGTTCGGGGTGATTTTTTCGGGGAAAAGGCAGAGCGCCGGGTCACCGTTGCCCTCCTTCACGTCGCCCAAAACCTGATCGTAGGTGCGGTTTTCCTTGATGACGTAGAACACATACTTAATAGGTGACGGCGCTCCCACTTTCATGGGGATGGGGTTTCCGGCCTCGCCTTCCGTCAGCATTTCCTTCTCTTTTTTGTACGGGCAGTTTTCATAAACCAGTTTTGAATAGGCCGCCATGTCATTTACCGTTGGTGGCTCGATGACGCTCAGAGTGCCGAGGTACAACTCGCCGATGTACTGTCCCGCCCGCTCATCGGATGCCTTGCGCAGCGGGCTGGGGCCGCCGGGATTGGCCAGCGAGGACATGCCCTTGCCGTTGGCCACCATGATTTTGCCTCCGGCAAAACGCACGCTCGTCGGGTACCAGCCAGTCGGGATGAAACCGAGCGGGCGGCTCTCTCCCCGCTCTTCCATATCGAAAACGGCAAGGCAGTTGTTGTCGGCATTGGCCACGTAGAGCGTTTCATCGTCCTTGCCAAATGCCAAGCTGTTGGTCGTAGAGCCGTTCGGGGAATCAGGGTAGAGCGCGCAGTTGAGCACTTCGAGGGTTTTCCGGGAAGGCAAATCCACTACCGAGACGCTGTTGTCGTGCGAATTGGCGACGAGGAGCAGGTCTTCCTTTTTGTTCAAAATCATCTCGTTGGGGTGGTCGCCCACGGCGATTTCGGCTTTTTTGTCCAAGGTTTTCAGGTCAAAGACCAGCAATTTTTTCAGGCCCCAGAGCGAGACGTACACCTCGCTCCTTTTTTGTGAAACCAGTACGCCGAAGCCTTCGCCGCCGAGCGGGATTTTGCGCTCCACTTTTTTGCTCCGCAAATCGCAGACGTAGAGCATGTTGTCCTCCTTCGTTGCGGCCAGCAGATGGTTGTTCGCCTCGTCGAGCGCCAGACCGGTCGGGCAGATTTTTTCTTTGCCCCAGGGTTGCCCCAGCACGATTTCACCGTCCCGCACCAGTTGCTGGTTTTCAATTTTATAAATCGCAATCAGGTTGTCGTTGCCGCCGGAGGCGAACAGATTCTTGCCGTCGCCGGAAAAAGCGAGGCCGTACCACGCCTTCGGGATTTCGATTTCGGAGAGTTGCACGGCATCGCTGGTGCGGAACAGTTGCAACTTCTGCACCCCTACCCCATTGTTGGTCACGGCCATCAATTTGCCGTCGGCGGACAGGGCGATTTGCAGCGGCAGGTCGCCGAGCTGTCGGTGGACGCTGCCCGCCGGGGTGAGCTTCCACTGGTTGGGCAATTGCACCCGCTTGGCGGCGAGGGATTTGTAGAGTTGGTCGCCGGAGGTCCGCTGGGCGGTTTTGCATTGGCACAAAAGCAGGGTGGCGAGCAGCAGGAGGAAGGAGTGAAGTTTCATAATTCGTTTATGTAAAATGAGTGGTCATATTCCTTTGTCCAAAAGGGAGATTTCGTAAAATTCGTGGAGCTTGGAACGCAGCAGCCCCTTGTCAATCAAGTGCGTTTCGTAAGAAGCAATCAAGGTCGGTGACATGCTGCGGCTCAATGCGATTTCCACGATTTCATCGTCTTTTTCCTTGCAAAGAATGACACCGACGCTGGGGTTTTCATGCGGCTTCTTGTAGTCCCTGTCCAATACTTCCAGGTAAAAGTTCATCTTGCCGACATACTCGGGCTTGAAGCGGTCAATTTTCAAATCGAAGGGGACGAGGCACTGCAATTCCCGGTGGAAAAAAAGTAGGTCAACGTAAAAATCGTCGTTGCCAGCCTGCACTCTAAACTCTTCACCGACAAGGATGAAGTCTTTTCCAAATTCAAGGATAAAATCTTTGAGGTTCTTCAAAATGCTCTTGCGCAAGTCTTTCTCCGAGTGGCCATCCGGCAGTTTGAGAAAATCCAGCAAATAGGTATCCCGGAAGCCGAATTCATTCAAATCCTTGCCCGGCATGATTTCCGGGTAATTTCCTTTTTGTGAAAGCGCTACCCTTTCAAACAATCCACTGGAAAGTTGCCGTTCCAATTCTCGCTTGCTGTAATGCTCCCGCATGGCGAGGCGCAGGTAAAATTCCTTTTCCTCGTCCGATTTTGTGCCCGACAAAATGAGGAGATTGTTTGTCCAGCTAATTTCTCTCACCAGTGGTGAGAGTTTTTCAGTTTGATGATAAGTCTCAAAAAACTGCTTCATCCGCCAGAGGTTTTGCACTGAAAAACCAGCGGAATTTGGGAGGTTAACGGCAAGGTATTCAGCCAATTTTTTCACAATGGATTTCCCCCAACTCCCATCCCTTGTTTGCTCAAAAATATAATGGCCTATCTCCCAATAAAGCTCAATCACCGTGCGGTTTGCTTCACGAAATATCTTCAGGCGGGCAGCTTTGATAAGCGAGGTTATTTCTTCGAATTGGTGGTGCAGTTCCATGGCGTTGTTTGGCTATGACGAGGCAACAAAGGTAGCAATTGGGCTGTACACCGCCCGCATCGAATAGTGGGGCGGAGATTCGCCTGTTTTCACAAAAGAATGGAAAAATTCGGGAGTGCAGAACTTTGGCAAAAAAGTTAATTTCTGGGTAACGCCCCCTCCCCTTTCCCCCTTTCCTTTTCTCCTCCCGGCGCCCCCCCTTTTGCCTCCCCCCTCCTCTTTTTTTTCTTTTCCCCCCGGTTTTTTTGCTGGGGTTGGTTTTTTCGGAGAACCGCTTAACCCGGTGGCCACTTGAACCCGTCCTCCACCCAAACCTCTACCGATGATTTTCGTCCCCATCCCCGCTGACAATTATCATTTGTCGCCCCTGCAACAAGCCCAAACTTTGCCGAAAATATTTAATCATGACCAATACAGCCACCTTTCACGAAGCTTCATCCACCAAATCAAAAACCACGGAAAAATATGCCTGGGCCTTCTCCGAAGGCGACGGCAAAAACAAACAACTCCTCGGCGGCAAGGGTGCCAACCTTTGCGAAATGACCCAAATCGGGCTGAACGTGCCGCCGGGCTTCGTCATCAGCACGGAGGCGTGCCTCGCCTACCTCGCAAACCCAAACAGGGAGCTGCCAGCGGGGCTGATGGAGCAGGCCGTCGAGCACATCAAGCGGCTCGAAGTGGCCACCGGCAAGGGATTCGGCGACCCGTCGAACCCCTTGCTCGTTTCGGTGCGCTCCGGCTCGTCCATGTCCATGCCGGGCATGATGGACACCATCCTCAACCTCGGCCTCAACACCCAGACCTTGCCGGGCCTCATCGCCCAGACGGGCAACGAGCGCTTCGGCTACGACGCTTACCGCCGCTTCATCCAGCTTTTCGGCAAAGTGGCGCTCGGCGTTCCCGACGAGAAATTTGACGAACATTTCGAAGAAATCAAGCACCGGGCGGGCGTCAAAGTGGACGTCGGCCTCAGCGCAACTGACCTTAAGGACATCAGCGAGCGCTTCCGCAAAGTGGTACAGGAACACACCGGAAAGCCGTTCCCAGAAGACGTTTACGAACAACTGAAAATATCCATCCAAGCCGTGTTCAACTCCTGGATGGGCAAGCGGGCGGTGGACTACCGTCGGGAGTTCAACATCACGCCGGACAAGGCCAACGGAACCGCCGTCAACATCGTCACGATGGTGTTCGGCAACATGGGCACGGACAGCGCCACGGGCGTTGGATTCACCCGTGACCCCGGCACCGGCGAGAACGTGATGTTCGGCGAGTACCTCGTCAACGCACAGGGCGAGGACGTGGTGGCGGGCATCCGCACCCCCAAGCCCGTCGCTGAACTGGCCGAGGAGATGCCGGAGATGTACCGCCAACTCGAAGACCTGCGCAACAAACTGGAATCGCACTACCGGGAGGTGCAGGATTTTGAGTACACCATCGAAAAACAGGTGTTGTACTGCCTGCAAACCCGCAACGGCAAGATGAACGCCGTCGCCCTCGTGCGCACCTCGGTCGAGATGGCCAACGCTGGCCTCATCAGCAAGGAAGAGGCGCTGCTTCGCATCCAGCCGGAGCTGCTGGAGCAGTTGCTGTTCCGCCGCCTCGACCCAAAACACAAGGCCGTGCCGCTGGCACAGGGCTTGCCCGCCTCGCCGGGCGCTGCCTCCGGCCACTGCGTCTTCGACGCCGACCGTGCCGAATCGTTGGGCCGTGCCGGCCAAAAAGTGATACTCGTCCGGGAGGAAACCAAGCCGGAGGACATCCACGGTTTTTTTGCTTCGCAAGGCATCCTGACCAGCCGGGGCGGCAAGACCTCACACGCCGCTGTGGTGGCGAGGGGCATGGGCAAACCCTGTGTGGCAGGTGCCGAGGGCATCTCGGTGGACGTGAAACTGCGCCGGGCCATCATCGGTGAAAAAACGCTGCTCGAAGGCGACTACATCACCATTGACGGCGGCACGGGCATGGTTTACCAGGGCGAAGTGCCAACGGTAGAACCCGTTTTCTCCAAAGAACTACAAACCCTGCTCGGCTGGGCCGACGAGGTGGCCCGCCTGAAAGTGTTTGCCAACGCCGACACCCCCGGTGCTGCGACCAAGGCAGTCGAATACGGCGCAATGGGCATCGGCCTCTGCCGCACGGAGCGGATGTTCAACGCCGTGGAGCGTTTGCCGATAGTCATTGACATGATTTTGGCCAATACCCACGAGGAGCGGGAGGCAGCGCTCAACCGGCTGCTGCCCATCCAGCGCAAGGACTTCGTCGAAATCTTCAAGGCCATGTCACCCCGCCCAGTGACGGTGCGGCTGCTCGACCCGCCCATCCACGAGTTCCTGCCCTCCGAGGAGGAACTGGTCGGCGAACTCGAGCATTTGCACCATTTGAAAACCACCATTGACGGTGTCAACAACCTCTACGGCAGCCTGCGCCTGCTCGAAGCAAACGAAGAGCTGAAGCACGACTACCCCTCGCCGTTCAACCAAAACGGCGCCGACCTCGTGACGAAGGCCGTGCTGAAAAAAGAGCGGATGCTGCGCAAAATCAAGGAACTGCACGAGGTGAACCCGATGCTCGGCCACCGTGGCGTGCGCCTCGGCCTGACCTACCCGGAGATTTACAAAATGCAGATACAGGCCATCCTCGAAGCGGCTGCCGAATGCCAAGCCGCTGGCGTGGAAGTTTACCCAGAAATCATGGTGCCGCAGGTCTGCACCGCACGGGAGCTGGAGCACGTGAAGGTTTTCGTGGATGAAATTCGGGGCAAAATCGAGGCGAAGCTGAAAGCGCCGCTGCACTTCAAGTTCGGTTCGATGATAGAGGTCGTGCGGGCCTGCATGAGGGCCGACGAACTGGCCAAGGTCGCCGAGTTTTTCTCCTTCGGAACCAATGACCTGACCCAGACCACCTACTCGTTCAGCCGGGAGGACGCCGAGAACAAATTCCTGCCGCTTTACCAGCAACTGGAAGTCCTACGCGACAACCCGTTCGAAGTGCTAGACCGGAAGGGCGTGGGGAGGCTCATGGAAATCACGGTGGAATGGGGAAGGCGGGAGCGCCCGAACCTTAAAATAGGCATCTGCGGCGAGCATGGCGGGCATCCGGCCTCCATTGCTTTTTGCCATAAAATCGGGCTGGACTACGTCTCCTGCTCCGGCCCACGGGTGCCGATTGCGAGGTTGGCGGCGGCACATGCGAAGTTGGGCGAGAAGAAGTACACGGCTGATTAAAGACGAAATGGATTGGCAAAAACGATTTGACCATTGTTTAACGTGACGGTAAAATCCCGTTCATGTTGCCCGGCGATGTTTGCGCCAAGTTTCATACTTACCTTTTTTAGTGAGAGTAAATAATCGTTTCTGTGCAGCCACATTCCGAGTTTGGAGTGTGGCTGTTCCTTTTTAAGCTGCATTTACACAAACTTCACCTAGACTTAAATCCACCCTAACCGTCGCCAACTTTTCCCGTCCAACCTTTGCGCCGTTGATCGAAAGGCCAACAAAAAAGCCGGAACAGCCCCAAGCTGCCCCGGCTAAAATTCATTTGTTTAATTAAAACTCACAAATTTATGAAACGAACAGCACTTGTGCTAAGCCAAAAGGCTTGGAGGGTGGCGGCCATTATGCTATTGGTCATTGGAGCGTGCTCCAGCGGCCTTTTTGCGCAAAAAACCGTCAAGGGCATCGTAAAAGATGCAAAGACCAATGAACCAGTGGCGGGGGCCACGGTCATGGTGAAAGGTACTTCCGTCGGCACGATTTCGGAGGGCAACGGTAGCTTCGAAATCAGGGTGGCCGACCCCAACGCCCCGTTGGTGGTCTCCTACATCGGCTACGACGGGCAGGAGGTGGTCATTGCGGAGCAAAACTTCGTGAACATCCTGCTGACCGAAAACGCACAGCAGCTCAACGAGGTCGTCGTCACCGCCCTCGGTATCACAAAGGAAAAAGCCCGCGTGGGCTACTCGGTGCAGGACGTGAAGGGCGCCGACCTCATCAAGGCACGGGAACCGAACCCCATCAACTCGCTGACTGGGCGAGTGGCAGGTCTGACGGTCGGTGCTTCGGCGGAGCTGCTTGGCGGCCCATCGGTGCTGCTGCGCGGCGACAAGCCGCTCTACGTGGTGGACGGTGTGCCTATCCAGTCAGACACTTGGAACATCAACCCGGACGACATCGAGACCATCACGGTGCTGAAAGGCCCGAATGCTTCGGCGCTTTACGGCAGTCGGGGGCAGTACGGTGCCATCCAGATTACCACGAAAAGAGGCACGAAGGACAAGCGTGGCTTTACCGTTGAACTCAACAACTCCACCATGATGGAGGCCAGCTTCCTGACCATCCCGAAAGTGCAGAGCGAGTACGGCCCCGGCGACCACGGGCGCTACGCCTTCGCCGACGGCAAGGGCGGCGGCTTGTACGACTCCGACTACGATATTTGGGGGCCAAAATTCGAGGGGCAGCTCATCCCGCAATACGACGGCGAGTACACCCCCGACCAGGAATACACGACGGAATTCCCAAGCGGTGCTACGTTCACGGGCAACATCAAGCCGACGCCTTGGACGGCTCGCGGCAAGAACAACCTCGAAAAATTCCTGCGCCCCGGCATCCTGCAAACGACCAACCTCGCCCTGAGCGCAGGCAACGAGGACTACGATATCCGCATCTCCGGCACCTACACCCACCAGCAGGGCATTGTGCCGAACACGCAGTTGAACTCCGGCAACCTCAACACCGCCGTGGGCTACAATTTCAACAAAAAACTGCGCTTCGAGAGCGGCATCAACTACAACCGCCAGTTCACCGACAATATCCCCGACGTTGCCTACGGCCCAAACTCGATGATTTACAACGTCATCATCTGGGGCGGCTCCGATTGGAGCATGGACGATATGAAGGACTATTGGCAGCCCGGCAAGGAGGGCGTGCAGCAGATTTACGCCGAATATCAACGCTACAACAACCCGCACTTCCTCGCCAACGAGTGGCTGCGCGGCCACCAAAAAACGGACGTGTACGGCCATGCCTCGCTGACCTACAGCTTCAACGATGCCCTCAAGCTGATGGGACGCACGCAGGTTTCGAGCTTATGATATTTTCAGGAGCGAAAAATTCCCTTACTCCGCCACGGTGTACGGTCGGGAGCAGGCCAAGGGCGACTACCGCGAAGACCGCCGCAACCTGTTCGAGAACAACACGGACGTGATGCTGACTTTTGACAAAAGCGTAACACCATCCCTTGATGTGACGGCCTCCGTTGGTGGCAACATTCGCTCGTTCCAGTACAATTCCAGCTTTGCCAGCACCGACTACCTCAACGTGCCGGGCTGGTACAACCTGAACAACTCCTTGTTCACCCGCCAAGTGTTCAACTACGGCTCCGACATGCGGGTGTTGAGCGCTTACAGCTTCGTGGACATCACCTACAACCGCTACCTCACGCTCTCCCTAACAGGCCGCACGGACAAGCACTCCACGCTGCCAGCCAGCAACAACAGCTATTTCTACCCATCTGCCAGCTTGAGCCTTCAGGTTTCGGAGATGGTGCAGTTGCCCGACTTCTTCACCTTCTTGAAACTGCGGGGCAGCTACGCAAAAGTCGGTTCTGGCCTTACCCGCTCGACCATCCCGGCGGCGTACCTCGTGGCTGGTCGTGACGTGATTGACTACGGCAACGACTACTACACGCCTTACGAAGGACCAAACTACATCAACTCCAGCGGCTACGACATCCGCTTCCCATACAACAACCAGCCAAGCGCCTACTCACCAACCACCATCGTAAACCCGAACTTGGAGCCTTCGTTTTCGACGGCTTTCGAGACGGGCATTGACATGAAGTTCCTCAACAACCGCGTGGCGCTTGACCTGACCTACTTCAATGCAACCGATGGCCCGAACGTGTTTAACCTGCCACTTTCCGAAGCCACTGGTTACGGCGCTGCGGTTGAGAACGGTATCAAGACCCGCAAAAAAGGCTACGAAGTGGTGCTGGGCATCCGCCCAGTGAAAACGCCCGATTTCAACTGGCAAGTTGACTTCAACTGGAGCACTTGGCGGGAGACGTTGGACGAGATTTACCCCGGCGTTGACAAGCTTGGACGTTTCCTCGAAGTGGGCGACCGCATTGACGCCTACTACGCTGGCGAGTTCGTGAAATCGCCAGATGGCCAGAACATCATTGACGGCAGTGGCCGCCCGTTTGCCAACCCGGTACCGCAGTTCCTCGGCTACACCAACCCTGACTGGACTTGGGGCGTGCGCAACACCTTGACTTACAAGAACTTCGGCTTCGGCTTCCAGTTCGACGGAGCGGTGGGCGGCAACATCATCAACTACATCCAGCGCCAAACCTTCCGTGGTGGCCGCCACGAGGAGACCGTGCTGAACAATATCAAGGACGCCAACGGCCTTGGCATGGGCGATGCCCGCTACCAGGATTACCTTGGCAACAAAACCTGGGTAGCTGAGGGCGTGGTCATTGCCAACGGCGTTGCGCCAGAGTACGATGTGGACGGCAACATCACGAACTACGCAGAGATGGAATTTGCCAAAAACACGACGACCACCTACCTCCAGGACTACATCAGCCGCTACTACGCCAACGAGGAGGCCAACCTGATGAGCCGCACTTTCGCCAAGCTGCGGGAGGTGACCATTACCTACAATTTCCCTGCGGAAAAATTCAAGGGCAAGGTCATCCAAGGTGCCAGCGTGAGCCTCGTGGGTAGGAACCTGCTCTATTTCGCCGAGGAGAAAAACGTGGACGTGGAGCAGTTCACCGGCACGACCAGCGCAGGCAGCGTTTCTGGCTACTCCGACCTACAATCGCCTACGCTGCGGCGGTTTGGGGTGAATTTGAACTTTACGTTTTAATTAAAACCCCTGATTGCCCCTGACCCCTAAAGGGGAACCTAATCCATTCAGTCGTCGGAACTTTAACCGACAAACTTCCCAAGTTAGGTTCCCCTTTAGGGGTCAGGGGCTGCGGGCAGGGCAAAATCAACAATCATGAAATCGCTTAAAAATATAACCATCCTCGCCCTCGTCCTTTTCGGGATGAGCGCCTGCGAAAAATCCTTCGAGGACCTGCAAGTAAACCCCAACCAGCCCGCCTCGGCACCGCCGTCGCTCATTTTTCAGGGGGTGCTGAACGACATGGCCGAAAGCTGCTGGAACGACAATATCGTGATGCGGTACAGCCAGTTCCACCTGTGCAACTACAACTACTACGGCAACAACGAGTACAACTGGACGACTTCTGGCTTCGATTTTTACACCCTCAACAACGTGAAGTTGATGGAGGCAGCGGCGGAGAAACTGGCGGGCAGCACTTCCAATCCATACTCGGCGTTGGGCAAGTTTTTCAAGGCATACTTCTCCGTCCGCATGTCGTTGAAATTTGGGGACGTGCCGATGACCGATGCACTGCGGGGCTTGGAAAACACGACGCCGAGCTACGATTCTCAGAAGGAGGTGTTCGTGCAGTCGCTGAAGCTGTTGGAAGAAGCCAACGACCTGATGGCCGCCGCCATCGGCAAAAACGACAACACACTACAAGGCGATATCTACTTGGGCAACGACATGGTGAAATGGCAAAAAGTCATCAACACCTACAAGCTGCGGGTGCTCATCCACCTGAGCAAGCATGCCGATGATGCCGACCTGAAAGTGAAAGGCCGTTTTGCTGAAGTGCTGAACAACCCTGCGAAGTACCCGGTCATGGAAAGTCTTGACGACAACATGGCCTACACCTACAACAGCTCGACCAACACCTACCCGACCAATCCGGGCAACAGTGGCTTCGACGCTGGCCGCTACAACCACAGCGACACCTACCTCGGAACTTTAGTTGATTTGAAAGACCCCCGCACCTTCGTCGTAGCTGACCCAGCTCCTGCGAAATTGGCACTGGGTTTTACCGAAAACGACTTTGAAGCCTACGTGGGCGCCCCCGCTGGCGAGGGCCTCGACGACATGACCTTCAAGATGGGCAACGGCGAGTACAGCGCCATTGACCAGGAGCGGTATTACAGCACGTTCAGTGGGCCAGAGCCATGCATCCAAATCGGCTACGCCGAGCTTTGCTTCAACATCGCCGAGGCCATCAACCGTGGCTGGGTGGCTGGCGATGCGGGCGAATGGTACGACCGGGGCATCACCGCCAGCATGAACTTCTACGGCATCACCGATGTGGCCGCTTATTTGGCGCAGCCAGAAGTTGCCTACGCTGGCGACAACGCCGATGGCTTGGAACAAATCCTGTTGCAGAAGTACCTTGCTTTCTTTCAGAATAGTGGCTGGGAGGCATTCTACAACCAGCGCCGCACGGGCGTTCCGGCATTCCATATCGGCCCTGGCACGGGCAACGGCGACCGCATCCCGAAGCGCTTCCAGTACCCCGCTTCGGAGCGCACGACCAATGTGGCAAACTACGACGAAGCCGTTTCGAGGCAGTTTGGCGACGACGATATCAATGCGGAGATGTGGTTGGTGAAGTAAAATTGAAGTTGAATAAAAACAGCCCGTCCGATGTGCATTCATCAGACGGGCTGTTCAGTTTTTGAGAGAATTTGCAATTCAACGAGCAGGAAGTGCCGCTGTTACAGAGGTCTTGCCTTGCCTGGTTTTTGGCTTAATGGTTCTACTCTTTATTGCCGTTAGGTGAAAATTGTACCGCTTCATTAGCCTTGTCAATTCAAGGGAATATCGCCGACGCAAATATTGGTACTGTTTCAGCATTGCATCATCAGGTGAATACTCTTTGTGGAAGGCTATCATCTTGTCAGCCTTTCAATTTGCTCCAAAATGTCGGCAACCCGAATATTCGGGCTGGCAGCTTCTTCGTTTGCCATTGCTCAAAAATTTAGTTCAGTAAAACCCTTCGGGTAACGCTTTTGGGGTTCTGTTAAACTTGGTTTTTTTGTTTTGCGATTTACAAAACTAA
>JADJYH010000086.1 GCA_016719855.1 Saprospiraceae bacterium | reverse complement strand
TGTAAAATGAGTGGTCATATTCCTTTGTCCAAAAGGGAGATTTCGTAAAATCTGTGGAGCTTGGAAACGCAGCAGCCCCTTGTCGTAATCGGGCGTTTCGTAAGAAGTAACTCAAGGTCGGTGACATGCTGCGGCTCAACGCGATTTCCACCGTGATTTCCATCAAGGTCTTTTCCTTGCAAAGAATGACACTGACGCTGGGGTTTCTATGCGGCTTCTTGTAGTCCCTATTCAATACTTCCAGGTAAAAGTTCATCTTGCCGACATACTCGGGCTTCAGCGGTCAATTTTCAAATCGAAGGGGACGAGGCACTCGTGCAATTCCCGGTGAAAAAGTAGGTCAACGTAAAAACTGTCGCGTTGCCAGCCTGCACTCCAAACTCTTCACCGACGAGGATGAAGTCCTTCCAAATTCAAGGATAAAATCTTGAGGTTCCTTCAAGAGGTTTGGCAAATCTTTCTCCGAGTGGCCATCCGGCAGTTTGAGAAAATCCAGCAAATAGGTATCCTGGAAGCCGAATTCATTCAAATCCTTGCCCGGCATGATTTCCGGGTACTCTTTTGTGAAAGCGATTACCTTTCAAACAATCCACTGAAAGTTGCTGTTCCAATTTTGCTTGTTGTAATGCTCCCGCATGGCGAGGCGCAGGTAAAATTCTTTCTCGTCCGATTTTGTGCCCGACAAATGAGGAGATTGTTTGTCCAGGCTAATTTCTCACCAGTGGTGAGAGCTTTTCAGTTTGCGATAAGCCTCAAAACTGCTTCATCCGCCAGAGGTTTTGCGCTGAAAACCAGCGGAATTTGGGAGGTTAACGGCAAGGTATTCAGCCAATTTTTTCACAACGGACTTTCCCTTAGCCCCATCTTTGTTTGCTCAAAATATAATGGCCTATCTTCCAATAAAGCTCAATCACCGTGCGGTTTGCCTCTATGGAAACCTCTTGCCGGGCAGCTTTGATATAAGCGAGTTTATTTCTTCAAATTGGTGGTAGTTCCATGACGTTGTTTGGCTAAGTGACGAGGCAATAAAGGTAGCAATTACTGTACACCGCCCGCATCGAATAGTGGGCGGTGATCGCCTGTTTTCACAAAAGAATGGAAAAATCTTTGGAGTGCAGAACTTTGCAAAAAGTACTCTGGGTAACGACTGCTTAACCTGGTGGCCACTTGAACCTGTCTCCAACGCAAACCTCTACCGATGCAGATTTTCGTCCCCAATCTCTAAATTGACAATTATCATTTGTCGCCCCTGCAATAAGCCCAAACTTTACCGAAAATTTTTAATCATGACCCGGAATACAGCCACCTTTCACGAAACTGCACTCCACCAAATCAAAAAACACGGAAAAATATGCCTGGCCTTCTCCGAAGGCGACGGCAAAAACAAACAACCTCGGCGGCAAGGGTGCCAACCTTGCGAAATGACCCAAAATCGGGCTGAACGTGCCGCCGGGCTTCGTCATCAGCACGGAGGCGGCCTCCCAGCCTACCTCGCAAACCCAAACAGGAGCCGCCAGCGGGGCTGATGGAGCGTGCCGTCGAGCACACGGAAGCGGCTCGAAGCGGCCACTGGCAAGGGATTCGGCGACCCGTCGAACCCCTTTGCTCTGTTTCGGTGCGCTCCGGCCTCAGGCCATGTCCATGCCGGGCACGATGGACACCATCCTCAACCTCGGCCTCAACACCCAGATTCGTTGGCCTCATATCGCCCAGATGGGCAACGAGCGCTTCGGCTACGACGCTTACCTTCTCGCCAGCTTCTCCATCCAGCTTTTAAACAAGGTGGCACCGGCGTTCCTGACGAGAAATTTGACGAACATTTCCTGAAGAAATCAACCACCGGGCGGCGTCAAGGTGGACGCCTCACCCCCAGCGCAACCGACCTGGCGACATCAGCGGAGCGCTCCGGGCAAAGTGGTACAGGAACACACCGGAAAGCCGTTCCAGAAGATGCCGATGAGCAACTGAAAATATCCATCCAAGCCGTGTTCAATTCCTGGATGGGGGCAAGCGGGCAGTGGACTACCGTCGGAGTTCAACATTACGCCTGACAGCGACCGGCACCGCCGTCAAGCTCGCCGCTGGCGGTGTTCGGCAACATGGCACGGACAGCTACGGTAGCGTCGGCTTCATACGATCCCGGCACCGGCGAGAACGTGGATGTTCGGCGAGTACCTCACCAACGGCACAGGGCGAGGACGTGGTGGCGGGCATCCGCACCCAAGGCCCGTCGCTGAACTGGCTGAGGAGATGCCGGAGATGTACCGCCAACCTGAAGACCCGCCTGCGCAACAAACTGGAACGCACTACTGGGAGGTGCAGGATTTTGAGTACACCATCGAAAAACAGGTGTTGTACTGCCCCCAAACCCCAACGGCAAGATGAACGCCGTCGCCCTCGTGCGCACCTCGGACAGAGATGCCAACGCTGGCCTCATCAGCAAGGAGGAGGCGCTGCTTCCTTTTCAACCGGAGTTGCTACAACAATTGCTGTTCCGCCGCCTCGAACTTAAGAGCACAAGGCTGTGCCGCTGGCACAGGGCTTGCCCGCATCGCTTGGGCGCTGCCTCCGGGCCACTGCGTCTCGACGCCGAACCGTGCCGAATCGCTGGAGGCCGGGCCGGCCAAAAAGTGATACCGTCCGGGAGGAAACCAAGCCGGAGGACATCCACGGTTTTTTGCTTCGCAAGGTATTTTGACCAGCCGGGGCGGCAAGACCTCACACGCCGTAAAAGTGGTAGCAAGGGGCATGGGCAAACCTTGCGTCGCAGGTGCCGAGGGCATCTCGGTGGACGCACCGCGCCGGGCCATCATCGGTGGAAAACGCTGCTGGAAGGCGACTACATCCCCATTGACGGCGGCACGGGCATGGTTTACCAGGGCGAAGTGCCAACGGTAGAACCCGTTTTCTCCAAAGAACTACAAACCCTGTCGGCTGGGGCGACGGGGTGGCCCGCCAAAGTGTTTGCCAACGCCGTTACCCCGGTGCTGCGACCAAGGCGGTCGAATACGGCGCAATGGGCATCGGCCTCTGCCGCACCGGAGCGGTGTTCAACGCCGTGTGAGCGTTTGCCGATAGTCATTGACATGATTTTGGCCAATACCCACGAGGAGGGGAGGCAGCGCTCAACCGGCTGCTGCCCATCCAGTGCAAAGACTTCGTCGGGAAATCTTTTTAAGCGACCATTCGCCCCGAGTGACGGTGACTGCTCGACCTTGCCCATCCACGAGTTCCTGCCCTCCGAGAGGAACTGGTCGGCGAACTCGAGCATTTGCACCATTTGAAAACCACCATTGACGGTGTCAACAACCTCTACGGCAGCCTGCGCCTGCTCGAAGCAAACGAAGAGCTGAAGCACGACTATCCCTCGCCGTTCAACCATAACGGCGCCGACCTCGTGACGAAGGCCGTACTAAAAAAAGAGCGGATGCTGCGCAAAATCAGGAACTGCACGAGGTGAACCCGATGCTCGAACCGTGGTGTGCGTCTCGGCCTGACCTACCCGGAGATTTACAAAATGCAAATCAGGCCATCCTCGAAGCGGCCGAGAATGCCAAACCGCTAGCGTGGAAGTTTACCCCGAAATCATGGTGCCTGGGTCTGCACCGCACGGGAGCTGGAGCACGTGAAGGTTTTCGTGGATGAAATTCGGGGCAAAATCGAGGCGAAACTAAAAGCGCCGCTGCACTTCAAGTTCGGTTCCATGATAGAAGTGGTGCGGGCCTGCATGAGGGCCGACGAACTGGCCAAGGTCGCGGAGTTTTTCTCCTTCGGAACCAATGACCTGACCCAAGCCACCTCTCGTTCAGCCGGGAGGACGCCGAGAACAAATTCCTGCCGCTTTACCAGCAACTGGAAGTCCTACGCGACAACCCGTTCGAAGTGCTAGACCGGAAGGGCGTGGGGAGGCTCATGGAAATCGCCGTGGAATGGGGCAGACGGGAGCGCCCGAACCTAAAAATCGGCATCTGCGGCGAGCATGGCGGACACCCAGCATCCATTGCATTTTGCCATAAAATCGGGCTGGACTACGTCTCCTGCTCCGGCCCACGGGTGCCGATTGCAAGGTTGGCGCGGCCCATGCGAAGTTGGGCGAGAAGAAGTACACGGCTGATTAAAGACGAAATGGATTGGCAAAAAAACGATTTGACCATTGTTTAACGTGACGGTAAATGCCGTTCATGTTGCTCAGCGATGTTTGCGCCAAGTTTCATACTTACCTTTTTTAGTGAGAGTAATAATCGTTTCTGTGCAGCCACATTCCGAGTTTGGAGTGTGGCTGTTTCCTTAAGCTGCATTTACACAAACTTCACCTAGACTTAAATCCACCCTAACCGTCGTCAACTTTTCCCCGTCCAACCTTTGCGCCGTTGATTGAAAGGCCAAGAAAGCCGGGAACAGCCCCAAGCTGCCCCGGCTAAAATTCATTGTTTAATTAAAACTCACAAATTTATGAAACGAACAGCACTTGTGCTAAGCCAAAAGGCTTGGAGGGTGGCTGCCATTATGCTATTGGTCATTGGAGCGTGCTCCAGCGGCCTTTGCGCAAAAACCGTCAAGGGCATCGTGAAAGATGCAAAGACCAATGAACCAGTGGCAGGTGCCACGGTCATGGTGAAAGGTACTTCCGTCGGCACGATTTCGGAGGGCGACGGCAGCTTCGAAATTAGGGTGGCCGACCCCAACGCCCCGTTGGTGGTTTCCTACATCGGCTACGAAGGAAGCGAGGTGGTCATTGCAGAGCAAAACTTCGTGAACATCCTGCTGACCGAAAACGCACAGCAGCTCAACGAGGTCGTCGTCACCGCCCTCGGTATCACAAAGGAAAAAGCCCGTGTGGGCTACTCGGTGCAGGACGTGAAGGGCGCTGACCTCATCAAGGCACGGGAGCCCAACCCCATCAACTCGCTCACCGGACGGGTGGCAGGTCTGACGGTCGGTGCCTCGGCGGAACTGCTCGGCGGCCCATCGGTGCTGCTCAGGGGCGACAAGCCGCTCTACGTGGTGGACGGCGTGCCCATTCAGTCGGACACTTGGAACATCAACCCGGACGACATCGAGACGATTACCGTTTTGAAAGGCCCGAACGCCTCGGCACTTTACGGCAGCCGTGGGCAGTACGGTGCCATCCAGATTTCAACGAAAAGAGGCACGAAGGACAAACGCGGCTTCCACCGTTGAACTCAACAACTCCACCATGATGGAGGCGAGTTTTTTGACCATCCCGAAAGTACAGAGCGAATACGGCCCCGGCGACCACGGGCGCTATGCCTTCGCCGATGGCAAGGGCGGTGGCCTCTACGATTCCGACTATGATATTTGGGGGCCAAAATTCGAGGGACAACTCATACCGCAGTACGACGGCGAGTTCACGCCCGACCAGGAATACACGACGGAATTTCCCAGCGGCGCTACGTTCACGGGCAATATCAAGCCAACGCCCTGGACGGCCCGTGGCAAGAACAACCTCGAAAAGTTCCTGCGCCCCGGCATCCTGCAATCCACCAACCTCGCCGTGAGCGCTGGCAATGAGGACTACGACATCCGCATCTCCGGCACCTATACCCATCAGCAGGGCATCGTGCCGAACACGCAGTTGAACTCCGGCAACCTCAACACCGCCGTGGGCTACAATTTCAACAAAAAACTGCGCTTCGAGAGCGGCATCAACTACAACCGCCAGTTCACCGACAATATCCCCGACGTGGCCTATGGCCCCAACTCCATGATCTACAACGTCATCATTTGGGGCGGCTCAGACTGGAGCATGGACGATATGAAGGACTACTGGCAGCCCGGCAAGGAGGGTCTTCAGCAGATTTACGCCGACTACACCCGCTACAACAACCCGTGGTTCAGTGCCAACGAATGGCTGCGTGGCCACCAAAAAACGGACGTGTATGGCCATGCTTCTTTGACTTACAGCTTCAACGATGCCCTCAAGCTGATGGGCCGCACGCAGGTATCGAGCTACGATATTTTTAGGAGCGAAAAATTCCCTTACTCCGCCACGGTGTATGGTCGTGAGCAGGCCAAGGGCGACTACCGCGAAGACCGCCGCAATCTGTTCGAGAACAACACGGACGTGATGCTGACTTTTGACAAAAGCGTAACGCCAGCACTCGACGTAACGGCCTCCATCGGCGGCAACATCCGCTCGTTTCAGTACAATTCCAGCTTTGCCAGCACCGACTACCTGAACGTGCCGGGCTGGTACAACCTGAACAATTCCTTGTTCACCCGCCAGGTGTTCAACTACAACTCCGACATGCGGGTGCTGAGTGCTTACAGCTTCGTGGACATCACCTACAACCGCTACCTCACTCTCTCCTAACTGGCCGCACGGACAAGCACTCCACGCTGCCAGCCAGCAACAACAGCTATTTTTACCCATCTGCCAGCTTGAGCCTTCAGGTTTCGGAGATGGTGCAACTGCCCGATTTTTTCACTTTCCTGAAACTGCGGGGCAGCTACGCAAAAGTTGGTTCCGGCCTCACCCGCTCGACCATCCCAGCGGCGTACCTCGTGGCTGGCCGTGACGTGATTGACTACGGAAACGACTACTACACGCCCTACGACGGCCCAAACTACATCAACTCCAGCGGCTACGACATCCGCTTCCCGTACAACAACCAGCCGAGCGCCTACTCACCAACCACCATCGTAAACCCGAACTTGGAGCCTTCGTTTTCGACGGCTTTTGAAACGGGCATTGACATGAAGTTCCTCAACAACCGCGTGGCGCTTGACCTGACCTACTTCAATGCTACCGACGGCCCGAACGTGTTCAACCTGCCGCTCTCCGAAGCCACAGGCTACGGCGCAGCCGTAGAAAATGGCATCAAGACCCGCAAAAAAGGCTACGAAGTTGTCTTGGGCATCCGCCCGGTAAAAACGCCTGACTTCAACTGGCAGGTGGACTTCAACTGGAGCACCTGGCGGGAAACGTTGGACGAGATTTATCCCGGCGTGGAAAAGCTCGGCCAGTTCCTCGAAGTGGGCGACCGCATTGATGCTTACTACGCTGGCGAGTTCGTGAAGTCACCAAACGGCGAGAACATCATTGACGGCAGTGGCCGCCCGTTCCGCAACCCGGTAAACCGCTTCCTCGGCTACACCAACCCCGACTGGACTTGGGGTGTGCGCAACCAAATTACCTACAAGAACTTCGGCTTCGGCTTCCAGTTCGACGGCGCAGTGGGCGGCAACATCGTCAACTACATCCAGCGACAGACCTTCCGGGGTGGCCGCCACGAGGAGACGGTACTGAACAACATCAAGGACGCCAACGGCCAAGGCATGGGCGACGCTCGCTACCAAGATTACCTCGGCAACAAGACTTGGGTAGCCGAGGGCGTGGTCATTTCCAACGGCGTAGCGCCAGAGTACGATGTGGATGGCAACATCACCAACTATGCCGAGATGGAGTTCTCGAAAAATACGCAGACGACCTACCTCCAGGACTACATCAGCCGCTACTATTCCAACGAGGAGGCCAACCTGATGAGCCGCACTTTTGCGAAGCTGCGGGAGGTGACCATCACGTACAATTTCCCAAAGGAAAAATTCAAGGGCAATTTCATCCAAGGCGCCAGCGTGAGCCTCGTGGGCAGGAACCTGCTCTATTTTGCCGAGGAGAAAAACGTGGACGTGGAGCAATTCACGGGCACGACCAGCCCGAACTCGGTACAAGGCTACTCCGATTTGCAGTCGCCGACGCTGCGGCGGTTTGGGGTGAATTTGAATTTTACGTTTTGATTAAACACAGCCAATGAGGTGACATCTTTTTGCCCGCTCAACATTTCCATTTTCAGCAGGATTTTTAAGGGCAAAAAGGTGTCATCTCGTGAGCGTCCATCCAAGAGATGACACCTTTTCGCCTTCAAAATTCTGCTATCATCCATGTTGAAAGTAGGCGAAAAGATGTCACCTCAAAATCAATATTTCAAAAAGACAAAAAATGAAATCGTTTAAAAATATAACCATCCTCGCACTGCTCGTGCTTGGCATGAGCGCCTGCGAAAAATCCTTCGAGGACCTGCAAGTAAACCCCAACCAGCCCGCCTCGGCACCGCCGTCGCTCATTTTCAGGGGGTGCTGAACGACATGGCCGAAAGCTGCTGGAACGACAACATCGTGATGCGGTACAGCCAGTTCCACCTGTGCAACTACAACTACTACGGCAACAACGAGTACAACTGGACGACCAGCGGCTTGATTTTTACACCCTCAACAACGTGAAGTTGATGGAGGCAGCGGCGGAGAAACTGGCGGGCAGCACTTCCAATCCATACTCGGCGCTGGGCAAGTTTTTCAAGGCATATTTCTCCGTCCGCATGTCGTTGAAATTTGGGGACGTGCCGATGACCGATGCACTGCGGGGCTTGGAAAACACGACGCCGAGCTACGATTCTCAGAAGGAGGTTTTTGTGCAGTCGCTCAACCTGTTGGAAGAAGCCAACGACCTCATGGCTGCCGCCATCGCCAAAAACGACAACTCGCTGCAAGGTGACATCTACCTCGGCAATGACCTCGTGAAATGGCAAAAAGTCATCAACACCTACAAACTGCGGGTGCTCATCCACCTGAGCAAACATGCCGACGACAGCGACCTGAACGTGAAAGGCCGTTTTGCTGAAGTGCTGAACAACCCGTCGAAGTATCCCATCATGGAAAGCCTCGACGACAACATGTCGTACACTTCAACAGTTCGACCAACACCTACCCGACCAACCCCGGCAACAGCGGCTTCGATGCTGGCCGCTACAACCACAGCGACACCTACCTCGGAACTTTGGTTGATTTGAAAGACCCCCGCACTTTCGTCGTAGCCGACCCTGCGCCGGCAAAGCTGGCACTGGGTTTCACCGAAAACGACTACGAAGCCTACGTGGGTGCCCCCGCTGGCGAGGGCCTCGACGACATGACCTTCAAGATGGGCAACGGCGAGTACAGCGCCATTGACCAAGAGCGGTATTACAGCACGTTCAGCGGGCCAGAGCCATGCGTCCAAATCGGCTACGCCGAGCTTTGCTTCAACATCGCCGAGGCCATCAACCGGGGCTGGGTGGCTGGCGATGCGGGCGAATGGTACGACCGGGGCATCACCGCCAGCATGAACTTCTACGGCATCACCGATGTGGCCGCTTATTTGGCGCAGCCAGAAGTTGCCTACGCTGGCGACAACGCCGATGGCTTGGAACAAATCCTGTTGCAGAAGTACCTCGCCTTCTTCCAAAACAGCGGCTGGGAGGCGTTCTACAACCAGCGCCGCACGGGCGTTCCGGCATTCCATATCGGCCCTGGCACGGGCAACGGCGACCGCATCCCGAAGCGCTTCCAGTACCCCGCTTCGGAGCGCACGACCAATGTGGCAAACTACGACGAAGCCGTTTCAAGGCAGTTTGGCGACGACGACATCAATGCGGAGATGTGGTTGATAAAGTAAAATTGGAGTTGGAATAAAACAGCCCGTCCGATGTGCCTTCATCAGACGGGCTGTTCAGTTTTAGTGAGAATTTGCAATTCAGCGAGCAGGAAGTGCCGCTGTTACAGAGGTCTTGCCTTGCCTGGTTTTTGGCTTAATGGTTCTACTTTTTATTGCCGTTAGGTGAAAATTGTACCGCTTCATTAGCCTTGTCAATTCAAGGGAATATCGCCGACGCAAATATTGGTACTGTTTCAGCATTGCATCATCAGGTGAATACTCTTTGTGGAAGGCTATCATCTTGTCCAGCCTTTCAATTTGCTCCAAAATGTCGGCAACCCGAATATTCGGGCTGGCAGCTTCTTCGTTTGCCATTGCTCAAAAATTTAGTTCAATAAAACCCTTCGGGTAACGCTTTTGGGTTCTGTTAAACTTGGTTTTGCTAAAAGTTTCTCTCCATTCGGCAGTATCATGAACCGTCACAAAATGAAGTTCATGCTTTCCAGGGTAAGTTCTGATGGCATAGGCATCCACGCCATAATGCTTAATCGCTCCTCCCATAATGAACTTTGCTTCAATCTCTTTTCTGCGTTTTTCGTAAACCTCAAACGGAATAAAAGTTACGATGTCAATATCCCTTGGATTCAGCTTTTTGGTCACGAAA
>JADJYH010000085.1 GCA_016719855.1 Saprospiraceae bacterium | reverse complement strand
CCCCAAAATGCGCCATCGCATTCATCACAGGCAGCGGGATGCCGCCGCCGAGGGCACAGAGTGAGCCTTTTTTCATAGTATCCAACAAATCCGTAAACAGCTCATTGTCAATCTTGTAGTCGCTGGTTTGCGCTTTTTGCAGCAGCTCCTTGCCCCGCACCGAACCGATGCGACAGGGGAAGCACTTGCCGCAACTTATTGCGCGCGTGGAAGGCGAAAGGTGCTCCAAGTAAGCCACCATCGGATACTCTTCCGGCACACTGACGATGCTGGCGTGGCCGAGCAGGAAGCTGTTTTGAGCGAAGCTCTCAAAATCCACCGTCAGGTCGAACATCTTTTGGACTGGCACGAGGCCACCGAGCGGGCCGCCGATGTGCGGCTTTCACGGTCGTTTGAAGCCACCGCCAAGTTCCTCCACCACCGTGGCGAGCGGCGTTCCCATGTCCACTTCGTAGATGCCGGGGCGACGGAAAGCACTGTCGAGCGAGACGAGCTTGGTGCCGCTGCTGCGCTGGGTGCCGATTTTGGCGAATGCCTCGCCGCCATTTTTCACGATAAAATGAAGGTTGGCAAGGGTCTCCACGTTGTTCACGACCGTCGGCTTGCCAAACAGGCCGTAGTTGACGGGGTACGGCGGGCGCACCCGCACCTCTGGGCGTTGACCCTCGATGCTGGCCAGCAGCGCAGTCTCCTCCCCGCAGATGTAAGCACCCCTTGCTTCGATGATTTTGAACTCAAAATTGAAATTGCTCCCGAGGATCCCCGTGCCCGTCAGCCCAGCGGATTGTAGGTCGGCGATGGCCTGTTTGATGACCTCGATGCTCTCGGGGTACTTCAAGCGGATGTACATCACCCCCCGGTCGGCACCGGTCACGTAGCCTGCGATGATGAGGCCAACCAACACTGCAATCGGCTGATTTTCAAGCAGATAACGGTCGGAATAACTTCCGGGATCTCCCTCGTCGGCATTGCAGACGATGTATTTTTGGTTGCTCTCGGCCTTGCGGCAACCTTCCAGTTTGATGCCAATGGGAAAGCCTGCGCCACCCTACCCCGGAGGCCAGATGCCTTGATTTGCGCCAGCAAATCCTCCGGGCGTGGTGGCCAGCATTTTTGCAAATCATTGCGAAGCTCCTCCAAAAGCGAACGGTTTGGTCAAATGCCCGCCCCGATGGCCTCCAACGTTGTAGCTGTCCATGCAGCCCACACAGTCCGGAGTTTTCAAACGGGGCAAGTTTCCGCCGGAGTAATTGTGCCCAGCGAAGTGGAAGGCGCTGTTCTCGTGGCAGCGGCCCAGGCAGCACATTTCACCGATTTCTGCTTCTTTGAAATGCTTCGCCAACTGCGACTTTCAGCCTCCTGCGTACCAGCCACGCGGCAGGCACTGCCGTTGCAGACGTACACTTTTTTCCCCTTGTTTTCTGGGCGGGTGAAGTCGTAAAACGTGCTGGCACCGTACACGGCTGCATCGCCGACGAGGTATTCCTCGGCCAACCTGGCGGCATCATTTTTATTCAGAAAACCCTGGGTTTCGGTCAGGTTGCCGATGGATTCCAAGAGATTGTCGGTCAAGCCCTTTCTGCCGGACAGGGCGGTAAGATTTTTAGACATACGAAATTGAATTTGGTTAGGTCGAAACTTTGACCGCCAAATTAGGCAATACTTTGAATTTGCGAAGCAAGAATAGCTGCAGGCCGAGTTTAACAGCCGCCTCTCGAAACTCATATCTTGGGAGTCTTCAAAGGCAATTCGGCCACTTCTTTACCAATGCCCAGTCCCAACCGGGTTCCCTCGTCGCAATCCATGCGGTAGTGGACGCCCAGGGCAATTCGGGAGGAGGCATTTTCAAAGACCATTTCATAGAAGGAATGAAAGCTGCGGGGGTTTCCCTTGAACTCTGTACGGCCCTCGTGGCTGCGGTCGGTAAGTTCATATTTTTTACCGTAAAGTTGAGTCAACACTTCGGCGGTAGCTGCGGAAAGCATCGCATGGCCCGATGGGTAGGCCGGGAAAGAGGGCGTATGCACGATGGGGCGCCAATCGGGTTGGATGGTTTGCCGAATGAAGGTTTCTGGACGCAACAGGTTGTAGTGGTACTTCGAATACCAGCAAGACACTGCCGCATCGGAGAGTGCCAGGCCAACCCGAAGATAGGTCTCCAATGCCTTGGCTGGGGTTGGCCTTTCCTGCCGCACGACTTGGTCGGTGATGGAAATCCAGCGGCCAGCGGAGGAGAAGGTGAGGCCAGGGAAATCGTCGCTCCAGAATTCCGCAATCCATTGATTTTCAGGTGCCAAGGGTGAATTCATCGTGTAAACTTCCAGCGCTTGCACGTAGTAGGGCGACTGTGGTTCCATTGAGAATGGCGGTAATGGGGCAGCGAGATGTTCTTTTGCGTTGACGATAAATGTGCGGCTCCCACCCCACCGTGGCAGCAAGGCAGGCATCGGGAAATCCTCGCAGGGCCGCCAAAAACTGTTGCCGACCGGTGGCGTATAGACCCGGTCGTAGTTGTGTAGATTGGCCATGTGGCCGATGGAATCAGTGACAGACCAGTCGTACACGGCCATCGCCACCTTTTTTCCAAAATCCGATGAAGCACGGTATGATGCTGAGTCAATTTCTTGGAGTGCGTACTCAGTCCATTTTTTTTCCACTTCCCTTCGCTCCTGTTCAACGTTCCGGGGGGCAGCGATGTAGAGTTTTAGGAATATGGTGTTGTAGCAGGCATTCAATACCGTAGGCAGGTGGTATTTCACGCCTGGTTCTGGTATTGGAACCTTCATACCTTCATATCTAGGCGCAAGCGAGAGAAATTCATTGCTTAGTACGGACCTGGACGCCTCCCATGCGGCTATCCCAGAATAGGCGTATACTCTCGCCGCTACGGGCGCACGATAGCCTTCGGTGAAGCGCTCGGCATGAAGGGCGTGTTCGTGCCAATCGAGCATGAGGGCGACGGCAGGGTCTGGCTGGCCAAGTAGTTTATTGCCCGAAAAAAAACCGCGCCAAGCGAGCAGTGCCAGCGCCAAAACAGCAACCAGCACCAATATCTTCACCGTCCTATTTTTAAATAAACTACTCATTGTCAATGTTTTAAACTATTGAGGCTGGCATTGGGAACTCCAACCGAAACACGGTTCCGTTTGGCTGCCGGTTCGAGACCTTCAGTTTAATATTGTGCAACTTTACGATGCTGTCCACGAGCGACAGGCCGATGCCACTTCCCTTGACCTTGTCGGTTTTTGGGCTTCGGTAAAACGGCTCGAACACGAGCTGTACTTCGTCTTCGGGGATGCCAGGCCCCTGGTCATGTATCTCGATGATGGCATTGCCTTCATTCAAAAAAGAGAGGCGCACCTTCACGTGGCGGTCGGGGCTGAACTTGCAGCCGTTGTCCATGAGGTTGGTCAGCGCCGTGCGCAGCAGTTGCTCGTTGGCCTGCACGTATAGCAGTTCCTCGTTGTCTGGCAAATTGACGATTTCAAAGTTGATTTTATAGTCGGGGTGCGATTTTATGAGCGCCGCTTTTGCTTGCCACACAGCCTCGTCAATCCTTATTTTTTCAAATTCCACTTGCTGCCCGGTGGCGGTGATTTTCGCTAGTTGCATCAACTTGTCGGACACGAGGTTAAGCTCACGGGTATCATCCAGCACGGATTGAAGGGTTTGGCGGTACTCGGCTTCCGGTCGGTCTTTTTGCAGGGCGATTTCAGTTTGCGCAATTATGACGGTGAGCGGGTTTTTTAGCTCGTGGGATATGTTGGAGAGGAAAAGTTTTTGGGCATTGAAGGCCGACTGTAGGCGGTCGAGCAGGCGGTTGAAGGTGACGACGAGCCGGGCCAGTTCGTCCTGGTTTTTGGAGGTCTCGAGGCGGCGGCTCATGTCGCTGGGCAGCAGGGCGTCCACTTGGTTCATGATGCGGCTCACTGGCGAAAGTGCCTGCCCCGCAAAAAACCAGCCGCCGATGGCAACCAGGCCGCAGAATGCCAAGAACACGAAAACCACAATACGGGCAAGTTTTTGCAGCTCCGCTGGGTCGAAGACAGCCTCGCCGGTAACGGTGTACAAATTGCCTGAAGGGGCTATGTAACGGGTTCCAAATGCACTGTACTTGCCATGCGGGAAGCGGCATTCGCCCATGTGGTTGATTTCCTGGAGAGTAGCTGATTCGAAGTCGGAAGGCGAAGGATTGAAGGTGTACACCCTTCGGCCTTTTTCATCAAAAATGGATATATTTTCGGCAAAAGCGGTGAACGAACTAGCATTACCCAGACTCGGCAATTCGGCAAGACCTTCCCGCTCCAACCTGCTCGCCACCACGCCCACGGTGAGGTTGGCCTTGGAGCGCAGGTTTCCGTAAAACTCGTTTTGCAGGTGGTTCTTGAACTGGAAATAGATGTAGAACATCGCCACCAGCATGATGCTTGCCACGATGAGCATGAACTGTATTGTCAGGCGGGTTCGGATTTGCATTTTTCAAAAGTACAAAGGGGGAAAGGAAAAAGTACAAAGTACAAAGGAAAAAGTTAGGAGCAATTCCGCATCCAACGGTCTCCACTTTTTCCTTTGTACTTTTTCCTTTTTCCTTGTCATTTTCCTTGTCATTCCTCCTCCTTCAGCACATAGCCGAGGCCAAACATGGTGTGTATCAGTTTTTTGTCGAACGGGCGGTCGAGCTTGTTGCGCAAGTAGCTGACGTACACTTCGATGACGTTGGTGCCGGTGTCAAAGTTGATGTCCCAGACCTTTTCGGCGATTTCGGTCTTGGACACCACCCGGCCTTGGTTGCGGATGAGGTACTCCATCAGTGCAAATTCCTTGGGCGTGAGGTCAACTTTTTTGCCGCTGCGGTGGCAAGTTTTCGCATCGAGGTTCATTTCGAGATCAGCAAAACTGAGGACGGACTTGGGTGCAATTCCCTCCTTGCCCCGGCGGGCGAGCGCCCGGATGCGCACCAATAGTTCCTTGAACTCGAAGGGCTTCACGAGGTAGTCGTCGGCACCAGCCTCGAAGCCAGTCACCTTGTCGTCGGTGGCGTTCATGGCCGTTAGCAGCAGGATGGGCGTTTCCACGCCGGATTGGCGCAAGTTTTTGACCAGTTCGAAGCCCGTCATTTTGGGCATCACCACATCGGAAATGATGACGTCGAAGCTGCCTCCCTCGGCGAGGCGCTTGCCTGTAAGGCCGTCGTAGGCGTATTCAACCGTCATTTGGTGTTCCTCCAGTCCTTTCTTTAGGGACTGAACCGTTTTTACTTCGTCTTCAATGATGAGTACTTTCATTTTTATTGGCTCAAATCTCTTTTTTTAATCAGGCATTGTTTGCACAATTTCAACTTTATTCATTTTCAAGGCTGATTTTTGTCAGTAAAATAAGATTAAAATAATAAGTGGCGGTAGATTTGCATCGCATTTTGCAAGTAAAACAACTTGCCACCTTCGCTCACTCCACCAAAAGCTACATTTTCATTTATTTAAACCTGTAATCCTATGACATTTTTGAGAAATACCCTTGCCGTTTTGTTCGGCTTTTTCATGGTTACTTTTCTTTTTTCTTCCTGCGTAAAAGATGAAGACCCAGCCGCTGCCGAAGTAGCAGATTACGATGCGGATGCAGCCCTGAAATGGAACCAAATGTTCCTAGATGTGGAGCGCTACTCGCCCGGCTACCGTCCCGGCCCCGCACCACGGGCGTTGGCTTACATGGGCTTGGCCGCCTACGAAGCTTGCGTCAAAGGCATGCCCGAATACAACTCCATGCGAAGCCTCTACCCAGGCCTCTCCATCCCGGCCGTGGAAAACAACGCCGAGTACCACTGGCCGACGGTGGTTCACTTTGTGTACGCAGATTTGATGCACAAGTTTTTCCCAGCGCCACCAAGCGACATGTTCACCCGCATGACCGACCTCGAAAGCAGCCTTGACAGCAAATACCAGTCGGAAACCAACGACAAAGTGTACACCCGCTCCAAGGAGTATGGTACGCTCGTGGCCGAGGCCGTTTGGGAATGGTCAAAGACGGACGCCATGGGCCACGATGCTTACCTCGACCCGTTCGGCAACTACGACTGGCAGGCGCATTACGATGGCCCCGGCGACTGGGTGCCCACTGCACCAGGCCCCGGCAAGCCGATGTACTCCAATTGGGGGAACGCCCGCACCTTCGCCATCCTGCCCGCCGATAAGCTTTGTAAAGCACCGCTCCAGTACAGCGAGGACAACCAGTCCGCCCTCTACGCACAAGCCCTGGAAACGAAAAATGCCATCAATGACGACAACTGGGAAAATGGTCAGTGGATAGCGTTCTTCTGGAGCGACGACCTTGTGAACTTGACCTTCAGCCCCGGCCCACGCTGGATTTCCATCGCCAACCAAGTGATTGAAAAGGACAATTCCAACCTTGAAACTGCCCTTTTCTGCTACGCCAAACTTGGCATTGCCCTCCACGACGCCGCCGTGGCCTGCTGGCACTCCAAATACGTTTACAACTTCGAGCGCCCGGAGAGCTATATCCAGCGGCTGATTGACCCGACCTGGGAGCCGACACTGAAAAACCCGCTCACCGGTGAAACAGGCATGACACCATCGTTTCCAGCATATCCATCCGGCCACTCGACCATGGGCGGCGCAGGCGCTGAGGTGTTGACCGATGTGTTCGGCAACCACTTCGGCATGTTGGACCGCTCGCACGAAGGCCGCACCGAGTTCAATGGTACGCCCCGTTTTTTCAACAATTTTTATGAAATGGCCCAGGAAAACGCACTCAGCCGGATACCGCTTGGCGTACACTGGCGCATGGACTGTGAAGTGGGCGTCGATCTCGGCTACCTCTGTGGCCGCCGGGTGAACAATTTGCCTTGGAAGAAATAAGCCAACTAGGCAACCATCTTCAAAAAAAGCACACGAGTCTTTCGTGTGCTTTTTTTGTTTGTGAAAACACAGTCATACTTTACTTTTTTGCTCCACAAAAGCCCCTCAACCAAGCCAATACTTACAGCGTTTACTATCACTCAAGTGTTGTTACATGAACCGTAAAAATTTCCTAAAATCACTGCTCCTGCTACCCGCAGGAGCCGCAGCCATGAAACTCAGCCAATTCCATCAATCCGCCAGCGAACTGCCCGCTTCCGACCGGATGCCAGTTGTCTTCATCGGCCACGGCAGCCCGATGAACGCTATTGAGGACAACAATTTCACCCAAACACTGGCCACGCTCGGCCAACGGTGGGAACGACCCAAGGCCATCCTCGTCATTTCGGCACACTGGCTCACGAGGGGCAGCACCTCGGTAGCAACCAGTCCTGCCCCGGAGACGGTTTGCGACTTCGGCGGATTTCCTGAGGAATTGTATAAAATCAAGTACAGCGCTCCCGGCAGTCCCGATTTTGCGAAGCAAGTCGTCGAAAACGTCAAGTCCATCCAAGTACACGAAGACCACGAGATGGGCTTCGACCACGGTGCTTGGACGATTTTGAAGCATATCTATCCCGCTGCCAACATTCCCGTTTTCCAAATGTCAATTGACTACAACAAACCGCCGCAGTGGCACTTCGCCCTGGCCGCTGAACTGAAAAACCTCCGTGAAAAAGGGGTTCTCATCATTGGCAGCGGCAACATCGTACACAACCTGCGCTTGGTTACTTTCCAAGATTTTTCACAGAAATACGACTGGGCGGTGGAGTTCGACGAGTACGTGAAGCAGCGGATTCTGGCGGGCGATTATGAGGCATTGGTCAACTACCAGTCCTTCGGGCGGGCTGCGCAACTCTCCGTACCCACCAACGACCATTACCTGCCCATGCTCTACACGCTGGGGCTTTTGGACAAAAATGAAGCTGTGAATTTTACCTACGAAGAAGTGCTCGGAGGCAGCATCAGCATGAGGTGCTTTGAAAGCGCTTGAATGATTTTGGATTTAAGATTGGGGATTTACGATTGGGGGCAACTAGCTGTTTATCAACTAGTTGCCCCCAATCGTAAATCGTCAGTCGTAAATCGTAAATCATCTAATAATCATCACATCCCCTTCAAAAAGCACGACCACGCCATCAATAAACTCCACTTGGGCGAGGTAGGCGAAGACCCCAGTATCCATCAGCTTGCCGCGGAAAATGCCGTCCCAACCGAAAGGTTCGTCGTTGAGCGGGATGTCGAAACCCTCAAACACATTGTCGCCCCAGCGGTCGAAGACCTTGATCGCTTTGATGGATTTAGCCGCCTTGCCGCCGTACACAGTAAAGAAATCGTTGAGGCCGTCGCCGTTCGGCGAAAAGACGTTCGGGATGTAAACCGGGCGAACCAAGTTCACGAAGACCGTCACCGAATCAATGCCGGAGCAGTTGTTTTCGTCCGTGGCGGTGAGGTAGTAGGTGGTGGTGCCGAATGGCAGGGCTGTTGGGCGTAGGCAATCAGGGCAACTCAGCGACTCGCTGGGCGTCCAACTCAGTGTCACTGGTAGGTTTAGTGGCGTGACTGTGGCGTTCAGGTCGGCAGTGTAGCCGAGGTCAACAGTTTGGTCGTTGCCAGCTTCGACGATGATGGGCGGCGGCTGGTTGATGGTGGCCGGCAGGGTGATGGTGCAACCTCGGCTGTCGCGCACCACCACATCGTAGTCACCGCCAGCGAGGTTGGTGATGGAGGGGTCGGCTTGAAAATCAGTACCGTTTGCACTGTACTCAAAAGGTGGTGTGCCGCCCATGGCAGTGACGGTGATCACGCCTGTTTCATCCCCAAAACAAATCACGTCCACGGCTTCGAGCGTCATCGTCAGCTCGGCTGGTTCGATGATGTCGGCTTCAGCGGTGGCCGAGCACCCGTTCTCGTCGGTGACGGTGACGGTGTAGGTGCCTGCGGCGAGGTTCTCGATGGTGGCCGAGGTGGCACCATTGCTCCAGAGATAGGAATAGCCACCCGCCCCACCACTTGGCGTGACGGTTATGGTTCCATCATTTGCCCCAAAACAACTAATGTCAACGGGGCTGACGCCCAGCAAAAGCGGCGGAAAGTCCACCACTTCAATGGTAAACGTGCCGTCGCAGCCCTGTCCATCAACTACAAGAACATTGTAGATGCCTGCCGGGATGCCGCTCAAGGTGTTGCTCGACTGGAGGCCGTTGCCGAAGTCGAACTGCACGGGCGGGTTGGCGATTTGGATGGAAATGGAAATGCTGCCATCGGAGTCGCCATTGCAGGTGGGTGGCTGCACGGGGTCAACGCCAGCGGCAAGGCTCAGGCCTTCCTCTACCGTAAAGTTGAAGGATTGTGTGCAGCCGCTGGCAGTTTGCACGACGACCGAATAGTTGCCAGAAGCAAGGTCGAGCAGTGAACTGTCGGCTGTAAAAACGCCGTTCCCCAGCCAGTCGTACAAGTAGGGTTGGCCGTCGCCAGTCGGGGCTAAAATCACGGCACCCGTGTTGTCGGTTGGGCCGCAATAATCGTCGAGCAGCGTGGGGTCCACTTCAGGCAGCGGCAGCACGTTGATGGTTTCCACATCGGTGACGTTGCAGCCATCCTCGTTGGTGATGGTCAGCGCCACGGACTTTGGGCCGGGCGAATTGTAGGTCACGCTGTGCGGGCCTTTGCCATTGGCGGAGGCAGGGCTTGCGCCAATGCCGAAGTTCCATTGCCAGACCGTGATGGGGTCGAGGGAGGTGGAGTTATCGGTGAAAGTGATGGTGGAGCCTTGGCAAATCGTTTGCGGAGCGACGGTAAAATCGGCATCGGGGCCGAGGAAAGTACCAGTACCTCCAAATTCAATTGAAAAGCCGTTGCCCGACTCGCTAAAATTGTTGATGACGAGAGCGTAGCTTTTGCCCACCACCATGTCGAGGGCAGCCACGAAGTTGTTCTGCCCAAGCGGACAACCGGGCACCTCGGTCACATCGCTTTCGTTGAGGCTGAGGCCAGTGGAGCCGGTGCAAATTTCCCATTCTGAAAAAGGCGAACCCACGTTTTCCCCAGCTGCTTCGCAGCGCACGATTTCTTTGTTTTCACAATCGTTGATGCCGCCCGGCAGCTCGTACACAGCAAAGTCAATATCGTCAGACGAGTTGTTGGGAGTGATGGTAAACGCAAGCGTTCCAGCGTCTTTACAGGTCCAGCGGTACCAAGAGCTTGCGATTTCGGAATTGATGCAGGCAGTAGGTTCCACCTCGTTTGGGTCGCTGCCTTCGCCCACGGCAAGTTCCACGCTGAACGGCGATTTGTCGCAAAGTATAACGGCGCTGAAGCAGTCGCTACTAAGTTCGGGCACGGCGTTGTAGTTGTTGATGCAGAGCTTGAAGGTGCCGGTGTTGTTGTCCCTGGCATCCACCCGGATGAAATAGGTTTGGCCGATGGTGAGCGGCCCGGCGAAGGTCTCCGCCACGTTGGTGCCGAAGGCGTCGGAGGCACACTGCACGAGGGTGAGGGCAGTGCAATTGCCGCTGTACAGCGCAAACTGTGGCTCTTGGAGGGATCCGCCCGGCGGAATGTTGCCGGCGGTGGCACCGATGACCCGTATGTTCACCGTGTTGGCCTGCGCCACGAAGGTGAACCAGACATCGGCATTTCCCGAAGGGAAACAAGACGGATTTATTACGTTGCTCAACGTTGCGCCAACGTTGGTGAACCCAGCGGCAGCCGAGCACCAGTTGTTGAGGTTAGTGAGCGGGGTGGCGTTGGCGCACTCATTATTGGCGGGCTGGGCGAAAAGGCTGTTTGCGCAGCAAAGGAAGGCCAAGCAGGTAAAAATTGTGAAGCGTTGTTTCATAATGGTCCGTTTCTATTTTTTGGAAAACGCTGACAAATTGCGGAATCTTGGATTTTTTTGTGAACGCAGGAATTTGCGACAAAAGTACAGGATTGGCGGCATAAGTCGGTTATTGGTAAGTTAAGAAGCCTTGCCTGCCAATTTTCGACATTAAGACTTTAGACAACGGACTTTAGACTTTGGGAAAGATGCTGCACCCCTGATTTGACCAATGCGGCAACAAGATAAATTGGAGAAGTCCCTTGTCTAATGTCTTTTGTCTAAAGTCTAAAGTCTAAAATATTACTTTTGCCCAAAATGAGTGACGCCTAAGCCAACCTTTGGGGTTGGGTATAAACCAGACCGGGCATGAAAAAAAAACATACCGAATTTCATCACCCTGTTGAATCTGTTCTTCGGCTGCTGCGCAATTGCCAGTGTGCTGTACGGGCAGTTCGTGCAGGCATTTTGGTTCAGCTTGGCCAGTGGCGTCGCAGATTATTTGGACGGTGCCTGTGCCAGGATGCTCAAGGTAAAATCGCCCCTCGGCCAGCAACTCGACTCGCTGGCGGATATGGTTTCGTTCGGAGTGGCGCCTGGCGCAGTGGTTTACATGCTATTGGTAAAAGGCTTCAGCGGGCATGAAGGGCTGCCCATCGAGTTGACGCTTGCGGCCTCGCCCGCCTTCCTCATCACGCTGTTCGCCGCCATCCGGCTCGCCAATTTCAACATTGACACCCGCCAAACGGAGACCTTCATCGGAATGCCGACGCCATCCTGCGCCATTTATGCCATCGGCCTGCTGTTGATTTACCACTTCGACTCGTTTGGGCTTGGAAAGTTCGTCACCAATCCCGTTTTCCTCTACCTCAACATCCCGGTGCTTTGCTGGTTAATGGTGGCCGGGCTGCCAATGTTCAGCCTAAAATTCAAAAATCTGGCTTGGGAGGGCAACGAGATTCGGTTTATCTTTGCCGCCTTTACAGTCGTGATGCTGGTTTTGCTGCGGGAAGCATCATTCCCGTTCATCATCATCGGACACGTGCTGTTCTCGTTCTTTGTTCACTTGAAGGTAAGCAAGTAATTGGGTATTAGGAATTAGGGGTTGGGGGTTTTCCCACTTTCTATTCCCAATACCCAATTCCTAATACCCAATTCCAATTTTCATGAAATACGTAGCAGAAATTGACATCATGCCCCACAAGGAACTCCTCGACCCACAGGGCAAGGCCGTGCAGCACAGCATGGTCAACTTGCACATATCTGGGGTAGAGGACGTGCGCATCGGCAAGCACATCCGCTTGGACATCGAGGCTGGCTCCAAAGAAGAAGCCTCCGCTAAAGTGGACGAAGCCTGCAAAAAGCTCCTTGCCAACCTTATCATGGAGACCTACCACTTCACCATTATGGAGGTATGAAGTATGGAGGTATGAGGTATATCAGGATGCACATACCCCAAACCTCCATAACTCATACCTCATACCTCATACCTCACTTGCTTTACCTCATCCCCACACCCATTGGCAACCTGGAGGACATCACCCTCCGCTCGCTGCGCATTTTGAAAGAGGTGGACAGGGTTTGGGCGGAGGACACGAGGGTAACGAAGCGGCTGCTTGACCACTTCCAAATCCAGACGCCCGTCTCCGCTTTCCATTCCTTCAACGAGCACTCGGTGACGGCGTCCATCGTGCAGCAGCTCAAGGCCGGGGCCACTTTTGCACTAGCCTCCGATGCGGGCACACCGGGCATTTCCGACCCCGGTTTTTTGCTGGTGCGGGAGTGCGTGCGGCAAGGTGTGCGGGTGGAGTGCCTGCCCGGACCTACGGCCTTCGTGCCTGCACTGGCCGCCAGCGGGCTGCCTTGCGACAAGTTTTTTTTCGAGGGCTTTTTACCGCACAAAAAAGGCCGCCAAACCCGCCTGAAATACCTCGCCGAACTGCCCTGCACCTTCATCCTGTACGAATCGCCAAACCGCCTCGTCAAGTGCCTCGAACAATTGGCCGAGGTGTGCGGCCCTGAGCGACAAGCCTGCGTTGCACGGGAGCTGACCAAAATGCACGAAGAAATCAAGACGGATACGCTGACCCAACTGCTGGCGTTTTACAAGGCGAAGACCGTGAAGGGCGAAATCGTGGTGGTGGTGGCGGGGGTAAGCGGGAAAGAGAGTGAGCGGGTGAGCGGGTGAGCCTTGCCACCTTTTGGAAAATTCAAATGTGATTTGCGATGAAAAAAACTACGACCCTCGCTGGGTTGGCGCTCGTTGCAATTTTTGCTGCTTGCAAAAATGAAACTAACGGGCTGCGCAACATCGAAGCCTACTACTACCCGTTGAGCGACCTCCAGGATGGCAAGGTGTACGAGTACGAGCCGCTTGGCGACGAATCCGACCCACCTGTTTACTGGTACTACAAGTCAATGGCACAGGGCGGCACGGCCTACTTGTTGGGCACATCCTACGGGCCAACGTTCAGCCCCGACCAGTTTGTGCGGGAAGAGCGGGTACATAACGGCATTTTGTTGAGCGATTTTTATGTGTACGAAACAGACGCCGAGGGCAAAAGCCAGCAAATACAGGCAGAAATCATGGCAGCCAACGTCTTTCCGTTTGAGGTAAAACCCTTAGGCAGTGTGGTGCTCACCTCGCTCCACTGGCGACCGCTGGGTGACACGTCGAGCATCACACTGGTGCGCAACCGGCAATTTGACAGCGACACGACCATAATTTTTCAGAAAAAAAGATGCCCGCTGTGAAATTCAACACCCGTGAACTCGTTGACCAAGAGGAGACCGGCCACTTGGAACTGGAGTTTGGTGGCGTAGAGGTGTATGCAAAAAACATCGGCCTCGTCTATTTCCGAAAGGATGTGAGTGGCCAACGGCGCATCGAGTACCAGTTGAAAGCGGTTTACAGCATGGAGGAGTTTGAGGCGAAGTTCAAGGAGAAGTTGAAAATTGAAAATTGAAAACTCCGAGACGCATGCATCGTTTCTTTGCACAAGCACTTGAATATCAAATTTTTATGAAAAAAATACTCGCAGCGTTTGCCTTCGGCTTTGTCTTTTTTGGCAAAATGCAGGCGCAAATCCTCCCCCCCGACTTCCGCTGCGTACGGGGCGACACGCTGTTTTGGGACTTGCCGGTGAACAACTGCGGGCCGTTTGTGGGCTACGAAATCTGGGCGAGCCAAAGCCCCACCGGCCCATTCTTACTGCAAGGTACAGTGGCCAACCAGTCGCAGGACTTCTACGCCTTTGTGAACCCGAGTGGGGAGCAGTGGTATTTTTACCTGACGAGCAACTTCAACTGTCCCGGCCAAATGGCCATCCCATCGGACACGCTTGACAACCGCCCGCCGGTGGTGTCGCCCATCGAGACCGTGTCGGTGGAGGGCGGCTTGGCCGTGGTGAATTGGGCGCCAAGCCCATCGCCGGAGGTGTTCGGCTACATCATTTATCGCCAGACCAGCATCGGGGTCATCCTGTGGACACGGTGTACGGCAGCAACACCTACACCGACCTGGCCTCCAATCCAGGGGCCGGCCCAGAATCCTACTTCGTGAACGCCCTGGACGCCTGCGACAACACGAGCATCTTCGACGTGCAGCACACGAGCATTTTTGTGGAGGCGGAGGTGGTGCCCTGCCGACAATCCGTGGTACTGACCTGGAACACTTATCAAGGCTGGACAAATGTCATTGCGGAGCAACAAATCTGGTTGGGCATCAACGGTGGAACGCTGGCACAGGTAGCCAATGCAAGCGTTTCGAACAGCAGCTTTGAGGTGGAAAACGTGGTGGACGGAGCGACCTACTGCTTCGAAGTACGGGCTGTGGAAGCGGTGACAGGGGCAGTGGCCAAGTCGAACCAAATGTGCCTGTCAGTGGATGTGTTCCAGTCGGCGGAGGGCATGTTCCTGAAGAATGTGAGCGTGACGGGAAGCGGCGACGTGGAACTGAGTTGGGAGTGGAACCCACTGGCCGAACTGGTCGAATTCCAGGTTTTGCGAAGCGAACAAAACGCTGGTTATCAGCCAGTTGCAACGCAAGCAGCAACGCCGCCGCTGTCCGCCACGAACACCTACGCCGATGCAGCCAGCGGAGCAACGGCAGGTAAGGTTTTTTACAAAATAGAAACCCGTGATGTCTGCGACTCGGTGCTGATGACCAACTACGGTAGCACGATTTACCTGACAGCAGAGGCCATGCCAGGCAACCTGAACGTACTCAACTGGACAGCCTTCGACATCGAAAATGCGAGCGTCAACGCCTACACGGTTCACAAAATAGAGGGGGGAAGCTCAAGCCAGTTGGACATGGTGGGCAGCGGAACGACGAACTACGAGGACAGCTATTCACCGACCAGCATCGAATCGGCGCAGGCCTGCTACTATGTGGTGGCAAGCTCGAACGTGATTGCACAAAATGGCCAAATCATCACACAGGAGAGCCACTCCAACACAGCTTGTGTGGAGCAGGCTGCAAGGATTTACGCCCCGAACGCTTTTGTGCCAGAGGGGTTCAACCAGGAGTTCAGGCCGCTGATAGTTTTGGGCGACATTGCCAGCTACGAGATGCGGATTTTTGACCGTTACGGGCAGGAGGTGTTCACGACGAACGACCCTGAAACAGGCTGGCTTGGGCAAAAAAACGGGAAAAACCTAGCCCAAGGTATTTATGCCTACATCATTAAAGTTAGTCAGGCAAATGGCAAAACAACGGAGAAACGAGGCACAGTTTTGTTGATTCGGTAACAAGCATGGCGCTATTCCAGCATCAAACCGTGTGAGGGATATGCCACTTGGCATCCTTTTTCTTTGCTGATTTTACAGCATTTCAAACACCAATTTAGCTTGTGATTGTTGAGTTGCCAGCGTTTTTCGGAAGAAAAAATAGACTGGAATGCAGCCCCGATTTGACTTGGTTTAAAAAAAGTCGTTACATTTGCGTCCGCTTTGCAGAAAGCCTGTGAAGTAGTTGATTTGAAGTAAAAATTCCGAGACAATGAAACCTTGGCCTTCTTTAGAGCGTTAAGGCATATTGAAATTTCGGAATTCCCTTTTAACGGTCGGTTGGCCGAGTGGTTAGGCAGAGGTCTGCAAAACCTCGTACAGCGGTTCGAATCCGCTATCGACCTCTTTTTTAAAGTTGGCAGTTCGACAGTGTGCAGTTGGCAGTCAGCTCCAGCAATTACAAAAGCCCTTGGTTCCGTCAAAGAACCAAGGGCTTTTCTTTTCGTCCAACTTCTGAACAAAAGTTGGACAGCCTAAAAAGTGAAGCAGTCCCCGACTGCCAACTGCACACTGTCGAACTGCCAACTTTTCAAGCTGGGTACTCAACGAAGTTCCGGGGTGTTTCATAGAGCCGCACGGCAAGCGCTAACCTTTCGTCCAACTTTGAGCGGAGCAGGTTCCAAATCACAAAGCAGATATTTTCAGCAGTCGGGTTCAGGTTTTTGAACTCGTCCACGTCAAGGTTCAGGTTTTTGTGATCGAACCTAGTTTCCACCTCTTCAAAAATCAGGTCTTTCAACAATTTCAGGTCAATCAAGTACCCGGTTTCAGGGTCAACTTCGCCCGTAAGTTTCACCTCCAGCTCATAATTATGGCCATGGTAGTTGGCATTGTTGCAAAGCCCGAACACCGATTGGTTTTTCTCCTCAGACCAATTAGGGTTGTTCAGCCGGTGTGCTGCATTGAAATGAGCCTTGCGGAAGACTGAAATTCGCATGTTAGGACAGGGTTTTTAAAGATGAATTTGTCGGTGAAACAACCAACCCGAATCAAAGTTGTCCAATTGCTAACTACTGCGGCTTACTACTGTCTGTTTTAAAGGCTTGTTATTAGTATCATAGGTCGTCAGGCTGACAAAACAGAACTTGCAGGTAGGTGGACAATGTAAAACAGTATTTCACTACCTTTGTCTCTTACGTTTCTAGCTGGGGGATATGACTAACACACAATCTTAGGATTCCCGCATTTGTTCTATCGCCCACTCTTAGTAAAAGCAATTATCACTGTACTTATCACCTAAAAATTTTTTCTATGAAGAAGATTTTGACATTTTTGATTGCGGCTTTGCCATTGTTGTTTGCAAATGCCCAAACCGTAATTTTAACTGAGGCATTTGAAGGCACTGGCATCCCTTCAGGTTGGACCCAGCAAACCGCTGCTACGGATGGCGGTTTCAAGTTCGGCACCTCCACCGTACTTTCGAGCAGTTCTTTTCCGGTACCCAACAACGGTACCAAAGCTGCTGGCACCAACGACGACGGTTGCAACTGCAACAAATTAAACGACCTGCTCATTTTGCCAGTTTTTGATTTTTCCGCACAGGTGGCTGTGAGCATGAAGTTTGACCTGTTTTACTTCGATGCAGTTTACCAAGGCGCACAAGAGCATGCGTACGTCTCCGTTTCCACCGATGGTGGCACAACCTGGGTAGATGAAGCTACCCTTCCTGGCGGGGCGGATTGGCAAACTGGTTATATTGTGAACCTCAGCGCTTATGCGGGCATGAGCAATGTTCTGGTAGCATTCCGTTATACGGATGGTGGAGGCTGGCTTTACGGCCTGGCTATTGACAATGTATCCTTGTTCACACCTGCCGACCACGACGTTTCCGTTACCGGTTTGACAATACCTCGCTTCAAGGAGTCTGGTACTTTTGTAACAATCAGCGGTGAGTTTACCAACTATGGTGCACAAACACTGAACACCGTGGACATCAGCTGGAGCGATGGGACAAACACCTATACCGACAACCTGACTGGCCTTAATGTGCCTTACCTCGGCACGTACACTTTTACCCACTCGACAACCCTTTCTTTGGCACAGGCAATTTCCTACAATTATACTGTATGGGCAGACAACCCCAACGGCAATGTGGACGCCAATGCAGGCAACAACCAGTTGGCAGGCGTGGTATCAGGTGTATCTTACATTCCTTCGAAAAAAATGCTTGCTGAAGAAGCAACCGGTACTTGGTGTGGCTGGTGCCCCCGTGGCACGGAGTGGATGGACTTCATGACCGAGAATTACCCAGATGAGTTTGTTGGCATCGCCGTTCACAATGGCGACCCAATGACAGTAACTGCTTATGACAGTGGCGTAAATGCCTTCCCTGGCTTCTCTGGCTACCCATCTGTGATTGTTGACCGCAATGCCATTTGGGATCCATCCGACCTAGAGAACATCCTTCAGGACTACCTTGACAGGATAGCGCCAATCGCACCTACCGTTAGTGCATCAATAGACGTTGCCACCAGAACGCTTTCAATTGATGCGGACGCTGAGTTTGTAACCCAGCTTTCAAACATTGACTACCGTTTCAACATAGTGCTGACAGAAGACAACGTTACTGGCACAGGCGCTGGCTATGCACAAACCAACTACTACGCTGGCCCAGCGGCTCCAACAGACCCAATTCCTGGCTATGGTAGCGACTGGGATGCCCTTCCAGCTACTGTTCCTGCAGCAGACATGGTTTACAACCATGTTGGTAGGGCCATCCTTGGTGGCTGGGCCGGTACTGCTGGAAGCGTTCCCACTGCAGTTGTTGCTGGAGATGTCGCCGTTAAGAACTATACTGTCAGCGACTTCAACACTGGCTGGAACCCTTACAACATGCACGCAGTGGTCATGGTGATTGACAACGCAACTGGCGAGGTTCTGAACACGAACTCCGAGCAAATTGATGTGATTTGTCCTGCCAACTTTGGCGCAGTGGCCACAGCGACTCCTTCTTCTGATGGCAGCAACGGCTCAATCGAACTTGCACCACCATCCCCTACCTACGGCTTCGGCGGCTACACTTACCTTTGGAGCAACGGCGAAACCACGCCAAGCATTTCTGGCTTAACACCTGGCACTTACACGCTGGTAGTTACCGACAAAATTGGCTGCTCACAGAGCATTGACGTAGTGGTTACAAGTTCTTCAAACGTTGAAGACATTGCCACTTTGTCTTCATTTGGTTTGACGCCAAACCCTGCCTCCAGCGTATCAGTGTTGAGTGCAAGCTTTGCCCAAATCGTTGACGTGAAGGTGGAAGTCCTGAGCGTAGAAGGCAAGGTTATCGCTGCTGCAAGCTTTGACAAGACAGCTTCGGTAACCCACAGCTTTGACCTCAGCGATGTTGCAGAAGGTATGTACCTCGTGAAAATGAGCGTCGGCAACCAAGTTCATACCGAGCGCTTGGTAGTGACAAAATAATCGAACCCGGCCCTTGATTTTGGGTCACGAATACGAGACTGCGCCCTTGCCCGTGTTGGGTAAGGGCGCACTCATTTGTGACCTGCCTGTCGTTGTTTGACGTGCCGCTGACGACATCCAAAAATTCTCTCGTCCTATTGGTCAAAACAACTTATTTTTACAGCCAATCTTAAAATCTTCTTTTATGAAAAGACTAATACTTGCTTCCTGTATCAGTTTTATGTCCTTGGGCTTGTTTGCGCAATTGGCAATTGAGGTGCTTCCTGCCAACCTCCAGTACAATTTGCAAGCCGACCTAACAGACGAATACTCTGAACCAATAGCCCATGCTTGGGTTATCAACAAATCCGACCAAACCATCAATCTCCGCTGGCTATTGGAAGTTCCAGCCACTGGTTGCTCAAGCGAATGGAAATACAAAGTCTGCGACAAAAACCAGTGCTACAGCGCAACCGTAACTTCAAATGTTGTCCTAGGTGGCCAGCCAAACGTTCCAGTTGTACTTGCACCTGGCGACACAACCATCATTGACCTGCACATAAATCCCAGGTTTGTAGCAGGATGTTGCAGCCCTATTGTCCATTTCAGTGAAGTGACCGATATCAATAACGAAATTCCACTGTCCAGTGCAAATTTCGAGGTTTGCATCAGCGCCCTCTCGTCAGTGGATGAAGCCCAAGTACTTTCGCTCAAAGCCTTCCCCAACCCATCCACGGGCTACTTCAGCATCACGGAGAACCCGCTGGTGAAAAAAGTCGTCGTGTATAACCTCCTTGGCAGACAGGTGCGCAGCTTCGAGCACGTGAACGGCCAGCTGCACAGCATCACCGACGTGCCCGACGGTCTCTACCTCGTGAGCATGCAAGATGCCAACGGCGAAATCTTCAAAACTGTGCGCTTGACCAAACAAGACCTCCGGCCATAAACTCCTGTTTTATCAAACAAAGAAAGCCGTGCCCTGAGTTAGAGGGCACGGCTTTCTTTGTTTGATAAATTGGCCGTATCTGCGAACAGCTTAATGCGGTTTTGGCGTAAAAGCTGGGCTCGATGCAGCCCCCCCTTTTTAGGCAATCTTTCCCTAGAACGAGACAACTGTTTTCTTATATTTTCTTCCATCCTCCCTTTTTGGAAAACGAACACCCTTAAAAGCCGCTCTCAAAACGACTGCAACTCCACCAATTTCCCGTATTCCCCGCCCCATTGCATGAGTTGCTCGTGCGTTCCCTGCTCGATGATTTTCCCGTCCCGCATCACCACGATTTCATCGGCGTACTGCACCGTACTGAGGCGGTGGGCGATCACGATGCTCGTCCGGTTTTTCATCAGCACATCGAGGGCATCTTGCACCAGCCGCTCGGACTCGGAATCGAGGGCGGAGGTGGCCTCGTCGAGGATGAGAATGGGCGGGTTGGCCAGTACGGCCCTGGCAATGGTGAGCCGCTGGCGCTGGCCACCGCTGAGTTTCACGCCCCGGTCGCCAATGTTGGTTTGGTAGCCGCCGGGGGTTTCGAGGATGAAGTCGTGGGCATGGGCGATGCGGGCGGCCTGTTCCACGGCAGCTTGCGTGACACCCGTCATGCCGAAGGCGATATTGTTGAAAATGGTGTCGTTGAACAGCACCGGCTCCTGCGTTACGATGCCCATCAGCGAGCGGAGGTCACGCAGTCGGTAGTCCTTGATGTTCGTGCCGTCGAGCAAGATTTCACCAGCGGTGGCGTCGTAGAAGCGTGGCAACAGGTCCACGAGCGTGCTTTTGCCTGCGCCGGAGGAGCCAACCAAAGCGACTATTTTGCCCCTCGAAACGGTTAGGTTGATGCCCTCCACAGCGGCCCGGTTGCTGTTTGCGTAAGCGAAGCCAACATTTCTAAACTCGATTTTATCCTCAAAAACGCTAATTGGCTTGGCGTCCGGTTTTTCCAAAATCCGCAGGTCAGCCTGCCGGATAGCGTCAATGCGCTCTACGGCGGCCATGCCTTTTTGCACGTTGTAAAATGCGGCGGCAAACTTCTTCGAAGGCTCAATCATGCTGAAAAACGCCAGCAGCAGGGCGAAGAAGGTCGGGACGGTGAGGAGCCCTTTTTCCACCTCGTTGTAGCCGTACCAAATGAGCACGGCCACCGTCGCCACGCCCAGGAACTCGGTGAGTGGCGACGAGAGGTCACGCCGCCAGAGCAGCCGAACCAGCAGCCGACGGTACTCGTTGTTTTCCCTTCGGAAATGGGCGGACTGAAACCCTTCGGCGTTGAACCCCTTGATGATTCGCAGACCGCCGATGCCCTCCTCCATCATCGCAAGCAGCGTGCCGAGCCGCTCCTGTACCTGCCTCGCTTGCCGCTTGAGCCGCTTGCCCACTCGCCCGATGACCAGTCCGGTGAAGGCCAGCAGCCCCAGCACCGCCAGTGTCATGGATGGGCTGATGTACACCATGAACCCGAAGGCCCCGATAATCATCAGCGGCTCCCGGATGATGGACTCCAGCACGTTGAGGATGCTCGACTCCACCTCCTGCACGTCCACCGACATGCGGGCCAACAGGTCGCCTTTGCGTTCTTCGGAGAAGTAGGCCATTGGCAGCGCCAGCATCTTGTCGTAAAGCGCTTGGCGGATGTCTCGCACCACGCCATTGCGCACGGGTGAAAGGAAAAACTGCGAGAGGTAGCGGAAGATGTTCTTGAAAAAATACAAGACCAGCACCAGTCCCAGTGCATAGGCGAGGGCGGTGCGTTTGCCTTTTTCCCGAATAATTTGGCTTAAAAAATAATTGATGTGCTCGGTTAAATTGTCCAGCGTGAGGGCAGCGGGAGCTTCCGTGACCATCGGCTGTTGGTCGAGCAGGATATTGAGGAAGGGGATGATGGCTGGGATGCTCACTACCGAAAACACGACCATGAGCAGGTTGCACGTGATGTTTCCCACAAGCAGTGGCTTGTAGTTTTTCAGGTGGGAAAGCAGTCGGAGGAATGGATTCATTGCCTCATTGTTGTATTGTTGAATTGCTGTATTGTTGTAGCGAGACAATATGAACAACGAGGTTGCGAAATCGTGTAGCAATAAAACAATTCAACAATACAACAATGGTGCAGCATCAATTACTCAACATCACCGGCATCACCAGCATCAAAATCTCTTCGCCCTCTGTGGCTTCCACGGGCAGCAGGATGCCTGCACGGCTGGGAGTGGAGAGTTCCAATTTCACTTCGTCCGACTCCATCACGCCAAGCATTTCCACGAGGAACTTGGCGTTGAAGCCGATGGTAAGCGGATTTCCGTCGTAGGTGCAGGGCAGTTGCTCGTTGGCCTCGTTCGAAAAGTCGAGGTCTTGGGCGGACACAGTCAGGCTGTCCGGCGATATGTCAAGGATGACCTGGTTGGTCGTCTTATTGGCGTAGATGGCGATGCGCTTGAGCGAGCTTTGCAGGTCGGAGCGCTTGATGGACAGCGTGTTCGGGTTGTCCACCGGGATGACGGCGTTGTAGTCCGGGTAGCGGGCGTCAATGAGGCGGCAGACGAGGTGCGTGTTGCCGAAGGTGAAAAAAGCATTGGCCTTGTCGAAGGACATTTTTACGTCGGCGTCGGCTGGCAGTGCGTTTTTCAGCAGGTTCAGCGCCTTTTTCGGGATGATGAACGAGGTGGCCACCTCCCCGGCGATGCCCTGGAACGTGTACTTCACAAGCTTGTGGGCGTCGGTGGCCACGAAGGTCAATTTAGTGAAATCCAGTGTGACGTACACGCCAGTCATAGCGGGGCGCAGCTCGTCGTTGCTGGTGGCGAACAGCGTTTTGTTGATGGCCTTGACGAGCGTGGAGGCTGGCACGTTCACCGTGTCCACCTTATCCGATTCGGGGATTCGGGGATAGTCTTGGCCGTTCTCGCCGGCGAGGCGGTACTTGCCGTAGGCCGAGGTGATGGTGATGCCGTAGGTCTCGTCGTCCACGGCGATGGTGACGGGTTGGTCGGGTAGTGCCTTGAGCGTATCGAGCAGTATTTTTGCGGGGATGGCCACAGCGCCGTCGCCGTCTGACATCACCTCCACTTGGTTGGTGATGGAGGTTTCGAGGTCGGTGGCGGCTATGGTCAATAGATTTTTTTTGATGGAAAACAAAAAATCATCGAGGATGGGCAGTACGGGGCTGCTGGCAATGGCGCCGCTGGCGATTTGGAGGTGCCTGAGTAGTTCGGATGAGGATACGCTGAACTGAATTTCATAAAACTGGTTGATTATCTTGAATTTGCGCAAAAGTAACCTTTGATATAGAATATGGTGACAAAAATAACCAACAGATTGTGGATAACCTTGGGAGGTATGGAGGTATGAGGTGTGGAGGTATGCGCTCACATACCTCCATGCCTCATACCTCCATACCTTTTCATACCTTGCTTCGCAAAACAAACCCGACATGCAATTTGTAAATGATGTTTGTCCATCGGCCTTCAACCCTACGGGGGTAAACAGCCAACGGTCGTTCCTTATCCTGTTTATCCTGCTGCTGGCGGTTTTTTCCGGCCAAGCACAGGTCTTCGACGACTTCTCCGACGGCGACCTGACTGGCAACCCAGCCTGGCAGGGTGAAGTCGCCAATTTCAAGGTAAATACGGCACTGGAACTTCAATTGAACGCTCCCGACGCAGGGAACTCCACGCTTTTCATCCCGACGGCCATCACTGACAGCGCTGTTTGGGAACTGTATTTCCACCTCGATTTCGACCCCTCGAACGGCAACCGGCTGCGCATCTACCTACAGTCCGACTCCGAAAACCTGCTCACAGGCAGCGGCTACTACCTGCTCGCAGGGGCCGATGGTAGCACGGATGCGCTCCAACTATTTCGGCAGGATGCCGGAACCTCGACCCTGTTGGCATCTGCAACATCTGGCGGCGTGGCCGCTTCGCCCAATGTCCGCCTGCGCATGACCCGTGAGGTGGGCGGCCTCTGGAAACTCTTGGCAGACTATAACGGTGGGCAGAACCTCACGCCTGAGTTCGAGGTCACCGACGCTACCTACGGCGCTGGCAACCAATTTTTCGGCTTTCACTGCCTCTACACCGCCACTCGCAAGGACAAGTTTTTCTTCGACGACATCAACGTGGCGGAACTGCTTCCCGACACCGAGCCGCCGACGCTGCTCTCCGCAACGCCCATTTCGGCCACCGAGGTGGATGTTTTTTTCAACGAAAACCTCGATGAAACGACGGCCACCGACCCCGCCAACTACTCGCTCGACAACGGCATCGGGCAACCCGCTGCCGCTTTTTTGGATGGGGTAAACAAAACGCTTGTACACCTCTTGCTGGTCTCGCCGTTGCAAAACCTGACTACGTATATCTTGACAATCAACGAGTTAGGCGACCTATCGGGGAATATTGCGCCAGCGCAAACCACTGATTTCACCTACGTTAAAGTGGAAGAAGCGGTCGAGTTCGATGTTTTGATCAACGAAATAATGGCTGACCCGACACCTGCGATCACACTACCCGACGACGAGTTCATCGAGTTGTACAACCGAAGTGATAAGGTGCTCGACCTTGTGGGATTTGGTTTTTCGAGCGGTGGCGCTCCGCAAATTTTCCCAACTTACCTTATGCTGCCCGGCAGCTATCTCATCGTCTGCGATGACTCCGACGTGGACTCGTTGTCCGCCTTCGGCAATGTGCTGGGACTCCCCACCTTCCCTGCCCTGGTCAACAACGGTGACGACCTCACGCTCTCAGATGCTGACGGCAATGTCGTCCACCAGGTCAGTTACAAAATCGAGTGGTACGGCGACGCTGAAAAACAGGAGGGTGGCTGGACGTTGGAACTCATCAGCCCGCTGGCTCCGTGCCGTGGCTCGGCCAATTGGCGGGCCTGCGCCAGCCTGCTTCAAGGCACCCCCGGCCAGCCCAATTCCGTGCTAGACCCACAGCCCGACCTGACCGCCCCGGTGCTGACCCGTGTGTTCGCCAGTGCGGCTGCGCCAACCGAAGTACAGGTTTTTTTCGATGAGCGGCTCGATGCAGCGAGCGCTTTGAATGCTGCCAATTACAGCATCAGCGGAGGCTTGAACGTTGCTTCCGTGAGCTTTTTACCGCCCTACAATTTTGTTGTGGTGCTTCACTTGGACGCCCCGCTCCTGTCCAACACGGTGTACGAAGTAACTGTTCAAACCGTGGCCGACTGCTCAGGCAACCCGCTCTCCGGCATTGCTACAGCGTCTTTCGCCCTGCCCGAACCCATCGAGCCAAAAGACTTGGTTATCAATGAAATACTCTTCAACCCGGCCACGGGCGGTAATGATTTTGTGGAGATTTACAACCGCTCCGCAAAGGTTTTGAACCTCGGAGACCTCATCATCGGCAACATCGAAGTTGGCGTTGACACCACCACCACGAACGTGGTCAACGACTGGCTCATCCTGCCCGGCGAGTACGCCGTTTTCACCGAAAATACCAGCGACATCCAAAGCCGCTACTCGGTGCAGGATGCCAATGCACTGATTGCCAACGATTTACCCTCGTTCAACGACGATGCGGGCAACGTGACCATCTACCGGGCAAGTACGACGGGAGCCGTTATCATTGACGCTTTCGATTACGGGGAAGACCTGCACCATGCCTTGCTCGACGACCCGGAGGGCGTGTCATTGGAGCGCCTCCACCCCGACGGCACGACCCAAGACCCCGCCAACTGGCACTCGGCTGCCGAAGCCGCTGGTTGGGCCACGCCGACCTACCGCAATTCGCAATACTTTGAAAACCAACCAGTTGCAGATGGCATATTTGAAATTGTGGAGCCTACTTTTTCGCCGGACGGCGATGGGTACAAGGATTTTTTAGTGGTAAATTACAAGTTGGACAAGCCGGGCTACACGGCCAAGGTCAGGTTTTTCGATTCGGAAGGCAGGCTGGTGAAATTGCTGGCGAGCAACGAACTACTTGGCACCGAAGGCTTCCTGCGCTGGGACGGCGACACGGACGATGGTGCGAAGGCACGAATTGGGATTTACGTGATTGCGCTGGAGCTTTTCAATCCCGATGGCACGGTGCGGGAGTTCAAGAAGACCTGTGTGGTTGCAGGGCAGTTGGAAATTAGGCAAGATTCACGCCAGTAAATTGGGGGATTGGTAAAAACAAAAAGCGGCGCTGCGTTCGCAGCTACCGCTTTTCCCAAATCTGGTTGTTTTTTGTTGTAACTTAAAACTCTCTCGTCTGGGAAGTGATGTTTTTTTGTGAGACCTAATTCTTTCGTGAGACCATTTATTAACAAACACAGGACAAATGTCGGGGTCGGCGAGAAGAGCAAAATGGCCTTTTTTTAATTTCTGTGACGTTAAAAACAGTTAAGCTGTGGTTAAAGGCCTTTAATCAACTGGGCTTTCTGCTTGAAATCTGTGTATATTTTCCGGGGAATTTGCATAGGGGTAAAAGTATTTCTTTGCATCATTTACATAAAATCTGAAGTCAAATCATGAAAACACAAAATCTGGTTCTTTTAGCCTTTTTCAGCGTGGTCTTGTTTGGTGCTTGTTCCAACAGGCTCACCTATTTCACAGAAGACCTCAACGAACGCTATCGCTGGACAGACGACGAATTGAAGAAGATTCAGTTCTACGTCTCACAAGACATCGTGCTCAAGCGGGAGATTTCGGGTGGCGACCGGGAAATCGTCTCCGGCAAAATCAAGATTGAGGATGGCCGTCAAATTGAAGAGGTGGTAGTTCGGAAGGGCACGCCCGGTGCCTTTTTGTTCAGCCCGAAGACCGATCGTTTCGCCATCGGTTTTGAGGAAAGCAGCGAGCGCTACTTGATTTTTGGGCCAAGCCCAAAGTACAGCGACCGCTTCGTGCTGCTGGCCTCCGACTGGGACCGCCGCAGCGGCGAGGTCACCTACGACAACAAAACCTGGAAAGTCTCCTCCGACGATGCCTACGCTGCCCTACTGGTTGACCTCCGGAAAATCAACAAGGTGGACGTGAATTCGAGGGTGGCGAAGGGAAAGTGGAGAGATTGGCTGACGATTTACGACTGAAGATTGACGAATGGGGGCATCGAGCTATAATCGTCAATCGTCAGTCGTAAATCGTCAATCAACGAAGCTCCAGCAGCGCAACCGTCTCCACGTGGTGCGTGTGTGGGAACATGTCCACTGGCTGTATTTTCACCAAACGGTATTTCTCGCTCATCAGGGCTAGGTCACGTGCTTGCGTGGCCGGGTTGCAACTCACGTACACGATTTTCGGCGCTCCCAGTTCCAGGAACATCCGCACCACATCGGCGTGCATGCCCGCACGGGGCGGGTCGGTGATGACGAGGTCGGGCTTGCCGTGCTTTTCGGCAAACTCGGCGGTGAGGATGTTCTTCACGTCGCCCGCATAAAAAATGCAGTTCTCCGTGCCGTTCATTTTGGCATTTTCTTCAGCGTCCACGATGGCTTCCTGTACCTCCTCGATGCCCACCACCTGCTTGCAATACTTGGCCACGTAGAGCGCAATGCTGCCCACGCCCGTGTACAAATCGTACACGTTTTCGTTGCCCGTCAGCCCAGCAAACTCCACGACTTTATCGTAAAGCACCTTTGCCTGCTTGGAGTTGGTTTGGAAAAACGACTTCGGGCCAATCTTGAATCGCACATGCCCAAGCTGCTCCTCGATGAACGCTTTACCGTGATAATTTATCATCTCGAGGTCGCCCACATAGTCGTTCAGCTTGGGATTTATGCAGTATAAAAGGCTGGTGAGCTGCGGTGTCCGCTTGATGACTTCATCGAGGAACCGCTTTATTTTCTTCGGTGCATTGTCGTGAAAACTTACGATGAGCATCAGCTCGCCGAGCGTGGTGAGGCGAATCATGATGTGCCGCATGAAGCCTTCGTTGGTAATGAGGTCGTAAAAAGTCAGGCCCTGCTCGTCGGCCACGGCCTTCACGGTCAGGCGCAGTTCGTTGGAGGGGTCGGCCTGGAGGTAGCAGTGCTTGATGTCCACGATTTTATCGAAGGCGCCGGGGCGGTGGAAGCCCAGCACATTCTGCCGGTTGGAGATGCCATCATCCATCTGCTCCTTTGGAATCCAGGTTTTGTTGGAAAAAGCATATTCCAGCTTGTTGCGGTAGTACACGCTTTCTTCGCGAGGCACGATGTGCAGGAACTCGCCTTCCCGTACCCGCCCGATCCGGCGGATGGCGTCCACCACTACTTGTTCTTTGTGGCGTACTTGTGCCTCGTAGCTCAGGTGCTGCCATCGGCAGCCGCCGCATAGCGTGAAATGCTCACAGAACGGTTCCACCCGGTCGGGCGAACGGCGGTGGTAGTGAATGGCGTAGCCGTCCACGTACTCCGGTTTTTTCTTTGTAACGTGTACGTCAACCACGTCGCCGGGAGCCACGTGTTCACTGAAAATCACCCGCCCGCCAGCATCCCTGCCGATGCCCCGGCCTTTATCAGCCATGCCGGTGATTTCCACGTTTTCAATGATGATTGGTTTTTTCAGCTTTCTTGTCATGTTTTTGTTGAGACGATAGACTTGAGATACTAGACTTTAGACAGGTGTCTGGCTAATCCAAGGCACTTCAAAACTTGCTCACTCCATTTAAGAAGAGGCCATCTAATGTCTAAAGTCTGCTGTCTAAAATCTAAGAACGCCAAATTTCCGTATGTTTTTGAAAGAAAGGGCAAAGAGAACGAATTTAACCTAAAATCAGGTTGCCCATTTTCTATAAATCGCAATGAGTCAAGTGAGTATGGTCGCTTCCTAAATTTTAAACAAGCATGAAGACCTTGAGTTTATCCATCGAACTTTCAAACATCGCCATCGAGGCAGCCGGGCAGCCGATGTCGCAGGGCGAGCTGCTGGGCAAGGTGCGCGGCTCCGCCAGCACACAGGGCTACTGGGCAGGCTGACGGGCAGCAGCGAGCAGCAAAAATCGCTCGGCATCGACCTCCGACTGAGCGAGTACCAGTTCGACTACGAGCAGCACAGTGTGCAGGTACAGTTTGCCAACTTCTTGCCCCGTGGCGACTGGCAGGTGCAGGGGATACGGCTTTTTGGGGGAGTGAGAGCTGACGGTGATGAGTCGCCGCCACGCTTCGAGTTCCCCAATTTTCTAATCAATCTTCGATTTCCCATTTTCCTTTTCCGCTATCTTGTGGCAAAAAAAAGATGAACCGCACCTGCTTAGTCGTTCTTTTTGGGCGATGAACTTTTTGCCGCTCACGGCGCAAAAAAACCTGCTCCACAAGCTGATGAAAGCCCGCCCGGCAGCCTTCCAAATGCTGCTCGACCACCCGGAGCAGTACGACATCCAAATCATTTACACCCAAATAGACCGGGACGAGCGCAACTTCCCGCACTTCAAGCAGCACAGTTTTCAGTTGGACAAAAGCAGCTACTACTACCCGGCCAGTACCGTCAAAATGCCCATTGCATTTTTGGCTTTGGAGAAAATCAACCAGTTGAAAATCAAAGGATTGGATAGGAATTCGGTGATGAAAAACGGCGCAGCCAGCTCGCCACAGACTGCTGCCGAAACGGACTCTTCTGCTGCAACAGGTTTGCCCTCAGTGGCACACTACATCAAAAAAATCTTCCTCGTCAGCGACAACGACGCCAACAACCGCCTCTACGAGTTCCTTGGCCAGGAGGCGCTGAACGAGGCGCTTTGGCAGAAGGGCTACGAGGACGTGCGCATCACACATCGCCTCGGTGTCGGCGGGTTTGATACCGAGGCCAACCGCCACACGAACCCCGTCAGTTTTTACGAAGGTGAAAAAATGTTGTACCACCAGGGCGAAGTGTACAGCCGGGCTGCCACCGATTTTCACCTAAAGAAAACACTGCGAGGCAAGGGCTTTTATGACGGCGACTCGCTGGTGAACCGTCCGTTTGACTTTTCTGAAAAAAACTACGTTTCGCTCCAGTGCTTCCACGATATGCTGCTGGCTGTGATGTTCCCGGAGGCCGTGCCGCCCGCCCGCCGCTTTGACATCAGCGACGACGACTACCACTTTCTTTATCAGGTGATGTCCGAGAAGCCACTCGAAAGCCGCCACCCCAAGTACGACCACGAACCTGACCACTACTGCAAGTTTTTCATCTACGGCGACCACAAGGAAACGGAACGGATGCCGCCCAACCTCCGCATTTTCAACAAAGTGGGGTGGGCGTACGGCTTCCTGACGGACGTGTCGTACATCGTGGACTTCGAGGCGGGCGTCGAATTTTTGCTCGCCGCCACCATCCACGTGAACGCTGACGGCATTTTCAACGACGACAACTACGAATACGAGACGGTTGGACTGCCGTTTTTCAGCCATCTCGGTCAGGTCGTTTATGATTTTGAGAAAAAACGCAAGCGAAAGCGAAAACCGGATTTGAGCAAATTCGTTGTGGAGAAATATGACTGAGTTAATTCAAAAATTAGAACAACGCTTTCAAAGTTCCCTGCCGGGCAGGGATGCCCATTTGCGCATGGCGCACGTTACCCGGCGGCACTACGTGGGTGCGCCCACGGCGGCGAGGCAGGCTGGAGTGCTGTTGGCCTTGTTCCCAAAGAACGAGGAGTGGCATGTCTTGTTCATCGAGCGCAATGCCAACGACCGTGACCATCATGGTGGCCAGATAAGTTTCCCCGGCGGCAAGGCCGAGCCTTCCGACAGCAACATGCTCGACACTGCGCTACGGGAGGCCGAAGAGGAGGTGGGCATCGGTCGGGAACAGGTGAAGGTACTGGGCGGCCTGACGGAGCTTTACATCCCGGTTAGCAACTTCCAAGTACACCCGTTCCTCGGCTATTTGGACTCGCCGCCGACCTACAAACTGCAAGCCGAGGAGGTGAACGATGTGCTGGAAGTGCCGCTGTCTCACTTCCAGCAGCCGGGCACGAGGCAGGTCACGGACATCCGCATCAACCCACAAATCACGCTAAAAAACGTACCCTACTTTGACCTCCATGGCCGGGTGCTTTGGGGCGCCACAGCCATGATGCTCAACGAATTGCTCGAACTAATGGCCGATGACTGAAGGCAGCTTTGTCTATCATTTGCTTCAAAATGTCCGTCGTTTCCCTTGTACTCCGCTATTTTCATGAGTTTACAGAAAACAAGTCAATACTTTTCGCAGTTGTTAACGTCAAGAATGCAATCGTAAATCAAACAACAAAACATGACCTATCGCAAGACATCGAGTTTCAGGTTGGACGGTATTACTGGTATATTAATCTTAATCGGCTTTTTGGTGGCCATGTATTTTATCATAAAATACACGCTGCTTGCCCTCACCGTGGTGGCTCCGTTGATGCTGATTGCCACCCTCATCATTGACCGCTCGGTCGTTTTCAATTATGTGAAATGGATTGGCAGCACCTTGAAGTCCAACCCGTTGTTGGGCATTGGTGCCATCTTGTTCACGATATTTGGCTACACACTGGTTTTTCCCTTTCTGTTTGGCAAGGCATTGTTGAAAAAGAAGTTCAAAAACGCTCAACAGCAGTACCAAAACGAGCGTCAGGGCGAGCTGGTTGATTTTGAAGAAATTGAAAGCAAGCCCAATAAGGAAAAGCCGCTCGAACTTCCCCAATTGAAAAAGCAGGCGAAAGGAGGCGAGTACGACCAGCTTTTTGAGTGAAACTTGGTCAATTGGAAGTAGCCTTGGTCAATTCTTAGCTCATCAATTTGGTTTTGTAAATGGGAAAAGGCTAAATTTGTAAGCTTGCGCAAAAGTCAGTTTCCTTATTTTCAAAAAGACTAACGATGAAGGTTATCACGATAAAATTCAACGACTCGGCAGAATGGAAATTCTTGCTTGATTTGTTGAAGCGGCTCAACTTCAATTTTGATTGGAAGGAAGAAACCATTGCTCGCAAAAGGGAGGAAGACCCTTCATCTGACCTGGTTTCAAAATTGTTCGGAAGCTACCCTTCTGATAGGACAAGCGATGATTTGGTCAAATCCATCTACGATGCTCGAGTTAATCAAACACGAGAAATAAGCTTGTGAAATACCTTCTTGATACCAACATCGTCGTCCATTTTTTGCGTGGAGCATACCAACTGGACGGAAAAGTCCGTGAAGTAGGCATCAAGAATTGCTTCATCTCCGAAATAACTCTACTGGAATTGGAATACGGTGTCGAAAACAGCGACCCAAAATGGCAAGCTCGCCAACGCATGGCATTGGACAGTTTTGTTGAAGCATTTGCAGACAGGATTTTTGCCTATCAGAAACACATTTACTGTTTACGCCAAAAATCGAGTTTTTCTTCGCAAATCAGGGATGCTCATCAGTGATTTTGACCTGCTGATTGGATCAACGGCAGTCACAAACGACCTAATCATGGTGACTGAGAACACCTCCGAACTTTCCCGCATCGAAAATATTGTAGTTGAAAACTGGATTGCTCGACCAAAGAAATGACGGGTTCCGAGTTATACTGTGCCAGTTCAAAATCCGCTGCCGCATCACTCCCCAATCGTCCCCAGTTCCATCCCATCGGGGTATGCTATTTTGACATTGTGGTCATGAAAAGCGGATTTCACTGCCTTGTGCACCTCAAAAATGCCCTTCCAGTAGTCGCCCGGATGCACATACGGGCGCACTGCCACGAGGATGTTGTGGTGATCAAAGCGCTCGATGCCTACTTCGGGGGCGGGTGTTTTCAATACCAACGGCACGGAGTCCAAGGCACTCAGCAGCACTTCTTTTACCTTCGGGAAACTCTCCTCGTATGGCATCGTCACGTTCAGTTCAATTCGAACGGCTCCTTTGGCGGAGAAGTTGGTGATGGTGTCGTCAATGACCTTGCCGTTCGGTATGATTAGCGTTTTGAGGCCCGGCGTGATGAGGACAGTGTTGAAAATATGGATGTCCTCCACCTTGCCGAACTTCCCGTGCAGCTCCACCATGTCACCAATTTTGTAGGGCTTGAACACCATGATGAGGATGCCTGCTGCAAAGTTGCTGAGGCTGCCCTGCAAGGCAAATCCCACCGCAAATCCCGCCGCTGCCAAAATGCCAACTATCGAAGTGGTTTCTATGCCAATGAGGCTTGCCGCAGCTAGCAGCACGACAATCTTCATAGCTATGCCTGCAAATGACACAAGAAAAGGCGTTACTTCCTTGCTGAACTTTGCCCTTTCGAGGGAGATGGCAAAGAGGTTTGCCAGCTTTTTTGCCAGCCAAAATCCAGCGATGATGATGATGATGGCTCCCGCAAGCTTAGATGCAAAAGTCACGGCGTAGTCAATGACCTTGTCGTAGTAGAAGGCGATTTTTTCCTCGTTCATTATGGCTTGTCGCTTGTTTTTTTAACAGAGAAAGGCCCTCGCCGACATGCGGCGAGGGCCTTTCTTTATTATTTTTCACTTTAAAACATCACGCCCAAATGGAGGACGATAGCGTTGATGACAGCCTTGGAGTCCACGTTGTCGTAATTTTTAGTGACGTCGGTGAAGACACGCTGGTAGTTCACCCCACACACAAGCGACGTGGATTCGTTCACGCTGTACTCGATGCCACCGCCAATGCCCCAAGAGAGGGCCAGCGGCGTCACTTCTTTTTTGATGTCAATTTTGTCCTCCTTGATACTGGAGTACTCAACCTGCCCCCTTGCCTGCGACTTGAAGCCGAGCGTGATGACGGGCAACTCTGCATAGTAGCGCAAGTACCCGATTTCGTTCGTGCGGAACTTGAGGCCAAACGGAATTTCGACGTACTGAATTTTGTACCGAAGGTCAGTGCCTGCCGGGAATGGCGTGATGACGCCGTTCGGGATTTCCGAGCGTTGCCAAGCATCGGTGAACTGGCCGTGGAGCAACTGCCCCCCACTGTTGAAGGCAAAGCCGAGGCCAATGATGAAAGCATAGTTCTCACGGAAAAAAACCTCGCCCCGTGCACCAAGTTTCAGCCCCAGGTTCGTACCATTGTTGCCAATTTCGGTATCGTCGGTGGTCATCCAGGAAAAGGTGGGGCTTACTTGGAAACCCAGCCGAAGGTCGGTCTCCTGTGCAGTGGCTGCGCCCGACACGAGCGCAAAAAAGGCGGCAATTGCAACAATTTTTTTCATCTAAATTTGTTTTTGGTTAGCTTTTAAAATTGCTGTATTGCTTCATTGTTGAATTGTTTTTTTGCACTTCTAACAATTTAACAATACAGCAATTTCAACAATACAAACTATGAACGTCAGAAACGGACTATTTCTTCTTTTCGCAGTTTTTCTTTGCGTAAGTGCCTGCGAATGCGGCAAAGGTAAAGATATTCCAGATGTTTCGGGTATCCAGGTGGATGTCAAAATCCGCCGTTTTGAAAGGGACTTTTTTGGCCTTGATACCAACAACATTGCACCGGGGCTGGCTGCGTTGGAGGAAAAATACCCCGACTTTGCCCCCGTTTTTTTTGGGCAGGTGCTTGGCTCTACCGACACGACCATTGCCCCGGAGGGGCATCAACAATACACCAAGGGCTTCATCTTGCACCCCGCCGTTCGCAAGCTCAACGATACCTGCCAGGTCGTTTTTCCTGATTTGAAATGGCTGGAAAAGGATTTTCGGCTAGCTTTTCAACTTTTCAAATACTACTTCCCCACCCAGCCGCTGTCCGGCGAGGTGGTCACTTATGTGTCCGAGTACACGGTGGGCGGGTTCTTGTACGGCGAAAACGCCATCGGCGTCGGGCTTGATTTTTACCTCGGCGAAAAATACCCGTACCAAGCCATTAACCCCGAAAACCCCAATTTCTCGAAGTACCTCGTACGCACCTTCAACAAGGACCACATCGTCGCAAAATCCATGCGGATGCTCGTGCAGGACATCCTTGGCCCAGCGAAGGGCAGCCGGATGCTCGACCACATGATCCACAACGGCAAGGAACTCTACATCCTAGACCACCTGCTGCCCAACGCCCCCGACAGTGTGCGGCTCGAGTTTTCACAAAAGCAGGTGGATTGGTGCGATGAGAACGAAGCAAACATCTGGGCGTATTTTTTCTCCGAAAAACTGCTGTACTCCACCGATTACAACACCTACCGAAAGTTCGTGGAGCCAAGCCCCAACTCGCCCGGTATGCCGGAGGAGGCACCCGGCCGCACCGCCAATTGGCTCGGCTGGCAAATCGTCAAAGCCTTCATGGAAAAAAATCCGAAAACCTCACTGGAGCAGTTGATGGCGATAACGGATGCGCAGTTCATCATGGACAAATCGAAGTACAGGCCGAAGAAGTAAGTTGGGAGGGTGAAATTTATTCAAGGATAAATCCCAGCAGTAATTAAGTCCAATCGCTCAAGTATCCTGCTAACTTCATTAAGTTTTAGGATTTTTACTGTGGCTTCACCAGTCTCGGTCTTTGCTAATATTTCTCCTTCCGCTACTTCAAATGTTCAAACCAATTTTGTTTCCTTGGATTGAAAAGTCGAATCAGCCTTTCTTCATCCGTCAAGATAGTACCTAAATCGGCTCCCTTATTGTTGTTGCAGGTTGGACAGGCATAGGCGAGGTTTTCAAGTTTTGTTTCCCCTCCGTGTTTTCGGCTTATGATATGGTCTGATTGATAGCGGATAAAAGAATCTGCTTCGGGTCGCCGACAGTATTCACAGCGATACTCGGCACGTTTGGCCACCTCGGATCGGAGTGTTTCTGGAATATGCCGACTCATGCCCTGGCTTGTGCGAGGTGTAACCTAGCCCTTGATTTGGCAAGGCGGACGATGTGTTCTAAAATTAAATAGTGGTCAAGTTCTTCCTGCTCGTTCTTGGTCAGCCCTTTCTCCTGCTTTTTTGTCAAAAGTTCATCTACCCGTTTTTGCATGGTTTGCGGCGCATGGAACTCTAGCACCTTTGCTGGGTCGAGTTTTGCCATGAATTGCAAGGCTGTCTAAATGTTGGATAGGCAATCATTTCATCAATTTATCACAAAATAAGCATGATTTTATATCAAAACAAAGCCCAATCTTTGCAATGCTTGCTCCTTTCACCCAAATACCCACTCCAATTCCTCCACGGGCAGTTCCCCAATCCAGTTTTCCCCGGCGGCCAGGGTGAGCTTGTCAAGTTCTTTGTTGCTTCGCAAAAGCGCTGCCAGCCGCTCCTCGAAGGTTTCGGCGGTGGTGAGCCGCCAGAGCATCACGCCCTTCGACTGGCTGATGCGGCTCGCCCGTTCCACCACTTGTGCCTCCATGGCCGGGTTCCACCAGCGGTCGAACTGGATGATACTAGTCGCAGCCGTGAGGCTCTGCCCAGGGTGGGCTGGTGTAGTGACCAGCACGAGGGTGTCAAAAGCGGGATTTTTCTGAAAGGAGAACACTATTTCATCCCGTTGGAGCATGCTGACCGAGTCGTGGATAAGAAGCGGCTCCTTGCCGAACGCATCCTTGATGGCCTTCGTGAGCAGCTCGCCCGTTTCCAGGAACTGGGTCAAAATCAGCGTCTTTTCCCCGTTTTCGTAGTTGTTTTCCAGTAGGCCGAGCAGTAGCTGCGTCTTGCCGGATAGCCTTGGAAGCTTTGGGGCAGCTTTTGAAAACTGGTAGGGGTGGTTGCAGATTTTGCGAAGGTCGTTTACCAGTGACGACACGATCGTCTGCCGTCGCTGACCCTCTTTTTCCTCCAGCATCAACTTCAAGTCCCGCTGCAAAAGGTTGCGGTACATCTCTTCCTGCTCCGGTGTAAGCGGTGCGAATATTTCGCTGGTGAGCGGCTGCGGTAGGCTTGGGGCGATGTCCTTGTCCGTTTTCAGGCGGCGCAGCATGAACGGGGCGGTGATTTTGCTTAACAGCACTGCCCGTCGCTGGTCGTGCTCCCGCAGGATGGGGTGCTCGAACCTGTCCTTGAACTGCTTCGGCGAGCCGAGGTAGCCAGGGTTCAGGAAGTCCATGATGTTCCAAAGCTCGCTCAGGCGGTGCTCGATGTACCGCCCGATGATGCCGATGCGAACCTCGGCTGGCAGCGATTTCAGGTTTTGGGTCGCCTCCGAACCGCCGTCGCTGACCCACTGGGCTTCGTCAATCACGATACAGTACCAAGACATTTTGGCCAATAATTCGACCTCCGAATTGGCCGTCTCGTAGGAGGTGATGATGACGTCGGGTGAGGTAACACCGAGCGGCCGCTTCTTGCCGTGGTACACGGCGGTGACGAGCGTCGGTGCAAGCCGATGTATTTTTATCTGCCAATTGGCCACCAGTTGGGAGGGCACGATGATGAGCGTCTTGGTCATTTCCAGCAAGCCCTCCTCCTTGAACTTGAGCAGGGCGGCGATGACCTGAAGGGTTTTGCCAAGCCCCAGGTCGTCGGCGAGCAGGCTGCCGAAACCGTGGCGAGCGTTTTTCATCAACCAATCGTAACCCGTGAGCTGGTAGGGCAGCATGTCTGCGTTCAGGCGCTTGGGCAGCATCATCTCCCTCGGTGTCAAAAAGCTGTGCAAATGGGCCTCGGCCTCCGGGGTGAACCCGATTTTTGCTCCTCGAAAGGTTTTAGTAAACAGCACGTGCAGCACCTCAACAGGGTCGAGCTGCGGCGGAACTTCCAGTTCGTCAAACAGGTGCATAAGGTGGTCTTCGTCCACGAGGATATAGCGGCCGTCCAGCTTCACCACGCCGTTGACGCTGCTCACCAAATTCTTAAACGCTTCTTCGGAAATGAGCGAATCGCCGATGGCGATTTGCCAGTCGAAAGAGAACTGCTGCGCAAGTGGCAGCGTGAGGTCGCTTTTTTCTTCGCCGATTTACCCACCATCAGCGAAAGCTTTGGCCGCACATACTCCTTCATGCCGGGGGGCAATAGCGTTTTTATGCCAAAAATCTCGATGGCGGGAAGGTTTTTGAGTAGTACCTCGATGAAACGGGTGGGGTTGTAGGTGAGCCGCTTGCGGCCCTCCGATTCGAGCACCTGGCTCAGTTGCGGGAAGAACTCGACCAACAGCGCCATGTCCTTCAGCACATCGTCCTTTACTGTTTCGTATTTTTTTTGCTGGAAAAAACTGGCCAGCGGGATGGGCGGCATCAGCGGCGTTGGGCGGTACTCAACTGCCAGTTCCACGGTGTACTGGCCGCTGGCCTCCTCCACTTTCACCACCGGCACGTAGTCCTTTTTGGTGATGTAAAAATTGTTGAGCCAGCGGTGTATTTGCTGCGCAATATCTTGCCCCTCAAGGTTTTGAAAGGGGTTGTCGAGGCTGTTTTGAAAAAGCTGTACTAAGGGCTGCGGGTCGGGCACGGCCTTCGCTGCCACGCAGTGCCCGATGAAAAACGAGCAGATGGTCTTGAGCATCTCGGCTGGCGGTTGGGTTCGACGGGCGCCTTTTGTTTCCACAAATATCAGGTCGGGCGCAAGGCTGGACGCCATTTTTTCGAAGAACTCCCGCACCTCCACCACCATCTGAGCGGGCACCCAGCGTGCGTGGTACCTGCCCTGCGCACATTCGAGTAGCTGGGGCATGATGGTGCCGTTTTTTGCAAGGTTCAGTGCAAAAGAGAACACGTGCAGCAGCACCACCGTGTTGGGGTGGGTACGGTTCAGGGTGCCAAAGTCGTAGGTGTAGAGCAGTTGGACAAGGTCATCGGGACGGAAGTCGGGCAGTGGCCGCTGCCTTCCGCTGATGTCCCCGAGCAGCAGGTTTTTGAGGCCCAGGTTTTCGTCAAAAACCAGTTGCAGGTGGTCTTCGGGGAATATTCGGAAGGGCAGGATTTGCTCCTCGACGTCGCCACGCAGCAGATCGTCGGCGGCCTCGGAGGCATCGGCGTAGCACTGGTGTACCACCTCCTTGATTTCGATGCCGTTGAAAAACTCGTTGGCCCGGAAGAGCATCAGAATCTGTGTGCCAGCTTCCGGTATCGTCGTAAAATCGAGTGCTTGGGGCTTCAGCGGCTTCGACTCCCTCGCACTGGCCACTTTGATGAACTCGCCCGATGGCGGCGGCGCTTCCAGCAGGTCCGCCACTTTGGCCACCGATTCCGTTTTCTTGTTTTCCAGTCGCTGGTAGTGCGCTTCCAACTCCTTCATCAGGTTCACTTCGTGCATCTCAAACACCACGAAGGGGTTCTTGTCAATCTCCTCGGCTATCTCGTAAATCACGGCGGCGAGGTGCTCGCAGGGGGTGGAAAAATCGCCACAGGAGCAGTGCATGGAAAAGTCCTTCCATGATTCCGGGAACAGTTTGATTCCCTGGCTTTCGGCGATTTGGCGCAGCTCGTTGGGCAGGTCCAACTTAATAAGCCGGAGGGTGAGCGCATCCTCTTTTGCCAAAGCTTCTATGAACCTTTCTTTTTCTTTTTCGGTAAAAAGCGGAACACTGATGCCCACGCGGACAACCGCCGTTTGTGCGCCCTGCACTCGTGCATTGATTTGGTTTCCTTTAATGTCCAGCGAACGAACTTTGCCAGTGCTGGCTAGTGTTTTTCCACGTGGTAGGCGGTTGTTGTAATCTATCAGGGTGAGCGATTGAAGCCACTGCTGCCCCCACCACGTAACACCATATTTTTTTGCCATAGTTTGTAATAAAGGTGTGGCTATACATAGGGTGGCGCAAATGTAATATCCTTTCAATAAAACTTGGCGAATGTTTCCATACTTGTCCGGCGCAAGAAGTTTTCGACGATATTTCAGGTAGAGCTTTTAACTTCGCCACTCATAAACACCTTTTCAAACATGAAGAAATTACTCATTTTTACATTGCTGGGCACCTTGGTTTATGCCTGCAGCCAGTCCGGTGGCGAGAAGTCCAGCAGCGAACCCACCGCATCCACCCCAAAAGTGGACGGCGAAAAAGTCTACAAGACCTACTGCGTCACCTGCCACGGCCTTTACGGCGACATGGGTGCTAGCGGTGCCTTCAACCTGCAAACTTCCGTACTGCCCGTTGAGGAGCGCATCAACGTAATCACCAATGGTCGCAAAGTCATGACGCCGTTCAAGGACCTCCTCTCCAAGGAAAAAATCGAGGCCGTCGCAGCGTACACGCTGACGCTGAAGAAGTAATTGTTGAATTGCTAGATTGTTAAATTGTTTCGGCAAACTGTCCGACCAATCGAAAATATCCCTACCACCCACCATGCCATCGGCCTCATGTCGGGCAGCTCGCTCGACGGCCTCGATGTCGCCTACTGCCGCCTCGAAACGGCATGGGAGGAGGGTGTTTTTTTGGTAAAGAACTGGGAACTGCTCCTTGCCGACACGCTCCCGTTCACCCCAGAATGGCAGGAGCGGCTTCGGCAACTGCCCGCCGCCTCGGCACTTGATTTTTGCAGTGCCCATGCGGCATTTGGGCACAACCTCGGCGAGTTGGTCAATCGTTTTTTTAAGGAAAAAGAGCTGCCGCCAGCCCAAGTTGACCTCATCGCCTCGCACGGCCACACCATCTTCCATGAACCGGCACAGGGTTTCACGGTACAGATTGGCGATGGTGCTGCCATTGCTGCGGCCACAGGCTGCACCGTGGTCAGCGACTTCCGCTCCATGGACGTGGCGCTCGGTGGCCAGGGCGCCCCACTCGCTCCCATGGCCGACAAAATGCTCTTCCCCGGCTACGATTTTTACCTCAACATTGGTGGCATCGCAAATATTTCCTGCCATGCACACTCCAATGGGGTTCACCCCATTGAGGCCGATGGCCGCTTCATCGCCTTCGATGTGTGCGGCGCCAACCAGGCCCTGAACGCCCTCGCCCACCTCCTCGACCTGCCCTACGATGCCGATGGGAAATTGGCGGCCAGCGGCCAACTCGACTCCGTGCTTTTTGATGAAATCAATGCGCAGGATTTCTTCGCACAGCCCTACCCGAAGTCGCTCTCCAACCAGTGGGTGCAGCAGCACCTGACCCAAATCTGCCTGCAAGCCAGATCCCCGGTCAACGACCGGCTGCACACGGTTTGCCAGCACGTGGCCTATCAGTTGGGGCAGTCTGTGCAGCAAGTGCTTGACAATGAGCATTTTGCAAAGGACAAATACCGCCTACTGGCCACTGGCGGTGGCGCTTTCAACGGCTACCTCATGCAGTGCATCCAGCAGCGACTTGCCACAGTGGGACTATCCGAAGTGGAGTTGGTCGTCCCCTCAGATAATGTGGTGAAGTTCAAGGAAGCCCTGCTCATGGCGCTGCTCGGCGTGATGCGGGTGGAAGGTGCGCCGAACTGTATTTCGAGCGTGACAGGTGCGAGGCGGGATGCGATAGGTGGTGGAGTGTATTTGGGTTAAAGACCCAATAAATCACGCCTAAAAATCACTCCTTCCTGTGATGTTTCTCACCAACATAATGGCTGTTTTTCGAGCAATTTAGCGTCGCTTCCCAAAGGGGAGACTTTCACTGATTGTTCACTAAAACCCGGCGGCTTTGCCCCCTTCATTCGGGCAAACCAAACGGTTTAAAAAACGGAATTATGAAAAACCTGCTGATTGCATTATTCACCATACTGGCGGCTTCGCTCTTTGCCCAGACCGGCCACGTATTGCAGGGCGCTGGCGCTGTCAACTTCTCGATGGGCGGTGCGGGCACTGCCCTGCCCATCGACGTGAACGGGGCGCTGCAATGGAACCCCGCCTCCATCACTGCTTTTGACCGGACGGAGCTTGCGCTAAGCGTCGCCTATTTCACGGCGGCACCGGAGGTTTTCGCCAAGGTCGTTCAGCCCGACGGGCAGGGCGGCACGATGACCATCCAGGGCACGACCGAGGATGAAAAGGGCGCTTCCCCGCTGCCAACCTTGGGCGCTGTGTTCGCCAATCCTGACAGCAAATTCGCTTTCGGTATCTCAGCCTTCGGCATCAGCGGCTTCGGTGTTGACTACCCGGCCACGACCGACCTGCCTACGCCGGACAATCAAAATTTTGACCCAAACAACTCCAATCCGCTGCTGTACCCGCAGAATTTTGGTGGCTTTGGCCATTTGAATTCCAACTACCAGCTGATGCAACTGGGCTTGACCGGGGCATACGAAATAACGGAGGGTTTTTCCATCGGGCTTGCGCCAACGTTCAACTACTCGTCCCTGCTCATCGAGCCGGTGCCCATCGCCGCACCTTCCGAAAAAGGCTATCCAATTGGTGAGAAGGCATCCGCGCTGGGCATTGGCGCACAGGCGGGCCTGTTCTTCCAGTTACCTGCGGGCATCAATTTCGGGCTGGCCTACAAGAGCACACAGTTCTTCCAAGACTTTGAGATTGATGGGAATTATGTGGATGGCTCTGCCGCCCCGACCACCAATTTCAACATGGACTATCCCGCCATTTTCACCGCAGGTGCAGCCTACACCAACGAGAACTTCGACATCGCAGTAGACTACCGCTTCATCAATTACGAAAAAACGGACGGTTTCGAAAAAACCGGATGGGTCATTGGTGAGAACGGCTTCCCGACGGGCGCCGTGGCTGGCTTCGGCTGGAAGGATGTTAATGTTATTGCAGCGGGCGTGCAGTTGAAAATGATTGACAAACTGCCCATCCGCCTGGGGTACACCTACAGTTCCAACCCAATCACGGAGGACAACGTGTTCTTCTCGTCCGCCGCACCTGCAGTCATCAAACACGCTGTGCAGGCAGGGTTTAGCTACATGGTGAACGACAATTTGGGCATCCACTTGGCCTACCACCGTGGCATTGGCGAAGATGTTACAGGACAGTTGATGAACCCCCAATTCATCACGGCTGAAGACCCCCTCGGCAAGGTGCCGGGTAGCGAAATCACGAGCAAGATGCACACCGACGTGCTACTGCTTGGGGTTAGCTATGGGTTTGGAAAATAAACGAGTTTTAGAGAGAGAAGAGTTGTTATAAGCGCAGTGGCGAGTTCGGTTTTGCTGAACTCGCCACTCGCATTTTCACCCCTTCCGAACAAATTCATAGCTCGTAAACTCCACGAAATCCGCCACTTGCAGGATGAAGTTTTTCACCGCCCCATTCTCCACGTTGAACGCCACGGGCTTGATGCCGAAAAGCGGGTCGTTGAAGGAGAGCAGGAAGCGGTTGCCGCCGAGCGGCTCCAACTTGCCGATGAGGTTCGGGTGGTGCTGGAAGATAAGTTTTAGGCCGTTGCCATCCATTTTCATGTCGAGGTTGCCGTAGGCTTCGTTTTCATAGTGCCCGGCATATTTTTCCAGTGCCAGCGTGGTCTTTGGTTGCTGCGCAATGGAGTCCCGCATCTGCTGGATGTACTGCATTTGCTCAGCTGAGCCAGCCTTGAAATCCTGGAGGAAGATGTTGCTGTAATTGCGGTAGGGCAAGCCGAGGTAGGCATCCACGATTTCCCGTTTAAGTGCAACGTAGAAGCTGTTGGCGTCCGTGTTGGTGAGCACGACGATGCCAAGTTTGTGTTCCGGGAACAGGGTCACGGAGGTCACAAACCCGTTCACGCCGCCCGTGTGCGAGACCTCCTCCCAGCCATCGTAGTCGCCGAGTCCCCAGCCCATGGCATAGAGGCCGTAGTGCCGTTTGATACCGTACGTGGTGGTTTGGCGCCTGCCCTGGATGCTGAGTGGTTGGCGGGTGCGGGTTATAACTCCCATCGGGATGACCCGGTTGCCCTCGTAGCGCCCGCTGTCGAGCTGTGCGATGAGCCAGTGGCTCATGTCTTCCACACTGCTGAAGATGCTGCCCGCCGGGGCGAGGTTGTCGATTTGGCCGTAGGGAATGAGCATGAGCTTGCCAGTGGCTGGGTGCAGTGTATGCGCACGGGCAGCGTTGGTGGCCGTGCCGATTTCTGCGCTGAGGGCCAAAGTGCGGTTCATCTTCAGCGGTCGGAAAATGCGCTCCCGGAGGTTGTCCTCCCAGGTTTTTCCGCTCATTTGCTGGATGCACTTCCCGGCCAGCACGAAGCCCAGGTTGCAATAGCCATAGGTGGTGCGGAAGGGATAAACGGGGGTGAGCTTGCCAAATTTTTCGATGCACTGGTCCTGCGTGAGGTCGCTCGTCCAGTACATGAAGTCGCCCTGAAAAGTCTCCATGCCGATGCGGTGGCTGACGATGTCTTGCAGGTTGAGGTGCTTGGCCACCCAGTCGTCCTTCATTTGGAAGTTGGGCAGGTACTTCACCACGGGGTCGTCGAGCTTGCACTTGCCGTCGCTTTCGAGCATGGCGAGGGCGGTGCCCGTGAACGCCTTGGTGTTGGAGCCGATGGCGAAGAGCGTGTTGGCGTCCACTTTTGCTGGCTTGCCAGTTTCGAGTACGCCGTAGCCCTTGGCCACGACGAGCTTGCCGTCCTTCACCACGCCGACGGCCACGCCGGGGATGTTCCAATCCTTCAGCGCTCGGTTCACGTAGGTGTCGAGGCTGTCCCTCAGGAAAGCGGGTAGTCCAGCGGTTGGTTGGGCATCAAGGTTTGCGAAGCAAAAAATCGCAACGAATAAGCTAAAGGTGAGTTTGTGTCGCATGGCGGGTGATTTTAATGATGAGTTTGAGTTGTTTGATGAGTTTGATGTTACCGAAGCACCAGCACCTTCCGCCCGAACTTCCGCTTGCCGTCCAGCATTTGCAGGAAGTACATGCCGATGGGCAGTTGCGAGACGTCCACCTCCACGTCGTATGCTCGGTAGTTGACGCTGTAACCGACGGCCTCGCTGCCCGCTGCATTGAACAACCGGACGATGGTTTTGCCTTTTTCCATCGGTGGATAATGGATGGACAATAGCGAGCTAGCGGGGTTGGGGCCGATTTCTGGTTCCAAGAAGAAACGTTCAATATCGCAGTCAATGGCCTCCGAGTACTCGTAGGTAGTGCGGGATTGGTCGTTGATGATTTCTACACGGGGCAGCCCGTCGCAGAAATTGTAGTAATGACGGTCGAGGCTGTAGGAAAAGCTGTTGAAATGGTAAAAGTAGTTTTCCTTTTTGCGCACCACGAAGCCGTTGTTGTCATATTCGTAATCATACCCCACTGAGTCCCTTGACCACAACTGCCAAATGCCCGTGCTGTCTGCAAGGTAGGATTCGCTGGTAGCGCGGGCGCCATCGGGATGGTAGGTGTACAGGATGCGAGAAGACCCTTTGTGTACCAATTCCAACAGCCTGCCATCGTCGTCATAGCGCCAAACGGTGGCACTGTCCTTGCGGTAGAAGCTTCCCAACTGAGCAATCCACTCTCCCCGGTGCTGCACGGTTGGGTTGCCATCGGGTGAGTATTCATAAACCGAATAAAAGCCAGGGTTGCACTCAAAAGTAAATCCAACGCTGTCGCAAAACTCCCCGAAGACGCTGTCCTTGCGGCAGTTTGCACCGTTAAAATAGGTGGCACGGTACGAGTAGTAGAGTTCCCCAGTCACTTGGAAGTAGCGGTAAAATTCAGACTGCAAACACCCATCGGGGTAGTATCCATAGTCTGCTTGTTGCAATAAATAAAGGCCACCGGAGTCCGGGGAATTTGGAATTTGGTAGGTCTTGTACTGTGTGAGACTGTCTGCGTCGTCGAATTGTGAAACAGACAGGGAAGTAATCTCCCACATGTCCTTTGCATTCTTGCGAGAATTAACCTGCTGGCTTTCCAGCCCTCGGTGGTTGTACCAATATTCAACTTTGTCATACGGCTCCCAACCTGTTGGGGCGGGATAACTGGTGGTTTGGCGCACGATTTTGGGCTGGGCTGCCGCCCAAAATGGCAGCAGGAGCAATAGGTAGGGCAATGCGATTTTCATGTGCCTGCGATTTTATGGATTGGAAAAAGCGGCGGCGCAACACAAATACGCCGCCGCTAGTTCGCTTAAAACTTCACCACTTTCGTAGCTCCACCCGCGTGGCCATCCACCACCATGCGCAAGTAGTAAACGCCTGCATGTTGGAGCAAGCTGCCTAGCTCAACCCTGCCGGAAGCCACCTGCACTGGCACCTCGCCGACCATCCTGCCCAGCACGTCGCTGGCCACGATGCTTGGCTTTGCCGAAGCTGTTTTTCAGTTCGTAGTCCACCCAAAGCTGGTTGCTGAACGGGTTGGGAGCGGCGGTGAGCGTGTAGCCGAATTTGCCAGCCTCATCAACTGCAGTATTTAGAAAAATATTGAAAACAAGGGTATCGCTGCCACAGATATTGGTGACTATCATGGTTACATCATAGCCACCATAATCACTGTAAACATGTACTGGGCTTTCTTCAGTACTGGTGTTTCCATCTCCAAAATCCCAAAAATAAGAGGTAGCCCCTATGGATGTATTTGTGAAATTTGCGTACAACGGAGCTTGGCTGTTGAAATCGCCCCCAGCTACTGGCAAATCTTCCACCACGACTAAGCCAGCTTGCGCAAATCCGTTGCTGCCGCCAGGGCCAGTCACCGTCAACACAACGCCGTAAATACCGGGGCTGGCGTAGGTCACCGTCGGGTTCTGTTCCGTGGAGGTGGCGGGTGTGCCGCCGGGAAATTCCCACGCCCAGCCCGTCACCATGCCAGCCGACTGGTCGGCAAAAACCACTTCGAACGGAGCGCAGCCCTGCGTCTCGCTGGCGCTGAAATTGGCCGCTGGCGCATCCACGGCAATGACGACTTCCTGTTCAAAAGTGGAGATGCCGCAATCGCCCGAGGCCGTTAGCACGACGGTGTAAGTGCCGTTGATGGCGTAACTGTGAAATGGTTCCTGCGCTGTGCTGGTGCTGCCATCGCCGAAGTCCCAGAGGTAACTCGTGGCGTTTGCGGAGATATTGAAAAACGTGGCATCCAGTTCATTTACCGAAAGGAAGAAGCCAGCAAATGGGGAAGGGCTCACCGAAATGATGTCCGTCTGCGTGGCCTCGCTCGTGCCCGTCGAGTTGGTGGCTGTCAGCGTAGCGCTGTATGTGCCGGGGACATCGTAGGTCACGGTCGGGTTCTGCTCCGTGGAGGTGGCCGGGCTGCCACCGGGGAACGACCAGGCCCAACCCGTAGGCTCGCCCAACGACTGGTCGGTGAACTGCACCTCGAATGGGGCGCAACCTTGCGCATTATTGAAGGTAAATGCTGCTATGGGCGAAATGGCGGAGATGGTCACGTTGGCGGTATATGTTGTCGTGCCACAACCATTGGTGGCATATAATTCCACCTGATAAGTGCCTGCGCCGGGGAAGGTATAAGTCGGATTTAATTCCGTGCTTGTATTGCCCGAACCGTCATTAAATAGCCATGTGTAGGTGTCGGCATTATCCGAATTATTGGTAAAAGAAACTTCCATTCCGTTTATGCCAAAATTAAAATCAGCCGTCGGCGTGGTATTGATGGTGATTAAATCAGTTTGGGTAATGCCTGCACTGCCCCATACGTTGTCAACCATCAGGGTGGCGCTGTAAGTGCCTGATATATCGTAAGTCACAACCGGGTTTTGCTCAAACGAAGTGACTGGATTGCCACCGGGAAACGCCCATGTCCAAGCAATTGGCTGCCCAGATGATTGGTCGGAATAGGCCACCGTCAATGGCGCACAACCAGCCGTTATATTCGCATTAAATGCCGCAATAGGTAAAAAGTCGGCAATGGTTATATCTTCTGAATAACTTGAATTTCCACAGTTATTATTTACCGTTAAAACCACCGTATAAGTGCCGGGAGCGGCAAACGTATGCATCGGGTTGGAGGCCGTGCTGGTTCCGCCGTCGCCAAAATCCCAGGAATATGCACCGCTGCCAGTTGAGCTGTCGGTGAACTGAACTTGCGGCCCGTTGACGGCAGGGCTGAACCCAGCCACTGGGCTTTCGCCGACGGTGATGAGGCTGTTCTCCAGCGTTGCGTTGGAGCCTGCTGCATTGGTCACGGTGAGCTGCACGTCGAAGCTGCCGCTGCCGTTGTAAGTCACCGTCGGGCTCTGCTCGGTGCTGGTGGCCGGGTCGCCGCCGGGGAACGACCACGCCCAGTCCGTCGGGCCGTTGCTGCTCTGGTCGGTGAAAGCCACGGTCAGGGGCGCACAGCCTGACACCATGTTTGCCACAAAATTTGCCACTGGCACAAACGGCCCGATGGTCACGTCTTGCGTGAACACGTCCACACCGCAGTCGCCGAAGACGGTCAAGGTCACGGTGTAGGTGCCCGCTTGATGGTAGTCGTGCTGTGGATTGGCGGCCGTGCTGGTGTTGCCGTCGCCGAAGTCCCACTGGAGGTTGTTGTAATTGGTGGAGCCGTTGGTGAACGTGACCGTGACACTGTCCACGCTGCCGCTGAACGCCGCAGCGGGCGACGGGGCGATGACGACGAGGTCGTTTGCCGCAAGGCTGTACGTGTTGCCGCCCTGCGTCACTACTTGCAGGTTGACGCTGTGCGTGCCCGGCACGGTGAAGTTCACGCTTGGGTTTTGCTCGGTGGAAGTGGCGGGGCTGCCGTTTTCAAAGGTCCAGGCCCAGGAGGCCACCACGCCCGTATTTTCAAAGAAATCAATCGTCAGCGGTGCGCAGCCCGAGGTGGGGGCGGTGTAGCTGAACGGCGGGAACGGATTGATGACGAGCGGCTCCAGCGCCACGTTGAGGATGGTCAACACGCCGTTTTCGAGGGTGGCCTGCACGGTTTTCGGGAAGTAGCCAGTGGCAGTGAAAGTCACGTCGAACACGCCGGGAATGGCCTGCCCGGTCTCGTAATTTCCCAGCAAATCGCTCGTCCCAGCGTTGGCCTGTGTGCTGGCGATGTGTACGCTTGCCCCCGAAATGGCGGCGCCCGTGATGGCGTTCGTGACCTTGCCCTCCAGCCAGCAAGCCCGCACATAGTTGGCGCCGCAGACGAAAAGACCGTTGCCGATGTCGGTAAGCAGCACATTGCCGGAGGGCAGGAAGGGGTAAGCTCCCCAGACGCCGTTGTAGCCGCTGTTGGCACCGAGAAATGTGTCAAAATTGCCCACCTCGATGATGTTCTCGGGCCGGGAAGCATCGGCAATGATGCTGCCGCTGGTGTAGTAGGAGATGATCAGCCAATCGTTCCAGACATGCACGTTGTGCGGGATGACGCCCGTGCCGAGGGTGGATAGGGGCCGGAACTGGTCCAGTTCCACGATATTGTTCACATTGGAAATATCGTAGGCGGCCACGGGCGCATTGGCTTTTTCGTCGGTGGTGAAGGCCACGTCGCCATCATCGCTGAGCCAGATGTTGTGGGTAAAAGCGTAGGGCGTCTGTTGCTGACCCAACTGCGTCACGTTCATCTTATTGGTCACGTCGTAGATGGTCATGTTGCCACCATAAATTTCGGAGCCGTACATTCGGTTGTTCAGGGCATACGCATCGTGGGAGTACACCGCCGGGCCTTTCCCGACGTAAACCGGGCTGCCGGGCGTGGTGAATACATCCGCAATCAGGATACCCCCCGAATTGAGGTTGCAACCGGCTAGGTAGCAGTAACCGAACTCATCAATGTACAGGTTGTGGCATTTGTTGAGGGTGCCGAGGCCAGGTATGTTGGGCGACCAGTTGGTCCAGGTAATGTTGTTCGGGGCGCCGCTGAGGTTCACCACCAACACGCCACCACTGCTCTCGTTGGTCACGTAGGCGAAGTTGCCCCAAGTCTTGATGTCCCGCCAAGTAGAGCTTGCGCCGGGGATGAACTGCACCTCCACTACGTTCGATGGGTTGCTCACGTCCACGATGGAAAGGCCGGTGACGAGGCCCACCAGGGCATACTCCTTGCCGTCGTCGGGATCCACCCAGCCCCAGATGTCGTTGGTATTGGGGGTATAGTCAATTTGGTCGAGCAGGGTCATGTTCAGTTGGGCGGATGCCAGCGCCGAGGTGAAGGCTAACAAAAAGGAAAGTACTGTCTTTTTCATGTTGGGAAAAATTGGATGAAAATGAGTGAAAAGCTTTGGGGCAAATCGGGGCTAAACATAGGGAAAAAGTTGAACTATCGTGGAAATGGCGTTGCAATTTTGGGTTTTGGGTTGTCTGCCGACAGTTAACTTTTGGCAGTGGATGGGTGAAGTGGGGAGTGGAAAAGTGGCCTTTAAACCAATCTGTAATTTGCACTAATAAGTTTTGTGCAAACAGGGGTTTCGGGGGCCTAGCCAGCCCAGCCAAAAGGTCCTCTCCCCGACGAGCCGCCGGAGGCGGCGAGGAGGGGCAGCGGCACACAATTTTTTTAATTTGCACAAAACTTATTAGCGCCAAGTATAAAATGGAAGAACATGACTGGAAAGAGTTCGAACCACGTCAAGTTGTGCGGCCTATGGCTTGCGCTGGGCTCTGCTACCGTTACCCGTATTCATGCACTGGAGTCCAGCCTTGATAAGTCGAGATTTCGTCCCATCGGGACGACATCTTTGTAGAAAAATGTCTAACCAACATTCAACCGTTCCATCGGAACGGTATCTGCTGGAATGAGATACCGTTCCGATGGAACGGGGACAAAGGCTAAATTACCAATGCTACAAAGATGCCGTCCCGATGGGACGATTATTCTAAATTAAGCTAGGCCATACAGCTTGCAACGAGCAGTGCTGTGGGTATTTGGGAGGGATGGGCCAGCGGGTTTGATTGCTGTGTTTTGTGTTTACTTTTGGGTATCGGTAAGCTTTAGATTTAGATTAACAAGCCTAAAAACTTACTTGTTTAACAATGGAGGCATCAATAATTTCTAATTTTATTTTTGCAGTTTTATTAGGTGTAGTAATTTTCCAATCAAAATTTTTTGAAGAATTTGGCTTTAAATACTCAACCAATACTTTGTCTTCTGTGTAATCTCCGTCTCTGTTTTTGTGTAAAATGTCATTTGTATTACAGCATCTTTGAATGTTGCAATTGAGGCGTAATTGTAAATTTACCTTAATTCTTGCTCTTATGTCAGAGTTGAGCTATATTGTATTCTAATGATAGATATTTTAACGGTTCGGCTTCTTCTTTTCCATTAAATCTTGCCTCATTTCTTCAGGTGTTTTTTCTTTAATATTTTCAAAGCGTGTGCCATTTGAATTGGCTTTATCAATTGGTGGCAGGTTCTTATTTGAATTTATTTGGAAAAATATTGCTATTCCGGCGACTACTATACATATGCCTACTACAATGCCTGCAATTAGACCTGAATTGCTTTTTTGATTTAGCAGGAGTATTAGGTAAATGCTCTGTTGATATACAATGGGTTAGTTCTAGGCAGTGGTGGAGGCACTACAATTTGCAATAAGTTTTTTAGTTCTTTAACATTTTTTGCCTCTTGCAATCTGGCATTCCTTCTGTCCAAATAAGGGTATTTTGATTAATCGCTTTGTCTTTCAACTCATCAATTGTGAAGGGACCTATTTTTTCAATTCCATTAAAATAAAAAATATTCTTCTTGACTAATTACGCTTAGTTTGTTAAAAAGTAGAATACACTCCTTGAAGCACCCATCAAACCAACGCCTTCGCATCATAGGCTTTTCGACCTTATTCTATTTTCGAACTTAGTCCGAAACAAGCACAAAAGCTCGCCGCTAACAAGAGGAGATTATGGCGACCAAATCCAGTCGCTCATAGCTCCAACCACAATTTTATTTCAACAAGAGAAAACAACAGGTAAGTAAGTTCACATGTCATTTTCAAGGTCATTCTTATGGGAGTTGGAGCCGTTTTTCGGCTGTTTTGGTGATTGCAAGGTAAACGTACAGAATTTAAGATTGCCCACCGTTTACGGAATGGTAGGAATCATTTATGGAACGGCAAAACAATGGGCCGCTGGCCGTTGATCGAGGTTTGGCCAACAGTCAAACATCAACAACAGAACCAGTTTCATGGACGTTTGGCGAGCAGAGCTGTGCCATCATACGGCAGCGAAACCCCAACCCACCATTTTCGCCCAGCCCCGACCTACCGCCCTTTTTCCAACTTTCTTTTCCCAACCGAAACGCTACCTTTGCCCGGCAAGGAAGAATGTTAGGGTTCGGAGGCTCGCATCCTCAAATCCTCGCATCCTCAAATCCTCATCCACCGTATGAAAAAACTGACTTCATTCCTTCTCTCCGGGCTTTTCAGCCTTGCCCTTTTTTCCCAAACCGACCCAAGGATTGCCCACGCCAAGACCCCGCTCGCCGACGTGCCCGTGGCGCTCATGCCCCACCTCGACAACGATGCGCTGCTCGCTGCCGAAATGGAACACCGTGCCCCCGGCGTCGCCCCCAAGTTTGCGGAACCCATCGAGGTGAGCATCAGCCCGGCCACGCACGGCCACTGGGAGCAGCTCGCCAACGGCAAGTCGCTCTGGCGGCTGCGCATCCGCTCCGGCGGGGCCAAGTCGCTCAACCTCGGCTTCTCGAAGTATGGGATGCCCGCTGGCGGCTCGCTGGTGCTGTACTCCCCCGATTATCAGACGGTGATGGGGCCGTTCACGCCCGCCGACAACGAGGAGCACGAGCAGCTTTGGACGCCCATCCTCCCCGGCGAGGAGCTGGTGGTGGAGGTGCAAGTGCCCGCCCACAGCCAGTCGGCCCTCCAACTCGAACTCAAGTACGTCAACCACGACTTCGTTGGCTTCGCCGACATGGCTTCCGGCTCCTGCAACCTCGACGTGATTTGCGGCGGCGCCGATGGCTGGGCCATCGTGGACCAGTACCGTGACATCATCCAGTCCGTGGCGGTCATCAGCACGGGGGGCAGCACGTTTTGCACTGGTTTTTTGGTGAACAACGCCCGTCAGGACTGCACGCCGTACTTCATGACCGCCAACCACTGCGGCATCACGGCAGGACAAGCGCCTTCGCTCGTCACCTACTGGAACTTCTTCAACAGCACCTGCCGCCAGCCCGGCAGCCCCGCCAGCGGCGGCAACGGCAACGGCCTGCTCAACGATTTCAACACCGGCTCGGTGCTGAAGGCCACCTACGCAGGCTCCGACTTCACGCTTGTGGAACTCGACGACCCTGTATCCGAAACCGCCGACGCCTTCTTTGCTGGCTGGAGCGCCGAGGACTTAGCACCCACGGACACGGTCATCGCCATCCACCACCCCAACACCGACGAAAAACGCATCAGCTTTGAGTTCCAGCCGACCTTCGTGGCCGACTACAACGGCTCGACGCCCAACCCCAATGGTACGCACATCACCATCCCCGATTGGGACATTGGCACCACCGAAGGCGGCTCGTCCGGCTCGCCGCTGTTCAACCGGCAGAAGCGGGTGGTCGGCCAATTGCACGGCGGTTTTGCCGCCTGCGGCAACAACGACCTCGACTCCTACGGCTGGTTCCATATCTCATGGACGGGCGGCGGCAACGCCTCCACCCGCCTCAAGGACTGGCTCGACCCCGACAACACGGGCATCCTCACGCTCGATGGACGGTCGGCTTTGCAGTGCAGCTTTTTCGTGGAGGGCAGCCCTGCCTCCCAGGCACTTTGCGCTCCGGCGGATGCGGTGTACGACATCACCGTCAGTCCGAATTTCACGGACAGTGTGACCTTGTCCGTCCCCGATTTGCCCGCAGGGCTAACCGCTACGTTCGGTGCGAACCCCGTGGCGCCCGGCGGCAGCACCACGCTCACGGTTGCGGAACACGGTCGGCATTGCCGAAGGCGAATACACTTTTGTACTCTACGGCACGGACGGCACGGCGTCCAACAGCTCCAACCTGGTGCTTTTGGTCGCTTCGCAATTGCCTGCACCACCCGTCGCAGTCTTTCCGGCTGACGGGGCTGGCGGCATTGGCCTCTCGCCGAATTTCACTTGGAGCACCGGCATCGGGGCAACGTACACCATTGAAATCGCCACGGACGCAGCGTTCTTGAACATCATCGAAACGGCCTCGAACCTGGCGGTAGCCAGCTACACTTCGACCACGGTTTTAACCCAAACCTCTACCTACTTCTGGCGGGTTCGTGGCGAAAACGTGTGTGGCCTAGGCGACTGGCCGACCGTGCCGAGCAGCTTCACGACCAGCGCCATCTCCTGCGCCCCGTGGGTTTCCACCAACGTACCGATCGTCATTTCCAGCGCTGGCACCCCGACCGTGACCTCCACGCTGACCGTGACCGGCGGCGGATTTGTGGACGACATCAATGTGACGAACCTCGGCATCAACCACTCGTGGGTCGGCGACCTCCAGGTGGAGCTAACTTCCCCTTCGGGAACAACCATCGAGCTGTTTGCCTACCCCGGCGGCGGGCAATGCAGCAGCGACAACGTCCTGGTTTCGCTCGACGACCAAGCCACTGCCAACAACGACGACCTGCTCAACATGTGCAACGTCACCTCGCCCGCCATTGTCGGGAACTTCCAACCACAGGATGCCCTCAGCAGTTTCAACGGTGAGCCAATCGCTGGCAACTGGGTGCTCAAGGTACACGACGATGCCAACGTGGACGGCGGTACGCTTATCAGTTGGGGCCTCGACCTGTGCAGCACCATCCCGAACGACTTGTCGGTTTCGCCTTCGGCAAATACGTTCACGAGCTGTTTGTTTGATTCCTTGTTCTTCGACCTCTCGCTCGGCACTGCTTTCGACGATGCCAGCGGTGTGACGCTCACGGCGGAGAACTTGCCGCCAGGCGCCACCGCCACGTTTGACCCGAATCCTGCAACGCCCGGCGCACAAGTGAGCGTGAGCGTGAGCGGTGCAAGTACGGCGGGCAGTTTCACTTTCGAGGTGGTGGCCACGGACGGCTTGAACCAAAGCGGCAGCGCCCCTGTGCAGTGGAACGTGTTGGGTGCTCCGGCAGCCCCGACGGCCATTGCGCCAGCACCAGGTGCAAACAACGTGTCGGTGAACCCGGTGTTTTCGTGGTCGGCCACGGGCAGTTCTTACATGCTCACGGTGTCAGCGAACCCTGATATGCAAAACCCAATTTTGATTGTAAACCCGACACAGCCAGCATACGCATCCAATGGCCTCCTTGCCCCATGCACCACCTATTATTGGACAGTCGGCGCATCCAGCAATTGTGGATTCACGCCTGGGGCTACAGTGTACAGCTTCACCACGCTGGATGATTTGGAATTCAACGCCAGCCCCTCCTCGCTTACGCTCTGCGGCACCGGAACGGCCAGTACCACGCTGACGCTCGGCGACTGCTTCGAGGCAGGTGGCGTGACCTTGACTGCCCCTGCCCTTCCGCCGGGAGCTGTGGCCACTTTCTCCCAAAATCCTGCACCAGCCGGAAGCAACGTGACCGTCACCCTCACGACGACCAATGTTGCGCCTGGGACTTACGCCGTGTTGGTCAATGGCAGCGATGGCGTGAACGCCGTGACCGAAACCCTGAACTTTACCATCACCGCCCCAGCAGCAGCACCCGTTTTTGTTGCTCCCACAAATGCGGCCACTGGCGTAAACGTATTGACCGCCTTCGACTGGAACGCGGTGACTGGCGCATCGAGCTACAATTTCCAATTGGCCACCGACGCCAATTTTACCAATATTGTAGCCGACGTGACCATCCCGCAGACGAACTACACGCTACCTTCGCCGCTCAACGTCAACACGACCCACTACTGGCGGGTGACGGCGTACAACAACTGCGGCGGCACGACGCCCGCACCGTTCAGCTTCACCACTTGGCCGGTGAACGGCGTGTCGGAGTTGAACGGCTTGAGCATCAGCGTTCTGCCAAACCCGACGACGGGCATCGTGAACGTCCAGTTTTCAAAGCCAACTTTTGAAGCCGTGGATGCCACCTTGTTCTCCGTGAACGGGATTCTGGTCAGAAACCAGCAAGTGCAGGTGGGCAGCAAGTCCGCCAATTTTGACCTGACGGGACTGCCAAGCGGCGTGTACCTGCTCCGACTGAAGAGCGGCAGCGCCGTGTTGACCGAGAAGCTAATTTTGGAAAAATAAGGCGATTGTTTTATTGCTGTATTGTTGAATTGTTTTTGGGAGTCCCAGCAATTCCAACAATACAGCAATAAGACAATACAACAATTCAGCATGATTAAAGCCAACGACCCGACCCGAAAATCGTGGGTGGAAGTGCCCGCAGACAGCGATTTCCCGATTCAGAACCTGCCGTTCGGCGTGTTCCGCACGAAGATCAACCCGACGCCACGGCTCTGCACGGCCATCGGCGACAACGTGGTGGACTTGGCGGTGATGAACTACCTCGACCTGCTCGACGACGTGGAGCTGGACAACGAGATTTACAGCAACCGCTACCTCAACGACCTGATGGCGCTCGGCAAGCCCAAGGTTCGCCAACTGCGTGACCGCCTCGCCGACCTGCTCGACGAGCGCAACGACGAGGCCAAAGACCTCGCCTGGCACTTCCTGCACCCGATGGACAAGGTGGAACTGCTGCTGCCCATCCACATCGGCGACTACACTGACTTCTACTCCAGCCTGGAACATGCCACCAACGCCGGCTCTATGTTCCGCCCCGACAACCCGCTGCTGCCCAACTGGAAGCACCTGCCCGTGGGCTACCACGGTCGGGCGTCGAGCCTCGTGGTGTCGGGTACGCGCGTGCATCGACCCAGTGGACAGACCTTGCCGCAGGGCGCCGACCAACCTGTTTTTGGCCCAACGAAACTGATGGATTTCGAGCTGGAAATGGCCTTCGTGGTGGGCAAACCAAATCCGATGGGTAAACCCATCGGGATTGCCGAGGCGGAGGAGCATATTTTTGGGCTGATGCTGTTCAACGACTGGTCGGCACGGGACATCCAGAGCTGGGAGTACGTTCCGCTGGGGCCCATTTCTGGCAAAAAACTTTGCCTCCACGGCCAGTCCGTGGGTAGTGATGCTGGATGCGCTGGAGCCGTTCCGGGTGGCGGGGCCGGTACAAGACCCACCCGTTTTGCCGTACCTCCAATTTCAGGGGGAGCCAAAACTTCGACCTGCATTTGGAGGTGGAAATACAGGCGGAGAACGGCGCCAATGCTGTGGTTTGCCGCTCCAATTTCAAGCATATGTACTGGAACATGGTGCAGCAACTCGCTCACCACACCGTCAACGGCTGCAACATGAACATCGGCGACCTCTGCGCCAGTGGCACCATCAGCGGCCCGACGCCGGACAGCTTCGGCTCGATGCTGGAACTGACCTGGCGTGGCTCGAAACCGCTGCACCTTTCGGACGGCTCGGAGCGCAAGTTCATCAACGACGGCGACACGGTGGTGATGCGGGGTTGGGGCGAGAAGGGCGGTGTTCGGATTGGGTTTGGGGAGGTGACGGGGAAGGTTATTGGAAAGTAAAAAGGAAAAAGTGTAAAGTAAAAAGTAGGGGGCGCAGCTTCCATCTCAAAATGAAAATCCAACACAACCTCAAATTTTTCAGCTTGGTTTTGGCGCTGCTTCTGGCGGCCTGTGGTCACGACGACCCCATTGCCGAAGGCAACACAAAAGCGCCCAAGCCCGACACGACGGCACAGCAAATGGCCGCCACAGGCGACAGCGCCAGCCTCCAAAACCTGCTCAAGCAGTACGACCCACCGGGCCGTGACGTTTGGCAAAAACCGGAGGTGGTCATCGGGAAGATGGGCGACCTGAGCAACAAGACCGTGGCCGACATCGGCGCTGGTTCGGGCTTTTTTTCGAGGCGGCTGGCACAGCAGGCCAAGCGGGTCATTGCCGTGGAGCTTGACCCCCGGTTCATCCAGTTTATGGACAGCATCAAGCTGGTGGAGCTGAAACCGGAGTACCAAAAACGCTTCGAGACCCGGCTGGGACTTCCCAACGACCCCCGTCTCAAGCCCGGCGAGGCCGACATCGTGCTGGTGGTGAACACCTACATCTACATCCAAAACCGGGTGGAATATTTGAAAAACCTGCTCAACGTGTTGCCGGAAGGCGGCAAAATCATCGTGGTGGACTTCAAGAAAAAACGGATGCCCATCAAGTATCCAAAAGCCGACGTGCGCCTGGAACTTTACGAGGTGGAAAACGAACTGGAAGCCGCCGGCTTCTCGAATTTCCGGTCGGACGACTGCTCACTGGATTACCAGTATATTGTGATGGCGGAGAAATGAGGAAGTTATGAGTTATGAGTCATGAGTTTGATCCGAGCGCTCAACCACTCAAAACTCATAACTCATAACTTGACAAATGCTTTCAACCTCAAACCTTCAATACTCCTACGACGGAAAAAGCTCCCTCAGCTTCCCCGACATCCGCTGCGAGACGGGCGAGCACTGGCTGCTGCTCGGCCAATCAGGTTGCGGGAAGACGACGCTGCTGCACTTGCTCGGCGGCCTGCTCACGCCCCGACAAGGCTCGGTGATGGTGGGCGAAACTGCCATCAACACACTGAAAACCAGCCAGTTGGATAAATTTCGGGGCAAAAAAATCGGCATCATCTTCCAGACGCCGCACTTCGTCCGGTCGCTGCGGGTGGGCGAGAATTTGGAGCTGGCGCAGCGGCTCGCCGGGCTTCCGGTGGATAAAAATCACATCGCCAAATTGCTCGGCAGGCTCGGCCTCGGCCCAAAAATCAACGCAAAAACGGACGCCCTCAGCCAAGGCGAGCGCCAACGTGCCGCCATCGCCCGTGCACTGGTGAACAAGCCCGAAATCATCCTCGCCGACGAGCCGACCTCCGCCCTCGACGACGTGAACACGAACGAGGTCATCCGCCTGCTGGAAGAAACGGCCACGGAGGTGAACGCCACCCTGCTCGTGGTGACCCACGATGGGCGGTTGAAGGAGAAGTTTGGAAGGCAGATATTGTTATGATTGTATTGTTGAATTGCAGTATTGCTGTATTGTTGTTCGTGACACCACAGCAATACAACAATATAACAATACAGCAATCTAACAATTCGATGTTAAAATTAAGTTGGAAAAACCTCGTCAACAAGCCGCTGAACATGGCGCTTTCCCTCATCCTGTTTGCGCTGGGGGTGGGGCTGGTTTCGTTGCTGCTGAACCTCAACCACCAAATCGAGGAGAACTTCAATAAAAACCTGGCCGGTGTGGACCTCGTGCTGGGGGCGAAGGGCAGTCCATTGCAGATGATTCTTTGCGCCATGTACCATGTGGACAACCCCACGGGCAATATCCCCATCGAAAAATCGAAGGCATTTTTGAACCCTAAGCACCCGCTCATCAAACAAGCCGTGCCGCTCTCGCTCGGCGACAGCTACCGGGGCTACCGCATCGTCGGCACGACCTACGACATCCTGCAACTCTACGATGCCGCTCTTGCTGAAGGCCAACTTTGGGCCAACCCGATGGAAGTCACGGTCGGTGCTGCGGTGGCCGATGCGTTGCATTTACACATCGGCGACACGTTCAAAAGTTCGCATGGGCTGGTGGAGGGTATCGAGGAACACGAGCACGACTTCAAGGTGGTGGGCATCTTGAAGCCGAGCGGCTCGGTGATTGACCAACTGGTGCTGACGCCGTCGGAGAGCATTTGGGAATCGCACGCGCATGCAGCAGTTGGACGGTGGGCGGGAGGCGCCGGATGGCGACTCAAGCCATGTGGGCGGTGACACTTGGCTGGGAATGGAGGGAGACCATGACCATGCCGAGCATGAGCACACAAAAGTAGCCCCAACGACTTACGACTCCTTGACAATCAGGCAGTTGGCAGAGGCGCAGCGGCTGGAACTGATGGAGCAGACGGACCAGGAAATTACCGCCATCCTGATAAAATTCCGCAGCCGCACGAACATCCAGGCGCTGAACATGGGCCGCAACATCAACGAGAATACCGACTTGATGGCCGCCAGCCCGCCCAACGAAATCGCCCGGTTGCAGACCAACCTCGGCCTCGGGGCGGACACGCTGGAACTGCTGGCCTGGGTCATCGTGCTGGTGTCGGGACTGAGCATTTTTATCTCGCTCTTCTCCTCGCTGCGCGACCGCCGCTACGAGCTGGCGCTGATGCGGGTGATGGGCGGCTCGCCCGGTACGCTGTTCCGGCTGATACTGCTGGAAGGGCTACTGCTGGCGGTGATGGGCTACGTGCTGGGCATCGTTTTGAGCCACTTGGGCATGGGCATTTTGGCTGGTTTCATGAAAAACACCTACCGCTACTCGTTCACGGGCTGGAAATTTTTGCCGGAGGAAGGTTGGTTGCTGGTCGGTGCACTCGTGGTGGGTTTCGTGGCGGCGCTGATTCCGGCCATGCAGGCGAGGCGGACGGATATTTCGGAGACACTATCAAGGAGTTGAGCAGGCTTTTCATGGATGATTTACATTTGTTGAAAAATACCGCCGATGCCCAATCCATACGACGACCTATTCAGAAGCAACCCGCCCCGTGCCTTCGGTGCCAACCTCCCGCCGATGCCCGAAGATGGTGCCCATCTCGAAAACCAACCGGAGCCGCTGGACGAGATTTTGAAGAAAAACGCTCTTTTCCACGAAAAAGCACAGGCGTTTTCGGCCTTGTTGAGCAGGCTCCGGGTCGTTGACCACAAGGTGACGAACGAGGTGCTGGCCATGTTCGTCAACATTGGCGAAAACCACGACCAGGGCAGTTTGGCTGGTGAAAAATCCTGCCATGAACTGCTCTCCAAAAAATTCCGGCTCATCATCGAACCCATGCGGGAACTGGCGGCGCTGCACCTCGAAGCCGTGAAGCAATTCAACAACGATATTGATGACAGTTATTTTTCCGTGGAAAAAGAAGACCGGGAGGTGAAATCGGAGAAAGCCGATGCTGTGGATGGCATCCTGCTCCAACGAAAAATTCTATCGGAGGCCGCCGAAAACCTGCAAATCCTCGAAGATGCCCTCCAAGCCTGCGAGCGCCGCATGAAAAAATACGTGAACGCAGGTGGCATCAACAACCTCTCCGCCGCTGAACTTGCGCTGCTGGCCAGCAATCGGGAGCGCCTTACCGACGGACTGGCACACCAGTTCAACTACTCGTTTTTCGACATCAACTTGCTGGACAAGGTCGCCCTTACGCTCGGTGTTTACCTCAAGGAAAACACGGCACAGTACCTTCACCGATTGATGGACGCCTTTGAAAACCGCAATAAAAACGGGCTGCGCCAAAGCATTTGACACAGCCCGCTTTTTAAATTTCTGCGGCGTTGATGGCAAGGTTCGTTACCTGAGCACCACTAGCTGCCTTGCTATCGGCCTCCTGTTGGGTGTCTGGAAAAACAGCGTGTAGGTGCCAGCTCGCCAACCCGAAACGTCCAATTTGACGACCGCTCGATCGAGGGCATCGTAACTGGTCTCGTAGATGGGTCTGCCAAGGGCATCGCTCACCGTCAGGGTTGCTGGCTTGCCAATGAAGTCCTCCACATAGATGTTCGCAATGCCTTGGACGGGATTGGGAAACACCGTTGCTGTGCCCATCGGCATAAAGTCCACGGAGCTGATGTTGGAGTAGTTTGCGGCGGAATCGGCAGTGTTCCAGCGCAGCCTGTATTGATTGATGCCTTCTGTTGGTGACTGGTCGAATTCCCGGTAGAATCCAACGCCATTGTTTTCCACCAACATTATTTCCTCAAAATGCTGGCCGTCCACTGAACGTTCAAGCACCGCCACCTCAACGTCGTCCATGTGCTTCATGACCCAAGTCAATGCCACGTTTTCTTCGCCGAGCTGTGCGTCTAGCACAATCGCAGTGGTTCCATTGCCGCCATTGAAGGAATTGGCGATGCTGATGGAATAGTCCTCCACCTCGCCTTGCGGCAAAGTTTCACAGGCCGTAGCATAAGCGCCCCGTTTCATCGAAACCCGCATCCGGGTCGTGCCAACTACGGCACTTGCAGGCACACTGATGCTGCCCGTGGTGGTTTTGGTTACACTCAACCCACTAGCTGGTGGCGTCGCAACTGCCTGGAATGCAATCTCGGTGTCCTCGAAAACATTGTTTTTGTTGAAGTCAATCCACACCCGCCAGTACTCATTGTAGGTCGTGTAGCTGTAAGTCGTCGTGAGCGAAACTGGGTAGGAATCACCTTTCACAAGGCTGGTGCTGATGCCCGGTGTAGTTGCCGTAGGTGGTTTTGCCGGAAGTGTTGTTGATGGTGTTCAGCGTCACGTTGGAAATCCACTCGTGCCAGGGCGCTGGACTCATCGAGGCACAGTACACTGAGACCGGGGCCGTGACGGTGAACACGCGGTCAACGTTTGGCGCAGGGTTGTACTGTGCGTTGCCAGCCTGCGAAGCCCGCACGGTCACCGTGCCAGCCGTGCCAGCGAGGGTGATGGTATTGCCGTTGATGGTGGCCGGGCCAGAAACGATGGTGAAGCTGACCGCAAGGCCGGAACTTGCCGTGGCACTGATGGTGAACGGCGCATCCGTCGTCAGCTTGTTCGGGATGGTCGGGAAGGTGATGGTCTGGTTCAGCGGCCCCGGTGCCGTTACCGTGAAAGAGTGGTCCACGTCCGGCGCTGGGTTGTACTGGGCGTTGCCAGCTTGTGAGGCCTGCACCGTCACCGTGCCAGCCGTACCCGTCAGCGTGATGGTGTTGCCGCTGATGGTGGCCGGGCCAGATAATATTGCGAAGCTGACCGCAAGCCCGGAACTTGCCGTGGCGCTGATGGTGAACGGCGCATCTGTCGTCAGCTTGTTCGGTATGGCCGGGAAGGTGATGATCTGGTTTTGTGGCCCACCGCCAGTGGTGATATTGATGGAATAATCCTCTACCTCACCTTGTGGCAATACCTCACAAGCTGTTGCGAAGGCGTTGCGTTTCATTGAAACCCTCATGCGGGTAGTACCAGTCACGGCAGATGCTGGAACGGCGATGGCACCAGTTGTCACCTTGGTCGCATTTGACCCGCTGGCTGGCGGGGCGATGATGGTCTGGAAGGCGATTTCCGTATCCTCAAACACGCCGTTATTGTTGAAGTCTACCCACACCCGCAAGTACTCCGTATAGCCGAAATAGCTCCAAGTAGAGGTCAGCGAGAATGGATAAGAAATACCTACCGCCAAGTCCGTGCTGATGTTTACGTAATTCCCGTAGTTGGTTTTACCCGATGTGTTGTTGATGGTGTTCAGCGTCACGTTCGAAATCCACTCCACCCAAGGGGCAGAACTGGAAGAGGCACAATAGGTGGCGCCGCCACCGCCGGGAGCCGTCACCGAGAATACCCGTTCCACGTTGGGCGCCGGGTTGTACTGTGCGTTGCCAGCTTGCGAGGCCCGCACCGTCACCGTGCCAGCGGTGCCAGCCAGCGTGATGGTGCTGCCGGTGATGGTGGCCGGGCCAGAAACGATGGAGAAGCTGACCGCAAGGCCGCTGCTCGCCGTGGCGCTGATGGCGAATGGCGCATCCGTCGTCAGCTTGTCCGGGATGCTTGCGAAGGTGATGGTCTGGTTTTGCAGCACCTGGGCGGTTACGGTGAACGAGCGGTCAACGTTGGGCGCCGGGTTGTACTGTGCATCGCCAGCTTGTGAAGCCCGTACCGTCACCGTGCCAGCAGTGCCAGCCAGCGTGATGGTGTTGCCGGTGATGGTGGCTGGGCCAGAGACGATGGAGAAGCTGACCGCAAGCCCAGAGCTTGCCGTGGCGCTGATGGTGAATGGTGCATCTGTCGTAAAATGGTTTGACAAAGCCGGGAAGGTGATGGTCTGGTTTTGCAGCGGCGTGGCATCGTTTGGCAAACCGGGCGTTGCCGTTTGTCCGACCCAGTTGGTTGCCAAGCTGTTGTCGAGGGTGGGTGCTAACAGTTGCAGCGTCGGGCCGTCGCCATCTGGTGAGCTAGGCCAAGGACTGGCGTCGTCGTAGGCCACCTCGTCTATCGTGGTGCCGTTTGCATTTTTCAGCGTCAGCGTCTCGCCTCCGTTGTCGAACTTGAAGCTGTACGCCCCATCGCCGAAGTTGCCGATCTTCACAATGGAAGCCGATGGATACACGGATTCAAAAGCCTGGACATCCTCCGCAAGTATCAGGAAGCCGTTGGCGGGTATTGAGGTGTTGTTTGGGATGGAAAAATACTGGCCGCTTAGGTCCTCCAAGTACCAGCCAGAAATGTCCACCGAGTTATTGGTAGGGTTGGTCAGTTCCACCCAGTCGCCACTGTTTGCCGTAGAGGGCGAGTTGTAGTTTATCTCGTTGATGACGATGCCAGCGGTGCTGGTGGAGCCAAGTGCAAAGTTGGCCGTGATGGTTTTGTCGCCGCTCAAGGTTACCGTGGCGTTTTGCGAAGCGCCAAGTCCCGCATCCGACCACGAGGTGAAAACATAGCCCCTGTTTGGCTTTGCTTGCACGGGGATGGGGTTGCCCCGGAAGTAAACGCCGCTCCACGGCAGGTTGGCCGACGAAGGTGTGATGGAGCTGAAATGGATGGTGCCGCCCGTGGCAGGGTTGGCTTGCAGGGTAACGTTGGCCGTGCCGGTGACATTCGAAAACTGGTCGTCAATGTGCTGGCGCATGTAGGCCGGGCGGTTGTTGCCAAAAATGCGGAGCTTGTTGACGCTCGGAATCCAGTTGCCGGCCCACCCGCCGTTCCACCTGTTAAAGTGCTTTTGCATCTCGGGCTGGTAGAGTGCCTGGTACTCGTCGATGCGGGCGTTGACCCTCGTTGGGGTGAAAGCCACGTTCAGCATGTCGGCCACCCGGTTGATGAAGTCCTGCTTGAACGTTGGGTTCTCCATCAGCTTGCGGAACAGCAGCGTTGACCAGCTTGGGTTGGGCCAACCGCTGCCGGTCGAGCTTAGGGCACGGGCCAGTGCGTTGGGAGAGGCATCGCCCGTGTTCCAGCCGCCGCCCTGTTGGAAGAGGCCGTAGGTGAAATCGAGGTCGTACACCATCCACTCCCACTCGCCGTCAGTGGCGCGGTGGCGGTAGCGGCGCAGGTTGTTGCCCGGCCAATCCTCGTTGTCCACAATGATGTTGAAGGCAAAATAGTCCAAATAGCCATCCATGTCCATCTTGCGCTTCATTAAGGCAAAATTGGTGGCGTTGCTGAAATTGGTGGCGGTAAAAAAGGTCTGGAAAGCGTTCCATTCCACCAAATCGCCTTCGTTTACTTCGTCGTAGTTTTCAATCAGGTCAATCTCATTGGAGTTCCAGCCTTCGTGGGTTTTCACCCAAGCCTCATTCATGCGCTCCCGGATGTTGTGGATGCCCCAGTACGCACCGTTGATGTAAACGACGCCGGGGCGGTAAGCCTGGAGGTTTAGGTCCGGCTTTTTCATCAATGGGGCAATGTCGTCGAACTCCCGCATCAGGCCCGACACGAACTCATCCCGGAACATGGTGATGTTCCAGTCTTGGCCACTGTTGCGGACAACAAAAGCCTCGTAGTCCGTTTGGGTCTGGCCGGGGAACAGCGCATAGTTGAAAGTGCTACCTGACGGAGCCTTGAGCGACAATGATTTTTGGGGGAGCGTAGCGCTGGCCGTGCCCTGAATCTTGGCGTCGCCGTCTGATTCGTACAGTTGTGCATTGTTGTAAAAAAGCTCGAAGTGCATCGGCTTCTCCAAGTCCAAAGTATAATTGGGGTAAATGCCTTCCGCTGCGCCGAAGATGTCATCCGGGGTCATTGTCACCGACACGATGGGGAACGTGTGCGACACGTTGAAGAAGTACGTGTTGGTCAAGGCAGGGCTATTGCCCAAGCCAGTTGCTACGGCAATTGCACGCAGCACTTTTGTCGAGGAAATCGAAATCGGCCCGGCGTACAGCGTGGAGGAGGTCAAGGGCATGGTTCCGTCGAGGGTGAAATAAATCGAGGCGCTGGCAGTGGTAGTGGACAGTGCAATGCTCTGGTTGGAGGTGTAAAAACCAGCAGGCACAGAGGCCGTCGGCATGGCGGCTGTTGTTGCGGGTGGGGAGTTGACGTTGGTCGCATTGGGGCTTGGCGGCTGCATGAAGGCAAAGCTGCCCGTGCCATCCTGAAATCGGCCCATCGAAATGTCTGTTGTTTGCGCTGTGTAGGTGTACGAGTCAACAAGCGTCACGCCATCGGCAGCAGTAATGACGATAGACTCACCGCCAGCGCCCAATTTGGGTTGGACATGCAGGGGGCCTTGCGCCGGTTGCCCATCAAACCAGACAATCAAATAGCCGCCAGCAGGGATGGTCGTCGCAGTGGCGTTGTTGGTGGGTATTTGGGAAGCCAGTGGGCTTGCCGGGTTGTCGCTAAAATAGTAGCCACCAATGTTTACAGGTGAGCTTCCCGTGTTTTTCAACTCCACCCAATCATCGAACTCGCCGAATTCATCCGCATAGGTTGAGTTGGAGGCTACAAACTCGTTAACGACGATTTGTGCACTGACATGGGCCTTAGCCGACATCAAAATAATGACAGTGAAAATGAGCTGGGAAAACAGCGAAGTAAAGTGTTTGTTCATAAGGCTAATTTATTTGCAAGCCATCCAGACTCCTGCACTTGGGCAACTAAATGACCCTACTTGGTCAATTCTCGAAACAGGGCGATTTGTATTTACCCTTGCCGAATAGTTGCTTGATGGGCATTAAGTCATGGATGCCAGTGAATAATATAAAAGACATAAAAAGGGTGTCCCACGATTTTGAGGAGCGTCCGAATAATCAGGGATATACCCATTAGCCAAAGAGGAAAGTAAACAGCTATTGCCACGTGAGGCTCAATTGCTCCTTTTTTCGGATATCGCTAAATGATGTTGTGAGACGCTTGATTGAACTGAATCTGTATTTTGAACAACCAAATTAGTTGACAAAATACTAACGGTGCAGACTGGGAAACCACCGTAGGTAAACAAGATAGCAGGTCAAACGTGAAAAGTGATAGCAAACATATCAATTTTCCACTGAACCCAAAATGATTTTTAAGAAAAAAAGTGGAAGTAATTATCCGCGTTCATTGATATAATGGGAAAAATTGAGCGTAATGTGGCGACCAAACTTTTGCGGTAAAGCTACCTATTGCGTTGACTTTTTCAAGTTAAAAGCATTTTTGCAGTAAATCGGGCAGGGTGCTTCACCGTGGTGAACATAACTGTTACTTTTACGCCCGTTAATTTTTGGTAAACCCTGCCCACCGGCAGCGCTCACAGCCGTTCATTGATGGAAACCCAGATATGCGATGAAGTTCAATAAAATTTATATCCTGCTGATTTTCACCATTTTGCTTGCCCAAACTGCCCGTGCGCAGTTTGGGGGCGGCGGCGGGGGGCTGGGGGGCATTGCCGGAAAGTTGGGCGGCGGCGGTGCGGGCGGTGGTACGCAGCGCCTCACCCTCGACACGTCCGATATCTATTTTTTCTTCGCCGATGAGCCGAATTTCGTCTTTCCGTTCAACGACAGCCTACTTGGCAGCTTGCACCAGTACGACCCCATCCGGCAGCAGCCGTTCGACTTCGCCAACCTCGGCAACCTCGGCTCGGCTGCCAGACCCTTGTTTTTTCAGCCCGCTTGGCGGCGGGGCTTCGACGTGGGGCTGCACCAGTTCGACATTTACCAGATGACCACCGCCGACGTCCGCTACTACAAAATCACGCAAGCTTACACCCAGGCCAATTTCACGCAGGGCACTACGCAGAACGATGCGCAGTTCAATGTCCGGTTCAGCCGCAACTTCGCCGATGGCCTCAACTTCACCGTCGAGCACCGCCGCATCAACAACCTCGGCGCCTATGATTCCCAAAGGCCGCCACTTCCAGCGTGGCAGCGGGTATGTGGTACCACCCAAAAAAAGGCAATTACGACGGCTATTTCAGCTTTGTCTCCAACAGCATCGAGCAGCAGGACAATGGCGGCACCGCCGAAAACCTCAACACGGATTTTATTCCAGCCTACCAAGTGGACATCCACCTTGGCACCGCCAACACCCGCTATGCCAACCGGGAATTGGCGTACACGCAGTACCTGCGGATTTTAGGGGGCAGTTCGGCAGGGGGCAGGGGGCAGTCAGGGCCGAACAATCCGCAAGACTCATCGAGCATCCTGAAACCCAGATACTCCCAAGTTGATTCGGCCTCCAATCCGCAATCCGCAATCCGCAATCCGCAATCGTCTCGCAGCTTCACCGGCTACCACCAAATCGCTTGGCGCACGGGCAGTTACAAGTTCTCCGACACAGCACCGGACTCGGCGTTTTATGGCAATTTTTTGGTGGACAAACGTGGGCTTCGGCATTTTTTGGAGGTGAAAAAACTGGAGAACACCGTTAAGCTCCAAACCTTCAAGCTCAGGCAGCAAAAACCCGACTCGACCAACAGCCGGGCGCTGTCACAAGAAAGTGACCTATTGGAAATCGGGCTGGTGCACAGCGTGAGCTTCGTGCAACAAGAACCCGTGGACACCGGGGCTATTCACAACCTGTTCCTCACCGGGCGGCTCAACTTTTCGCCCGGCGACCGCATGCGCCTAAGCACCTACGCCCACCTCGGCATCGGTGCCAATGCGGGCGACTTTCGCCTCAGCGGCGAGCTTTTTTTGAACCTGAAAAAAATCGGGACGCTGCGGTTGGAGGCGGTGAACCAGCTCTACTCTCCCTCGCTGCTGCCCCAGCGTTTTTACGTTACCCAAAAAGAAATATGGAAAAACGATTTTGGGAAAACGCTGGAAACAAGCGTTTCCGGCACCTATTCGCTGCCGCAATTCCGGTTCTCTGTCGGTGGGCAGTACCACCTGCTGAACAACCTTGTTTATTTTGATTCCACTGGACGGCCCCGTCAAAGCGGCACGTTCAGCATCCTCCAACTCACCGCCCAAAAGGACTTCAGCCTCGGCCCGCTGCACCTCGACAACTCGGCCTATCTCCAGCAAACCACCTCCGACGTGCTGCCCTTGCCGCAGTTTTACAGCAAGCACAGTCTCTACCTCGAAGGCAAGATTTTCAAAAAAGTGATGCTCACGAAAATCGGGGTGGACGCCCGGCTCATCGCAGCCTACACGCCGCCTGGCTACAATCCGCTCATTGGGCAGTTCCATTTGCAGCGCAACCAGTCGCTGCCATTCACCCCGCTGCTCGATGCCTTCCTCAGCTTCAAGGTTAAAACTTTCCGGTTTTTCTTCAAAATCGAAAACCTGCTTACCTTCCCGCTGCAAACCTACTACTACCAAACTGCCGACTACCCCATGCCCTTCGGCTACCAAAATGGCGGGATGCGGATGGGGATTTCGTGGCGGCTCGTGGACTAAATTTCTATTGATTATTTTGATTGACGATTGACGATTACATGATTTTTGATTGATGATGTCATGTAAAATGGACTATTTTATATGGCTGATGGCAGTTCAAAACACCGGCCATCGGAAATTCAAAATCAAACATCCCAAAAATCAACAATCATGTAATCGTCAATCAAAAACAATAAAGAGCAAAATGAAGAACCTGTTTTACCTCCTGCCTTTTCTCTTTTCGCTTGCGCAAAACCGCCCGTTCCACCGCCCGTACCTTACGGCCCCGTGCCAAGCGAGGCGCAGCTTTCTTGGCAGCAGATGGAGTTCAACGCCTTCGTGCATTTCAACATGAACACCTTCACCAACATCGAGTGGGGGATGGGCAGCGAGCCGCCAGCCACCTTCAACCCCACGGCGCTCGACTGCCGCCAGTGGGCCAAGGTGTGCAAGGAGGCGGGCATGAAGGGCATCATCCTCACCGCCAAGCACCACGACGGGTTCTGCCTTTGGCCGAGCGCCTACACCGAGCATTCAGTGAAAAACTCACCGTGGAAGGGCGGCAAAGGCGATGTTGTTCGGGAACTTTCGGATGCCTGTCGGGAATACGGCCTCAAGTTCGGCGTGTACCTCTCGCCGTGGGACCGCAACCACGCCGACTACGGCAAGCCGGAATACCTGACCTATTTCCGCAACCAGTTGCGGGAGTTGCTGACCAACTACGGCGACATCTTCGAGGTATGGTTCGATGGGGCAAACGGCGGCGATGGCTACTATGGCGGTGCCAACGAAAAACGGGAAGTTGACCGCCAAAACTATTACGACTGGCCGACCACGCACAAGCTTGTCAGGGAGTTGCAGCCCAACGCCGTCATGTTCAGCGACGCTGGGCCGGGCTGCCGCTGGGTCGGCAACGAAGACGGTTACGCTGGTGAGACCAACTGGAGCACCCTGCGCCTCGCCGAGTTCTACCCCGGCTCCCCCAATTACAAGGAACTGACCACAGGCCATGCCGACGGCACCGACTGGGTACCTGCCGAGTGCGATGTGAGCATCCGGCCAGGCTGGTACTATCTACTGCTGCTCAACCTGCCCGTGGACACCCGTGGCCTCGTACACGAGGCCGACACTGCCCGGCTCAAGGAGCTTGGAGAGGCCATCCGTCGGGACTTTGCCACCAATTTTGCCGCAGGCAAAAAAGCCGCCGCCACCAATGAGCGAGGCCAAGGTTTTGAAGCAAAAATGCGCTCGACGCCAACCCCGACACCTACTGGGCTACTGGCGACAGCGCGCTTTCGGCCAGTTTGGAGATTGATTTTGGCAAAAAAACGGCTATCAGCCGCCTCGTGCTGCAAGAGCATATTCGGCTACGGCAGCGGGTGAACGCCTTTCGGGTTTCAGGTTTCAACGATGGCAAATGGACGCCGCTGGCAAACGGCACGACGGTGGGCTACAAACGTATTTTACGCTTCGAAAAACAGGAAGTGGAGAAGGTGAAGATTGAGTTCGAAGGAAGGGCGGCGCTGTGCATCAGCGAGGTGGGGGCGTATTGAGTTATGAGAGATGAGTTATGAGTTTGGGTATCCCAAAACTCATAACTCATAACTCTCATAACTATTGAAATTTCTTAAATATCAGCGACCCGTTGTGCCCGCCAAAACCGAAGGTATTGCTCAAAACAGCCCTTACCTCCCGTTGCTGTGCTTCGTTGAAGGTCAGGTTGATGCGGGGGTCAAGTTCAGGGTCGTCGGTGAAGTGGTTGATGGTGGGCGGGATGAAGTTGTGCTGGATGGCCAGCACCCCGGCAATGGCCTCAATGGCACCGGCAGCACCGAGCAAGTGGCCGGTCATGGACTTGGTGGAGCTGACGTTCAGCTTGAAAATCGAATCTCCAAACACCTGCTGGATGGCCTTCACCTCGGCCACGTCGCCGAGCGAGGTGGAGGTGCCGTGGACGTTGATGTAGTCAATTTCATCGGGGTTCATCTTGGCATCGGCGAGGGCGGCCCTCATCACGTTGGCAGCGCCGAGGCCCTCGGGGTGCGGGGCAGTGATGTGGTAGGCGTCGGCAGTAGCGCCCGCTCCCACGATTTCGCAGAGGATGTTGGCGCCACGGCGCTTGGCATGTTCTAGCTCTTCTACTACTAGCGCGCCAGCTCCTTCGCCAAGCACGAAGCCATCGCGGTCGAGGTCGAAGGGACGGGAGGCAGTGGCAGGGTCGTCGTTGCGGGTGGAGAGTGCCTTCATGGCACCGAAGCCGCCGACCGCCACTTTTACAATAGTAGCTTCTGTACCACCACTGATGATGATGTCGTTGCGGCCAATGCGAACATTGTCGAAAGCGGACATAAGGGCATGGGACGAAGACGCACAGGCCGATACGATGGCGTAGTTGATACCCCGGAAGCCATGCTTCATGGAAATATGGCCAGCGGCAATGTCAATTATCATTTTGGGTATGAGGAAGGGATTGTAGCGGGGAATGCCGTTGCCGGTGATGAATTCCTCGATTTCTCTTTCCAGTGTGGCCAAGCCTCCGATACCAGACGACATGATGACGCCTACTCGGTCGAGGTCGAGTTTTTCGGGGTCAAGGCCAGCAGCAGCGATGGCCTCGTCGGCAGCAACCATAGCGTAGATGGCGAAGTTGTCAATACGCCGGACTTCCTTTTTGTCAATGAAATCTTCGGCATGGAAGTTCTTGACCTCACAGGCGAACTGGGTCTTGAAGTTGGTGGTATCGAAATACGTAATCGGGGCAGCGCCGCTGATACCATTCTGCAAGCCAGCAAGGTACTCCTTGACATTGTTGCCGATGGGGGTCAAAGCGCCGATGCCAGTGATGACAACCCTTCTCATAAAATAATTTTAAATGGCAATTGACAGGTGGCAGACGGGCAAATACGCAACTACCTTAACCTGCTGCATGGATGATTGAAAACGAGGAGAGAGAAGCCAAAAACACTACTGAAAGCAGCGTTTTTGGCTTCGGCTAATAAACGATTCAGACGGGCCGACTACGAATTGGATTCGATGTACTCAATGGCCTGTCCTACGGTTTGGATTTTTTCAGCCTGCTCATCCGGGATGGAGATGTCGAATTCTTTCTCCAGTTCCATGATAAGTTCGACGGTGTCGAGGGAATCTGCACCGAGGTCGTTGGTGAAACTTGCCTCTGGCGTTACTTCAGATTCTTCAACGCCCAATTTTTCTACAATGAGTTTTTTTACGCGATCTGCAATGCTAGACATATCAAACACTTTTTAAGTGGAAAAAGCTATTTTGGATATTGGACCCAGGCCAGTGCGGCGTTCCTGCTTTTTAACAGAACCACCTTAACACTGAAACTCCTTTGCCCTTTGCTCCAAAAGGTTTTGAAATTTCGTGCAAAGAAAGGCAAACTCTAACGATTGGAAAAATTTTTTTGGCGGGTACACTCCGCAGGCCTTGTCCAAATAGAATCTCAAAAAATAACCGACGGAGGTTTGTCAAGTTTGCGGAGCGGTGTACATTTGGCGGCCAAAGCATTTTGTCAAAAATACACTTAGCTTGGCGATACCTGCAAATTGAGGGCTTGAAGTCGTTTTTATCATGGATGAATTTGCGCCAAACTAGACTCATCTAAAAGAAAAAAACAATTTGAAAGTGTCGGATTCTAAGCACCTTTGCACGTAAGTGCGCCCCAATTTGCACTTCATTTTTACAAACCTAGCAATGAGCAAGGAAGCAAACAGTACAAAGATAGTAGCCACCGTGGGCCCTGCCAGCAGCAATTTGGAAATGCTGAGGAAACTCGTCGTAGCGGGGGTTGACATTTTCCGGCTCAACTTCTCGCACGGGAAGCACGAAGCACACAAAGAAGTCATCAACCATATCCGGCACGTGAACGAGGAGTTGGGTACTCACGTCGGCATACTCGCCGACCTACAGGGGCCAAAGCTTCGGGTCGGCAACATCAAGGACGAGCCGCTGATGCTGGACAAGGGCGACGTCATCACCTTCGTGAACACCCCCTGCGAGGGCACCAAGGAGGCCATCTACATGAGCTACCAAGACCTCGCCGAGGACGTAAAAATCGGTGAAATAATCTTGGTGGACGATGGCAAAATACGGCTCAAAGTGCTTGAATCCAATGGCAAGGATATGGTGAAGCTCGAAGTGACCCACGGCGGCCCCATCCGTTCCAACAAGGGCGTCAACCTGCCCAACACCAAGGTCAAGCTGCCCGCTCTCACCGAAAAGGACATTCGGGACCTCGACTTCATCCTCACGCAGCCCGTCAACTGGATAGCGCTCTCCTTCGTGCGCAGCGCCCAAGACCTTGACGAACTCTGGCGCCGCATCGCAGCAAAAGGCCACCCCGCCAAGGTCATTTCCAAGATAGAAAAACCGGAGGCACTGGAGAATATTGACGAAATCATCAAAGCCTCCAACGGCATCATGATCGCCCGCGGCGACCTCGGCATCGAAACACCCATCGAAGGGCTGGCCATGACGCAGAAAAGCATCATCGCCAAGTGCATCCAGCGGTCAAGGCCCGTCATCGTGGCCACCCAGATGATGGAGTCCATGATGGAAAACCCCACCCCCACCCGACCGGAGGTCACCGACGTGGCCAATGCCGTGCTCGACGGCTGCGACGCCGTCATGTGTAGCGGCGAGACGGCGATGGGCAAGTTCCCCGTGGAGGTCATCGAGACGATGGGACGCATTATCCACCAAGTGGAAACCAACGACCTCTACCAGATGCGCTTCCCGGAACCTTCGCCCAACTCCTCCACTTTTCACAGCGACGTGATATGCTACAGCGCCGTGGACGTGGCCGAACGCATCAAGGCCAAGGTCATCACCGGCCTTACCGTTTCCGGCTACACTGCCTTCAAGGTATCCAGTCGCAGGCCGAAGCGCAAAATCTGCATCTTCTCTGGCCAAGTGCATATCCTCGCCACCCTCAACCTTGTTTGGGGCGTGAAAGGCTTCTACTACGACAAGTTCACCACCACCGACGAAACCATCGAAGACACGCTCGCCATCCTGAAAGCAGTCGGGGAAGTGGAAACTGGGGATGTGGTCGTCAATATCGGCTCCATGCCACTGTCCAAGCGGCTCAGGACGAACATGCTGCGGGTGACGCAGGTGGAATAGTGGCGGTGATTGGGTGATTGAGTTATTGGGATATTGGAATTCCTACGATTTGCTTTGTTGCTAAATATTTCCTCGCAATAGCCCTCTATTGTTGTTCCATCTATCGCTGTTATATTTGCTCCGCAATTTTTTTATCTCAAACCCTCACGCCCTCAAACCCTCACTCATGCAAGTCAAAATCATCAACCAATCCCCTTTCCCGCTACCACAATACGAGACGCTGGGTAGTGCGGGGCTTGACCTCCGGGCAAATATTTCAACCGCAATTACCCTGCAATCGCTGGAGCGGCAACTGGTGCCCACGGGGCTTTTCATCGAACTGCCCATCGGCTACGAGGCGCAGGTGCGACCACGGAGCGGGCTGGCCATCAAAAAGGGCCTCGGCCTCGTCAACTCGCCCGGCACCATTGACTCCGACTACCGGGGCGAAATCAAAATCATCCTCGTGAACCTCTCGAACGGACCACAGACGGTGGAGCCTGGCGAGCGCATTGCACAGATGGTCATTGCGAAGTACGAGCGCATCGAGTGGGCGGAGGCGGAACAGCTTTCGGAGACGGAGCGGGGAGCGGGGGGATTCGGCAGCACTGGGGTTTGAAGGTATGAGGTGAGGAGGTATGAGGTATGAAATTTGACTGTCTTGTCGTAAATCCCATTTCAACACATCAAGAATTACCATCCAGAAATGAAAATCATCATCCCAATGGCTGGCCGGGGCACCCGCCTCCGCCCGCATACGCTGACGCTCCCAAAGCCGCTCATCCCCATCGCTGGAAAGCCGATGGTGCAGCGCATCGTCGAGGACCTGACGGCTGGATACAACGGCAAGGTGGAGGAAATCGCCTTCATCACCGGCGACTTTGGCAAAGACGTGGAGCAGGAGCTTGTCAGCATTGCCAACAACTTCGGGGCCGAGGGGCGCATCTACCACCAAACTAACCCACAGGGCGTGGCACATGCCATCGGTTGCGCCAGCGAAAGCCTAAACGGCAACGTGTTCATCGCCTTCAGCGACACGCTGTTCCGGGCGGACTTCCATTTTGACACCAACGAGGAGGGCATTATTTGGGTAAAAAAAGTGGACGACCCTTCGTCCTTCGGTGTGGTAAAAACCGACAGTGAGCAGTTCATCACCGACTTCGTGGAGAAGTCGCCCGTGTTCGTTTCCGACCTTGCCATCGTGGGCCTATACTACGTGCGGGAGGGCGAGTACCTGCGTGACCAAATCAAGTTTTGATAGAAAACAACATCCGGGACAAGGGCGAGTTCCAGATAACTTCGGTGCTGGAAAACATGAAAGCGGGCGGCTACAAGTTTAGGGCATCGGGCATAGACGAGTGGCTCGACTGCGGCAACAAGTTCAACATCGTGGACACGAACCGCCGGATGCTGGAGATAAAGAGCACGGTGGAAATGCTCATTTCGCCACAGGCGGTCATTGAAAACTCGGTTATCGTACCGCCTTGCTTTGTGGGCGCTGGCGCAAAAATCGTGAACTCCGTCATCGGGCCGCACGTGTCGGTGGGCAATAATTCGGTGATAGCAAACTCTATCATCAAAAACAGCGTTATTCAGGGCGATACGAGCGTTTCGGATGCCCTGTTCGCCGATTCGATGGTGGGCAACCACGTCAATTACGAAGGGCATGCATCGGACGTGAGCATTGGCGACTATACCAGTTTTAAAGAATGACTTGATGAGGATTTGAGGATTCGAGGATTTGACCACGGCCCTCCTCGAATATTCAAATCCTCAAATCCTCAAATCCTCAGATGTCAAAAAAATACCTTTTCCCATTACTCCTCCTCACCGCCTTGACGCTCCATGCGCAGGAAGTCGGCCAAATTGCTCCTATTTCGGAAGCGGAGACGCAAATCGAGGAAATCTTCATTGACGGCAACCGGGAGAAGCTGCTCGGTAATTGGGAAAAAGCTGCCGCCAAGTTCAAGGAAGTGCTCGAAAAAGACCCCAAGAACGCCGCCGCATCCTACGAGCTTGCCCGTGTGTACGAGGCGCTGAAAGATACCGACAAGGCCGTTGCCGCAGGCAAAAACGCCGTGGAGTGGGACCCCGCCAACCCTTGGTTTAAATATTACCTCGCCGACCTCTACCAAAAAGTGGACAAGGACAAGGAAGCTGCCGCCCTCTATGGCCAGCTCGTAAAAATGGACCCACACAACGAAGGTTATTATTTCAAATGGGCCTACTACCTCGTGCGGTCGAGCCAACCGGCCGAGGCCATCAAAGTCTATGACCAGTTGGAGAAAATGATAGGCGTGAACGAGGAGACGACCCGCCACAAGCAGACGCTGTACCTCGGCATGGGCGAGTACAAAAAGGCGGGGAAAGAAGTGCAAGACCTGATTGCAAGGTTTCCCAACAACGTGGAATACCGCCACATGCTCGCAAAATTTTACGACCAGACCGGAGAAAAGGAGAAGGCCACCACGACCTACCAAGAAATATTGAAGCTAAACCCCAACGATGCCCTTGCAAAAATCGCCCTTGCCGACGACAACAAGGGCAAGGACGATATCAAGTTCCTCAACTCATTGCGGCCCGTTTTTGAAGACCCTGGCACCGACATTGACACCAAAATAAAGGAAATAATACCCTACGTGAACCGCCTCGCAGAGACGGGCGACAAGAGCCTAGGCAACTCGCTGCTGGCGCTGACCTCGCTGCTGGAGACTGTTCACCCGAACGCCGCCAAGTCGCACTCCGTGCTTGGTGACGTGCTGTTCCACAACGGCCAGCCCGACCGTGCCCTTGAACAGTATCGGAAATGCCTTGAACTTGACCGCAACGTTTGGGCGGTGTGGGAGCAGGTGCTTTTTATTTATTTTGACAAAAAGGACTACGAAAACCTTGTGAAGACCTCTGAAGATGCCCTTGATTTGTTTCCCAACCAGGCCCCTGCACATTACTTCAACGGCCTTGGCTACAACGGCCTGCACAAGCCCAACGACGCCCTCCCTGCGCTCCAGCAGGCGCTCATCATCTCTGCCAAGAACCCGCCGCTGCGCTTCAACGTGCTAAAGGAAACCGGGGAATCGTACTACCAGCTCAAAAAGTTTTCGCAAGCCGAAAACACCCTAGGCGAGGCGTTCAAGCTGAACCCCAAGGACACCGCCCTGCTCGAACGCATGGGCGACGTGCAGTACCAGCTCGGAAAGGCCAACGACGCACTGTTGCTGTGGCAAAAGGCACTGGAGTTGGGCGGCAAGTCGGAACTGCTGCAACGGAAGGTGCTGGAAGGGAAGTTGGTAGAGTAATCCATCCTAGAAGTTGTGAACCGAAACCGAATATTGACCCATCCAACATTGCCGCAGTTCACCTATGCTATTTTATCCTTCTGGCCTTTTTGGATAAACGCTTTTACTTATCATCCCCCGGAAATTTTCGTGGCCACAACACCAATACTTTCCTCAAGATTTTCACACCACCCTTTGAACAATTCCTCCCTCAAACTTGTCTTCCAATCAACTATAACCAACGATGAGAATTCATTCCGCAAACAAGGCATGTTGTTGTTGTCCGCACACACTGAGTGGAAAGGCACTTCGACCAATGTTTGACATAAGTCGTTGATTATCAGCAAAAAAGCCTTTCCACGCCAACGGAAAGGCTTTTTTGTTTACCATTTTGAAACATCCATTTTTAACAAAAAAACAATCAAAACATGGCAACAATCAGACTTGGGGACATCGCCCCTGACTTCACCGCTGAAACCACCCAAGGCACCATCCACTTTCACGAATGGCTCGGCGATAGCTGGGGGCTGCTGTTCTCGCACCCCGCCGATTTCACGCCCGTATGCACCACCGAGCTGGGTCGCACCGCCGCCCTGAAGGGCGAGTTCGATAAGCGGGGCGTCAAGGCCATTGCCCTCAGCGTTGACCCAATTGATTCGCACATGGAATGGCTCAAAGACATTGAGGAGACGCAGCATGTGACGATGAACTTCCCCGTCATCGCCGACCCCGACCGCAAGGTGGCCGAGCTGTATGATATGATTCACCCAAATGCCTCCGAGAAGTTCACCGTGCGCACGGTCTTCGTCATCGGGCCGGACAAGAAGGTGAAAATGACGCTGACCTACCCAGCCAGCACTGGCCGCAACTTCCTCGAAATCCTGCGGGTGATTGACAGCCTGCAACTCACCGCCAACTACAGCGTGGCCACGCCCGTTGACTGGAAGGTGGGCGAGGACGTGGTGATTGCGCCAGCCATCAAGGACGAGGACATCCCGACCAAGTTCCCGAAGGGACACAAGCGCATCAAGTACTACCTGCGCACGACGCCGCAGCCTAATCTTTAAGGCAAAAGCAAAAGTGTGGGCAGTGGTTTGCCTCGAGTTTTTACCCAAAACAAAAAGGCCTTGCCGCTGTGGCAGGGCTTTTTTGTTGGTAGAATTTGTCGGCCAAACGCCCATTCGTCGAAGGAATCGAGTCATTTGACAGCCTAGCTAAATGATGCTTGTCCATTGGCGTATCTTCCCGCCGTTTTTCCGACATTTTCAAAATATGTTGTGATGGCGCATTGGAATTTGGTGCATTGGCATGTTGGGAATATTCATCATCCCGAGCTGCCAAAACGCCAATCGGCCAACCAGCCAAAACGCAATCTGTGTTTAACCAAATAAATTTCATTATGAATCGAAAGCACAACTTTTTCCGCATGGCCGTCCTTGCGCTGGCACTCTGCATTGGCAGCACGGCCTGGGCGCAAAACGCCGCCAAAAAGGAAATGAAACTGCCCGAGGGCGTCGAGAAAGTGACTACCGTCGAAGGCATTACCGAGTACCGCCTGACGAGCAACGGACTGCGCTTCCTGCTCTTCCCGGACCAGTCCAAACCGACCATCACCGTCAATATCACCTACCTGGTGGGCAGTCGCCACGAGGGTTACGGCGAAACGGGCATGGCGCACCTGCTGGAGCACCTCGTGTTCAAAGGCACACCGAACCACCCGAACATCCCACAGGAACTGACCGAGCACGGCGCACGTCCCAACGGCACCACTTGGTACGACCGCACGAACTACTTCGAGAGCTTCAACGCCACCGAAGACAACCTGCGCTGGGCGCTTGACATGGAGAGCGACCGCATGGTGAACTCCTACATTGCGAAGAAAGACCTCGAAAGCGAAATGACCGTGGTGCGAAACGAGTTTGAGATGGGCGAAAACGATCCTGCCAGCGTGCTCATGGAGCGGGTAATCAGCACCGGATACCTCTGGCACAACTACGGCAACTCGACCATTGGCGCACGTGCCGACCTCGAAAACGTGCCCATTGACCGGCTCCAGGCTTTTTACAAAAGGAACTACCAGCCCGACAATGCCATGCTGGTGGTGGCCGGTAAAATCGAACCGGAAAAGACGCTGGCGCTCGTGAAGGAGTATTTTGGCAAAATACCAAAACCGACCCGTGAGCTGATTCCGACCTACACCAAAGACCCCACGCAGGACGGCGAACGCAACGTGACCTTGCGCCGCACGGGCGATGTGCAAGTGGCATCCTGCTTGTACCACACGCCGCCGGGCGCCCACCCAGAGTACGCTTCGCTGGCGGTTTTGGATGAAATACTGACGAACGAGCCTGCCGGACGCCTCTACAAGGCCCTCGTGGAAAGCAAGAAAGCTGCCACGGTTTGGTCATTTGCGCCAGCGCTAAAAGAAGGCGGCTTCATCTACATCAATGCCGACGTGCGGCAGGAAAGCTCCCTGGACGATGCCCAGGCGACCATGCTGAAAGTGCTGGACGAACTGACCACCAACCCGCCCACTGCCGAGGAGGTGGACCGGGCGAAAAAACGCGTACTGAAGGATTGGGAACTGGGCTTCAAAAGCTCTTCCACCGTGGGCCTCCGGGCCAGCGAGTACATCGCCATGGGCGACTGGCGGCTTGCCTTCCTCTTCCGTGACTACGTGGAGGGCGTGAAGGCCGAGGACGTGGTGGCCGTTGCAAAAAAATACTTCAAGCCATCCAACCGCACGACGGGGCTTTTCATGCCGGACAAAAATCCTGACCGCTCCGAGATACCCGATGCCCCGAACCTCGCCACGCTGTTGGCGAACTACAAGGGCAAGGAAGCCATTGCCGAAGGCGAAAACTTCGACCCGGCACCAGAAAACATCGAGAAGCGCACCACCCGTGGCGAGGCTGCCGACAAGGGCATCGAGTTTGCCTTTTTGCCGAAAGAAACCCGTGGAAACAGCGTGTCGGCCCGTATGACGCTGCGTTTTGGGGATGAAAAAAGCCTGATGAACCAAGACGTGGCAGCTTCGTTTGCTGCCATGATGCTCGACAAGGGCACCAAGACCATGAGCCGCCAGCAGTTGCAGGACGAACTCGACCGCCTGAAAGCGAGGGTGAACATCTTCGGCAGCGGCAGCACGGCCAGCGTGAACATCGAAGCGGAGCACGACAACCTGCCCGAGGTGATGAAGCTCGTGGGCGACATGCTCAAGAACTCGACTTTTTCGCCAGAAGAATTTGAGAAGCTCAAAGAGGAGCAACTGGCGGGCATCGAGTCGCAGCGCAGCGACCCGCAAGCGCTTGCATTCACTACGTTCCAGCGCACGATGAACCCTTACCCGAAAGGCGACATCCGCTACGTGATGACGCTGGACGAGCAAGCAGAAGCCGTGAAAAACCTAAAACTGGAAGATGTAAAGGCGTTTTACAACAAATTCTACGGTACAACCGATGCCACGCTGGCGGTAGTGGGCGACTTTGACAAGGAGGCTGTGAAGAAGGTGACGATGGAGCAGTTCAGCAACTGGAAAAGCCCAGCGGGCTACACCCGGGTGCCGACGGTGTACAAAGAAGTGAAGCCGACGAGCGAAGCCATCAACACGCCCGACAAGGCAAATGCGGTGTTCATCGCTGGTATGCCGCTCAACGTTCGTGATGACGACCCGGACTACCCGGCGCTGGTGATGGGCAATTTCATGCTCGGTGGCGGCTTTCTCAACTCCCGCCTTGCCGTTCGCATCCGCCAGAAGGAGGGCCTGAGCTACGGCGTTGGCTCTGGCCTCAGTGCCAGCAGCTACGACAAATCGGGCATGTTCCAGGCGTATGCCATCTACGCACCGGAGAACGCTGCGAAGCTGGAGGTCGCCTTCAAGGAGGAGATTGACAAGATGCGCACCGATGGCTTCACCGCGGAGGAACTGGATGCCGCCAAGTCGGGCTACCTTCAAAGCCGTGGCATGAACCGCGCTGAGGACCGCAGCCTTTCCAGCACCTTGAACAACTACCTCCAACTCGACCGCACGATGATGTGGGACGCCGATTTGGAAAAGAAAATAATGGCACTGACGCCTGCACAAATCAACGCCGCCATGAAAAAGCACGTGGATCCCTCCAAGTTCGTGTACGTGAAGGCGGGCGATTTTGAGAAGGGGGCGAAGCCTTGATGGAGTTGGCAGTTTGACAGTTGGCAGTCAGTCCCATTGTAATTCATCTGCCTAAGAATTTTTACCGATAAAAAAACCGCCGCTGCGATTGCAACGGCGGTTTTTTTATCTAATGTATCCCGTCTTGAAATAGCGTTACACTATTACCTCCCCACCACCAGCCGTTTCACTACCACTGTTTCGTCCACGATGATCCGCAGCAGGTAAACCCCTGGGGCAGTGCCCTGAAGGTCAAGCTCGATGGTTTTGGAAGCAACAAGCGCTACCTGTGCAGGCAGCACCGCCCTGCCAGACAGGTCGAATACTTGTAGGCTCATCGGCAACTCCTGCCCCAAGTCAAAATTCACGAATACCCGTCCAGAACTTGGGTTCGGTGCCAGCGTGATGCTGCGCTCCAAGGCTCTTTCCTTACTGGCATCCAGCATTTCGACTATGACCGTCAGTTCCTGCGAGCAGCCATCCTCATCGGTGGCCACCAGGTGGTACTCACCGTCCCACAGCCCGGCAATATCTTCTTCGTTTGAGTAAAAAATCCCGTTGAACAGCCACTCGTAGCTGTAGTTCCCCGCTCCGCCACTGGCAGTAATACTGATGGAGCCGTTTGGCCCGCCAGTAGCATCCTGCACATCGTCAATTGCAATTGCCACGGCAGTTGGCTCCGTCACCTGCACCGTTTGCACGGCGATGCAGCCCTGCGCATCCGTTACGCTGACGCTGTAATTGCCAGCCAGGAGGCCAGTGGCAGTCTGGGTCTGCTGGATGGCAGGGTCGCTCCAAGAATAGGAGTAAGGCGAAGTTCCGCCAATGGCCGTCGCCGTCGCCGTGCCATCGCTGTCGCCGTGACAGGTGGGCATGACGAAGGCCGTACCGACCGAAAAGTTGCTGATGACCGTCACGGTGAATGAGCAGGTTGCCATGTTGCCATTGCCATCATCAGCACCCCAGGTCACGGTCGTTGTGCCGCTGGGGAAGGTCGCTCCACTTTCGGGGCCAGCAACCAGCGAAACCGTCGCAGCACCGCAGTTGTCGGTGGCCGTGGGGGCTAGGTAATTCACGGTCGGGGGACAGGAGCCGTTGTCCACCGTCATATTTTGCGGGCAAGCAATTACCGGCGCAATTTCATCCAAAACCACCACCGTGGCTGTGGCCGTTGACGTATTTCCGGCGTCATCGGTGACCGTCAGCGTCACGGTGTTTTCGCCCACCTCATCGCAGCCAAACGATGTCACGTCCAGTGTGCGGGAAGCGATGCCACAGTTGTCGGTACTTCCACCATCCACCATCGCCGGGGTGATGGTGGCCGTGCCGCTGAGGTTCAGGCTCACGGTTATATCTGTGGTCACGGCAGTCGGAGCTTCCGTATCGGGCAGCACCGTGATTTCAATGCTGGCCGTGGCGGTGCAGTTGTTTTCGTCGCTCACAATCACCTCGTAAATACCCGCCGTCAGACCAGAAATGGTCGGCGTGGTGGCACCGTTCGACCAGGAGAAGGCGTAGCCGGGTGTACCGCCAGTGCCATTCACCGTTATCGAGCCGTCGTTGCCGCCCACACATTCGAGGTTGTTTTGGGTTAAAATTTCGACTTCAAGCGCCGTCGGTTCCGTGATTACAACGCTCTGGGTGGACTGGCAACCATTGGAGCCAGTAACGCTGACGGTGTAGGTGCCTGCACTCAGATTCCCGACTGAGTTGCCAGTGCCACCATTCGACCAGGCGTAGGTCAACGGCGCTTCAAATCCCGTCGCATTCGCCTGCGCAGTCCCATCATTTGCGCCAGCGCAACTAACGTCTTCACCCAAAATGATGATTCCCTGGCCCGTACAGCCAAACGGGGACACCGTTGCGCAGCCTGTGAAAATACAATCGTTGGCATCCGTAGCGCTCACGCAATAACTGCCCGGCGCCAAGCCCGTGATGGCCGAAGTGGTGGCGTTGTTGCTCCAGAGGTACGAGTATGGCGCTACCCCGCCCGATACGGCCACCGAAGCCGTACCGTCATTTGCACCAACCCCCGATTCGCCGGAGGCGGTCAGGTTGCCCATGAGCGTTGGTGGCTGTGAAATGACGACCTGAATCGTTGCCTCGCAGCCATTTGCATCGGTCACGCTGACGGTGTAGTTGCCAGCCGGGAGGCCGTTTTGCGAAGCGCCGGAGCCACCGTTCGACCAGTCGTACGTGTAGCCCGGTGTGCCGCCTGATGCATTGACGGTGGCCGAGCCAGAGCTTTCGCCGTGGCAGGCGACATTGGTTTGTTGCACGGTGAGGTTGAGCGCCGTTGGCGCAACGAGCGACACGTTGCCCGTCACCTCGCAGCCGTTTTCGTCAAGGACGGACACGGTGTAGCTGCCTGCCTCGAGGTTGTTGATGCTGCTGTTGGTGCCGCCATTTGACCAAGTGTATTCGAATGGCCCCGTGCCGCCGCTGACCGTGGCACTGGCCGAGCCATCGGAGCCGCCATTGCAGCTTGGGTTGACGGAGGCCATGTTTACCCCAAAACCTGCGCAACTAAAGCTCGCCACAGTGACCGTTTGGCTAGACGTGCAGTTGTTGGCGTCCGTGACGGAGACGGAATAATTGCCGGGGGCGAGGCCATTGATAGTCTGCGTGGTGGCGTTGTTGCTCCATGCATAGGTATAGCCGGGCACACCGCCCGTGGGGCTGGCCGTGGCTGTGCCGTCGTTTGCCCCAACGGAAGTCTCCCCGGTGGCCGAGGCATTTGGGTTGAGGGCTGGCGGTTGCGTGATGATGATGCTGGCCGTGGCCGTGCAGTTGTCGGCGTCCGTGATGGAGACGGTGTAGGTGCCTGCGGCAATGTTCGTGATTTGCGGCGTGGTGGCGTTGTTCGACCAGGCGTAGGCGTACGGCCCGGTGCCGCCGCTGCCAGCCGCAGTAGCGCTGCCCGTGTTTACACCGTTGCATGCCACGTTTTGCGAAGCGGAAATGGAAGCATTGAGCGCTGGCGTCTGCGTGACGAGGGCCGTGTCGGTTTTGGCGCAGCCCGTGTTGGTGTTCGTAACGAGGATGACGTAGGTGCCCGCAGCGTTGACGGTTGGGTTGGGCGTGTTGCCGCCAGACTGGATGCCGGGGCCGATCCACAGGTAACTGAAATTGGGGCCTTGCGACGAGCCGGAGCCATCGAGCACCACGGAGGTGTTGTTGCAGTTGAGCACCCGGTTCGGGCCAGCGTTGGCTGTAGGAAGCGTGGTGTTGGAGGTGACCGTCACGCTGGACGAAGCCGTGCAACCGTTCGTTGAATTGGTCACAGTTAAGGTGTAGGCGGCAGCCACGTCCACCACCGGCATGAGGGTGGTTGCACCGCTGACGAAATGGCCGTTCCCGGTCGTCCACTGATAGCTGAAATTAGGGCCTTGCGACGAGGCCGAACCGTTGAGCGTGACCTCCGTGGTGGTGCAGGTGAGCGGCGATGCACTGCCCGCATTCGCCAACGGGGACGTGATGTTTTCGGTTACGCTGGCGCAATCGGTGGCCGTGCAGCCGTTGAGGGTGTTGGTGACTTTGAGGCAGTAGGAGCCAGGTTCGTTCACAGTGGGCATCAGCGTTGTTGCACCGCTCACGATATTGCCGTCGGCGGTGGTCCAGAGGTAGGTGAAATTATTGCCCTGCGAAGACGAATTGCCGTTCAATTGCAGGGAGGTGATGGTACAGGTGAGCAGCCCGTCCAGGCCTGCATTGGAAGTTGGAGGCGTATTGCTCAATGACACCGTGGTCAGGTCGCTGGCCGTGCAGCCGTTGGTGTTGTTGGTGACGGTGAGGGTGTAGCTTCCTGCTGCTGCGACCGTTGGCGTAAGGGTCGTTGCGCCGTTGGAGATGATACCGTCCGAGGTAGTCCAGAGGTAGGCGTAGTTGCCGCCAGTGGAGGAGCCAGCGCCGTTGAGCATTGGCATGGGGGTGGTACAGGTGATGACCGCAGGCGGCCCTGCTTCTGCCGTTGGCGGCGTTGTGTTTGAGGTGATGGTGACGCTGGCGGTAACTAGGCAGGCATTTGCGTCGGTCACGGAAACGGTGTGCGTCCCTGCCATCAGCGTTGCCGTCGGGCCAGATTGACCGTTGGACCAGGTGTAAGTAAACGAGCCTGTACCGCCGTTGGCCAGTGCCGTTGCGGAGCCAGTCGGGATGAGGCAGGTGATGTTTGTTTGCCCGACAATGGAAACCGTGAGCGGTGGCGGTTGGGTAATGGTCACGGAGCCAGTGCCGCTGCCGCAGGATGGGTTGGTCACGGAGACTGTGTAGGTGCCAGCCGGGATGTTGTTGATGGTGGGGCCGGAGCCGCCGTTCGACCAATTGTAGGTATAGGGAGGCCCACCGCCGCCCGAGGCAGCGGCCGTGGCGGAGCCGGTGCTGTTGCCGTTGCAATTGACGTTGGTGCCGGTAACATTGACGGTGATTGGGCCGACAACGACGAGAGAGGCGGTGGCGGTGGTGGTCACGATGGCATCCCCGGAGGTGTTGCCGTTGCCGTTGGCGAGGTTGGCGGCGGCGTACATGGTGATGGCGCCGTTGGAGGAGCTAGGAGCGGTCCAGTCCACGGTGAAAGTCATGGTGTTGGGGCCGAACGACTGTGCGGGCGAATGTTCAAAGAAGAGTTTCCCACCGCTGGATTCCACGTTGGAAAACGGGCCGGGGTTGCTCAAGGTGCAAGCGATGTTGTTGTTCGATTGCTGCGCAACGAGCTGGAACCCGCCCACCTGCGGGTCGCTGTTGGTGCGGGTGATGGTCACCGTGAGGGGGTAAACGGTACACGGCGTCACCATCGCTGGCAGCCCGCCAATAGTTACCATGCCCGTGCCGGTGCCACCTGAGTGGCAGCCGCCCTGCGAACTTGAACAAGTGTTGTTGCTGGGTGGTGCGCCAGTATGGCCGTTGGGCGGGTTCGGTGAATTTGACAACTGGAAATATGCGACCAGCAACACAAAGAAAAGTGTGTAAACAGAGTTGAGTTTCGTTTTCATAAACAGGATGTGGTTAGTGCGTCTTGATGGTAAAAGTTGGATGATTTGATTACGTTGGATTGGAGCTTCGCATTGATTCTTCAACAAACAGCAAGCACATGACCAGCGTGAAGAATTTGGAATTTCGGAAAGGAAAAAAAGGCTAGTGTAGAAGCAAAAGTCGCACTTTTTACTTGTCGGTACATCTTATTGCCCAAAAATGCCATCAGGCGACATTCGCCTAAATGCTTTGTCAATTAAATAGTGTCGTGTTAAAGCAGGGCTTGGGGCGCCGCCCGACGGGAAAGTTTTTTTACCCTCATTATTGATTTGACAAAGCACTAAGGGCTTCTTATAAAAATTGGCCGTCCCCCTTCCCCCCCCGCCACTCCACAACGCAACAAAAAAAAGAACCGCCTCCCCCCCCCCCCCCCCCCCCCCCCCCGGGCGCGCGGGGGGGGAAGGGGGGGGGGGCGCCCCCCCCCCCCCCCCCCCCCCCCCCCCACACTCTTTTTAAAAGAAAGCCCCATACAAGCAGCTCGGCCACATTTGAATTCGATTATTTTTCAATTGGCAAAAGTTGGTTGTGTAACTTTGCGGCGTCTCATTTGGGGTGCCTTTTTTAGTTCGCAGTTCGACAGCCGAACTGAAAACTTAAAAAAAGCTGAGATCATACCCATCGAACCTGCCCGGGCAATGCCGGGTAGGGAAATGAAGCCCAGTCCTGCATTGCGGCAGCACTTCATTTAGATTGGTAACCCATCGTGCCACCAAGCGAGTTGCTTGGCGGGAATTTTTTCAACCAAAAATTGCACGATGAAAAAGTTACTTGTTGCAGGCGTGGCCCTGCTGTTTTCCAACCTTCTTTTTTCACAAAAAATCACGGGAAAAATCACGGACGAAGCGGGCAGCCCGCTACCCGGCACTAGTGTCTGGCTGCTCGAAACCCGTGAAGGTACGGTGGCTGACGAGATGGGGATATTCACGCTGCATCTCGACAAAACGGGAACCTACACCCTGCGGGTGAGCTTCGTTGGCTACGAAACAGGTGACCAGGCGGTGGATGTACCGGCGCCGAACCCCTCAGTTGATTGCCCTCGAACCCTCCGCCAACCTGCTCCACGAACTGACCGTGACGGCAGTGCGGGCTGGCGAAAAATCGCCGTTCACCTACGCCAACGTGAGCAGTGACGACCTCAAAGCCAGAAACCTCGGTCAGGACGTGCCTTACCTGCTCGACGCCACCCCATCGGTGGTGGTGACCAGCGACGCGGGGGCGGGCGTCGGCTACACGGGCATCCGCATACGGGGCACCGACCCCAGCCGCATCAACGTGACCATCAACGGCGTGCCGCTCAACGACGCCGAGTCGCAGGGCGTCTTCTGGGTGGACCTGCCGGATGTGGCGGCCTCCACGGAGAGCATCCAAATCCAGCGGGGCGTGGGTACCTCGACCAATGGTGGCGGGGCGTTTGGCGCTTCCATCAACTTGAATACCAATGAGTTGCAGATGAAGCCATACGTAGAGGTTTCAGGTACGGCGGGGTCGTTCAATACGCACAAAACAAGCGTCAAGCTCGGCTCAGGGCTGCTGGGCAAGGACTCCACTTCTACCAACACAGGCTTCACTTTTGACGCCCGCGGCAGCCTCATCAACTCCGACGGGTACATTGACCGGGCGAGTTCCGAGCTGCGGTCGGCCTATTTTTCACCGGCTTATATCGGCGAAAACTTTACGCTGCGGGGTATCGTGATGCACGGCGATGAGGTGACTTACCAGGCTTGGTACGGTGTTCCGGCACAGTATATCGGCGATGACTCGCTGCGCACTTACAATCCCGCAGGCACCGAAAAGCCCGGCAGGCCCTACGACAACCAAGTGGACGACTATCGCCAAACGCACTACCAACTCATTTACAATCAGGAACTTAGCCGAAATTGGCACTTCAACTTGACGGGGCATTACACGAGGGGGATTGGGTTTTATGAGGAGTACAAGGACGAGTATAGCATCATCGAATATGGGATATTCGATGAAGAGCCATCGGATGGATACCATCTCATCCGCCGCCGCTGGCTCGACAACCACTATTTTGGCAGCATCGGCAGCGCCAATTTTACAAGTGACAACAAACGACTGAACATCATTGCTGGTGGGGCCTTTCACCGTTATCTTGGCAAGCATTTCGGCACGATTTACGAAATCCTCTTTTCCGATTTAGCCGTTCCAAAAAACCACCGTTACTACGACGATGAGGGCGAAAAGACCGATGCAAATCTTTTCACCAAAATCCAATACGCCCTGACGCCTGACCTGCACGGCTTACTCGACCTGCAGGGCCGCTTGGTGGACTACCGCACGACGGCGAACCAATTGTACGTGCCCGACGGCCCGATTTACAAGACTTCCACCGCCGACTACCTTTTCTTCAACCCCAAAGCGGGCCTTTTTTACGAAGCGAACAAAAACTTGTCGCTTTACGCCTCCTTCGCCGTGGCGCAAAAAGAACCGAACCGCAACGACTTCACCGACGCCCCCGAAGACCAACTTCCGAAACCTGAGCGGCTCTTCAACACCGAGGCTGGTGTCAAATACAACGCCGAGCGGCTGGCTTTCGGCCTCAATTTTTACCACATGAAATACAGGGACCAGCTCGTGCTCACGGGCAATATCAACGACACCGGCGCACCCATCCGCATCAATGTGCCGGACAGCTACCGCATGGGCATCGAACTTACGGCAAAAGCGGTCGTCGGCCAGCACTTCGTGGCCGACGCCAACGCCACGTTCAGCCAAAACAAAATCAAGGAGTTCACAGAATACGTGGACAACTGGGACACGGGCGAGCAATCGGCTTTTGTGCGGGGAACCACCGACATCGCCTTCTCGCCGGGCATCGTGGCCTTCGGCAGGCTGGCTTGGGGGGCTTCGCCAAATTTTGCGAAGGATGGCCTCGGGCTGTCCGTCGCACTGGCGGGCAAGCACGTGGGCAAGCAGTTCATGGACAACACCTCCAACGACAACACGGTGCTGGACGCCTACACCACCTTCGAGGCGCAGGTTCGGTACGTGATGCGACCCAGTTTCTGCAAGGAACTGAGCTTCAACCTGTTGGTGCAAAACCTGTTCGATGCCCGCTACTCGTCGAATGCCTGGACGTACCGCTATATTTCATCAGAAGATTACACCAGTTTCGACCCATACGCTCGGCAGGAAGGCGGCAATTTTTACAACCTGACCGGCTACTACCCGCAGGCAGGACGCAATTTCTTGCTGGGGGTGACGGTTGGTTTTTAAACACTTGGCTATCAGTTTTTTATGCTAAAAAAAGTGGAAATACTAAACCTGCTGGAACAGCACAAAACCAGTTTCCCAGAAGAAGCTGACTTCCGTCAGCAGGTGCTGGATTTTGTGCTGCTCAACGACGAGTTCTGGCAGCGAACCACCTTCGCCGGGCACCTCACCGGATCGGCTTGGGTGCTCAGTTCCGATGGCGGGAGCGTCCTGCTCATCCACCATAAAAAGCTCGACCGCTGGCTGCAACCCGGCGGCCACGTGGACGAAGTGGACGAAACCGTGGCGGAAACTGCCCTGCGGGAAGCGGCGGAGGAGTGCGGCCTGAAGGACCTGACACTGCTTTCATCCCGTCTTTTTGATGTGGACGTACACGAAATCCCGGAGCGCGGGCAGGAGCCAGCCCATTTCCACCACGACCTCCGCTTTGCCTTCCAGGCGGGGGGCATGGACTTTGACGCCAATTTTTTGGAAGTGAAAAACATCCGGTGGGTATCGCTGGCGGAGTTGGTTGGCGAGGATACCGAACAGTCCATCCGGCGCATGGCGCTGAAATCGGTGGGTGGTTGAGCTAATTTTCTTTCAAGATGCCATCATCGCTTGCTCATGCTTTATCGCAGTCCCCCAATCGTAAATCGTCAGTCGTAAATCGTAAATCACCAGTCCTTCGCCGACCTCCCCTTCTTCGCTTGCGCCTTCTTCAGTTTTTGCTGCACCTTCTGCTCCTCCTGGTCCATGATTTCGAGGAGTTCCTTGGCTTCCTGCTTGCTCAGGTCTTGCGGCTGCTCCTTTTGGCCCGAAGACTTTTGCTCCTGACTTTGGTTTTGCTTTTCTTCCTCCTTTTGGTCTTGGTTTTCCTCGCCGGGATTGGGCTGCTGCTGGTCTTGCGGTGGTTGCTGTTGGTCGTCCTTTTTCTTTTCGCCCCCGCCTTGCTGGTTCTGCTGGTTTTGCTGTTGAGGCGGTGGAGGTGGCAGGCGGCGCAGGGCATTGGTGAGGTTGCGCTTGGTGTCGAGGTCGTTGGGGTTTTGGCGCAGGGCGTTCTTGTAGGCTTCGATGCTTTGCTTGTAGTCGCCTTTTTGGTACAGGGAGTTACCGAGGTTATGGTAGGCTCGTGCCTTGGTGGAGCGGTCCTTGGCGGCTTCGGCGGCAGCCTGGTAGTGCTTGATGGACTCGTCGTAGCGCTCCTGCCGATAGGTCGAGTTGCCAAGATTGTAGTTCCCTTTGGTCGAGTTGTCCTTTTCGAGCGCACGGCGATAGCCCACTTCGGCATCGGAGAAGTTCTTGTCCTGGTAGGCTTTGTCGGCCTTGCGCAAATCCTTGTGGGCGTTGTTTTGGGCAGGCAGAACGACTACTGCAAGCAACAGGCACACCACGATATTTATCCTAAAAAATGTGTTTTAGGCGCTGGCCTACATTGAAAATCGTTCCATAGGAACGGCGTCTTTGTAGATGCTCCGAATAACACCCCGCTCCGTTCCGTAGGAACGGCATCTGTATCGCCCAAGTAGATACCGTTCCTACGGAACGGGGTAATTTTTCGCTTGGGCAACCTACAAATATTTCGTTCCTACGGAACGCCCCCACACTATTTCCTAAGTCCAAAAAATATTTCATCGTCAAAAAAATCTTACCGTTTTAAAACACAAAGTTACCGTTGCGTTGTTTCCCGAAGGTAAATTTTTGGCGTTCATCTCCAAAAATGGCCTATTGGCAGTGAAGTCAAAGCAGATTGCGCCGCTTCCCGTACCTTCGCCCTCCCCAAATAGCTCAGTAACTCATTATCTCAATATCGCTTCTGTGTCCAAAACATCTTTCTCCTGGCTGCTAAAAATGGCCTTGGCGTGACAGCCGCCGCAACCGTGGCCGCCTGCTGCTGTTCATCTCCTCCATCGTCATCGGCATTGCGGCGTTGGTAGCCATCAATTCCTTCAGCGAAAACCTCCAGACCGACATCAACCGGGAGGCCAAGACACTCGTCGGCGCCGACCTCATCGTGCAGGGTGGCCAGCCCGCCACCGACTCGCTGGAGCAGCTTTTTGACGTCATCAATGCCCAAGACCGTTCGGTGACCTGGAGCCTCGTCTCGATGGTCTATTTCCCCAAAAACGGCGGCACCCGCCTCTCGCAGGTGCGGGCACTTGAAGGCGAATTCCCTTTTTACGGCAAACTATCCACCGAGCCACCCACTGCCTTTGAAGACTTCAAAAAAGCAACGCCCGCGCCCTCGCCAGTGGGTAGTGGGCAGTTGGAAGTGGGCAGTCAAATAGCGTTGGTGGAGAAGACGTTGATGCTCCAATTTGACCTAAAAAAAGGTGACACCGTGCGGGTGGGGAACACGCCATTCGTCATTGCTGGGCAGCTCAATTCGGCACCGGGCCGGGCGGGCATCGCTGGGTCCATCGCTCCCGTGGTGTACATCCCGAAGCAATATTTGCAGGAAACCGGCCTCGTGCAGCCGGGCAGTTTGATTTGGTACCAATATTTTTTCAAGCTCAAAGAAGGCACAAACGTCGCCGACCTGAAAACGACCATCCTGGAACCTGCGCTCGAAAAAAAGCCCTGGGAAATTGAGACCGTCGAAGAGCGCCGTGAGCAACTCGGTGGGCAACTCGGCAACATGAACACCTTCCTCAACCTCGTCGGGTTCATCGCCCTGCTGCTGGGCTGCATCGGTGTGGCGAGTTCCGTACACATCTACATCAAGGACAAAATGCCGAGCATCGCCGTGCTGCGCTGCCTCGGGGCGAGCGGTGCGCAGGCGTTTCAGATTTTCCTCATCCAAGTGGTGGCGCTCGGCTTGGCCGGGGGCATCCTCGGGGCGGTGGTCGGCAGCCTGCTGCAAGTGCTGCTGCCCAAGGTCATCGGCGATTTTTTGCCCCTCGAAAACATCAGCGCCGACGTGAGCTGGCGAGCGATGGGCATAGGCATTTTGACGGGCTTTTGGCATCACGGTGCTGTTCGCCCTGCTGCCGCTGCTGGCCATCCGGCGGGTGTCGCCGCTGCGCACCCTGCGGGCCAGCTACGAGGAGGACACCAGCGCCCGTGACCCGCTTCGCTGGGTCGTTTACGCTTTGATTTTCCTTTTTATTTGCGGTTTTACGCTGGCGCAAACGGGTTGGTCGCCCGAAGCGCTGTTCTTTCCAGCGGGCATCGGGGTGGCGTTCCTCGTGCTGGCGGGCGTGGCCAAAGCGCTCACCTGGGCCGTTCGCAAGTTTTTCCCAACCAACTGGAGCTACATCTGGCGGCAGGGCATCGCCAACCTCTACCGCCCGAACAACCAGACCCTCATCCTCGTCGTGACCATCGGGTTGGGCACGGCGCTCATTTCCACGTTGTTTCTCACGCAGGATTTGTTGTTGAAACAGGTGGCCTACACCGGCAGCGGCGACGTGCCGAACATGATCATCTTCGACATCCAGCCCCCGCAAAAAGAGGGCGTTGCGAAGCTCACCGCCGACCAGGGGCTGCCCGTGAAACAGGTCGTGCCCATCGTCACCATGCGGGTCGAGAGCATTGACGGCACCACGAAGGAGATGAACGACCGGGACACCACCGGGAAATGGGAGCGGGAAAAATGGGAAAAAGAAAACGAAGGCAAGCGCCGCCCACGCCGCCGTGGCGACGATGACGACGACGGCCAAAACCAACCCGAAACCGGCCCCCGCCGTGGCTGGGTCTTTGAGCGGGAGTACCGCTGCACCTACCGTGATTCGCTGATTGACACGGAGAAATCACCGATGGCAAATGGAACGGCACAGTCGGGCCGGACGGCATTATCTACGTCTCGCTGGCCGACAACGTGGCGAAGGGGATGCGGGCAAAAATCGGCTCGAAACTGACTTTCAACGTGCAGGGCGCACTGGTGGAGGCGACCGTGGGCAGCATCCGCAAGGTGGATTTCCGGCGGGTGCAGACGAATTTTTTCATCGTGTTCCCGAAGGGCGTACTGGAAGAAGCGCCCCAGTTTTACGTCGTGATTTCGAGGGTGGAGTCGGAGGCGCAGTCGGCGAAGTTCCAGCAGGCACTGGTGCAGGCCTACCCGAACGTCTCGGTCGTTGACCTGACGCAAATCTTGAAATCGGTGAAAACCGTGCTCGACAAAGTCTCTTTCGTCATCCGTTTCATGGCGCTATTCAGCATCCTGACGGGGCTGGTGGTGCTCATCAGTTCGGTGGTGTTGAGCAAGTTCCAGCGCATCCAGGAGAGCGTGCTGCTGCGCACACTGGGGGCGCACCGACGCCAAATCATCCGCATCAACCTCGTCGAGTATTTCCTGCTCGGCACCCTGGCCACGTTCACGGGCATCGGGCTGTCCATCGCTGGCAGCTTTGCGCTGGCGAAGTTCGCCCTCGACATCCCGTACGAGCCGAACCTCTGGCCTGCGCTCATCACCTTCGTGAGCATCACGGGCCTGACGGTGCTGATTGGGCTGCTGAACAGCCGGGAGGTGCTGCGGAAGCCGCCGCTGGAGGTGCTGAGGAAGGAAGTTTGAGGATTGACGATTGGGGATTGACGATTTACGATTGGGGCATCGTTTGCGCTTATTCCCGGCATTACCTTAATGGCAAAGCAATCGTCAATCGTCAATCGTCAGTCGTCAGTCGTAAATGTACCAATATGCGAATAACTGACAAATCCCTTTTCCCCGCATACCATGCGCTGGTGGGCAAGCAGATACCTGCGTGGTTGGAGGCGTTGGGCAGTGAACCCGCCGAGGCCGACCTGACTTATCTGGTGCAGGCGTCTGCCGTTTATTCGTCCAACATCGAGGGGAACACCGTGGATTTGAACAGTTTTATGAACTCCATCGCTTCCAAAACGAAGTTCAAGCCGGGCAAGGAAGTGGATGAAATCAAGGATCTGGTAGCCGCCTATGAGTTTGCCAAACAGCACGAATTGACCGAAAAAAACTTCCTCGCCGCCCACAAAACCATGAGCCGGACACTGCTCATCAAGGACAAGCAGGGCAAGTACCGCACGGAAAGGATGGGCGTTTTTGACGATACGGGCATGGTCTATCTGGCAGTGGAACCGGAAAAGGTGAAGGCCGAAATGAAGCTCCTCTTCGAGGACATCGGTCAACTGCTCAAAACGACTTTAACCGCCGAGGAAGCCTTTTACCATGCCAGCCTGCTCCACCTGCGGCTGGCACATATCCACCCGTTTTGGGATGGCAACGGCCGCATGGCCCGCCTCCTCGAAAAATGGTTGCTTTCCCAAACCCTCAATGGCAGGGCATGGGCCTTGCCCGCTGAAAAATACTACAAGGAACACCTCGCCGACTATT
>JADJYH010000084.1 GCA_016719855.1 Saprospiraceae bacterium | reverse complement strand
CGTTTGTGAGGTGATGAAAAATTGTAGGTTTGGGCGCTTGGGGGTTTAAGTGTTTTGGGCAGTAGCCTTGGTCACTTAAACAAACACCTAAACACCCAAACAAACAATACAAATGAACGACACCATCAACATGCGCACCGTTTACGGCCTGCTTTTCGGCTACGACACGGCGGTCATTTCCGGGGCCATCGGTTTTTTGAAGACCAAGTTTGAACTGACCACGGCCATGCAGGGCTGGGCGGCCTCCAGTGCCATCATCGGCTGTATATTCGGGGCGATGGGCGCAGGCTGGGCCAGTGATAGATTTGGCCGGGAGAAAGTGTTGATTTTGACGGCCATCTTGTTTGCCATTTCCGCCATCGGGGCAGCCGTGCCGACCAACCTGACGCAGTTTGCCATCTTCCGATTCATTGGTGGGCTGGGCATCGGGGCGGCTTCGATGGTATCGCCGTTGTACATCACCGAGCTGGCACCCGCTTCCATTCGGGGCAAATTGGTGTCGTACTACCAATTGGCCATCGTCATCGGCATCCTCGTTATATTTTTCGTCAACACCCTGATCCAAGGCTTGGGCGACGAAGCCTGAACGTGGAATACGGCTGGCGCTACATGATGGCTTCGGGCGTGATTCCGCGGCTCTTGTTCTTGGTCGCCTTTGTTTTTTGTGCCGGAAAGCCCCCGCTGGCTGACCAAGGAAGGCCGTGAAACAGAGGCATGGCAGGTGCTATCGAGCATCAACGGCGACGCGAAGGCAGGCCAGATTTTACAGGAAGTAAAAGACGCTGCACGAGGAGCAAGGCACCTTGGGCGAGCTGTTCACCGGCCGTTTCCGAAAGGCGATTTTCGTGGGCATCGTGCTCTGCATTTTTCGCAGGTGCAGGGCATCAACGCCATCATGTACTATGCGCCGGAGATTTTCAAGGCGGTTGGTACTGGCACCGAGTCCGCTTTCCAACAGACCATCATCATTGGCGTCGTCAACGTGCTTTTCACTTTTGCCGCCATCAATTTTGTGGATAAAATGGGCAGGAAAACTGCTGCTCTGGGGCGGCGCGGGCATGGGGATGAGCCTGGTCATGGTCGGCTTGGCGTTCCATTTTGGCTGGACGGGTTACGGGCTGCTGGTTTTCATCCTACTTTACATCGCCTGTTTCGCTGCCTCTTACGGCCCAGTGACTTGGGTGGTTATTTCCGAGATTTTCCCCATCAAAATGCGGGGCGTCGCCATGTCGGTGGCCACGTTTGCGCTCTGGGTAGCGGTGTACGTAGTGACGCAAACGTTCCCCATTTTATTGGAATCGGCTGGCCCGGCGGCCACGTTCTGGGTGTTCTGCGGCATGTCGCTGTTGGCGTTTTTCTTCGTGTGGTCCCAGGTGCCGGAGACGAAGGGGAAGACGCTGGAGGAGATTGAGCGGGCGTGGTGAATATTTTGAAACTTAGAGTTTACACAAAAGTTAACATTTGTTATCTTTGACGATGGATTTTTTAAAAGGACTTAAAAAAATAGTGGAAATTTTCAACGAGGAGGAAATTCCCTACATGATAGTTGGTGGCTTCGCAATGAGCTACTACAACCGTTTTCGGTTCACGGCGGACATTGATTGTGTCCTACAGATTTACCCAAGCCATGTTGAAAAAATCGTGAAGCATTTCCCAGATTGGTTGCCTTTCCTCGAAGGATTCAAAGAAAGCACGGAAAGAGGAGCCATGTTCAACTTGACCGATTTTGATACTGGTGTAAAGTACGATTTCATGGTTTATCAAGACAGTGACTACAACTGGACGGCTTTTGAACGGCGACGAAAAGTGGATTATAGCAGTGTCGCGTGTTTTATCTCTGCCCCGGAAGACCTGATTATTTCTAAACTAAAATGGTATTCAATTTCAAAAAGCGAGCGGCAGTTAGAAGACGTAAAATTCCTTTTGAAAGAAACCACGCTGAACCACCAATACCTAAAAAACTGACAATTCAATTAAATCTTAAACCGATATGGACTTTACTGATTTGGTAAAAGAAAGCGAGAAGGCAGACTTGGCCTACATGGAATGGTACGCCAATTTGCCAGAAGAAAAGAAAGCGCAAATGCACCTCAACAGCCAGCATTTTGTGGCAGATAAAATACGTCACGATGTAAAACTGGAAAACCCGTTTGCCAATAAAAGCGATGTGGCCATGCGATTTATCGAGCTTACTCAGAGAGAAGAATACCCCGTGGATGTTTTCGCTTTCATCCAAGAAAAAATGGCCAAGCGTTCGGAAGAAGAATGGCAGGTGCGCTTTAAGGCCATGAAGAAAAAGCTGGGGTGGTCATACGACCAAATGGCAAAGTTTATGGGAGCGGGCAGTGGAAATGCCGTTAAAGCAAGCATTAACAGGCAATTGCCTGCTTCGCAAAATTGTCGGTCTGTATTTTCGAAACAATGGAAAAAGGTTCTGAAAAAGACTTTTGAAGCAAACAATGAAAAAACACTTACTCATATTCCTCCTCCTCGCTGCCACCTTTTGCGCAGCGCAAACCAAGCAGCAGCCCGTTGACTACGTGGACTGCATGATCGGCAACCACGACAGCCGCTGGATGCAGTTTCCTGGTGCTTCCATGCCCTTTGGGATGGTGAAACTAAGTCCCGACAACCAGCGCCAAGGCTGGAAAGCTGGCTACGAATACGAAATCGAGAACATCGCCGGGTTCAGCCATATCCACTCGTGGACGATGGACGGCCTGCTGATGATGCCGACCCTCGGCTCGCTGCAAGTGGAGCCTGGTAAGGAAAACGACCCCGACGGCGGCTACCGCTCCCGCATCCGGCATGAAACGGAGGTGGCGACGCCCGGCTACTATTCGGTCATGCTCGACGATACCAAAATCAAGGCGGAGGTGACGGCGACCACCCGTGCGGGCTTCCAACGCTATACTTTTCCCAAGTCGGACAGCGCACGGGTGGTGATTGACCTGCAAATCGAATCGGAGTACGGGACAGAGCTTTACGATGCGCATATTACCAAAGTCAGCGACACGGAAATTGAAGGTTACAGCCTCCAGCAAAGCCTGCGGGGCGCTGGCTGGAACGAGTACCAGCTTTATTTCGTCATCCGTTTCAACAAGCCGTTCAGCAACATGGGCGGCTGGACGAGGGACGGCGTGAAGCGCAACGTGACCAAGCTTTTTTCCGGTTGGAACCACGGCGATTTCGGCGCATTCGTTCATTTCAAAACCAAGGAAAACGAGCAAATACTGGTGCAAACGGGCATCTTCTTCGTCAGCCTCGAACAAGCCAGGCTGAACTTGGACACGGAAATCACCAAGCCCTTCGGATGGGATTTTGATGCGGTGCGCAACAATGGCCGCAAGGTCTGGAACGAGCTACTCAGCATCATCGAAATCGAGGGCAAGGACGAGGTGGACAAGAAGAAATTCTACACCAACCTCTACCGGGTCTATGTCGGGCGCACGATTTACAGCGACGTGAACGGCAAGTACGTGGACATGTACGAGAAGGTGCAGCAGCTCAAAAACCCCGACCTGCCCATGTACGGCGGCGATGCGTTTTGGAACACCTTCTGGAACCTGAACCAAGTCTGGACGCTCGCCACGCCCGAACTGGCGGACAAATGGACGGCCTCGCTCCTCGAATTTTACGACAAAGGGGGCTGGCTCTGCAAAGGCCCGGAGGGGCTGGAATATTCCGGCATCATGGTCGCCTCGCACGAGATTGAATTGATTGTCAGTTCTTACCAAAAAGGCATTCATAAATACTACGACCCCGAACATGCTTTTACCGCCATGAAGCACAACCAAATGGAGCAGGGCGTGGCGCACCGGGGCGGTGGTTTTGCGGGCAATCGCTGGCTGGACGAATACCTCAAGTTCGGCTATGTACCGCACGAATACGGCCCGGTTTCCAATACGCTCGAATACGCTTTCGACGATTGGGCGGTCAGCCAAATGGCCAAGGCGCTGGGCAAAAACGACGACTATTGGTACTTCAAGCACCGGGCGAACAATTACAAAAACATTTGGGATAGCAGCGTCGGCTACATGAACCTGCGCTTGGCCGACGGCAGTTTCAAAAGCCTTTGAGCCTTATTGTTGCTCAACTTTTTGGGGCAAGGCTGGGTGGAAGGCAATGCCTGGCAGTACAGTTGGTTCGTGCCACAGGACTTGGCAGGATTGATAAAATTGATGGGAAAAGACGAGTTCAACCGCCGCTTGGAGGCAGGTTTCGTGGAGTCCCGCAAATGGAAATTCAACTCCGAGTACACCAACGAAAACAGCCTTTTGGCAATGGGCGTACTGCCCATTAACCACGGCAACCAGCCGAATATGCAGGCCGCCTACCTTTACAACTATTCCGGCAAGCCTTGGCTCACGCAAAAATGGGCAAGGGAAATCATGGAAGTCTTCTACGGCAGCGGCCCGATGGACGGCTGGCCCGGCGACGAAGACCAAGGGCAAATGGGCGGCTGGTACGTGATGAGCGCAATGGGCCTCTTCGAGATGCGGGGCGGCTGCGACGTGGAACCGACCTACGAAATCGGCAGCCCGCTCTTCGACAAGGCGACCATCCACCTCGACCCCGACTATTATTCCGGCGGCACTTTCACCATCGAAGCCATCAACAATTCCAAGGAAAACAAGTACGTACAGTCTGCCACGCTGGATGGAAAGCCACTGACGAAGCCTTGGTTTTACCACAAAGACCTCGTGGACGGTGGCAAGCTGGTGCTTGTGATGGGCCCAAAACCGAACGAAAAATGGGGCAGCGGGGAGGGCGATGCGCCGCCTTCGATGTCAACGGAAGATTGATTTATGTCAAAACGGGTTTACATATTTTCCATTCCATTCTTTCTTTTGCGGCTGCAAAAAGGCCGAACCCGCTTTGTTCCAACTGCTCCCCACCCGAACGCACGGGCATTGATTTCGCCAACACCCTCGCCGAAGGCGACAGCCTGAACATCCTCAACTACGTCTATTACTACAATGGCGGCGGCGTGGGCATCGCCGATTTCAACAACGACGGGCTGGAGGATATTTTCTTTTCGGGAAACGAGACCTCGTGCCGATTGTACCTGAACAAAGGCCATTTGAAATTTGAAGACGTGACAAAATCAGCGGGTTTGGAAACAACCGCCTGGTGTACCGGCGTAGCCATTGCGGACGTGAACGCCGATGGGTGGTTGGACATCTATGTAAGTGTGGCCGGTCATGCGGAACCTGAGCGGCGGCGGAACCTACTATTTGTGAACAACGGAGGCAATCCGAAATCCGAAATCCGAAATCCGAAATTTATAGAGGTGGCCGAAGTCTACGGCATCGCCGACACCAGCTATTCCACCCAAGCCGCTTTTTTCGACTACGACCTCGACGGCGACCTCGACCTCTACGTGCTGAACCACGCCAACGAACGGGCAACGCTGAACACCCCTTTGCCCAAAAAGACCCACGGCGAGGGCAGCAGCAACGACCATTTTTACCGAAACAATGGGGCGGGAAAAGGCTTCACGGATATTACAAATGAAGCTGGAATCCTGACCGAAGGCTACGGCTTGGGCATCGCCGTCAGCGATTTCAATGGCGATGGCTGGCCGGATGTGTATGTCGCCAACGACTTCATTTACAACGACTTGCTTTGGATAAATGAAGAGCGGCAAGGGTTTTACCAACCAGGTTTCCAGCTATTTCGGCCACCAAACTTACAACAGCATGGGCTGTGATGTCGCCGATTTCAACAACGACGCCCGCCCCGACCTCATCACGGTGGACATGCTCCCCGAAACCGATTCCCAGCAAAAAATGATGGCTGGTGCCATGACCTGGGACAAATGGCAGCTCATCGCACAAGCTGGTTATGAGCCGCAGTACATGAGAAATAGTCTTCAGTTGGCAGTTGGCAGTTGGCAGTCAGGGGCTAGGTTCTCCGAAATTGGGCAGTTGGCGGGGGTGGCTGCCACCGACTGGAGCTGGGCGCCCCTCTTCGCCGACTTCGACAATGACGGCTGGAAAGACCTTTTCATCAGCAACGGCTACCTGCGGGACATCACGGACAAGGATTTCATGGACTACTCGAACAACCTGTCCATGTTCAAAAGCCAAGCCGAAGCTGACCGGGACCTGCTTCCAAAAATCCGGCAACTCAAAGGCAAACGGCTGCCCAACCGCATCTTTCAGAACAACCGGGACTTGACTTTTTTGCCAAAAAACGAGGCTTGGGGCATGTCGCAGCCGTCCTGTTCCAATGGCGCAGCTTACGCCGACCTCGACAACGATGGCGACCTTGATTTGGTAACCAATAACCTCAACGAACCTGCCTTTATTTATGAAAACAAGGCAGATAAGCTATTGAAAAACAACTACTTAAATATCCGACTGGAAGGTTTGCCGGGGAATCCAGTGGGCATCGGTGCGAGTGTTCCATTGTGTCGGGCGGGCAGCGGCAGTATTTGGAACAGCAGCAAGTGCGGGGTTTTATGTCCTCCGTTTCAGGGGTTTTGCATATTGGGTTGGGAGAAAAAACGAGCGTGGACAGCCTCCAAATCCGCTGGAGCGACGGGCAAGTGCAAGTGCTGACGGGCGTTGCTGCCAACCAAACTTTGACATTGAAGCAGGCAGATGCCAGGCCATTTTCACCAAAAGCAAACCATACACCCTTGGCCTTGATGCAAGCCGTGACCGGCCAGCACGGCATTGATTTCACCCACAAAGAATTGCTTTTCAACGACTTCCAATACCAGCCGCTGTTGCCGCATGGTTTCTCCCAAAACGGCCCGCCCATCGCCGTCGGCGACCTCAACGGCGATGGCTTGGAGGATTTTTATGTCGGTGGCGGAAAGGGGCAGGCAGGCCGCATTTTTTATCAAAAAAACGATGGAAATTTTGCCAACAAAGACCTGACAGAAGGCAGCGATTCCGAAGACACTGCCGCCCTGATATTCGATGCAAATGGCGATGGCAAGAACGACCTCTACGTGGTGAGCGGCAGTAGCGAATGGGAAGCGGGCAGCCCGTTTTACCAGGACCGCCTTTATTTGAACACTGGAAACGGGAACTTGGATTGGGCAAAAACGCCCTTCCCGAAATGCCAACACCTGGCAATTGTGTCGCAGCAGCCGATTTTGATGGCGATGGCGACCTCGATTTGTTCGTTGGGGGAAGTGCCGAACCGGGGAGCTTACCCTACGCCTGCCCGCAGTTATTTGCTGCGCAATGATGGGGGGAAGTTTTCGGACGTGACCGCCACCGTCCCCGGGCTTGGAAAAGCTGGGCATCGTCACGGCTGCGCAATGGGCGGATTTGGACAAAGACGGCTCGCCCGACCTCGTGCTGGTGGGCGAATGGATGCCAATCACTATTTTCAAAAACGAGCAGGGTCAAATCATCCCCACCTCATCCCTGGTTGGACACAGAGGGCTGGTGGAGCGCACTTGGCCATCAGCGACTTGGACGGCGACGGCGACCTGATTTGGTGGCGGGCAACCTCGGCCTGAACACGAGGTTCAGGGCTTCGGAGCAAGCACCGATGACCATTTATTCCAAGGATTTTGACGGCAATGGCAGCGTGGAGGGCATCATCTGTCGTTCTACTGAAGGAAAAGAAAAGCCCATTCACCAGCGGGACGAATTGCTTGCCCAAATCAACGGTTTGGAGAAAAAATATCCCCGCTATGCCCTTTATGCGACCGCCTCGGTGCAGGAAATTTTCGGTGAAAAAGCATTGGCCAAGGCAAACGTTAGGATTGTAAAATGATTCAAACCAGTGTTTTCATCAACGAGGGGGGCAAGCATTTTACCGCAAAACCGCTACCCATGCCAGGCGCAGTTTGCGCCCATCAATGCCATTCTTTCCGATGATTTCGATGCCGATGGCCATGCAGACCTGCTGTTGGCGGGCAATTCTTGGTCGCCCAATATTTCGACTGGGCAATGCGATGCCTCCCACGGGCTGCTCTGAACGGGGACGGCAAGGGCGTTTTCTGCAAGCAAGTGCCGAGGGCAGCGGTTTTTACGTGGAGGGGGCGGTGGCGAGCTTGGCGCAGGTCAAGCTGAAATCGGGCGGCCAACTCCTGCTCGCGGGCGTCAATGGTGGCCCGCTTCGAGTATTTGAAAAGACTAAAAAAGCAGCACTGGATTTATCTGGTGCAAATACCAAATCAGTCAGTTCCCCGCCGGGCAATCCGGCGTCACTGGATATAAATCAAATTGTTTTCACTAATCAAAATTTTTTCAAAACATGAAGTTCAAAAGTTTTTCGTTTATGCTCATCGCTGGCTTGCTGGCAACATCTGCCATCACGTTTTCGTCCTGCAAGAAGGATGACGACCCCAAGCCAGCACCTACCGTCACCCTTTCCGCTACCAGTTTTGCTGGTAAAACGGGTGAAACCGCTACCGTTGCCGCTACCGTCGTAGCGCAGGAAGGCTTGAAAGAGCTGAGAATCACAAAGTACCTTGGCACCACTGTTGACGCTACTTTTGGCACCAATGGCACCGAAACTGTTACTACCCTGACGCACAGCCTTTCCTATGACTTGAATGAAGAAGGCCTTTCCACGCCCGTCCGTTTCAACTTCACTGCCGAAGACAACGAAGGCCAAACTGGTACTGCCGACTTCATCATCACCACCGAAGCATCTGCAACGTACCTGCTCACCAATTTCGATTGGCAGTGGAAATCCAAGGTTGGAAAAGTCTTTGAAGCTGACCCAGAATCTGAGCAAATCTTGGACTGCGAAAAAGGATAATGTCTATTCCTTCAACGCTGACGGCACCTACACCCTCGACTATGGCGCACTCACTGGCTCTGGCGGCGGCACCTGCGATTTCGATGGTTTCCGTGCTCCTACTACCTGGTCGTTGAACGCGGAAGAAACGACGTTGACCATTATGGCCGTCAATGTTTTCGACCCTACCGACATACAAACCGAGGTGTACAACATTACCGATGCCAACACCACTTCTATCAAATCCAACCCAAACGGTTGACCTGACCGTGTTTGGCGGCATCATTTACGATTGGAAATTCGAGTGGTCGGCGAAGCCGAAATAAGCTTGGAAATTCAATAGCCATAAAAAATGGGGGGATTAGGCAAGCGCCTAATTTCCCCATTTTATTTTGATGAAACGGGGCCGATAAATCCCCGCATCCCGCTGGATGTCGTTCCAGAAATCCAGCGTGATCGTGTTGTAGCTGATGAGCAGCTCGCCGGGTTTCGAGAGGTTGGGGTGCGCCTTGGCGTTGTAGCAAAAAAGCCCCTCGTCCGCTTCTGGCGTCCGCCAGATTTCCTTGATTTCACCAAACGGCCCGACCGGGCTGTCGCCAATCCTCATTCCCACTTTGTCGGACAAGCCCATCACCTGAAAAACCAAGGCGTACCTGCCATCGGGCAGCGGCGTGACGCTGAGTTCGTTGGAAACGGCGTTGGTGATGGGTACAAGTTGCTGGTTATCAGCCGTCCATGATTTTCCGTTCCAATATTTCCACTTCGCAAAATCCTCGAAATTCTTGGGCTTCACCCGCGCTGCCACTAAGTTTTTGTCCTGCCCAAAGCAGCCATAGACGTACACATAGCCGTCGGGGTGCGGCGCTCCCGCCCATTTTGTGTTGACCAAAATGCCTGCGCCGAGGCTGCCCTCCCCTACTCCACCCAGGTTGATGTGCAGCGGCGTTTTTATTTGCCGCTGCCGCTCAAATGGTGGCCTGCTTCCCTCTGCTGGCACTGCAATCAGCGACACATCCAGCTCTTTGAAGTCAAAAACGCCCGCCCCGTCACCTCGATATGGTAGGCAAAGAGGTAGAGCGTATTGTCCCGCTCTTGGTTCACGAAGCCGTCGCCGAGCCAAAAATGCTGCTTTTTGCCGCCTGAGTTTTGCGGCACGAAAAAGGTTTGTGGAGTGCCGTTTTTGTCTTTTTTGTAAAAAAACTGGATGCTGTCGGGGCTTGCCGAATTGCCTTTCACGATGGCCACGGTGTTGTTCACCATCACGTTGCCGGGTTTCGGCACGTTGCATTCCATCTCCCCGATGTACGTGTCGCTGAACAGCAACAGCGTCTCCCGGTTGCCGAGGTTGCCCACCTTGTCCACCCCGGTCAAGGGGATGGAAAAAATGCCGTCCGCCCCGAACCAGCCGGATTTTCGATAAAAAAGGCTCGTCCATTCCGGCGCTGCCTCCACAGTGAAGGTGAGTTCTTTTGGGGAAACGGGGGCTGTGGCTTGTTTTACGCCGCAAGCCGTGAATAACAGGCTGAATAGAACAAGATAGTCGAGTTTCATACCGCAATTGTTGGTGAGTTGAGGATGCCCTGCGCCCCCAATCGTAAATCGTAAATCGTCAAATCGTAAATCATTCCCATCCCTTCACCCGCACGAAATACGGCCGATAATTGTCCGCATTGCTGAACAAATCGGCAAAGACGCTGCTGTTCACGTTGTAGGAAACCAGCAGTTCGCCGTTGCTGAAAACTGTGGGTGGGCAAAGGCATTGTAGGTAAAAAGGTTGCCCTCGTTCGATTGGGGCGTGCAATAAAGCAGTTTTTTGTTAGCAAAACCGATGACCGGATTGTCGGAGTCGTACAGGTAAATCTCGCTGCCGAGCACATGGTGTTGTGTCAGCAAATAATAACGACTGTTGTGCTTGAACACCGAAAACTCGTCGGAAACATGGGCAAATAAGCGCGCACTGCCAGCCGGGTCGGTCGTCCATGTCACCCCGTCGAAATACTCCCAAGGGCCGTTCAGGTCGTTGCCGGCCACCCTTGCCACGTGCAGGAATTTTGAGAGGCCCTGCTTTTCAGAGCCGTAGATGTACAGGTAGCCGCCGTCCTCCAAAATGCACGCGCCGTAGTTCACGGCCGGGTCGGTAAACTTGCGTTCGATGGACAAAAGCGACAAGTCCGGCAGTGAAAAGTGGTAACATCAACACTCGAATAAGCGAAATCCCAAGCGCCGCCGCCCGTGGACTTGAAGCCAAAAAACACCACTTGCAGCTTGTCCCCTTGTGCAAAACCATGCCCCGGCCAGTACCACCAGCCCGCTTCGGCAGGTTCCATGAAAGCGGTAGCACCGCCCGTCAGCGTGGTCATTTCGTCGCCATCCTGCACCATGATTGCGTTTCGGTGAAAACCGCCGCCAACCCTGCTCCTGTCAGGCTTCACCGTACCGATGAAGCTGTCGCCGAACATCCACAGCGTGCGACCATCGGGCAGCGACACAGAGTAGGTCGCATCGCCGCCCGTCCAGCCCTCGTAGCGGGTGAAGCGTTGGTTGAAATCAGCGGCTTTTTTCACGGAAATGGGTGATGCCCAGCAAGTGTCGCCCATGATGACGGTGGAGGTGTCAATGGGTTCTTTGTCGGGGTCAATGGGGTAAAAACTGCCGGAAGTGAAGTCGTCGGATTCGTCTTTGCAGGCAGGGAATATCCCTATCACTGGCAAAGCAAATAGGAATGTTATTCTTAGAAATCGTAGGGATGAGACTCGCATGGATTCAGCATTTATTGGTTCAATGAAGCAATGGAGGCAAATTACGCACTTTGTTTGAACATACTGAAAAATCGTTGCGGCTGTTTTGGATGATTTTTGCAACCAATCCCTACATTCGCCACATGATAAATCTCGGCCTTGGCCTCTACAAAAGCTTGCTGAACGACGCCAATTTTCGCTTTGCGAAGCAGTGCGGCGCCACGCATATCGTCGTGCAATTGGTGGATTACGTGAAGGGCGGCGACAACCCGACCCTCACCCAAAACTACCTAGGCGGTTGGGGCGTCACCCGCAACGAGGGCAAGCTCTGGGAACTGGACGACCTGCTAGCCCTGAAAAAGCAAATCGAGTCGCACGGCCTTACCTGGGCCGCCATCGAGAACTTCGACCCGGCACACTGGTACGACGTGCTGCTCGACGGCCCGAAAAAACGCCAACAAATTGAGGATTTGAAAATGATGCTCCGCAACATCGGTAAGGCGGGCATCCCCGTCATGGGCTACTACTTCAGCCTGGCGGGCGTGTGGGGCTGGACGCCCGCTCCAGCAGGTCGGGGCGGTGCGAATTCCGTCGTGTTCGACCAAGCAAAAATTGACGCACAAACGCCCATCCCCAACGGCATGGTTTGGAACATGACCTACGATGTGCAGGCTGCCAACGGCACGGTCGCCCCGGTTTCAAGGGAGGAAATATGGCAGCGTTTGCAGTGGTTCTTGGCCGAAATGTTGCCTGTCGCCGAGGAGTGCGGCGTGCGCCTCGTCGCCCACCCCGACGACCCACCGCTGCCAGAGATGCGGGGCACGGCCCGCCTGTTTTATAGCCACACCGAATACGAGCGGCTACTGGCATTGTCGCCAAGCCCCGCCAACGGGTTCGAGTTTTGCATGGGCGCCTTGCAGGAGATGCCGGACGGCGACCTCTACGCCCTGCTCGACAAGCATTCTGCCGCCGGGAACATCGGCTATATCCACTTCCGAAACGTGGTCGGCAAGGTGCCACACTACCGGGAAGCGTTCGTGGACGAGGGCGATATTGACATGGTTCGGGCGCTGCGTATTCTGAAAAAAAACAATTACGACGGCGTCATCATCCCCGACCATACGCCCGAAATGAGCTGCGCTGCGCCCTGGCATGCCGGGAAGGCGTTTGCGCTGGGGTATATGCGGGGGGTGTTGCAAACATTACAAAGGGGCGATTAATGGCAAGCCAACAGCCGCAGAGCGGCGAAAGATTTGTATGATTTCCAGACTTTTTGAAGGTGCAGCGCCCGGCGGTTACGCTGCACCCAACCGACCATCAAAATTTTCACAAAAATCGGCGCTCCCCCAGCATCAACCTGAATTTAAAAAAGATGATTTCACCACCCATTTTCCCCACGCACCGATGCACCATCTCCGACGACTGGACGCTCCAGGGCATGAACGTTGTCTGGATGGAAAACGACTACTTGCGAATCGGCATTCTGGCCGGGCGTGGCGGCGATATTTTCGAGTTCCGATACAAGCCGAAGGATGTGGATTTCCTGCTCCGGCTGCCCAAGGGCATCCGCAACCCGAACCTCGATTTTTCGCAAATGCGGGACACGCCCAACCAGTTCGAGGACTACTACTACGGCGGCTGGCAGGAGATTTTGCCCAACAGCCCTGGCTTCAACTACCGTGGCGCATCGCTGGGGCAGCACGGCGAGGTTTCCCTCACACCTTGGAAGCATGCCATCGTGGAAAATTCGCCCGAAAAAGTCTCCGTCAAGCTCTGGGCCCGACCGCTGCGGGTACCGATTTTGATTGAAAAAACGCTGACGTTGGAAGCGGGCAAGGCGACGCTTTTAATTGATGAAAAACTGACCAACGAAGCCGCCACGCACCTCGACATCGCTTGGGGGCAGCACATCGCCTTCGGGCTGCCGTTCCTCAAAGACGGCGCAAAAATCACCACCAATGCCCGCAGCTTTTTGGCAGAACCGCTCATGCCACCCAACCGCCGCTTCCAGCCGGGCGTGGAAAGCGTTTTCCCTAAAGCCTTGAATATCAATGGGATGGCAGATGACGCAAGCATCGTTCCTCCCGCATCAGCAGCGTCTTACAGCGACCTGGCCTATCTTTCTGGCTTTGGTGAAAAAGCTTTTTATGCCTTGAAAAACGAGGAAAAAAACGTCGGCTTTGCCATCAGTTGGGATGCCCGAATCTTCAAACACGTTTGGTACTGGCAGGAGCGCTATGCTACGCAGAACGCTCCGTGGTGGGGCAGCGCCTACGCCGTCGCCCTCGAACCTTGGACAATGCGCTGGCGGCCAAATCCGCAGGATAGCATCGAGGCCGGGGAATGGCTGAAGTTGGAGGCAGGGGAGGTGGTTAATACCCAATTGGAGGCATCTGGTTTCGAAGGCGATTATCTGGATTAAACCAGCCGCAGAGCGGCGAAATAATTGTAGTCATGCGCAAATTGAAGGGGTTTGAGGTGCAGCGCACCGCAATATTTCGGTGCGCTGCACCTCAAACCCGTGCTAATTGTCCAGTAGCTACAAATATTTCGCCGCTCTGCGGCTAGAGGTAATCAGGTTCTTTTGACCCAAATTCATCATTCACCATTCATCATTAAAAAAATGCACCCACTCCTTTCAAAATCAACCATTTTCGCCGATGGCCTCGACCACCCCGAATGCGTTGCCGTTCACCCGGACGGCACAGTCTGGGCAGGAGGCGAGGCCGGACAGGTTTACCGCATTTCCGCCGATGGGAAGACGGTGGAGGAGGTTGCCAACACGGGCGGTTTCATCCTTGGACTGGCATTCAGCCCCGGTGCAAATTGGTTGGCTATCTGCGATTTGGGCAAGAAACGCGTCTGGCGGCTCGACCTCCCAAGCCTCAAACTGTCCCTTTTCGCCGATGGTGCAGGAGGCCACCGTTTCAACATCCCCAATTATGCCGTTTTTGATAAAATGGGCAACCTCTACGTCAGCGAGAGCGGCGCTTTCCGGCAGGTGACGGGCAAGGTGCTGAAGTTTTCGCCCAGTGGAAACGGCGAAATCTGGCACGACGGCGGCTTCAATTTCTCCAACGGCATGGCGATGGGGCCAGCAGAAAAGTACCTGTACCTGGCGGTTTCCTTCCTGCCCGGAGTGGAGCGGGTGGAGATTTTGACAGACGGCAGCGCTGGTAAACGAAGCCTAGTCTGCACCCTCCCCGAATCCGTGCCCGACGGGCTGGCCTTCGACGCTGACGGTAACCTGTACGTTTCCTGCTATTGCCCCGAACAAGATTTTCAAAGTAACGCCCAACGGCGAAACCACGGTTTTTTGTGGGCGACTGGGAGGCGCACACCTTGTCCAACCCGACCAACATTGCCTTCGGCGGCCCGGAACCTCGACCAGCTTTTTGCCGCCAACCTCGGCAGGTGGCATATCACGAAAATTGATGCGGGAGTGAGGGGATTGCCGTTGGCGTCGCATAACAATGAGGTGGAAATTGGGAAATTGAAAATTCGGTTTCTGCGTCCCCAATTCCCCAATTCAACCAATTCAACCAATTCACTAATCCACCAACCCATGTCATTCACCAACAAAACAGCCGTCATCACGGGCGGCGCAAAAGGCATCGGCGGTGCTTGCAGCCGCATTTTTTACCGGGAAAACGCCAACGTCGTCATCCTCGACACCGACCCGCTGGGGCAGGAATTGGCGGATAAACTGGGCGAACGGGCACTGTTCATCCAATGCGATGTTTCCAAAGAAACACAGGTCAAACAGGCGATGGAAAAAGCGGCAGCGACCTTTGGCGGCATTGCTGTTTTGAGTCAACAATGCGGGCATCCAGCGCTACTCCAAAGTCACGGAAACCAGCGAAGAGGAGTGGGACTTGGTGATGAATGTCAACCTGAAAAGCGCCTTTCTTTGTGCCAAACACGCCATCCCGTTCATGTTAAAACAGGGCAGCGGCGTGGTCATCAATGTGTCGAGTGTGCAGGCCTTCATTTCGCAGCAAAACGTGGCGCCCTACACCACTTCTAAGACCGCCATGCTCGGCCTCACCCGCAGCATCGCCGTGGACTATGCGCCGCAAATCCGGTGCATGGCCGTCTGCCCCGGCACCATTGACACCCCGATGCTGCGGGATGCCTTCAACCTCTCGCCCGACCCGGAGGCGGTCTATCAGGAATGTGTGGACATGCACTTGGTGAAACGTATCGGAACGGCGGAAGAGGTGGGAGAACTCTGCGCCTACCTCGCCAGCGACAAAGCAGCTTTTTTTACCGGGCAGGCGGTGAGGATTGACGGAGGACTGGGGATTACGATTGCGGGGAGCAAAAAAGGGTAAGCTTCAGACATGTGCTGCTATCCATGACCTAATGCCGCCGAAATCAAGCCGTCCTTCGGCTACGGCAATCACGAAGTCGTATTTTTCGTCTTCGGAGGCGGTAATTTCAAGGCCATTCGCCATCAAAAGCAACTCCAAAATGGCATAGCCGGTCCGTTTGTTCCCATCCAAAAAGGGATGGTTTCGGACAATGCTTTCCAATATTGCAGCGCCTTTGTCAAAAATAGTTGGATACAAATCTTCCCCGCCAAAAGTCTGAAAAGGCCGTGCGAGCGCAGACGACAACATTTCCGGTTCACGGATACCGGATAGCCCCCATACAAATCAAGCAGATGCGCATGGATGACCAGGACATCAGATAGCCGTATCATTGGGCTTAACGTTTTAACAGGCCATTATTTTTTTCGATGAATTTATCCAGATGCTGAAGCAGGTTTATGCTTTGGACTCCTTTGTTTTTAGGCTGGTCATTCACTTCTTTCAACATTTCCAGCATGGACGACAGAAACACTTTGTCATCAATTCCATCCACCAGTTCATGTATTTCCTTTTTGATTTCCGTTGCAACCATCATTGAGTTTTTTGTACAAAAATAACCACTTCCAACGAAAAATGATTTCCACGTTTTTTTCCTATTCAAACACCACCCGCAGCGTCCTGATTTCCCATGCGCCAAACTTCATCTCCGGCTGCATTTGCTCAAATAACTTCTCCTTCACGTTGCTCAAAAACAGCCCAGAAGGTTGTCGCCCGCCCCATTGCAGCGAGGCCGTTGCCGCTTGTTCGGAGGCATTGAACAGGCGCAGCATGTAGCCGTTGCCGTCCCTTGCGGGCCTCAGCGAAGTGACGATGACCGCCGGGTCGCCCGCCAATTGCAGCAAGGGGCCAAAGCCTGCCTGCCCCTCCCCTACCGGTGCTAAAATCAGCGGCTGCACCAGCCCGATGCCGAATTTTTTTGCGTCGCCACTGTCAAACGCCTTGTGCGGGCGCACCGAGTAGCGGAACGGAACCGGGCCTTCTTGGTGGCCCTTGTAATTGACGAACCAGACGTTGTTCATCACCCACGAAAACAGGCGGTTCGAGGGCGTCCAGGTCTTTAGCCACGGTTCGGCGGCAAGGTCGCTCATCCAACGTTGGGCGAGCATTTCACCCGTTTCCACGATGGGTGCGTCGAGGTTTGCCCAAGTGACGCCGTCCGTCCGGTTGGAGATGTCCACGAAGTGCTGGGCGCAAAAGAAATTCTTGTTTGCTCCTTTCAACTGGTCTTTTTCCGGCTGCATCAGCGCCCAGGCGAGGTCAATGCGAAGCTCACCGTCTGGGACATTGAAGGGAAAAGAAAAGCGCAAGTTTTCATCCTCGTACACCCGTTTTTTGTCCACGAGGTTCAAGATGTCAACCCGGTTGGAGCCAGTGGTGAGCTGTATTTCCCGGCTGAAAAGGTTGGCGCCCGGCGCATCGGATTCCACCAGCAGCGAGGCGACCAGCGGGCCATTTTCCTTGATTTTGAAAAAGGGTTTCGTGCTCCGGCGGGGGTTGGCGGCATCCTTGCCCGTGTACCAATATTGGTTGAAGCCAAGGCTGTCGGTAGCGTCCACGAGGTCGAACGGAATGTCCTTTTGGCGGATGCTCGCAATGGCACCCGTGGCCTCGTCCATTTTCACCGTGAGCCATTCGTTGGTTAAGGTCAGACCGTTGATGGCGACGCCCGCCGCCTGTTCTCCTTCCGCTTTTTCTTTTTTCAAGGTAAAACGGGTGGCGCTCAACGGCGGGATGTTTTTGCAAGAAATGCCACCTCGCCCGTGGACAGGGTTTGCGTGGGCAGTGGCGCTCCTTTTTCCGTGAAAACGGTAACGCCTGCCACGTTCCAAGCTGCCGGGATTTTCACCAACTCGGTCCGCTCCCAAGAGGTCGTGTTAAAGACCAGAAAGGACGAAACCGCTTCGCTCGGCTTTTTCAAACTCGATAAAACTTGGTCAATCAGCACGTTGGACTGCCGTTCGGCATTGTCGGCAAAGCCCTTTTTCACCTTCCACTGGCTAGTGCTGAAGTCAATATCCGGGTCGGATTTGCTGCTGAACGCGCCCCAGGTATGCTCCGAAAACAGCAGCACGTTCGTCCAAGCCTCGTCGAAATCAGCAGTTGGGAAGTGCTTGGGGTCGAGCATCGTCCAGAGCATTTCGGCCTGCACGAGCTGCTCGGCGGTGTTGCGGTTGGTGGCGGTTTCGAGGGCAGAGGAGGCAGCGCCATCCTCCCAGTACGGCGTGAAATCGCCGCGGTGGGTGGGCAGCTTGTCGCCGTATTTTTGCTCAAAAGCCGTAAACATCTCCGAGGTCGTGGCGATGCGGAACTTGGGGTATTCATACTGTTCGTTCCACTCCCGCACGAACTCCGGCGTGTCGGTATCTGGCCCGCCGTTGTCACCGAGGGTGTAGCGGATTTGCACCATGTCGTAGGGGTAGTTTTCGCCGTCCAACTCGCCAAGAAATTTCAGGATGGGGACGCCTTCGGTGCGGCGTATTTTGCCCAACAGCCAATCGTGGAACCACGAGTAGCCGTGCCGGGTCATCCAGAACAGCAGCTTGCTCTTGCTGTCGGGCGACTCCCAGTAGAACGGTACATCACCCCAAGCCTCGAAGGTGAGGCCGACTTGGTAGCCGCCATGCGCCTTTTGCGGCATGTGGTTGGGGCCGATGGAAAAATATTTGACCTCGCTCTGTGCTAGCGCCGGCACGATGCCCCAGGCATAGCCGGGCACGTCGGAAATCATGGCGGAGTTGATTTTCACGCCGTGATCCCGCTCCAATTGGTTGGCGAAGGCGGTGACATGCATCAGCTCTTCGGGGCGTTGCAGGCCCGTCAGCTCACTGCCGTAAAGGGCGTCCAGCCCAATCCAACCTTTTTTTACGGCGTCAATAAAGGCCGTTCGGGTTTCGGAACTGGCGTTTTTTAGGTAGCCGTCCACAGCCCACAGTACCTCGACATTCCATTTGTATTGGGCGCCGTCGGGGTAGTCGGCGGTCTTTTTGGCCAGTTCGATGCCCTGCTCGAAGTTGCGCCACTGCATTTTTTCGACCTCCGCTTGCAAGTGCGTAAAGCCAACATCCACATGCGAGTGCGGCAATAGGTAAACTTCGAAAGGGCGCACAGGGCGCAGGGTGACGGTTTGCTCCCACGTGGTTCTTTCCTTGTTGTCAAAAACCACCTCCACCACGGCTTGGCGAGACGCGGCGACCTTGTCCACCCAGGTATAAAATTGGTTCAAACCCGGCTGGAGCGGCCAGTCGTATTGCTTTTTTTTATCCAAAAAAACCTGCGCCGTGACGGGCGCTCCCGTGTGCGTGAACTCCACAAAGATGGGCTGCACCAATCGGCCATTCTGCCGCTTGATTGCCTGAAAACCAAATGCTTGCATAGAGGTTTCCACCACATTCTGGTAGGCCGTGTAGGCATCGGGCAGGATGGCTTCTTCTGCCGCCACTTTTAGCGTGAGCGGCTGCCCAGCCGGGAAACCACGCCTTGGAACGGTCAGGAAGTTGTAGCCCAAAAAATTGCCTTTTTCGTCTTCGGGCGCGGTGGCGACGAAGGCCAGCTCGTAGTCCCCAGCTTTGTAAAGCCAGTCTTTTTCGGAGGGATTTCGGGGGCTGGTGAAGGTGAAATGTTTTGCCCCATTGATGAAAAAAGTCGAAGCGGGCGGGGCGTTCGCCACTGCCCTTTGCCAACGATGCTTGCCAGACGAAGGTGATACGTTTGTCTTTTCCGTCGGGCATTGGGGCGGTCTGGAACTCGGCGGGCTTGCCGTTGGGCGTGACCAACAGGGCGAGTTTTCCTTTTTGCAAAACAGGCGGGTAGTCGAGTTGGTTGCCACCGATTATTTGCTCAAAGCCCTGTGAATATTGTGCTGAACGGACAGGAAAAGCGGTGTCGGGTTGGAGTCGTTTTTGAGCGTTCGCCTGAAAAAAGGTAAGAAGGAGCAGGAGGGGGAGCAGGAGTTTTTTCATACTTTACGAAGAAGTTGAGTCGCAAGGGACGAGCAAGACGGTTACTTGCCCAGTTCCTTTTTTAGACTGACAGCATCTAAAACCGCAACTCTCGGAAAATCAATGGTTTTCAAGACCTTGAAATGCCTGTCGTGGGTGACCACATACTTTGCATTTCCGGCAATCGCACAATCAACAAACTTATTGTCGTCGGGGTCAGACGCTATCAAGTTCCATGCAAAATACCTTGTGATAAACACCACGTTGGGGGCATTTTCAATAATCTGGAGAATGGTGGAAGCCAGTTCCCGCCCCATGTGCCTACTGAGGATTTCCTCATATTCAATGAGAATATCCGTCGTTACGCAGAGCGTAAAATTTTCGTCCAACATGCTATCAAAAAGCCAGCGGTATTCAGATTGGGAGGAGATGCTGACCAACAAAATATTGGTATCCAAAACTATCCGCATGGCAACTATTTATGGTTATACGGAGTGCGCATGTGTGTGTGGGCAAACTTTTTCATATCCTCGTTTGTCCATCCTTTTTCAGCCCAAACATTATCTGCAAGGCGAGTTGCTTTATCGGCCAAATACCTGACAAAAAGCCGCTTGATTGCCAGCAAATCTTCTTGGCTCAGTTCTCTGGAAAAAAACTTTAGAATCTCCAATTGTGCATTGTTCAGTGGTGATTTCAATGATTGTGCTTCCATAATTTCGATTAATTTTTTTCCAATTACAGTAATGCCAATTTACTTTCAAAGTTAACGGTTTTGTACAAACGTGCCATCAATTATTGACTGCCCATTCTCCTCAAAACACATAACCACAAGCTCACAGTTTCAACCTAAAAAACCTCGGCCTGCAAAGCCTCGGCTCCTTCGGGATGTCGTTCCAAAAATCCATTGAATTGACATTGTAGGAAATGAGCAGCTCACCCGGCTTGGAGAGGTGCGGAAACCCTTTGGCGTTGTAGGCGAAGTAATCCAAATCTTGCTGCCACTCGTCGCAATGCCAGACTTTGCGGGTGGGCAGGTAAGGCCCTGCCGGATTTTTGGTGACCTGTACGGCCACTTCCTGTTCCATGCCGAAAAATTGGTGCGCCAAAATGAAGCGACCGTCGGGCATGGGACTGAGGCTCATTTCATTGGAAACATGACGGGTGACGGGCATCGTTTTCCGGTAGTCGGTCGTCCAACTGGGACCAGCAGCGAACTCCCATTTCTCAAACTGCTCGAACTCCTTTGGCTTCACCCTCGCTATCACCAATCCCGAGTTTTGCCCACCAACGCCCATGATGTAAACATAGCCATCGGGCTTGGGAGCACCTGCCCATTCGGTGTTGACGAGGATGCCGCTGCCCATCGTCACCTTGTTCCAGTTTTCGAGCGGGAAAAAGAAGGGCGTTTCGAGCTGCCGCTGTTCCTTGAAGGGCGGCTTACTGCCTTTGGGAATTGCGATGAGGTTGACGCCCGTTTGCTCGAACTCGAAAAAGGAGCCGGGGATGACGGTGTCCCGCACCGGATAAGCGAAAAGGTACAGTGTGCTGTCCATTTCCACGTTCACGAAGCCGTCACCCATCCAGTAGTACTCGCCTTTTTTGGTGTTGGGCGTGTTCGGCACGAAGAGGGAGGTCGGGTTGCCCTGCTCGTCCTTATTGATAAAAATTGGAACTTGGAGGGGTCAGGCTCGCTGCCATCGAGGTAGGCGATGCAGTTGTGTACCATTTTGAAATCCTTCCGCTCGATGGTTTCGCCAACGGTGTCCGCCACGACCGAATCGCTGAAAATGAAAAGTGATCTTGTTTTTTCCGTGGCTGTGCGGTACTCGGCCCCATCCATCGGAATGGCGAAAACGCCATCGCCGCCGAACCACCCGGCGTTGCGGGTAAGCAGTTTGTCCCAATCAGGGGCGGCGGTTACCAAGTCTATTTGCTGGGTCGCAGCGGGTGCCGCATGCCGTCTTTTGTCCATTTTCTTGACCACAACCTGTGGAAATCAAGATTACAAAAGGCATAAGTAATTGAAGGTCAAAAGTTGTTCGATTTGTTTTTCATACAAAACCAGTTTTTCTACTTTTTGGGTAAAAGTAGGAAAAACACAAGGTTATGATGGTATGTTTGCACATACTAATTTTCAATGTGGTGCCTCACCGGGTAAAAAACTATAAAATGACACGAACAATACTGCTGGCTTGCCTTTTCCTCGCCTTCGGCAAAGTGGCGAATGCGGACGTTTCGCTCCCCAAGCTTTTCACCGACCATGTGGTGCTGCAACGCGGCGTGGAAGTGCCCGTTTGGGGCTGGGCTACACCGGGCGAGGAAGTCAGCGTGAGCATAGCCGGTCAGTCGCAAAAAACAAAGGCCGGGAAGGATGGCAAATGGCAGCTCCGCCTCCAGCCCCATGCGGCGGGTGGCCCATTTGAAATGACGTTGAAGGGCAAAAACAGCATCACTCTGAAAGACGTGCTTTTTGGAGATGTTTGGCTCTGCGGTGGGCAGTCGAACATGCAGTGGACACTGGACATGTTGCAGTACAAGGAAGCCGACACGGCCCGAGCCAACAACCCGAACCTACGGCTGCTCACCGTGTCAGTTGACCTCGACTATTTGCCCAAAAAGGACATCAAGGGCGGGCGCTGGGACGTTGCTTCGATGCGTACGGTGGGGCATTTTTCTGCGGTAGCCTATTTTTTTGGAAGGTATTTGCAGGAGACTTTAGACGTTCCTATTGGCTTGATAAGCAGCAACTTAGGTGCTACTTCCATTGAAACCTGGATGAGCGCCGGGGCACTAGAAGCAGTTTCCGCAGTTCAAAAGCGTGGTGGCCGAAATGGAGGCTTCAGGCAAAAATTTTGACCAGCTCTACGCCGACTTGAAACTTTACCGCCAGCAGTGGGACAAGGATTTTTACCTGAAAAACGACCCCGGTATTGCGCAAAATTGGCAAGACCCCAATACCGATGTTTCAGACTGGAAAACGATGGACATCCCGAACCTGTGGGAGGATGCCGGGCTGCCCGACCATGACGGCTCGGTCTGGTTTCGCAAGGAGTTCGACTTGCCAGAAGGCTTCAAAACGATACGTTCAACATTGCCCTCAACCAGTTGGACGACTACGACATCGCTTGGGTGAACGGTGTGAAAATCGGCGAGAGCTTCGGCTACCGCAATTGGCGCAACTACTTTTCCCCGCCAATATCCTGGAAGCCAAAGGGCAACGTGTTGGTCGTGCGCATCTTCGACACAGGCGGCAAGGGCGGCATGTACTCGAATGCTTTCTGGGGAAACGCCATCCTCAACGGAACCTGGAAGTACAAGCCCGGCGTGAAGATTGACGCCAAGCATTTTCCCCAACCGACCGTGCCAAACGGCAGCTTTTTCACCCATCCGGGGCTGCTTTACAACGGCAGCATTGCGCCGTTGCAGCCTTTCGCCATCAAGGGCGCTATCTGGTACCAGGGTGAATCGAACGTAGAACGGGCGGAGGAATACGGCGCGCTGCTGCCCGCCATGATACAGGACTGGCGGCGGCATTGGGGGCAGGGCGATTTTCCGTTCCTCGTGGTTCAATTGGCGAACCACCACCCCGAGCCTGAACAGCCGGGCGATAGCGATTGGGCAGAGCTTCGTGCCTCGCAGATGAAGGCGCTAGACCTGCCGAACACCGCCATCGTCACGGCCATTGACATTGGCGAAGCCAATGACATACACCCGCACAACAAGCTTGACCTGGGTATCCGGCTTGGACTGGCAGCCAAGAAAATTGCTTATTGGGAAAACATCGTGCATTCGGGGCCGGTCTTTAAGTCCATGAAAACGGAGGGGGATAAAATCAGGCTATCATTCCGCTCCATGGGCGGAGGGCTGGTTTCAAAAGATAAGTATGGCTATCTGCGGGGATTTGCCGTGGCAGGTGCCGACCAGCAGTTCCATTGGGCAATGGCGTATATTGAGGGGGACGAAGTGGTGGTTTTTTCACCAAAAACAAAACAGCCGGTAGCGGTTCGCTATGCTTGGGCCGACAATCCGGGGCAGTTGGATTTGTACAATGTCGAAGGGTTGCCGGCGCTGCCTTTCCGCACGGACGACTGGAAAGTTTCGACAGCGGGAAAGGTGTTTTTGTTTGATGAGCATGGCTTTTAAGTGGGCTTGACAGCAGAGGGTTGGCAAGTCTAACTCATGGAATATTTGGGTATAATTTGTTGAATTCTGCCTTCAGCAACGCGACGCGTTCTTCGTAGCTTTCGTACAACGGCGAAAATTTTCGCGTTCCAGTTCCGCAATCTTGGCCTTAACCATCTCGCGCAATATCCGCTCGTGGCGAAAGTCCTCGATGGTCAATGCCCTCACGAGCAACTTTTCCTGTTCATCTATAACCGATTTGGAAACGGGGTTCTCATACAAAGCGTTGATGGCTTGGTTGGTGATTTCCGGGTTTGCGGTGGTCAATTCGCGGATGGTATCGTTGATTTTGCTGGCAAGTTCGTCCTTGAGCGCCTCAAGTTTCAACCTGACTTCATCCTTTGCCTGCTTTTGCTGTTCCTCGGATTCCTTGCGTTTCAACGCTTCTTCTTTGGGGTCGGTATAGCCGGTCTTCAGGGCCTGCACGAAAAAGCCAGCGAGGCTCGACTTGATTTGGTTGAGCGACTTGGCGCGTCGCGTGACGCGGATGGCCTGGGCCAACTTTTCTTCGTTACAGTCCTCCAGCAGTTCGAGAAAAACGGAGGGGGTCACGCCGAATTTTTGCACCACATCGGCATGGAATAGGTTGAAAAGCCGGTCTTTTTCGGTAGCTGCCCGTACGGTTGCGCCTCTTTCTCGGCCACGGGAAAAGGTATCTCCAGCGACTTGCCAATCAGCTCGCCACGGGCCATGCGCAGTTCTTCCTCGCTTTTCCGTTGGAACACAAAGCGGAGCGCCACCACCCTTTTGCCCTCCTTTATCTTCTCCATTTTGGTTATAGTAAGGTCGGTGTGCAGGTTGACGTCCCGCACAGAGGGTGCGATTACCTTTTGGAAAAAATTTCCGAACAACGGGTACTCCTCCGTTAGTTCGAACATCCGTTTCATCTCCTCAAAGCCCAGTGTGCGCTCCCCGATGCTCTCGTATTGTTTTAGCAATTCGTATACCCGAACGGGGTACGTGCCGAGCTTTACCACGTTCCGAAGGTCGTAGGCCGTGAAGTTGCGCTGCAATTGCAGTAGCATCGGCTTCATCTGCGGATCGAAGGTGATGTCAATAAATTCCTGGGTCTCCACTCCCCTACCCTTCTCACCTTCCGACAAGAAGTTCACCGAGCGGATGATGTGGTACTCGGTTTCGCGCTGGAAGCCGTTCTCTTCGTTGCTCACGTTGAAGACCTTGCGCATGAGGCTTCGCGATGCATCGCGCAGGAAGCCGTAGGACTGCCCTGAGGTCAGCCCAAAAGTCTTGATGACGTCCCTGTACCAGATGCGGTAGGTCTTGAAGTCTTCGTCCTCGCGCCGGATGTGGGAAAGCACAGAAAGGAACACCCTGGTTTCCCACACGTCAAACTTGTACCGCGCCTCGATGAGTTGGTTGGACTTCTTGATGAGGGTGATTCCCTTGTTTTGTTTTGCTCTTCTTTTCATCTGCGCTAATTATAACGGAATTGGAAGATGGCAACGGTTAACAAAAGGTTGACAATGAGTTGATTAGCATTTTTGGGGCATCATAGCTTTATAACCGTTCACATCATGCTTTTGGTCAATATTATCCAATCATAACCAAAATGGAAAGGTTTTTAGCTGCCTTGTTTATTTTATAACCATTTTGGGACAAAACAAGAGTTTGTAATCGAACAGCCTACCAAGTGCAACCAATTTGGAAGCGAGGACAGCAGCAAAGGGGAGGTAGAGTTCCCTCTCCGTTACAGTAACCAAAGTGGAAGGAATCCTCCCCTAGTCAGGGCAAATGTAACTTAATTGGAAATAAAAATAACCTAAATGGAAAAAATTCTGCTTTCCAAAGTAGGTATAGTTGCCTCCAATTCAGTTACAACTAATCCCAAAACAGGTATAGTTGCTCCCAATTCGGTTACATCCGTTTCCAAAAAGGTTATAGTTCATCGCATAATCCATTGATAATCAAGGTCTACCGACGGGATAAAAGAGAATAAAACAGTTAAACCTTAAAAACCAACAACAAAGGCGTATCGAGTTGGTGGTGTTGAATTTTTTAAAATTGGATTTTGAAAGGTGTGGCAATGGGCGTTGCTGGAAATTTGTTCAAATAGGATTTCCGAACTTATATTTTCGACAGGGTTAAGCAGCACGTTGGGTGTGGTTCCAATCCGGTTATAGTTGTTTTCGTTCCACCGACGCCTCGGTGGCACGGAAAGCTTTCCACATGGCACACCTCTCCAGCACAACCAACTGCGCTTGGCGTTGCAGATTTTTCCCCATGTGGCCAGGAAATGGAAGTTGGCCTATTTGATTTTGGCCTGTTCAGAAATTCAGATGTGAGGTCTATTTTTTGGAAAGGTCCTTTTCAATCAACTGCCTGACATAAGCGGAAATCTCCGTCTCGTTTTGAACGACGGCCAGCTTCATGCGCTTGTAGAGATCCTTGGCTAGGTCAATCGTGATACGCACCTTTTCCTTGGGTGCTTCCATAGGTTCGGCGTTGCGGCCTTGTTTTGTGGTTCGCAGCGAAGTCACCGCCTTTGGCGTTGCTGGCTTTGGCTTCACGGTGGGCGAGACCTCGGTTTCGGGTGCCTTTGAGATGGGCGACTCGGCTGCGGGCTGGTGCAACTGCTTGGCCATTGCCTCCACTTCTTCTGGTGTCAGCTTGGGTTTCTTTCCGGCGGAGTTGATGAACGCATCAAAGTTTTTCTTTGCCATGATGGAGGGTTTGAGAATTTAAGCGGTTGACGATTTGCGTTTAGGTTCCCCGAAGGGATGACAAAATCTGGGTTATTGGCTTAAGGTGGACAGGATTTCGGCGGTGAGGGACTCGATTTCCTGAGCGGCCTTTCGGTCGCCGAGTTCGCTGACGCCCATGCCGACGAGATTGGCCTCCTGGTAGGCAGCCCGGTGGCCGATTTCCGTGTTGAATATCCGCACCTCTAGCTTTTTGATGGCCTCAAAAACGGCGCGGTTGACGATGATGCGGTCGTTGTAGCCGTTGAGCACCACGCCGAGGTCTAGCGACATACCCTTGGATTCGAGCATGGCCTTTACGTCGTCGTAGCGGGCGAGGAATTTCTCCAATGCGCCATAGTCATTGCCACTGGGCATGACGGGCACGACAACAAGGTCGGCGACCATCATTATTTTGGTGGCTACCTCGCTGAGCGCCGGTGAGCCGTCCACGATGACAAAATCGAAGGACTTGGCCAATTCGTTAATCTCGCGGGCCATGCGGTCTTCTGTGGCGAGGCTCAGCTTGATGGCCGGTAGTTCCCTGGCCTCCCTGCGCTCCCCCCATTCCATCGTTGACTTTTGCTCGACGTCGGTGTCCACGAGGCAGACTTTGTGCCCTTGGCTGCGAAGGCTGACGCCGAGGTTCTGGGCAATGGTGCTCTTCCCTACCCCACCCTTAAGGTTTGCTACTGCGATGATTGATGCCATAGTTTTTGTAAACATTTATTGACGAGTGGTGGTCGGTTGCCATTGAGCCCCTACCCTACCACCACCAAGGTGATATTTTGGCAAAGATAAACAGTATTTCCGTAATTCAGCAAATCATGTAATCAGCAATTACTGAAATGCTTAAATCATAAAATCAGTAGTGCAGTAAGTACGGAGTAGCCGATATCATGAAATCAGTAATTCAGCAAATACGGAAAAGTAGTGAAAAGCTTCGAAAGCTTCGACCGTGAGTCGAGTAGGGTAGGGATTCAGTAAGTACAGAATTACGGATATAATGAAAACAGTAAATCAGTAAATACGGAAATCAGTGATAAATTTTAAGAATTCCACCGTGAGTGGAGTGGGGTAGGGGTTCAGTAAATACGGAAATACGGAATTCAGTGCAGATGCCCTATTCCTTAGTGGTACAGTAATTCCGTAATGCAGTAACAGCGTGTAGGGTAACTGCAAATTTGGTTGATGACTTCTGTAAGCATTGAACTGGGTGGTTGATGTTTCATGGTATTACAGTAGCTCAGTATTTACTTAATTCAGCAAATACGGAAATCTGTAAATCAGCAAAAATTAACGAGAATTGGCAAATCAAGGAGGGGCTTTGAATGGGCAAGTGGAGTGCTGCTTTGCATTTAAGGCTGTTTTTAGCTGTTTTTAGCGTTTTTTTCGAGTCATGGTGACTGTCCCCCTGGTCGGGATGGGTTTGGACGTTTTTTTACTTTTCCTATGCGGGGACAATAAATCAATTTGTTAGCGTCTTGGCGGAAATGAAATGAACGAACACTAGGGAAAGATATCTATCAGCTGGCATATCTTTGCCACGATACCGAACGCTAATCCCATGATTTTTCATGGGATTAGAACCTTACCAAGTCGTTAGGCTATTTACCAAGGTTTACATCATGGAAAAAACAAAATAAACGTTCAAGGCACCGAAATCAAGCTGAAGCGACACAATGAGCAGGACTATTTCAGCCTGACCGACATAGCCCGTCACGCAGACCAGCGAACGGATTCCATCATCCAGGGCTACCTCAGGAACGGGGCCAACCTCGATTTTTTGGCAACCTGGGAGGGCCTGCACAACGACCATTTTAATTCCATGAATTTTAATGGGATTAGACAGCGGGCGGGTGGTGGCGCCTTTGTTCTTTCCGTGAACGAGTGGGTCGAGAAAACCGGCGCAGTTGGCATCTTCTCCAATGCAGGGCGGTACGGCGGCACTTACGGGCACAAGGACATCGCCCTACAGTTTGCCACCTGGATAAGCCCATCGTTCTACCTCTACCTCATCAGGGAGTTTGACCGGCTCAAGACCGTGGAAGCCGAAGCCCTGGGACTGAGCTGGAACCTGCGACGGGAAATCTCAAAAGCCAATTACGTCATCCATACCGATGCCGTCCGAACGAACATCGTGCCCGTGCTCGACTGGAACACCAAGCGAGAGGGACTCTACTTTGCCTCAGAGGCCGACCTGTTGAACCTTGCCGTCTTCGGCACCACCGCCAAGCAATGGAAGGTGGCCAACCCCGAAGCCAAGGGAAACCTTCGGGACGGTGCCTCCCATTCAAGAGCTTCAAGTATTGGCCACCATGGAGAGCATCAACGCCACGCTCATCGAACAGGGCTTCACGAAGGAGGCGCGCCTGGCCATCCTGGTCCGCCGTTCGGAGCGGGAACTCACCGTGCTGGAGGAGGTGAAGGCGCTAGGCGCGGTAAAAAGCCTTAAATGGGGTAGGGGAGTACCTGACTTTTTTTAAGTCTGTTCCTTTCCAACCAGCTCCCCCCGGAACGCCTTTGCCAGCAGCGCCTGCGGCAGCCCCCCCCCTTCTTCCGCAATGCCTCGTACCTCGCCTCCAAACGATCGGCTACCGCAAACAGCGCCTGCACACGGCGGACGATTTCTTTTTGCTCGGGGAGGTTTTGAAGGAAGGGGAACTCTTTTCGGAGGAACCAAAAGTTTCCTTGTTTTAAAGGCGTACCGGTCATTCGTTGTGGATTAAATGAATGGGTGCTGAATTTCGCAGATTGAACCAATCAATTGAGTTCAACTTTGTTCCAGCCGCAAAATACCATCTCACCCTGACATATCCGATAGCTATGCATGATTATCTCCCTCAAAAGTAAGTTGCGGCCAAAATCTCGCCTTCCAGCGCCTTCACCTCCATTTCCTTTCTCAACGATCCAAGCTTGCTCCCAGCAATTTTCTGCCTCGGCAGAAAATTGCTGGGAGCAAGCTTGAGGCGTCTAAATCGAGTTGGGAGAGCTGGCTTTGCTGTGAATCCGGCGCATGGATTGGAGTTCGAGAGCTATTGAGTCATATATTGGTGCGGAGCTTTTGCGGGTGGTGTCCATTGTGTTTTGTTTGTGTGGAAGGTACTGCTTCTGATAGTTTACTGAGCGGTTGGTGGTTATGAAAGTGGAGCAGGTCGAATTTGCGTAGATGGGGAGTGCCGATTCGGTAGGCGCAAATGGCTGTCAGCGCTTCGGTTGGCAATAATGGGGCTTCCTTTTCCATTTCCCATGTTGCCTAACCTTTACAACTTTTCTCAGGACAAGACAAGGGCCTGAAATTCTTATTCAACATAACGGCGATTACGACATAAAAAAATTCCCTGAAATAAGCTGTCGCACCACGTGCAAGCCCATGACAATCAACGAGTTAGTCGAAAGCGGCAAAAAGTATCGCTCGATTTTATTATTAACCTCGTTGAACATGGGTGAACCTGTACCGTTTTACCAAAAAACAACAGAAAGCTAGTTCACGAAGCCAAAAAGTTGGCAATTCCAAAAAGAAATATACTGTTATTGGAAGCTACAAATGCTCTCCGTTGCTTCCGGACATTTGCTTGCGCTTTTAAATAAAAGTACCTCAAGCAATATTTTCTAACTTAAATAATAAAGCCATGAGACCACTTATCAGCTTTTCGATTCTATTGGTGCTGCCTTTGTTCATCGGCTTTTCTTCCAGAAATACAGCGGATACTAGCAATGACCATGATTACTGCAACGCCCGATTCGATTTTTGCCTGAATTACCCAACGGCTGTTTTCACGCAAACTGTCAATTCCGACAACGACGACGGCATTAGCCTTTCTTCAGCGGATGGGCTATTAAATGCCCAAGTCTATGGCGTTTACAACGTCGAGGATGCCTCCATCTTGAACCTCTACCAAGAACTAGTGGATAAACTTGCAGGCATGAACAAAAGAGTGGAAGTAGTGTCCAGCGATGTTAATATAACGAGCTACGAAGCCACTTTCCGAGGCGATAAAGAAGTGCAATACTACCGAACCGTGCTACAGCCAAATAATGTGATCGTCACACTGATGATTGCTGTGCCAACAGGCATGGAAGAAATGCTACACTCCCTCCTTAGAGACATGGTGCTGGACACCCATAGTTAAGCTATTCCTTCAGAATTTCGGTAATAATTCGGGTATAAAGCTTTTTATTGGGTTGAAAATCAACCACTTGCAAGCTAATTCAGTCCAATGGCGCAGATGCGCCGTGTGACCATATTTTCTAAACTAAAATCTTAATTTTATGAAAAACCTAATTATTGTCGTGCTGGTCTGCTCCTGTGCAATGGCTGCCACGGCCCAGGAAATCCTTTCTTTTGGCCCGGTTGTCGGTGTCAATTTCTCCAAGATTTCTGATGTCAACAATTCCGAGTTCAACACTGGGTTTGCCGGAGGCGCCCAGCTTGTTTACAGCAACATAAACAACTGGGGACTTGGCGGCGCCTTGCTCTACTCCCGGGAAGGGTTGGATGTTCAAGTGAATGAGGTGGAAGGCTCAACTGACCTTACTTACCTCCGCCTGCCACTCAAGAGCTATTTGTTCTTCGGAAAATACGGAGACACCTTCCGCCCGAAGCTGTTTGCAGGCCCTTCTTTCGGGTTCTTGCTCAACGCTGAATCCGAATATGGCGACAGCAAGGTAGATGTGAAGAGCGCCTACAACAGCTTCGATTTGGGCCTGACGGTTGGTGCTGGTTTCAATGCTCGGATTGCCGAAGGCACTTGATTCAATTTTGACGCTGGTTATACCCATGGCCTCCTCGACGTGGCAAAGCATGACGATGGCGGAAATCGAAATATTGGGGTGACGGCAGGAGTGTTGTTTGGCTTCTAAAATACTGGGTTTAAAAAGAAATCTCTTTTCATATCCACAACACATGCCTGCACATTAGTTTGTGCGGGCATGCTTGTTTTTATAGATAAGTCTCGGCATTTAAAGCCATGAGATGAACATGGCAAAGTTCCGCCCGTTTTACCCAAAACCAATCAATAATGCTTAGCTCAAGAACCGCCGAACACTGTCTTTCCTTCGCTGCGGCAACGGCTTTTTCCACTTTGCTAGCCTGCAACAAATCCGCCCGGTAAAGTGGTTTGCCGCCGTGCGAAATCAAAACCCAATAGCCATGAAATCCAATTTCAAAAGCTATGACCTGAACCGCGTGCTGTCTTCTGTAGCCAAACGGTTTGACCGGAAATCCACCATGACTGCCAAAAGCGGAGGATAAGCCTACAGGAAGAACCAGCGCAAGGCACCCTTTGTGCATACGACTTCGAGGACGGTGTGCAAATGCTGGTACTCGACGGTATCCTTCCCGAAAGCTGGGAAATAGCCACGGAGAGCAGCGCTGAATCCCCATTTTTGCTCTATTTCTGTGTAAGAGGGGGCACGGAGTTCAGCTACGGCGGTTTGGAAGAGCCGATTGTCATGCAGCCAATGAAAACCATTATGGCAGCATACCCGGCAGCACAGCGCCAGCGCCTCAGCTTCAATGGAGGCGTTAATACGACCTTCGTTTGGCTGAAACTGGAACGCCATTTATACATCAACCATATCGGCTGCCTGCCCGATGCGGTAAAGGCCGAGGTGGTCAATATTTTCAGTGGGAACACGGCTATCAAAACGTTTTTGAACAGCGAATACGGCCTAAAAGGTGCGGCGCTGGTACAACAGGTCATGGACGACAAAAAGGACGGACTGATACATTGCACCTTTGCGGAGTCCAAGGCGATTGAGCTGTTTTCGCTGCAACTGAGGCGCTGGGAAGCGGAAATCGTGAAAACGCCCACCAAGTCGGCCATGCTGCGCCCGGATGACTTGGAAAAAATCATCATGGCCCGCAACCTGCTCGTTGCGGACCTGAAAAATGCGCCCACGATTGAGGTGCTGTCGAGGAAATCGGGCGTGAACCGCCAAAAGCTGAAGCAAGGTTTCAAAAAGATGTTCGGCATCACCATCAACGGGTACGTCCGCAACGAAAGGCTGCGCTTGGCCAGGCAATTGTTCGCAGCCGGAAACCCAATAGTGAAGGATGTGGCGGCGAGTGTTGGCTACGAGAATCCTAGCTATTTTGCCCGCAGGTACAAGGAAAAATATGGCCTTTACCCCAACGAGTATCTCCGCTCAGTTTCTGCTATTGGCGAAGAGGAATAAGGATGCAAGCGTTTTTTCAAGGATATCAAAATCCTTCCAATTGTGCTCGCCTAGTTTCCAATAGCGTCACAATTGGAATGTTCTGCCCGCATAACTTTGCCTATCCAAATCAAAAGCCAGAAATAATGGAATTGAATTAGTATGAAATAGAAGCGCTATGTTAAACAACAAGGATCATTTGGTTTTTTAGGGTTAATACGGCTGTTGCCCATCTTTTGGGCAACCGTTTTTTATTGGTTAGCACCAAAAAGCAAGTTTTTAAGCTATTAAAGCCTTTCCTTTTGGGCACCCATTTAATACAACCGCAGCCCAGGCAGATACACACAAAATTTAGTTGAAAATGGTTTCGGCGCCATGGTTATGCCAATCGCCAAAGTGCGGCAAACCATTGTCAAGCATTTAAAGTGGCATGATGGAGGCTGCAAAAAAAGACGGGAAAAAGACGACTGGTGCTTGTTCCCGTTCATAATCCCATGAACTAAGATTTAATGTGGGGCTAATGTTTTTTGCCATCTCTGGTTTTGAGGATGTGTTTCTTTCAGAAAAACAACGGGACAAGGGCGTCTTTCTGCGAAATAGCCCTTGCCCCGGTAGCCCGTTTACCAGGCAGTTTAAATCGGGGGATAGCAAGTTGGCTTAAGGGGGTGTGTGGTTTAACGAAACAGGTCTGATGACTTGATTGGAATTTGGCTGGCGGGAGGTTTGTGCGTTCATTTTATTTTTATTTTTTGTTTAGAAACATCTGATTTGCGCTTGGTTCGAGGCTTATGCCCTGCGGAAATATTCCGCACCGTAGCTGCTTTGAATCATGTCCTTCATTTTCTTGCGTGCGAAGAAAATGCGGCTTTTAACGGTGCCCATTGGCAGGTCAAGTGCCTCGGCGATTTCCTGGTATTCAAAACCATTGAAAAACATTTCAAACGGTATCCGGTGGGTGTCGTCCATGCTGTCAAGCATAATGCGCAATTCTTTCATCATGATGATAGTGCCGGCGTCGTCTCGAACCGCTTGGCGAACGGCAACTTCCACGCTTTCCTCAAGTTGCTGTTCGATTTGGTTGCGGGTGCGGCGCTTGCGGTACTCGTTGATGTAGCAGTTGCGCATGATGGTGGTCACCCAAGCCTTGAAGTTGGTGCCTTCTTGGAAGCGATCTTTGCCGGCGAAAGCACGCATGACGGTTTCTTGGTAAAGGTCATTTGCGTCTTCGCGGTTGCGGAAAGTCAGCTTCATGGCAAAAGCTAAGAGAAGGTTCTGGATTTGTGCGAGGTTGTGATTGAATTTTAACGTTGTCATGGCTATCGGTTTTTATGTTGTTTTATCGAAAACACTGAATCTTGATTTGCTTGTAGTGTCTGTTTCGCTTCGGGATTTTCGATAATAAAATTCATCTACGATAACTACTTAGCCAAATGCTGTGCCAATTTTATAACTTATTGATAGTCAGTTGTTTAAAATGTTTTTTGTAGTTATTGTTTTCTGTTATTTAAGAAATATTCTTAAATAACAGAAAGTCCAAAAACATTTTTTACCTTTGGCGGGGAGCAATTATTTTTTTGAAAAAAATTTGCCTCACATCGGATTTTTCTAAAAAATGCCAATGTCAAAATCAACCGATAGGCTTTCCATTCACCTCAATGCTGCTGAGATCATGCAGCACGGTGTCATGTTCCTCGACCGGGAGGCCAACGTGCTGTTTGTCAATCGGCATTTTGCGCAAGGGCTGGGGTATGGCCGCAATGAGTTCCAGCCCAAGACCTTTTTCAAGTCAACCCATACTTCAACCTCATGGACTGGAAAAAGCTCTGGGAAGAGCTGCTGGAAGCCGGGCAAGTGTCGGTGGATACAGAACATATCACGGCCAACGGCGACACCGTGCCCGCCAAGCTCCGCGGCGTGCTGCTGGAAGTGGAAGGCCAGAAGTACTGCCAGGCCATTGTGGAGGGCGACCTCACCGAGTCGCAAGAGGACCTGTTCTTGGCCCGTTTTTGCCTCGACAACGTGAAAGAGATGATAACTTGGGTTTCGCCAGAGGGCCGTATTTTCTATGCCAACAAGGCCGTAAGGGAACAGCTTGGTTACAGCGCCGAAGAGCTGAACGGCATGAAGCTGGTCGAAATGGAGCCTGGCCTAACGCAAGAAGAATGGCTACGGGAATGGGAGGAAGTAAAAACGGTTGGTTCGCTAATGCGGGAGACCGTGCGGCGCACCAAGTCTGGGGAGGAGATTCCCGTGGAGCTTTCCCTGCACTACATGAACTACAACGGTAGGGAGTATAAGATGGCCTTCGTTAGGGACATACGGAATCGGAAAGCCAGGGAGGAGGACATCAAGCTCTCCTTTGACACTATCAACCAGTCGCCTGACCTGGTGTTTTGGCTAAACGAACATGGTGGTTTCCGCTATTTCAACGATACTTTCGCCAATGTGACCGGGTACAGCCGAGCAGATATCGAGCAAATGAAAGTGCTTGATTTTTTCCCTGATTTTGACGAAAAAGAATTCAAGAAAGGATGGGAGGCCTTGCGAAAGGGCAAGGTGCTTTCCAACGAATTGAGCATTACCTGTAAGGATGGCTCCAAAATGCTGGTCGAATCCAATGTAAAGCTGATCAATTTCGAAGGAAAAGAATTCTTCATAATGGTGCTGCGGGACATCACGGAGCGGAAAAAACAGGAACTTGAACTGAAGGCTCAATTGAAAGAAAATAGGGAATTGCAGCTAAAATTGTCCCAGGAAAATATCATTCTGAAGGAAGAAATCCAACTGGAGCAAGGCTTCAACAACATTATCAGCCGGAGCCCGAAATACAAGCCCGTGCTGCGGCAGATTGGGCAGGTGGCAGGTACCACCGCCACCGTTTTGATATTGGGGGAAACAGGCACGGGCAAGGAACTCCTCGCCAAGGCCATCCACAGCCTCAGCGATCGTGCCGACTTTCCATTGATGAAGCTAAACTGCGGTGCGCTTCCCGAAAACCTGATTGAAAGCGAGCTTTTTGGGCACGAAAAAGGAGCTTTCACGGGGGCGTTCCAGCGCAAACAAGGTCGTTTTGAAATAGCGGACAAGGGCACTTTGTTTTTGGATGAAATCGGCGAGCTGCCGCTGTCCTTGCAGACCAAGCTGCTGCGAGTGCTCCAGGAGGGGGCGTTCGAACGCCTCGGCAGCACGGAGACACTGAAAGTGGACGTGCGAATTATTGCCGCTACCAACCGACTTTTGGAGGAAATGGTGGAAAAAGGGGCTTTCCGGGAGGACCTTTATTATCGCCTCAACGTATTCCCCATTATGAACATACCGCTACGGGAGCGCAAGGAGGACATTAGGCCGTTGGTCCGGCATTTCATCGAAAAATACAACCACCAACTGGGCCGCAACCTTGAGGAAGTGCCTGAAACAGTGATGCGGGAACTCGAAGAATACGAATTCCCGGGCAATGTGCGGGAGTTGGAGAACCTCATCGAGCGCGCCGTCATCCTTTCACCGGGAAAGAAACTGGCCGCCAATTTTCAGTTCAAAACGGCAAAATCGGGGAAGAAAGTGGACTTCAAAAGCATGGAAGACTTGCAGCGGGACCATATCCTGGAAGCGCTGCGCCGCACCAAGGGTAAAGTCACCGGCCCCGGTGGTGCCGCCGAAATACTTGGCATGAACGATAAGACGCTCTACTCCCGCATGATGAAGTTCAACATCGGGCGGCTCGATTATGATTCCTGATGCTCCCCAACCGCTTATTTCTTTTTCGACATGGCAATACCGCCGATGAGGCTGAGGACGCCCAGGCCAATGAACAGATAGGATTGGGTCTGTGCGCCCTTGTCCTTAACACCTAGCTCGATGCCGGCTACATCAACGGACTTGCCGCTGTCTCCAAATAAGGTGATGCCGTAAATGCCTAGTGCAATGCCAACGATGATGAGGATGATGGAAAGTGGATTTTTCATTTTGTAAAAATTATTGCCCCCAGCTTGTGCTTTTTAGCCTTTATGACTTAAAATTTAGACTGGTTGCAGGGTAAATATTTGGCAAATATATTGATTCTTGCGCCATGGGAAGCCTATTCCCATACATGCTTCAACATTCTGACAATTAAGCTCATGCTGACAAAAACGATGGCAGAAGCGGCGATTGTCATCCAAAAAAAATTGGTGGTCGATTTTGACAATTTGACTTTCATGGTGATTGATTTTGGTTCTAACAAAATTGGTGCATGTAAACTTTCAAGAGTCATATTGCCAGGTTTAATTAATTGTTGAAATAAGCGCTACATCTGCGCCTTTTTCCAGCTTTATTTCGGTTTGAATGACCCGCTCGGCGTAATCCTCCGGCTTCACCCGTCCGTTCAGTTGTTTTGCTCGAACGAAAGTGAAAGTGGCTCCAAACAGAAAAATAGCCGAAGCGTAATACACCCAAAGCATGACCACTAGGATGCTGCCCGCTGCGTCGTACAAGTTGGCAGCACTGCTGCTCCCGATGTAAAACCCGATGAGAAATTTGCCCAGCGAAAAAAATACCGCCGTCACAAGTGCGCCGAACCAAGTGTCCCGCCAGGCCAGTTTTGCATCCGGCAAAAACTTGAAAAGCATGGCGAACAGCAGCGTGATGATAGCAAGTGGGAGCAGGGTGGACGTTACCAACACCGTTATCGCTGACACATCGCCAACAAGGTTGCTCAGGTATTTTCCGAAGGAGGTGATGAGCGCATCTACCACCAGGGACACGAGCAAGATGAACGCAACGCTCACCAACAGCGCAAAGGAAATCGCCCGATCACGCAGCATTTTCAATAGACCGAATCCCTTTGTGTGCTCGGCAGGCTTCACTTCGAAAATCAGGTTCAGTGCATTTTGCATCGTAATGAAGACTGTTGTGGCGGTAAAAACCAATACGCCGATTCCCAATATCGTCGCCCACCAGGTGGGCTGGTAGATGTTCATTTTGTCAATGGTGCTTGACAACTGTTGGGCGCCGTCGTGCCCAACCAGCCCACCAATTTCACCGAAAATGGCGTTCTTGATTTCCGATTCGCTATAAAACTGGGTGGTCGTTGTTAATATCACCAGCAACATTGGCGGCAGCGAAAAAATGGTATAGTAGGACAGGGCTGCAGATTGCGTAAGCACATCGCTATCGCTGAATTTGCCAAAAGTTGCTTTCAACACTTTCCAGTAGAATTTTATATCCTGACCCATGTCTGGTTTGCTGTAAAAGATGAAGTCAATTGATTAGGCTTCAGCCTGGGCGTTTCGAACATTCATCGAAAGAGCGGCGCTGGAATGCCCGCCTTCTGTCGCTAGATTTTAGTCAAAATACCACTGCACCAGCGGGAGCACCACGGGTACTCAGCTCAATAATTCTTCGATTTTGCGTCGGTTCTGGTGGTCGTGGCAAAAGTTGTTTTTGAAAAAAAGGGTAGGCACTGAAAAACGAAAGTTTGTCAGTGCCCAGCCTTCTACGGTTTTAGCTGGCCGACATTTCACGTAGTTGGTTCTTGACACGGTTGGCGCCACTCTGGAAGGCTGTTTCAGCATCTTCCATGGCACCTTGGGCCTCTTCGGAGCCGCTCTTGATGTGCTGCAGCAATTTTGCGCTCACCTCGGAGGCGTATTTTTTGCCCTTCTCAATGATGTTGCTCACGGTGGATGCGGCACTGCTGTACTTGTCCACTGCGAATGTCTTGGCCTGTTCGCCGTACTCAACGGCCTTGTGGGCGGCTTGGCTGCGTACCTCTCGACCTTTGTCGGAATTGATGAGGTAGCCTACGACTGCGCCAGTGGCAAGTCCGGCCAGAAAAATCCAGCCGTTGTTGTTGCTTTCTGTGTTGTTGGACATGATTAGATATTTTTAAAAGTTAGAAAATATTTCGGGCTGCACAGCATCATTTCGTGGCAGCTTGCAGGTGGTTTTAAATTTTATCAAGTAATTTCAGCACTATTAAAATTACCGCCACGATAAGTAGTATATGGACTAGGTTGCCCAAAACGGCACCGAAACTGAGGAAGCCGAACAACCAGCCTACTATCAGTAGGATGATGATGATCCAAACAATGTCTTTCATTTTTGATGATGTTTAAATGGTGGAAAAATAGGAGTTTTAAACCTACGGGCGGTCTATATTTTAGGACGTCTTGAGGATTTATCGGTAAAACGGGACACTATACCGCATGTTCAAAGCAGTTGTGAAAACAATAGAAAATGAGCATAAAATTATTTCTAAAGACTTGCTAATCAATAACTTAATGGAGGAATAAAAACATAGCTGGCATTCATGGCACCATGTTTTTAAGAAAAACTTGGGAGAACACGTCGGCAGGAGATGGCTATTATGAGGGATTCAGGTGTACCGGAAATGATTTTCGGTGAATTTTATCAAACCGGGGTTTTTCAAAATGGAAAACGAAAACCGAATTGATGGGGACGTGGAGGCGCACTTTGCCTAGGCCCATGCCCGTTTTGCCGAGACGGTTGGTCTTGCCTGGGGGTCTGGAGTAGCTTGAAAACCTCCCATTGAATGCTTCATCAATGCCGGGGCCGTTTTCTGTCACGCTGAATCGGTACTCGGTGTCGTTTTTTTAAAACTCAATTTGGATTTCGCACTGTTCCTTGTCATTGTACTTGACGGCATTGTTGAGGAGTATGTGCTGGAGGGCCACCTTTGAGGTGGCGATAGTGCGCCATCAGTTTGTGGATACCGACCTGTCCCGAGTCATTGGAAAATGGAGCAGGTGGTTCGGTCAATCTTGGATGGCGTTCAGTACGTCCGTAAGGAGTTGTTGGATTTCCGTTTTTCCCTCAAAATCTGCCGTTCTAAAAAGCTTTGCCTGTACTTTTTGCAAGGTCAGCTCGGCTTCTCGCCAACGGCGTTCCTCTTCCATGGCGGCGGTTTTTTGTGCATCCATTTTCTGGAGCACATCCTCCAGTTTAGCGGGAAGTGCCGAGAGGTTTTCTTTGAGTACGTAGCCGGAAGCACCATTGAGCACGGCTTCCGCCACTTTTTCCTCATCGTTGAGGATGCCAGTGATGAAAATAAAGGGCAGGAACGGCGACTTCTTGCGGATATGCAGCAGGGCCTCCAGCCCGTTGATGTCGGGCAGGTTGTAGTCGGCCAGCACCACATCCGGCACCGACCAGTCAATTTTTTCGAAGAATTCGGCTCGATTGCGGGCAATGGTAAAAACAACTTGGGGCGCTACTTTCAACACTTGTCGCTTGACAAGCTCGGCATCCGATTTCATGTCTTCAAGAACAAGGATGTTTAAAGGTTTATCCAGCATGGTATTAGCAATGAAGATAGTGAAGCTGTTTGGATTCAAAAAATTGTATTGAAAGAACGAGTCATTTGCATTTTCCAAAAGCGGTACGCCCTTGCCCGCGGTGCTACTTTAATAAGGTGCAAAGTAACCTTCATGTTTACTTAAGTACGCTTAACTTGGCTTCATTTTTCGTCAAGCGCTTGGCAATTTTGCAAAGAGAGACATCTGGTGGGTCAATAATTGAAGTGTAAAAATAGCAACTTTATTAACAAAGCATGATCAGAAGTAATTTTTTTGAAAGGTGAACAAGAGCGGCTGGGATTCATTTTATGGTTGTAGCAACCCGGATTTTAAATTTGAAAATATAGATTTGTGCGTGAATTACCAAACTAAACACGATTTCCTTAATTTGAATGAATCCTTTACATATCCTACAATAAATGAGGTAGATTTTAATGAACTACTGAAAGACAGCGAGGGCAGACCCTTTCTTGTAGTGTTTACCGCGGATTGGTTGGGCGAAGGCACCATCATGGACTCCATCATTGAAGGCCTATCCAATGAATATCAGGATAGAATGGGCTTTTACCGCATTGATATCGAGGAGTGCAAAAACGTATCTCACCAAATGGGCATCCGACGCCTACCCGCCATTTACCTTTTCCAAAACGGCGAAATTTTCGACCATTTTTCTGGCATGGTACCCGCCCGAACGATAGAGCAGCATATTACCAGCATGCTCTGATAGTGGTTGATTGAACATTTCCAATTCTGATCCTTTTTAGCTTCAACTCCTTGTGGAGCTTTTTACAACCATCAATAAGGATAAATTCATGGAAACGAAAAAAATCATGGGGACCGTACTAGTTGCCTTCGGCTTGCTAGGCCTTATACCCGGCGTACTTGGTATCTTCGATAAACAAGAGTATTTTGGCATCAACCCTTGGGCGCTTGCCCTTTTGGGCGGCCTATTTTTTATGTCAGGAATCGGCCTACTTAAGTCCATCCGCTCTCCAGCGGAGGTTTAGCGTTCATCCTTACCCAATAGTCGCAGTTTTGGCTAGCAGTCAAAAAGCGATCAAGATGTTCTTGTGTTCATGAGCAACAACGTCATCCCGCCCTAAAAAAGCGAATAAACTGGGCTGGTCAAAAACTTCGCAAAACACGAATGAACATCGTCCAACCTGCCCCGTTTTATCCCAAATTAAAACCACAATGTCATGAAATCCAATTCCAAGCTTATTCTTCTATTCTTGTTGGCCTTACTTTTTGTCACCATAGTGAGCGTACAGGTATGCGTTTTCATGTTGTCCGTTTTGGGCTAATCAAATTCTAAAAACTACAATACCGTGTTTTTCAACCAAATACCCGTCAAAGAGGCGTGGGTTGACCTCGGTTTGACTTCCGCCCACCTGCAAGGTCGGCAGTTCGACAGGCTGCTCGTCGGCGATTTAATCGCCCGCAGCCTGAAATATCTGTCCCAACAACGATTTCATGCAAAAGTGAAATTAGCTGCCCATCTATTTGCGGGACAAGTGCGGTAGCCTTTTGAAACTTAAAAAAATGAGCGCGAACAAATTCAGCCTCCGACAGCTTGCTAGTTTTGGCGCATTGCTTTTTATGGGCATTTATATACTCGTAATTGGCAAATCCATATTGGTGCCGCTTGTGTTTGGGGCATTGTTTGCCTTCATGCTCAAACCGCTTTGTACACGTTTTGAGCGCTGGATAAAATGGCGCTCCATGGCAATTATGCTTGCTATGATATCAGCAATTATACCAGTAACCGGCATCATTTATTTTTTTTCTTCCCAGTTCATGACTGTGGTGGCCGATATGTCGTCCATTAAAGAAAAAATGAACGCTGGTATCACCATGGTCTATTCCGGTGTCAGGAACATGCTTGGGTTCACGAGAGCAGAAACTGATAAATTCTTCACCGAGCAATTGCCCTCTATGGTATCCTCCTCCTCTTTTTTTGGCGACGGGGTTAGCTCTTCTGTTTCTTTTTGTACTGGGTTTTTATTGACTTTTATCTATATCTTCCTGTTCCTGCTTTACCGATCGGCATTCAAAAACTTCATATTGATGCAAACCCACCAAACCAAACGGGAGAGTACGCATGGGCTGTTAGAAAGCGTTCAAAAAGTAATACAAGGTTACCTACAAGGCTTGGTGATGGTCATTTCGATTATGGGCATCCTAAACAGTGTTGGACTTTGTGTGATTGGAATTAAGCACCCTTTTTTTTGGGGATTTTTGGCAGCTATGTTGGCCGTTATCCCTTATATCGGCACATTTATCGGAGGGCTTTTGCCTTTCCTATACGCTATTGGCACGGCCAACGAGGCTTGGCAACCTGTGGCGGTAGTCATACTCTTCGTTGTAGTTCAGGTTTTAGAGGGAAATTTTATTACCCCAAAGGTGGTGGGATCTTCCGTCAGCATAAATCCCTTGGCCGCCTTGATTGCGCTGCTGGTTGGTGCGGAAATATGGGGCATAGTGGGCATGATACTGTCCTTGCCGTGCATCGCCATACTGAACGAACTTCTAAAACAATCAGATGCTTGGCGACCCGTTAGTTTGCTTATAAGTGACGAAATCGGCATAAACGAACACCTGTTCAATCAAAAATGGAACAAGGAGCGTTTTCGGTTGAGCAATTTTTTCAAATCACCTCGCTGAGTCTATGACAATTTTAGTAAGAGTTTTTATGATACCATCTCATCACAACCGACCCTGACATAGTAACTGATACAAACCATTTACGATGAACATTTAGCCCTGCTAATACGCTTTACAGCTATCTAATGACTAACAAAACTTACCTAAAATGAACAACTTCTTTCGAGCGATTATTGCTGGCTATGGAGCCAAAAAACTAGGTGGCGGTTGCCTCGGCACCATCATCATTTTCATCATAATATGGATGGCGTTAGGCACTTGCAATTGAACGCCATTTTGACTTTTCACTTGTTTGAAAAATAGCCATCCAATATTTTGAAAAGCGTCTCCTGCGTCAATGGCTTGTGCAGAAACGATTCAGCCAAGGGCAATCCACCAGTTTTCTGCTTATCCGCTTCTGCTACGGAAGTTGTGAGCATGCACACGATGATGCCTGCCTTTTGCTCCGGTTCCAGTTTTTCGTAATTTTCGAGAAACTCCCAGCCATTCATGCCCGGCATGTTGATGTCGAGGAAAATGAGTTCAGGAACGGGGGTGTTCCCATTTTCATCTTTTGAGGAGAGGTAGTCGAGTGCAGCCTGCCCGCTGTTTTTCACGATGATATTATTCGCCACGTCCGCCTTTTTTATCACCCGCTGGTGGATGAAATTGTCCGCATCTGAGTCGTCAATCAGCAATATCTTGTTCAATTTCAGTCTCATCCTTCAATCTTTTGAAATAGTAAAATAAAAGCGACTGCCATTGCCCGGTTCCGATTCAAACCAAATCTTGCCGCCGTGCAGTTCCACAATTTTTTTGCAAAAAGCAAGGCCAATGCCTTGACCTTCATAGTCGCCTTCGGCGTGAAGCCGTGAGAACATGTTGAAGATTTTGTCCTGCTGGGTATCAGGTATCCCAATTCCATTGTCGGCTATGCAAAACTCCCAGGCGTCCCCTCGGTCTTCGGCATTAACGGTTATTGTAGGTACAACCCCGGGCGCTGTGTACTTGATGGCATTGTTGATGAGGTTTTGAAACAACTGCATCGTCTCGGTTTTCATGCAATTTATCGAAGGCAATTTGCCAACCTCTACCACGGCATTTTTGGACGAAATGGCCGCTGCCAAGTTTTCTTTTATTTCGGCGAGCATCTCGTTCAGGTTTAATATTTCGGCACTCCTCGATTTGCCGAGGCGGGAGTAATTGAGTAGTCCCTGAATGAGCGCCTTCATGCGGTGGGTAGCGCCAAGAATAAAATCAAAGTATTGGTGAGCGTCCTCGCCGAGCTTCTCGCCGTAGTCTTCCCGAAACACCTCGATGAAATTGTTCACTGTGCGAAGCGGTTCCTGAAGGTCGTGCGAGGGCAATGTAGGCGAAGTGGTTCAACTCCGCATTTTTAGAGGTTAGCCGGTCTATCAGTTGTTTATTCCGTGTCTCCAAGCGTTTTCTAAGCTCTATTTCCCGTTGTTTTTCTTCAAGCGTTTTTTGCAGGTCGGCATTGGTAATGGAAAGTTTGTCTATCAACGGAGCTACCTGTTTGTAAAGTGAATAGATGCTGAGGGCCGCTCCAATTATACCCAAACTGAGCAGCAGCAACGAAAACAACTGAAGCCGGTTGCTTTTGATACGCTGCTCCAAGAGTAGCCTATCTTCCTCCGCCAGCATGGCGTTCTTGGTCTTTCCAATTTGCTCCATCGTTCGCTCTCCCACATTGGTGTTCACAATCTCCAACGCCTCGTCTTTCATGTCAGCACGGTACAGGTTCACGACCTTTGCCACTTCATTTAGCTTGGTTTGGCTGAATTGCTCCAAGGTTTGAAGGTTGCGCTGTTGGGTGGGATTGTCAGCCGTCAGGGTTTTGAGAGCAAGCAAAATGGACTTTATGGAGTCTTGGCTGGAAAGTGCAGTGCCCAGATAAGTTTCGTTGCCGGTGAGGAGGTAGCCACGCTGCCTACTTTCAGTGCTGCGCAGCAGTTGGAACAGTTCCATGATTTTTACCTTAACCTCATACGTGTCTGTTATCCTATCCTCCGACTTGTTCTGAAACATGATGGACGTAATGCCAACTAGGGTGACCACCAACACGGATGCGGTGGTGACAATTAAGTTTGTAAGCTTAGAATTTATCATGACAACTGTCTTTCCAAATCTATTAGCGTCATTTAAGGTATGGCATTACGGATAAATTAATGCAGTCCATTCGTTAATGTTCATTTTCACGTTGCTGTTTTCACATAGCGTGCTCCCAAATTTAATGGCAGCAACCCAGACAAAACAGGGCATAACACGATATTATTGATGGGGTATATCGTCCTGAAATAAGCTGCCACACCAAGTGCAAGCCCATGACAATCAACGAGTTAATCGAAAGCAGCAAAAATCACCGCAGAAAGAAAAAGTGCAGCACTTTTTGGTCATTGGAAGAAGGCGTACCCCTTGCGGGGCACACCTCTTCGTAATTGGACTATAATCTGAAATTTGTTGCTATTGGATTTGCGCAAAACAGCGCTGTGTGGTGCTTTTACTGAACCCAGACGGTCTTGATGTTCACGAATTCCCTGATGCCGAAAACCGACAGTTCCCGTCCATACCCACTGTGGTTGATGCCCCCGAACGGCAGTCGAGGGTCGGATTTTACCAACGAGTTGACGAAGCAGCTTCCCGCATTCAATTTTTCCTTGGCTATCCAAAAGCCCTTGTCCTCGTTTTGGGTAAAAACGGCAGCTCCAAGGCCAAAAAAAGTATCGTTGGCGATGCGAATGGCATCGGTTTCATCTTCTGCTTTGATGACGGCGGCCACTGGCCCGAAAAGCTCGTCGCTGTAAGCGGGCATGCCAAGCTTTACGCCGGTGAGGATGGTCGGTGGGTAAAAGCGCCATCCAACTTGGGTATCTTGCCACCGAGCAGGCATTTTGCGCCCGCCTCGATGCTTCTCGTCACTTGTTCGTGCAGCTCGTCCCGGAGGTCCTTGCGGGCCATTGGCCCCATTGCGGTGGACTCGTCAGAGGGGTCGCCAAAGGTGACGGCGGCCATTTTTTCCTGGAACAGCTTCATGAATTCGTCATACACTTCCTTTACCACAATGAAGCGCTTGGCACTGATGCAGCTTTGCCCAGCGTTCATCAGGCGGCTGTTTTTACAGATTTCGGCAGCGTGTTCGAGGTCGGCATCGGCCAACACGAGGTAGGGGTCGCTCCCACCCAGTTCGAGCACGGTTTTCTTAAGGCACTCACCGGCCACCTTGGCCACGCTGCGCCCAGCAGGCTCGCTGCCTGTCAGTGTCACCGCCTTTACCAGCGGGTGGCGTATGATGCCCGCCACCTGTTTGGAGTTTATGTGCAGGTTGGTGAAAAGTCCTTTCGGAAAGCCCACGCTTTCAAACAGCTCCTCGATGGCAGCGGCGCAGCCCGGCACGTTGGAGGCGTGCTTCAACAGGCCACCGTTCCCGGCCATGAGCGCTGGTGCAGCGAACCGGAATACCTGCCAAAACGGGAAGTTCCAAGGCATGACGGCCAGTACCAACCCCAGCGGCTGGAAGGCCACAACGCTGCTCTTTGCCTCCGTCACCACCACCTCGTCTGCCAGCATCTGGGCGGCGTTCTTGGCGTAGTACTCGCAAACCCAAGCGCATTTTTCCACCTCTGCACGGGCGTCCCGTATGGGCTTGCCCATCTCCTCCATCATCAGCCTGGCGTATTCGTTTTGCCGCTCATGCAATGCCAGAGCAGCGGCCATCATCAAGTTTTGGCGATAGCCTAAATTGGTGCTGCACCATCCGACCTGCGCCTCGTTAGCAATCTCAATTTTGGCCAACAGCGCCTTTTGGCCCAACAGCTTGTAGCTGTTCCCTGTTTCGCCCGTGGCGGGGTTGATGGATTGGATGTTGTTTGAAGTCATGTTGAAAATCAGTTATCGTTGTTTTTTGCAGCTTGTTGCGCAGCAATTTCGTTGGGGCCGGCAGGCTTGTTTGATGCCTTCTGCCTTGGGCACGGCCTGCGTCTGGTCGAGGCAGCAGCCTACTTTCGACGACATGAACCAAAATTGAATCAAAAACGCTAACGGTCTTCCTTGTCAGATGTTCAACTCGGCGCTCATTACGGATTTTCTCAATTCACTTGACCTACGAAGCCTCTAAATTTTGGGGCAATCTTGTTGAGTCGTGTCAGTTGAGTTTCAACTTTCAAAAGAAAAGGGCATTATTTTTTGCTCATTTTCCTGCTGTTGTGAACATAGGGGATTTTGCCCGGTTATAAATATATGGTTTAACGGAGCCATAACAATCCGACCCATTCCAAAAAAGATTAATCTACTAACTTGCAAGCTGCTGATTTGGCAGGACTGGAATAACCGCTCATGCCAACTTGGGCAGTCTGCAATATTTTCGAATCTTAAAAAATATTAATCATGTCCAACAACACTGAAAGCAACAACAGCCACCACAACAGCGGCTGGATTTTTCTGGCCGGACTCGCCACAGGTGCCGTAGTCGGTTATTTGATCAACAGCGACAAGGGCCGCCAAGTGCGCGACGAAGCAGCTACAAAGGTCGTGGAGTACAGTGGGCAGGCACGTGACTTTGCCCAGGAAAAAGTTGCCACGGTAGCTTCCACGGTGAGCAGTATCATCGAGAAAGGCAAAGCTTATGCTCATGAGGTAAGCGCCAAGCTACAGGAGCGCATCAAGAGCGGCTCCGAAGATGCACAGGGCGTGGTGGAAGACACAGAAACTGCCTTCCAACAAGGTGCCAATATGGCCAAAAAACACCTCCGTGAAATATCGGCAAGCTAAAGACCAATGGGGCGTGGCATCGGCGAGCTGTGGCTCTAGGGTGTCCGCCCATTTTTCTCCAAAAACAAAGAATTTCGAGTTGAGTACCTTCCATATTGTAAGTGGGCAATTGTCCACCCCTGTTAAATCCTAAACGCAATGCTTACCCACCGTATCAATACCATCGCAGAACTTCAAGCAGAACAGGATCGCCTTGTTGGCAATATGCGGATTATCCGCAAAGAGTTTACCCGCAGTGCCGAGCAGACCACTGCCAAAGGGCGTGATTTCCTGCTCCACAACGTACTGCTGCCCGTTGGAGCCGTTGGCCTCGGCGCTTTTATTGCGAAGAAGCTGACCGACGGTTCAAGCTCCGACGATAAATCCTTTGGACAATTGGAAAACGGAGCCGAAGAAAACGGCAGTGGCTGGTTCTCGAAACTGATGCTGGTAGCGCTGCCATTGGCGCAGCAGTATTTCGTGAGCGCAAAAACAGCGGAAGCGACCAACGACCCGGCAGCAGCGACGGGCAACACAACGACTTGAAAGCCGATGTCAGTGGCGGCACCGAATGGTATTCCACGGCGGTGATGATGGCCATACCGCTGCTCCAACAATATTTCTTGAAAAAAGCAACGCACGAAAGCGAACATTCCATCAAGCTGGAACTGGACGGCAGCGAGGTGCTGGAAGGCACAATGGCCAATAAGAAGAGCGTGGCAACGGTCATTTTCGAGACGCTGTACAAGCTGCTGCCCGTCGTGCTTCCGCTGGTGCAGCAATATTTCGCCGCTGGCAACAACCAGCATGGAGCCAACAGCCCCGAACGTGAGTTGGTGGAAAATGGCCAGCGCACCGAGGTGGAAGCTTGATTGAATGGCTATGGGCCAGAGGACATTTGCGACGAACCAAAATGCTGCTGGAAAATATAGAAGGTCATTTTTGTCAAATTCTCCAGCGACGAGGCGCAGGCATCGGTTCCCTACCAAACCTACCCAACTTGAGCCGGAAAAACCTACCACCACGCCATGGAGAATTTCAGCAAGGGAAAAATGGTGTTGGACTACCTCCAAGCATACAACGCTATTCTGTAAACAGCTTAGGCTTTTTCTTGCAAAACAGGAGGGTGTTTGATTTTTTGTTTCGCCAATTTTTAGGCAAAAAATTCATCAAAAAACAAGCACTGGCATATCAGCCTTGAGCACGAGCATCCGGGTGATTTCATGGTCGAAAAAACGCTCAAGAACACTCGACTCACGAAAAGGGAAAGCCACAATGTCGGTATGGGTAATGCCTGCCATTTGCAGTATTTCTTCGAAGGAGTTGTGGAGGAAAAAACGGTACTCGTGGGTGAACTGGAGCGGCAAACTGGCTTTGAACGCATCCATGGCCTCGCCAAGTTTTGTCTGGTTCAAGCCACTGTTCTCCGGGTCGAAAATAAATCCCACCACCACCTGTGCCGAATGCATTTCGGCAAAAGTTTTCAAAAAGCGGAAGCCCTTATACCTGCCATCCGACAGCGACTGTGCGTCTGCCAAGTACATGATTCTCGTTATGCCCCTGAATTCCACCCCTTCCGGCACAAAAAGCACGGGGCAGGATACCTCAGCGGCCACAGCGGTTTCTGTGGTTCCCACCATGTTATCCCACCAACCGTGGTCGCTTGTCTTGGGCATCACCAACATGCACGAACCACTTTCGCTACCCTCCATTTCTTCCATCTTTCCAATGGTAGAGGACGTCTGGAAGCCCAGGCCTTGCTCCAATCTCGTGAGCGGATAACGCTGCTTCACCTTTTCAAAAAGTGCTGTGGTGAAACGCTCCACTTCCTCTACCACGCCGGGCACATACTCGATACCGGGGCTTGTCAGCGCTCCGTCGGCTTGCGACAAGAGGGGCATGCCCTGAACACTGTATATCAGTAGTTCCATATGGCCAATCCGTGCCAGTTCCTCGGCGTAATCAATTACGTTTTGCTTGATGTTCATTGGGTCAATGCTGACCACAATTTGCTTTTTCATGATGGGTGTGATTTATTGCCAAGCCACCTTCATGGTGTGAGGTTAGAACGGGCGGCTGCCTTCCATGTTCATCCATTGTCTATGAAATTCCCCATCCTACTCCCCTATTCTTCATCTATTATCCAGCAGGTCTGTGTTCCAATGATATTCCTTCACAAATTCACGCAGCAATATCTTAAAAATGCATGGTGATTGAACATGAGGGAACCCCGGCGGTTTGAGTTAATGAAAGCCGCTCCGTAATTTTTAAGGGAACCAAAAACACTTATTCTTCCTGGGCGCTTTGGTTGTAACACATCATCTTATTCATTTAAAACATGGAAGCCACAACTGACTTGAAAGTCGCCCAGACCTCACGTCCGGTCATTGATTCTCTTGAAAATTCGAAAGAGGAATTTAAAGCGCTTATTGACAGAATGAACAATGACGTTCAGTCGCTCTCTCAGCAGGTGCGCATGGCCGACGATTCCTCCGACCCCGAGGTTATCGGCCGCATCAACAAATTGAAGCTGAACAGCAAGCAGTTGCAAGACCTGCTGTCGAAGATGGAGACAATGGACGAAACAGCGTGGGAAGTGGCACGCCCCGCTGCGGAACTGGCTTACGAAAAGGCTTCTGCGGCCAGTCAATAACAACATCCGTCAAATGCAACCTTGCATTTTTCAAAAGCAAAATTTAATCAAACAACAATAAATTTATTATGAAAAAGAGTTCAAAAATCGCAGTAGTTGCCGGACTCGGCGCCATTGCCGGTGGCGTGGCCGGGTACATGCTAAATTCGGACAAAGGACGCGAGCAGCGCCAGCGGGCCGGTGACGTTATTAAGGAGCAATCAGACAAGGCAAAAGGCCTTGCAAGTGATATTGCCGAAAAGGCGAAAAGCACAGCCTCCGATATAAGTTCCAAGGCCAAGCAAGTCATGACCTCGGCATCCAACAAAACCGAACAGGTGAAAGAAAACGTGGCAGATGGCGTGGATCAACTGAAGGCCAAGGCCGAGAGGATTGGCACGAATGGCCACACGGGTATATCGGCATAACCTGATTATTTTTAAAACAAGCGGTCCATCGGGACCGCTTGTTTTTTCCATTTCCCTATTTGACGCACCATGAAAAATACAGACGAAATACTGAGTTCCGCAGGCGAGACCTTCGAATATGCCCGCCAGTATATGAAGCAGCAGGGTGACTACATACGCCTCGAAGCAGCGGAGCGCATCAGCAAGACTACCTCCGCCATGATGACCGTACTGGTGCTTGGCATTTTCTCCATGCTGGTGCTCATCTTTCTGTCGCTGGCAGCGGCCTTCTGGCTGGCTGGCAAACTGGGGTCGTATCCCGAAGCTTTCGTCGTCGTGGCAGTAGCTTATGGCCTACTGGGTTCCTTGTTGTTTATCTTTAGGCGGCGGCTCATCACCAACCCTACCTTGAAGCTGATGCTCAATGCGTTTTTCGAAAAAGAGAATGAAGCAAGCGAGAAATAAAGACACCTTCCTGCAAGATAAGGAAGACTTCGTTCTCCGCGACCTAAGTCTTGGCTTTGCATTCTCCATGCAACCAAAAAATGCTGGGCAGAAATGTGCTTTTAGTTGGCATTGAACCGCAGGTTCCTGCCCTGAAGAATTCAATCTGGTTACTGCCTGCTTGTTACCGCTCTCATCCTACCTTATTTTCTTTTCTAATTCACCCATTAACTAGACGGGCAAACCGCACCTAAATGGATGCTGTCATAGAACACGTCCGCCTGCTAACCACACGAAGGTTCACTAACCTTCCAACCTTCGCACCCCAATCAAAATAAAAATTCCCAAAAAAATACACCGTTTCAAATTTCTCCTACCTTTGATATGTTCAAACATACCTCTATGCATTTGAAGCTAGACCAACAAAGCAAAGCCCCCTCCACAACAAGGTGGAAAAGATGCTGCGCGAACTCATCGAGCAGCCAGCATATCGCAATGGCGAGTTTTTTCCGAAGGAAGTGGACATCGCCGACAAGCTCGGCGTGGCCCGCAACACGGTGCGCCACGCCATTGGCAAGCTGGTGAACGAAGGACTGCTCGTGCGGAAAAAAGGCGTCGGCACTACGGTCGCTGCCCGCCGCATTCCTACCCGGCTGGACAGTTGGTGGAGCTTCACGGAGGAAATGAAGAAGCGCGGCGTGGAAGTGGCGAACTTTGATTTGAGCGTGCAAATAATCCCGGCCATCGAAGAAGTGGCCGCCGCGCTGCACATCAAGGAAGGCACCAAAACCCTTCAACTTTCTAGGTTGCGGGGCACATCGGGCGGACCGAGCTTGCTATCTGTCTCGTGGTTCCATCCCCGACTTAAAATGACAGGCAGCGAAGACTTTTCCCTCCCACTGTACCAAATGCTGGAGACCCATTTTGGGGTCATCGTTGCTGTTTCGAGGGAGGAAATCAGCGCCATCAGCGCCGAAGAGTCCCTTGCCGCCAAGTTTGGGGTGGAGGAAGGAGCGCCCATCCTCTTTCGGCAGCGCCTCGTCTGCGACACTGACGGGCGGCTGGTGGAGTACAACAAAGTCTATTATAAAGGTGACGGATTCAAGTACTCGATAGATATTGAGAGAAGGTAGTAGCATCCATTATTTGGCTCGCTTTTTCACAAACGACTTTTCAAGCGGCATTAAACTAATTGTAGAAAAACATGAAACTGAACTTACTCACCCGTGTCCTTTCCACCTTGTTGCTGGTGGGATGGAGTCTTTCCCTTCAAGCGCAAACCGTGATCGGCAAAGTGACCTCCTCCGTGGACGGCCTACCGTTGCCTGGCGTCAATGTGCTCATCAAAAACACCTTTGACGGGGTAACTACGGAAGTTGACGGCAGCTACGAATTGGCGGTGGGCAAGGGTGCCACGCTCGTTTTCTCGTTCATTGGCTTTGAATCCAAGGAAATCATCGTCACCAACCAAACGGTCATTGACGTGGTGCTGGAGCAAGCCTCCGAACTGCTGAAAGACGTGGTGGTGGTGGCTTACGGCACGGTCAAAAAAAGCGACCTCACCGGTTCGGTCTCCTCCGTTTCCAGCGACGACCTCAACCGCACGGCACCTACCTCGCTCGACCAAGCCCTGCAAGGGCGGGCAGCGGGCGTACAGGTAACGCAGGTCAGCGGGCGGCCCGGCGGCGAAACCTCCATCCGCATACGGGGCAGCAGCTCCATCAACGCAGGCAACGAGCCGCTCTACGTGGTGGACGGTATGCTCATCACCAGCGACAACGGGCAGACCAATGCTGGCGGCGTTGCTGGCGGCAACCTCAACGGCATTTCCTCGATTAGCCCCTCCGATATTGGGCGAATCGAGATTCTGAAGGACGCCTCCGCTACCGCCATGTACGGCTCAAGGGGTGCCAATGGCGTCGTGCTCATCACCACCAAGCGGGGCAAGGCGGGCAAATCTTCCATCACTTTCGACAGCTACTTCGGCGTACAGGAAGTAACGAAAAAATTGGACGTACTGGACGGGGAAACCTTTGCCAACTACATGAACGAGTTCAGCCTGGAGTCGGGCTTGCCGGTTGACGCCCGCTACATCATCCCCGAAAAGTTTGGAAAAGGTACCGACTGGCAGGAGGCCATTTTCCGCCAAGCGTCTCTCCAGAGCTACCAAATAAGCGCCCTTGGCGGCAACGAAAGCTCTCAATACGCTGTCAGCGGAGGTTACTACAAGCAGGATGGCATCATTCTGAATTCCGATTTTGAGCGGTACAACCTCCGCATGAACCTCGACCAAAAAATCAGCCCCGCTTCAAAACGGGCGCAAGCGTTGGCATCAGCTACATCAATTCAAGGGGCGTACTCACGGGGGCTCAAAGTCCCGGCACAGGCGTGTTGCTGCCCGGCGCCACCACCTCGGCGCTGCTGTTTCCCTCCACCCTGCCCGTGCTTGACTCCACCGTGGTGGGCGGGTACACCTTTGAGGACGACCGAGGCCGGAACATCGGCAACCCTGTGGCGGACGCCCTCGAAACCGACAATATCTCGCACAACGCAAGGGTGATCGCCAATACCTACGGCACACTGACGCTGGCAGAAGGGCTGAACCTGAAGGCCAGTGCAGGCATAGCCGGCTTTTCGGTGAAGGAACACCGGTTTGTCCCCAATTATTTGAAAAGGACTGAACCCAACAACGGCGATGCTGTGGTGGCAACGGTGACCGGCTACACTTGGCTCACCGAGTTTACCCTCAACTACGACCGCACCATTGCGAAGCGCCATGCCGTGAACGCACTCGTGGGCAGCAGTTTCCAAGGGTTCAGCTCGGAACGCCTGTTCGCATTTGCGCTGGACTTCCCCGACAACCGCACCGGCTGGCACAACCTCGGCAGTGCCCTAAACCCCCAACCTGCTGCCACTGGCGAGCTAACATGGGGAATCGTGTCGTACCTCGGGCGGGTGAACTACACGTTTGACAACAAATTTCTGCTAACGCTCACAGGCCGGGTGGACGGCGCTTCCAAGTTTGGGGCTAACAACAAATACGGCTTCTTCCCCTCTGGCTCCATCGCCTGGAAGCTGCACGAAGAGGATTTTATCAAAGACCTCGGCTTGTTTTACAGCCTGAAAACGCGGTTGAGCTACGGCGTCATCGGCAATCAGGAAATCTCACCGTATGCCTCGCTGGCAACGGTCGGCCCGGTTGGGCAGGGCGTTTTCAACAACACCGAACCCTACATCGGGCAGGAGCCGCTGCGCTACCCCAATCCCGACCTGAAATGGGAGCGCACCAGCCAAGCGACTTCGGCATTGATGCCGAATTTGCGGGCGGCAGGCTCGGCACTACCTTCGACCTTTACCAAAAACAGACCACCGACTTGCTGCTTTTCACGCCGTTGCCTACCACGACCGGCTTCGGCGGCTACCTGTCCAACATCGGCGGCTTGCGCAACCGGGGCTTCGAGGCAGCCATCACTTCCCGCAACATGACGGGTACTTTCACCTGGCAAACGGACTTGAATTTCTCCATCAACCGCAACGAAATCACGGCGCTGTCAAGCGGCAACGACATCTTCGTGCCGGGCGTATTGCAAGTGCCTGCGGGCTGGAGCATCCTGCGGAAGGCGAGCCAATCGGGACGTTTTCGGGCTGGTCTCGGACGGAATTTTCCAGACAGACGACGAAGCGGCGAGCAGCCCCCCACCTCAAGGCACAAAACCCGAAAGCGGGCGACCGCAAGTACAAGGCACTTGAACGGCAGGGACGACCAAGGCAACCTCACGGGCCTGCCCGACGGCGTGGTGGACGAGGCCGACCGTACCATCATTGGCAATGCCAACCCTGATTTCACTTGGGGATTGACGAACACGTTTTCTTACAAAAATTCAGACCTGTCCATCTTCGTGCAGGGCGTGCAGGGCAACGAAATCGTGAACGCCTACCTGTTTGAAATCGGCTCGCTGAATGCCGAAACGAACGTGCTCAAGGAGTTTTACGATAACCGCTGGACGCCCCAAAACCCCAGCAACGAGTACCCGAAAATTAACCCCGCCGAGCGCAACATCTTCAGCGATGCACAGGTGGAGGACGGCTCGTTCATCCGCATCAAAAACGTGACCCTGGGCTACTCATTCCCCACCGACTGGCTCAAATTTGCGAAGCTGTCGAAGTTCCGAATTTACGCAAGCGCCAATAACCTCTTCACCCAAACCAATTACCGGGGCTACGACCCCGAGGTCAATGCGTTCGGACAGAGCAACCTCCTGCAAGGCATTGACTACGGCGGCTACCCGTTGTCGAGGACGATTATCGGGGGCATTCAAGTAGGGTTTTAAAAATAGTGGACGATGAGTCCACATTTGAAAGTTAGCATAAATCAAAGGTGCAGCGCACCAACGATCTTTGTAGCGACAGATAGACCCATTGGCCCAAGGTGCAGCGCACCGAAATATTTCGGTGCGCTGCACCTTGGGCACAGGTTGGTTGCCAAATTCTACAAAGATCCCGCCGCGCTGCGGCTTGCATGGTCAGATTAAAAAACATTGCGATGAAAATATACCTACGCTTTTCAATCCTTTTTTTCTTTTTGGCAATCATGGCGATTGCCTGCAAGGGCCTACTGGAAGAAGACCCCAAGGACCAGGTGTTCGTGGACAATTTCTTCCAAACGGAGAACGACGCCATCGCAGCGGTGAACGCCGTTTACAGCATCTTGAATTCGACCAGTTCCGCACCAACGTTTGGCGGGGTTTACCACAGTAGCTACTGGGTGGCGGTGGGGTTGGCTTCCGATGAAATGGAAAACCAGTTGGTGGGCGCTACCGACCTCGACCAATTGGCGACCTTCACGCACACGCCTGTCAACGGCACATTGTACGATATTTGGCGGAACGCCTACAAGGGCATCAGCAACGCCAATTTCGCCATCGGCGGCATACCTACGGTGAAGATGGACGAGGCGAAGAAAAACCGCCTGCTCGGCGAAGCCCGGTTCCTGCGGGGACTGCTCTATTTCGACCTCGTCCGGTTGTTCGGCGACATCCCCTTGGTGCTCAGCCTCGATGGCGAGATTACGCCACCCCGCAACCCGAAAGCGGAAGTTTACGCACAAATCATCAGCGACTTGGACTTTGCGAAGCAAAACCTGCCCGCTAGCTACCCCGCCAACGACGGCTTGGGCCGGGCGACCACAGGCGCTGCGGCTGGGCTGCTGGCAAAGGTTTATCTCACACAGGGCGAGTGGCAAAAATGCGTTGACCAATGCTTGGCAGTGATAAACTCCGGCAACTACGGCCTCTACGACGACTTCGCCGAAGCGTTCAGGATTCCGAATGAGAACGGTAAGGAAACGCTGTTCAGCATCGGTTTCGGCACGGCTGGCAACAGCATTTCGTTCTGGGAAGTTGGGCAGTTCAACGTGCGGCTGCTGCCCAGGCAACTCTCCGGCGCCATCCCCGGCGTGAACGCCCAAGGCTGGCAGTCCGCCAACCAAAACCTGTACGACAGCTTCGATGCGCAAGACCAACGGCGGGCGGTAACTTTCCTGACCGACATCCAAAACGTGGACGGTTCGACTACGACCGTCGAACCGCATTTCCAGAAATACTGGGACAAAACCTCGGAGCCGCTGGCGGGCAATACCGACCACGACTTCTACCTGCGCTACGCCGACGTTGCTGATGTACGCCGAGGCACTGAACGAGCTGAAAACGGGCCAGACGCCGCAGCCTACGACGCCGTCAACCAAGTGCGGAAGCGGGCGAGGTTCAATGGCACTACGGAACTGAACATCCCGCCCGATTTGGCGGGTCTTTCCTACCAGTCGTTCAGGCGCGCTGCTGCAAGAGCGCCGCTGGGAGTTTGTGGCGGAAGGACACCGCTGGTTCGATTTGGTACGCTTCGGCAAGTTGGAGGAGCTGGTGCCGCTGGCAAAGTCGGGCGTGCAGCCACAGGCTTTTCACGACCTGTTTCCCGTGCCGCAGGGCGAGATTGATTTGAACCAGATGCTGCCGCAGAACCCAGGATACTGATGCCATGTAGCGGCAGCGCCGCTAAATCTTTGTAGGGCTTTTAGGCAATAGCAGGGTTGAGTGCGTTTCACAAACATGCTACGCACCTCACAGAATACCACTTGGCAGCTACAATATTAAGCGGCCCTGCCGCATTAGCATAATTTTAACCAATAATTTCAACCCTAACATGTCCGTCATTGCATTAGACCTCGGAGGTTCCCACATCAAATTCGGGTTGGTGGAAAACGGGCAGTTGCTCGCCTCCGCCAACGTTGCCGTGCCATCGAGCAAAAGTTTTGAGGCCGTGCTGCCCATCATCGAGACACAAGTGGAGCTGCTGCTGGCTGCTGCTGGCCGCCAAAAAATCACGGGCATCGGCATGGCGTTCCCCACTATCGTGGATAGTGACCAGATGCGGCTGCTGTACAAATACACAAAATACAACGATGCCAACGACCTTGACCTGGTGGGTTGGGCAAAAGCAACCTGGGGGGTTCCGCTCGCCATGGAAAACGATGCACGCGCTGCCCTCATCGGTGAGTGGCAATCTGGTGCGGGCAAGGGCACGGACAATCTCGTGATGGTCACCATCGGCACGGGCGTCGGCTCGGCGGCGTTGGTCAACGGAAGGCTGCTGAAGGGCAGCCACTACCTCGCTGGCAACCTCGGCGGCCACATGGCCGTCAACTTCGACGGCGGGCGCTGCAACTGCGGCAACACAGGCTGCCTGGAGAGCGAAGCTTCTTCGTGGGCATTGCCCGAAATATTGAAGCGACAGCCTGGCTACGCGGAAAGCCCGTTTGCCAAAGGCGAAAAACCGGATTTTGAAGCGGTGTTCAGGTTGGCGGCAGTAGGCGAATCATTTGCCTTGGCCGTTCGGGAACGCTGCCTCGAAGCTTGGGCAACGGGCATCCTGAACCTAGTCTATGCCTACGACCCGGTACGGGTGGTCATCGGCGGAGGGGTGATGCACAGTGCGGGCGTGATTTTGCCTTTTATCCAAAACAAGATAAACCACGCAGCTTGGCTGCCGGCAAATGCGGTGGAAGTCGTTGCAGCCCAGGAGCCGGATTGGGCGGGGGTGTTGGGGATGGGGCATTTGGCACTGTTTTTCCATGCCCAAGACGCATTTGAGTGCAGCGAAGATTGACCAGTTGACCTACCCCGATGTCACCGACGACCGCATTTTCGGCTACATAACCCGCCTGACCATCGAGCAGTTTGACCAAAAAAGCTGCCAGCGATGCAAAAACCGCCTCCAAGCATCGGAGGGCGTCGTCGTGGTGTACGGCACTGGCGCAGCGGTGGTCGCCGGAACTGGGATTTGCTGGTTTACGCCGACATGGCCCCTGGGAAATCCAACTGCGCGGATGCGGCGCACGAAATCGCCAACCTTATGTACCATAACCACGACCTTGAATTCCCACAGCAATACAAACGGGCCTTCTTCGTGGACTGGCGGGTGGCTTTAATGCCCGCGGAAACTGATGGAACGCTGGGATTTCGTGCTGGTCGAACACCCCGGCAACCCAAAAATGGCGACTGGAGCGGAGTACGAGCGGCCCTACAGCAAACAGCAGAACGTCCCTTTCGGGTAGTGCCGTTTTTCGACCCAGGGCCTTGGGGCGGGCTGGATGAAAAAGTTTGCGACCTCACCGTTCTGCCGTAAACTACGCCTGGTGCTTCGACTGCGTGCGGGAAGAGAACAGCCTGCTCCTCGATTTTGGGGAAATGACGATGGAACTGCCCGCCATTGACCTCGTTTTTTACCAACCAAAAAAACTGCTCGGCGAGAACGTGCAGCCACTACTTACAGTGAGTTCCCATCCGTTTCGACTTTCTGGACACGATGGACGGCGGCAACCTGAGCCTAAGTCCATCCGCTGATTGAGTATGTCCGGGAGCGTTTCGGCATGTTTTATACCCAAGACGAGAGCTACTACATGCTCGCTGACGAAGGAGGATGCCTGTGTTTATTTTTGGGGCTATTGTTGAACCGGATTCTGATTACTGAACTGGCGCGTTAAACTGGCATTTTCGATGCCGACAAACACGTCGCAAAATGGGCGGTCAAAAAGCACGCGATCACGTGCTAATCCCCGCTGGCACGGTGCACCGCTCGGCAAGAACAGCATGGTGCTCGAAACTCAGCGCCACTCTATATTTTTACTTTCAAGCTCTGGGATTGGGGTCGTCTTGGCATGGGCGTGGTTGCCACGCCCCATCAACATCGGGCACGGCAAGCAGAACATCGAATGGTCGCGTTAATGACCGACCGGGTGGCCAAAACCTCGCGCAACTGGGTGGAGAAAATAGCCGAAGGCGATGGCTGGCGGAGGAACGCACGGGTCTGCACGAGACGGAATCACCCATCGAAACACGGCGGCATTGGTTCACCAAAACTGTCTACCACGACACGGGTGGCAACCTGAACGTGCTGAACCTCGTGGAGGGCCGGAAGCCATCGTCGAAAGCTCGACGGGCGTGTTCGAGCTTCTTTGGTGGTGCATTATGCCGAAACGCCCAGCGTGCCTGCCCCGGTGGGCTGGCGAATACACCATCCGGCCTTTGGCAAAAGCGAGGGGTGGGAATGCGGGACGCTGAAGGC
>JADJYH010000083.1 GCA_016719855.1 Saprospiraceae bacterium | reverse complement strand
CTTACTTTGTCACCGTTGTGAGCGTACAGGTATGCGTTTTCATGTTGTCCGTTTTGGGTTAACCAATTTCTAAAAACTACAATACCGTGTTTTTCAACCATATGCCCGTCAAAACGTGGTTTTGACCTCAGTTTGGCTTCCGTCCTACAAGCAGGCAGTTCGAAAGGCTGCTCGACGGCGATTTAATCGCCGCAACCTCAAATATCTGCCCCAACAACGATTTCATGCAAAAGTGGAAATTAGCTGTCCATCTAATTGCCGGACAAGTGCGGTAGCCATTTGAAACTTAAAAAATGGCGCAATTAAATTCAGCCTCCGACAGCTTGCTAGTTTTGGCGCATTACTTTTATGGGCATTTATATACTCGTAATTGGCAAATCCATATTGGTGCCGCTTGTGTTTGGGGCATTGTTTGCCTTCATGCTCAAACCGCTTTGTACCCGATTTTGAGCGCTGGATAAAATAGCGCTCCTGGCCATTATACTTGCTATGATATCAACGAATTATATACCGGTAACCGGTATCATTTATTTTTCTTCCCAGTTCATGAGCTGTAGTGGCCGATATGTCGTCCATTAAAGAAAAATGAACGCTGGTATCACCCATGGTCTATTCCGGTATCAGGAACATGCAGGCAGGTTCACGAGGGCCGAAACTGATAAATTCTTCACCGAGCAATTGCCCTCTATGGTATCCTCCCTCCTCTTTTTTGACGACAGGGTTAGCTCTTCTGTTTTCTTTTTGGCACTGGGTTTTTATTGACTTTTATCTATATTTTCCTGTTTCCACCAGCACCACCAAATCGGCATTCAAGAAACTTCATATTGATGCAAACCCACCGACCAAACAGGAGGGCACGCATGGAAGCTGTTAGAAAGCGTTCAAAAAGTAATACAAGGTTACCTACAAGGCTTGGTCATGGTCATTTTCGATTATGGGCATCCTAAACAGTGTTGGACTTTGTGTGATTGAAGTTAAGCACCCGTTTTTGGGGATTTTTGGCAGCTATGTTGGCCGTTATCCCTTATATCGGCACATTTATCGGAGGGCTTTTACCTTTCCTATACGCTATTGGCACGGCCAACGAGGCAACCCAGCCTGTGGCGTGTAGTCATACTCTTCGTTGTAGTTCAGGTTTTAGAGAGAGATTTTGTTACCCCAAAGGGTGGTGGGATCTTCCGTCAGCGCCAAATCCTTGGTAACCTTGATTGCGCTGCTGGTTGGTGCGGAAATATGGGGCATAGTGGAGCGTAATGCTATCCTTGCCGTGCATCGCCATACTAGGCGAACTTCTAAAACAATCAGATGCTTGGCAGCCCGTTGGTTTGCTTATAAGTGACGAAATCGGCATAAACCAGACACCTGTTCAATCAAAAATGGAACAAGGAGCGTTTTCGGTTGAGCAATTTTTTTCAAATCACCTCCTTTGATTCTATGACAATTTTAGTAAGGGTTTTTATGGTAACATCTCATCACAACCAAACCCTGACATAGTAACTGATCTGAGCCATTTTACGATGAACATTTAGCCCTGCTAATACGCTTTACAGCTATCTAATGACTAACAAAACTTACCTAAAATGAACAACTTCTTTCGAGCGATTATTGCTGGCTATGGAGCCAAAACTAGGTGGCGGTTTGCCTCGGCACCATCATCATTTTCATCATAATATGGATGGCGTTAGGCACTTGCAATTAGACGCCATTTTGACTTTTCCGTTGTTTAAGAAATAGTCATCCAATATTTTGAAAGAAAAGCGTCTCCTGCGTCAGTAAGCATGAACAGAAACGATTCAACCAAAGACGGCAATCCGCCAGTTTTCTGCTTATCCGCTTCTGCTACACGGAAGTTGTGAGCATGCACACGATGATACCCGCCTTTTGCTCCGGTTCCAGTTTTTCGTAATTTTCGAGAAACTCCAGCCATTCATGCCCGGCATGTTGATGTCGAGGAAAATGAGTTCCAGGAACGGGGTGTTCCCGGCATTTTCATCTTTTGAGAGGTAGTCGAGTGCAGCCTGCCCGCTGTTTTTCACGATGATATTATTCGCCACGTCCCGCCTTTTTATCACCCGCTTCGGTGGATGAGGGTGTCCGCATCTGAGTCGTCAATCAGCAATATCTTGTTTCAATTTCAGTCTCATCCTTCAATCTTTTGAAATAGTAAAATAAAAACGGCTGCCATTGCCCGGTTCAGAAATTCAAACAAAATCTTGCCGCCATTACGATTCTACAATTTTTACAAAAAGCAAGGCCAATGCACCGCCAGCCTTCATAGTCGCCTTCGGCGTGAAGCCGTGAGGAACGTAGTGAAGATTTTGTCCTGTTGATTATCAGGTATCCCAATTCCATTGTCGGCCTCTCACCAAAACTCCCAGGCATCTCCTCGGTCTTCGGCATTAACGGTTATTGTAGGTACAACCCCAGGCGCTGTGTACTTGATGGCATTGTTGATGGGGTTTTGGAAACAACTGCATCGTCTCGGTTTTCATACTGGAATTTATCAGAAGGCAGTTGCCCAGCCTCTACCACGGCATTTTTGGAAGAAATGGCCGCTGCCAAGATTTTCTTTTGTTTCGGCGAGCATCTCGTTTCGAGCCCAATATTTCGGCACTCCTCAATTTTGCCGAGGCGGGAGTAATTGAGCAGCCTGAATGAGCGCCTTCATACAGTGGGTAGCACCTAGAATAAAATCAAAGTATTGGTTAGCGTCCTCGCCAAACTTCTCATAAGCGGAAGTCTTCCCGAAACACCTTGATGAAATTGTTCACTGTGCGAAGCGGTTCCATAGAAGGTCGTGCGAAGGCAATGTAGGCGAAAGTGGTTCAACTCCGCATTTTGCTGGAGGTTAGCCAGCCTATCGGTTATTTTATTCCGTGTCTCCAAGCGTTTTCTAAGCTCTATTTCCCGTTGTTTTTCTTACAAGCGTTTTTGCAGGTCGGCATTGGTAATGGAAAGTTTGTCTATCAGCGGAGCTACCTGTTTATAAAGTGAATAGATGCTGAGGCCGCTCAATTATACCCAAACTGAGCAGCAGCAACGAAAACAACTGAAGCCAGTTTGCTTTTGATACGCTGCTCCAAGAGTATCTTCCTCCGCCAGCATGGCGTTCTTGAGTCTTTCAATCTGCTCCATCGTTCGCTCTCCCACATTGGTGTTCACAATCTCCAACGCCTCGTCTTTCATCATCAGCACAGTACAGGTTCCCGACCTTTGCCACTTCATTTAGCTTGGTTTGGCTAGATTGCTCCAAAGGTTTGGAAAGTTGCGCTGTTGAGTTGGGATTGTCAGCCGTCAGGAGTTTTGAGAACAAGCAAAATGGACTTTATGGAGTCTTGGCTGGAAAGTGCAATTGCCCAGATAAGCTTCGTTGCCGGTGGGGTTAGCCACGCTGCCTACTTTCCAGTGCTGCGCGGCAGTTGGAACAACTCCATGATTTTTACCTTAACCTCATACGTGTCTCCTATCCTATCCTCCGACTTGTTCTGAAACATGATGGACGTAATGCCAACTAAATTTGACCACCAGCACGGATGCAGTGGTGACCAATTAGGATTTGTAAGCTTAAAATTTATCTCGACAACTGTCTTTCCAAATCTATTAGCGTCATTTAGGTATGGCATTACGGATAAATTAATGCAGTCCATTCGTTAATGTTCATTTTCACGTTGCTGTTTTTCACATAGCGTGCTCCAAATTTAATGGCAGCAACCCAGACAAACAGGGCATAACACGATATAATTGATGGGGTGTATCTTCCTGAAATAAACTGATACACCACGTACAAGCCTATGAAAAGCAGGGGATTGATCGAAAGCAGCAAAAATCATATGAGAAAGAAAAATTACAGCACATTTTGATCGTGGAAGAAGGCGTACCCCTTGCGAGTGACACCTCTTCGTAATTGGACTATAATCAGAATTTATTTGCTATTGGATTTGCGCAAAACAGCGCTGTGGTGCTTTTACTGAACCCAGACGGTCTTGATGTTCACGAATTCCCTGATGCCGAAAGCCGACGGTTCCCGTCCATACCCACTGTGGTTGATGCCCCGAACGGCAGTCCGAGGGTCGGATTTTACCAACGAGTTGACGAAGCAACTTCCCGCATTTAATTTTTCCTTGTGGCTATCCAAAGCCCTTGTCCCTCATTTTGGGTAAAAACGGCAGCTCAAGCCCAAAAAAGTATCGTTTGCGATGTGAATGGCATCGATCTTCATCTTCTGCTTTGATGACGGCGGCCACTGGCCCAGCTCGTCGCTGTAAGCGGGCGTACCCGACTTTACGCGCCGGTGGGGATGGTCAGTGGGTAAAGCGCCATCCAACGGGTATCTTGCCACCGAGCAGGCATTTTGCGCCCGCCTCGACGCTTCTCGTCACTTGTTCGTACAAAGCTCGTCCCGGAGGTCCTTGCGGGCCATTGGCTGGGTTGCGGTGGACTCGTCAGAGAGGTCGCCAAAGGTGACGAGCGACCATTTTTCTGGAACGGCTTCATGAATTCGTCATACACTTCCTTTACCACAATGAAGCGCTTGGCACTGAAGTGCAGCTCTGCCCGGAGTTCATCAGGCGGCTGTTTTAACGGGTTTCAGCAGCGTGTTCCGAGGTCGGCATCGGCCAGCACGGAATAGAGGTCGCTCCCACCCAGTTCGAGCACGGTTTTCTTCAGGCACTCACCGGCCACCTTGGCCACACTGCGCCCAGCAGGCTCGCTGCCTGTCAGTGTGCCCGCCTTTACCAGCGGGTGGCGTATGATGCCTGCCACGTGTTTGGAGTTTATGTGCAGGTTGGTGAAAAGTCCTTTCGGAAAGCCCACGCTTTCAAACAGCTCCTCGATGGCAGCGCTGCAACCCGGCACGTTGGAGGCGTGCTTCAACGAAACCACCGTTCCCCGGCCGCGAGCGCCGGTGCAGCGAATCGGAATACCTGCCAAAACAGGGAAGTTCCAAGGCATGACTGCCAGTACCAACCCCAGCGGCTGGAAGGCCACAACGCTGCTCTTTGCCTCCGTCACCACCACCTCGTCTGCCAGCATCTGGGCGGCGTTCTTGGCGTGGTACTCGCAAACCCAAGCGTTTTTCCACCTCTGCACGGGCGTCCCGTATGGGCGCTGCCCATCTCCTCCATCATCAGCCTGGCGTATTCGTTTTGCCGCTCGTACAATACCAGAGCAGCGGCCATCATCAAGTTTTAGCGATAGCCTAAATTGGTGCTGCACCATCCGACCTGCGCCTCGTTGGCAGTCTCAATTTTTGGACAAGCAGCGCCTTTTGGCCCAACAGCTTGTAGCTGTTCCCTTTTCGCCCGTGAGCGAGGTTGATGGATTGGATGCTGTTTGAAGTCATGTTGAAAATCGGTTATCGTTGTTTTTTAGCGGCTTGTTGCGCCCAATTTCGTTAGAGGCCGGCAGGCTTGTTGATGCCTTCTACCTTGGGCACGGCCTGCGTCTGGTCGAAGCGGTGTTATCGCGTAAGGCGCCTACTTTCGCCGACATGAACCAAAATTGAATCAAAAACGCTAACGGCCTTCCTTGTCAGATGTTCAACTCGGCGTTCGTTTCGGATTTTTCTCAATTCACTTGACCTACAGAAGCCTCTAAAATTTTGGACAATCTTGGTAGGTCGTGTCAGTTGGAGTATCAACTTCACAAAGAAAAGGGCATTATTTTTTTTTGCTCATTTTCCCGCAGTTGTGAACATGGGGATTTTACCCAGTTATAAATATGTGGTTTAACGGAGCCACTGCCAATGGAAGCCCATTCCAAAAGATTAATCTACTAGCACGAAGCTGCTGACGAGCAGGAACGGATAGCCGCTCATACTAACTTGGGCAGTCTGCACTATTTTCTAAACTTAAAAAACATTAATCATGTCCAACAACAATGAAAGCAACAACAGCGGCTGGATATTTCTGGCCGGACTCGCCACTGGCTGCCGTAGTCGGTTACTTAATCAATAGCGACAAAGGTCGCCAAGTGCGCACCGAAGCCGCCACCAAAGTCGTGGAATATGGTGGGCAGGCACGTGAATTTGCACAGGAAAAAGTTGCCACAGTAGCTTCCACAGTGAGCAGTATCATCGAGAAAGGAAAGGCTTACGCCTCCGAGGTGAGCACCAAACTCCAGGACCGCATCAAGAGCAGCTCCGAAAATGCGCAAGATGTGGTGGAAGGCGCAGAAACTGCCTTCCAGCAAGGTGCCACCAAGGCCAAAAACCACCTTCAGGAAATATCAGCGAGCTAAAGACCAATGTGGCGTGGCATCGGCAAGCCATCGGCTTGCGGGTGCCCGCCCATTTTTCTCCAAAAACAACGAATTTCGAGGTGAATTCCTTTCATGTTCAAGCGGGCAATTGTCCAATCTTGATAAATCCTAAACACTATGATTAACCACCGCATCAACACCCTCGCAGAACTTCAAGCAGAACAGGATCGCTGGTTGGCAACATGCGGATCATCCGCAAGGAGTTCACCCGCAGTGCCGAAGAGACCACTTCCAAAGGACGTGATTTCTTGCTCCACAACGTATTGCTGCCCGTTAGCGCCATTGGCCTCGGTGCTTTTATTGCCAAGAAGCTGACAGACATGGGTGGTTCCGACGAAAAATCCTTTGGACAAACGGAACCTGCTGCCGAAGAAAACAGCAACGGTTGGTTCTCGAAACTGATGTTGGTTGCGCTGCCATTGGTGCAGCAGTATTTCGTGAACGCCAAAACAGCGGAACCCACCGCCAGTTCAGCCCCAAGCGACGAGCAACACTACGACCTGCAAGCCAACGGTGGCGGCGGTACCGGGTGGCACTCGACGGTGGCCCTGATGGCCATTCCGCTGCTCCAGCAATATTTCTTGCAAAAAGCAGTGAACGAAAGCGAACATTCCATCAAGCTGGAACTGGATGGCAGCGAAGTGCTGGATGGCACCATGGCCAATCGGAAAAGCACCGCTTCGGTCATTTTCGAGACGCTTTACAAGCTGCTGCCCGTCGTGCTACCGATGGTGCAACAATTTTTTGCCGCTGGCAACAACCGACATGGGGATGACGCCGCCAACGACGTGACTGTGAAAAATGGCCAGCGCACCGAAGTGGCAGCTTGATTAGAAAGGTGCTATGGGCCAGAGGACATTTGCGACGAACCAAAATGCTGCTGGAAAATATAGAAGGTCATTTTTGTCAAATTCTCCAGCGACGAGGCGCAGGCATCGGTTCCCTACCAAACCTACCCAACTTGAGCCGGAAAAACCTACCACCGCGCCATGGAGAATTTCAGCAAGGGAAAAATGGTGTTGGACTACCAAGCATACAACGCTATTCTGTAAACAGCTTAGGCTTTTTCTTTTGCAAAACAGGAGGGCGTTTGATTTTTGCCTCGCCAATTTTAGGCAAAAAAAACATCAAAAACAAGCACTGGCATATCAGCCTTGAGACCTGCGAGCATCAAGGTGATTTCCCATGGTCGAAAAAACGCTCAGAACACTCGACTCACGAAGGAAATACCACAATGTCGGTATGGGTAATGCCATTTGCAGTATTTCTTCGAAGGGTTGTGGAGGAAAAAACGGTACTCGTGGGTGAACTGGAGCGGCAAGGTTCGGCTGAACGCATCATGGCCTCGCCAAGTTTTGTCTAGTTCAAGCCACTGTTCTCCAGGTCAAAAATAAATCCCACCACCACCTGTGCCGAGTGCATTTCGGCCAAAGTTTTCAAAAAGCGGAAGCCCTTATAACTGCCATCCGACAGCGACTGTGCGTCTGCCAAGTACCTGATTCTCGTTATGCCCTTGAATTCCACCTTCCGGCACAAAAGCACGGGGCGGGATACCTCAGCGGCTACAGCGGTCTCTGTGGTTCCCACCATGTTATCCCACCAACCGTGGTCGCTTGTCTTGGGCATCACCAACATGCACGAACCACTTTCGCTACCCTCCATTTCTTCCATCTTTCCAATGGTAGAGGACGTCCGGAAGCCCAGCCTTGCTCAATCTCGTGAGCGGATAACGCTGCTTCACCTTTTCAAAAAGTGCTGTGGTGAAACGCTCCACTTCCTCTACCACGCCGGCACATACTCGATGCCGGGGCTTGTCAGCGCTCCGTCGGCTTGCGCCAAAGAGGGGCGCCCTGAACACTATAACTCAGTAGCTCCATGGCCAATCCGTGCAGTTCTCGGCGTAATCAATTACGTTTTGCCGTATTCATTGGGTCAATGCTGACCACAATTTGCTTTCATGATGGTTGTGATTTATTGCCAAGTCACCTTCATGGTGTGAGGTTAGAACGAGCTGGCCGCCTTCCATGTTCATCCATTGTCTGAAATTCCCCATCCTACTCCACTATTCTTCATCTAATGTACAGCCGGTCTGTGTTCCAATGATATTCTTTCACAAATTCATGCAGCAACATCTTAAAAATGCATGGTGATTGAACATGAGGGAACCCCGGCGGTTTGAGTTAATGAAAGCCGCTCCGTAATTTTTTAGGGAACCAAAAACACTTATTCTACCTGGTGCTTTGGTTGTAACACATCATCTTATTCATTTAAAACATGGAAGCCACAACTGACTTGAAGTCGCCCAGACCTCACGTCCGGTCATTGATTCTCTTGAAAATTCTAAAGAGGAATTTAAAGCGCTTATTGACAGAATGAACAATGACGTTCAGTCGCTCTCAGCAGGTGCGCATGGCCGACGATTCTTCTGACCCGAGGTTATCAGCGCATCAACAAATTGAAGCTGGAACAGCAAGCAGTTGCAAGACCTGCTGACGGAGATGGAGATAATGGACGCAACATCGTGGGAGTGGCGCCCCGATGCAGAACAACTTACGAAAAGGCTTCTCCGAACCAGTCAATAACAGCGTCCGTCAAATGCAACCTTGCATTTTTCGAAAGCAAAATTTAATCAAACAACAATAAATTTATTATGAAAAGAGTTCAAAATCGCAGTAGTTGCCGGACTCGGCGCCATTGCCGGTGGCGTGGCCGGGTACATGCTAAATTCGGACAAAGGGCGCGAGCAGCGCCAGCGGGCCGGTGACGTTATTAGGGAGCAATCAGACAAGGCAAAGGCCTTGCAAGTGATATTGCCGAAAAGGCAAAAGCACAGCCTCCGATTTAACCTCCAAGGCCGAGCAAGTCTTGACCTCGGCATCCAACAAAGCCGAACAGGTGAAAGAGAAAACGTGGCAGATGGTGTGGATCAACTTTGAAGGCCAAGGCCGAGAGGATTGGCACGAATGGTCACACAGGTATATCGGCATAACCTGATTATCTTAAAACAAGGGGTCCTGAGTGGGATCCTTGTTTTTTTCCTATTCCCTATTTGACGCACCATGAAAATACAGACGAAATGCACTAGGTTCCGAGGCGAGACCTTCGAATATGCCCGCCAGTACATGAAGCAACAGGGTGACTACGTACGCCTCGAAGCAGCGGAGCGCATCAGCAAGACTACCTCCGCTATGATGACCGCACTGGTGCTTGGCATTTCTCCATGCTGGTGCTCATCTTTCTATCGCTGGCAGCGGCCTTCTGGCTGGCCGGCAAACTGGGGTCACAATACCCGGAAGCTTTCGTCGTCGTGGCAGTAACCTTGTGGCCTACTGGGTTCCTTGTTGTTTATCTTTAGGCGGCGGCTCGTCACCAGACCTACCTTGAAGCTGATGCTCAATGCGTTTTTCGAAAAGAGAATGAAGCAAGCGAGAAATAATGACACCTTCCTCAAGATAAGGAAGGCTTCGTTCTCTACGGCCTAAGTCTTGGCTTTGCATTCTCCATGCAACCAAAAAAGCTGTGCAGAAATGTGCTTTTTAGTTGGCATTGAACCGCAGGTTCCTGGCCGGAAAGTTGAATCTGGTTACTGCCTTCTTGTTACCGCTCTCATCCTACCTTTATTTTCTTTTCTAATTCACCCATTAATTAGACGGGCAAACCGCACCTAAACGGATGCTGTCAACAACAGAACACGTCCGCTTGCTAACCACACGAAGATTCACTAACCTTCCCAACCTTCGCACCAAATAAAAGAAAAATTTCCCAAAAAAAATACACCGTTTCAAATTTCTCCTACCTTTGATATGTTCAAACATACCTCATGCATTTGAAGCTAGACCAACAAAGGCAAAGCCCCCTCCACAACAAGGTGGAAAAGATGCTGCGCGAACTCATCGAGCAGCCAGCATATCGCAATGGCGAGTTTTTCCGAAGGAAGTGGACATCGCCGGCAAGCTCGGCGTGGCCCGCAACACGGTGCGCCACGCCATTGGCAAGCTGGTGAACGAAGGACTGCTCGTGCGGAAAAAAGGCGTTGGCACCACGGTCGCTGCCCGCCGCATTCCGACCCGGCTGGACAGTTGGTGGAGCTTCACGGAGGAAAATGAAGAAGCGGCGTGGAAGTGGAGAACTTTGATTTGAGCGTGCAAATAATCCCGGCCATCGAAGAAGTGTGCTGCGCTGACATTAAGGAAGGCACCAAAACCCTTCAACTTTCTAGGTTGCGGGCATCGGGCGGACCGAGCTTGCTATCTGTCTCGTGGTTCCATCCCCGACTTAAAATGACAGGCAGCGAAGACTTTCCCTCCCACTGTACCAAATGCTGGAGACCCATTTTGGGGTCATCGTTGCTGTTTCGAGGAGGAATCAGCGCCATCAACGCCGAAGAGTCCCTTGCTGCCAAGTTTGGGGTGGAGGAAGGAGCGCCCATCCTCTTTCGGCAACGCCTCGTCTGCGACACCGATGGGCGGCTGGTGGAGTACAACAAAGTCTATTATAAAGGTGACGGATTCAAGTACTCGATAGATATTGAGAGAAGGTAGTAGCATCCATTATTTGGCTCGCTTTTCACAAACGACTTTTCAAGCGGCATTAAACTAATTGTAGAAAAACATGAAACTGAACTTACTCACCCGTGTCCTTTCCACCTTGTTGCTGGTGGGATGGAGTCTTTCCTTCAAGCGCAAACCGTGACCGGCAAAGTGACCTCCTCCGTGGACGGCCTACCGTTGCCTAAGCGTCAATGTGCTCATCAAAACACCTTTGACGGGGTAACTACGGAAGTTGACGGCAGCTACGAATTGGCGGTGGGCAAAGGTGCCACGCTCGTTTTCTCGTTCATTGGCTTTGAATCCAAGGAAATCATAGTCACCAACCAAACGGTCGTTGACGTGGTGCTGGAGCAAGCCTCCGAACTGCTGAAAGACGTGGTGGTGGTGGCTTACGGAACGGTCAAAAAAAGCGACCTCACCGGTTCGGTCTCCTCCGTTTCCAGCGACGACCTCAACCGCACGGCACCTACTTCGCTCGACCAAGCCCTGCAAGGGCGGGCGGCAGGCGTACAGGTAACGCAGGTCAGCGGAGACCCGGCGGCGAAACCTCCATCCGCATACGGGGCAGCAGCTCCATCAACGCGGGCAACGAGCCGCTCTACGTGGTGGATGGGATGCTCATCACCAGCGACAACGGGCAGACCAATGCTGGCGGCGTTGCTGGCGGCAACCTCAACGGCATTTCCTCGATTAGCCCCTCCGACATCGAGCGAATCGAGATTCTGAAGGACGCCTCCGCTACCGCCATGTACGGCTCAAGGGGCGCCAACGGCGTTGTACTTATTACCACCAAGCGGGGCAAGGCGGGCAAATCTTCCATTACTTTCGACAGCTACTTCGGCGTACAGGAAGTGACGAAAAAATTGGACGTACTGGACGGGCAAACCTTTGCCAACTACATGAACGAGTTCAGCCTGGAGTCGGGCTTGCCGGTTGACGCCCGCTACATCATCCCCCCGTTGCGGACGCCCTCGAAACCGACAATATCTCGCACAACGCAAGGGTGATCGCCAATACCTACGGCACCTGACGCTGGCAGAGGGGCTGAACCTGAAGGCCAGCGCAGGCATAGACGGCTTTTCGGTGAAGGAAAACCGGTTTGTCCCCAATTATTTGAAAAGGACCGAACCCAACAACGGCGACGCTGTGGTGGCAACGGTGACCGGCTACACTTGGCTTACCGAGTTTACCCTCAACTACGACCGCACCATTGCGAAGCGCCATGCCGTGAACGCACTCGTGGGCAGCAGTTTCCAAGGGTTTTCAGCTCGGAACGCCTGTTCGCATTTTGCCCTCGACTTTCCCGACAACCGCACCGGCTGGCACAACCTCGGCAGCGCCCTAAACCCCCAACCTGCTGCCACTGGCGAGCTAACATGGGGCATCGTGTCGTACCTCGGGCGGGTGAACTACACGTTTGACAACAAATTTCTGCTAACGCTCACAGGCCGGGTGGACGGCGCTTCCAGGTTGGGGCAAACAACAAATACGGCTTTTTCCCCTCTGGCTCCATCGCCTGGAAGCTGCACGAAGAGGATTTTATCAAAGACCTCGGCTTGTTTTACCTGAAAACCGCGGTTGAGCTACGGCGTCATCGGCAACCAGGAAATCTCGCCGTATGCCTCGCTGGCCACGGTCGGCCCGGTTGGGCAAGGCGTTTTCAACAACACCGAACCCTACATCGGGCAGGAGCCGCTGCGCTACCCGAATCCCGACCTGAAATGGGAGCGCACCAGCCAAGCTGACTTCGGTGTTGATGCCGAATTTGCCGGCGGCAGGCTCGGCACTACCTTCGACCTTTACCAAAAGCAAACCACCGACTTGCTGCTTTTCACGCCGTTGCCTACCACGACCGGCTTCGGCGGCTACCTGTCCAACATCGGCGGCTTGCGCAACCGGGGCTTCGAGGCAGCCATCACTTCCCGCAACATGACGGGTACTTTCACTTGGCAAACGGACTTGAATTTCTCCATCAATCGCAACGAAATCACGGCGCTGTCAAGCGGCAACGACATATTCGTGCCGGGCGTATTGCAAGTGCCTGCGGGCTGGAGCATCCTGCGGGAAGGAGAGCCAATCGGGACGTTTTTCGGGCTGGTCTCGGACGGAATTTTCCAGACAGACGACGAAGCGGCGAGCAGCCCCCACCTTAAGGCGCAAAACCCGAAAGCAGGAGACCGTAAGTACAAGGACCTGAACGGCAGGGACGACCAAGGTAACCTCACGGGCCTGCCCGACGGTGTGGTGGACGAGGCAGACCGTACCATCATTGGCAATGCCAACCCCGATTTCACTTGGGGAAAACCCCAGCAACGAGTACCCGAAAATTAACCCGCCGGAGCGCAACATCTTCAGCGATGCAGGGTGGAGGACGGCTCGTTCATCCGCATCAAAAACGTGACCCTGGGCTACTCATTCCCCACCGACTGGTTGAGAGTTGCGAAGCTGTCGAAGTTCCGAATTTACGCCAGTGCCAATAACCTGTTCACCCAAACCAATTACCGGGGCTACGACCCAGAGGTCAATGCGTTCGGACAGAGCAACCTCCTGCAAGGCATTGACTACGGCGGCTACCCGTTGTCGAGGACGATTATCGGGGGCATTCAAGTTGGGTTTTAAAAAATAGTGGACGATGAGTCCGCATTTGAAAGTTAGCATAAATCAAAGGTGCAGCGCACCATTGGCGACAGATGACCCATTGGCCGCAGCGAAATCGGTCGCTGCACCTGGAAGATGTGCCAACTACAAGATCCCGTGCGCTTGCGGTCAGATTAAAAAACATTGCGATGAAAATATACCTACGCTTTTCAATCCTTTTTTCTTTTTGGCAATCATGGCGATTGCCTGCAAGGGCCTACTGGAAGAAGACCCCAAGGACCAAGTGTTCGTGGACAATTTTTTCCAAACGGAGAACGACGCCATCGCAGCGGTGAACGCCGTTTACAGCATCTTGAATTCGACCAGTTCGGCACCAACTTTTGGCGGGGTTTACCACAGTAGCTACTGGGTGGCGGTGGGATTGGCTTCCGATGAAATGGAAAACCAGTTGGTGGGCGCTACCGACCTCGACCAGTTGGCGACCTTCACGCACGCCCAGTCAACGGCACATTGTACGATATTTGGCGGAACGCCTACAAGGGCATCAACAACGCCAATTTCGCCATCGGCGGCATACCTTCGGTGAAGATGGACGAGGCCAAGAAAAACCGCCTGCTCGGCGAGGCCCATTTCCTGCGGGAATGCTCTATTTGACCTCGTCCGGTTGTTCGGCGACATCCCGCTGGTGCTCACCCTCAATGGCGAAGTTACGCCGCCCCGCAACCCCAAAGCGGAGATTTATGCACAAATCATCAGCGACTTGGATTTTGCGAAGCAAAACCTGCCGGAGAGCTACCCGCCAACGACGGCTTGGGCAGGCGACCACAGGCGCTGCGGCTGGGCTGCTAGCTAAGGTTTATCTCACGCAGGGCGAGTGGCAAAAATGCGTTGACCAATGCTTGGCAGTGATTAACTCCGGCAACTACGGCCTCTACGACGACTTCGCCGAAGCGTTCAGAATCCCGAATGAAAATGGCATGGAAACGCTGTTCAGCATCGGTTTCGGCACGGCTGGCAACAGCATTTCGTTCTGGGAAGTTGGGCAATTCAACGTCCGGCTGCTGCCCAGGCAACTCTCCGGTCAATCCCGGCGTGAACGCCCAGGCTGGCAGTCGCCACCCAAACCTTTACGACAGCTTCGATGCGCAAGACCGCGGCGGGAGGTAACGTTCCTGACCGACATCAAAACGTGGACGGTTCGACCACGACCGTCGAACCGCATTTCCAGCAATACTGGGACAAAACCTCGGAGCCGCTGGCGGGCCACACCGACCACGACTTCCCCTACCTGCGCCACGCCGACGTGCTGCTGATGTACGCCGAGGCACTGCACGAGCCGAAAATCGGACCAGACGCCGCAGCCTACGACGCCGTCAACCAAGTGCGGAAACGGGCAAGGTTCAATGGCACTACGGAACTGAGCATCCTGCCCGATTTGGCGGGGCTTTCCTACCAGTCGTTCAAGGATGCCCTGCTGCAAGAGCGCCGCTGGGAGTTTGTGGCGGAAGGACACCGCTGGTTCGATTTGGTACGCTTCGGCAAGTTGGAGGAGCTGGTGCCGCTGGCAAAGTCGGGCGTGCAGCCACAGGCTTTTCACGACCTGTTTCCCGTGCCGCAGGGCGAGATTGATTTGAACCAGAATTTGTTGCCGCAGAACCAGGGATACTGATGCCATGAATGTAGCGGCAGCGCCGCTAAATCTTGACTAGGCTTAGGCAATAGCAGGATTCAGGTGCGTAGCACCGTAATATTGCGGTGCTACGCACCTCACAGAATACGCACTTGGCAGCTACAAATATTAAGCGGCGCTGCCACATTTAGCCATAATTTTAACCAATAATTTCAACCCTAACATGTCCGTCATCGCATTAGACCTCGGGGGTTCCCACATCAAATTCGGGTTGGTGGAAAACGGGCAGTTGCTCGCCTCCGCCAACGTTGCCGTGCCATCAAGCGAAAGTTTTGAGGCCGTGCTGCCCATCATCGAGACACAAGTGGAGTAACTGCTGGCGGGCAGCAAAAAATCACGGGCATCGGCATGGCGTTCCCGACCATCGTGGATAGCGACCAGATGCGGCTGCTGTACAAATACACAAAATACAACGACGCCAACGACCTTGACCTGGTGGGTTGGGCAAAAGCAACCTGGGGGGTTCCGCTCGCCATGGAAAACGATGCGCGGGCGGCCCTCGTGGGCGAGTGGCAGCATGGCGCTGGCACGGGCTTGGACAACCTCGTGATGGTCACCATCGGCACGGGCGTAGGCTCGGCAGCCTTGGTCAACGGGCGGCTCTTGAAAGGCAGCCACTACCTCGCCGGCAACCTCGGCGGCCACATGGCCGTCAACTTCGACGGTGGCCGCTGCAACTGCGGCAACGTCGGCTGCTTGGAAAGCGAGGCTTCATCGTGGGCATTGCCGGGTATTTTGAAGCGACAGCCTGGCTACGCGGAAAGCCCATTTGCCAAAGGCGAAAAACCGGATTTTGAAGCGGTGTTCAGGTTGGCGGCAGCAGGCGAATCATTTGCATTGGCCGTTCGGGAACGCTGCCTCGAAGCTTGGGCTACGGGCATCTTGAACCTCGTCTATGCCTACGACCCGGAACGGGTGGTCATCGGCGGCGGCGTGATGCACAGCGCGGACGTGATTTTGCCTTTTATCCAAAATAAGATAAACCACGCCGCTTGGCTGCCGGCAAATGCGGTGGAAGTCGTTGCGGCCCAGGAGCCGGATTGGGCGGGGGTGTTGGGGATGGGGCATTTGGCACTTAAAACAATTCAGAAAAATTGAAACCAAACTACGACAAATATCCAACCGTAAAAATTGCCGGTTACGACAGCGAATGCTGGGCATGGTGGCAGGCTATTTTTGAAAAAATACAAGCTGAAATCGCCGCGCATGGTAAGCAAAAAACCGTCGTCGTCGTCGAAACTTACCCCGGCGTGGATGATGACGAAATCATGAGCGCCATCGCCAACGGGCTTTGCCCAAATGCATTTTCCATGCCCAAGACGCATTTTTGAGTGCAGCGAAGATTGACGAATTCACCTACCCCGACGTGACCGATGACCGCATTTTCGGCTATATGACGCGGCTGACCATCGAACAGTTTTTTGACCAAAAGAAGCTGGCTGCGATGCAAAACCGCCTCCAAGCATCGGAGGGCGTCGTCGTGGTGTACGGCACTGGCGCTTCGGTGGTCGCGGGAACTTGGGACTTGCTGGTGTACGCTGACATGGCCCGCTGGGAAATCCAACGGCGGATGCGGCGGCATGAAATCGCCAACCTCGGTGCCAACAACCACGACCTTGAATTCCCACAGCAATACAAACGGGCCTACTTTGTGGACTGGCGGGTGGCCGACCGCCTCAAGCGAAAACTGATGGAACGCTGGGATTTCGTGCTGGACACGAACACCCCCAGCCAACCCAAAATGGCGACCGGAGCGGCAGTCCGAGCGGCTCTGCGACAAACAGCAGAACGTCCCTTTCGGGTAGTGCCGTTCTTCGACCCAGGGCCTTGGGGCGGGCAGTGGATGAAAGAGGTTTGCGACCTCGACCGTTCTGCCGTCAACTACGCTTGGTGCTTCGACTGCGTGCCGGAGGAGAACAGCCTGCTGCTCGATTTTGGGGAGATGACGATGGAACTGCCCGCCATTGACCTCGTTTTTTACCAACCAAAAAACCTGCTCGGCGAAAATGTGTATTCCCGCTTCGGCGCAGAATTTCCGATCCGCTTCGACTTTCTGGACACGATGGACGGCGGCAACCTGAGCCTGCAAGTGCATCCGTTAACGGAGTACATCCGGGAGCATTTCGGCATGTTTTACACCCAAGACGAGAGTTACTACATGCTCGACGTGAAGGAAGATGCTTGTGTCTATTTGGGACTATATGAAAGCGTTGAACCGGATGCCCTGATTACTGAACTAGAAGCGGCGCAGCAAACCGGCATTTTCGATGCCGACAAACACGTCGCAAAATGGGCGGTCAAAAAGCACGACCACGTGCTGATCCCCGCTGGCACGGTGCACTGCTCGGGCAAGAACAGCATGGTGCTCGAAATCAGCGCCACGCCCTATATTTTTACTTTCAAGCTCTGGGATTGGGGTCGTCTTGGCATGGATGGGTTGCCACGACCCATCAACATCGCGCACGGCAAGCAGAACATCGAATGGTCACGCACGACCGAATGGGTGGCAAAAAACCTGCTCAACCGGGTGGACAAAATCGCCGAAGGCGATGGCTGGCAGGAGGAGCGCACGGGCCTACACGAAACGGAATTCATCGAAACACGGCGGCATTGGTTCACCAAAACCGTCCACCACGACACGGGCGGCAACCTGAACGTGCTGAACCTGGTGGAGGGCCGGGAAGCCATCGTCGAAAGCCCGACGGGCGCGTTCGAGCCTTTCGTGGTGCATTATGCCGAGACGTTCATCGTGCCTGCCTCGGTGGGAGAATACACCATCCGGCCTTTTGGCGAGAGCGAGGGGTGGGAATGCGGGACGCTGAAGGCGTTTGTGAGGTGATGAAAAATTTGTGTTTAAGGGGGTTAGGTGTTTGGGGCGCTAAACACCCCAAACACCCAAACACAACAACAATACAAAATGAACGACACCACCAACATGCGCACCGTTTACATGCTCACGGCAGTGGCGGCATTGGGTGGCCTGCTTTTCGGCTACGACACGGCGGTCATTTCAGGGGCCATCGGTTTTCTGAAAATCAAGTTCCAACTTTCGGCAGCCATGACGGGTTGGGCAGCTTCGAGCGCCATTATCGGCTGCATCTTCGGGGCCATGTTCGCTGGGTGGGCGAGCGACCGTTTTGGGCGCAAGAAAGTGCTGATTTTGACGGCCATTTTGTTTGCCATTTCCGCCATCGGGGCAGCCGTTCCGGCGAACCTGACGCAGTTTGCCATCTTCCGCTTCATCGGCGGCTTGGGCATCGGAGCAGCTTCGATGGTGTCGCCGCTTTACATCACGGAACTGGCACCTGCCTCCATTCGGGGCAAATTGGTGTCGTATTACCAATTGGCCATCGTCATTGGCATCTTGGTCATATTTTTTGTCAATACCCTCATCCAAGGCGCTGGCGACGAAGCCTGGAACGTGGAATATGGCTGGCGCTACATGATGGCATCGGGCGTGTTGCCAGCGGCTTTGTTCCTCATCGCCTTGTTTTTTGTGCCGGAAAGCCCTCGCTGGCTCACCAAGGAAGGCCGGGAAACAGAGGCATTGGAGGTGCTATCGAGCATCAACGGCGACGCTAAAGCGGGCGAGATATTGCAGGAAGTAAAAGCCACGCTGCACGAGGAACAAGGCACCTTGAGCGAATTGTTCACCGGGCGTTTCCGCAAGGCGATTTTCGTGGGCATCTTGCTGTGCATTTTCTCGCAGGTGCAGGGCATCAACGCCATCATGTATTATGCGCCGGAGATTTTCAAATCCATCGGAACGGGCACGGAATCGGCATTCCAGCAAACCGTCATCATCGGCATCATAAACGTGCTGTTCACCTTCGTGGCCATCAATTGGGTAGATAAATGGGGCCGGAAAACGCTCTTGCTGGCGGGCGGCGCAGGCATGGCTATCAGCTTGCTCATGGTCGGGCTGGCGTTCCATTCTGGCTGGACGGGCTATGGGCTGCTCATTTTTATCCTGCTCTACATTGCTTCATTTGCCGCATCCTACGGCCCAGTGACCTGGGTGGTTATTTCCGAGATATTCCCCATCAAAATGCGGGGCGTCGCCATGTCGGTCGCCACGTTTGCGCTGTGGGTCGCTGTTTATGTGGTAACGCAAATGTTCCCGATACTGCTGGAAAGCGCTGGCCCTGCGGTTACGTTCTGGATATTCGGCGGGATGTCGCTGCTGGCGTTCTTTTTCGTTTGGTCGCAAGTACCGGAGACGAAGGGGAAGACGCTGGAGGAGATTGAAAGGGATTGGTGAAAACGGTGACGGCCGACGGTTGATTTCACAACAAAACAGACCTATTTATGAAAAACATTTCCGTTTTCCTGCTTTTTCCCCTTTTTTTGCGCTGCGCAACCAAAAAAGCAGCCCGTTGACTACGTGGACTGCATGATTGGCAACCGACAGCCGCTGGATGCAGTTCCCCGGTGCCTCCATGCCCTTCGGAATGGTGAAACTCAGCCCCGACAATCAACGGCAAGGCTGGAAGGCGGGCTATGAATACACGATTGAAAACATCGCCGGGTTCAGCCATATCCATTCCTGGACGATGGATGGCCTGCTGATGATGCCCACGCTCGGCCCGCTGCAAGTGGAGCCGGGCAAGGAGGACGACCCCGATGGCGGCTACCGCTCACGCATTCGCCATGAAACCGAGGTGGCGACGCCGGGCTACTACTCGGTCATGCTCGATGACACGAAAATCAAGGCGGAGGTGACGGCGACGACCCGTGCGGGATTCCAGCGCTACACCTTCCCGAAATCAGACAGCGCACGGGTGATGATAGACCTGCAAATCGAATCGGAATACGGAACAGAGTTGTACGATGCGCACATCACCAAGGTCAACGACACGGAAATCGAGGGCTACACCCTGCAACAAAGCCTGCGGGGTGCTGGCTGGAACGAGTACCAGACGTTTTTTGTCATCCGTTTCAACAAGCCTTTTCAGAACATGGGCGGTTGGACGAGGGATGGGGTGAAACGCAATGTGGCTTCGCTTTTTTCAGGCTGGAACCACACGGACTTTGGCGCATTTGTCCATTTCAAAACCAAGGAAAACGAGCAAATACTGGTGCAAACGGGTATCTCCTTCGTCAGCCTCGAACAAGCCCGGCTGAACCTGGACACGGAAATTGCCAAGCCCTTCGGCTGGGACTTTGATGCCGTCCACAACCATGCCCGCAAGGTTTGGAACGACCTCCTGAGCAAAATAGCAGTGGAAGGAAAGGACGAAGTGGACAAGAAGAAATTCTACACCAACCTCTACCGGGTTTACGTTGGCCGCACGATTTACAGCGATGTGAACGGCAAATATGTGGACATGTACGAGAAGGTGCAGCAGCTCAAAAACCCGGATGCGCCCATGTACGGCGGCGACGCTTTTTGGAACACCTTCTGGAACCTCAACCAAGTATGGACACTGGCCACGCCCGATTTGGCGGACAAATGGACGGCCTCGCTCCTCGAATTTTACGACAAAGGCGGCTGGCTCTGCAAAGGCCCCGAGGGATTGGAATACTCCGGCATCATGGTCGCCTCGCACGAAATCGAGTTGATTGTCAGCGCCTACCAGAAGGGAATCCACAAATATTACGACCCCGAACACGCCTACACGGCGATGAAGCACAACCAGATGGAGCAAGGCATCGCGCACCCGGGCGGCGGTTTTGCGGGCAATCGCTGGCTCGACCAATACCTGAAATTCGGCTACGTCCCACACGACTACGGTCCCGTTTCCAATACCCTCGAATACGCCTTCGACGACTGGGCAGTCAGCCAAATGGCCAAGGCACTTGGCAAAATGGACGACTACTGGTACTTCAAGCACCGGGCAAACAACTACAAAAACATCTGGGACCCAAGTGTCGGGTACATGAACCTGCGGCTGGCCGACGGCAATTTCAAAAAACCTTTTGATGCCTACTGCTGTACCACTTTTCTCGGACAGGGCTGGGTCGAGGGCAATGCCTGGCAGTTCAGTTGGTTCGTACCGCAGGACATGAAGGGGCTGATTGATTTGATGGGCAAGGACGAGTTCAACCGCCGCCTCGAAGAGGGCTTCGTGACCTCCCGCAAGTGGAAATTCAACTCTGAGTACACCAACGAAAACAGCCTTTTGGCAATGGGCGTACTGCCCATCAACCACGGCAACCAGCCGAATATGCAGGCAGCATACCTCTACAACTATTCCGGCAAACCCTTGGCTCACGCAAAAAATGGGCAAGGGAAATCATGGAAGTCTTCTACGGCAGCGGCCCGATGGACGGCTGGCCCGGCGACGAGACCAGGGGCAAATGGGCGGCTGGTACGTGATGAGCGCTATGGGTTTCTTCGAGATGCGGGGCGGCTGCGACGTGGAACCGACCTACGAAATCGGCAGCCCACTCTTCGACAAGGCGACCATCCACCTCGACCCTAACTACTATCCCGGCGGGACTTTCACCATCGAAGCGGTCAACAATTCCAAGGAAAACAAGTACGTACAGTCCGCCACGTTGGATGGCAAGCCGCTGACGAAGCCCTGGTTTTACCACAAAGAC
>JADJYH010000082.1 GCA_016719855.1 Saprospiraceae bacterium | reverse complement strand
TAAAACCAATCTTCATTCTTCCTACCTTCCAAAAAAAATCAGGATTAGTTTCATCAAAAACCACAGGCCGCTTATCAAACCCCAACGGCGGCGTTTTCCGCCATTCGGCGATGGTTTCTGTTTGCACAAACTGCGTGGGCAGCCTCAGGTCGGCGGCGATGCGAAAACTTTGGGTCGGGTTGCAACACCTTCAGCGCTTTGCCTGCCATGATAGCCTTGTTCCTGTGGGGCGTTTCGATGAAAAGTTGCGTTTGGTGGTGCTTTGGTGGCCAGTTGCTCCAACCGCTTGAGGTCATCGGCAGGTGCTTTGGCGGAGAGAGTGGCCGTGGAAAGCCAAGGATCCCGTCCTGTCCTGCCGCTGGCCATCGGTGCCAACAGGATGGACGAGGGGGCCCCCAGTGGCACCACTTCCAGCCCTCGGCGGTGCGCCAGTTCCACCAGTTTGGCCCCAGGGTCAGCGATGCCGGGCAGCCCGCTTCGGCGGGACTGCGAGGTCGTGGCCTTCGAGTGCAGGTCGCAGCAGTGTTTCCAGTTCTGTGGCGGGCGTGTGCTCATTCAGTTCTTCGATTTGGTAATCTGAAATTGGTTTGGGTGGGTTGGTTGTTTTTGATGAAATGGCGGGTCGTTTTCGCCCGCTCGGCCACGAGTGCGTCAGGCGGTGCAGTACGGCACGGCGTGGGCCGGGATGGTCTCGGTGGCGTCGTCGCCGAGGGACAGGGGATGAGGTGGGGTTTGCCTTTCGTTTGCATCGGGCGAAGGTGGGGATTACGGGATGGGATTTACGATTTACGATTGAAGAGGCGCAAATTCCACTCATTTATTAGCCAAAAACTTCTCTACCGCCTTGTTTCCCAATTAAAAACATACTTTTGCGCTCCTTTTCGGAAAGCTTATGTGACGGGCGTAATTTTCGTGCTAACACACTGAAAATCAACGCTTGGGACGGGAAGAACCGAAATCATTTAATACTTCAAAACAGTATGCGAAATTACGAAGTAACTTTCATCAGATCCAGTTCTGTCGGGCGATGAAATCAAGGCGACAGCTCGGAAATATGTCGATCGCTCCGGTCAAGTGGAGCGAGCATCGTACATGTGGACGAGATAGGTTGCGCCAGCTTGCTTACGAAATCAAAGCGCCACACCGGTACTACTATGTGTCGAGTTCCAGCGGAAACCACGCGTACCTCAGCTCGCTAGAACTCAACATGCGCCGTGACGAAAGTCTGTTGCGCTTCCACCATTGCCCTCGACAAGTACGGGGTAAAGTACACGTTGACAAGCGTGGGGGCCTCATCGGCAAGACCAAGAAGAAGTCCAAAGCTGATCTGCCGACCTTAACACGGCGGTGCCGCTCCGGTCGCTGTTGCACCAAAGGCGAAAATCGCCAAGGCACAACCACCACAACCTGACAACCTGGAAGCGCATCGAGGGCAAAGTGCCTGAAAATCGCCGAGGTGCTCAAGGCTGCCAATGTTGACCTCTTTTAAGCTCGCTGCCATGACGCCTGACCAAATCAAGACCTGCTCAATGCTGCCGGCGACCGCTTCAGCTTCCAGGACCCAACGACTTGGCCGTCTCAAGCTGGACTTGCCGCCTGAAGGCGGAGACGGGCCAAGCTGAAAATGGCGGGACGAGTTGAAGGGTGGTAAACTTGTAGTTGTTGATGCCGATGGTGATGCCATCCAAAACACTCCCACAGCTACCACTGCTGCTGAGCTGCCACAATGGTCGCTGCTACAGCGTTCTGCAAATGGTGAAGAGGAATAAGCATCATCCATCAACGTTCATCACCAAATTTTTTAATAAAAAAAAATTCAAAATCATGGCTGCATCAAGAGACGATATTAAGTTTCTAACAATCCGAACATCGGCCAGCAACGCAAGAAGTACTTGCCGCTTCCGTAAGTTCGGCATCAAATATATTAGACTACAAGGACAGTGATTTTCTGCTGCAATTCGTCAACGACCAAGGTAAAGATTCGTTGAAGTACCAGCGCCGGGTGGCCACCGCCGTAAAGCGTGCCCGTCACCTCGCCCTGCTTCCTTACCTGACTGACTTGCTGAAATAGTTCAACTTGGTGATTGGTGATTGGTGATTAGTGATTGGAGATTGGAAATACTAAAATTCTCAATTCTCAATTCTCAATTCTCAATTTCCTACCGCCGCAAACTCGCAGAACAATGGAAATTATTCTTCTGAAAAATCTCGATAAAGTTGGCCGCAGTTTGAAACGTCAAAGTAAAGGATGGTTGTGCGCAACCTGATTCCGCAGGGCTTGGCCCTTGTTGCGAACAAAGGTCAAACCGCAACAACCTCGACAGTTTCAAGCGCCAAGAGGCGTCCAGGACGAACAAAGAAACTGGACATCTTCAAGGCCATCGCCGCCAAGCTGAAGGGTTAAAAATTGACCATCACGGCCAAGACTGGCACTTCCGGCAAGATTTTCGGCTCCGACCAATATCCAGATAGCGCACTGCGTGACCAACTGGACGTTGACATTGACCGCCGGGACATCCTGCTGCCGGACGACCACATTAAAAGATTGGGACTACACAGCCAGCGCCTGACCTCCACCCCGACGTGGATGCCAAAATCGAGTTCAGGTGATACCCGACGATCCGAGACTGGCCAAGCGATTGGCCGAAGCCGCTGCCGAAGCTGCACTCGAAGCAGCCGCCGAAGCTTCTGGTCATAACTAATCAGATTTCAACTGAATACTACAGGTCTATCCGCTTCGCAACGGATGGGCTTTTTTTATTTGGTAAAACCAGACCCAACCCTTGGCTGGAAAACCCGACCAGTGGCCTCACTAAACGTCACTCCCTCCCCACTTTTGGACTCACCTTGGCAGCCCGCTGCCACCATCCAAAAATATTTCACCTGCCGCAACCAATTTTTCATTCGCTTCGTAATTGCTGGAAACTGCCAAAAAACAATCCCTCAGTCATTTCAAACAAAATATCAAATTGAAATCAATGCTCATCGCCGCTGTCCGCTGCTGGACTCTCGGCGGTTTTTGAGCCTAACCCCATCTTTCCAGAAAGAACATTTTCTACATCAATCACAAAATATTTTATCTAAGTAGAAACATCATCATTCATCATTGCACTTCTAACGGTATTTGCCGTGCAGTTTTCCTTTGCTCACAACCACGAGCAGACCATCCGCGACTTTTACGCTGCCGTGGACGCCGGTGACTTCGACAAAGCCGCAGCTTTCCTGACCGACGACGTTATGGTTTCCCTTCCTTTTTCACCCCAGGCTTTGGACAAAACAGGTTACAAAGAAATCGGCATGAGCATGTATGCGGGCTTCCCTGACATGCAGCACAAGGTGCTGGAAGTAACGTCCGGGAAAAAAACCGCAGCGTTCAAAGCCTGGTTTTCGGGCACCAACACTGCCTCGCTGCAAGGCAACCCTCCGACCGGCAACCGGGTGGAAACGCCATTTTTGGGCTACCTGAAATTTGACTCCAAAGGGAAAATCACGAGCGTGGACATCCAGTTCGACGTGGCTGCGTTCAACTCCCAACTGATGAAAGGGCTGCCCGACTCGAAAGTGTTGGCGGAAAAAATATCCGTGAACTTTACAAAGTCATGGATGCCGGGCAGACCGACAAATTAAGTCAATACTGCGCCGCAGGTTTCAAAATATCCAACCCGTTCCTGGCAGCGCCAGCGCCCATCGAGGCATTTCAGAGCATCATTCAAAGTCAAAAAACGGCCTTCCCCGACATGAAGCACGAGGTGCTTGAAATTGTTTCTGACGGCAAAAACGTGGTGACTCATGGCATCTACTCAGGCACCAACACCGGAAACATGATGGGCAACCCACCCACGGGCAACAAGGTCAGCCTGTCGTTCCTCGTGCTCGACCAAGTGGACGGCAATGGGAAAATCACCAGCCGCAATGTGCAGTTCGACAGCAAATCGTTCGAGGCGCAACTGATGGCAGGCATTGACCCGGTAGCGATGAACAAGCAAGCTGTCCTCAAAATCATGGAAAGCATCAACAAAAGGGATTTGGACGGAGTGGTTGCCGCTTACGCACCCGGCGCAAAGTTTAATGGTTGGGCACCCCAACAATTAGATGCCAAAGGCTACAAAGCAGTGATGGGCGAATTGCTCGCCGCCTTCCCGGATTCCCGCTTCGTGGTGGACGATGTGGTGGCAGAGGGGGATAAAGTGGTCGTCCGCCACCACTTCGAGGGTACTCACACTGGCGCTGCATTTCAGGGTGTGCCACCATCCAAGCGCAAAGCCTACGCTACAGCTACTGTGACCTTTCTGCTGAAAAACGGAAAGCCAGTAGAGCTTTGGCTCAATGCCGACTTCCTTGCCATCCTGACCCAAATCGGCGCTATCCCGATGGCGCAGAACTAATAACACAACCGCCCGGCGGGTGCTTCAACCACCTGCCGGGGCGGCAATTTTCAGACAAGCATTCATCAACTTTTTTAAAAAATCAACCAATGAAATTTCTCATCCTCCTCCTCGTCTCCTTTTTGCTTTACACAGCCGGGCGACCCAGCACCTGCCCAAAACGAAGCAACCTTTGGGCTTCGCTTACGGGGCGCTCAACCAACGGGATTGGGACGGTTTCGCCGCCTTGTGTGCCGAAAGATTACACTGAGCCTGAACGTCGGGCCTGCACCCACAAGGGTATCCGGCCCTCAATTGACCTTGGTACAAACAGTTCGAGACAGCTTTCCCGGATTCAAAATCACCATAGTGAAATCGCACCCGTGAGTAGCACCCGGTTCCCTCTCAGGTCACTGTCACCGGCACTCAACACCGGCTCTTCCATGGAATGCCGCCGACCGGGAAGCCCATGAGTTCGATGACCGACGTGGTGGAACTCAATGCCGAGGGCAAAGCCGTGAGCCACGCCATCACCAACACCCGGCGAACCGCTCCGCCAAATAGGCTACGGCGCCGTTCAACAACCCGAACACGGGCCTAGTCATGACTGTGTACGAAAAATTCGGAAAGGGCGACATCGAAGGTGTGCTGGCCATGTGCGGACGACTAAAGGTGGCGTTCTGAGCATTCAAGACCGGATGTTCGACTCGAAAGCCCGCATGTTCAACGGCAAAGGCGGAAGTTGCTTATTTTTCGAGGAGCTTGCTGCCAAAGCCAAGTATTCCAAATTCCAGCCAACCCGCTCGTGGCGGACGGAGAGGATGTTTTGCCCTCCATGCTGGAATACGCCCACACTCCCTTCCGGGAAAAATTACGCCACCATTTACACCCATATTTCAAAGTGGTGAACGGCAAAGTCACCTTCTTCCGTGGAGTGGACGATTACCAGGTGCAGAAGTAATCCAGTAATCCAATGGGCGGGGCCAGAGATTCCGATGAGTTGTTGACGGCAGTTTTTCTGGTGGGAATTATTGGCCGGAAGCGAAGAACAGCGTAAACCAACGTGGGGAAAAAAGGCCAAAAATGATTTTCCCACTTCT
>JADJYH010000081.1 GCA_016719855.1 Saprospiraceae bacterium | reverse complement strand
TCACCATCACCCAATCAAAAAAAACACAACCGGCCGCTTGTCCAACCCCATCGGCGGCATTTTTCGCCATTCAGCAATGGTTTTCGTTTGCACAAACTGCGTCGCCAGCGTCAAATCGGCAGCGATGCAGAACCGAGTGTTGGGCTGCAAAACCTTCATTGCCTGCTCGATGATGGCCTTGTTCCGGTAGGGCGTTTCGATGAAAAGCTGCGTTTGGTGGTGCTTGATGGCGAGTTGTTCCAACCGCTTGAGGTCATCGGCAGGTGACTTGGCAGAGAGGTAGCCGTGAAAAGCAAAGGATTGTCCATTCATGCCGCTGGCCATCAGTGCCAGCAGGATGGACGAGGGGCCTACCAACGGCACGACCTCCACGCCTCGGCGGTGCGCCAATTCCACCAGCTTGGCACCGGGGTCAGCGACGCCGGGGCAGCCCGCCTCACTAAGGATGCCGAGGTCGTGGCCTTCGAGTGCTGGTCGCAGTAGGGCTTCCAGTTCTGTGGCAGGCGTGTGCTCGTTCAGTTCTTCGATTTGGTATTCTGAAATTGGTTTTGGCGGATTCGTTTTCTTGATGAAATGGCGGGTCGTTTTCGCCCGCTCGGCCACGAGGTGCGTCAGGCTGTGCAGTACGGCCACTGCGTAGGCCGGGATGGTCTCGGTAGCGTCGCCGAGTGGACAGGGGATGAGGTAGAGTTTGCCTTTCGTTTGCATCGGGCGAAGGTAAGGGGATTTACGATTGGGGATTTACGATTTACGATTGGAGAGGCTGCAAATTCACTCATTTATTAGCCAAAAAACTTCTCTACCGCCTTTGTTTCCCAATTAAAAAACATACTTTTGCGCTCCTTTTCGGAAAGCCTTTGCGTGACGGGCGTAATTTTCGTGCTAACACACTGAAAATCAACGCTTGGGACGGGAAGAACCGAAATCATTTAATACTTCAAAACAGTATGCGAAATTACGAAGTAACTTTCATCGTAGATCCAGTTCTGTCGGGCGATGAAATCAAGGCGACAGCTCAGAAATATGTCGATCAGCTCCAGTCAAGTGGAGCGAGCATCGTGCATGTGGACGAGATGGGGTTGCGCCAGCTTGCTTACGAAATCAACAAGCGCCACTCCGGGTACTACTATTGTGTCGAGTTCCAATCGGAAACCACTGCGTACCTAAGCTCGCTAGAACTCAACATGCGCCGTGACGAAAGTCTGTTGCGCTTCCTGACCATTGCCCTCGACAAGTACGGGGTAAAGTACAACGCTGACAAGCGTGGGGGCCTCATCGGTAAGACCAAGAAGAAGTCTAAAGCTTCTGCCGACCTCAACACGGGCGGTGCCGCTCCCGTCGCTGTCGCACCAAAGGCGAAAATCGCCAAGGCACAACCACCACAACCTGACAACCTGAAGCGCATCGAGGGCATCGGCCCGAAAATCGCTGAGGTGCTCAAGGCTGCCAATGTTGACTCCTTTTTGAAGCTCGCTGCCATGACGCCTGACCAAATCAAGGACCTGCTCAATGCTGCCGGCGACCGCTTCAGCTTCCAGGACCCAACGACTTGGCCAGCTCAAGCTGAACTTGCCGCTCAAGGCGAATGGGACAAGCTGAAAAAATGGCAGGACGAGTTGAAGGGTGGTAAACTTGTAGTTGTTGATGCCGACGGTGATGCTATCGAAAACACTCCCACAGCTACCACTGCTGCAGTAGCTGCCACAACAGTTGCTGCTACTGCGTTTGCAAATGGTGAAGAGGAATAAGCATCATCCATCAACATTCAACACCAAATTTTTTAACAAAAAAATTCAAAAATCATGGCTGCATCAAGAGACGATATTAAGTTTCTAAGCAATCCGAACATCGGCCAGCAACGCAAGAAGTATTGCCGCTTCCGCAAGTTCGGCATCAAATATATTGACTACAAGGACAGTGATTTTCTGCTGCAATTCGTCAACGACCAAGGTAAAGTGCTTCCACGCCGCATCACCGGCAACTCGTTGAAGTACCAGCGCCGGGTGGCCACCGCCGTAAAGCGTGCCCGTCACCTCGCCCTGCTTCCTTACCTGACTGACTTGCTGAAATAGTTCAACTTGGTGAATGGTAAATGGTGAATGGTGAATGGTGAATGGGGCAATAATTTCTCAATTCTCCAATTTCCAATTCTCCAATTTCCTACCGCCGCAAACTCGCAGAACAATGGAAATTATTCTTCTGAAAAATCTCGATAAAGTTGGCCGCAAGTTTGAAATCGTCAAAGTAAAGGACGGTTATGGCCGCAACTTCCTGATTCCACAGGGCTTGGCCCTTGTTGCGAACAAGGTCAACCGCAACAACCTCGACAGTTTCAAGCGCCAAGAGGCGTCCAAGTTGAACAAGAAACTGGACATCTTCAAGGCCATCGCCGCCAAGCTGAAGGGTCAAAAATTGACCATCACTGCCAAGACTGGCACTTCCGGCAAGATTTTCGGCTCCGTGACCAATATCCAGATAGCGCAGGCACTGCGTGACCAACTGGACGTTGACATTGACCGCCGGGACATCCTGCTGCCGGACGACCACATCAAAATGATTGGTGACTACACAGCTACGCTTGACCTCCACCCTGACGTGGATGCCAAAATCGAGTTCTCGGTGATACCCGACGATCCGGAACTGGCCAAGCGATTAGCCGAAGCCGCTGCCGAAGCTGCGCTCGAAGCAGCCGCCGAAGCCTCTGGTGACAACTAATCAGATTTCAACTGAATACTACAAAGGCTCAACCAACGGGATTGGGACGGCTTCGCCGCTTTGTGTGCTGAAAATTACACCGACCTGAACGTCGGGCCTGCACCCACGAAAGGCATCCAAGCCTCGATAGACCTGTACAAACAGTTCGAGACAGCTTTCCCGGATTTCAAAATCACCATCAATGAAATCGCACCCGTGAGTAGCACCCGGTTCCTCCTGCGGGTCACTGTCACCGGCACCAACACCGGTTCGTTCATGGGAATGCCGCCGACCGGAAAGCCCATGAAGTTCGATGACTCCGACGTGGTGGAACTCAATGCCGAGGGCAAAGCCGTCAGCCACGCCATCACCAACACGGGCGAACCGCTCCGCCAAATAGGCTACGGCTCGTTCAACAACCCGAACACGGGCCTAGTCATGACCGTGTACGAAAAATTCGGAAAGGGCGACATCGAAGGTGTGCTGGCCATGTGCGACGACAAGGTGGCGTTCGACATCCAAGACCGGATGTTCGACTCGAAAGCCCGCATGTTCAACGGCAAGGCGGAAGTCGGCAATTTTTTCAAGGAGCTTGCTGCCAAAGCCAAGTATTCCAAATTCCAGCCAACCCGCTTCGTGGCGGACGGAGAGGATGTGTTCGCCCTCATCGACGCTGAATACGCACACACCCCTTCCGGGAAAAATTACGCCACTACTTACACCCATCATTTCAAAGTGGCGAACGGCAAAGTCACCTTCTTCCGGGGAGTGGACGATTACCAGGTGCAGAAGTAATCCAGTAATCCAATGGGCGTTCCGATGAGTTGTTGACGGCAGTTTTTCTGGTGGGAATTATTGGCCGGAAGCGAAGAACAGCGTAAACCAACGTGGGAAAAAAAGGCCAAAAATGATTTTCCCACTTCTAACCATTTACAAAAATTCAATCTGAAAAATGAAACGGACAATTTTTTGTTGGCTCGCATACTTCATCGTCACATTCCTGCTCAACGGCGCTTTTCATGGCGGCTTGGCAGCCGGTTTTTCTTGACAGCGAGCTTGCCCATTTTGGCGAGCATGTGAACAAAATGAGCGAATTCAACCCAGCACCTGTGGTGCAGTTGGAAGCCGTGCTGGCGTTCGTGCTGGTTTACCTGATTTCGAGTCGTTCGTCGCAGCCGACGGGCAGCTTCGGTGCCAGAACCGGTGCAGCGCTGGGCCTTGCTACTTCCGCTACTTGGAGCTTGGCGAACGCCGCCACTTTCAAGATGTGGTCGCTCGCACTTACGCTCGGCGACGTGGCCTGGCACACCGCCCTTGGCGCATTGATGGGCTGGCTGGTGGTCTGGCTCTGGAACCGGCTGGCTCCCAAAGGATAGGCGCTTTGATAATCTACCAATTATGCAAACCTGGGATTTTGGCAGTGGCCATTGCTTTCAAGTGACGAGGACATTTGTTGCTGGCAGCACGGCATGACTGCCAACAGCTTTTTCCTTTCAAAAGCCAGCTTATGGAACCCTGAAAACCATGCTTCCAATAATTTTTGGTAGTGGGTCAGAAGGGTTGAAGTGACGGCGTGACTTTGAGTCCAATGTCGTCAATTTAAGAATTGACCAGGGCCCCCCCTTGGCATCAACCATTTTGGCCCACCACCGTGCTTCCCTCTCGGCTGTTTCCCGCTGGGTGAGGTGTCGGCGTGGCCACACTGCTAATGTTAGGAAACAGGAAGAATACCCAACAATCTGCCTAGCGGCAAATGCGCTATTTTCAAGCGTTTTCTTGCGTGTTCCTGCTTTTACTCCAATTTATATTTTAAAAAATCTCCTGAATATTTGACAAGCACAAATAAATTCCATTCTTTTGCGACTAAATACTCTTAAATCTTTTTTACAGCGTGAAAGTACTTTCAAAAGCAACCATTTACGGCCTTAGGGCCTTGGTATATTTGGCATCAAAAAAGGATAGGACAGGCTACCTGAACATCGGGGAGATTTCCGAAAAACTGAACATCTCTTTCCATTTCCTTACAAAAACCTTTCAGACACTGACCCTGCACGGGATACTGGAATCCTACCGAGGCCCCAACGGAGGCATCGCCCTTAAAAAACCAGCCGACCAGATTTTTTTGACCGATATCGTCCACATCCTTGAAGGAGCGGACTTTTTTGACAAATGCCTTTTGGGGCTGCCCGGCTGTGGTGTGGAAGCGCCCTGCCCTGTCCACGACTTCTGGAAGGACGCCAAGAAATCGGTGAAACATGAGTTTGACATCACCTCACTTGCGGAGCTGGGCGAGAAAGTGAGCGACGAAAGAATGCGCCTAGTATCGTGACTTTTTTTTGATTTTATTTAAGATAAAATACTCTTAATACTGAATTTAAATCACCAAATATGATGAAGTCGCCTACTTACCTGAACCTGTCAAACCAAGTGCCACCAGGCTGTTTGATGGCCTCCGTCTTCTTCGAAACGGGTTAGGATATCAGCGTTTCCCCCTCCTTAACTCAATTATTTCCCTTCAAATAGGATGAATGCCAAACTGGCCGGTTCCAGGCTGGGTTTGTCCAAAAACAAGTTCAACGATGAAAGAAGAAAAACAAGCTGAAGCCAACGGCACCAAGAGCATCAGCTATTTCATGAACACAAAGAATTGGTGGCAGCCACTGCTGTTCATCCTGATCATCAGCGTAGCAGGGGTCGGCATGATAGGCTACCAGACCTACAACGACGCACCGCCCATGACCGGCTTCAAAACGCCGACGGGCGAGGTCATGATGGACAAAACCACCATCGAGGAAGGCCAAAAGGTCTTCCACAAGTACGCACTCATGGAGTACGGCTCCTTCATGGGTGACGGGGCGCAGCGCGGCCCCGACTACACCGCCGAAGCCCTGCACTACATCACCGTTTACATGAACGAGTACCACGTCGAGGCTTTCATGAAGGAAAACGGGCGAGAAGCCACCGACATGGAACTGAAAATTATCGGGGAAAACATCAAGTCGGAACTGAAGGAAAATCGCTACGATGAGGCCGGGAACATTGTGACCCTGACTGCCGCCCAGGCATATTCGCTGGGAAAACTGCGGACATATTACACCGATATTTTCATTGACAAGAACGCCGAGGGATCGTTTCCGCCCAAGGACTATATCTCCGACCGAAAAGAGGTGGAAAACCTGGCTTCCTTCTTTTTCTGGGGAGCTTGGGTATGCGCCGTGGAGCGTCCGGGTAGCGATTTCAGTTACACCCACAACTGGCCGTTCGACCCCGCCGCAGGCAACACGCCCACCTCGCCCGTCATACTATGGAGCGTGCTGGGGATGCTGGCATTTGTGCTGATGTGCGGCATCGTGCTGTACTACATCGGGCAGTACAACCAGCTCCCCAACAAATTTTTCAAGCCAGCGGGCAAGGACCTGCTGACCGCCGAAAAGGTCGCCAATTTCAAGCCGACCCCGACGCAGCGAGCCACCTACAAGTTCTTCGCCGTGGCCATCCTCCTGTTCTTCGTGCAGGTGCTGAGCGGCATCATCACCATCAACGATTTTGTCAACTTCCTGGGCTGGTTCGGCATACACCCGTCGGAGGTTTTCCCGGTGACCATGTCCCGCAGTTGGCACCTGATGCTGGCGCTGTATTGGATTTCAATTTGCTGGATAGCCTCTTCCATTTTCATTTGCCCCATCCTGTCAAAAAAGGAAATACCTGGGCAACTTCCCCTCATCAACACGCTGTTCTGGATGCTGATCGTGTTGGCGGGCGGCTCGCTGGTAGGCATGGTGCTTGGGCCAAAAGGTGTCTTCGGTGAATGGTGGCACCTGCTTGGGCACCAGGGCTGGGAGTATGTTGACTTCGGAAAAATTTACCAAGTCCTGCTCATGCTCATCTTCGTGATGTGGGGGGATAATCGTTTACCGGGGCGTAAAACCCGCCTTCGTGAAAGGCGAACCATGGAACCTGCCCAACTGGATTATCTACTCCGTCATCGGCATCCCGCTGTTGTTCCTGTCGGGCTTCGTGGCCACACCGGAGACCAATTTCGTCATCGCCGACTTCTGGCGCTGGATGGTCATCCACATGTGGGTGGAGGCGTTTTTCGAGGTTTTCATCACGGTCATCGTCAGCTATTTGATGGTGCTGATGGGGCTGGTGAGCCGCCAGGCCGCCATCCGGGTAGTCTATTTTGCCACCATACTTTTCCTTGGAACGGGGCTGCTGGGCATCTCGCACAATTTCTACTGGAACGCAAAACCAGTGGCCACGATGGCGCTCGGCTCCGTGTTTTCCACCCTCCAATTCGTCCCGCTGATTCTGTTGACGGTGGAGGCCTGGCGCTTCAAGAACATGCCCCGGATGGCCGTCAACGGCATCGGCAAAAACCAGTTGGGGAACTTCGGTTTCCCGGAGGTTTTCCTGTTCCTCGTCGCCACCAACTTCTGGAACTTCTTCGGGGCGGGCGTCATGGGCATCATCGTCAACCTGCCCATCATGAACTACTTCGAACACGGTTCCTACCTCACCATCAACCACGCCCACGCTGCGCTGATGGGGGTTTACGGCAACATCTCGCTGGCGGCGCTGCTGTTTGCTTCGAGGCTTTTGCTCAAGGGAAACCGCTGGAGCGAGAAGCTGGTCAAGTTCGCCTTTTGGTCCATCAACGCTGGCCTGATGCTGATGGTCATGCTGGACCTTTTCCCCGCAGGGGCCATCCAGTTCAAGGCCATCGTGGACAACGGGCTTTGGTTCGCTCGCTCGCATGCTTTCACTGGCGGCGGCATCTTTGAGCAGTTGACTTGGCTGCGGGGAATCGGCGCCTCCGTGTTCTTCTTTGGCGGCGTGATTCCGCTGGCATGGTTCATCGTGTCGAGGTGGGGTTCGCTGAAGGGGGCTTCCATGGGGGGCGAGCAACTGGGTTCAACACCAGACGAAGCTTTTGAAAACGAACCCGAAATGACGGAAGAAGAAATTATTTCAGCATAGCAAAATCATCAGTAAAATCAGGGCAGGTGGCACAAGGCCGCCTGCTTTTAGAACTGGGAAGATAAGTTGTCAATTCTGGTAGGCTATTTTGGTCTTGAGGAGTTTTTGAAAATGCGAGCATAGTGGTGCTACGTAAGCATTTTCAAAGACTGCTCAAGGGCAAAAGAGTCAGCCAGAATTGACAAGTTATCATTTACCCGTTCCTTAAAACATCAAAAATATTTTCTCATGAAAAACTTTACAAAAATCATTTTAGCCATGACCGTTGCCATGTTTATTGCAACGCAGGGTTTCGCTCAAAGCAACCGCACCTTTGACGGCTACAACAACAACCTCATCAACAAGGAATGGGGTTCCGTGGGTGTCAACCAGCTCCACCCAGGCGCAGTCGGGTTTGCGGATGGAATCTCTGAACCGGCAGGCCCGAACCTTCCGAACCCCCGTTTTATCAGCAACTCGCTTTTTATGCAAAACACGCTCGCCAATGACCCTCGGGGACTGAGCGCCTATTGCTGGGTTTGGGGACAGTTCATTGACCACGATGTTACCTTGGTGAAAGACCACCCCGCCGAAGGTTTGTCCATCCCCATCCCTGCTGGCGATGTTTTTTTCGACCCGGCGGGTACAGGTACGGCTTCCATTCCTATAAAAAGGTCTGGTTACGACCCCCTCACTGGCACCGGCACCGACAACCCCCGGCAGTTTGTCAATTCAATTTCAGCATACATAGATGCTTCGGCAGTGTATGGTTCGGACGAGCAACGGGCGACTTGGCTGCGCACTTTTTCCGACGGGAAACTTAAAGTTTCTGCTGGCAACCTGATGCCTTGGAACACCACGACCGGTGAGTACGATGCGCCTATTGACGCTACCGCACCGGAAATGGCCATGCCATTGCCTTTTGTCCAAAAATGGTTCGTGGCAGGTGACGTTCGGGCGAACGAAAACCCGTTCCTGACGAGCATGCACACGCTGTTCGTGCGGGAGCACAACCGCCTGTGCGACGTGGTCAAAACCGAGCATCCAACGTGGACGGAGGAGCAGATTTACCAACACGCCCGTAAATTGGTGGGTGGCCAGTTGCAGGCCATCGTTTATGAAGAATGGCTGCCCATGATGGGCATTCACCTACCGCCTTATGGCACTTATAGCCTCGCCACCAATGCTGGCATCATGAACGTCTTCTCGGCGGCAGCCTATCGTTACGGCCACACCACCATCAACAGCATCCTGGTGCGCATGGACAACGATGGCAACTACATGCCCCAAGGCGACATCCTGCTGAGGGACGCATTTTTCAACCCAGGCGCCACGACGGCGGTTGGCGGCATCGAGCCTTATTTGATTGGCATGGCCACCGTCGTGCAGCAGGATTTCGACTGCAAGGTGGTGGATGACCTGCGCAACTTCCTCTTCGGCGCCCCGGGCGCTGGCGGGATGGACCTTACTGCCATCAACATCGAACGTGGACGGGAGCGGGGATTGCCGGACTACAACACCGTCAGGGCTGAATTTGGGCTGGAACCAGTGCCGGGTTTTTCCCAGATGTCCTCTGACCCGCTCATGAACCAAACGAATTTATGGTGACATCAACATAATTGACCCCTGGGTGGGCATGTTGTCTGAAACCCACATGCCGAACGCACTCTATGGCGAAACGCCCAAGACCATCATCCAGCCCCAGTTCCTTCCCCTGCGGGATGGCGACCGCTATTATTATGAAAACGACCCTTTCATTTCGCTGGATGAAAAACAGTGGATCAAGGCGACCAAGCTTGCCGATGTTATCCGCCGGAACACCCCGGTCACCATCGTCCAGGATGAAATATTCAAGGCACAGTCCTTCGTTAGCGCTACCAAAATAGCAGTCAGCAACGAGGGGATTGACTTTGCACTCTACCCAAACCCGGCAAGGGAGATGATTTTCCTGCGCATACCCGCTACCCAACGCCAAGATGCCATCATCCGGGTCATTGATATGCAGGGCAAGGTCTTATTGCAACGCAATGCCTTGTTGTCGGATGGGAACAACACGCTGACGCTGACTTTACCGGCTGAATGTACCTCCGGGCTTTACGTAGTTACCGTTGAGAGTGGCGAAATGGTTGGGTACAAACAACTGGTGAGACAATAACCGAATAAGCGGTGACACCTTTCCAAAAGTTGTCACCGCTGCACTAAGGATTGGCCGTGGAAGAAATGAATGAGTTAACTCAAGGATTCATAGGTTTTTGCCAGGATTTGATGGCAAGCCGGGCGGGCTATGGTGATAGCTCGTCCGGCATTTTTAAGAAACATCCAAACCTAAAAGCTGACCAATACAACCGATCACAAACTATGACAAATACAACCCAATCCATTGAAATGCCTTCTCAGGAACTGCTCAACGACCAGTTTGCTAGCCTTGATTTGACTGACCGAATCAGGGCGCTGTACGACTATTTTGACAAGGAGGAAGTGTTGGTGACCACTTCGTTCGGCAACAATTCCGCCGTGCTGCTGCGATTGGTCAGCGAGGTGCAACCGGAGCAAAAGGTGCATTTCATCAACACCGGCTTTCATTTCCCGGAAACCTTAAAATACAGGGACGAGCTTGTGCGGTTGCTGAACCTTAACCTGGCGGAGGTGTCGCCTTCGGCGCAAATGTACGAGTTGACCCATCAGCGCCGGTTTTGGGAGAAGTACCCCGACACCTGCTGCTACCTGAACAAAGTGCTGCCACTTGAACCGCTGAAGGAACGGCACAAAGTCTGGATGTCCGGTTTGACCGGTTTTCAAACCGACCACCGCCAAAAACTGCAGATTTTCGAGCCACCATTATTTGGTGAAAAAATCAACCGGTTCAACCCCTTGGTTGACAGGACGGAAGCACAAATCAGACAGTTCCGACAGTCCCAAAATTTACCCTCCCACCCATTGGAGGTGCGGGGCTACGGGTCGGTAGGATGTTGGCCCTGCACCGCCTGCGCCCCTGGCCGGGATGGCCGCTGGAAAGACAAAGCAAAAACCGAGTGTGGGTTGCACACAAATCTTCACAATACCGAGTTTTCATAAACGCAGGGGCGGCACGCTGTCGCCTCTTTTCTTTTTACCATTAAAAACAAACTTATGCGCAAGGCATTATTGCACAAATTCCATATCCCAGTCATGGGAATTGGCTTCACCATTGACACGCCGATTAAGGTCGCCCGGTTCGGCATTTCTTCCGTCATTTCCATTGTAGAGGATGAATTGATTGAGCAAATGCGGAAATTCCATTGTCAGAAAACAGGCGAGGAATATGAACCCATAAAAACGGGAGAAGAAGATTTTCGGGCGAGGCGCATTACTGCCTACCTGAACCTTGTCCACCGCATCGTGCAGCGGCAAACCGAGCAGTTGCGGCAGCTGCCCTATGAGCCGGGTTCTGAAATCGTGAAATATTTTGAGCTGTTGCCGGAAGACTCCCCCGCAAAAAAGATATTCACGGCGATGATGGAAATGGAGGACGGAAGCGCCAAGAAATCACTGCAAAAACAATTGCGCACCTTGATTGCAGCAGGCTCCATTGATGTCAATATCATGTCGAAATTGGACAAGGTAAATTATGCAAAAAACGGAGAGCCGCTGGCGACCGAATATTCCGATGGACATGCGGCGCTCAGGGGTTTTGCCAGTAGTGACTTAAATGCCTCGGTCATATTTTCCGCAGGTTTTAATCCCCGTTTATATGCTTATATCGAAACCTTCCCCGACTTTTTACCGGATATAAATGGCGTACTTAAAAAGAAAATAATCCTCAAGGTCAGCGACTACCGCTCTGCCATCACGCAGGGGAAACTACTGGCCAAAAAAGGGTTGTGGGTATCGGAATTCAGGATTGAATCGGGGCTGAATTGCGGCGGCCACGCTTTCGCCACCGATGGCTTGCTGCTCGGCCCCATTCTCGAAGAATTTAAAAACAACAGGTCGGCGCTCGTCACGGAATTAATGGAAATATGCAACCATGCGCTGACAGCAAAGGGAATTAAGTCCGTCACCTCACCGCCCGAAATTCGGGTCACCGTGCAGGGTGGAATCGGCACGGCCAATGAAAATAATTTCCTGTTGGACTACTACCAAACGGACAGCACCGGCTGGGGAAGCCCGTTTTTATTGGTTCCCGAAGCCACCGAAGTGGATGAGGAAACCTTGCAGCAGTTGGCCACCGCCAAAAAAGAAGATTATTATTTGAGCAATGTTTCCCCCCTCGGCATCCCGTTCAATAATTTCAGGAAAAGCACCTCGGAAGTGCAGCGGAAAGCTCGCATCGCAAAAGGAAGGCCCGGCAGCCCGTGCTATAAAAAATTCCTTTCGTCCAATACCGAGTTCACGGAAGTGCCCATTTGCACCGCCTCCCGGCAATACCAGGAACTGAAAATAAAGCAATTAAAAGAAAAAAACCTCCCTGCCGATTTATATGAAAAGGAGTACGACAACATCGTGGCGAAAGACTGCCTCTGCGAAGGGCTTGGCGCTGCGGCGCTCCTAAAAGCAGGACTTCCGCCTTCGCACAAACTCACTGCCGTGGCTATATGTCCCGGACCAAATCTCGCTTATTTCTCCGGTATATTTTCCCTGAAGCAAATGGTTGACCATATATATGGGCGAATTAATGTCCTGAATGCCGAGCGCCGCCCAAATATGTTCGTGAACGAGCTTGTTCTTTACCTGGATTACCTTAAAAACGAGTCAGGTAAATATATGGATAACGCCACGGCGCAGCAAACCCGTTATTTACGGACGTTTCAAACCAATTTAATGTCAGGCATTGCATATTACAAGAATTTGGCCGCTGGCATAAAACAGGGAGCCAGGTCTTTTTGAAAGACATGAAAGAGGATTTGAGGGTGATGGAAGGGGTGCTTTTGAATATTCCGATGCCATTGGTTGCGGAGGTCAAATAGGCAATTGCCGCGTTTTTATAAAAGAAAAAACAGATGAAACCGCACCGAATATTACGGGTCACGAAGTCTATTACCTTTGAAATGGCACATGCCCTCGCAGGCTATGATGGCGACTGCCGCAATATCCACGGGCATTCCTACAAACTGCACGTCACGCTGCGAGGTATGCCCCTAGAGGAATCGGGCAATCCCAAAGACGGCATGGTCATGGACTTCTCCCGCTTAAAAAAGCTCGTCAAAGAGAAGGTGCTGGACACCTACGACCATGCCTTGGTGCTGAACGCAACAGTTTCCCCACAGGTCGTTGCGGAGCTATCGAAACACTACCAGAAGGTCGTGCCGCTGCCATTTCAGCCTACTTGCGAGAACCTGCTGTTGGATATCGTGGAGAAAATTCAAGGCAACTTGCCTCCGCAGATTGAGTTGTTCCAGGTAAAGCTTTTTGAAACGGAAACTTCCTCCGCTGAATGGTGCAGTGACGACGAACCACTTCAACCAAGTGTTGACTCAGCCACATAGTACCCCATCCAACCGCACGTCGTGTGGCTCGGATGGTAGTTCGTCCAAAAGCTGGAAGGGGTAGCAGATGCCCAATTTATGGCCACCTGGTTGGCTGCCCAAAAATGCGTCGTAGTACCCCGCCCCGTAGCCGATGCGGTTGCCGTGGCGGTCTAAGGCGAGGCCCGGCACGATGAACAGGTCATAGCCACCCTCGTAGACCAGTCCGCTGGCCGGGTGGCTGGTGCCGAAAATCCCCGCCTCCAGTTCCGATAAAGAATGCAGTACGAGGTTCTCCATCCTGCGCCCCTTGAGCGATTTTGGGGCGACGACCGTCAGCCCCTTTTCCAGCATCGCTCCGATGAAGGGGAAGATGTCAACTTCATCGCCCATGGGCAGGTAGGTGTGGATAATACGTACACCAGTTTCTTCCACGAGTTGCCGTAGTTTTTCGCAGATGGAATGGTCGAGCCACCGCTTCTCCGGCGATGGGAGGGCTGCCCGCAGGGCGAGCATTTTTTCCCGAATGTGTTTCTTTTCTTGCATGAGCCTGGTGCTTTGTCTGTTAAATGTAAAATTACCGCACAAAATTATAGTTTTAAACCGGACATAATTGTCCGGTTTAAAAAATTGTTGTAACATTGCACTCCGAAAGGGAATTTGAATTTCCAGTTTTTCCATTTTCAAATTTCAAAAACATGTTTTCAAAAGCCTGCGAATACGCCATCAAAGCGACCCTGCTCATCGCCACCCACTCGCTAAATGGCAGTCGGGTGAGCGTGAAGGACATCGCCGAAGACACTGGTTCACCCGTTGCTTTCACGGGGAAGATTTTGCAACAATTGACCAGGGGCGGCATCGTCCGCTCGATGCAGGGCGTTCACGGTGGCTTTGAAATTGGGCGCAAGGAAATGGAAGGAACCCGGCTCAGCGAAATTGTCACAACCATTGACGGTGACCATATTTTCACAGGTTGCGGGCTGGGCCTCCGCGCCTGCAACGCGCTGAAACCCTGCCCCATGCACGAGCGCTTTGCCGCTGTGCGGAACGAACTGAAAGCCATGCTGGAAGAGACGACCGTGCTTGAACTCGCACTCGGGCTGAAGGACGGCAGCACTTTCTTGAAAAGGTAAAATTTTTTAACTCAAAATGGGACTTTTTTGTCCTGTTTCTCAATCACAAAAAAATGAACATCAATCAAAATCAGACCATCGGCGAAATCGTCGCCCAAGACTACCGCACCGCCTCCGTTTTCCAATCGCACGGCATTGACTTTTGCTGCAAGGGCGGGCGCACCATCAGCGAAGTTTGCGAAAACAAGGACCTCGAAGCGCAGGCACTCCTGCGGGAACTTCTGGACGCCACCACCTCCAACGAGGCACCCGCTGCCGACTACCGTACCTGGCCCCTCGACCTGCTGGCCGATTATGTGGAGAAAAAGCACCACCGCTACGTCACAGCCAAATTGCCGGAACTGACGCAGTACCTGAACAAACTCTGCAAGGTACACGGTGAGCGCCACCCCGAACTGTTCGAAATCCGGGACGAATTTGCCCATGTCGCCACCGAACTGACCTTCCACATGCAGAAAGAGGAAAAGATATTGTTTCCGTTCGTGCGAAAATTGGCCACCGAAAAGCACCCCGGCCTGCCGCCGTTCGGCACCGTCGAAAACCCCATCCGCATGATGATGGAGGAGCACTCGGTGGAAGGCGACCGCCTCGCCAAAATCTCGGAACTCAGCAACCACTACACCGCCCCGGCAGACGGTTGCACGACCTACCGGGTGGCATTTTCCATGCTGCGGGAATTTGAGGAAGACCTCCACCTGCACATCCATTTGGAGAACAACATCATGTTTCCCCGTGCCATCGAACTGGAGAAACAACGCTCAAACTGACCATGAGCGACACAAAACCATTGAAGCGGCACTCCTCCCTGCAGCCATTGAGCAGGGAACACCACCACGGGCTTTTGCTTGGTTGGAAAATCCGAACTGGGCTTTCAAAAGGGGTGGCACCGGAAAGGATAAAAGCCTATTCGGACTGGTTCTTTGAAAACCACCTGTCGCCTCATTTTGAAGTGGAGGAGCGGCATGTTTTCCCCGTCCTCGGCGGCAAGGAGCACCCGATGGTCAAGCGGGCATTGCGGGAGCACCGCAGGCTGCGGCGGCTGTTCGCTGCCACCGATGATTTGGGCAAACATTTGAGCCTGATTGAGGAGGAGCTGACGGCGCATATCCGTTACGAGGAGCGGGTGCTGTTCAACGAGGTGCAAAAGGTGTCCACGCCCGAACAACTGACGGAAATGGAGGCCCTACACCAGGGGCAGCCGTTCGTGGATGATTGGGATGACCAATTTTGGGCGCAGTGACAATTTGGAGGAAGCTCGCCAAACCCAAACAGTTATTTGAGGCTCAGAAATGAGGCCGTATCGGAGATATACTTCACGCTAATAGGTTTTGTGCAAATAGGGGTTTGGGGCGGAACGCCCCAAAAGACCCTCTCCCCCGACGAGCCGCCGAAGGCGGCGAGGAGGGGCAGCGGCGCATAATTTTTGATTTGCACAAAACCTATTAGTGCAGATTATAAGATGCTGGTCCAGTCTTGGTTTACGCAGTTTTCAAATCTAACTTGGCTACCTATCAATCGAAATTGATGACAAAAATCACCAGCCCAAAAACAGGAGTTGGCGCTATTTTCACACACTGAAAGTGAAAAAGTGTTCCTCCCATGAGTAATGTCAACACGAAATACCAAGCAACTGTACCGCTTGAAGGCCAAAAAAAATTGCTTTGGCGGTACTTGCAGGGCTTGTTTTTTCTAATTGGCCTAGGCCTGTTTATGGCGCTGATTTTTGTTCCAAAAATCGGCGTCGTTGCTTTTTGGAACGTGCTGATACCGGTCGCACCGCTGCTGTTTTTGGTCGCTTCCGGGTTCTGGCGCAACGTCTGTCCATTGGCCTCGGTCGCCATGTTTCCCCATCATTTGAATCTTTCAAAAAGAAAGCGAATCCCGCTCAAATGGCAGGGTTGGCTGGCATTGGGCAGCGTGGCGCTGCTGTTCCTCATCGTGCCAGCACGCCACTTGGCGCTCAACAACGACGGGCTTGCTACGGCCATTACGTTGGCCTTCTTGGCAACTTTGGCCTTCGTCGGCGGCGTGTTTTTTGATGTAAAAAGTGCTTGGTGCTCCGGCCTCTGCCCCGTCCATCCGGTGGAAAAACTCTACGGCCAAAAAGTGGGCTTCACGCCCCCAAACGCCCATTGCGGCGCTTGCCACAACTGCGTCATGTCTTGCCCTGATTCCACCCCTACGCAAATGGAAAAAATGCCCAACCAGCGCACCACACAGACCATCGCCACTACCCTGCTGACAGGTGGCCTTCCCGGCTTCATTTGGGGTTGGTTCCATGTGCCCGACTGCCGGGGCGCTGCCGACTGGCGGGAGTGCCTCGTTGCCTTCGGGCTGCCCTGGGCCACGATGGCACTGACGCTGGGGGGGTTTGTTTTGCTCCGCAAACTTTTGCCAAAAAACAAAGAAACACTGCTGACGAGCGCATTTGCCGCAGCATCCATTTCCTGCTACTACTGGTACCGCATTCCTTCGCTGGTGGGCTACGGGCTTTTCCCACAGGATGGGCTGCTGGTGGATTTGACCCAAACGCTGCCGCTTTGGAGCATCATGGCAGCGCAGGTAGCAGCAGTGGCCTTCTTCGGCTGGTGGCTGGTGCTCCGCCATCCCGAACCTGCGGTTTGGGCGATGAGGCCGCCGTTTTTGGTGAAAAAGAAGTGATTGCTAAGAAAACCAACCCATTTCATTCCATTAACAATTCTTAACAACTCCAATTGGAAGGGGATTTCAAGCCTAAGTCGTTTTTAAGTCGAATCCAATGACAGCGCTGATGCTCAACTAGTTGATTATCAGCGTTCTTGGAAAATTTTTCATCCCTTAATTAAAATCTTAGGTTATGAACAATCCATTGAAATCATCGCTCCTGCTCCTCACAACTGTCTTCGTGCTAGTTCTTCTCCAGTTGCAAAAAGACCCCGAAACCATCCCCGCTGCCGACAAGGCCACCATCGCCCAGGCGCAAGAAGCATTGACCAGCCAGCAACTCATCCTTTCGTCCTTTCACATCGCCCAACGGGGTGCCGAAAATGCCAACGGGCTGGTCGGTGGCGAAGTGGAAGAGCGCTCGGACTCTTGCGGAAACGTCAGCGTGGTGCCGCCCGACCCGTTTGTTTTCCCGAAAGTGGTCACTGTTGACTTTGGCAGCGGCTGCACCGACGCCGACGGTAAGTTCAAGTCTGGCAAGGTCGTGATGACGGTCGGGGCATTTTGGGAACCCAACTCAACCATCATGGTCGCTTATGACAACTACTCGGAAGACGGCGTGAAGGTAGAAGGCCAGTTCATTTTTACCAACCTCAGCACCGCCGACGCTGCCATCCTCCGTATCGACGCTCAGAATATCAAGTTGACCGACCCGAACAACTACACTTTTGCCTTCAGCGGCAACCAGACCTACACCCAGACGGCGGGCCATCCGACTTGGTGGGACTGGCACGACGATGTTTACCAGGTAACTGGCAGTATTTACAGCACCCTCACAAACGGCGAAACCGTCAATTGGCTCATCCAGACGCCGTTGGTGAAGGCCAATGCTTGCGCCTACGTCAGCAAGGGAACGGGCATCCTCGACATCAACGGCCTACCCGTCACGGTTGACTACGGCAATGGAACCTGCGACAACCAGGGCACTTACACCATCAACGGCCATGTATATCCGTTCACGATGTAGAATATTGAAAGTACGCCCTCTCTGAAAAAAACCTTCCAAGGCCCAAGTCCTCGGAAGGTTTTTTTGTTTTCCACCCCTTGATTTTTGTCAACCCTTCCCTTGATTTTAATCACCTGCCAGCGAGCCAAAACTGTGTTCTTTCGCACCAAAATTTGATTCACGTTATTGCTTGAAGAATGAAATCGAACCTGCTCAAAAAGTACGACATCCCCGTTCCCCGCTACACCAGCTACCCGACCGTGCCGTATTGGCAAGCAGAAAAACCTTCGCAGGAGGCTTGGGCGGAGCGGGTCAGCGCCGCATTCGAACTGAACCCCGAAATCAGCGGCTACATCCACCTGCCGTACTGCGAGCGGCTTTGCACCTACTGCGGCTGCAACAAGCGCATCACCACCAACCACGCCGTGGAGGAGCCATACATCCAGCGGGTGCTGGACGAGTGGCAGCTCTACCTCAACGTGCTGCCCGGCAAGCCCATCCTCAAGGAACTGCATCTCGGCGGAGGCACGCCCTCTTTTTTTGCCCCGCAAAATCTGGAAAAGCTGCTGAACGGCATCTACGCGGACGTAATCATCCCCGATGACCATGACTTCGGCTTCGAGGCGCACCCGGCCAACACCACGGCGGAGCACCTGCGCACGCTTTACAGCCTCGGCTTTCGCAGACTCAGCCTCGGCGTACAGGATTTTGATGTTGAAATACTGCGGGTCATCAACCGATTACAGACGGAGGAACAGGTGGAAAACGTAACCAATGCCGCCCGTGAAATCGGCTACACGAGCATCAACTTCGACCTCATCTTCGGCTTGCCGTTCCAGACGCCTGACCATATCGAGCGGAACATGGAGAAAATCAGCCGCTTTCGACCGGAACGCATCGCCTTTTACAGCTATGCCCACGTGCCGTGGCTAAAGCCGAGCCAGCAGGCCTACTCCGAAGCCGATTTGCCGACAGGCGAATCAAAACGGGCACTGTACGAGCAAGGCCGCAACAGGTTGGAGCAGCTCGGCTACGCAGAAATCGGCCTCGACCACTTCTCGCTGCCGCATGACAACCTGTTGCGCTCAATGAACGAAGGCAGTTTGCACCGCAATTTCATGGGCTACACCACCAGCGACACTCGGCTTTGCATCGCCCTCGGTGCTTCATCCATCAGCGACACCTGGGACGCATTTGCCCAAAATGAAAAAGAGGTGGAAGCATGGTCGGCGGAGGTAGCGGCAGGGCGTTTCCCGCTCATCAAGGGCCATTTCTTGACGGAAGAAGACCAGGTGCTGCGCCGCCACATCCTCAACATCATGTGCCAGTTCAAGACCAACTGGCAAGCGCCCGCACTTCAATGCGACGGCCTCTACGCTGGCCTGGAGCGGCTCGCCGAGCTGGAAGCCGATGGCCTCGTGGAGCTAAAGCCCTTCCACTTGACCGTGACGGAGCATGGGCGACCATTTATCCGAAACATCTGCCTGGCGCTGGACGCCCGATACTGGGAAAAGCAGCCGCAGGGGCGGTTGTTCAGCCAGGCAGTTTAGGGGGGGAAGTTGAATTGGTTGAATTGGTGAATTCAACCGAATTCAACCAATTCAACCAGTTCCCACACCAATTCAACCATCCCCTTCAACCAATTCAACCATCAGTTTCCCCAATTCAACCAATTCAACTACTTCAACCAATTCCTAGCCATGCAACACAAAACAATCATCGAACCCTTCCGCATCAAAGTCGTCGAGCATATCAAAATGACGACCGAGGCGGAAAGGGAAGCTTTCTTAAAAAAGCCGCCTACAATCCCTTCCTACTTCATTCCACCGAAGTCATCGTTGACCTGCTGACTGACAGCGGCACTTCGGCCATGAGCTCGAACCAGTGGGCGGGCATCATGCAGGGCGACGAGAGCTACGCCGGGGCAACAAGCTGGTTGAAAATGGAGGCCGCCATCAAGGACCTAACAGGCTGCCCGTACATACTGCCCACGCACCAGGGCAGGGCGGCGGAGCACCTGCTTTACAGCCGAATCGGCGGCAAGGGCAAGGTGTTTTTCAGTAACACCCATTTTGATACCACCCGTGCGAACATCGAGTTCAGTGGTGCCACCGCCATAGATTTGCCATGTCCGGAAGGAAAGGATATCGAGGTTGCCCATCCGTTCAAGGGCAACATGGACGTTGCGAAGCTGGTCGAACAAATCGAAAAATACGGTGCCGAAAACGTCGCTGCTGTCATTCTCACCGTGACAAACAACAGCGGCGGCGGCCAGCCTGTGAGCATGGCCAATGCCAAAGAAGTAGCAGCCATTTGCAAAAAGTACGGCATCCTTTTCATCCTCGACGCTTGCCGGATTGCCGAAAACGCTTGGTTCATCCGACACCGGGAGGAAGGTTTTGGTGAAAAAACCTACCGGGAAATTGCGCAGGAAATGTTCGCCCTCGCCGATGGCAGCGTGATGAGCGCCAAAAAGGACGCCCTCGTGAACATGGGCGGCTTCCTCGCCCTCAAAGACCTCGAACTCGCCATCCAGTGCCGCACGGTGCTCATCATTACCGAAGGATATTCGACTTACGGCGGTTTGTCGGGGCGGGATATGGAGGCAATTGCGATAGGCTTGGAGGAGGTTTTCGAGCCGGACTACCTGGACTACCGAATCAAGAGCACCGCCTATCTGGGCAATGCACTTTACGGTCTCGGCATCCCGGTCATACGGCCCATCGGCGGCCATGCGGTGTATGTGGATGCCAAGGCGTTTTACCCACATATCCCGGTGGAGCAGTTTCCTGGGCAGTCGCTTGCTTGCCAACTTTACCTAAAAGGCGGCATCCGATGCTGCGAAATTGGCTCGGTGATGTTTGGGAAAAACGACGAACAGGGTCGCCTGATACCAGCTCCGATGGAGCTTGTCCGACTCGCCATTCCGAGACGGGTTTATACCCAGAGCCATATTGACTACGTGATTGAAACCTTCGAGGCATTGATAGATGAGCGGGAGAATGCCAGTGGTTTTAGGATAACTTATGAGCCACCGTTTTTGCGGCACTTTACGGCGAGGTTTGAGCCGGTGGAAGTCGGGCATGACACCTTCGCCGACAATGAAACATTGAAGATGAAATCAGCGGTCAGATGGACATTTTTCTTGTTGGTCATGGTCGTATTGACGGGCCTGTTGATGCGGGCGCTGCCACTACTGCCCAATGTGGGGATTCCGTTTGAATCGCTCCGTCACGCACATTCCCACTTGGCATTTTTGGGTTGGGTTTACAGCGCTTTTTATCTTGCCCTGGTACATTTCTTATTGCCAGCGGGCAGCTTTCAGACACCCCGCTACCAGCAGCTTTTTTGGCTGACGCAAATGGTGTCGGTGGGCATGTTCGCAGCCTTTTTGTGGCAAGGATACGGGGCGCTTTCCATCACTTTTCTCACCTTTCACACTTTTCTGGCCTACGCCTTTTTTTTCTTTTTCATCAAAGATTGGAAGCGGGAAAAGCGGCATCCCTCCACTTGGTTTGGGCTGGTGGCCATTGGCGCATTTTTACTTTCTTCGTTGGGGCCGTTTGCCATCCCTGTGGTGCAGGTGGTGGGTGATGGCAGCCCATTTTGGATGCGGATGGCCATCCATTTTTACCTCCATTTCCATTACAACGGCTGGTTCGTCTTTGCCCTGCTGGCTGTTTTTTTCAAAATACTCGAAAACAACGGCGCCTCGTTCTCGCCAGCCCTGACCCGTTTGCAGTGGTGGCTGATGACCATCAGCTTGCTGCCCGCTTATTTTCTGTACGCCCCGGCAGCGGGTAGAATTGACCCGGCAAATCCCATTTTACTGGCGACAGGCTGGGTGCAGTGGTTGGGCGTTGCCCTATTTATCTTTCAGTTTTTCAAAATGAAATGGGCCAGCAAATTGGGAGGAACCAATGTTTCCCGCTTCTTGCTCTATTTTTCAATGGTTTTTTTGTTCCTAAAATCCACTTGTGAACTGCTTGGAATCCAGCCGTTGTTGGCATCATACTTCGAACGCAACAACCATTTCCTCACCATTGGCTATCTCCATTTACTGTTCCTCGGTAGCGTGACGCCTTTCGTTTGGTGGTTTTCCGTGAGGGAGGATTGGGTCGAAGCCCAAAACCCAACAGTGCTGGTGGGCATCTTGCTTTTTGTCGCTGGGTTTGTCGGCAGCGAGGCCTGCCTTTTTGCGATGGGAATGAAGTGGAGGCTGCCCTATTTTTCGCAAATGATACTGGGTTTTACCGTGCTGTTGGCGGGTGGTATTGTGCTATTTTTTAGTGCATTTTTTTTTCAAAAACCACAACAGGAAACTTTCTGGCGAGGAAGTCTGCATAGGTAGGGACATGAGTGCATCCGCCATATATTTACGACTAATTCTCCTCAAAAACCACGGCAGCATATAAATCGGCCAATTTCAATTCAACCGAAATGGAAGGAATCGGCAGCACATCTTCCAAGCTGTCCAACGCCCGATAAACCCACTCGCCATTTTCCATTTTCAAATAATATTCTACGGCAACGGCATATTGCGAAACCAAGATGTACTGCTGTAAGGAAGGTATCCGCAGGTATTTGAAAAACTTTCCTGCCTTGTCATAGGGTGCGGTTGATTTTGACAAAACTTCCATGATAACGCATGGATTTTTAATCACGTATTCATCTGCTTGATCGGTAGGGTCGCAAGTGATTACAACATCGGGATAAACGTATTTTTTGTTCTCACGAACTTTTGTAATCACATTTTCATGGTAAATCTCACAGCCCTTTTCTGCCAACTTTGAAGGTTCAATTTTTCGTAAGACATTGGTAATGATGCGGTTGTGCCGCTTAGAAGTAGCTTCTAACGGTATCAAAACACCGTTATCAAATTCATGACGAACCTCGCTTTCTTGTTCTGAGGTTATATATTCCTCAAACGTGACCTTCATTTTTTACAGTTAGTGGAACGTTCATAAGCCAATGATTTTCCCAAAGTTAGCGGAATTTCTGCCAAACCTGAAATCACATCCCCAGCACTGCCGGGTTCATACCCATGTTGGAAAAGCCGCCGTCGTGGTAGAGATTCTGCATCGTCACCATTTTACTTAAGTCTGAAAACAGGAACACGCAGTAGTCAGCACAAGCCTCGGCGCTGGCGTTTCCGAGCGGCGACATCTTGTCGGCGTAGTCGAAGAATTCCTGAAAACCCTTCACCCCGCTGCCCGCCGTGGTCATAGTCGGCGATTGGGAGACGGTGTTCACACGCACCTTGTTCCGGGTGCCGAAGTGGTAGCCGAAGCTGCGGGCAAAGCTCTCCAGCAGCGCCTTCGACTCGGCCATTTCGGAGTAGTCAGGGAAACCCGCTGCGCGGCGATGTAGGTCAACGCTGTGATGCTGCCCCAGTCCTTCATGGCGTCCTGCTTCCACAACGTCTGCATCACCCGGTGAAAGGAGATGGCGCTGATGTCGAAAGTGGTCTTCATCCACTCGTAGTTGAGGTCGGTGTACTCCTTTTTCTTGCGGACGTTGAGCGACATGCCAATGCTGTGCAAAACGAAGTCAATTTTGCCCCCAAAATGCTCGGTGGCGCTCTTGAAAAGGTTCTCCAAATCCTCGTTTGAAGTGGCGTCCGCCTGGAAAACCGGAGCGTTGAGTTTCTCCGACAACGCATTGATAGTACCGAAGCGCATGGCCACGGGCGCATTGGTCAGCACCAGTTTGGCGCCCTCCTCGCTGCATCGTTCTGCCACTTTCCAGGCAATGGATTGTTCGTCGAGTGCGCCAAAGATGACGCCGTTTTTTCCTTGTAGTAAGTTGTTTGACATGTTTTGTAGTTATGAGTTATGAGCTATGGGTTATGAATCGAACTCATAACTCATAACTCATAACTTCCAATTAAAGCGTTCCCCGCAGCTCCTGCTCCCGCTCGATGGCCTCGAAAAGTGCCTTGAAATTGCCCTTGCCGAAGGATTTTGCGCCAGCCCGCTGGATGATTTCGTAGAAAACCGTCGGGCGGTCCTCCACGGGTTTGGTGAAGATTTGGAGCAGGTAGCCCTCCTCGTCACGGTCTATCAGGATGTTGAGTTTTTTCAGTTCGGCTAAGTCTTCGGCGATATGTCCGACCCGGTCAAGCACATCATCGTAGTAGGTGTCCGGCACGTAGAGGAAGTCCACGCCGTTGGCCCGGAGCTGGCTCACCGTGCTGATGATGTCGTCCGTGGCGACGGCGATGTGCTGCACCCCGGCGCTGCGGTAGAAGTCGAGGTACTCCTCGATTTGCGATTTTTTCTTGCCCGCAGCGGGTTCATTGATGGGAAATTTGATGAAGCCGTTGCCATTCGACACCACCTTCGACATCAGGGCGGTGTACTCCGTGGAGATGTCCTTGTCGTCGAAGGTGACGAGCAGCTTGAAGCCCATCACGTCCTCGTAAAACTTGACCCATTTGTTCATGCCGCCCAGTTCGACGTTGCCCACGCAGTGGTCCACGAATTTCAGGCCGACGGACTTGGCCGGGTAGGCGCTCTGCCGTGCCTCAAATCCTGGCAGGAACGGGCCATTGTACCCGCTGCGCTCCACGAGCGTGTGCCACGTGTCGCCGTAGGTTTTGATGGCCGCCATTTTCACGATACCGTGCTCGTCTTCCAAAACGGTCGGTTCCATGGCAGCCTCGGCGCCTCGTTCAACGGCGGTGCGGAAGGCCGTTTCTGCATCGTCCACCCAAAGGGCAAGGACTTTCACGCCGTCACCGTGGAGGGCTACGTGCTTCGCAATCTCGTGGTCGGGCGAAAGGGCGGCGGTGAGCACGAGGGTGATTTTGCCTTGGCGCAGCACGTAGCTGACCTTGTCACGGCAGCCCGTCTCCGGCCCCCGGTAAGCCACCCACTGGTAGCCAAATGCTGCTTGGTAGTACAGCGCCGACTGCTTGGCGTTGCCGACGTAAAACTCGATATGGTCGGTGCCGTTGATTGGAAAAGTGTCTTGGGTTTGGATGGGTGCGGGCTTGGTAAGGACTTCCATGTTGATATTCTTCAGTTTGTGAAAAAAGTGCGGGGCAAAGATAGCGTTTCGTTGCAGGGGTTTTATCAATAAATCGCCCTTTATTTGCAATCATAAATCCAGAAGTTCAATTCTGACAGCTCAGTACCAATGCGCAACCTTTACCTCTCCGACCGTTTTTTCAGCCTATTCGGCATCGTGGCTGTGCTGTTTGCGCTGGGCTATGTGGTGCCTTGGATGTACACCGTGGGCCTCGTTGCGTTCTGTGTGGCCGTGGCACTGGCAGTGGCCGACGTGGTGCTGCTTTTTGGCAAAAACGTGAAAGTGACGGCGGAGCGCAAGCTGCCCAAGCTGCTCTCGTTGAGCGACGAGAACAAGATTACCCTTGATATCTCCAACCACTCCCCTCGCCCACTTCGGCTCACGGTGATTGACGAGTTGCCTGAACAGTTTCAGCTACGGGATTTTGAGCTGAAAATCGCACTGCACAGCGGGGAGGAGCGTTCGTTGGCTTACGAACTTAGGCCGCTTACCCGTGGCGAGTATAGCTTTGGGGTGGCCAATATTTTTGCCGAAACAAAAATCGGCCTCGTGCAGCGCCGCTTTCATGCAGCCGAGCCAATGAACGTGCCTGTTTACCCCTCCGTCCTCCAAATGAAGCACTACGAACTGCTGGCCTTCAACCGGGTCAGCTCGCAGGAGGGGCTTCGCAAAATCCGGCGCATCGGCCACAGCTACGAGTTCGACCAAATCAAAAACTACGTGCTCGGCGACGACTACCGCAGCGTCAACTGGAAGGCCACTGGCCGCCAGAGCCGCCTGATGGTCAACCAGTACGAGGATGAGCGTTCGCAGCAAGTTTATTGCCTGATTGACAAAAGCCGGGCGATGAAGATGCCCTTCAACGGCCTCAGCCTACTCGACTACGCCATCAACACCAGCCTTGCCATCTCCAATATTGTCCTCAAAAAATACGACCGGGCCGGCCTCATCACCTTTTCCGACAAGATTGGCTCCACCATCAAGGCCGACCGCAAGGCGAACCAGTTGAACAAAATCCTCCACGCACTTTACAACGAAAAAGAGCGCACACTAGAGGCCAACTACGAGCTTCTCTACCACATCGCCCGCAAGCTCATAAGTGGTCGGAGCCTGATTTTGCTCTACACCAACTTCGAGAGCATGTACGCACTGGAGCGGGTGTTGCCCCACCTCCGCCGCATCAACAACTTCCACCTGTTGGTGGTCATCTTCTTCGAAAACACGGAGATTCAGGACTTCGTGAAGGAGGAAGCCAAGACGATGGAGGGCATTTACACGCAAACAATGGCACAGAACTACCTCGCCGAGAAGTCGGCCATCGCCCATGTGCTGCGGCAGCACGGTATCCAAACCATCCTCACCCGCCCGGAGGATTTGTCCATGAACACCATCAATAAATACTTGGAATTGAAGTCGAGGGGGATGATTTGAGAAGAAAGATTGTTGAATTGTTGAATTGTTTGATTGTTCATCTTTGTATCGTGACACTTGGTCCCCTTGACAACAATACAACAATATAGCAAATTACAATCCCTTCCCGAGGCAATCCAGCCTTATCGCAGCAGCGAAATATTCCCCTTCTTGAAATAATCCTGCCCGTTGTAGCACTTGGCGTGGAGGTAGAAGCCGTAAACATCCGGCGTCAGTGGTTGGCCATTGAAGGTGCCGTCCCATCCAATGCCTTGGTCTTGGGAATAAAAAACACGCTGCCCCCAGCGATTGTAGATGGCAAGTTCCATCTCTGCCACAATGTTGCTGCGCAAAAACAGCACGTCGTTCTCGCCATCGTCGTTGGGCGTGAAGGCGTTGGGCAAGAACAGGTTCGGCTCGTCGCAGTCGGGGTTGAGCACCACGATGGTCACCTCCCGGAACGCCTGGCAATTGCCTTCGTCCGTCACCAACACTGTGTAAGTGGTAGTTTCATCCGGTGTGGCAATTGGGTTCGGGATGGTCGGGTCGTCGAGGCCCGCTTCGGGCGTCCACTGGTACGTGTAGCCGTCAATGAAGTCAATGTTCAGTTGTGAGAACTCGCCCGAATTGTAATAAATCGTGTCCTCACTGGAAGTGATTTGCCCCAGCGTCGGCTCGATGTCGTAGTAATAAACATTGGCGCTGTCCTCCTCCATGCAACCATACGAGTTGGTGGCTTTCACGTTGAAAATCTCGTCGAACATCAGGCCCGTGACCACGATGCTGCCATCTGGATTCAGCACGTCAATAAACGCCATCGGCGACCACATGAAAGTCAGCGTCTGGTTGGGATGATGGTTGATGAGCGGAATGGTCACGTTGCCAATTTCTTCGCAGAAACTGAATTGGTCGTCCACCGAAATATCAACTGGATAGGCGTAAATGACCACTTGCGCCGTGTCGTGGCAACCAAGTGTATCGGTTGTTTGCACAAAATAATGCTCCGTTTCATTCGGAGTTACCATCAAGCTGTCTTGTGTTCCGATTGGGTTGGAGAAATCCAGCGTTTGCGACCAAGCTAGGTTCGTGATGAAACTCGACGTGTAGAACGCCGAGAGCAGCACGTCCGTACTATCGCAAAGCACGGAGTCAACTGGTATTGTTGAAAGGTTGTGCTTGGGCATCACCCGTACTTGTACGGTTTGGGCAAACGAGCAGGTATCCGCTCCGTTGTAGCCCTGCACGGTCACTTGATAAAATTGGTCGTTGCCCAAGGTAGCAGTCGGGTTCGGACAGTTGGAGCAAGAAAGTCCCGTTGAAGGCGACCAGGTGTAGCTCAAGGTCGAGCCTTCCGCCTCCGGGTTGATGTGCGTCGGCACCTCAGGGCAGATGTCCACTACAGCCCGCACCGTTGGGTTGAAAGTGTAGGTTGCCACGTTGAACTCCTCCGTCGAACTGCATCCCCACTGGTTGGTCACAACTGCCTCGAAAGTGGAGGTCACGCCCTGCTGAGATGTCACGCTTGGGCAAGCCGTGTTGCCGCCGCTGAGGATGGTGCCGCCGTTGGACGCCGTCCATTGGAAGGTCAAAATATCGTTGATGTCGAGGTTGGTGATGCAGAGGTTGTAATTCGGCATCGGGCAAGTGTCAATCACGCCGTTGCCGTCCAGCACGATGTCGAGCTGGTTGTTGGAAACGGCGACCTCGTCCGTTGCGGAGCAGCCGTAAGTGTCAGTTACGCTCACCGTGTAGGTGTCCGAAAGGTCAGGGTCAACGAGCAGCGTAGGCTGGCCGCCAAGCACGGCCCCCGCCGAGTTTGTCCAAACGATGGTCACTGGCACGTTGGTTTGCGCAGCAATCAGTATCGAATCACCGCAGGTGAAGGTGTCCACGGTCTCCGTGATGTCAATGATTGGCGCTGAAAAGACAGCTACCTGGATAACTTCTTGGCATTGATCCATCCCAAAATCGCCCGTCACCGATACGGTGTAAACTGTTGATTGTGAAACGGTTACGGTCGGGTTCGGGCAATTGGTGCAGTCGAGTCCAATGTCCGGCGACCAAACATAGCCGAGGTTTGGGTTTGCACCAGGGTTCAGGTCTTCCCCGACGCCGGGGCAGACCTCCAAGTTTTCCACGACAGTGGGCACAAAATTGTAACTGGCAATGGCTTGGGTTAAACTTGCCGTGCAACCGAACTGGTTAGTAACCGTCACGGTATAGTTTGCCGCCTGAGAAGCCGGGGGCGTCAGCACCGTCACCGTCGGGCCAGTGGCCGGTGGCAGAATCTGGCCGGGCGGCGTTGCCGTCCACAGGTAGCTCAGATTGTGGTCGGCAACGAGGTTGTTTACGGTCAACTGCACCTCCGTTTCGGGGCATTCGGCGCCTGCGTTTTGCCAGTTGACGTTCACCGACTCGTCCGCCACGAAGACGGTGTCCCTATCATGGCAGTTGTACTGGTCGGTGGCCAGCACTTCGTAATCGGTATCTGCCGAAGGCAAAATCGTAAGGCAATCGCCGCTGCCGACGAAGCCACCGGGGTGTGCAGTCCACTGATAATCAACGTTTTGCAAATTTGACGCTGCGCAAAGCGTGAGTGGCGCTCCGCAAGTGAGGGTATCAGCGGGTGCGGTCACTTCCAATTTTTCAGGAACAAAAACGGTCACCGTCCTCGTCACCGAACAGGTGTCGGGCGAGAAGTTGGTGATTTCAACGGAGTAAATCGTCGTCTGCGTTGGCCAGACCGTTGGGTTAGCCACTTCGGTGTCGCTGATGGCGATGTTGGGCGTCCAATGGTATTCGTAGGACACGTTTCCGAAGGGGTTCAAAGCTGTGGAATCGCCTTGGCACAGCACGAGCGAATCCGAGAAATTTATCTCGATGAATTCGAGCTTCAGTTCTTTCGTTTCCGAGCCTTCGCAGCCGTTGTTGGTAAAAATATTCATCGTCACTTCGAAGGTCTCACCCGCATAAACCGTGAAAATGGGGTTTGGCAAACTAGACGTGTCACCATTGCTCGTAACCCAAAAGAAGCTGTCAATAGTCGTTCCTGTCTGCAAAATCAGGGTAGCATCATGGAACATAACGTCCACGCTGTCCACGTCGCAAGAGAGGTATTCGTAAGTGAAATCAGGCACAAATTGGGTTGAAACAATGGTGATATCCTTCACCAGCGTATCCACGCAGGCGAGGTCAAAATCCATCGTGAGCCGGACGGTGTAAGTGCCAATACCTGGGTAGGTGTAGACCGGGTTGTCCAGGTGCGAGGTGTCGTCGGTCACCGTCAGGTCGCCAAAATCCCACGAAAAGTTGAAGGCGTCGGCACTCGTGTTCACGAACTGCACAGTGCTGCCGTTGCACTCCACGACGTACTCAAAATCGAGCACGTTCGCAGTGTCCACCACGGCCACGTACACACTGTCCATTGCGGAGCAGCCAAACTGGTTGGTGGCCTCCACGTACAGCCAACGGGCACCAGGCACAATTGGTACGGTCGGGTTGGGCACATCGGTCGGGCCGCTGAATATGTCAACCGGCGTCCACTGCCAGGTCAGCGTGTCGTTCAGGTCAAGGTTGGTGGCGTAAACATCAAGTGGCTCATTGGAGCACTTGATTTGGTCACCCACTGCCTCGATGTTGACGGGGCCGCCCACCACATGAATGGTATCGTACCAGTGGCAGCCCTCGGGGTCGGTGGCCCGCACTACGTACCAGTCGTTGCCGGACACATTGACGGTGATGGAATCCACGTCGCCAGCCACCTGCACGCCGTTTTCATCGAACCAAGCGTACACCACGGGCAGGAGTTCCGCCATGGCATGAAGCGTGGCCGTAGCTTCGCAAGTTTCCACGTCGTCACTGCCCACCAAGTTCACGTCCGGCGTTACCACGACGGTGATATGGCGAGTGATGGAGCAGGTGTCCGCACCGTTTGGGTTCAGCACCTCGACAGTGTAAATCGTTGTTTGTGAGGGGTTTACGCACGGGCTTGGACAGTCGTCGCAGCCTGGAATGGCTGGCGACCAATGGTAAATATAGGTCGTGTCGCCGCCCACGTTGAGGCAAACGCCGCCGTTGAGGCAACCAATGACCTCGCTGTCCTCCTCCAAGTATGGCAGTTCCGTGAAGTCAATATAAATTGAGTCAAGTGCCGTGGTGCCAGCGCAATTCTCGCTGGTCGTCACCTGCAAAGTCACGTACAGCCAGCCCTCCTGCATGATGGTGATGACTGGGTTCATCATTGTTGAAGTGCCCGTGTACACCCCAGCGAAGGTCCAAAGCCAACCATCTGTGTCGCCCTCGGTGTTGATGGTTTGGTCAAAAAACTTGACCGCCACTGCATCCTCGTCGCATCCATTGTACTGGTAGCCGAACGCAGGTTCCAGCGTTTTCACCGACGATGTGACTACTTGTACGATGGTGTCCTTGCACACGGCATCGGGGGCGGTCATCAGCGTTACGCTGTAGTCTCCGTAATTCGGGTAGGTGTAAGTTGGGCTGGTTTGGCTGGAAGTGTCGGCGGCAGTAGCTAGATCGCCAAAGTCCCAGAAATAGCCGGAGGGGGCGTTCTGACTTTGGTTGAGGAAATGCACCACCCTGCCGTCGCAATCTGCATCTGGTTCAAAAGCTAGTTCGACGGGGGTGAATACCTCCACGAGCACATTGGCAATCGTTTGGCACAGTCCGCTGTAGCCCGTTATCGTTACACTGTAAATAGTGTTTTGTGCTGGCGAAACGCCGGGGTTGGCCAGGTTTTGCTGGGCAATTGGCACTGGAGCCGCCCATTGGTAAGTGAATCCTGGGTGGTCGCCTACGGGGTTCAGGTGCGCCGTATCACCGAGGCAAATCTGAACGGTGTCGGGTAGGTCATTTCCCGGGTTGTTGCCGTTTGTGGTGAAGGTGTCCAACTTGACCTGCTCGCAGCCATTGACCGAGCGGGCCATGAGCGTGATGGTTCCAGTGGTTGGGTTTGGCACCTGAAAAACGGGGTTTTGCAGGTTGGAGGTGAGCGTGGTGTTGCCGTAAGTCACCGTCCAAGTCCACTCCTCGACCGGCGAGACGGGGTCAGTGGAGAGGTCTTGCAACACCAGCACCGACTGGCTGGAGCAGTCATAGGTTTGCCAAGAAAAATCAGGCGTCAGGGAATTGTATTGAAGGTAAATTTCGTGAAAAGCCGTGTCCACGCATTGCCCAACAGGCTCCGCCACGAGGGCGACGATGTAGGTGCCAGTGTCGAGGTAGGTGTAGCTGGGTTCTTTCAGGTCGGAGCTTGGCGTAAGGTTAGGCCAGTCAAAGTACCAGATAAAGTGCTGTGCCACGTCGGTGTTGTTTCCAAAATTGACCGTCAGGTTGTCGCACTGGGCATCGGGTGCCACGATTTGGACATCCAGCTCGGCGCAAACGCCCACTTCGTACTGGAAATCACGCCGCAGCACGGAGAGCAGTTGTCCATCCCTATATTCTTCCACCAAAACGCCCACCACGAAACGGCCTTGGATTTGAGGTAAGCCTGTGATAAGCCCCGTCACTGGGTCAATGCTCAATGGGCTGGTGCTTGGGCCCAAGAGTTGGCTCAAATTGTAAGGAGGATCGACCCAAGTTACGGTGTCGTATGGCTGGGGTTGTATTTCATCAATTTCAAAAGGTGGGCCGTAGGGAACCTGGTCGGCGGTTGGTATTGGGTAAGTAAAACTAGCACCAATAAAGGGTGTGTAAAATTTATATGCCAGACTGTCTCCGTCAATATCCGTGGCTTCATGTGGATGCACAATCGGATAATTTACACAAACAAAAACCGGTGGATAAAAGCCGAACTGTGGGCTGCTGTTTTGCAGCGATTTAGCTTTTGGCGACAAATAAATCCAATAGGTCGCACCCGTGTTTAATGGGTCAACAATGTTGTCCAAGGCTGAGTTTCGACAGCAGCGCTGGTAGGTAATGTAAATGCCCTGAGCACCAACCAACCTGAATTTTCTTTGATAACGGGCATGTTGAACACAAACGTTTGGTGGCACGAACAGGCATGGGTCACCAGCAATATTGTTTGGAATTGTATCAAAAACGCCCACTGGGAAAAGCCGCATTTCCGACAACGAAACGCCTGTGTAGTAAAGGCCATTATCTGTAAAGATGCCAATATTGGCGTAGGGGAGTTCAAAATTTTCGTTATTTACATCACCACAATCCCGATACAAGTCAAGGGTAATGAGAAAACTATCGTTCCCCACATATTTATAGCTCAACTCGCCACCAACGATGTGAGTAGCGTGGAGCGGCAGGGCAAAGAACATGCCCAAGGCCAACAATGCTGAGTGAAGAAAATATCGCATAATTCGTTCTGGTTTATCTTTTTAGAGGGTGAGCGGGTGAGCGGGGTGAGAGAGTGAGCGGGTGAGAGTGAGAGAGTTACCTCTCTCACCGCTCTCACCCGCTCGCTCCGCTCACTCGCTCACCCCGCTCACTCGCTAATTTTCTGCCACCCGCCGGGCGCCAATGATGGCCACTTTTCGTTCGAAGGAAGCCACCACGGAATAGATGCTGCCCCGTTCGTCGTCGAGCTTGTCGCTAATGAACTGGGGTGCCAACTTTTCGCCATAGCCCACTACTTGCATGGTCAGCATCCCCTTGTCAACAAAGGGCTTCAAAGCCCCGCCCCGCCATGTTTCAAAATGGTTTTTCAAACAGTCCGAACGGCGCTGCGAAAGGTCGAAATTGTAGTCCTCGCTCGCCCTGGGGCTGGTAAATCCCTGGATTATCAATTCTACTTTGAAGCCGCCGTCGCCCATGATGTCGAAGATATTTTCGCTGAAAACTTCGAGGCTAAGGTATCCGTTGTTCACCTCCCGTTCAAAGAAGGCGTCCATCCGGCGAGCGGAGATGATGCTGTCCATACCCTCCAAGGCTGTGACGTACTCGCTGACGAAGGTATCCTTCCGTAGCATGTACTTTTCCCAGGTTTCCTTGTAGCTAACCTCGGTGGTTGTCTTACGGGTTCGAGGGTTTGGCTCGTCGTTGTCGAAGTAGATGACCAAAGGCGGGAAGTCCTCGATTTCCTTTGGTTTCAAGTAGAGTTTTTTGTAAATGTCGGAGGTGGTAACATCGGTTTTCAGGTCAATGTTGACGGTGTCCGAGAAGTAGGCCACCTTGGAACCGATGAGCTGGTAGTTCCTGCCCCGGTCCAATACAAAATCCACGTTGTTGCCTGCTTCATTTTTCTTGAAGTCAACCTCTTGCCCATCTACCACGAGCCGTACTTCCACGCCCTTGAGCGGGTTGCCGTTCTTTTTGTTGAAAGTGGACACGTGCAGGTCCACCTTCTCCGGCACGAGATAAAGTTTGCGTTCCAGTGTGCGTTCGTTGGCAATGGCGGGCAGGGTCAGGTCCACCTCCTCGCGCAATGGCAAGAAGCCAGGGCGGGTGGCCAACATGGCGTATTTCGTACCCTTCTTCAGTGGAAATTGGAAGTCGTTGGAGGTGGGGTTCGTAACGGTCGTCAGCAAGATTTCGCCCTCTTTGCCCAGCTCAAACATCTTGATTGTGACGCCTTCCAGCGGGTCGTTGTTTTTCTTGTTGAAGGTGAGCACGCTCAGGTCAAGTACCTGAATCGTGAAGGCGTAGAGGTCGTTGCAGCAGGCCTCGAATTCCGGCTCAAGCACCAAGCTGCCCAGCCTGCTCGACGAAAAATAGCCCTTTGTACGGGAATCGTTCAGCCAAAAATGGGTGTCATTGTAACTGCTGTTGAACGGCGCAGGCATGTGCTCAAAGTCGTGCCAGCCGCCATTGTCAATGTTCGCCTGGTAAAGGTCGTAGCCTCCAAAACCCTGCCTACCATCACTGGCGAAGTACATGGTTTTGCTTTGATGGTGGTAAAACGGTGTAACGTCATTGCCAGGCGTGTTGAGTGCCGCCTCGTTCACGAGCGTCGAGTAGGTGCTGTCGTTCTCCAGCTTTGCCGACCAGATGTCCAGTTTGCCGAGGCCGCCCGGTCTATCGGACACGAAGAACAGCCAATCCTTGCCCGTCGTCTCGTCGTAAGTGATCATTGGGTCGGTGGCCGTGTAGCCCGATACGTTGATGCTCGAAGGTAGTTTTACAGGCTCACCGAATTTGTTCTCACCCAGCACCGGACGTGACCAAATTTCGCAGCGCAGCTCTGCTTTATCGTCCACATAATCACAGAGGCAGTAGTAAATTTTGAGGTTGTCCTTGGTGAAATCAGCGTGTGCCGTGTGACGATTGTCGTCGTTGAATTCAAGTTTCTTGCCTTTGCCTTTGGCGTTCTTGGCGAGCATTTCTACGTAATATTGGCGAGGTGCTTCTCCCTTCTTGAATGATCTTTGTTCGCTGAGTGAAGTATAGTAAAGGTCAGTGCCTTTCATTTGAGGAGCAATCTCTGCCAATGGCGTATTTATATCATTGCCGAGCCGCTCCACGGTCACGTTCTCATCAGGATGCTTGATTGCCTCAATGGCCCAGTTGAGCGACTCGATTTCTTGCTTCGCAATGGCTGCGTACTCCGGCTGGCTGGCACCGTGTTCATCCACGAATTGCTGGAAGAACGACTGCGATTGCTCATACTTGCCCTGCTTTTTCATCACCGTGGCGAGCCAATATTTGGAGAGTGGGTATGCCTTAGCAGTATCGGCAGCGATGACCTTGGTGTAAGCCGTATCGGCAAACGTGTAAGATTCAAAAAGACGGGCAGCTTCGGCATACTTGTAAAGTACCTCGGTTCGCTCGCCCTCGATGTACATTGCTTCTTGGTAGTGCTTCATGGCCGCGTAGTAGTTCAAGTTCTTGAACTCCTCGTCAGCGGCCTTCACGTACTGCTTGAATGTTTGGCCAGAAGCCTGGCTTGCAAAAAACGCAACCAGCAGCAACATGGGGAAAAATTGCTTCATGAGCCTACTATTTGTTTTTGGATAATTGTTCATACTGCAAGTTTTAGACATGGGACAAAACAAGAAACCCGAGTTATATCAACGGGCACGCCTTGAACAACTTTATCGGATACACCTTGTGAATGATGTACCGGATGGAGATTTCCGGCCCGCCGTTGTGCTTGGTAGCGGTGGAAAACTTCGACACGTTCATGTCCCAACTCAACCCCACCATCAAGTCGTGGTAATGGAACTCCGCTGCTGGCATGAACGCATCGCCAATGGAATTGAAACGGTAGCCAAACCCAAGCTGCACGGCCATCTCCTTCGACCGCTGGGTACTCAGGTAGTAGCGGTAACCAACATTGACCAGCGCCTCAAAATACTCGCCTTGGTTCTGGGCGGTCGCCGCCCCAACGATGTCGCCTTTTTCGTTCACCTGCACGGTTGGCATGATGTAGTAACTGGCACGCATGGGCAAGCGGCTGTTGTCTTTTTTGTAGAAGCTTTGGTCAGGTTGGTTCACATGGAAAATGCCCGCTCCAAGGTCTACCTTTGTGCGGCTGCGAGCCCATTGCCTGCGCATGTTGATACCTGCGCCAAGCTCAGGGAAAAAGATGTTCGTATCGTCAAAGCTCTCGTTGCTTGGTCGAGTCGGGTCGAAAACATCGCCGTTCCACATGTTGTCGAAGGTAAGATTGCCGAGGTCGAAGCCCCGCTGGCCAAAGCCAGCCGTTGCGCCAAGCGACATAAAACTGTACCGGTCGAGCATGCGGGTGTACGAGCCTGTTAGCACAACGTGGTTGTTGGACAATCGCCCATCTCCTGCCTGGTCGTGGAACAGGTTCATGCCAGCGCTGAACCACCAGCGGTCGTGCGTGATGTCGTAGAATTTCTTTTCTGCCGAAACATCAAAAGTCTTGTAAGGAGAATTTGCCGTCTTCCACTGACTCCGATAGAGGCTGCTCAACCGGATATCGCCCTTGGAGATGCCTGTGAGGGCAGGGTTTAGCGTCAGCGGCGCATTGTAGAATTGACTGAAGTGGATGTCCTGTGCAAATAGGGAAATGCTCCCCAACATCAGGACGGGAATCAGAAGTTGTAATTTTGTTTTCAAGGCAATGTTCATTTTTACCCTAAGCGAAAAAATTCCGGCTCCGGGTCACGCAACCAGAAACCCTGCTTCAGGGGGGATACTATTTGAAATCGGTCTAGGTTCAAGTGTCTCTTCAAGTAAAAATCTTCTTCTCTTTCAAACGCAAGTTACTGACAATCAGCACAAAAGCAAATACCCGGCAAAGATTGTTTTGCCTCATACTGCCCGTGACGACATTTCAAAACTGGCGACTGCAAGGGGCATAAGCCACCATTACAAGCATATTTTCACCAACCGCAACAGAATTTGTTGCATCAAGCGAAGTTAGTGAAAGACCAGTTTCTGCACGCTAGTTTGCGTACCGGATATAATTTGTAAATAATAAATCCCCTTTGGAAAGCTACTCAAATCCAACTCTCGCCGGAAAGGGGTATTGGTATGATTCTCAAGTGACTCTAACGAAGTTTGACCTTGGAGGTTCAATATCTTGACAACAAAGTTAGCCGAAGTATTTAAAATCTCAAGCAAAAATTTTCCGTTGCTTGGGTTTGGGTAAACCTGCACCTCTCCAACACTGCCCGGATCAAAATCCTTCGCATCCTCACAAACATCCACAGAAACGGTCACAGCATTGGACAGGACGGGGTTCTCCGCCACGCAAGCTTCGGACGAAGTTAGGTGGCAAACAACCACGTCTTGGTCTTCGCGCAAGTTCGTTGCAAAAACCGCTGTACCATCTCCCACTGCCTGGCCGCTCACCAACCAACTGTAGGTCGGCGCTGCACCGCCGTTGGTGGCGGTAGCAGTGAATTCCACGGTTTGCCCCAAGCAAATCGTGGAGTCAATGGATGGCACAATCACAACAGCAGCGACGACACTCGCTAGAACATCCAGCGTGACCTCGTTGGAGGCGACGGGGTTTTCCACCAAGCAAATTTTAGACGAGGTCAAGCTGCACTTCACGACATTGCCGTCCAAGGGAGTGGCGACGAGTAGGGTTGGTGCAGATGCACCAACCACCACACCGTCCAGCGTCCATAAATATGAGGGAGAATTGCCACCGTTGATGGGGGTTGCAGTGAGGGTGACCGGGTTGCCTTCGCAAACCGGCGCTGCATCAGCGGCGATGGAAAGAGACGCCGTCAGCAAGGTTTCCACATTGATGGTCAAACTATTTGACGGGGCAAAAGGGCTTTGCACACAAGTCTCCGACGAAATGACCTCGCAATTGAACAGGTCGCCATCCTGAAGTTGACTGATGGTGAACGACTGAACGCTGCCGCCAAAGGCATTTCCGTTCAAGAACCATTGGAACAAAGGGGCTGCGCCGCCATTCTCCGGCTGCGCTGACAGCGTGATAGTTTCCCCTAGGCAAACCTCCGTTTGAGAAGCAAAAATCTCCAGCGATACAGTTGCAGGCGTGTTCACTGTCAAAATGGCGGGTTGGCTGGTCGTGCTTCCGGCGATGTTCGACACCACGCAGGTGTAGTCCCCGGCGTCTGACTGAGCAGCAGCGGCGATGCTGAACACATTTTGCGAAGCGCCGGAGATGGCCACTGCATCCTTAAACCATTGGTAAACAAGCGGTTGCACACCACTGACACTTACACTGAAGGTGACAGCCTCGCCCTCACAGACAGTTTGTGGCTGCGGGTTTTGGGTGAAAAGCGGAGCGCTGCCCACCATCGAGCCAAACTCGAACACGCCCATGTCCACCGTCGTGTTGAAGATGCGGGGCAAGCTGTCGAGGTCAACGCCAACGCCAGTTTGAGCGATGGCCGGATTGTCGCCGTCGTCAATGGCCGGGGAGCCGCTACCGAGGTGGAAATTGCCGCTGGCCGGGCTGACAAACAAGGGGTCTTGGTTGAAAACCATGCCACCGCCGCAGTTCATGATGCCGCCGTTTCCGTTGTAGAGTCCGGCGCAGTCGCCCACGTCCACCAGCGAGTTGCTGATGGTCGGCGTGCCCCAAATGATGCGGAATATATCACCCTCGACCGCTGCCACATTTGCCCAAAAAATGCAGTTGCGCACCATGGGGCTGGACACGCCAGTGCCACCTTCGCCAGCATTGCAATAAAGAGCGCCGCCGATATTGGCGAAGTTGCCGTAGAACGTGCAGTTGGTTATCATGGCATTGGCGTTGCCCAGTTCGGCGCCGAGGTTGTAAACCGCCCCGGCGGAGAGCGCCATGTTGTTGAAAAAAAGGCAGTTGGTGAGTTCCGGGCTGCTATTGCCTTCCACTTGAGAGGCGAGGTTTCCTTTGCCAAAATTGTACATCGCCCCGCCGTAGGTATCGGTGTGGTTGCCCACGAACCGGCAATTGCGGATGATGGGGCTGCTGACGCCCTCGTTGCCGTTGTTGAACAGTGCCCCGCCCGCAAACCCGGCATGGTTGTTTTCAAAAAAACAGCTCAAAATCGTTGGGCTGCAAGTGCCTTGGTAGCCCGAATTGTACATGGCCGCCCCGTCGTTGGCAGAGTGGTTTTCCGTGAAATGGCAATTGCGAAATTCCGGCCCGCTGTAGCCCGTGAAGGTGCCGTCGTTGTAAACGGCTCCACCGAACTCTGCCACGTTTTTATCAAAAACACAATTGGTCAAAATGGGGCTGGCATTGCCATTGTTGCCAAAGTTGACCAGCGCGCCGCCCTCATGGAAGGCAGAGTCCCGCTCGAAAAGGCAGTTGGTCAGCGTGGGGTTGCTCGTGCCGTCCTGCCCCATGTTGAACATGCCGCCGCCATCAGACAGTTCGGACTTGTTGGCGATGAACTGGCAGTTGGTCAGCACCGGGTTGCAGTTGCCGTTGAAGCTGCCCGTGTTGTACATGCCGCCGCCGCCGTCCCTTGCCACGTTACCGATGAACAGGCAGTTGGTCAATGCGGGATTGCATGCACCGCTGAAGCTGCCGTCGTTGAACATCCCTGCGCCGTAGCCCCAGGCGTAGTTGCCCGTGAAGGTGCAGTTGCTGACGGTCGGGTGTGAACTGGCACCGGGCGTGGAGCCAAGGTTGAACCAGCCGCCTCCGCTGGTCTGCGGTGTGCCGAGACCAGCGCCGCCCTGGTCGGCGTTGCCGCCAGAAATGGTGAAGCCGTCCACCACCGTGAGGTTACTGACGTTTTGGGTAAAAATGACGGTAAAGGAATTGCTGGCCAAGGAGCCCTCTTGGTTGATGTCGCCGCTGAGGATGGTCGGGTGCGCAACGCTATTGCGCTGGCTGAGGTCCGTTTCAAAACCGCCGAAGCCGCCGTAGAGCTTGACCCCGTTTTTTATTTGAAACTGCTGGTTCCGGTCGTTGAAATTGCAGGTGGTGCAGGTGGTTGGGTGGTAGGTGCCCTCTTTCACCCAGATTTGGGTGGCCGCTGTAGCATTGTCAAGGGCGGCTTTGAGGTTGCCGGTAGCGTCGGCCCAAGAAACGCCAGAGCCAGTGGCATTTTGTGCAACGTAAACGGTTTGCGCCCGCATTTGCGAAGCGAAAAAATGCAAAAGGAGCAATGTTGAAGGAAGTATGATTTTTTTCATGGGCATTTTGGAGATTTTAGACACTAGATTTTAGACTTTAGACATTAGAGGGGCAAGACGGCCTATGCACTGGCTCATCTAATGTCTAAGGTCTATCTTCTAATGTCTTTCATATCTTTGCAGCCATTTTTTAGCAACGAATACAGCGCAAATGTACAAAGGAAAAAAGGTCATCGTCGTGCTGCCAGCCTACAACGCAGCTCTGACGCTCGAAAAAACCTACGCCGAAATCCCCTTCCCGCTCGTTGACGAGGTTATCCTCTGTGACGATGCCAGCCGTGACAACACCGTGGCTTTGGCCAAAAAACTCGGCATCAACCACGTCATCGAGCACCAGAAAAACAAAGGCTACGGCGGCAACCAGAAGTCGCTGTACCGCAAGGCACTGGAACTTGGCGGCGACATCGTCATCATGCTCCACCCTGATTACCAGTACACGCCGCTGCTGATTCCCTCGTTCGTGAACATCATCGGCGAAGGGCTTTACCCGGTGGTGCTCGGCAGCCGCATCCTCGGCAAGGGGGCGCTTAGGGGCGGGATGCCGCTGTACAAGTACGTTTTCAACCGGTTTTTGACGCTTTCGCAAAACCTGCTCATCAGCTACAAGCTCTCGGAGTACCACACGGGCTACCGTGCTTTCAACCGGGAGGTGCTGACGACCATCAACTTTGAGGCAAACTCGGACGACTTTGTTTTCGACAATGAAATGCTTTCGCAAATCGTCTTTGCCGGCTTCGACATTGCCGAGGTCACTTGCCCCACGAAGTATTTCGAGGAGGCTTCTTCCATTAATTTCAGGCGGAGTATGAAGTACGGGATGGGGGTACTGCGGGTGTCTTCCTGCCATTTCTTCCAGCGTATTGGGCTGGCTAAACTGGACATGTACAAACGACTTAGCTAACTCACGATTCCTTTTGCTCCATGTACTCAATGGCTTTGATGCCAAAGTAAATGGCGGCCAGCACGAGGGTATATGTGAGTGTTGCGGTCATTTTTTGTGCCCGTGAGGGACGGCAGTTTTGTTTTAGATGCCTTTCGGACAATGCAAATGTCAGTATTTTTTTGAAAAACAGTACTACCAAACCATTTCTTCGGACGCCCACCTGACGATTGACTTGAAAAAATGACAAACGCCGACCTGAAAATCTTCCTCGACGACTGCATCGAAAAATACAATCGCCCCAATTTTATTGAAAACGACCCGATTGGCGTTCCGCACCGTTTTTCCAAATTGCAGGACATCGAAATCACGGCATTTTGGACGGCCATGCTTGCTTGGGGCCAGCGCAAGACCATCATCAACAAAGCCAACGAACTCTTCGAGCTGATGGACAACGCACCCCACGACTTTATCCTCCACCACCAAGAACACGACCGGAAGCCGTTCCTGAACTTCAAGCACCGAACTTTTCAGGCGACCGACACGCTGTATTTCTTGGAATTTTTCCAATGGTTTTACCAAAACCACGACTCGCTGGAAACCGCCTTTTTGATGAAAATGAAACCTGGAGATGTTGATACGGGCAATGGAATTGCAGGTTTTCGAGCGTTGTTTTTCTCGCTACCAGATGTGCCGCAGCGCACCCGGAAGCACGTGCCATCCCCTGCCACCAAGAGCACCTGCAAGCGGCTGAACATGTTCCTCCGCTGGATGGTAAGGAGCGACGACCGGGGCGTGGATTTCGGCCTCTGGAAAAACATCAAACCCGCCCAACTGCTCGTGCCCCTCGATGTGCATGTGGAGCGCCACGCCCGCCGACTCGGCCTGCTCACCCGCCCGCAAACCGACTGGCTGGCTGTGCTCGAATTGACGGAAAGGTTGCGTGAATTCGACCCGGGAGACCCTGTGAAGTACGATTTTGCGCTGTTTGGGCTGGGAGCGTTGGGGGGAGATATGAGTTATGAGTTTTTAGGTATGAGTTGAGCAAGTGGTGTTTATAGTTCATAACTCATAATTCATAGCTAGTCCAGCACATCCAGCACAAATCGCTGGTAATTGCTGCCTTGCTGCCGATTGTTGCACCCGTCATCAGCTATTTCGGGCATGATATCAGCCCTGTTCTCGTAGGATGGGCGTGTTTGCAACCACTTGGCTTCGTCAAAATCTGGGTTTGACAAAAAGGGCAACAAGCCAAGGGGACTCAGGATGGAGGTCGAGCAGGTATTCTCGATGGCCGCTTTGTCCACCACCTCCACCACCTCCAAATCGAATATGAACGTGGTCATTTCTTGTGCCAACACCTCAGCGGAGAGCGAGTTTGGTTGGTCATTGTCCTCAATTAAATTATTGATTGTCAGCGAATTGTATTCCCTTACCCATTGCGCCAGCAAATGCCCATCGTTCATCAGCGTGGCTTCGAAGGAGAGCATAGCATACAATTCGTAATCTTTTTTTAAGCTCTTCAACATGCCCGTGGAGATAAAAAAGTCGCCACCGGGCAAGGTAAAGGCCAAGTGCTCGTTCTCATTTTTAATGATAAAAACCTTCCATTGTCGGTCTTGGTCCCATTTGTTGTAGGCTGGTGACTGCTTGTCGAGGTGCATGGTGCTGGTGGCCTGTTCGTAGAGCGTTTGCACGTACCAATAAATCGAGGTGTCGTAAGGCGGAAGTTCGGGCAAGAAATCATACTGGTCGAGCAGCTCCTGGCGCAGCATAGCCCCTAATTTTTCCAGTTTTTCTTTGGTAAATTCCTGTTCGATAGGCACATTGGGCAGGTCGCCTTGGCAGGCAGCGAACAGGATTGAAGCTAAAAAAAGCAGGGTAAACGCCCTCACCAAGCGGCGGGGTCGGTGTTTGTCAAAGTTCATAGTTGCTTGTTTTTCTACTGAGTGTCGAATTTTGCCGTGAGGCCAAACCATAAAGCCAGCAAAAATCAAGCCGCTCTATTTCAACAACCGCAGCAGGTATTCGCCATACCCGCTCTTGATGAACTTATGACCAAGTTTTTCGAGCTGTGCATCGTCAATGAAGCCCATCTCCCAAGCCACCTCCTCGATGCAGCCAATTTTCAGGCCCTGCCGTTCCTCGATGACCTGAATGAACTGCCCCGCTTGCAGCAGCGAGGCGTGCGTACCCGTGTCCAACCAAGCTACGCCCCTGCCCAAAACGGCAACTTTGAGCTTGCCCATTTCGAGGTAGATGCGGTTCACGTCGGTGATTTCGTACTCGCCCCGTGGGCTGGGCTTCAGGTTCTTGCATATCTCAACTATCTGATTGTCATAGAAATACAAACCGGGAACGGCATAATTTGACTTGGGCTTCGCTGGCTTTTCTTCGATGGAAATCGCCTTAAAATTTTCATCGAACTCCACCACGCCGTAGCGCTCTGGGTCGGCCACTTGGTAGGCGAAGATGACTCCGCCATCTGGGTTGGCGCTGGCCTGCATCAGCTCGGCCATGCCCGCTCCGTAGAAAATATTGTCGCCCAAAATCAGCGCCGCAGGCTCACCGTTGATGAATTTTTCGCCCAACACGAAGGCCTGCGCCAGCCCGTTCGGTTCGTACTGCGCCACATACTCGAAGTTGCAGCCGATTTCGCTGCCGTCGCCGAGCAATTTCTCGAAATTGGGGAGGTCGTAAGGCGTGGAAATGATGAGGATGTCCTTGATGCCCGCCTGCATCAACGTGCTGAGCGGGTAATAAATCATCGGCTTGTCGTAAACCGGCATCATTTGCTTGCTCACGACGAGTGTCAACGGATAGAGGCGAGTGCCGAGGCCCCCGGCGAGGATGATTCCTTTCATTTTTAAGTTTGCAGTTTGACAGTTGGCAGTTGGCAGTCAGGGACTGCTCATTGCAAACTGCCCGCCATTTTTTTCTTGAGGAGCTGACGCCGGATGCGGATGGTCAGCTCGTCCGGTTTCATCGGTGCGATGATGAAGTCGTCGGCACCCAACCGGAGTGATTCGAAAAGCAGTTTTTCGTTCTCCACCGTGCCGTAGGTCAAAATTGGCAACTCGCCGTTTGGTTCATTACGGATGAACTGCACGATGTCCAATGCCTCAAAATTGGGCAGTTCCAAGTCTACCACGACCAAGTCGGGCAGCAGGCTTCGGGTTTTTTCGAGCGCCGTTTTGGCGCTGTCGGCCACCATCAGTTTCCAGCCGTTCTTGCGAAAGCGGAACTCGAAAGTGGTCAGCATCAGTTCTTCGGTGGTACAGAGCAGGATGTTCATTTTTTTATAGTGTTTGAGTGTTTTTGTGTTTTTGTGTTTGAGATGAAACCTGCAAAATTGGTTCGAGCGTGCTAATTACTGTGTCTCAAAAACACGCAAACGCCCAAACACATAAACACTAATCAGTAAGTTGCCAATTGCTTTACCGCCTCCCTAAACCTTTCCACCGGCATGAAATTCTGCTCCAGCGGAATGGCAAACGGAATCGGCGTATCCAGTCCCGCCACCCGCTTCACCGGGGCGTCGAGGTGCTCGAACAGGTGCTCCGAAATCCAAGCGGAAAGCTCCCCGCCGACGCCGCCCGTGAGCGTGTCTTCGTGAAGAATGACGACCCGGTTCGTCTTTTTCACAGTGGCGCTAATTGCCTCATAATCAAGCGGCAAGAGCGTGCGAAGGTCAATGATGTCGGCGTCAATACCTTCCGCTTCGCAAACCTTCAGCGCCCAGTGAACGCCCATGCCGTAGGTGATGACGCTCACCGCAGAACCTTCCCGTGCCACCCTCGCCTTGCCGATTTCGACGGTGTAGTAGCCGTCTGGAATCTCCTCCGTGATGCTGCGGTACAGCGCCTTGTGCTCAAAATACATCACCGGGTTCGGGTCTTCAAACGCCGCCAAAAGCAGTCCTTTGGCATCGTAGGGCGTGGACGGAATGACCACTTTCAGGCCGGGCGTGTGCACGAACCACGCCTCGTTGCTCTGCGAATGGAACGGCCCCGCCCCTACCCCGCCGCCGCTTGGCATTCGCACCACCACGTCGGCGGCCACACCCCAGCGGTAGTGGATTTTGGCGAGGTTGTTCACGATTTGGTTGAAGGCGCATGTCACGAAGTCGGCGAACTGCATCTCCACCATTGACTTGCAGCCTTTCAAGCTCAGGCCCAGCGCTGTACCGACGATGGCGCTTTCGCAAATGGGCGTGTTGCGCACGCGGTCGCCGCCAAATTCGTCCATGAAACCCTGCGTGATTTTGAACACCCCGCCGTATCCGGCAATGTCCTGCCCCATCAGCACGAGGTTGCCGTGGCGCAGCATGGCGAGGCGGAGGCCGTCGGAAATGGCGTCAATGTAGCGCCGTTCCGATTGCGGATTTGCGATTGCGGATTGCGGATTGGGGGTAGCGGTTTGCAATAATGGAGCATACACATCACCCAATTCTTCCTCCAAATCCGGCTCGATTTCTGGCTCGGAAACGGTGATTTTCCAAGCTGCCTCGATTTCTTCTTTGATTTCCTTGCGCAATTTGGCCACCATTTTTTCATCCAAAACGCCTTCTTCGAGCAGGTAGCGCTCGTAGTTGGTGAGTGGGTCTTTCAGCGCCCAAGCTTCCAGCAGTTCCTTCGGAACGTACTTGACGCCGCTGGCCTCCTCGTGGCCCCGCATTCGGAAGGTCTTGCACTCGACCAGCACGGGGTGCGGGTTCTTGCGCATTTCGACGGCCAGTTTGTCGAGGGTGTTGTAAACTTCGAGGATGTTGTTTCCGTCAATGATGACGGACTTCATGCCATAGCCAACGCCCTTGTCGGCAATATTTGCGCAGCGAAACTGTTCCTTCGTGGTGGTGGAAAGGCCGTAGCCGTTGTTTTCAACGATAAAAATCACGGGCAAGTCCCAGACGGCGGCCACGTTCAGCGCCTCATGGAAATCGCCCTCGCTCGTGCCGCCCTCGCCGCTGAAAGCCAATGCGACCCGGCCCTCGCCCTTGAGTTTGTGTGCCAATGCTACGCCATCGGCGAGTGCCAATTGCGGGCCGAGGTGACTGATCATGCCGACGATTCCATAATCCAATGTACCGAAGTGGAAGGAGCGCTCCCGGCCTTTCGAGAAGCCGCTTTTTTTGCCCTGCCACTGCGAAAACAGCGTAGCCAACGGCACATCCCGCACCGTGAAAACGCCGAGGTTGCGGTGCAATGTGAACACCAGTTCATCCGGCAACAGGGCGCTGGTGACGCCAACGGCAATGGCTTCCTGCCCGATGCCGCTGAACCATTTGGAAATCTGCCCCTGCCGCAGCAGGATGAGCATTTTTTCCTCAATCATTCGGGGGTTGAGCAGTCGGCGATAGAGCTTGAGCAAAGTTTCGTTGCTCAGTTTTCCTTTTTTGAACTGGATGGGTTGGGCAGCTGTAGTCGGCATTTTTCGAACATATTTTAAAAAAGCGGGGCAAAGATAGCGGAAAGTTGGTTGGGCGGACTGCCTTTTTTGCCCAGTTTTTTCAACCTTAAAATCAGTGGTTCGCCACATGCTTTTTCTCAAAAAACACCATTGCGCAGCAGCTCACGATTGCGGCTTGCACAACTATTTGGGCAGCAAAATCAAGCCAATTGGTTCGTTTTTAACTGGAACCAAAATCTGGTGCCTGAACCGTACTCGCTCTCCACGCCGATGTTGCCACCCTGCGCAATGATAAACTCCTTGCCGATGGCGAGTGCCAGCCCAATGCCCTGCTTGTCGCTGCCCGGCACCCGGAAGTAGCGCTCAAAAACCCTGTCTTTGTATTTGCCTTCGATGCCCTTGCCGAAGTCCTGGACGGAGAACCGCACCGACCCGTTCTCCCTTTTCACCTCCACGATGACTTCACTTTTTTCGGGGGAATATCGAATGGCATTGACCAAAAAATTCACCAATACCCATGCTGTTTTGTCGGTGTCGGCCATGAGCGGTGGCAGGTTTTCTTCAATTTTCACCACGATGCCCACTTGTTTTTGTGCCGCTTGGTTTTTTACGGTTTCCAATGCGTAGTTCACAATTTCTGATACGTTCAGTTCCTGTGGCGTGATGACAATATTGCCCGACTCCACTTGCGAAAGACTGAGCAAGGTACCCGTGATTTTGAGCAACCGCTCACTTTCTTCCCGAAGCATTGAAAGTCGTTGCGCTTGTTGGGCCATATCGGCCACGGCAGGCTCGTTCTCCATGTTATTCAAAACCGAAAGGATAGATGCAACGGGTGCTCGCAGTTCATTTGAAATTGTGCGTAAAAGGTTCGTTTTGGCAAGGTCAAGGGTTTTTAGCGTAGTAATGTTCTTAAGCAAAATCACGTCGCCCAGGTGCCGTGCCTCCCTTTCCCCAGTGCGAGCAAGGTTGACTGGTATGATTTCCTTTTCAAAATAGCTCTCTTGGTTGTCGGCAAATATCTTCAGTGGTTCGGATTTTCCGCCCGAGATTTTGGATGGTTCCAGGATGTCCATGACCAAGGAGCGCATCAGGTCGTTGGAGGCTGCGACATCCTTGGCGTGTTGTCCGACGAGTTCTGCCTGTTTCAAGTTCAACAGTTTCAGCGCTTCCTGGTTGGCGAAGATTACCCTTCTATTTTCGTCTAATCCAATTATCGGCTCCTGCATATTGTTGATAAGTGTTTCGATGCGCTTTTTCTCATTCAAAATTTTGGACAAATTACTGCTCTCGTATTCTTGCAATTTGGCGGCCATCGTGTTGAATGCCTCCGCCAAATCGCCAAACTCGCTACCTGATTTAAAATGCACCCGCTGGTCATATTTTCTTCCTGCAATCTGGCGTATATTTTCCGTCAATTCACGAATAGGGTCTGCAATATTGCCCGGCATATTTACCATTAAAATAAAAGCGATGATAAAGCATAAAGCACCTGTAATTCCAATCCATATTATTGCCTTGTCTGCCGTTGTTTCTGCCGATTTACTTTTTTGCAAGATAGCACTCATATTGAGATGCATTATTTCGTTCAAGTCGTTCCTTATTTCCGCCGGGAGCGTTTTATTTTCAGGAGTTTTCAATAATTGTTCAAAATGGACATTCAGCCGTTTCGTGGCGTCTTTTTCTCCGGCCTCCGTAATATTTACAGCCTGTTTCAACAAATTTTCCCTAAATGTGGAAACAGAGGCGGTGTCGATTTGGTCAGCCTGCATATTGTCCAAAGCAGTGAACATGTGCCGCACATAATCCAGCGTATTATAATTGGCCTTTAAGATACTTTTAGTCTCATCCGACAATTTCCATATCTGCCGGACACCGATGGTCGCCAATAAAACAATCAGCAAAAAAAGCAGCCCAACACCCAGTGTCAATTTGGTCTTTATTTTCATCACGATAAAATAATAAGGTCGATATCCGAACTGGAAAGCTTCCTCAATAATTGATTAAAAAGATTGGTTGCAAGGATAATCCTAAACAAATTGATATGCGGCTTGCCGATGCACACGGTCGTAACTTGCCTTTTTTCGGCTTCTTCAAATATTGCTTTTGACACATTATGGTCGGTTAATCGGATGATTTCAGCACCCATTTCCGTCGCCATTTTGAAGTTGTTGATCAAATGCCGTTGCTTGTCGAGCGGTATCTTGTCGGGGCTTTCACGGGGTGTTTGCACGTACAGCACGTACCATTTGCTGTTGTAATAATTGGCCAACCGGGCGGTTTTTCGGATGACCGTCCTCGCCGTTTTTTCGTTGCTGCTGATGCAGGCGAGGAACCGCTCAATGCGCAGTCCGGCATTGCGGGGAATCTCCGTTTCCACCTTGCGCTCCACTTGCGTCGCAACTTCTTTTAGTGCCAGCTCTCGCAGTTGCAGGATATGTTCGGCCTTGAAAAAATTGCGGAGCGCCGTTTCCACCTTGTCCGGGGCGTAGATTTTGCCTTCTTTCAGGCGGGTAATCAGTTCGTCGGAAGTCAGGTCAATGTTCACCACCTCGTCCGCCTGGGCCAGCACCGAGTCGGGCACCCGCTCCTGCACTTCCACGCCCGTGATGCTGCGCACGTTCTCGTTCAGGCTCTCGATGTGCTGGATGTTCACGGCGCTGACCACGTTGATGCCTGCTTCGAGGATATCCATCACGTCCTGCCAGCGCTTCTCGTTTTTGCTGCCTTCGATGTTGGTGTGCGCCAGTTCGTCCACGATGACGATTTCCGGGCGGAGGTTGAGGATGGCTTGCAAGTCCATCTCCTCCAGTTCTTTTCCCTTGTAAAACAGCTTGCGCCGTGGGATGACCGGCAATCCTTCGAGCAGTTCGACGGTCTCCTTGCGCCCGTGCGTTTCCACGTAACCGATTTTCACGTCCACCCCATTGCGCAGCAGCGACTGCGCCTCCTGTAACATGCGAAAAGTCTTGCCCACCCCGGCACTCATGCCGATATAAACCTTGAACTTCCCCCGCCTCGATTTCTTAATCAAGTCGAGGAAATACTGGACGTTGTGTTCTTTTTCCGTCATTGCTCGAACTTAAGGATTGGAAAGCCCGAAGGGATTTCTAGGCCTGAATATCGCCAATAAATCCCTTCGGGCTTTCCAATCTCAAAAACTAACCGCCAGCGAAGTTATCAGGAAAAAATTCCCGCTGCTCGCCGCACCGTCTTTGTCGGTAAAAATATCGTCTTCGCTGCTGAATCCACGACCCTCGATGCGCCAGAGTACGTTGTCCCGCACGGCGCAGTCCAGGTTCAGCGAAAAACCGAGCGTCTTGAAGCCATTTGGCGTGCCAGTGGCGATGATGACGCCGTTTTCGTCAGCGTAATATTCCGCCCTACCTGCCACCGACCACCTGCCGCCGGGCGCATATTTCAGCATTAAAACCGGCGAATACCAAGTGTTTTTGTCGCTGTCGCCCTTGCTCACCTGCTCCGCCCCGTAGTCGAAGCCGAGGGTGGCAGCCCACTGCTCGCCCAGTTTAAATATGCCATAAAAATTGTGAAAATACCGCATTTGGCGAACATCATCCGGTTTGTCGCTGCCGATGAATGTACTGCTGTTGAGCGTGATGTTCTCTGTCGGCTTGAAGGTGATTTGCGTTCCAAAAGCCGGGGTGTTGTTGCCGTCCACCCGCTGGATGCGCTGCCAGCCGTTGAGCACAAGGGCGGAGAGAAACCACTGACCGTCGGCGGTGGTGTGCGAGAGTTTCACGCCGCTCTCGTAGTACGGCGAGTTCTCTGCCAGGATGCTGCGGGTCAGCGTCCAGCAGTCCTTGCTGATGGCGCTCTCGAAGCCGATATGCGAGGCGAAAATGCCCGCATCGACCCAGGTTTCCGAGTTTTTGGACAGCTTGACACCCGCATTTGCCTCAAAAATATTCCGCAAAACGCCCGGCTCGGCAGCGAGATTGGCGTTCATGTATGTGCCAGCAGCCAATGCCAGGTTCGCCCGAACGTTCGGTGCAGCGTAGGCTGCTTTGAGGTAACCGAGGTTCAGGTTGAATTCGTTGTGCCGGTTGTGCGAATATATGAAACCGGGGCGGTTGTGGTGGTCTGGTTCGCCGAGGTCATAGGCGTAATACGTTTCGGCGTAGCCTGAAAAAGTTAGCGAAGTAGAATCGCTTTGGGCGCTCATTTGCATGGTTGTAAAGAGGCAAACGAGGGCGGTGATTTCAAGAAATTTGAGTTTCATTTTATTAGGTTGATGATGATTGATAAGGGTTGATGAAGTTGATAAGGTGCTGATTATCAACCTTAATCAACTTCATCAACCCTTATCAACCTATTTAAGATTGTCCAATGCAATGTTCAGTTTCAGCACATGCACCCGCTCCGGTCCGAGGAAGCCGAGCAGCGGTTTCTCGGTATGCTCCGCAACAAGTGCCTGCACTTTTTCTAGTGGCAAATTCCGCACACGGGCAATGCGCTGCACCTGCAACTGCGCCGCCTTTGGCGAGATATGCGGGTCGAGGCCACTGCCCGATGCCGTCACGATGTCAACGGGGATTTCCGCCTTCGAAACGCCGGGATTATGCACCAAAAAACTGTCAATCCTCGCCTGCACGGTCGCCACATAGTCGGGGTTCGAGGCGGCTTTGTTGCTGCCCCCGGAACCTGCGGCATTGTAATCCACAGCGGATGGGCGTGACCAAAAGTAGCGGTCTTCGGTGAATTGCTGCCCAACGTTTTCATAGTAGGTTTTGCCATTGTGCGTGATGATTTCGCCCTCGCCACCGTTCGGGGCGAGTTGGGCGATGCCCCACACTGCCAGCGTGTAAACGCCAGAGAAAAGCACAAGTGTGAGCAGTGTCATTTTGAGTGCGGGAAGAAGTGGTTCTTTCATTTTATGCAGGTTTATAAGGTTGAGGATAGGGTTGATGGTTTAGGATTGACTACAACCTTATCAAACCATCTAAACCTCCTCAACATTAGAAAAAACGCTCACCGCCAAGTCAATCAACTTTATCCCCACAAACGGCACCAGCACCCCGCCCAGCCCGTACACCAACAGGTTGCGTTGCAGCAGCGCCGAGGCGCCGATGGGGCGATATTTCACCCCACGCAATGCCAGCGGGATGAGCATCGGGATGATGATGGCATTGAAAATAATCGCTGATAAAATGGCGCTCTCCGGGCTGTGCAAGTGCATGATATTCAGCGCATTCAGCGCCGGGATGCTCGTGATGAACAGCGCCGGGACGATGGCAAAATACTTCGCCACGTCGTTGGCGATGCTGAACGTCGTGAGCGTACCACGGGTCATCAGCAGTTGTTTCCCGATTTCCACCACTTCGATGAGCTTGGTCGGGTCGTTGTCGAGGTCCACCATATTACCGGCCTCCTTGGCGGCGGCGGTGCCGCTGTTCATCGCCACGCCCACGTCGGCCTGGGCGAGGGCAGGGGCGTCGTTGGTGCCGTCGCCCATCATCGCCACGAGCTTTCCGTTGTGTTGCTCGGCCTTGATGTAGTTCATCTTGTCCTCCGGTTTGGCTTCGGCGATGTAGTCGTCCACACCCGCTTTTTCAGCGATGAACTTGGCGGTGAGCGGATTGTCACCCGTGACCATGACGGTCTTCACGCCCATTTTCCGAAGGCGGTCGAAGCGTTCGCTGATGCCCGGCTTGATGCTGTCCTGCAACTCGATGGTGCCCACAACTTGCTCATTTTCAATGACTACGAGCGGAGTGCCGCCATTGGCGGAGATTTTTTTCACCACTTCTGTCACCTTGTCGGGGAAGGGGTTGCCCGCTTTTTCCACCTGCAATTTGATGGCGTCGTAAGCCCCTTTTCGGATGCGGATGCCACTCGGCAGGTCCACACCAGAGGAGCGGGTTTCAGCGGTGAATTTAATATACCTCACCCCCTGCCCCTGTCCTGGATGAGCGGGGAGTTTAACGCTGCTGTTCTGCGCCAATTCGATGATGGACTTTCCCTCCGGCGTGTCGTCGGCCTGCGAGCCGAGCACGGCGGCTGTGGTCATTTTTATCAAATCCATGCCTGGAGCGGGATAAAAATGCGTGGCCTTGCGGTTGCCGATGGTGATGGTGCCGGTCTTGTCGAGCAGCAGCGTATCAATGTCGCCCGCCGTTTCCACTGCCTTGCCTGATTTGGCAATAACGTTTGCCCGAAGCGCCCGGTCCATGCCCGCAATGCCGATGGCAGAGAGTAGCGCCCCGATGGTGGTGGGGATGAGGCAGACGAACAGCGAGATGTAGGCGGCGATTGGGATGTTCGCCCCAGCGTACAGCGCAAACGGCTGCAAGGTGACGCAGACGATGACGAACACCAATGTGAAGCCGGCCAAGAGGATGGTCAGCGCAATCTCATTGGGCGTTTTTTGGCGGCTGGCGCCTTCCACCAGGGCTATCATTTTGTCCAAAAAACTCTCGCCGGGCTTGGTGGTCACCTGCACATAAATGCGGTCGGAAAGCACCTTCGTGCCGCCCGTGACGGAGCTTTTGTCGCCGCCCGCCTCCCGGATGACCGGGGCACTTTCGCCCGTGATGGCGCTCTCGTCAATCGTCGCCAAACCTTTGATGATTTCGCCGTCGGCGGGAATGATATCTCCAGCTTCGCAAACGAAAATATCGCCTTGTGTTAACGAAGAAGAAGGCACGGTTTGGTGGATGGCAAGCGCACCGTCCTCCATGGTGGAGATTTTCTTGGCGGGCGTGTCCTCCCGTGTTTTGCGGAGCGAATCGGCCTGTGCCTTGCCCCTCGCCTCGGCGATGGCCTCCGCAAAATTAGCGAACAGCACCGTCAGGAACAGAATGACCAGCACAAGCAGGTTGTAAGCCAGACTGCCTTGTGAGGTTTCCCCCGCTGCAATCCACACGACCACGCCGAGCATGACGAACATGCCCATGTACACGAGGAACATGACGGGGTTGCGGAACATGACCGCTGGGGAGAGTTTGACGAATGATTGTTTGAACGCCTCCCGCAGCAGCGACGCTTGGAAAAGGGAGGTCGAGGTATTTTTACGTTTCATTTTTCGATTTCTTTAAACGTCGGGGAGGTTCTAAACCTCCCCGACGTTGTTTTAATGGTTAAAATATTCCGCCAGTGGGCCCAGTGCCAGTGCCGGGAAAAACGCCAGCGCAGCCACCAAGAAAATCACGGCAAAGACCATCAATCCGAAGGTGCCAGTGTCTGTTTTAAGCGTACCTGCCGATTCTGGGATGTATTTCTTATTGGCCAGAATACCTGCGATGGCCACTGGCCCGATGATGGGTAGGTAACGCCCCAGCAACAGCACAAAGCCTGTACTAATGTTCCACCAGGGCGTGTTGTCACCCAAGCCCTCGAAGCCGCTGCCGTTGTTGGCGGCGGCGGAGGTGTACTCGTAGAGCATCTCCGAAAAGCCGTGGTTGCCGGGGTTGTTCAGCCAACCGATTTCGGGGTTATGGTAAAAAATGAAGGCAGACAGCGCTGTGCCGACCAGTATGATGAACGGGTGCAGCAAGGCAATGATGAGGGCGATTTTCATCTCCCGTGCCTCCACTTTTTTGCCCAAAAACTCTGGCGTTCGCCCTACCATCAGGCCGCTGATGAACACGGCGAGGATGATGAAAATATAGAAGTTCAGGAAGCCCACGCCCACGCCACCGTATAGCGAATTTATCATCATGTCAATCAGTTGCATGGCGCCGCTGAGGGGCGTGTGGCTGTCGTGCATGGAGTTCACCGAGCCGTTGGATGTGGCGGTGGTGCTGATGCCCCAAAAGGCACTGGCAGCCGCCCCAAGCCGGGTTTCCTTGCCCTCCATGTTGCCCGCCGAGCCGTCTATGCCGAGCTGGTTGGCGATTGGTGAGGGCTGCATTTCGCTGTAAATGGAGGGCAGCGAGAGCAGCAGGAAGCCGAGCGTCATCACCCCGAAAATCATCCACGCCAGCTTGCGGCGGTTGAGGTAAAAACCGAGGGCAAACACCATCGCTATCGGGATAATCAGGATGAGGATGTTCTCCACAGCATTGGTCAGGTAGTCTGGGTTTTCGAGCGGGTGTGCCGAGTTGACGCCGTAAAAACCGCCGCCATTCGTGCCCGCTTGTTTGATGGCAACGAAGGCCGCCACGGGGCCACGGCTCACCTGCACGGTATCGCCCTGCATCGTAATCATCGAGTCCTTGCCCTCGAAGGTCATCGGTGTTCCGCTGAAAGCCAGCACAATGGCCGCCACGAACGCTACGGGCAACAGGATGCGGGTGCAGCTTTTAAGGAAGTAGTTGTAAAAATTGCCGAAGTGGGTTGCCGAGCGCTCCCGCATGGCGTTGAACACCGCCGCCGCCGCCGCCATGCCCGTGCCCGCCGTCACGAACTGGAGGAACATCAGGCAGAACACCTGCCCCAAGTAGCTCATCCCCGTCTCGCCGGAGTAGTGCTGCAAGTTGCAGTTGACGAGGAAAGACACCGCCGTGTTGAACGCAAGGTGCGGCGACATGGACGGGTTGCCGTCGGGATTCCAGGGCAGCCAACCTTGGTTCATCAGCACGAACATGGCGAGCAGAAACCACAGCAAGTTGATACCAAGCAGCGCCGCCAGGTGGTGCTTCCAGTTCATTTCCAGCGTCGGGTCAATGCCGCTGAGTTTGAAAAATAACCGCTCTAATGGGTTGAAGACCGGGTCGAGCCAGGTTCGCTCACCTGCAAATACCTTTGCGATGTATTTGCCGAGCGGCAACGCCAGCAAAACGATGAGAATGTAAATGGCTATGACGCCGAGAATTTCGGTATTCATAAGATGGAAATTGGGAAATTGGAAATTGGGAAATTAGGGACGGCGCATGGCAATTTCTAATTTCATAATTTCTCAATTTCAATTAAAACCTTTCCGGCTTCAGCAACACATAGCATATATAGCCGAAAGCCAGGATGGATAGAATGAAAAGTGGAATCATGGTTTTAGATTTTTTCAAAAAAATCAATGGATTTGTAGAAAAGCAAGAAGCAAAGCACTCCTGCTGCGAGCAAAATAATGGTCAGCATTTTTATGGCTTTTGATTAAAAGTGAAACAGTATTTTCAATTTCAAAATGGCAAGGAAAATCATGGAGAAAATATCAAGATTGCTGCGACGAACGCCACGCTTGTTTGAGGTTTTTACCGTTGATTTTCCTTGCTTTCATTATGTATGTAAAGGTTGTTTCTTGATAAGTGGAGGGGGGTGACTTTTGTCATCTTCAATAGATGATTTTGATACGCTTTCCACCTACCTGTGTTTAACCACCTGTCGTATTAATCTGTTGCACGTATTCTGCCTTCAGGGAGGCGGGGAAAAGATGGAACACCCGTTCTCTGTCTTCCCTTCTCATGGTCTCCAGTCGAATCGTGACGGAATACACAAATACATTCGCCACCGCATTCTTAATTTTGGCATTGCCGGTGCGCATCAAGCGGTCAGCGATGCCAAGGCATTTTTCCACCCGTTGGAAGTTTCTGGTTAGAATGCATTTCTTCGTGATGTCAGCCAATTGTTGCATGGTGAAGTAAATGCTCTTAAAATAAGGAGTTTTCATTTTTTCAACTTTGTATCCCCATGTCCAAAGACTTAGAGGATGTTGTTTTAATTTGACGATGCAAAGTTGCGGCGGGATTTATAAGGGGGGTGTAAAGATGGTAGGGAGGATTGTAAGGATTTCATAAAGAAGCGCCCCCCACAAACCGATACCCCACCCCACTTTCCTTCAAAATCAAGCTGGGCTGGTTCGGATTATCCTCTATTTTTTTGCGAAGCTGACCAATGAAAACCCTCCGCATCTCACCGTCCGAACCCTATTTTTTGCGTATTTTTGTACCAAAATTACTTTGAAATGAAATTCGCAGTCGTAACTAACGACATCGCATTCCGAAAAATCTTCGGCAACGAGAACAGAAAGGAAGCGCTTATATCTTTCCTCAATGCCGTGCTTGACTTCCACGGCGACCAGCGCATAGCGGAGGTTTCCATTCTGAACCCGTACCAACTGCCCAAGCTCAGGGGCGGGAAAGTGACCATTGTAGATGTAAAGGCGACCGACCAAGTGGGGCGTACCTATATCATCGAAATGCAGGTCGGAAATATTGACGGATTTGAGAAGCGGGTGCTCTACTACTCTTCAAAAAGCTACGCCGACCAAATCAAACGGGCTGATTTTTACCGAAACCTGCGCCCTGTGATTTTTATTGGCGTGCTTGACTTTGTGCAAACAGAAAATAAAAATTACATCAGCCGCAGCCAAGTACGGGACATCGAAACGGGCGAGCAAACCATAAAAGATGTGGAATTCAACTTTATTGAACTGCCGAAATTCAAAAAGGAACTGCATGAATTGAAAACCCTGACCGAAAAATGGGTCTATTTCATCAAAAATGCGGAAAACCTTGAGGTGGTGCCGGATAATATCGAGGACGAAGGCTTGAAGTCAGCTTACGAGGAGGCAAACGTGCAGACATGGACACAGGCGGAGTTGGATGCCTATGAATACGCCTTTATGCGGGAGGAAGATGAAAGGGCAAGAATGGACAAGGCTGTTCAGCAAGCTGAATTGAAAAGCAAAATCGAGATGGTCATCGGAATGCATGAGGAGGGTTTATCTATTGACATAATTGCGAAAATTGCAAAAATGACAACCCAAGAAGTATCGCAAATTATTGAAAATCAATCGAATAAATAAAGATAGGATTTAGCTAGCTACCCCACCCCCACAAACCTCACCCCACTCTCCGTCAAAATCAAGCTGGGCTGGTTCGGGTTATCCTCTATCTTTTTGCGGAGCTGACCAATGAAAACCCTTGGATACTCCGGGTGCTGCGTATAGCTGGGGGTCCCATATTTCCCGAAGGATATAACACCTGACTTCGTTAATAAAAAAAGGCGACTCCTTTCAGAAAAGAGTCGCCTTTCACGTTGCGTCTTTCGTCTATTGCTATCCCAACATCGCCTTCTCTCCCAAAAACGGTTGACGGTACACCCGCTTGCCCGTCGCCTTGTACAGCGCATTGGCCAGCGCCCCGATGATGGGCGGGTTCAGCGGCTCGCCGAGGCCAGTCGGGTCAATGCCGTTTTGCACGAAATGCACGTCAATCGCCTTCGGCGCTTCCGAGTGCCGGATGAGGCGGTACTTGTCGAAATTGCTCTGCTCCGGCGTGCCATCCTTGAAGGTCATGGCGCTGTACAGGGCGTGCCCGATGCCATCCACCATGCCGCCCTCCACGAGGTTGGTGGCGGCGATGGGGTTCACCACGATGCCGCAGTCCACGGCGCAATGGATTTTCTGGATGACGGTTTTGCCGTCCACCACCACGATGTCCAGCACCTGCGCCACATAGCTGTCGTGGCAGTAATAGGCGGAGACGCCCCGGTGGACGTTGGCGGGCGGGTTCGCCCAGCCCGATTTTTCCTTCACTTCCTTCAAAACGCCAGCGTAGCGGGCGGCGTCGTAGTCGTTGTCCTTGCCGACGGGGCTTTTCATGGCCTTGTCGAACAGCGCCAAGCGGAACTCGATGGGGTCCTTCCCGGCGGCCTCGGCCACCTCGTCGAGGAAGGATTGCTCGGCCCCGGCGATGAAGTTCGACCCCGGTGCCCGCCAAGCCCCGGTACTGATATTGGTGTCCAGCCTCCATTCCTCCGCCAGATAATTGTCCACGGCACCGGCAGGGAAGCGGTTGGCGTGGACGGGGCTGTCGCTCGTGCCACCGCCCCGGATGTGGAAGGCGATGAGGTTGCCCTCCGCATCGAGACCAGCCCGGTAGGTGACATGGTAGGCCGGGCGATAGACGCCCGCCGTCATGTCGTCCTCACGGGTGTAAACGAGCTTGACGGGAGTATTCATTTTTTGTGAAATGACCGCTGCCTCCACGAGGAAGTGCCCGTAGAGCCGCCGCCCGAAGCCGCCGCCCTGCCTGGTCATCTGGATGTCCACTTTTTCGAGCGGCAAGCCGAGGCGGGCAGCCACTGTTTTTTCCATGAACTCCGGCGTCTGAATCGGCCCGACGAGTTCGGCCTTGTCGGCGGTCACGTGGGCGAAGAAGTTCATCGGCTCCATCGTGTTGTGGGCGAGGAACGGGGCGGAGTACGTGCGCTCCACGACCTTTGCCGCCCGCTTGAAGGCAGCCTCCGGGTCGCCGTCCTTGCGCAGCAGATTGGCAGGCTTGGCGGTGAGGTCGGCCATTTTGGACTGGTGGTCGTTGGTGTTCTCCAAGCCTGCTGGAACCGTTACTTTTTGTGGGCCACCCCAGCCTTGAACGTTTTCGGAAAAGGCAGTGAAAGGTTCCCACTCCAATTTCAGCGCCTTTTTTGCCTGCATCACCTCCCACGTCGTGTTGCCCACCACCACGACCTTTTCGTTGAACGCCTCCGTGTCGCACCACTGCTTTTCGTAGCCTTCGTTGTAAACGTTGATGGTAAACACGTCCTTGATGCCTGGCATGGCCTTGGCCGCTGAGTCGTCCACCGATTTCAGCTTCATGCCGAAAGTAGGCGGGTGGGCAATCATGGCGATGAGCATCCCATCCCTGCGGTAGTCGAGGCCGTAAAGCGGCTGTCCGGTCACGATTTTCAGGCCGTCCACGTTCTTCTTCGATTGCCCGATGATTTTGAAATCTTTCGGGTCTTTCAGTTTCACTTCCTTCGGCACGGCAACCTTGGCGGCAGCCGACGCCAACTCGCCGTAGCCCGCCGATTTGCCGCTTTTTTCATGTTTCAAAACGCCCGCCTCGGTCGTCACTTCGTCAACGGGTACCTGCCAGGCTTGGGCTGCTGCTTCCTTGAGCATGTGCCGTGCAGTTGCCCCTGCCATTCGCAGCGGTTTCCATGCCTCCCGGATGCTCTGGCTGCCCCCCGCCAACTGCCGTTGGAAGATGTCCGTGTTGAGCGGGGCCTGCTCCACGATGACCATTTTCCAGTCCACGTCGAGTTCCTCCGCCACGAGCATGGGCATGGAGGTCTTCACGTTCTGCCCGATTTCCGGGTTCGGCGACATGATGGTGACGACGCCGTTTTCGCCGATTTTCAAAAAGCCGTTGATGTTGAACCATTCCTTGGGCATGGCGAGCATTTCCTCTTTCGTGCCGGATTTGCAAGCGGCCAGCCAGCTAATACCGAGCACCATGCCGCCGCCAGCGAGGGCTGTTGTTTTGATGAAGGAACGGCGTCCGAAATGTGTTTTTATGAGTGACATGTTGATTAGTTGAATTAGTGGAAATAGTGGAATTAAGGTTAAGCTGGTTGAACTGGTTGAACTGGTTGAATCGGGAAAGTGACTTACCTAATTCAACTAATTTACCAATTCAACCAATTACCCATTCGCCGCCGTTTTAATCGCTGCTTTAATGCGGACATACGTTGCGCAGCGGCAGATATTCCCGTTCATGGCGGCTTCGATTTCGGCATCGCCGGGATTGGGATTGGCTTTCAGCAATGCAGCGGCGTTCATGATTTGCCCAGACTGGCAGTAGCCGCACTGCGCCACGTCGTGCTCCAGCCATGCCTTTTGCACCGGGTGGTCGCCGCTTTCAGAGAGGCCCTCGATGGTGGTGATGGCTTGGTTGCCGACCTGTGAGACAGGCAACATGCAAGAGCGCATTGCCACGTCGCCGAGGTGGATGGTGCAGGTACCGCACTGGGCGATGCCGCAACTGTACTTGGTGCCGACGAGGTTGAGGTGGTCACGCAGTACCCAAAGCATGGGCGTGGCGGGGTCAACGTCCACCTGCTGTTTTTTTCCGTTGATGTTTAGATTGAAGATTGCCATGATGATGAGTTTGGTGAAGAAGTTCGGTTGGTGGTTTGGGGTTGGGAATTTGGGTGCAAGCTACGAATTGGAACTGGGCGGAAAGTTACGAAAAGCAAATGAAAACTTACAAATTTCAGCAATGATGGTGATTTAATAAATATTCAGCCAATAACTCACCTTCAAGTTGATGGACCTGAACCTGGGTCGAAAACCACCGGGCCATCGCTTTTTACCAGAAAATGGGGTTCCAAATCATCGGCAGGTATGATTTCAAAATTTCGGAGGAACATTACAATCCGAACCATGTCTTGTGGCTGGCTTATTAATTCCCAACTACATACCATTAGTTCAGAATCGGCGTTCTTCACACAGTTTTATCATTAATTGCCAACTAAAACCTAATTTCTTGTGAAATCAACGTTACTCTTTTTCATTTCCATCTGTGCCCTATCCTTAACACAAGCGCAAGACAAGTCGTATAAAATCATCTTTGGTTGTACCGTTAATTATCTCAATAGTTACCTAACACATACGGATGAACAAGGAATCAAAACCTCCAATAATTCCCATCATCAAGTCGGCCTAAATCCACATATAGGCTTAAGATTGAATGATTTCTGGACGGTAGGATTGGCCTTCGGCATGAGCCATTCAAGACGTTCCGGTTATGATGATTTCTTTCAGGAAGAATTCACCAATATTTATTCCAGTTATAACATAGGGATTTTCGCCAGGCGGTATTTTGGTACCAACAAGCCAGTACAGTTCTTTTTGGAACCCAATTTAACATTTACAGCGTATGAGTACAATTCCACCAGCAAATTTATACTTTCTGCTTACGTAGATTCCGCAAAAGAATTCAACTGTTTAATAGCTCCTGGCATTTCGTGGGCCGTGTCCAAGCGTTTCAACCTCATCGCACGGTTTGGAAAACTAGGCTATGTATGGGGCAAATCCAGAAATGTATTATCCTCAGATTATGGTGAGTACAGTTATCTTGGCTTGCGCCTAAGCACTGATTCCTTTTTCGTTGGAGCGGAATTGAAACTTTAATCAAATAATATTAGCATCCACCAATTTATTCATTATCACACCAATTATGAAATACTTGATTATCACATTCCTATTCAGTTCTATCGGCACGCTCTTAGCACAGGAACCCGGCTTGAAAAATGTTATGGGTGGACAAATCAACCTGGTCAGCCTTAAAGGTGCCCATTACGATGATGGGCAAATCGAGCCAAGCTGTCGAAAAGACGCAAAGGCCAAACACTTGGATTTTAGGCCATATATGGCTTGGAAACTGTCCAAACATACTTTGATTGGTTGCGGCTTAGGCTATGCGAAAAACCAAAACACCTTTAAAACTTATGGCAACAATGGAACAACACTAGGTACTCAAAAGAAACTACCATCGGCTATTCAGCGGGAATTTTTACTCGGCACTACCTTCGCCCTTCTGCTAAGTTTGGGCTATTCCTTGAGCCTTATATTGGCTTTTCCAAAGAAAAAAATGAGCAACGGTTTGTGGGCTATCTTCATCAAAGCAAATCCACTTACTGGAATTTCATCGGAAAAGTATCGCCGGGCATAGCCTACCATATTACAGAAAGACTGGGTTTACTACTACGCTTAGGTGAAGTAGGTTACCTCACTACCAAGAATACCTATAGTAATAATTCCAACACCACCTATGATAATTTCTTTTTCAATTTCAGCCTGGCCAGCTTCACTTGGGGCGTAGAATACAGATGGGGAGAGAAGAAAAGCGAACCAAAAAATTAAACGGTGCTCGGATATAGGCATGTGACAAAAACGCCACAAGTTGTCACAAGTCTTCCCAACCTTCAATTAAAGCCCTGCCTTTTCCATGACAATTAAAGCTCGTTTGCGTTTCAAATATAGGGATTGTATTTGAGAAAAGCGTCCAGAATGCCGGTTGCAAACCGGCAGTAGCAAGTGCCGCAGCTCTGATGTTACCGCCCATTCATCAGGCATCGGCTGCCATCCTCCCCGCCCGCCTGAACAGCACCACCGCCAGCGCAATCATCCAGCCCATGCCAACGGGGATGATGAGAAAACCGTAGCTCGTCAGCCCACCGGCATATTGGGCAAGGGTGGTCAGCCCACCGGGCAAACAGGCAGATGAAACTCCACACCCGCAGCCAGTTTGGCACCCAGATGCCTTTGCCTGCCGAAGAAATGAGCACAGGCCCCGTGCCCAGCACCAGCACCGTGCCCACCCAATCGGCACGCACGGCAAACCAGCCCACCGTTTCGGCAATCGCCGCAGCTTCGGGTGAGGCGGAAGCCGACGTACGCACCACTACCGCCAGCCATGCCATGTACGACACCAACACGAGCGGTACGGCTATCCAGTAATTGTATTTCACGAGTGTCGCAGGGACAAGGTTTTGACGGCTGAGCAGCGCCGTCATGGCAGCGCCTGCCCCCAACAGGGCGACACCCAAAATCCAGAGCGAGAGGTTGAGGATGAGCAAGTTTTGTGTGTCGAGCGAGCCACCGAGATAGCCAGCCATGTTGCTATCGTACAACGATTGGTCAAGGTCGGTGCCAGAGGAGATTCCGATGGCAGCACCTGCCAACATGCAGATGGAACCCAAAAGGAGGGCCATCGCACCCGTGCGGGTGGCGGTTTTTTCTTGTTGCTTTTCCACGATTATTTTGTTTTGAAAAGTGATAAAATCAATTGCTTGCAACCGCAGTGAAACGCTCGACCGTGCCCTCCACAGGTTCCAACGTTTTCAGGTATTCATAAATGGCGAGCAAATCGCTTTCCGTCATGCCCGAATAGGAGTCCCAAGGCATGACGGTCTGGAAATCGCCAGTCTGAACTTTTGGCGCTGTGTAACTGCTGTCGGTGTACATTTTAAACCGTTGGACAAACTGCGCTGACGACCAGTTGCCGATGCCAGTGGCATGGGGGGTGATGTTGGACGAGCGAACCACCGAGCCGTCTTCCAGCGGAAATTCCATGCCTCCGGCAAAAGGCTTTCCGGTGTAGGCACCGTTCTCCGATTTGGTGTGGCATTCTATGCAGATGGCAGCCGTCACCAGGTATTTCCCGTACGCCACTTTGTCGGAAGCATCGGGGCGTGGCGAAAATTTGGGCTTTGCCGGAATGGTGTTGATGATGAAATTCATGGGGAAATCAGAGGTGGATTTTTCAGCGACAAATTCCTTCGGCGCCAGTGTGCGGATGTAGGCGATGATGCCGTGGATGTCCTGCTCGTCCAATTGCCCGTAATTCGGGTAGGGCATGATAGGGAACAGTGCATTCCCCTGCTTGTCCACCCCGCAGGTGATTGCCCGCAGTATTTCGCCATCCGTCCAACCGGACAGCCCCGCCGGCGTGATGTTTTTGGAAACATACCTGCCAGGGAAACCCAGCCGTTGGTCGTGGACTTCGCCGCCGACGCCTTCCGTACCGGGTTTGCTGGGTGCGGCAAAGACCGACCAATCCCTTTGCGAATGGCATTGCATGCACACCGCCACATGGTTGGCCAAATATTCGCCCCGGGCGATGCGTTCGGGCGTGGCTTCCACCGTCAAATCAGTCGGCTGGCCCACATTGGGCAAGGCAAATTTGACGTAAGCCAAGAGCGAGGCAATGCCGATTAGCAAAAACCCCAGCAGGAAAAGTGCGATTTTTAAACTCGTTTTTTCATACCTGTTTTTATTTAAATAACGTAAGTAATTCCAAATTGTTCCTCCCACTGCCCCATCATTTCAATGGCTTCCGGCGGGGCGGTGGTGGTGCTCAGGGGCGGTATTTCGGCAGAGGAATGTGGTGCGGTGAGCTGCTCGAAATACACCTCCAGCCCTGCCGGATAGATGCCCACAGACAGCGGAACTGGGGCTTAACACCTTGAACTCGTGGCGCAGTTGCCGGGGCAGGAACACGAAGTCGCCCGCCTTGCCCACGAACTCGGCTTCGCCGATGCGGAACAGCATCTCGCCTTCCAGCAAGTAGTAGGTTTCGTCCTCGTGTTGGTGGGTGTGCGGTGGCGGTTCCATGCCGGGGATGCCCTTCGCCTCGAAGAGGGAGAACTGCCCGCCCGTCTCTCCTTGCCCGTGGCGAGCCAGCTAATCACTGCCCCGCCGCTCAACAGTGCCCGGCATTGGGTGGGGTGAACCGGCTTTGGAAAATGAAAGGTTGTTTTTCATGATAAACGCTTTTTGTTTTGTCAGGCAAAAATCAGGAAGGTATCTTTGAAAGAATTGTAAAAACCTGACAAAATGCAAAATGGGTCTATCAAAAGTATTGCCGAATCCTTCCTTGAAGGACTATATCCGGCATTACACCTTTAATGGATTTACCCTATAAAGTTAGCCAAAACCTGGGAGTTCAGGGTGTTCCCTTCTTCCAGTACCCGCATGATTTTGTTTTTGGGACAACCCTCCTTTTCGAGAACAAACGCAACTGGCAGCCAGTGGACCGGTACAGCCTCACGGGGTTCCTCTCCAGCCCCAGTTGTTCGTGCCGCAAAGCCGGGTGCAGCAGGTGATGATAAACTTCACCCCATGGGCGCCCAGCCCTTCATGGATTTCCCGATTTCGGAAATTACCAACACCAGGGCAGACTTGAACCATGTTTTTAAAACTGATTTGGAACACTTGTGCGACAGTTTGCACCAGGACATGGGCGAGCAGGCAAAGGCCAGGGCGCTGGACATTTTTTTCAAAAACAAACTCCGGCAGGTTCGCTCTTTTGACGACCGTGCCATCCCGCTTACCCAATATATTTTACAAACAAATGGAACGGTGCGCCTGCAGGATTTGACAAAAAAACTCTTCATCGGCGAGCGCACCGCCCAGCGCATCATCCACAATGCAGTGGGGGTGAACTACAAGTTTTTTGCGAGGACCGTCCGGCTGGAGCATGTGCGGAATTTGATGGCACAGCAGCACACTTCGCTCACCGACGTGGCGCACCGGGCAGGCTATTTCGACCAGGCACATTTCATCCACGATTTCCGGGAGGCGTTTGGCGAAAGCCCCGGCGCCTATTTGAAAAAACAGCAGCGGTTGGTTTGGAATCGGGTGGTGTAGGCGCATTGCTAAGGTAGGAGGAGTAGGAAAGCTCCAAGGTTTGGCAATTCTGGCATATACTTTCAGTACCCCGTACTCCTACCATCGCTGCCGTGTATCATTAAAAACCATATTCAAACAATAGGTTACGAAAATCAAATGGCCGTCCGGTTAAAACCATTTGTATCTGATATTCACCATTTCGAAACTTCCCCGGACTCGTCCCCACCTGCTTTTTAAAGAAATTGTTGAAATGCGTCACCTCTGTAAAGCCCAGCGCAAAGGCGATTTCCGACACGTTCCATTGGCTGTGCTTCAGCAGGATTTTGGCTGCAAAAATCAAACAACAGTTCTGCTGGAGAAATCTTCTGATTTCGTAAAATACTCCAGCCCCAATATCAAAGCCAAATTCAACACAAGGCCGGCCTTTTGCAACACGGGCAGCCACTCCAATTGTATCTGAGTGAAATAGACGAAACTGCTACTGTACAAGGCCAGCAGGCACACCACGGCAAGCACTTTGAAGCCGTGCAACTTGGATTTGAACAAGAAAACGGTGATGTAAAACAAGGTCAACATCAACAGGGTGCCAGAAGCCGTGACCGCCAGGTAGTGGTAGGGCGTCGCCGTGAGGAAGGCGGCCATCATGGCCCCCACGCCCGCAAATTTGATGATATTAGACGCTCCCTTCGCAGGTATTTTTCTGGAGAACCGGACGAAAAACAACGCAGCGGTAGCGCAAAGCACTACCAGCCCTGCGACTGCCCAAGGCCGGGCGCCGTTTTCATGGCCGTTCACCGCCACGGGGTTTAGGAGGTTGCACACGTAGTTGTGCCGCCAGTCAAAACCCACGGTCATTTCATCGTGCTGCGAGCCGCCGGGATAAAAGAAGGTGGAAACCACCAAGAACAACATGGCGAGTATTATCCCGATGGTTGTTGAATGCTTTTTGATCATGCGTTTCGTTTTGATGGCCAAAACTAAACCTTCATTACTTACAGCGAATCATTTGCCGACCAATTGCTCCAGCGGCTGGACAAAGCCGGAAATTGCCTCAAAAAGAACTAACTGTACAACCACTCCCTGAGACCTAAAACACTAAGAACCATCTCGCTTCAATTCCAAGAATCACTGCTTTCGCCAAAGCCCATCGGTCGGGTTAATTTTTAACCTCCCACGAACCGATACCCCACCCCACTCTCTGTCACGATGAACTTCGGCTGGTTGGCGTTGTCCTCGATTTTTTTGCGCAATTGCCCAATGAAAACCCTCGGATATTCCGGGTGCTGGACGTAGCCGGGGCCCCATATTTCACGCAAGATAAAAGCATGAGTCAGCACCTTGCCCTCGTTGCGCACGAGCAATTTCAGCAGCGAAAACTCCGTGGCCGTGAGCTTGACCTGTTCGCCATTTTTGCGAACGGTACGGGCTGCCAAATCAATGACCAGGTTGCCAAACTCCTGAACGGGAACGTGCGCCAGCCCTTGCGACAGTCGCAGCGCCGAACGGATGCGGGCCAGCAGTTCTCCTGTGCGGAACGGTTTCAGCAGGTAGTCGTTTGCCCCACGGTCAAGCGCCCGCACGATGTCCTCCTCGGCTGCCCGCACGGACAGGATGATGATGGGATTGGTGAACCACTCCCGCAGTTTTACGAGCACGTTTTGGCCATCATCATCGGGCAGCCCGAGGTCTAGCAGCACGAGGTCGGGCGGGTGCATGGCCACGAAGGTCAGCCCCTCTTTGGCCGTCGCCGCAGCGGTGGTTTTGAACCCATGTGCCGTGAGCGTAATTTCCAGCAGCTTCTGGATGGGCACTTCGTCGTCAATGATTAAGATGGTTGGGTCATTCATTTTTTATGGGTTGATAAAGGTTTATATGAGGTTGATTAGGTTGATAGGGACCTGAGGGAAATCAACTTTTATAAACCCTCATCAACCCTTATCAACCCTCTTCAAATGTGCTGATTGGTTTGCTCTCTGCCGGAATCTGGAGGGTAAACATCGCCCCACCGCCCGATTTATTTTCAACCCGGATGCGGCCGCCGTGGGCATCCAAGAAGCCCTTCACGATGGAAAGCCCCAAGCCAGTGCCACCAGGTTTCGAGCCTTTTGACCGGTAGAATTTTTCAAAGACCCGCTCCAAATCCTCCTGTCGGAAACCGGGGCCGTTGTCGGTTATCGTGATAATGCATTGATTGTCAACATAATCAGCATCAACGGCAATTGCCGAATGCTCCGGCGTATAAATCGAGGCGTTGTAAAGGATGTTGAAAATTGCCTGCTCCAGCAGCCCGAAATCAAGGCGGAAAAGCGGAAGATTAGGTGCCACTTTGACTGTGACTTGGCGGTTTCTTAGCTCATTTTCCAGTCGGTTTACCGCCGTAAAAACCAGCTCGTTCAGGTCGCACCAGTCCTTTTTCGGTTGAATGGTGCCGCTCTCCAGCCGTGACATGTTGAGCAGGTTGTCCACCAACCGGTTGAGGCGCTCGGCGGCGGCGTGGATTTCGAGGTTCAGCTTGTGGCGGTCGTCGTCACTCCATTTTTCGTCCTCGGCGAGCAGGTTGTCCGACGCCGCCCATATGGTGGCAATCGGCGTGCGCAACTCGTGCGAGAGCGAATTGAACATCGTATCGTACAATTTGGCGGCGTTTGCCCGTTCCTCTTTTTGCCTTGCCTGTTCTTCCGCCCGCCGGATGCGGGTCGTAAAAACGCCGTTGAGCAGCGCTACGATGAAGTACATGGCGAACATCAACCCATCCTCCACGCTGCCGATATGAAAGGTGAAATGTGGAGGAATAAAAAAGAAGTTCCAAATCAGCGCGCTCGCCGCAGCCGCAGCCAGCACGGGGTACAGGCTCATCCGCAGCGACAACACCGACACCGCAAACAGCAGCAACAACGCCACCGAGCGGTAGCCGATGACGCCCGCCAACGGGTAACAAGCCAGCGCCACGGCAATGATTGCAGAAAGGCTGACCACATACTGCTGGCCATTTTTTGAAGATGGATTTTTGCCAAAAATCATGGTGGCAAAGGTGGCTGCTTATTCGCAAAACGGCCGTAAAATTGAGAGGAAGCCGCATAAATATTTTGTAAAAATTGGAATGTCCAATGCAATTTTCATTTCCTTTGGCCTTCTCAATCATTTATTAAAACAAGCACTTCCACCGATGAGGAACCCACTACTCGCATTGCTTTTTGCTGCTTCGCAATAGCCGCAAATGGCCAAGCCACCATCACCCTCAACGCCGACCTCGGCCAGCACACCATCAACCGCCACATTTATGGCCACTTCTCGGAGCACCTGGGCGCCTGTATTTATGGTGGCATTTACGTCGGTGAAAACAGCCCCATCGCCAACAAGGAGGGCGTCCGCAACGACGTAGTGGAGGCGCTCCGAAAAATGAAAATCCCCAACCTGCGCTGGCCCGGCGGCTGCTTCGCCGACACCTACCACTGGAAGGACGGCATCGGCCCGAAGGACAAGCGCCCCTCGATGGTCAACGTCTGGTGGGGCGGCGTGACGGAGGACAACAGCTTCGGCACCCACGACTTCCTCAACCTCTGCGAATCGCTCGGCGCCGAGCCGTACCTGAGCGCCAACGTCGGCAGCGGCACGGTGCAGGAGGTGGTCGAATGGACCCGCTACACCACCCACCCCGGCGGCGACCCGATGGCCGAATTGCGCAAGCAAAATGGCCGTGAAAAGCCGTGGAAAGTCAAATACTGGGGCCTCGGCAACGAAGCTTGGGGCTGTGGCGGCAACATGACCGCCGAGTATTACGCCAATGTTTACAGGCAGTATGCCACTTTCATGTCCGATTGGTCGAACTCCGGCGGCATGTTCCGCATCGCCTCTGGTGCTAACTCCAGCGACTACAACTGGACGGAGGTGCTCATGCGGGACATCCCCCACAACATGCTAGAAGGCGTGGCGCTGCACCACTACTCGGTCATTGACTGGAACGCCAAAGGCCCCGCCACTGCCTTCACCGAGGAGCAATATTTCACGACCATGAAGCGGGCGCTGCAAATGGAGGAACTCGTGACCCGCCACTCGACCATCATGGACAAATACGACCCAAAGAAAAAAGTGGCCCTCGTGGTGGACGAATGGGGCGGCTGGTACGACGTGGAACCTGGCACCAACGGTGCCTTCCTTTTCCAACAAAACACCATGCGGGACGCCGTGCTTGCGGGCACTACGCTCAATATTTTCAACAACCACGCCGACCGGGTGCGCATGGCCAACATCGCCCAAATCGTGAACGTGCTGCAAGCCGTCATCCTCACCGATGGCCCGAAAATGCTGCTCACGCCCACCTACCACGTCATGGAAATGTACAGCGTCCACCAAGACGCCACGCTGTTGCCCATCACGCTGCAAACGGCTGATTATCAGGTTGGTAAGGAGAAACTACCCGCCGTTTCCGCCTCTGCTTCCAAGGACAAAAGCGGCCTCATCCACGTCAGCCTGACGAACATAGACGCCAACAAGACACAGGAAGTGACCATCAATTTGCGGGGAACTTCGGCCAACACGGTGAGCGGTCGGGTGCTGGCCTCCAGCAAGGTGCAGGACTACAACAGCTTTGACCAGCCGGAGAAGGTGAAGCCCGCTGCTTTCACGGGCGCCACCCTTGAAAAACGGTGTTTTAACGGTGAAAATGCCTGCTGCTTCGGTGGTGGTGTTGGCTTTAAAATAGGCGAAAAAGTTCCTCGACAAGTTTGTGAGGGGCTGAACAATTTACCGCCACCCCCACCTCACCGCGCCCGCAAACGAAGCCAACCTGGCACGGCTACCGGTCTTGAGCTGAGCATTTTTCCAAAAAGGAGGTGGGTAAAGGGCCGATGATGGGGCTACCGCTTTTACACGGGGCCATTGGTCCGGTTTTGACAGTCCCCCGCCGCAACAATTATCTCGTCCCTTTGCCCGAATGGGCCGATTTGAATATCCTCAACCCTTCCGATGGCCAACCGTTGAACCACTGGCCTTTATCGCAAGTGCTAGTCACCTACGCAACCGCCCTGGCTGGGCCCAGGCCCGGTGAACCCCTCCCCGCGGCTCCCCGCTGCTCACCCCACGTTCTGCGCGCCCACCGACCCTGGACAAACTTGTGGATGGCGGCACCTATTCAGGGTTCCGCGGGGCTGACGCACAGCCGCAACCACATGGGCACAGGCCAGGAGCCACCGGACCCCCGCCCCCGAACCACATTTATAGCCCGCATGCCCATCGAGTTGATTGATTTTGTTGGAAAGGCAAACCCTTATCCATCGAATTGAACTGGAAAACCGCCTCAGAACTCAACAACCGGCATTTCGAAGTGGAGCGCTCCAGGGACGGCAAGGTGTTCGAAGCGATTGGCCTACTTCAAGGAGCTGGAAATGCATCTGAAATTAGGGCCTACAAACTGCTTGACTATGAGCCGTTCAATGGCTTGAACTATTATCGGCTTCGACAAACGGATTTTGATGGGAAGTTCACTTTAAGCGAGGTAATTGCTGTCCTTTATTCCAAAAACCCCCGCAGCGCCAAGACCTGGCACTTGACGGAGATCCCGGCCAACCTGACCCTTCAAAATGCACCAAATGGCCACTATTGAAGTCAAAAATACCAGGTCCAAAGCCGCCACCAGCGGCGCAGCCTTCACAAAACTATATTCCAGCATCAGCTCAAACGACCCCACATTCCCCCGCCTGACCGCACCGAGCGCCATGTCGTAAGCCAAGCCAGCCCGCAGTCGCTCCGAGATTTGGTACTGGCCAACGGCCACCAGCGCATCGCCGCCGAGGCCATTGTAATTATTGCTCAACCGCAAGGTACTCCCCAGCCACAGCCTCGCCTCTTCCGTGAAGCCAAAACCAAGGTGTGCATCAAAGCTCGGCGGTGCATTTTCCACCACCCGAACCGCCCCGGCAGCCCGCATCCGCAGCGTGGGCGAGAGTTCCAGCACCGCCCCCGCATTGGCGAAAACGTGCCGCACCTGCCCATTCGATTGCCCCCGGTCGAGCACCGACGGGATGGAAGCGCCCACGAAAAACCGCTCGTTTTCAAAATGGACGCCCATGCCCATGTTGAACAGGTAGCTGAAGTCCATCATGTCCTCCTGCGTTTTATTCGAGCCGGAAATGGTGCGTATTTCAGACAAATCTGCCTCGTAGCGGGTCATGCTGCCATGCAATCCGATGCCGAGTTTTCCGTCTGCCACATCTACCCGATAGGCGTAGGCCGCTTGCGCAAAGGTCGAGTTGTAAAAGCCGATTTTGTCGTTCACAACGGTCAGTCCCAGCCCTACCCTACCCGCCAAAATCGGCGAGTTGATGCTCAACGCCTGCGTCACCGGAGCACCTTCCAATCCTGTCCATTGCTGGCGGTGAAATGCCGTGAAACAGGGAAGCCCCGTACTGCCCGCAGCACCCGGATTGGAGATGAGTTTATTGTAAAAAAACTGCGAAAAAACTGGCTCCTGCTGCGCAAACAGCGAGGTGCAGGAAAGTAGAAAAAGTAAGTGTAGAATTCTCATTTTCAAAGTTATAAGCTATGAGTTATGAGTTATGAGCTATGAGCTATGAGGGACACCACTCATAACTCATAACTCATAACTTATTCCACCGCCACAAACCCCTGCAACACCGTCCCCTTCCCGTCATTCAAACGCAACTGGTAGAAGTACGTGCCCGGCGGCAGCGGTTGCCCGTTGTAGGTGCCGCCCCAGTCGTTTTGGTAGTCCTCGGACTCAAAAACCGTCGCACCCCATCGGTTGAAAATCAGGATGGAACTGCCCGGCCAACCAGCGGCGCAAGGGATGACAAACACGTCGTCCAGCCCGTCGCCATCGGGGGTGATGAGGTTCGGGCGGAAGCAGTCCTCGGCATCCACGGAGCCGTCCAAGCTGATGCGCACCGTGGCCTCGTCGCAGACATCGGGGCAGGTCATGGAGCAGAGGCGGTAGCGAAAACCGTCCTCGCCGAAAGCGTTGGGGTACGGAGGCATATGAACCGGCTCCTTCCCTTGCCCCGGTGTCTTCCAGCAGTTGCCCTTTGGTCGGCTTCGCCAAAATCTGGAACTCAAATTCAGGCAGATTCAGGATAAAATCATTCTCCAACAGGTTGATATTCAGCAAACTATCATTGAGCGGCAGCGAGTAAAAATCTTCCACGGCCTTCACGTTTTCCAGAAAAACCACCGCCGTGTCGCTGCCAACGCCGGGGCAGAAGCCGTTGGTCAAGGTCCAAACGAAACGGTTCTCTCCGGGCTGCAGTCCCAGTACCGTCGAGTGGGCGGAGGCGGGCTGCACCACGTTTGCTCCATCGAGTGGCGTCCAGTGGCCAGCTCCGACCGTCGGTGGGGTGGCTTGCAGCATCGGGATTTCATTCGCTTCGCAAATGGTCTGGTCGTCTCCAGCGAAGGCAATGCCCGTTTGCGCAGGAATGACTTGCAAGTTGAATGGAACGGAAAGCGCTGATTCACAGCCATATAGCGAAGCGAAAGCGAAATAACCACCGTTTGCGCAGCTCCCACATTCTCTAAAACTACTGAGTCGCCGCCTGTTTGGAACGGCTGCCCATTTTGCCCAAAATAAAAATCATAGACCGCTCCTGCCGCTGAATTGGTCACTGAAAGCAACACATCCAAGCCCTCGCAGGCCTCATTTGCACCCGTCAAAATCGGCGTTTCGGGCGCTTGCACCACGTACACCTCGGTCTCCAAAGCCTGCGTCACCGAGCACTCCGGCTGCCCAATAATCGCCAGGTACGTTCCTGCTTGCAATGCCCCAGCGTCGGTCAGCAGCGGGTTCGGCACATTGGCGAAAAAGCCCGCCGGGCCATACCAGTGGTAGGTCGCACCAGGGATGAAAGTCGCCGAAAGCTGCACGTCATCACCCTCGCAGGCGGGGGTCAGCGAGGTAGTCGGGTTGGTGGCTTGCACGTTGGCGGCGAGGACAATCACCTGCACCGGAGCGAGATTGGAGGCTTGTGTCGTGCAACCGTCCACAGTCGTTTTTACGAAGTAATTACCTGAATTTGAGGCAGTTGTGTTTTGCAGGAAATAGGTTGGGAAACTCGTCGTAGCCAAAAGGAAGTCTGTCGTTCCATCGTTGAAGTACCAATCGTAACTCACGCTATTGCCATTGCTTGGCGTGGCGTCGAGTTGAAGTAGCTCGCTCTCGCAAAGCACCGCATCGGCCACGGTGATTGTTGGCGTTTGCGGCATCGTACCGACCTCCAGCGCCACACTTTGCGCAGCGGAAACACAGCCTTCAGCAGATTGCAGCGTGAGGGTGTACGCTCCTGCGTTTGTGGGGGAAATGGCGGCAAAGTCCAGCTCAAAAGGCCCCGCCGGAGCCGCTGAACCTGTGAACAAATACCCGTTCGGGCCTGTCCATGTGAACTGTACGGGGTTGAGCAACGACACAACGTTAGAGGCACTCAAGCTGACCGGACTGCCTTCGCAAACCGCCAAATTTCCCGTCAAGTCGCTGATGACCGGGACAGGGTTCACGGCAACTGTGGTCGAAGCGACTGCCTCGGCAGTACAGCCGTTTGTTTTCACAACCAATTGAAAATCAGTCGAATCGGTGAGCAGCAAGCTTGGGTTTTGCTCGATGGAAACTACCTGTGCCTGCCCCACGACCCTCCATTCGTAGCTGCCATTGGGCTGTGTGGCTGCGAAAAGTTGCGCCATTTGGCCCTCACAAACGGCTCCGCCGTTCCAAGCCAGGGCCACGGGAGCGGGCAGTACCTGCACGGGAACGGGATCGGAAAGCGTCGAGGGGCAGGTGTTCACAATCGTTTTTACCAAAAAAGGTGGCACAGCCAACGGGTCATTTACCAGCAAAGAAAGCGTGGCAGCCCCAGTGCCGACTGCCTCGCCGTTGGCGTTTTGCCATTCATAGTCCACCGTACCAATCGTGATGGGGTTTTGCACCGTCAGTACGATTTCGCTTTCGGGGCATACCGGACTGTTCGAGGCCACAAGCGGCGCAGCAGGCACGGGCAATATGCCGTCAATATTGAGGCTGGCGTTGGCGGTACAACCGTTGGCTCCAGTGACCGTGAGCTGGTATGCCCCGATGTCGTTGAACTCGGTGTTGTAAATGACCGGGGTCGGCGAGTAGGAGCTGAACCCACCAGGGCCTGTCCAATGCCAATTGACGATGCCGTTTTGGTTGGACAGAAACTGCAAAGTGCCGCCCTCGCAGGGGTTGCTGAGGTAAAAATCGGGGTTGGACTGTGGCTTGTCCAGCACGTCCACGAGCTGGCTGGCGGACTCCACCGTGCATCCGTCCACTTGTACCCGAACCTTGTAGCTACCCTCGCCACTTGGCTGTATTGAATTGATAATCAGCGTATTGGAGGTTTGCCCGGTCATGGGCGTCGTTCCCTTGAACCACTGGTAGCTTACCTGTGAGCCAGCATAAGCCTGCACCGAAAGCTGCACATCTTCGCCGGGACAGGCTGGGCCAGCGCTTTGGACGAGGGGCATGGCCACGGGGTCTGGGATGTTGCTGACGGCCACCTCCTGCGAGGCCGAGCAGCCGAAAACATTGGTGACTTCGAGGTGGTAATTGCCGTTGGCGGCAGCCGTTGCGGCAGCGATCACAGGATTGGCCATTTGCGAAGCAAAGCCGTCAGGCCCCGACCAAATGAAGTTGAGTCCCGCGCCGTCAGCATTGGCAGTGAGTTGGAGCGCCTGCGGCGAACAGTCGGGTGCGGGCGTGTACTGCTTCGTCGGGCTGAGGCTCGGTTGCGGGCTGAGCGAGACCGTGGCCATGGCCGGAACGACAGACACGCAACCATCCTGCGTGACGACCAGTTGAAATGTTTGCGGAGCTAAAATATTGGTAACCAGCGGATTGGGCTGCATGGAATAGGTGGCCGATTCGCCCAAGATTTTCCATTCATACGTGGCACCGGGCAACGGGTTGGAAAGCAATTGCGCTTGTCCGCCGGGGCAAACTGGGCCAGTCGTTTCGGCAAAAGCCTGCGGCCTGGGCTTGATGTTGATGGCAAGCGGCTGGCTCATGGCCGTGCAGCCGTTTTGGTCGGTAACCTGCACCTGCCAATTGCCGGAAAGATAAGCCGGACTGGAAGGTTCGATGAAGGTTTCGGGGGCGTCGGTAGTCTGTTCCGGCAGCGTGAGGGCGCTGGCACCGAGGGGGCTGTACCACTCGAATTTTGTGCCGTCGGCGCTCGTAAATACCTGCAATTTTTCACCAAAACAAATCGGGCCGTTGCTCAACAAGTCGGGCACAACAGGCAAAGGGTTCACCTGCAAACTGGCCGAAGCCGAGGTCGAGTCGCAGCCGGGTGCCGTGAGCAGCAACTTGTAAACACCTGATTGATAGCCATTTATGTTGAAAATAACCGGGTCGGCGATGTCGTGGTTGAAACCCTGCGGCCCCGACCAGGCGAAGTTGGCGTTGACGGGCAGCGGGTTTGGCGAGATGATTTTGAACGGCACCTCGCTGCCCTCGCAGGCCGTTGCTGGGAGTTCGATTTGGAGGTCAATGACCGTACTGGGTGTGAGTTCGATGGGCTGCCCAATGGCGCTGACGGGACAACCGAACTTCGTGCCCAGCACCTGTGGCTGGTAGTTGCCGACGCCAAGGCCCGGGAAGTAGCCGCTGGCCGACCAGCTTTGGCCGCCGTCAATGCTAAATTCGAGGTTGGGAGCGCCGTGGGCGAAGAGCCGCAACATGCCGTTTTGGCCACCGAGGCAAACGACGGGGTTGCCTGACTGTACACTGTCGAGCGTGACGATGCCATCGGCAAAAAGGCAGCCAATGCAGGGGGCAGCGGCCTGGATGCCCGCACAGATTGGCACACTGGCATCGCTACCAAAGAATTTGACCGACTGCCCGAGGTTGGCCGCCTGCGAGTTGGGCGGCAGGAACGGGTCGTCGTTTTTCAACAAAAAAATCGAGTCACCTTGGCAACTGCCGCCGTTGGCGAACTGGAGCAGCGGGATTTCCGTGCCTGCTTGAAGGTCCAGTCCTGCACCATTGGCATGGAGCCGAAACTGGATGTAGTCGTGGTTTTCATCCTCCGCCGGGCCGTCGAAACGGGAGAGGTTTCCGAAGGAAAACTGGCTGGGCAGGAGGTTCGTGAGGTCGTGGATTTGGAAAAAATTGGTTGGAACTTTCACGACGACCTGCACCATTTCGATGTGCGCTGGTGCAATGAATGCCGGGTCGGCTGCGATGGAAATCTGGTAAAAACTATTGGGCAACAATTCCAATTCACTGACAATCAGGCAATTGGATAGCCGGAAGCAGTCGGCAGAGCCGATGTCGTAAGTGCCGAACACGGCGTTGGCTGCACCCGCTCCTTCAATGATGAACTCGCTTTTTACGTTGAGGCCAAGTGCGTTGGGTGGCAGGAAGGGGTCAGTGACTGGGTGCATGATTTCGAGCGCCCCGGTACAGCCTTTCTTGTTTTTAAAGGAAAAAAGCGGCATCGCCTGGCCTGCCTCGTACACGAAATCGGCGGTAGCAGCGGAGAGGCTGAACAAGGCGTAATCGGCACCTGGGTTTTCAATGGGGTGCTGGACGAGGTTGGTCAATTGCCATTGCCCGGTGTGGTTTTGTAGGCCCTCCAGTTCGAAGCTGCCCGTTGGCACGACGATAGCGACTTGGGCGCTGTGGGTAATGTTGTCGAGGGGAGGCAACAGGTCTGTTTGCGGGCGGGCAATGACTGTGTAGGTCTGGCCGTCGGCTTCCAGTTGCAGCTTCAGTTCTATCTGTGCAGTCACAGGGTTTGCTGTTGCACAAATACAAAAAAGTGTCAGTAAGTAAAGGAGGTTTTTCATCAAACAAAATCATGGCGCTGAAACCCCTGACCCCCAAAGGGGAACCTATTACAGTTGGTTGCAGCTAAATATTAAATGGACCAGCAATCAATGATTGTCAATAATCTTGGGTGTCGTTTGCCAAGTTTTGTTCGTGAAAGCCTTAACCTTTATGGTGCTAAAACGGCATGTTTTAGCTTTTTTTCAATTTTAAAGAAGCTGAATTTCTGTCGAAAAATGGGATGTGGAGCTGTAAGCACATGGGGTTTCCATGTGGTTAAACCTTAGCAACAAACATGCCGGGAAGGGGTAAGTTGGGGATTTTTTTTAATTTGAAATCAAAGCTTAAACTTGGGCTTGCTATTTAGATTTTTCGCCTACCTTGTTTCCAAAATTTCCTTCCATGAAAAGACCCTACTACTCACCTGCTTCCTTTTGTCTTCGATTATTTCAATGGCCCAAGCTGTCCTTTTCCCAACGCCTGGCATGGTCTTCGGGGACATTTTCTACTGCAATGTCTTTGACTGCCCGAATGGTGAGTATTCAAATTGGTCATTTTTTTATGAAGGCGATACTACCATTTGTGGAAAAACATTCCATCGAATGACTCATGTACACCTTCCAGGGTACAGTTTTTATATTCGCGTAGAGAGTGGAAAATACCTGCAAGCAGATTATTCCGACCCTTGCTTGCCTGAAAAGGTCATTTACGATTTCAACCTTCAAGTCGGTGATACCTTTGTACCGGCCGAACCCGATGGCGGAACTGGTGAATTTGATACTTTGATAGTTGAGGAAATTGGAAATTTCACGCTCGCCAACGGAGAAACCAGAAAGCGCATCCTCCTGCAATCTTTAATGTATTGGTGGAAGGAATTCGAGTGGATTGAGGGCATTGGTGATATCCAGAATGGATTTCTAATGGCATACGATTTTGAGGGCGGCCATGAGGAAATCATTTGTGTCAAGGACAGTTCAGGCTTGCTTTTCCAAAATACCGCCCCATTGCTTGACTGTGATTCATTGCTCTGCCGTGCGCCACAAAGCTGGTTCAATTTCACGTGTGAAAGCCAAACAATTTACTTTGAGAACCTCAGTACATTTAGTGATACCTATTTATGGGATTATGGAGATGGCTCAACTTCCACAGAGGCATTTCCTTCCCATACCTATGCTGTACCCGGGTGTTATCGGGTTGAATTAAGTGCCTATTCCAACTGTTTTTCACAGCCATTTAAATCGTCTCGTCAGGTGAATGTGGCTCTTGGAAATTATTGGCAACCAGTATTTACACCAGATTTCAGCTTCAAAAGTTCCTTTTTTCTCGACGGTCAGCATGGGTGGCTAGTATGGAACGATTCTATCCATCGTACAACAGATGGAGGTGCGAACTGGCAGCATATCGCCTTACCGCCTCCTGCAAATCCTGACTACCAAAGCACAACAGCCGTGCATTTCTTTGATGAACTGCATGGAATCTTGACAGGTTACGATTGGTATCCATCCAATGATTCAACAATCAGCAATTCCCTTTGGACTACTGACGGGGGCATTACTTGGCAATATTCCACCCCTCCTCAGCGGCAGGATTTCTGGACCGTGGCCATGAGCAGCCCAACGACAGGCTACGCTGCTGGACAATATTCTATTTGGATTCACAAAACAACCGATGGGGGAAATACTTGGCATCCGCTGGACAATCAATTATTTTACCAAGTGCAGAACATTCAGCATATAGCAGGTGACACTATTTACTTTATTGGGAACAAATGGCCTGGCCCATACTACTCACCTTTTATTTTTGGCAAAAGTACAGACGGCACCAATTTTTCTTTGACAGAAATAACATCTGTCAATTTCCCAGAAATCAGCGTGTATGATAGACCTACAGATTTTCATTTTTTGGATGCAAGCAACGGTTGGTTTGTTACCGCTGGTGGCCTGATTTTCCACACTAATGACGGGGGCGCTCAATGGGAGCTACAAATGGATGCTGATGTTTATTTAACAGGTATTAGGTTCATAAACGCACAGCATGGTCTTGCAATTGGCAGTTACAAATCTATTTTTGAAACATGGGATGGAGGTGAAAATTGGGAATACACTTATTGCTCACCCACCTCATTGTACGGTTATGGCAATCTCAATTGGCCTGTCGAGAGCTTTCCAACGATTATTGGAGATTTTACTTTATTGACCTTGTCTGACACTCCAGTGTACGATGATTGCTCACCACTCGATGCTACTGAAGTACAGGCCAAAAACATCTTCGTCACCGTCCAACCAAATCCTGCCAACGACGAGGTCGTTGTCAATTTCACACTTCCCGCACCAACCAAAATTGAAGTCGGAGTCTATGACCTGTTAGGAAGAAAACTGAGAACAATTTTACCCTTTCAAGAACTGCCCAATGGGGAATTTTCGGAAAATCTTTCAGTTCGAAGCCTGCCCAACGGCATGTATCTGATTCATTTTCAGTCAGATAGCGGCGTAAATTCTATCAAATTTATAAAACAGTAAAGGCCAGTAGCATTCAATATCCTTTTGCGGGAACTTGCATCTGTTGGTTTTCACAAATACTTCGGCGCCCGCCGATGCCCCGTCCCCTGCTCGTAAGCATAAGCGATTTCCAGCAAAACCGGCTCGCTCCAGGCCCGTCCGTAGAAAGAAATCCCAACGGGTAATTCCTCCACGAAGCCCATCGGCACGTTGATGTTCGGGTAGCCAGAGATGGCCGCCGGGCTGCTGCTGCCACCCATGTAATGGTCACCGTCCACGAGGTCGGTCTTCCAGGCGGGTGCGCCTGTCGGGGCAATGATGGCGTCGAGTTGGTGCTCGTTCATCACCTTGTCAATGCCGAGCGTCCGGGAGCCTTGCCACATTTTGGCCAAGGCTTCTTGGTATTCCTTGCTTTGGAGGTCGCCCTTGGCTTGCGCCTTTATGAGCAATTCCTGGTCGAACTGCATTTCCACGCTGTCTTTTTCATTGAAGGCGATAAGCGCTTCAAGGCTTTTGATGGGCGCATTTTCACCCAAGGAAGCGAAGTATTTGTTCAGTCCATCCTTGAACTCAAAGAGCATTACCTCAAAGGATGCACCCTCCGCATCGGGCTGTATAACTTGCTCCAAATCAATCACTTCCGCCCCATTTTCTTTTAGAAAGACCACTGCTTCATCCATCAATTTGGCGACTTTCGGGTGGGAGTCGAACGAGTTTTTGTCCAAACCGATGCGCTTGCCTCGCAGTCCTTCCGCTTTTAAAAAGGGGGTGTAGTCAGTTTGGAAATGCCCCTCGCTGAGCGGCGTTTTGGTGTCCCTTTCATCCATCCCGACCAATGCCCCGAGGCAGATGGCTGCGTCCCGGACGGTGCGGGCCATTGGGCCGGCGGTGTCTTGCGAAAATGAAATCGGGATGATGCCCGCCCGGCTCACCAGCCCCACGGTTGGCTTGATACCGACGATGCCGCAGTTGTTGGCGGGGCAAACGATGGAGCCGTTCGTCTCCGTTCCGATGGCAATGGCACAGAGGCTGGCCGCCACTGCCGCCCCGCTGCCGCTGCTGCTGCCGCAGGGGTTTCGGTCGAGGACGTAGGGGTTTTTCGTTTGTCCGCCGAGTCCGCTCCACCCGCTCGACGAAAGGCTTGAGCGGAAGTTGGCCCACTCGCTGAGGTTGGCTTTCGCCAAAATGACGGCGCCCGATTCCCTCAGCTTGCGGCTACGGTGCTGTCCAGTGGCGGAATGCTACCAGTCAGCGCCCTCGACCCAGCGGTGTTGGGCATGTCCGTGCTGTCAATATTGTCCTTCAACACCACGGGGATGCCGTGCAGCGGGCCTCGTGACTTGCCTGCAAGGCGCTCATTGTCAAGCGCTTCCGCTATTTTCAAGGCATCCGGGTTCACGACGATGATGGCGTTGAGCGCTGGCCCTGCCTTGTCTATTTCCTCGATTCTTTTCAGGTAGCCCTTCACCACCTCCACGATGGTGAACTTGCCGTCGGCGTATCCTTTTTGGAGTTGGTCAATGGTAATTTCCTCTAGGTTCAAGGCATTGGCCGAAGGTTTTACTGACGTATTTTTACAAGAAAAAAAGGAAGTCAAGCCAATGCCTGAAAGGATGACGGTGGAGTTGGTGAGGAACCTACGGCGTTGCATCTTTGATTCGTTTATTTTTTACTGGATAATTTTATTGGCCATCAGCCGTCATAAGAAAGCAACTCCCCTAACGTCCTGTTGCCCCGTTTTTGCACCCTTGCCAGCAGTTTCAGAAAAAGAATGGCGGTGATGTAAACGTCGCCAGCAGCCGTGTGGCGCTCCTGGTCGGGGATGTTGAAGCGCTTACTGAGGGCGTCAAGCCCAAACTCGCCGGGCAGGTACACGACGTTGTATCGCTCAAACGGGTGCTCCACCCGAACAGCCAGCCGGGCGGTGTCAACGAACTTGTTTTTCAGCTTGCCTGCTCCGGCGTTTTTGAGCGCTTGGTTGAGCATCGCCTTGTCAAAACCGATGTGATGGCCCACGATGACGGCGTCTTTGCAAAAGGCCAAAAACTGTCGCAAAGCCTCCGCTTCGGTCAGCCCTTGTTCCATTTCCTTTTGCAAAATGCCGTGTACGGGTGCATTCCCGCCCGTGTTCACGTGCTGTGCCACGTAGCACTCAAAGCTGTCTTCGAGGAGCAACTGCCTGTTGACGACAGCAGCGGCGGCGATGGAGAGCAGCTTATCCTTGCTTGGGTCCAAGCCGGTAGTCTCAGTATCCACTACCACGAAACGGACCTCCTCTATTGGCGTCTTTTTTGACCAAGAATGGTCAAAATGCCGGAGGTACTCCTGCCAAAACTCTGGGTATTTTTTCCAGCGGAAAAGAAAGTTGAACATCCTTTTTAGTGACGAGTGATGGGTGATGAGTTTTCATTCGTCCTCAAAACCCATCACCTCATAACTTATCATGCAAAAACCAGCTTGCTCAGATAGGCGGCATCAAGTTCGGCACATTTCAAGGGCGTGGAGTCGTCCCAGCGCTCGTGCTCTACGATGAAATACTGCATCCCGTTGTCTTGGGCAATCTTCAGAACTTTCGGAAAATCAATCGAACCGGTGCCAAGCACGCACGAAGCGTCTTCTTCGGTAGCAGGCAATGTTTTGCTGCGGTCCTTGACATGGCAAAGCCGGAAGCGGTTCGGGTATTTTTGTAGGTACTCGATGGGGTCTTTCCCACCAGTTACCACCCAATAAATGTCCATTTCAAAGTCCACGAGGCCAGGGTCGGTATTTGCCAGCATGAAATCCTGTGGCAGTTGTCCATCCACTGGCTGAAAGGAATAGGCGTGGTTGTGGTAAGCGTAACGGATGCCCGCTTTTTTGCAGATTTCTCCATTGATGTTGAAGCTTTCTACAATCGGTTTCCAATCGGCCATCGTTTTTTGTGCGCCAATATGTGGCGTAATCAGGTACTTGATGCCGATTTCGGCAGCTTCGGCGGCTTTTTTCTCTAGGTCCTTTTTTGTGTCACAATGACTGGAAACGATGGTCATGCCAAGCTCGTCCATGTACGCCTTGAATTCCTTGTTAGTCATCCCCCAATACATGCCCTTTTCGCCTTCAAAGCTTTCGATTTGCTTGTAGCCATAGCTGGCCACCTGCTTGAGTGTGCCCTTCGGGTCCTTGGCCATGTCGTCACGGACGCTCCAAAGCTGGAGGCCGTATTGAGCGAGACTGCCCGTGACAGCAGGAGCGTCCTTGGCGGACTCGCCACTGGTCGTGCCATCTGATTTGCAGGCCCAATTGGGCAGGATGAGCGCACCGGCAGCGGCTGCCCCGGCGTATTGGAAGAATTTTCTACGGGAGTGGTTCATTGCACAAGATTTTTTAATGGTGAAAGGAAATTGAAGCCACGAATTACACCAATTTTTTTCATAATAAAGCTCCTAACTAAAATTCTTCCCGTTTTTACTACAGCCGCATAGCGGCGAAATCTTTGTAGCCAAGTAGTTGAGAAAGTGAGTTGAGGTGCAGCGCACCGAATTGTCCCGGTGCGCTGCACCTCAATACCGAGCAATACCACGTTTCCTACAAATATTTCGGTGCTATGCACCTATTTCAAACCTTAATTCGCATGAATCAGAAAAAATTCATCAAAAAAACAACAGCCCTGCCAGCTACAATTGTGCTGGCAGGGCTGTTGTTTTCAAATAAGAAAACCATTTTCCACAACTAGGGAATTTGCTCCACAAAAATACAGTTCACGACCCCGCAGCTCACGCCTGCTTGGATAAAAGTGAAGGAACGGTCGTTGTTCGGGCCGTTAAAAATCGAGTAACCGTCCAGGTTGTAATCCGTCGTTAGATAACCCTCCAGCATGTAATTCTGGTTGTGGTTGACATTGCCCGGTGCAGAAACCACCGAAGAAAACAAGGTAAAAGTGTCGTTGTAAGGCCCTTGGTGAATCACTTTTTTGTCGAGGTTCGCATTGCCGAGCCAAAGCATCCGGGTAGTGCCGTTGCCTTCACAGGGCGTCGCCCCATAAAGCGGCACTGCTTGGCTTGTAAAATCAACAAGCACGGGCACGTTCGTCAAGTTGAGCACTTCAGCAGTCATCACACCTAGGTGGTTGCGGTGCCTCACCGCCACGTGGTACAGGCCCGGTGCTACTGTCAGAAACCGCACCGCCGAAACCCCGTCCACGGACACCACGTCACCATCTCGCTGGAGCAGTGCAGCGTGGGTAGCTATCGGCGTCAAAAGCGAGTTGTTGCTGCGCAACTCCACCACCACCCAGTCCACGATGGCATTGGGGCCGGTGACGCTGAACACGCCTGGGGCTGCTGATGGTCTCCCCGCCGCCATCGCCGTAGTGCTGGAAGTTGGCCAAGGCCGAGTAAGGCTCGGTACTGGGCAAGAGGCCCTTCGCACGAAGTTCGTCACGCATGAGGCCATTTGATTGGAGGGCACCTTTCAGGTACATTTTTGGGGAAACCAGGACGCCGTTGTGGGCATGGAGGTTGAAAGCCGTCGCTGCCAGCAGCGCCAGCAGCAGGGTCGTTTTGTGTAAAATGCTTTTTTTCATGCGTTCAATAGAGCGGGGAGTGGGTGATGATTGATAGTCTATTTTATACTTATTGCTCACGGCAATTGTTCCACCAAGCGGCAGTCTTTGTCCACTTGAGGGCAGTTGTAGCGCCAGAAGAAAACGATGTCGAATGCGATGTACGAGCCATCGGAGGTAGGCCCTTGGTACTTCACCTGTCCATCGAGGTTGACGTCGTAGTTGCTGTAACCGTGGAGGATGAAATTGTGGTTGGCGTCCACATTTTCGGGTGATAAAAGCACGGTAAAGAAAATGCGGTCCTTGTCGTTATCTGGGCCTTTGATCCGCACCTCGCCGTCCCGGTTGACATCTCCAGCAAACAGCGCCATTTTTTCCATGATTTGCACCATGGGGTGGTTGCCGAAAAAACCAGTTTTGGGGTCGGTGAAGTCAACCAGAAGCGGGGTTTCTTCGAGGTCGAACACTTTCGTGGCCATCACGCCGAGGTGGTTGCGGTGACGAACCGCCACGAGGTAGCTGCCCGGCTCGATGTCCCCAAAGTGCAGCGGCGACACACCGTCCACGTCCACCACGTCGCCGTCCCGCTGGAGCAGGGCAGAGCGGGTTGACAATACGATTTTCTGGAACTCCGGGTGGCGCAGCTCTACGAACACCCAATCTACGATGGCATCCGTGCCAGTGACCTTCAAAACTTCCGGGTTTTCAATGACCTCCTGCCCACCCAGTTCGCCGTAATGGTCGTAATTGCTGAACGAAGCGTAAGGCTCTTGCAGCGGAATCAAGCCAGCAGCCCGCAGGTCGTCCCGCATGAGCATTTCAGGCTGCTTGACCCCCAGCAGGGCACCTTGGAGGTACATCCTGATTTTCAAATTGACTCCTGAGAAGGAAGTGGGATTGGCCGCATTGCCAAAAGGCATCAGCAACAAATTGGCCAACAAAACGGTGAGCAGGGTTCGCATTTTCATGGGCATAATTTACAAAATCAATAGGATTCATCTTGTCAGCATGGCCGACAAATCAAACTTGAACCAAACATAAGCCACTGACAAACAGCAGATTACCGACTCAAGCTGCAAGGGGGAATTGCATCGTGGGGTGAAAGAGATTCAACAGCGTGTTTGCCCTGCGAATGTTTTTTGTAAAATTTGGAAAAGGAAAAAGGAATGAACAGGTGATTTTGCAAAGACCGTACCCGATTTAACCATAGACCGGTTCAAGTGATTTGCGCCAGCAACCAATCCTTTTCCGTCAGCGTCTCCTCTGTTTCAATGGCTGTCCGTAGCGCCGTCCGTCCGGTTTCGTCGAAGGGGTTCAGTTCCAACAATTTTTGGGTGAAATGGACGATGTTCAGCCAGTTCTGGTGGTGATAACCCATGCGTTTGTTGCGGCGGATAAACATGCGAAGCGTCTTCAAGTGAGCGTCGAGTAGCTCCAACTCCTGTTTTTCAAAATAGATTTTCAACTGCAAAATGCGGGCTGCCATACCGTTGATAAAATCCTTGTAATCAGCACGTTGCAGGTGTTCCAAAGCATCGTCGTAGCGGCGTTTGGCGAAGGCAAGCCGAGCAGAGTTGAGACTAAAGGCGGCCTCTTGCGCACCCGGTTCGAGGTAGCTTCGGTAAGTTTCCACGAACTCCTCCGCCCACTGCCACTCATCGGGCAGGCGCAGGGCAATGCCCACGATGTTGTTGTAGGCGAAGCGGGAAAGCTGGCCGTCCTCCAACAGCAACTCTGACTTGAGGCCCTGCTTGTAGAGGTCGAGCGCCTCCCGGAGGTAGGCATGTTGGCTGGCGTTGATTTTTTTGATGCAAAAATTGATGGCCAACAAGTAGAGCGACCCGATTTCCTCCTTCGGGAAACGTCCGCCATGCTCGAACAGCGCCGCCTTGAACGCTGAAAAATGCGGGTCGTCCTGCCCACTGAACAAAGCCACGTAGCATAACCGATACACGAGAACGGCGGGCTGCTCGGAGTATGGAGGCTGCTCGGCCAGCACCAATATTTCATCCAACAAATCTATGCGGTAGGGGGTCTTGAAAACGGCTTGGTGCGAGCGGAGTAGGCAAGCTTGGCGCAGCTTCAAGGCGAGTGCTGCGGTAGTTAGCTGGTCTTCGACGATTTGCAGATTCAGCTCCTTCGTGCGCCCCGATTCAAGGAGGTGGAGGTACTGCTGGTTTTCCACAAGGAAGTTCTCGAAGTAGTACGCCGGATGCCTAAACGACTGATTGTCAAGCGATTTTGAAACCACCCGCTGCGTTTTTTCAAAATGCCGGGGCAACTTGCGGCGGCGGTAGGCGGCCATGAGCAGGTGGTAATCGGCAAGTGGTTCGTTCTGTTTTTCCTTCAGAACAAGGTACTGTTCCAGCAATTTTAGCAGGTAGCTGAGGGTCAGCCGAAGCTGCTGGTCGTCGAACGGCTGACCTGGGAAGCACCGCTCCCAGGTCGTCTCCCGGCTGGGCGGCGCTGCTTCCTTTGCCAATAAATCGAAGAGCAACTGCACGTCGCTGCGCAGGTTGAAGTAGGGCGAGGCGAGGAAGTTGCGCACTTCCCGTTGTTCGGTTTTTGATAAATAGGCGACAATTTCAAAAACAAGGGTATTTTGCATGGGCTGGTGGAAAAGTCGTTATCTACAATTCAGACTTTAAAAGTCAAGCAAGAACTGGATTTTTCCGCAAATTAACCTAAAAATAATTTTCTACAAATCGAAAAAAATGTTGTTGCCGGGGCAAATGATTGCTCGCATGTTTGTAGCGTCAAAACCAGTGGGCAATTGGAAGCGGTTAGTTTGCCACCCGGTTTTCGCTTGACGAGCTAAATTTATCACCTATGAACTCGATGATTTTTCGGTTGATTTTCATGCTGGTGCTGGCGCTTGGCTATTTCAAGGCCAGTGGGCAATGCACTTCGGATGCTGGGACCATGAGCTTAGTTTTGATCGAAGTCTGCGCCACAGAAACGGCAACGGCTAACGCTTCAAGTGGGGCAAACCTTGATGGCGATGACATCCTGCAATTCTTCTTGCACACTGCATCCGGCAACTCCCTTGGTACGGTCCTTTCCACAAATTCAAGCCCCCAATTCAGCTTTAACAGCGGAAACATGATCTTCGGCGTCACTTACTACATTTCTGCGGTAGTGGGCAACGACGATGGGACGGGCAACGTGGATTTGACTGACCCATGTATCGATGTGGCAGCAGGCACACCTGTCAGATGGCTCCAACCTCCAACGGCGACTATGGACAATGCGAATTTTGTTGTTTGCGCAGGTGATCCTACCCAAGTGACAGCTACAATCTTTTTTACCGGTACTGCTCCTTGGACGCTAGAATGGTCAGTCAATGGGCAACCCCAAGCGTCACTTTCCATCGCCTCTAATCCCTTTCTCGCTGGATTTTGGCAGTTCTTTTGGCAACTCTGTAATTTGCCTTGAAGGAGTGACTGATGCCAATGCGTGTAATGGAATCGTGAATGGTTGCATCACCATTTCCACCGCCCCTCCTTTTATTTGCAATGCAGATATCATCCAACCAGATTGTGGTGGGCAATCAAATGGAAGCATAGCCCTAAACTGTGTTGGTGGGACGCCACCTTATCTGTATTTTTGGTCGGATGGAAACACAGGGCCAGTAGCCACAAACCTTTCAAGCGGGACTTATTTTGTTTCCATTGTTGACGCAAATGGTTGTTCGTCCCAAAATGTCTTTACAATCACTAGTGGGCCAGACTTATTTTGTGTCCCAAACGTCTCCGGCTCCATCAACTGCAACAACTCGGAGGCCACCATTTTGATGACTTGTTCAGGGGGAACAGGCGGATTTACTTACCAATGGACAACTTCAAGTGGGCAAGTTATTGGCAATGCGCCTTCTACAATTATATCAGCATCAGGCACCTACATAATAGCTGTTTCTGATGCAAACGGTTGTACCTTTTTGGATTCCATCACAATCCAAGGTGGCACCCAGGAATGCGGCTCCATCATCGGCACCGTCACCTCCGAAGACGATGGCAACTGCATACTCAACCCCGGCGAAACCGGCCTCTCCAACTGGATGGTACGTGCCACCGCCACCAGTGGTGACGAGTATTTTGACTTCACGGACAGCCTCGGAAACTTCGCTATGCAGGCACCTCCCGGCGGCTACTCGGTGGAGGCCATCCCCCCCCCGGCAGCATACTGGACGGATTGTGGAGGCACCGTTAGCCTGACCCTGGAGGATGCGAGGGATACGGACACCGCCGATTTTCATTGGCTGAAAACCATCAGTTGTCCGCTGATGGAAGTGGACATCAGCACACCGTTGCTGCGGCGCTGCCTCAACAATGTTTACTACGTCAATTACTGCAACAACGGCTCGGAAACTGCCGTTGGCGCAAGCATCGAGGTCACGCTCGACCCATTGATTTCAATTATCAGCGCCAGCCTGCCATTCACAGGCCCCGTGAACGATGTTTATTCTTTCGGGATTGGCGACGTGGAACCGGGCGACTGCGACGATTTCTACTTCCTTGCCCACGTCTCCTGCGATGCGGTTTTGGGGCAAACGCTCTGCGCTGAAGCGCATGTATTCCCCGACTCGCTTTGTACGCCCATTGACCCAAACTGGTCAGGCGCCTACATCGAAATCACGTCGAACTGCACGGCGGACAGCGTCATTTTCACTATCACCAACACAGGCACAGGCGACATGGACGAGCCGCAGGGCTTCATCGTGGTGGAGGACGGCGTGATGCTGCTGCAGTCTGACTTTGAACTCGAAGCGGGCGAATCCATCACTGTATCATTCGCCGCCAACGGCTCGACCTACAACCTGTTGGCCGAACAGGTGCCGGGTGTGCCCGGCTTCTCCGTTCTATCGCAGTTTGTGGAGGGTTGCGGGACAAATGGGACGGGCACGTTCAGCACGGGCTTCGCTTCGCAATTCCCGGAGGACGACAACGGGCCGTTCGTCTCGATTGACTGCCACGACGTCATCGGCAGCTACGACCCCAACGACAAGCGAGGCTACCCGCTCGGCTACGGCGATGAGCACCTCATCGAGCCGGGGCAAATGCTCGACTACCATATCCGCTTCCAAAACACGGGGACGGACACGGCCTTCCTGGTTGTCGTCCAAGATGTCATTGACCCGTCGCTGGACATTTCAACGTTGCGGCCCGGCGCTTCGAGCCACCCGTACCAACTCGACATCCACCAGGACACGCTGGTGTTCATCTTCGAAAACATCTTGCTGCCGGACAGCAACGTGAACGAGCCGGGGTCGCACGGCTTCGTGAAGTTCAGCATCGGGCAAAAAGCTGGGCTGCCACTCGGCACGGTCATCGAGAACGAAGCAGCGATTTTCTTCGACTTTAACGACCCGGTTTTAACCAATACCACGGTACACAAGCTCGGTGAGCATTTCATCGAGACGGCGGTTCGCAAGTCTGTTTTGCCCAAAAAAATCAACTGCACCGTGTACCCCAATCCGTTCGCAGACGAGGCAGTGGTGTTAATGCAAGGCATTGAAAACCAAGAATTTGAACTGCGGCTGTTCGATTTGACTGGGCGTTTTTTGCGAAGCGAAAAAATCGAAAATGGTGTTGGGAAAATCAAGAAAAACGGCCTTGCACCAGGATTGTATTTCTACGAAATCACTACCACTGGCATAGCGGTAGGACAAGGGAAAGTGGTTTTGCAGTAACTCGGACTTGCAGACCGAGTTACGACGGGTTTTCGGGGCTTTGGCTTCGGAACCCCGTTTCAATTTTAAGGATTTTTTAGATTGTCCCTCCCAAAAAGAAACCAGAACTTTGCCGCCCTAAACCTGTGCGACCCAACCCGCCAAGCAACCTTATTTTCGATGAAAAAAATACTTTACCTACTGCCCGTAACTGTTGTCGTTGCGCTGTTGCTGGCCTTTTCGGGCGCAGGGCCGAAGGACGCCACCCAACTCGGCGAGCGGCTTTTCTCCGACCCCATCCTCTCGCTCGACAGCACGGTGAGCTGCCGCTCTTGCCATATCCCAGAATTTGCTTTTGCCGATACTGCCCGATTCAGCCGGGGCGTAGGTGGCAGGTTGGGCAGGCGCAATGCGCCCAGCATCACCAACATGTCGGCGCGCTCGCACTTCTTTTTTGACGGGCGGGTGGTGGCGCTGGAAGACCAAGTGCTCATCCCCATCCAGGACACTGTTGAAATGCGTATGACGCTTGCCCAAGTGGAACAGCGGCTGCGCAGCCACCCAGTTTACGGGCCTGCTTTCATGGAAATATTTGGCCGGGAGGCCAACGCTGAAGACCTCGCCAAGGCGCTGGCCATCTTCGTTTCCACCCTCGAAACCGCCAACACGCCCTTCGACCGCTGGATGTTCGATGAGCCGGGCGGAATGAGCGAGGCAGCTGTGAGGGGACGGGAACTGTTCATGGACAAGGCCCGCTGTTTCGACTGCCACTTTACGCCTGATTTTACCGCCGATGAGTTCAAAAACGTCGGACTTTACAATGGCAAAGACCTGAACGACGAAGGCCGTTTCGCCATCACCCGCAGTCCCGCCGACCACGGCAAGTTCAAGGTGCCAGGCCTGCGCAACGTGGCGCTCACCGCCCCGTACATGCACAATGGGATGTTCCGCAGCCTTGACGAGGTGATTGATTTTTACAACGACCCGGCCAAGGTGGTGCCCGACGCTATCAACCGGGACACCTCGCTGGCCAAGCCGCTGAACCTGACCGCTACTGAAAAAGCAGAACTGAAATTGTTTTTGGAGGCGCTAACGGACGACCAGTTTGTGCGGAATGATAAATGATCCCAAAATCATTGCTTCCTAGAATAAGAAAGGCCGCTGGGGACTACCCAACGACCTTTCTTGAATAAGGAAAACGATACCTTTCCTCGAAATCACCAATTTTTCCTTTAGCACTTTATCGGCAGTTTCCAGCACCAGAAAGTAGAAACCTTCTGGCAGCGATTCTGCATCAAACTTAATTTTTTAACAAGACCAGATGGCTACCTTTTTCCAGCATGGAATTCGGAAGTACGAGCGCTCCCAACCTGCCAGTCCAATCCAGCAAGCGGAGAATGAAAAAAGGCCGAGGCGAGCGCCCCGGCCTTTTTTTTACGAACGAACTACCTTCAGGAATTTCTGCTGTTTACCGAAGGTCATTTTCATAATGTAAAACCCTGGTGGAATGCCGAACTGTTGCAACGGTGTGTTGAACTTGCCAGCCGGGTGCAGTTGGGCTGCCACGATGGTCTGTACCAACTGGCCTGTTTCAGACCACAGCGTGATTTCCACTTTGTCTTCTTCGGGAACCTCGTACACCACGTCCCCCACCGTGGAGAACGGGTTGGGCTGCACTTGTAGGCTGAACCCGTCGGCATTGCCAACCTCGGCCACAGGCTCGCCGGAACGACTTTCAGTGTCGCCCCCGGTCAGCGGTGCGATGGACGTGCAGCTTTCGAGGTAGGCCCTGAACGACGAGCCGCTCCTCGCCACGAATCCCCTGCCGAGCGTAACGCGGTTGCTGGCGCGGAAGCTGCCGAGCGAACTGGGGTGGAACTCGAACTGGTTGGTGGGCGAGGCGTAGGCCAGCGTGTTGTTGGCGGCCACGTGTACCGCCTCCCGCGCTTGCCAGTTGTAGTCGTCTGTGAAGGTGACGTCGTTGCTGACGACCTCGTGGTTCACCACAATCGGGGCCGACTGGGTGATGCGATCCTGGTTGCGGTGGTCGATGTCGCCGGGGGTGTAATTGGTGCCGCCGCAGGTCCACGAGTTGGCGTCGTCGTCGGAAAAAATGTTTTGCCGAGGACAAGGGTTCATGCCACAGGCATCTTGGTAGGCCATCACGGTGCGGAAGCACCCGGTAGTCGGCTCGCCCCAAGCGGCCCAGGGCGAGGTGCCAGGCTCCGTGGCTTGCGTGGTGGCGTGGGTACATCCTGCGTTGTGGCCTGTCTCGTGGTGGAAGGTCAGCGCGTAGAAATTGCCTTGCCCGGTCACGGAGAACTGGTCTTCGTAGTCAGTGGAGATCCAGCCGAGGCCCGTGCCGGTGGTGGTGAGCAGCACGCATTGGTCGGCGTCCCAAAGCTGGCGCTGGGCGTGGATGCCGTCGAGGATGCCGTCGCCTGTGTCGGTAAAGGCGTCGAGGTCGTCGTCAATGTCGCTCGTTTCGGCATAGTTCACCTCGAAGGCAGTGGCCAGTTCCATGCTCATTTCAAAGGCATCGGCACCGGTGCTGCTGTTGATGTAGCCGGTGTTGGCAAGGTTCACCATGTTCACGATGTCCATCAGCACGTCGGGCACGGCGGCATCCACGTCGTCGGTGTAGGCCACGAGCACCCGCACGTTGCATTCGCCCGTGGCGGCCTGCCCCGGCTGGAGCTTGGACTGGTCTTTTTGCCGAAGGTCGGGGAGGTCGTACTGCTTGCGCTTGGCAGCGTCGGTGTCGCCCTGGAACTCAAAACTTTCGGTGTCGGGGGTTTTGCAGCCGTCGTCCATCGTCATGTCCCAGTCCAGCACGGCGTGGATGCCCTTGCCGAGTGGCCGGATGAGGAAGGCAAAATCATCGAACTGGACGAACCCGACCATTTCGTTCTCTTTGAAAACCACGTGTACCTCGCCGCCAATGCCGACGAACTTGCCGACCCAAGACTTGCGCTCCAGGTCAAATGGCGTGTGCCGCTGCTGCTTGACAGCGGTGAAGGTGGCATTGTTGAAATTGAAAACAACGGTGTCGTTCAGGAACTGGCGCACGTCAACGGTGGCCAACCGGGAGCCAGTCGCAAACCGCCACGACTTGGCCACCTCGTAGTAGTGGGACTGCTTCTTGTCCAGCCCCTTTTTGGCTGCGACGGGCAGGTACTCGATGAGCTTTTGGCCAAATAAACCGGCCACGGCCCACAGCACCAGCACGAGCAGGATGGTTGCTTTTTTTATCGCATTCATGATTTGATTTTTTTGAACGTGAAAAACGCTGAGTCAGTAAAATTGGGTTGCCTTTGGCAACAGCTCAATTTTTCACAAACAACCGACACGCATTCCCGCCCCCCCTCAGCGTAGCTTCACCACCTTCCGAGTCTGTAGCTCGCTACCGAGCAGCCCTTTCACGAGGTAGATGCCAGGGGGCACCTGCACCGTGGGTATATCGAGGCGGTGGCGGCCTGCCTTCATCGGGGCGGCAGGACCGAAGCTTTGCACCAAGCGACCGGAAAGGTCGTAGAGACCTAGACTCACGTTGGCGTCCTGCTGCAAGCCGAAATCCACGCTCAGGCTGCCGGAGAAGGGCGATGGGAAAGCCGAAAGCTGCCAACTCACGGATGATGAGGGGGTTGGTGTGTGGCCCTACCATGAGTTCGTTCGGATCCTGCACCATGAAACTTGGGCAGGCGGCTAACGTCCACGGCGGGGTGTTGCACGGCCCGATGCGAGCCCGGAACTCACTGCCAGATTGTGCGGTGAAACCTGGGGAGAGCACCACGCTTGTGCCGCCCTGGTACATGCCGGCCGAGCCAGGGGAGTAGGTCACGTTGGTGGAAGCCGTGATGAGGGCGGCCATTTCCACGGTATAAGTGTTCGCCAAGTGGGTCAGGTTCATGAAGTCCAGAGCGGCGGGGCAAACGGTGTTGTCGCAAGGATTGGCAGTCAAGCCGTCATCGCTATCGTCGAGGATGTAGTCGCTCACGCCGCAGAAAATGGGGATGAGGTAATCGCCCAGCCCGGCAGCGCCCATGAAGCCCCCGGCCACAGTGAAGGGGTTGGTCACGTCGAAGGGCCGCCCCACTTCAAAGTGCAGGTGGTCGCCCGAGGCACAGCCGATGTCGTCCTCCGGGCCGAGGATGTCCCCGGCGCAGATTATATCGCCGACGCTCCAGCCGTTGCCAGTCACGCTGCCCTGGCTCATGTGGGTGTACTTGCTCCACTCACCGTTAGGGTGCTCTATCCACACGTAGTTGTTGCAGCCGCAGTTGGGCAAGTTGCAAGTGTTGTCGTGTGCATCGTCGATAGCCCGGATAACACCGCTGGCAGCTGCCGCAACTTGGTAAGGGCCGCCGCCCGTACCTGCGAGGTCGTAGGCACCCTGCGGGGTGTGGGCGAAGTGGTCACGGTTGGTGTTCATGCTGGTGCCGTCGGCGTAGGGCAGGCGGTACACGCCATCGGTAAGGCTGAACGGCGGCTGTGCCCACAGTTGTCCGGCCACCATGACCAAGACGCTCGCTGTCAGGTTGATATTTTTCAATAATCGTTTGATCATTTTATTAGAAATTTAAATGGTCATCAAATGGGTTCGGCGGCAACATGCGCCCGGCAGTAGTCATTTTCATCGGCCTTATGTTGCAGCTTTTCCAGCTGGATACGGAGGGCTTGGTTTTCGGCCTCCAGTTTTTCTAGGTTCTTCTGCTGCTGGATGACGTAGAGGGTCAGTTCCTCAATTTTTTCCATCATGATGCGCTGCATTTCGCCCAGTTTCAGGCCGTCGGCTTCCATCGCGGTAGCGGAGGGTACGTTGGGCAGGTGGCCGTTCTCCTGGATGGACTTTTCGAGTTCCGGCAGACTCATTAGCTGGTAGCCGGGACTGAACACGTAGTCGGGCCAGCTACCCTGCAATTCCACCCGTACTTCCTCGCACATGATGTTGCCGGCCACGGCGAGGCGGTAGCCATCGGGCCACACGGCGAGGTTGTCGGTGTTCAGCCCGACGCCGAGGTTGTCGGCCACGAACACGTCGTCGCCAGCAAGCACATCGCGCCCGGCGCTTACATCGAAGTTGGCGGTGACATTCCCCAATTGTGCTACCACGTTGCCTGTCTCGGCGGTCACGTTCCCGTTGGCGATGACATTCCCTGCCTGGGCGTCAACATTTCCCGTTTGCGCAATCACATCGTCATTGGCAGTAACATTGCCAGTCTCGGCGGTCACGTTCCCGTTGGCGATGACATCCCTGCCTGGGCATCAACATTTCCCGTTTGCGCAATCACGTCAATATTGGCGGTCATGTTGCCAGCAGTGGCTGTGATGTTGCCCACTTGGGAGGTAATGTTCTGGCGGGCGGTCACATTTCCCTCCTCGGCAATCACATGCCCATGCCTTGCAATAAAGTCCCCGTTCGCACCTTCGGCGATGAAGTCACCTTGGCCCGGGTTGCATGGGACGACCAGTGCTGCGCCGCCAAGCGCCACCACGTTCCCATTTTCGGAAACAACGTTGTTTTCTGCCTTCAGGCATTCCGATTCTAGGGTTGCGCAAACGTGAAGGCCGCCCGGCCCTTCCACGTACACACCGCCGGGAAAGCCGCCGCCGTTGTTGAGCGTCAGCACTTCATCCGGCAGCGGTGCGCCAGTACAGTCCGTGTTGGAATGGGTCATTGCCTCGCCGCCGTTGCCGAAGGAACTGCCCAGTCCGAGCGACAGCCTGGTGCCCCGCACGATGACGTTGCCGTTGATGTCCACCAATTCAGCAGGATTGGAGAGGCCAATGCCCAGGTAGCCATTCTCCAGGATGGTCATACGCTCCAATAGGCCAGAACCGCCCGTGTAAAAACTCAAGCGGGAGGGCAGGTAACCATCCGCTGGTGTGCCGGTCACGTCCACACCAAAGCCAGCAGAAGCCTGGTACTCGTTGCCGGGTGTCCAGCCTTTCCATTGCAAGGTGCCGAGGTTTTCACCATCGTGTACCGTGACTTTGCTCCCGTTGGGTGCGCTGTTGTAGCGGTTGAAGTGAAAGTTGATGACCTGTCCGCTTATCTGAGCGGAAAGTTGAATAGTGCCAGCCAGCATGAGGGCGGTTAAAAAATGGTTGGGAAAAGTTTGGTCTTCATTTGAAAATAAGTTTGAGAATGTTAGGAAATAAAGGTGGCAAATAAGTCATGCAAAAGTGAACTGATGCAAGTTTTCAGCCTTTTGTTGATGAGATTACGGGCCACTTGAATTGAATAAAAATCTTTTGCACAGAAAAGCACATGCGTTGACGGTATGCACAATCAATGCAATATACCTTGCTATGCCACGAAGGGAAGCCAACGTAAAAGAGCAGCCTTGATTTCTCTAGAAATAATGTGGGAGAGCGGTTTTTAGGGCTGAAGGCATTTATGTTTTGGGGTTCATGCGGGTAAAAAACTCAGCGCAAGTTAATGCCGTATTCTAAAATAGTCAATTTTTTTTAATGCTTTTTTCATAGATTTTTTGCCTCGTGGCAATCCTGTATTTTCCCATATTTTTGCCCACCTAAATCAATTTCCAATTTTCATCGTTAGAAAATCCCACCCCTATCCACTAATCAATAATCGCAAGTCACCTTTCATGAGATACCTGCTACTCGTTTCGCCCATCACGCTCTTGCTGCTGCTCACATCCTGCCGCAAGGAGGACAAATTCACCACTTCCAGCAGCGACAAGCTTGAGTTTTCGGTGGACACGCTCCGCTTTGATACCGTTTTTACGGAACTCGGCTCCGACACCCGCTACATCCGTGTTTACAACCCGCACAGCGAAAGCATCCGCATTTCGAAGATACAACTGGCTGGCAATCAGCAATCTAAGTTCAACCTGAACGTGGATGGCATCCCCGGCGACGAGCACGAGGACGTGGTCATTTACCCCAAAGATTCGATTTACGTGTTCGTGGAAGTGAAAATAAACCCCGACGAACCACTATCGTCCAGCCCGTACTTCGTGTACGATTCCATCCGTTTCGAAACCAACGACAACGTGCAGCACGTGACGCTCGAAGCTTGGGGGCAAAACGCCAACTACATCCCCAGCCGCTGGTCGAAGGACAGCATCACGCTCTACTCGTGTGGTGGCGGAGAAGTTATCTGGGACGACCCCAAGCCCTACGTCCTTTACGGCATCGTGGCCTTCGACGACTGCACGCTGACCATTCCCGCCGGAGCCAGAATCCATGTTCACGGCGGGCTTTCGAGGACGGAAGACCTAAACGGCGAACAGATAATCTACAATTCGGGCAGGCTTTTTTTCTTGGAAAATGGCCACCTGAACGTACAAGGCACCGCCGAAAACCCCGTCATCATTGAGGGCGACCGACTGGAGGAGGACTTCGCCGATGCCGACGGGCAGTGGACAGGCATCATTCTCGGAGCAGGCAGCAGCGGCCACGTCATCGAGCACGCCACCATCAAAAACTCGCTGTTCGGCATCTACGTGGACTCTTCGGCGGAGCTTACGCTGAAAAACGTGCAGGTTTTCAACACCTCCGGTGTCGGGCTGTTTGCCATCCACTCGACGGTGCAGGCGGAAAACTGCCTCTTCTTCAACAACGGAACCCATGCCGTGCAGCTCGGCTACGGCGGCAACTACGACTTCACCTACTGCACCCTCGCCAACTACGGCACCGACGCCTCCGCCCTCAACATGGGCAACGGTATCTGCGACGACCCGCTTTGCCAAGGCCCCAACGATCCCCGCACCAATCCGCTGGTCGCCAGTTTCACCAACTGCATCATCTACGGCTCAAAACGGGACGAAATCACCGTCGCCGACTTCACCGGACAATAATCCTTTTTACCTGCAATATGCCCTCGACCATTGCATCATTCGGGTGGACGAGTTGTTGGATGCCGAGACGGGCTTCCCCGACTTCTTCGACCATTGCACAGCTTGCCTGACACCCACTTCCCAAGAGGCACTTTTCGCCGACACAAACGAAGACGATTATCGCCTCGACACACTCTCCGTGGCGGAGAAAATGGCACTGCCGCTTCCCGGTATCACCTTCGATTTGATTGGAACAGAGCGAGACCCGGCGACCCCGGATATTGGTTGCTTTGAGTACATTTACGAATAATTTTTACTCAGAAATTCATTCGCCATGAAGCTGAACGCCAATTCACACCTGCTGAAAAATGTTGCTACCGCAATGTTTTTGGCCATGTTCACCACGCCGTTGTTTACCCAAACTGACATTGCATGGTCGCAACCAATCCCGGTGGCCGCCTCGACATTTGGGGCTTCCAGCCCAAAGTTGGCCACATTGCCAAACGGCGAGGTCGTGGCCGTTTGGGGCAAATCTGGCACCAGCCCGAAAATCTACTTTTCCCGCAAAGCGGGCGACAGCTTCGAGGCGCCCGTCCAACTGAACACGGGCGGCATCCCACCCGACATCTACGGATTCGGCGGATTGGACATGGCCGTTTCCGGCAACAAGATTTTCGTTGTTTTTGAAAATTTCGATTCTGGCGTTCACCTGCTGCGCTCCGAGGACGGCGGGCAAACCTTTCTCCCGCCCGTCTCCGTCTTCGACCCGCCCACTGGCGACTGGACGACCCTCGCCTCCATTGCCGTTGACGGGGTAGGGAACCCCATCGTGAGCGTCATCCGGGAGCTGGCCACCGAGACCGAGGCCCGCTACATCGTCGTTCGCTCGGAGGATGGCGGGGCAAGCTTCCTGCCACCCGTGGTGGGCAGTGAGCCTGCCGATGGCGAGTACGTCTGTGAATGCTGCCCTTCCGATATGGTGGTTGCTGGCGACAGCGTCTGGCTGGTTTTTCGGAACAACGACAACAACCTGCGTGATGTCTGGGTGAGCCGCAGCACCGACCATGCCGCTACCTTCGAAGCTGCCACCGACGTGGACGAAACCGACTGGATGGTGAACGCCTGTCCCATCAGCGGCCCCCGCCTCCAGCGCCTCGCCAACGACAGCCTGCTCGCCGTTTGGATGAGCGGCGCCAGCGGGCAAGGCCGCATCTACGGCGCTACGCTGCACAGTGGCACCATGTCGAAGGGTTGGCAGTTCCCCCTTCCGGCCACCAATGCCACCGGCCTCCAAAGTTTCCCTTCCACTGCTGGCAACGGCGACACGCTCTGCGTCATTTGGGAAGAAACCGGATTTGGTGGCAATGGCGGTGAGCTTGTTTACAAATTCTCAGAAACGGGTGCAACGGGGCTGATGGACTATCCACCCACGAACCTCACCCAAGCCACCGGCAACCAGAAATACCCCGATTTGCGCTTTGCCAATGGCGCTTTTCACCTGATTTACCAGACAGGCGGGGCATTGGTTTACCGTCGAGGCCCGCTTGCCATCATCAATTCCACTTCGGAAACGCCCACTCCAAGCCCCTTTTTCGAACTACTCACCAACCCGGCTTCCGGTTCTGTTTTGATAAAAATGCACACCGTTGGGCAAGCCCGCCTCTTCGTTGGTAAGCGGCACGGGGCAATCCGTGGAGCATTGGCCACTCAACATAGTTTCTGCTGGCGCAACGGCGCAGTTGTCCCTCCCCTCGGCCATTCCGGCCGGATTTTATTTTTTGAGCATGGAAAAAAACGGTGTGAGTTGGACGGAGAAATTGGTGATAAAATGAACCTAATTCCCTAGCCCCGCTGAAACGACATCCCTGGCCCTATGGAAATCAACTCCGGGAAACCCGGCAGCATGTCAAGCTGGAAGTAGCGGTCAGGCTCCAGCCTGCGGCGGTACGAGACCATGCCGCCGTGCCAGACGAACTTGGTCATCCACTGCTGGTTGTCGCTGATTTTGAAGAGGCCCTCGTCCACGTACCCGGGCAGGAGCGCCCAGTTTTGGCGGTAAAAAAACATGGGGCCGAAGCTCACGTCCACGCTGTTGGGCGAGTCCCAGAGGTCGTTCTTTTTGCCGAAAACCCCGAGGTGCGACATGCCGAGGAAGCGCCCGGAGCAGTCTCGGACCACCAGCGCCTGCGAGGCTTGGACGCCCCAAAAACCGTTGACGTGGTAGCGGGCGGTGAAGAGCACGCCGCCGTTGACCACCACCCTGCCGTCGTGCGTGATTTTGCCCTTGAAAAGTTGGGAATGCTTGCTTTTTTTCAAATGGACGGACAACCCGATGATTTGAAAACCAAAGGAAAACTGCTGCGAAATGGCTGGCGCAGCAATTGCGAAAGCAAAAAACAGGAGCAATGCGGTCGTTTTCATAGGCACTAAAGTTTTTCAAAAACGTACCAAATAGTGCGCAGGCAATTTAGACCTGCGAAAAATACACCAACCTGATTGATTTGCATGCAAATACAGCCAAATCATGCTTTTTAAAAAACTTCCCCCCCAACCCCAAAAGCCCCCCCCCCCTACCCTTCCTAAAAAAACAAAACGCTTTTTAAGATGAAGCGAACAATGAATCCCCCTATCGGGAAAGCACTTTTGGACAATTTATTCCAATCCAAGCACGGTTTTTGAGCTACCCGAATTCCATCTCATTTTCACCATTTCTACTCAAAACACAATTCATTTTTGATGAAAAAGCAAGCTATTTTCCTTCTCTACCATCTTTTTTGCCGCCTGTCAAAACACGCCTTCCACCGAGGCAACAGTCACGGCGACTGCACCAACCACTCAAACCGACGAAACGGCTACCGGGGTGTACACCCTGAACACCGGGACCAGCGTCATCGAGTGGATTGGCTCCAAGCCAACCGGCTCGCAGCACTCCGGCACCATCAAGCTCCAGAGCGGCGAACTCAATGTTTTTCAAGGCAACATCACTGGCGGCAAAATGGTCATTGACATGAACTCGCTTGCCGTCACCGACCTCGAAGGTACCGACAAAGCAGACCTCGAAAGCCACTTGAAGGACAGCGACTTTTTTGAGGTGGGCAAGTTCCCGACAGGCAGTTTTGAGTTCGGGAGCACACTTCCACTGACAGGCGACCCTTCCGGTGCCAAGCAGTTGGTGGCTGGTACGTTGACGCTAAAGGGCATTTCGAAGGCCATTCGCATCCCGTTCAACATGAGCGTGGAAGGAGGCAAGGTGAAAGTGGAGACACCGGAGTTTTCCATCAACCGCACCGAATGGGGGGTGAAGTACAAGTCTGGCACCATCGGCACCATGAAGAACAAAATGATTGACGATTTCGTGAAGCTGAAAATCAAGCTGGAAGCTGAGATAGCTGTGCAGTGATTGGGAATTGGGGAATTTATCTCCATCTAAATTTTAACAAAAATGGAGCGGCACGTGCCGCTCCATTTTTATTTCGGCAGATGAAATCCCCGTTTGCGAAGCGCCCGACAGACTTTTCTTCGCAATAAAAATCATTTGGCATACATTAGCCGACCAATCCCAAAAGCAAGCTAGCAGTTAAACAATCCAACCATTCAACAATGAAGAAAGAGTTCAAACCCTACATCTCATCCGAGAACGGAAGCGTCAAGGAATTTACGGTTCGGGCCATCATTTTGGGGGCCATTTTCGGCATCATCTTCGGGGCGAGCACGGTCTATCTGGCGCTCAAGGCTGGCCTCACGGTCAGTGCCTCCATCCCCATCGCCGTGCTGGCCATTTCGTTGGGGCAAAAATTCTTCGGAACGACCATCCTCGAAAACAACATCATCCAGACCACAGGCTCGGCGGGCGAGAGCATCGCTGCGGGTGTGGTGTTCACACTGCCCGCCTTCCTCTTCCTCAGCGACCCGGCGATGGGCGACCAGTATTTTCGCTACTGGACCATCTTCTCACTGGCCGTGCTCGGCGGCATCCTCGGCACGCTGATGATGATACCGCTGCGGCGCTCGCTCATCGTCAAGGAACACGACAACCTGCCCTACCCGGAAGGCACGGCCTGCGCCGCCGTGCTCATCGCTGGCGACAAGGGCGGCAATTTTGCGAAAACAGCCTACCAGGGCCTCGGCTTTGCCTTCGTCTATGCCATTCTTCAAAAGATTTTCCACGTCATTTCGGAGGTACCAACTTTCGGTACGGCGATGGCCAACAAGTACTTCCCAGCGGCCACCGTCAGCGCTGAAATCACGCCGGAATACCTCGGCGTCGGGTACATCATCGGCCCGAAGATTTCTGGGGTACTCGTGGCTGGCGGCGTGTTGGCTTGGTTGGCGCTCATCCCGCTGCTGGCCACACTCGTGCCACCGGACATCATTGCTGCGCAATTGTTTAAGCTTGGCTACCTGAAGGATTTACTCGTGGCTGGCGGCCCCGGCGGTTGGGATCCCGCCACGCATACTTTCGCCGATATGTCGGACGCCGTTTACCGGGCCTACGTGCGTCAGATTGGTGCTGGCGCTGTGGCGGCGGGCGGGTTCATTACCCTGTTGAAAACATTGCCAACCATCGTTTCCTCCTTCAAGGAAAGCGTGGGCGCACTGAGGGAAAAAGCGGCGGGTGGCGAAGTGGCCCGCACCCAGAACGACCTTTCGATGAAAGTGGTCGGCTTCGGCAGCCTTGCCCTGATCATCCTCATGGCGCTGATGCCCATGATTCCCGGCGAAGGCATTTTTTCAAAACTGATGCTTGGCATCCTGGTGGTATTGTTCGGCTTTTTCTTCGTAACGGTTTCCAGCCGAATCGTGGGCATTATCGGGTCGTCGAACAACCCGATTTCCGGCATGACCATCGCCACCATCATGGCCACGGCGCTGGTGTTCATCGGCCTCGGCTGGACGGGCCAGGCTTACGAGCCAATGGTGCTCGTGGTGGGCGGCATGATCTGCGTTGCTGCCGCCAACGCAGGTGCCACAAGCCAGGATTTGAAGACGGGTTACATCGTTGGGGCTACGCCAAAATACCAGCAAATGGCGCTGTTCATTGGGGCCATCGTCTCCAGCGTGGTGATTGGCTTGACGGTGAAATACCTCGACACGCCGACGCCCGACATGTTGGCGCAGGGCATCCAACACGCCATCGGTGAAAAATTCGCTGCTCCGCAGGCAACGCTGATGGCCACGCTCATCAAGGGCCTGCTCTCGTTCAACCTCGACTGGCAGTTCGTACTGGTGGGCGTGTTCCTGGCGGTGACGATGGAGCTTTGTGGTATCAAGTCGCTGTCGTTTGCGGTGGGGGTTTACCTGCCGTTGAGCACCACGCTGCCCATCTTCATCGGCGGTGCCGTGAAGGGTGGCGTCGAATGGATGAAGGGGCGCAAGGGCGAGAAGTCCGAAGGTGACGACGAACTGGGCAAAGGAAACCTCTTTGCTACAGGCCTTGTGGCGGGCGGTGCGCTAATGGGCGTTATCGTAGCCATACTCTCCGTGAGCATGTCGGAGCAATTGAAGACCATCAACCTGGAAGAACATTTCTTCAAACCAGCGATGGGCGAGACGGGCTTCATGCTGCTGGGGGTTGCGTTCTTTGCCTTCATGTGCTGGACGTTGTGGCGGGTGGCGAGGAAGGCGTGAGGGGTATGATTTCAACCGTTTCATACAAACCAAATTTCAAACATACACCTGATGGAACTTCAACTAATCGGGGCAACAGAAAATCCATGTAATCCGGGGTCAAAAAGTGATGCTGGATTTTGAGCTTGCAGCGTTATACGATGTAAAGACCAAAGTGCTGAACCAAGCCGTGAAACGCAACAACGACCGCTTTCGGAAGACTTTATTTTTCAGCTTACATTGGAGTGGCAAGAATTGAAGTTGAAAATCTCGAACTGGTCACAAAATGTGACCGGTTCATCATCTTCTGGCACTAACCGGTCGCAAAATGTGACCGGTTCGCAAAAGCACAGGGAAGCTAAGTCATTGCCTTATGCCTTCACGGAGCAAGGTGTCGCCATGTTGTCGGGCGTACTGAAAAGCCAAAAGGCTGTGCAAGTCAATATTTTCATCATGCGGGCTTTCGTGCTGCTGAGGCGGTTTGCCTTGACCCACGAAGAACTTGCCCAGAAAATCGCAGAACTTGAAGACAAGTACGACAACGTGCATGAGATTTTGAGCCAATTGCTGCTGACAAAGGAGCAGCAGGAAGACTGGGAAAACGCGTTGACAGTTGGATTCAAAAAGTAACGCTAAACTTTTTTTAATATAAACTCAAAACAAAACAAAACAAGCATTATGAAGGTGTTATTGGCGCTTTTCATCCCACTCTTTTTACCCACCCTCCCACGCCCAAACCTACGCCGCCCGCCTCGGCTACCCCGCCGATGCAAAGGTCCTCATCCTGCACGTGGACGACATGGGCATGAGCTACGATTCCAACCTCGGTGGAATCAGGGCGATGGACGAGGGCGTGGCAACCTCCGTCAGCGTGATGATGCCCTGTCCGTGGGTGCCCGGCTTCGTGCGCTACCTGAAAGAACACCCCAAGGCCGATGCCGGTCTGCACCTCACCCTCACTTCCGAGTGGCAGGACTACCGCTGGTCGCCCCTCACCGGTACTGCCTCGCCCAACCTGTTGGACACGGAAGGTTGCCTCTGGCACAGCGTCGAGGAACTGGCGCAGCACGCCACGCCCGACGATGTGGAGCGGGAGTTCGAGAGCCAACTGGCCCGTGCCCGACGCATGGGCTTCGAGCCGACGCACTTCGACACGCACATGGGTTCGGCCTTCGGCACGGCGGAGTTTTTGTAGCGCTACCTGCAATTGGGAATAAAGCACAAGGTCCCCGTCATGTTTCCTGGTGGCCACAACACGATGATTATCAAACAGTTGCATGGGATGGGGATGCCTCATGAGCAAACTGTTAACATCGGAAAAATACTCTGGGACGCTGGCCTCCCCGTCCTCGACGACCTCCACAACCTCAGCTACAACTGGCAGTACCCCGCCGACCACGGCATGACCGACGAGCAGTTGCAAGCCGTTCATGCCCGCAAGTACATCGAGTCGTTCAGCCAGTTGCAGCCGGGCGTCACGATGGTCATCATGCACTGCTCGGCCACGACGGAGGTGTTCCCGCACATCTCCGACTCCGGCCCGCTGCGACGGGCGGACATGCTGGCGATGCTGTCGCCGGAACTGAAGAAATACATCCAAGAAAACGGGATTATTTTGACGACCTGGCGGGAGTTGATGGAGCGGCGGGGGAAGGTTAAGGAATGACTTCAATGCGCCTGCTTTTTCATTGCCTCCGACCCAAAAATAACATCGAACATCTCTTCGTCAATACTGCTCTGGCGCAACTGGTGGTAATTGAGGTTGAGTTCAGTGAGCAAGTCCTTGATGTTCTTCTCGGCACGTTGCATGGCGGCAAGCCGACTGGCATTTTCACTGGCCAACGACTCGGCACAGGCCCGGAACAGCGACACGAAAAGGTATTCCCGGACAAGCGCCTGCAAGGTCAATTCCTTGCCATTGAGGGCTTCAGGCAGCTTGTTGCTTGGCCATTCCTTGGTGGTCAGTTCCTGGAGCCAGCTTTCGTCAATGGGAAAAAAGCGCAACTTGTTGGGGCTGTACGTCGAGCCAGATTGCGGGCGGTTGTTGTAGAGGTAAATGGCCGAAACCTCGCCCTCCTCCAGGGCCTTCTCAATTTCGAAGAGCACTTTGCTGACCAATGGGATAATCGCCTCCACGGTGTTCGGCACCTCGAACTGGCGGGTCGGCGGCAGGCCCAAATCTTCGAGCTGGCCCAGCAGCGAACTCCCGATGGCCCAAACCGTCTTTTCGCCCGGCACTTTTTCAAGGTCAGCCGCCACGAACCGGCAAAGCACGTCGTTGAACTGGCCCACCAGCCCCTGTCCAGCACCAAACACGATGGCACCAGTTCGCCCATCTTCGTTTGCCCCCGTCATTTTCAACGCCCCGGCCTTTGCGGAGCAAACAAAAAAGCCCAACTGCACCGTGCGGGAATAGGCTTCGAGGGATTGGACTGCCCGCTCGTACTGGGTGATGCTGGAAACCGAGAGCGCCTTCATCGTGCGGACGACCGATTTAAGTTCCTTGGCCATTTCAATCTTGTGTCCCAGGCTCTCCAGCGTTTCCTTCATTGGGCGGCTTGTTTTAACGGTAGTTATGGCAATTTGCAAACGCTCCATCGCAGCGGTATCTTTGTAGAACCCAGTATTTACAGCATTTTCCGCTCATTCGGGCGGTATCTTGGGAAGCGTTCCGTGGAACGCCGTGGACATTTTTCGGAATTTCTACAAGATATAAGTCCTCGGACTTGATTATCGTTCTACCCCGTTTTTTTAACGGTAAAATGATTTTCGGCGCACAACGCGCACCACCACCGGCGTCCCTTTTGACTCAATTCCCTGTCCGAATGCAGCGCCTCCAACACATCCTTGGGCAGTTCGGCGGTGGCGCTCCGCAACAGGGTTTCTGCCTCTTTCATTTTTGAAATGGGCACTTCGTCCAGCAGGCCATTTGTCAACGCCATCAGCAGGATGATTTGGTCGGGCACCGAAACCGGGGCAAGGTCGGGCTGCTTCAGCGCCGCCCGGATGCGCCTGCCATGTTCCAGTATTTTTCGGGTCTGTTCATCCAGGCGGGTGCCAAAGCGGGCGAAGTTCTCCAACTCCTCGAACTGTGCGTGGTCGAGCTTCAGGCTGCCCGTGGCGGTTCGGTACACGGCCAACTGCGCCTTGTCGCCCACCCTCGAAACGGATTTTCCGATGTCAACGGCAGGCAGCACGCCCAACTCGAACAGGGTTGGCGAAAGGTAAATCTGCCCGTCGGTGATGGAAATCAAATTGGTCGGGATGTAGGCCGCCATGTTTTGCGCCTCGGTTTCGATGATGGGCAGTGCCGTGAGCGACCCGCCGCCAAGTTCTTGCCGCAGGTGGGTGGCCCGTTCGAGCAGCCGGGAATGGATGTAGAAGATGTCGCCGGGGAATGCCTCCCTGCCCGGTGGGCGGCGCAGCAGCAGCGATATTTCACGGTACGAGCGGGCATGTTGCGTGAGGTCGTCGTACACGATCAGCACGTCACGCCCTTTTTCCATAAAATACTCGCCCATGCTGGTGGCTGCATACGGTGCGATATAATTCAGCCCGGCTGGGTCATTTCCTTCGGCAACGACAACGATGGTGTAGGCCATTGCCCCTTTCTCGCTAAGTTCGGCTACTACTTTGGCGACCGAGGACGCCCGCTGCCCAATGGAGCAATAAATACAAAGCACGTTTTGGTCGTGCTGGTTGAGGATGGCATCAATGGCAATGGCGGTCTTGCCCGTTTGCCGGTCGCCAAGAATCAGTTCCCGCTGGCCACGCCCCACGGGGATGAGGGCGTCAATCACTTTTACGCCAGTTTGCAACGGGGCATTGACGGGGTCCCGTTCCATGATGGCCGGGGCGGTGCGCTCGATGGGCAGCCGCTGGAGAAAGTTCACTCGGCCTTTGCCATCCAGTGGCTTGCCGAGTGGGTCAACGACCCGACCAATCAGCCCCTCGCCAACGGGGGTGTCCATGACCCGGCCGGTGCGCTCCACCTTGTCGCCAGCGTGGACGTGCCAGTAATCGCCCAGCAGGACTACGCCAATTTCCTCCTCGTCCAGGTTGAAGGCGATGCCGTACAAATCGCCGGGAAACTTGAGCAGTTCCTCGAATCGGGTGCCCGGCAGGCCCGTCACCCGGGCAATGCTGTTCAGCACCACGGCCACCGTGCCCACCTCCTGCAAGCCGAGTTGCGGGACGAAATTTTCACGCCCCTGGCTCATTTCCGAAAAAGCCTGGTCGTACAATCCTTTCAGGGGGTCAGTTGCCATCGGTAGCGGTTTGGAGTTCGGTTGGGTTGTTTTGCTGCACGAGCTGCAATTCGCTGATTCGTTTTTCCAGCGAATCGAGGTAGTCGGCGATGGTCCAGTTGATTTTGAAGCCATTGGCCGAAAGTTCAATGCCGCCCACCTCTTCCGGGGCTTGGCCAAACTGTACCTGAATATCTGCTCCGAGCAAGTTTTTCACGGAATTTTCAAGTTCCGTTTGCGCCCCGGCGTCAAGGTCAAAGGCACTGCGCACCATCACGGGACGGCCGTTGGCGTGGAGCGCCGACAGCAGTTTGGCTTTCTCCTCTGGGCCGATTGATTGCAGTTTTTGAACAAAAACATGGGCAATCTGCGCTTCGAGGCTCGTGCCTGCGAGGTCGGAAAGCACCCGTCGCACTATTTCAAAAACCTCTCGTTGGGCACGGGCTTTCAGGTCGTGTCCGAGGTTGGCATGTTCGCTTTTCAATGATTCCTGCAAGCCGCTCCGCAATTGTTCGTACTCTTTCCGGGCATTTTCGAGCAGGTGCTGGCGTTCCAAGGTGGCATTTTCTTCGGCTGCCGCCATCATCGCATCCGTTCGTTTGGCAAAATCCTCGTTCAGTTGCTGGAACTTCATGTGCTCGTTTTGCGCCTCCGTTTTTTGCGCCTCGGCCTCCTGCAACTGGGCAGCGATGCGCTTCTCCCGCTCGTCAATGGCGTTCAGGATGGGCTTGTACAGAAACCGCTTCAGCAGGAACACCAGTATCAGGAAATTGATGACCTGTGCAATGACCGTGAACCAATCAATGAGCATGGCAGTGTTTTTTAATTAGCGATGACATGGTTCCAAAATGGGTTGGCGAAAATCAGAATCATCGAGATGACAAAACAGTAAATGGCGATGGATTCTATCATGGCCAAACCCACGAACAGTGTCCGGGTGATGGTGGATGCCGCATCGGGCTGTTGCGCCAGCGAGCCAAGTGCCGTGGCAACGGAACGACCCTCGGCGAGGGCTGGCCCGATACAGCCCAAGCTGGTGGTGAGGCCCGAAGTGATGATGGAGATGACGGCAATCATGGTCGTGTTATCCATTTTGGCAGTTGTTTTAAGATGACTTTACCCTTCCGACGATTGCATCGCTGCGGCGATGTAAACCGTTGAAATGATGCTGAAAATATAGGCTTGTACCATGCCGGTCAGCAGACCGAGCAGGCTCATGACTATCGGAAAAATCAGTGGGGTGATGGCCAACAAAATGGCCAAAATCATGGTGCCGCTCATCATGTTGCCAAACAGACGGATGGCCATGGCGAGCGTGCGGGAAACCTCGCCGATGAGGTTGAACGGCAGCATCAGCGGCGTCGGCTCCAGGTAGGTTTTCAGGTAGCCCACGAACCCCTGTTCCCGGATGCCAAACATGGGCGACGCAATGAACACCGAAATGGCCAGCGCAGCCGTGGTGGAAAGCGAGCCAGTCGGTGGTTCGTAGATGGGAAAAATGGTGCAGAGGCTGGCAATGGCGATGAACAGGAACAAGGTGCCCAAAAATCCGATGTGCTTTTCAGGGTGCTTTAACCCCACTTCCTTGAGCTGCTGCAAGATGCCCAGCACGATGATTTCCAGTATGTTTTGCCAGCGGGGAATGTGCACGGCGCTCGACAGCCTGCGGGTGACGAGCCTCGAACCAAGCACCAAAATGAGCATGAGCACCCACGTCCACACGATGGTGGCGTTGAGCTTGAAAAAGCCGTTTTGCCAAAAAATCACCTCATCGGGGCTGAGTCTCATGGTTCGTTGATTTTAGAGGTGGTAGGTTGAACATCCTTGAACCGCCGATAACGCATCACGAGGAACCTTGCCAGCACAAAGCCCACCAGGGAGGCCAACATGCGCTCCCATTTTCCATCGGAAACCAGATAAACCCCGACCAGCACCACCGCCGTGCGCACGAGGATGCTCCCCAAAAACCACAACGCAGGGTGCTTGGCGGTCAGCCCTTTTTGGATGGTCCACCACAGCCCAGCGAAAAAGAATCCGCCGAGCAGCAGGCCCACCAACAAGGCCAGAAACCATGTAAAAACATCAGTTGTCATCGTCTTTCAGGTCTTTATCAATTTCATTGTTTTCTTTTTGCACCCAAAACCATGCGTTGAAGCAACCTAGCGCCAAGCCCGTTATCAGAAGGGTCAACGTCCAGGAGTGGGTGGCCGGATGGTTTTTGTCCATCCAATGCCCCAGCCAAGCACCCAACAGGGCCGGCACCACCACCGACCAGCCGACCAGCCCGAACATGCCCAGCCCCCACCAAACGCTGCGTTTGTTTTTCTTTCTGGCCCGGAGCTTCAGGGTTTCTTTCGCCCCGACTTCCTGGCCCAGGTTCGTTGTCGCTTTTCGGTTGTCGTCGTCCATGCGAAGGTGGTTATTTGAGCGCTGCAAAACGCCGGACAAAATTGCTTTCCAGTTTGGCAAACGTCGTGCGCAGCGCTTGGTCCTCTTCTCCTTTTTTGACAAATTCCAGTTCCACTGCTTTTTTCAGTTCGCCCAGGTCAGCGCCTCCGATGGCGTTCCTGACCGAGACGAGCACCTCTCGCCCTGCCTTCACCAACACGCCCTCGTCAATGGCAATAAATACCTCCCCCTCTGCATCCGTTTCATAAGTCAAAATCCCGGAAGCCAAGGCCGCCACGCAGTCCAGGCGGTTGGGCAGCAGCCCGAACGAACCTTGCGGGGTCTCCGCCACAATGCGCTTGACGCCTTGTTTTTCTTCAAAGACCATGAAAGGTAGCAGTATTTTCAATTGCATGTCGGCGTTTTCCATTGGAAATTATCTACATTTTTTTAAGCTCGTCTATCGTTCCAATCATATAAAACGACCGTTCGGAATAGCCCTTGAACTCATCTTGCAAGATACGTTCACAGCCGTCGAGGGCATCCTTGAGCGGCACCATTTTGCCTGCAATTCCGCTGAATTGTTCGGTAGAGAAAAACGGCTGCGTCAGGAACCGCTCCAATTGGCGGGCACGTACCACCACCCGGCGGTCTTCGAGCGACAACTGCTCCAGGCCCAGCATGGCGATGATGTCCTTCAATTCTTCGTATTGGGCAAACGTCCGCCTGATTTCCTGCGCAATGGCGTAGTGCCGCTCCCCAACGATGCCGGGCGTGGCCATTTTGGAATTGGACTGCAATGGGTCAATGGATGGGTAAAGCCCTTCGCTCGCCCGTTTGCGTGACAAAACGATGGAGGCGGACAAGTGCGAGAAAGTATGCACCGCCGCAGGGTCGGTCAAGTCGTCAGCAGGCACGTACACCGCCTGGATGGAAGTGATGGCTCCCGTGTCCGTGTTGGAAATCCGCTCCTCCAACTGCGCCAAATCGGACGCCATCGTGGGCTGGTAGCCAAGCCTCGACGGCATTTGCCCCATCATGCCCGACACCTCCATGCCCGCCTGGATGAAGCGGAAAATATTGTCAACCAGCAGCAAGACGTCCCGGTGCTCGACGTCCCGAAAGTATTCTGCCATAGTGAGTGCCGTGTACCCCACCCGGAAACGGCTGCCCGGCGGCTCGTTCATTTGCCCAAAGACCATTGCCATTTTGGGCAATACGCCGGCTTCCTTCATGCTCCGGTAAAGCTCCTCCCCTTCCCGACACCGTTCGCCGATGCCGCAAAAAATGCTGACCCCGTCCTGTTGCCCCACCACGTTGTGGATCATCTCGGTCAGCAGCACCGTTTTCCCGACGCCCGCTCCACCAAAAAGCCCAGCCTTGCCGCCCCGTTCCAGTGGGGCAAGCACGTCAATGACCTTGATGCCGGTTTCAAAAACTTCGGATTTTGCCGAGCGACGCCCCAGCGGCGGTGGCTGTTGGTGAACGGAACGCCATTGCACGTCGGTCAGCGGGGCATCGTGGTCAATGGTATTGCCAAAAACATTGAACATCCTCGAAAGCAAGCCCCTGCCCACGGGCGCCATCAATGGCCCGCCCGTGTTTTTCACCATCATTCCCCGTGCGAGGCCCTCAGTGGGCGTGAGGGCAATGCCCCGCACCCGGTTGACGCTGAGTTGCGACTGCACCTCGATGGCAATCTGGTCGTCGTCCCCAGCCGTCAGGAGGGTGTATATCGAGGGCAGCCCCTGGTCAAAACAAATGTCCACCACGCTGCCACGCACAGATACCACCGTGCCGCTATCAATTTTTATAGTGGTCTTGCTTTCCAATTGAATGTTTGATGAGTGTTTGCCCTATGGATTGATTCCATTTTGAATCGCTACCCTTCGGTAAACGTATCAAAGGAACAATATTTGTCAATGCCAGCGTGCATGGTATTTTTTTGGCTAATTTTTCTCCTGTAAATCAGGAACATAAGTCATTTTTTTATGCCCAAATTTCCTATCTTTATCAAAAATTGCTCGCTTCAACCTGATTTCAAACATGACACTGAACGACTTCATCTTGCGCCTCGCTACGGCCTTCCTCATCGGCTTCCTCGTTGGGTTGGAACGGCAGTTGGCACACAAAAGCGCAGGCTTGCGCACCAACCTGCTGGTAGCGGTTGGCTCTGCCATTTTTGTGCTGCTATCGCTGGAAATGACGGCTGGTGGGAACGGCGACGCCACAAGAATCGTGGGGCAAGTGGCCACGGGAATTGGGTTCCTCGGGGCGGGCGTCATTTTGCACCGGGGCCTCAACGTTCAGGGCTTGACCACGGCAGCCACCATTTGGTGCAGTTCGGCCCTGGGCTGTATGGCCGCAGCAGGATACCTGGCGGAGGCGCTGATTGCCGCCCTGGTGGTGCTGCTCATCAATGTCGGGCTGAAGCCAGTGGATGCTTTTTTTGAAAGGCGGGAGCGGGAAAAGAAGGAGGAGGATGGCAATGAATGAATGCTAATTACTTGTTCACGATGTAACAACTGCATTTAAACCATTTTTAAAAATCGCTCGAAAGCAGTACGGTTATTTGAGGAAAGGGCAAAGTGTTCAGCGAAGCGGCACTTGCGTTGCTTAGAGCAGTCATTTTTGTTGGTGCTTTTGTCCGCTATTTCAAGCGTCCCAACACCCCTTTCCGCTTCACGATGTTCTTGTAATCCCATTGTATCTGCCGGGACTTTTCCAGCCAGCGTTTCAAATCCTTCACATTGATTTGGTCGGCAGCCGTGTACCGGATACCCGCCGTCTTGAAAGTTCCTTCTTTCTGCAAGCCTGCTTCCTCGAAAGATTCGCCGCTCCAAAACAACAGCCGGACACAGTCCTTCAATTTGTGGTATCCCACCACCGGGTTCTCGTCCAAAAACCAAACGGGATGCCGGTGCCAGATTTTGTTTTCTGCCTCCGGCAAATGGCGGCATATCTCCTGCGAAAGTAGCCTGCAGATTGCTTGGGATTCTGCGGGTTGGGCGTCGTTGTAGGCTTGGATGGCTTCGGACATTTGAATAGATTTTGAGGGGTGAAGATAGGGAATTTACTCGGCGCTGTCGAGGAAGTCCAGCTGATGGGGGGTAGTTGAAACGGATGGGGAGTGACTTTATTCTGGATTTTTGGGAACCCCGATTTTCAGAAAAGCCTTAAATTGCATGAAAATTCAGGAAAATGTCAATGCAAGCCATACAGCTAACCGAAATCTTCAAGCAACTCACCTTGGTGGAGAAGTTGCAACTGCTTGAGTTGTTTTTCAAGGATGTCAAAGAAGCAGCGTTGAAAAAAGAAAGTGAGGAAGAAAAACGCCGCAAAGCAGCAGAATTGCTCTTATCCGACTACTTGAACGACAGCGAACTCACGGCTTTCACGGCTTTAGACGGCGAAGAAATCTATGAAACGAAGTGAAATCTTGCTCATCAACCTCGACCCGACCACCGGTGCAGAGATTCGCAAAACACGCCCAGCAGTGATCGTCAGCGATGATGCGCTGGGGATTTTGCCACTCAAAGTCATCGTGCCAATAACCGATTGGAAACCCAACTACGCAGTTGCTGATTGGATGGTCAAGATTGAACCGGACGCTACGAACAACCTATCAAAAGTTTCCGCCGCAGATTGCTTTCAAGTCAGGTCGGTCTCGCAGTTGAGGATGGTTAGGAAAATTGGCGAGGTTGGTATTGCTACGATGAGCGAGATAGAAAATGCATTGGGAAAAGTGTTGAAAATCACATAGTAAATAATCGTACGGTGCAATGGGAAAGACACTGAAATATCAAAAAATCATCCTGCAACTACTGGCAGAATACGCCGCCATCAAGCCCATCAACTGGGAAGATGCAGAGCACCAAGTCATTTCCGACGAAAAAGGCCACCACTACCAACTGGTTCGCATGGGCTGGAAGGATGACCGCTATCTCCACTACGCAATTTTTCACTTCGACATCCGGGATGGCAAGGTGTGGGTACGGCAGAACCGCACGGATGCTGATATTGAGACGGAGTTGGCGGAATTGGGCGTTGCGCCAGAGGATGTTTTTGTGAGCTATCGGATGCCGTTGGTTGAGGCGGTGGGCATAGGCTCTGAAATCTGGCAATAATCCAAGTCCCACCAAGCTCCCCACGGGACCTTGAAACCCTCGGCACCAGAACTGGGGATTTGGCGGAAATGGAGAAGAAACTGAAAGCATTCAAGTCATCGAAAGGAGAAGGTGGCTTTTAAAATCTCCCCCTTTTGGAGTAATTTACAGTTTGGTGGCTTTGTTGGGAAGGATGGAAGGGCAAAAAGAAGAACCAAAGAGAACGTCTTAGTCTGTGCGATTATACCAAAAGATGGCATACTCCTTTCATTTTTCAATTAATTTGACAATAACAAAATTGAAAAGACTCAAAAAGAAAGTGAGAATTGACTGGCCAATTTGTGAAAAACAAACCTATAAGTACTGGCATTCTTAGGAATTATAATCATGGGCTCAAAATATTTACTACTTCCTTGAAATTGACACTTCTAATTTAATGAAAGGTTTCAAGAATCCAAAAAGAGAAATGCTCTTAAAAAGAGAAAATTCAAAAGTACGCACAATTTCAAAAACAAAGAGTCAACAGAAGAATCAAAATAATTGCAGTGATGTCAATGTTCTGCTAAAAAGTAAAACAAGAAAGTGCAGCAAGATAAATATGAAATAGCCTTGGAAGCAAGCAAATTATCAATGAGAAACAGATTATTCGGAAAGGTTATTCGGAATGACTTTCTGTTGAAAAGGCCCGAAAAATTAATTTTTATTTATTAAAGCTCACTTTCCATCAAACAGACGGTTATGGGATGCTGGACAAAAATTTTGGCTGCAATTACAGCTTTGAATCAGTATAATAGAATCAAATTTCTCAGTGGTTATCCTGATGCACTTTTTGTTAATGTTAGAACTACTAAAGGGGTAATCGAAGGCCCTTCTGAAAAGGGTGGATAAATTTGAAACATCAACTCCCCCTTGTTAAATGAACCTATATGTTTTAGAAATTGAATCCATAAATGAAGTTAAATAAGTGGAAAAATGCTTTACAACCATAAAATAGTTATAGAAATCAATGAAATTGCAGAATTGATTATTAAACGATTCAATAAAATGTGGCGGCAATCAAGCTCCCTGCTGGCGCAAGTACCGCTGGCATCCCAACTGTCAATTGAAAAAGCACTGTTCGTTGATAGCTGTGCTATCATACGGGCTTTGGTTGCGGCCTCTGGCCGCCGTGCGTAGGCCATCAAATCCTCATTTACGCAAAACGGTACGACCGCCCCAGCAATCGTAACGCTCCCAATCGTCACCGCCATAATCACCGATTGGTTACTTCACTACTCCATCATAAGAAATCCGATAAATAGCACCCGCAAAATCATCGGACACGAGCAGGGAGCCGTCCGGCATGTGTTCCAAATCAACGGGGCGGCCCCAGACATCGTCGGTGGCCTCGTCAAGCCAGCCTTCGGCTAAGGGTTTGTAGGAAGTCCCTTTTTCGCCGTCAATATTGACCATCATCACCCGGTAGCCGCTTTTTTTCTTGCGGTTCCACGAGCCATGCTCGGCTATCAGCACTTGGTTTTGGTATTCCTTCGGGAATTGTTTTCCCTGATAAAACTCCATGCCGAGCGCCGCCACGTGCGGGCCGAGCTTTTGCGCTGGCGCTACGAACTCGCTGCAATTGCGGCCTTTCCCATATTCCGGGTCGGGCACATCGCCTTGGTGGCAGAACGGGTAGCCGAAATGCTGGCCGTCCGTTGCGGCATAGTTCAGTTCATCCGCTGGTACGTCTTCACCCATCTGGTCTCGTCCGTTGTCGGTGAACCATAGCTTGCCGGTTTGCGGGTGCCAGGCAAATCCGACCGTATTGCGGATACCGTGCTGAACCACTTCCAGCCCGGTGCCGTCGGGGTTCAGGCGGGTGATGCTGGCGTAGATTTCATTGTCTTTTTCCTTGTTGCAGATATTGCAGGGCGCTCCCACCGGCACGTAGAGTTTGCCATCCGGCCCGAAGGCGATGTATTTCCAGCCGTGGTGCCCGTCGGTCGGGTATTTATCATAGACCACCACGGGCTGCGGCGGATTGGCCAGGTTGTTTTCGATGTCGGTGAACTTGATGATGCGGCTGATTTCTGCCACGTACAGGTCGCCATTGCGGAAGGCCACGCCGTTGGGCATGTTCAGGCCCTCGGCCAACACGTATTTCTTTTCCGCCCGCATGTCGCCGTCTTCGTCCCGCAGCGCATACACGCTGCCCTTGTCACGGGTGCCCACGAAGAGCGTGCCGCCGGGCGTGAGCGTCATGGAGCGGGCATTTTCCACTTGGTCGGCATATACTTCGATTTTAAAACCGGGCGGCAGCGTGATTTTGGACAAGTAGCTGCCGAGGAGGCTTGTGTCTTTTCGTATTTCTTTTGCCGTGCTTTTGCTGGGAGGATTGTAGGTGCAGTTGGAACCAAGAAATGCAAAAAGCATCAGGAATAGCAGGGGGAACAGGAGATTTTTCATAGTGAAATTTTAATCAAAAAAGTAAGAATTAAAAAAGGCAAGATAAAGGTTCTTATTATAATCCGAAATGCAGGTGTTTGTTCAAAAGAAAGCAGTCCCACAAGTTTGTAACTGCGGTCAACACCTTGCCCCGGTTGGTGCCGCACTGCTCGCAACGGTTCGATTTATTGCCATGTGGTCGTGAAATTATACTTTGGTTGCCATTTGGCTCCGTTGACCAAAAGCCATAGCCACCGGCCAGAAATATAATTAGCTTTGCCAAAACGAATTCTTTACCATGGCTGAAAAGAAATCAAAACTGGCGGAGATAAAGACAAAGCAAACCACTGAAAGCGTGGAAGATTTTATCAACAGCGTCGAGGGTGAACAAAAGCGCAAGGACAGTTTTGCGATTTTGGAGATGATGAAAAAAGCAACTGGGGAGGAGCCAAAAATGTGGGGCAGCTCCATCATCGGTTTTGGCAACGTGCGGTACAAAAGCCCAAAAACGGGTCGGGAGGTGGATTGGTTCCGGATAGGATTCGCTCCCCGCAAGGCGAACCTGACGCTTTACCTGATTATGGACATCAGCGCACATGCCGAGACGCTCGAAAAATTGGGGAAGCACAAGACGGGCGGTGGTTGCCTCTACATCAATAAGTTGGCGGACATCAACACCATCGTGCTGGAAGAAATGATAGACACATCGTTGAACCGGAAGTAAAATGCTTTTCTGCCATTTTTTGTTATTTTTGAAGGTACACATTGACACCATGCTATTTGACACCCTCACCAAATTCAAAAGTCCAATGAAAAACTTCCTACTTTCCTCCATCCTATCTGTGTTGGCTTGCAGCTTGTTCGCACAACCAAACGCCAGTTCCCAGTACCTCTTCATCCTCGATTGTTCCGGTTCGATGTGGCAAAAGCTGGGCGATGAATACAGGATTGCCGCAGCAAAAACAGTCATGAAAAACCTTGTGCAAAAACTACCTGCCGATGCCCATGCGGGCTTGATTGCCTACGGCCACAACCGCAAAAGCGATTGTGAAGACATCGAAACGCTGGTGCCCCTCTCGTCCGTGGACAAGGCTGCCTTCCACGCCAAAATAGACGCCCTCAACCCGCAAGGAAAAACGCCCATTGCCAAGTCCATCAACCATGCCCTGGCATTGCTGCGGAGCGAAACGCAGCCCGTCAGCATCATTCTCGTCAGCGATGGGCTGGAAACCTGCGACGGCGACGCCTGCGACCTCGTGCGAAAAGCCAAGGAACAAGGCATCAAAATCACCCTGCACGTTGTCGGCTTCGGCATCGAGGAGCAGGACATCTCGACGCTGGAATGCATCGCCCAAGCGGGCGGCGGGCAGTACCTCCCCGCCAACAATGCCAACGAACTGACCGAAGCCCTCGACAAAACGGTGGAGCCACCTGTGCTCGACGGCGGCTACCTCTCTGTAAAAGTCACGATAGAAGGAAAACCAGTTGATGCCACTTTGAAAGTGTTCCAAAAAGGAGCCACAAAAGAAACTGCCCTTGGCAGGACCTACACGGGTGCTGACACTAACCCAAGGGTTCTGTTACTGCCTCCCGGCGAGTATCGCCTGGAAGTCGCTGCCATAACCCTGGAAGGTGCCCCTGTGCAAGTTTTTGAAAATCTTTCCATCGCTCACCATGATACGTTGCACAAAGTGGTAGATTATGCGAAAGGGACATTTGAAATCCTTGTGACTCGCAATGGGGAACTCTCCGACGCCGTGGTTGTGCTGTACAAATCTGGCACGAAAGAGGTGGCTGCTCAAACCCGGTCTTATACAGGCGCTAATCATAATCCAGCTAAGTTTCAACTATTGCCGGGCTTGTATGATGTTGAAATCGGTTCAGTGGAAATAAGCGGGAAGCCCACTATGCGCATAGACAAACAATTGCTTGGTGGTGGGGCAAATATTACGTTGGCGCACAATTACAATTCTGGTGAATTGAAAGTCGGGGCAAAACAAGGGGCAAATTTAGTGGACGCCACTGTAGGCGTCTATCCAAAAACTGGCGGCACCAGTGTAGCCAGTGGCAGAACATACATGTCGTCCAGTTCCAATCCCAAAACTTTTACACTGGAGCCTGGCACCTACGAAGTCCGCTTGAATGCCGTAAAACCTGCGGGCTTGGGCAAAAAGAACCTGACGGTGGTCGTGACGGAAAAGGGCACGGCGGAGGTGACGGGGGAGTGGTGAGGGGCGACAGGGTTTTGAATAGGCAGGCAATTTTACCACTTAACATAAGCGGCGACTAGATAGAAGTCGCCGCTTGAGTTATACTTTGGAGCGCCAGGTTTTGTCCATTTGAAATTGCTATTGGCTTTTGGCTATTGGCTGTTGACCAAAAGCCAATAGCCAATAGCTAACGGCCAGATGTATAACTACCATCCCCTCCATTTCAATACCCTGTCACCACCACCTTGTCCTGCCAGATGATAAGGTCGTCCTTCCTGATTTTCAGACAATAAAACCCGGCGCCCGGCAGTAGGCCTTCGTCAAAAACGGCAGCTTCATCCTGTTGAAAATCAATGGTTTTCCGCAAGATGCGGTTACCCGCTACATCGGTCAGTTCTACTACGACCACGCCTTCAATGGCGGCTGCGGGGCGCAGGAAGAGTTCGCCGGAGGTGGGGTTCGGGAAAACTGTAAACCCGGCCACCTCGACATCGAACCGGACTGACCTCACGGGTGATAACTCGAAACTCTCGTCCACGTCCACCATTTTCAGGCGGTAGTAAAACTGCTTGGCGGCGCTTGTTTTCATTAGGCTGCCGAGCGGGCGGCGTAGGAGTATGCAGCGGGTTCGGTTCCGCCGTGCGCCACGGTTTGGCCGATGGACGACCATGCAATGCCATCCGTGCTACGCTCGATTTCGTAGTGGCTGAAGTCCACTTCCGAAGCAGTTTCCCAACGCAGCAGGGCCGTGTTTTTACCTTGTTTGTCCACGGAGAAGCTCACGAGTTCCACGGGCAGCGGTTCCGACGTAATGCCGATGTCGAAATTGAAGCACGAAGTGAAAGTGCCGTGTGATGAGACCACAACATAGTAAGTATTGCCCATCGTGACGGGTTGGTTTTCGAGGGAGAAGTTACCTGTTCCATTGGTAATGGCGATTTGGCAGGAGGCTCCCGGATCGTTAGGGCAGCCATTGAGGAAGAGGATACTTCCGTAATCGTCATTGAGGTTGCTCAATGTGATGTCAATCATGCCGGTCATGTCGGCTGTGAGCGCATAGACGAAATCGTTGCCAGTCAACCAAGAGGAGGTGCAGGCGTCGTCGAAGCTGTATTCATTGCCGAATAGGCAGGTGGTCTGGTTGGAGGCGGCATGGGGCAAGCTACTGATTGGCACGGCGTTCTCGCAGATATTGCCGAGCGGATTGTCAATGGTGAGCGTAAAATCGTACCAGGGGTTAAAGGTTCCGTGCGAAGCCACCACGATATAATAAGTGCCAGCCGAGGGGAACTGCACGGTTTCAATCCAAATGGGACTGTTCGACGAATTCACGTAAAATCCGGCGTAGAGGCAATTGGCACCTGCGTCGTCGGGGCAGCCATTGAGTACGAAAACGGAAGGGGCGTAGTACCCGGATGCAGGTGTGGGTGCGTCGTACTCCAGCTTGATACGGGCAACTTCACCGGCCGTCGCCGTGTATTCGTACACCACATCGTTGCCAGTCATCCAGTCCGAATTACAAGCATCTGCCCATCCATAATCGTTACCAAGCAGGTGGGTCGTGCCGGAGACCGTGCTGTTGGGGGTGAGGGGTATGGCGTTGGAGCAGATGTTGCCTTCAGGCAAATCCATTTCGAAAGTGAAGCTGAAATTGGGATGGAAGGTGCCGTGGTTGTCCAGCATTATATAGTAAGTGGTGCCGCCCTGCAACTCCATAGTTTCAATGTAAATGGGAGCGTTCTGCCCGTTAGTTGGGTGCCACGCTGTATAGAGGCAGGCTCCACTTGCATCAGGACAATAGTTGAGCACGAACACGGCATGGGTGTAGTAACCCGTAGGTGAATTGCCCGTGTTGGTCAGTTTTATCCTGGCAACTTGGTCAACGAGCGGTGTGTAGGTGAACACGTAATCCTCAGCAGTCATCCAAGTGTGTTGGCAGCCATCGTCATCATCGTAGTCGTTGCCAGCATTTTCTGTGGTACCATTATAAACGAATGGCAAGGCGACGATTTCTTTGGCGAGGGCACAAGTGCTGCCACATGGAGCTTCGTCCGTGATGCCGTTGCAGTTGTTGTCAATGTTGTCGCAAAGGTCCTGTTCGCCAGGGTTGATAGTGGGGTCGGCGTCGTTGCAATCACCGCTGGAAATGCCAGGAAAATAATTGCCCACTGGACGCAGGCACTGCGTGATGCTCGTGCCGTTGGAGTAAGCGTCCCCATCATTGTCCAGGTGCCAGGTCTGGCCGGGAAATTCGAGGGGGTCGTTGTCGTCGCAATCGCCGCTGGTGGCGATGAGCTGGGTTGCTCGGTACCACCCGGCACCGGGATACTCGCACTGCACAAGGTTGGTGCCGTTGGAATAGTCGTCGCCGTCGTTGTCCAAGTACCAGGTCTGGCCGGGGTACTCAAAGGGGTTGATGTCGTTGCAATCGCCGGTGGTGGCGATGAGTTCGCTAGCGATGTAGTAGTCAGGAGGGCGGTTGCAGGTGACGAGGCTGGTGCCGTCGGAGTAGTCATCGCCGTCATGATCCTTGTACCAGGTCTGGCCGGGGAATTCGAGCGGGTCGTTATCATCGCAATCGCCTCCGGTGGCAATGAGTTCGGAAGATAAGTACCAGTCGCTGCCGGGCCGCTCGCACTGCACCGTGGCAGGGCCGTGGCCATAGCCATCATCATCTTCGTCTTCGAACCATTCCTGATTGGGAAACTCCAGGGGGTCGTTATCGTCGCAATCTCCACTGTTGACCGAGTAACCGGGAGCAGGTAGGCAGCCATTCGTGCTTACGTTTGGGTTGCCGTAGCCGTCGCTGTCTGCATCTTCGTAAAGCACCACCCCGTCCAGCACACTCCCAGTAATGACTTTTTTGAAAATGTACTCACAACTGCCGCCACTTATTTTCACAAAAAAATCCGTGAGTCCAACTGCATCGTCATTGGGGGTAAAGGTGTTGTCCATTTCGTTGTACGTGCCTGCACTGGTGTTGCAGCCAGCATCGGTGTACCAGCCGACCACATTGAAACCCGCAAGGCTGGTCACATCCAGTGCATCAGCCATGGGGAGGTTCTCACAGGCGGTGCCGACCGTCCTTTCGACAATGATGCGATTGTTTGTCACATAGGTGCTTGGCAGTGAAGCGTAATTGTCGCCAATGACGCCGTTGTTGATGACTTCTCCTCAATGGAATACCCGCTGGGACGGTCAAGTTCCAACCAGCCAGCATTGGTGATGGTAGCATTGTCAGGCAGATAAATGTCATTCGATCCAAGCTTTACGATGCCACAGGCAGTATTGTTGAAGCTGCCTTCCACAGATAGACCAAAAGTGCCGTAAGTTCCCTGGATGTCAATCTTCCCAACATTGCTGGTTGTCGAAGCAATGTCTGAAGCATAGGCCGTTACGTTTCCGTCAAGGATATTCAACTGGCCGGTGGCTTCGTTCGTGAAATCCGCATCCTCAAGGAGGAAACTACCACCTGTACCGCCTGAATTTGCGTTGGATACCGTAATGATACCTGCGTTCGTAAGCATCGGTTGGCTTGAATTGAAAACGCTGTTCTCGAAGCCCCATGCAATGGAACTCAGCACCGAAACCACCCCATTTCCTTCGTTTTCAAAATTGCCGGCATTCCTGATGCCCGTGTAGCCTGATGTGACAATGATAACTCCACCATCTTTGTTGGTGAAATTTCCCCTGTTTTGAATCCCCTTACAATAGTCGTCGCTGCATCCGTTGATGGTAATGAGTCCACTGTTTTCAAAAATTGGTTCATATGACGTTCCGATACTTATCCCGGTGAGCGAGGTTTCCATTGTAATGCTTGCGCCTGCATGGTTGTAAAATGCTGCTGATGGAAAGTTAGAATATATGCCGTAGCCCGTATCGGTTATGGAAATGATACCCCCCGAACGGTTGTGGGCTATGCCATCAATAACCAATCCGTGAATACCGTTGCCGCCATCAGATATTTCGATGTCCCCATAATTGTCCATGTAGTCACTAATGGAAAGCCCGATGAAAGCAATCCCAGGCTTGTCCTCAATGCGGCAATAATTGATGAGATTCTCAACATTGCCGCTGCTGAGAATCAATTTAGCAGCAGCATCAATGTTGAGGTCGCACGGCAGGGACAAATCCTCGAAATTGGCCTCACCTTCCAGTTCCAATGTCGAGCCACTATAAAATGAAACGTCTCGGCCATAAGCAGTGTAGCCATCGGGGATTATCACAGTAGTGGGAGAACCAAGAATATATACATTCTGCGTTGAGTTGGGTGGTGTCCCGTGTCCCAGTTGCTACCAACGTTCCAGTTGCCACTCGATCCACCGACCCAATACACGTCGGTCTGTGCATAAGTGTAAAATCCGGCAAATGCCAGGGCAAGGGCCCCCCCCCCTTGTAAAAAAAAAGGTGAGAAAAACAAAACAAAAAAAAAAACCACAAAAGGGGGAGAAAAAAAAAAACGCCCCTTTTTTTTTTTCCCCCCCAAAAATAGAGGGGGAAAAAAAAATTCTGCCCCAAAGGGCAAAATTTCCCCCAGGGGCTTAAAAATGAAATTTTTCATGTTGTTGTCTTTGAAAGGATAAATGGGGCTTTAGGTGTGGCAGGCTCACATTGGCCTGAAAATGGGCGGAATTGGGCATGTGCGTGAGATGGCAACAAAAGTTCGCCGATGGCTAAACCAAAATCTTCTGGGGAAATCTGGATTTTGAAAAAATACCGGAATTCATAGAGGCAGGGAAATGCTAGCGAAATGCTCACGGTCGTGCCCTCGCCCGGCACCGAGTCCCATTCGATATGGCCTTGCAGGTACTGCACCCTCGACTCGATGCTCGACAGGCCGAGGCCCTTCTGTTGAAGGGCAGCTTGCACATCGAAGCCCTGCCCGTCATCCTCGGCGATGATGGTGAGTGTGTTGTCTTTCAGAATGAGTTGGAGCAGCAGGTGGGAGGCTTGGGCATGTTTTATCACGTTGTGGGTCAACTCTTGCACAATTCGATAGACCATGACAGACTGTATCTGTGGTAGGCTGTACTGCTCAAGCCCGAAGGTTTCGAGGTCGCACTGCAAGCCCTGCTGACGGAGGTCTTGCGATAAGTCTTCCAGCGCCCCGGCCAGCCCGGCGAGCGCCAGTGCACGAGGCATCATGTTGTGCGAGATGCGGCGCACTTCCGTGGCGGCGCCATCAATCAGGGGGTTGTTTTTGAAAAAATTGCCTCGTCTCCACGGGCGGCGTTGAAGTGCGATTTTATCGAGGCCAGCAGCCCACCGAGGCTGTCGTGCAGGTCGTTGGCAATGCGAGTACGCTCTTTTTCCTGCCCTTCCAGCATGGCGCTCAGGGCGGTCAGCTTGTTTTCCTGTTCCAACTGCTGGATGCGCTGCGTTTGAATTTCGGCGGCCTGCTCCGCAATTTTTTTGTCTGCCCGGATTTGGTAGCGCAACCCAAAGAAAATGGCCAGTGAAAGCAGCCCCAGCAGCGCAGCTCCACCGATGAGCCAGTTCCTCTCAACCGTGCGTTTCGAGAGCGAGAGATTGCTGATGGCCAGTGCCTTCTCTTTTTCAGAAGCCTCGAAACGGGCATCCATCTCGGCGAGTTGCTTGGCCGTTTCCTCGTTCAGGATGCTGTCTTTCAGCACCGCAAATTCCCGCTCGGCCAGCAACGCTTCCTCGAAACGCCCCAACCCCCCGAATGCCTGCGACAGCCCTGCGAGGGCATCCTTCACCTGTGGGCGCATATTTTCCTGACGGGCAATCTGCAAGCTCTCCCGGAACAGATTTATGGCTTGGTTGAACCTGCTGTTTTCGTTGTAAAGCTGCCCCAGCCCGTTGAGTGAGAGGCTGATTTCTGGTAAGTGTCCCAACTTTCGGCGGATGTCGAGGCTCTGGCGATACAGCTGTTCCGAGCGCTCAAACACTTTTTTCATCTGGAAGGCCCTGCCCATGTTTTCGAGGCCGAACGCCATGGCATACTCATCGCCCAATCGTTTCGAAAGCTCGAAATCTTGCTCGAAATACATCAGTGCCGTGTCGGGTTGCCCCATTTCCCCATAGTTGTTGCCGATGTTGTTGAAGCATTCGGCCATGCCCGTCGTGTCCTTCAGTCCCTCGAAAATTGCCAGTGCTTCCCGCTGCTTTTCGATGGCCTTGCTGTACTGTTTCAGTTCACGGTACACGCTGCCTATCCCGTTCAGGATATTGGCCGCCTCGTAGTCGTTTCCAATCTCCTGATTTAAGGTCAATGCCTGTTGGTAAAAATCGAGGCTGGTGGGCATTTCACCTTGTACCTGCGTCACGGCAGCCATTTGGTAAAATACCATTGCCGTGCGCCGCTTGTCCCCTTTCCCCGCGTAATGGTTTTTGAATTTTGTAAACTGTTCCAACGCTTTTTGGTATTCACCTTTCATACGGTAAACCATGCCGTAGCTGTATGCTACCCGGTAAGGGCACTCGTCATAGGTTTTTGTTTTTTTGCAAAAAATGGCTGCACTGTCAGCGTAAACTTGCGCCTTGTCGAGGTCGCTCCGAAGGTTGTACCAAACGATGTCGAGCAGGGTTTTCAGGCGCACGGAATCGGGCATGGCGTTCTGCAATGTGCGTTCAAGGCTATCCGTGCCCGACTGCGGCCATGCAAGGTGCGGGAGCAGGCAGAGTAGGAAAAGGCAAATATGACAGGTGTGCTTTGTAATCATGGCTTATTTTAGCAGGTCGTATTCTATCGCCGCCTTCACCAGTCCGGCTGTGTTGCGGGCGTTGAGTTTCATCAAAATATTGCGGCGATGTGTCTCCACTGTGCCGAAGCTGATGAACAATTCCTCGGCGATTTCGGAGGTGGTTTTTCGTCCACGATGAGTTGCAGGATTTGCTTTTCCCTTCGGGAAAGTTTTGGAAATGGGTTCGAAATGGGCTTGGCGGCCTTGCCCGAAAAGCTGCCCATTACTGCATCCAGCACCTCCAAGCTGAACGCTTGCTGACCATCATTCACTTTGCGGATGGCGTCGAGTACTTCGTCTTTCCCAGCGTTTTTCAACAAAAAACCGGAAGCACCATTTTTAAGCATCGTTTTCACCAAGCTGACTTCCCGCATCATCGACAGCACCAAGATTTTTACTTTGGGTAGCGTTCAAGCGGCAGCACTCCCATCCATTTTGGGCATGTTGATGTCGAGCAGCAGCACATCAGCCGGGATGTTTGTCAGCAGGGCGAGCACTTCCTCGCCATTGCCAGCCTCGCCCATGCAACACATGTCGGATGCTTCGGCCAGCATCAGTTTGATGCCGTCTATGACGAGACGGTGGTCGTCGGCGATGAGGATGTTTATCATCTGTTTTGTTGCGTCCGTTGATGCAGAAGCCCGACAAATTTATAGCATTTTCGGACTGAGGCAAGGGTGCCAAACTGGAAGTTCTTGCCTAAATCTCTTTTGCACACCTCCCCCAAAATTCCTATCTTTGAAAAATACGTTCAACATGACAGCCATCACCATTCAAGTCTCCAATGAAGCAGCCGAAACCATCGGCGTAGGGGACCCGAGAAGCAGATAAACGACCCCCAGGTTGCCCTAAAGCCAAAGAGAGGTGACCTTAAAGCCATAGACCTCACCAAAGACCCCGGAAGGGCAAAGGCAAGTGACAGCCGCTTGGGAACCGGGAAAAAGCCAATGTTTTGAAGAGGTAAACAAACAACCTCGCTTGCCCCGCCAAGGACACCTGGGGGTTCCCCGTGCCGAATCAACCTCGTCGAAGCCAAGCAATACGAGGAGATATTCTCAAAGACAAAACAGAATGAATCGCAACCGCCCCACACGCTTGGTGTTCGGGGAATTGACCACTTTGCCCGATTATTTCACGGAGTTGGAGAACCTGATTTTGGCCAGCCAAATGCTTGAAAAATTGGACCCGAGGACGTTCACCTTGCCCTCTCCCCTCGCGTTTGACAAGAGACCAAACCACTTACAAAGGACTTCGCAGGGTACCGAAAAGTGGTGTTGTTTGAGGATTCTGAAAGACATTTAACCCTTCACAGTTCCCCATTGCAAGCCACCTTGAACTTTCATTATCTTTCCGCCGCAAAAACCTCACGAAGCCCAACGAATTTTTTAAAGCCTAACCAATGGTATCAGAAGCCTTAACCACCCAGCCCGCCGCCGTTGCCACTAAAACCGCCCTCATCAACGGCCAATCCTACGTCATCATTCCGGGGGAGACTATCCTTTCTTTCGTCCGCCGCTACAAGGGCAAGGACTACGTGCCCACGCTCTGCGATGCGCCCAACTTGGAGCCTTTTGGTTCTTGCCGGGTATGCTCCGTCGAAGTAGGCCGGGTCGGCAATGGCACGAACCTCCGCACCGTCGCCAGTTGCCATACCCCCGTGGACGAGGGCATGATGGTTTTCACCGAAACCGAAAGCATCCAGAAGCTGCGCAAGAACATCATCGAACTGGTGCTCACCGACCACCCGCTCGAATGCCTCACCTGCGAGGTGAATGGCAATTGCGAACTACAGGATGTGGCCGCCCGTGTCGGTATCCGCAGCGTCCGCTACCCGCATGGCAAGGTGCACACCGACCGGGAGAAGGACCTTAGCCACCCGTACATGACCTCCGACCTCTCGAAGTGCATCATGTGCTACCGCTGCGTGCGGGCCTGCGACGAAGTGCAGGGCCAACTCGTGCTCAGCGTGGCCGGGCGAGGCTTTGACAGCAAAATCATCAAGGGGCTTGACCAGGACTTTTCTCCTTCTGATTGCGTCTCCTGTGGTGCCTGTTCGCAGGCTTGCCCCACGAGCGCCATCCACGATATTTACCAATCCAAGGCCGTGGTCGGGCAGGACAAAGTGCGCACCATTTGCACCTATTGCGGCGTGGGTTGCAACCTCGACGTGAGCGTGAAGAACGGCCAAATTCTTTCTATCCAGGCGCCGTTCGATGCCGAGGTGAACGCTGGGCATACCTGCCTGAAAGGCCGCTACGCCTTCAAGTTCTACAACCACCCGGAGCGCATCCAATACCCGATGATTCGCAAGAACGGCGAACTCGAAAGGGTGACTTGGGACGAGGTGTACGACTACCTCGCCACCCGTTTGACCGAAATCAAAAACACCTACGGCGGCGACGCCGTGGCGGGGATCAGCAGCAGCCGCTGCACCAACGAGGAAAATTATTTGATGCAAAAAATGATTCGTGCCTGCTTCGGCACGAACAATATTGACGGCTGCGCAAGGGTCTGCCATTCCCCGACGGCCTTGGGAATGCAGCGCACTTTTGGCACGGGCGCAGCCACCAACAGCATCGTTGACCTGAAACTGACGGAGTGCATCTTGGTCATCGGGGCGAACCCGATGGCCGGGCACCCCGTCACAGGTTCCAAGCTGAAGCAAAAGGCGATGAAGGGCACGCCGCTCATCGTCATTGACCCACGCCGCACCACGCTGGCCAAATACGCCACGCACCACCTCCAACTCCGCCCCGGCACCAACGTGGCGGTGCTGAACATGATGCTCTACTACATCATCAAGGAGGGGCTGGTGGACGAAGGCTTCGTGGCCACCCGCACGGAGGGTTTCGACGATTTTTGCGAGAGCATCCTGAGCTTGAACATTGACGAACTGGAAGCCGTGAGCGGCGTTCCGAGGGAACAGGTTCGTGCTGCTGCAATTACTTACGCTTCCGCAAAACTGGCAATGGAGTTCCACGGCCTCGGCGTCACGGAGCATTACCAGGGCACCTATGCCGTCATGCTCATCGCCGATTTGGCGATGATAACGGGCAATATCGGCAAACCCGGCTGCGGCGTGAACCCGCTCCGGGGCCAAAACAACGTGCAGGGCATGGCCGACATGGGCACGCAGCCCTACCAAGGCGCTGGCTACCTCGACGTGACCGACCCGCAAGTCCACGCCCGCTACGAGCAGTTTTATGGGGCAAAAATGAGCGACAAGGTCGGCCTGACCATCCCCGAAATGTACGACGCCGCCCTAGAAGGCAAGCTGAAAGCCGTGTGGGTAATGGGCGAGGACATGGCGCAGAGCGACCCGAACACCCACCACGTCAAAAAGCGCTCAGTTCACTCGACCTGTTTGTGGTGCAGGAGATTTTCATGACGGAAACCGCCAAATTCGCACACGTCGTGCTGCCGGGCGCTTCTTTTTTGGAAAAAGAAGGCACGTTCACCAACGGCGAGCGTCGCATTCAGAAGGTGCAAAAAGTGGTCGAACCCATTGGCGAAAGCAAGCCCGATGGCGTCATCTTAGTGGAAATGATGAACCGCCTCGGCTACCCGCAAGCGCCGTACACGGCAAAGGGGATGCTCGAAGAAATCAGCCAAATCGTACCATTCTTCGCTGGCGTGAAATGGGACGAACTCGGCAAGCAGGGCAAGCAATGGCCCGTCGCTGCGGACGGCAAAGGTACGCCACTGCTGCACGTCGGCGAGTTCAAGCGGGGCAAGGGCAAGTTCGTCTTCCGGGACTTCGTGGAGACAGCGGAAATCCTCGACCACGGGGCTGCCTACCCTTTCATTTTGACAACCAACCGGGTGCTGGAGCAGTACAACGTCGGCACGATGACCCGCCGGACGCCCAACGTAAAGATTTTCACCGAGGATGTCATCATCAACCCATTGACGCCGCCACGAACGGCATTTCCGAAGGCGACTTCGTCCGCATCGAAAGTCCCCGTGGCGAGTGCAAGGTGAAGGCTCGTGTGAGCGACGAGGTGAAGCCGGGCGTCCTGAGCACCACTTTCCACTTCCCGGAGTTGGAGGTGAACAACGTGACGTCCGGGGTGACGGATTAGATTGCGCACTGCCCGGAGTATAAGGTGG
>JADJYH010000080.1 GCA_016719855.1 Saprospiraceae bacterium | reverse complement strand
GGCGAATCAGCGAGCGAAGGCGCAGCGTCCTCGTTCCGGGTCATCGCAGACGGCCATAGGAAAGCGGGTGAGCATGACGGTTTTTGGCAGTGACTACGACACCCGTGACGGCTCCTGCGCGCGTGACGATCCATGCATGGACCTGCTGCCGCCTCACACGGCATCGCTTCGGTATTTGATGGCAAGAAGAAACACAGGTCAAGGGAGATTTTCAACGTCGGAATTGGCGACGGCGTGACGGTGCTGGAGGCCAAAAGCCTTCGAAAGGGGTGAGGCGTTGTTTTTCGCAACGACTTAACTACGTCATCGGCCCACGAAGGGCTGGCGATGCGGGCCTATTTATGCCAACCGACAAGGTCGAGCGGTTGCTTGGCTGGAAGCCTGAACGTGGCATTATGGTAATCATGCGGTCGGCTTGGCTTCTGCAATGTGCGGTAGGCGGGGTAGTCGGTGTAGTCGGTAATAGGATTATGCAGCAAACATTAAACAACTCTACAAAACAGAAAGACATGAAAGCTTACATTTTCTCCGGTCAGTTCACAGTTCAGCGGGCAGCTGGGCAAGGACATGTACGAGAACAATGGTTTGGCTAAAGAACTGTTCTAGCAGGCCAATGAGCCCTCGGTTACGCATCACTGATGTAATGTTCGAAGGTGACGCAGAGGCACTGAAATGACCAAAATTACCCAGCCTGCCGTCTCTCCATTCCACAATTAGGCAAATGGCGGGTGCCGAGACTTCAGCCTCCAGCGCTGCGGCGGGGCCATTCGCTGAAGGTGAGTTCAGCTGGTGGCTATTGGCGGCATGTCCTTCGAGGATGGGCTTCGGCTGGTTCGCAGCAGCGGGCAAGCTGGCCATGCAACGGGCCTGTGAAATGACCGAGGTCCGGCGGCCGCCGTGGTTGGCCTCGCCGGTGAGGTGGAAGAAATTTGTGCCAGCATCAATGACGTGGTGGTGCCGGCCAACCAACGTCCCGGGCAGGTTGGTGATTTCAGGCTCGGTAGTAGGCATTGCTGAGTTGTTGTGCAGCAGAGGCAGGTGCGAGGCCATTGTGCTGCAAGTCAGGCATTCCACTTCCGTTGATGCAACCCGGCAGAAAGAAGAACTGCAAAAGCTGCCCTGGAGGCTGGCTGAACCACGGCCTTGCTATATTTACCTCAAACAAACGCACCGCCGTTTCCAGGACCCAGACAAACCGCCAAAATCCTGGCCGGACCAGTTGACCGCCCCGCTGGACGCAGCATCCGGCGTAAACATGATTGGCGATGCCACCGAGTTGAAGTAGGTGGCACCGGCAAGTGCCCGTAGCTTCGGTCGCATCGGTGACAGGCTTCTGATGACGTAGGAGTTATTGCGACATTAGACTTTGACACAGACAGGAGACGGTTGACTTTAGATTTTCAGTAAAAGAGGTTTGGGACGTTTTGGGAAAACTAAATTTTTACCGCAAACTCTAAAGGTCAAAATCTAATGTCCAATGTCTAACGTCAAACTTCCCTTTCTTGCATTTTCAAAATTCTTGCTGCATCTTGGCGCTCATAATCTTATAAAATGGCAGGTATTTCTTTACGAAGTGGTAGTATCCTGTTGGCCGAGCCGTTCATGCTCGACCCCAACTTCAAGCGGACGGCTGTGTTGCTTTGCGAGCACAACGAAGACGGGAGCATTGGGTTTATTTTGAACAAGAAGCTTGATATGCGGGTAGATGAACTAGTGAACGGGTTTCCGGAGTTTGATTCACAGGTTTATTTCGGCGGCCAGTGCAGACCGATACCATCCACTACATCCATAACGTGGGCGATTTGATTGAGGACAGCCGCAAAATTGGTGACGGCGTGTGGTGGGGCGGCGATTTTGACCAACTGGAAGTTCCTTATCAGCTCCGGAATTGGTCACTCCTGAGAACATCCGCTTTTTTGTCGGTTACTCGGCTGGTCGGAGAGCCAATTGCAGGAAGAAATGGAAATCGGTCTTGGGTCACCGCCAATATGCACCCAAAACTATGTTTTCAAATCCCGTCCGGACTCGTCTCTGGTCGCAAATCATGTCCAACAAGACCACCTCTTCTCCGTCATTGCCAGCATGCCTGACTCGGTGACTTACAATTGAGGTTTGAGAATTTGAGGGTTTGAGAATTTGAGGGCAAGGTAGGTTCTCTCCCTTTTTGGTTTTACCCAACCTTTTACTTCCTATCATGTCTGACTTTCCGTCAGGTTTCAGATTTTAACACCAACCAGCTTGCAGGGAATCGCAACCGTTGATACCTTGTCAAAATTTTTAAAAAATATGCTGACATGAAAGAAAATGCGCTGTTCACTTTTGCTCCTGTTGCTGCTCGTGGCCATCTGCTAACTCTGCCTCGGCACAAGCGCCGAGCAAAGACGTTGTGACGATGAAGGATGGAAAAATATTGACCGGAAAATCTTGGGTACTCGCCGGGGCACGCTGCGTTTGGAACAATCGGATGGCCAAGTCATGGAGCTTTTGGATGCCGATATTGCCAAAAATCCAGCAGGAATTGAACTTCCCACGGATGAAAACCGGCACCTGCCAACAAAAAAACGGCCTCGCTACCAAAGGCGAAAACACATGGCCTCTACACCGCCTCCATGCTTTCGTTCGCTGCTGGGAAACAGCGGCGGCGAAGGATTGTCGCTTGGTGCTGGGTTTAGCCAGGTTTTTGGTTATCAACTGAACCCGTTCCTGGGCATTGGTGCTGGTTTTGCATTGACAACTACTCCCGGCGGGGCGAAACAGTCTATCCCCTGTTTGGGGAGGTGCGCAGTTTTTGCCCTCCAAAAAGAAATCAGGCAATTTTATGCGCTAGCAGCAGGTGGCTATTCGCTCGCATTTGCCAGAAAGCGCCTTGAAATAACGAAGGCTGAAGGTGGGCCGATGGGACATTTGGCTATCGGCTATCGTGACAGAACTATCGAAGGACTCGATATTAATTTGGACATCGGGCCCAAGTTTCAGCGGGCGAGTTTCAATCGAACGCTTCACAACGGAGATTTGGAAGAGCGGAAGATTGATTTTCGGCGGGTCTTCATCCGGGTAGGGATGGGTTTTGGAAATAGCGCAACCTGCTTGGGTTGAGCTTGTTATATTTTATTGAAAATCAATTGATTGTAAAAATCACTTAGCAAAGGGGATTCCATTTGTTCAAAAACCGGCAACATACCGACAAGGAACTGGTTGAGGGCTGCATCGCCAACGACCGCTACTGGCAGGAGCAGTTCTACCGGCGGTTTTTCCTACTATGATGGAAATGTGCCTGCGCCGAACGGACGACCGGGACGAGGCAATGTCCATCGTGAACAATGGGTTCTGAGGGTTTCAAAAAATCCACCTCTACTCTTTCAAGGGTTCGTTGGAAGGTTGGGTGCGAAGGCTGGTTTGGCACAGCTTGGCAGACTACTTTCGTGACCAACAGAAATACATTCACTTTCTGGTTTTTGAGGAGCGTGACCAGTCAGTCCAAGCAAGTCCAGTCAGCCAACTTTATGCAGAAGACATCCTTCGGATGGTGGATTCGCTGCCCCCAGCGAGCGCCGAAGTTTTTAGGCTTTATGCTATCGAAGGGTTTTCGCATGCTGAAATTGGCGAACAACTTGGCATTAGCGATGGCACCTCAAAGTGGCACCTTGCCAATGCCCGACAGAAGTTAAAACAAATGATTCATCAACAGGAAATGAGGAATTATGCAGGATAAGAGATTACATATTGACGAAAAATTCACCGACCAAGCTTGGTCCAAAATGAGCAATATGCTCGACCGTGAGATGCCCGTGCAGGTCGAGCGTCGCCGCAGGTTTGCTTGGTGGTGGCTAGCTGCACTGGCTGGTTTTTTGATTTTGGCAGGGGCTGGTTTTTGTTTTTGGCAAAAGCGACTGTCACTCCACTGCTCCGTCACAGCCAGTGGCTGGGGTGGTTGAACGCCCTTCAACCTCCAACCCATCAATTCCAAAGACTGAAAAACCCTTGCCAAACCAATGGAAATGCAACTACCATTTTGCCGCTTAGGCATGAACCTTTAGTGGTGACAAAGAACAAACCTGCCGCTGCCATGTCAAGGCCCAAGCAAAATAAGTCTGAAGTGATTCAAATTGTGGCCGATAAGCAACCAATTGACCAAGGCCAAGCATCTGATTTTGCTTCACAAAAACAGGCTGAATCGTTCGTGGCTAATTCGGCGAGTTCCTCCGAAATTGCCGAGGTATCAGACCCAGTTTTGCTTACAAGGACAATTTCACCTGCGCTACTTGAGGCCAGCGATATGCAACTGATAGAATTTCCTGAACATCCGTCGCCCGCCATAGGGGTCAGTATAAAAAAACCTTTCTCAACTCGTTGGAGCTATGCACTTGAGGGTGCTGGGATGAGTACGCTAACTAGTCCTGCTTCTGGAGGGTCTTTGATGGCAATCGCTGCTAAACCATTGAAAAACAATAGATTGTCTATTGAGACTGGCTTTGGTTACTCATATATCCAACAGCCACTTACGATCGTTGTGGAAGGAACAACAGCACCTGTTTTTGAAAACATTGGTTTGCAAAGCAACGCCAATTATGGATTGAAAGACAACATTGATTCCTACGATGCCTCAACCGGAGTTGTCACTGAATATTTTCAAGCGTTGAAACTCCATTATATCCAAGTGCCGGTTCGGCTCCGTTACCAGATAAGCTCCCGAATTAGCATGATGATTGGAATGGAGTCAGCCATTTTACTCAGGTCTGACTCCAAATATACTTCTGGGGGGGTGCTTGCTTTTGATAATAGAAACGATGAATCTTCCACAAATGCAAGCAGCGGGAGCATAAACACCTCGGTTATTGATTTCGCCGCATCCGGTGGCCTGAACTGCCGTTTATCAAAAGCTTGGAGCCTGCAATTGGGCTACAAATTTGGCTTGAAGGACGTGCTGCCCAATAACAACTATGGCGACTACAATCGCATGTTTCAAGCGGGTATTCGATACGATTTTCGTGGCAAAAACTAACTTGCGGGCAAAACCAACAGTTGCCAACCAACTGTTGCAAAACTTGCCTCCATGTTAACTTGCCAAAAGCATCTTTTTTCCATCCCTGAAGAGGTTTCATACCTCAATTGCTCCTACATGTCGCCGATACCAGAACCAGTGGAACTTGCTGGTTATCAAGCAATTGCAAGGAAGACCATGCCTTACGAAATTCTTGCGCCTGATTTTTTTGAACCCGTAGCCCGTCTTAAATCTCTTTTTGCGAAGCTCATCAATGTCGCAGACCCTGACCGAATCGCTATCGTGCCCTCAGTTTCCTACGGCATTTCTTCGGTGGTAAAAAACGTGCAAATCCATCCCGGCCAGAACGTAGTGGTGGTGATGAGATTTTCCCCAGCAATTACTATCCCTGGCGTCGCTTGACGATGGAAAATGGCGCTGACATCAAAATAGTCAAACGGCCTGAAACGACAGAGGGTAGGGGAAGGGCATGGAACGAGCGACTGCTTGAAACCATTGATAATCAGACGGTTGCGGTTGCTGTACCAAATGTCCATTGGGCCGACGGTACTTGGTTCGACCTTGCTGCCGTGCGCCACCGAGCTAACGAAGTGGGTGCCTCCTCATCGTTGATGGTACGCAATCCGTTGGTGCGATGCCATTTGACGTGTCGGTCATCAGCCAGATGCGCTGGTTTGCGGAGCGTGTAAATGGTTGCTCGGCCCATATAGCATGGGGATGGCCTATTTTGGCGAAAGATTTGACAACGGGGTGCCAATCGAGGAGAGCTGGATGAACAGGCTTGGTAGTGAGCATTTTGAAAAATTGACTGACTACCAAGATGCCTACAAACCTGCCGCCCATCGCTACAACATGGGCGAAAATAGCCAGTTTATTGCAGTACCAATGCTCTCGGCGGCACTTGAGTTGATATTGGGTTGGGGCGTTGAAAACATCCAGGAATATTGCAGGAACTTATCGGCTCCTTACGTGCAGCGGCTCACCGAACTGGGTTTTCAGGTTGAACAACAAGATTATCGGGGCAGCCACCTTTTCGGGCTTCGCTTACCAAAGACGGTTAATTTGGATTTGGTGAAAAAGGCCACCCTCGAAGCCAACGTTTATGTATCCTACCGGGCAGGTGCCATGCGCATTTCGCCACATCTTTACAATGAGGCTAAAGATTTCGATCGTTTGCTAGGTGCAATTGACTCACTTATTTGACAATAACCTTAAGCGGATGAAGCATGCTAGACCCTTTTTGTTCTTTGCAATATTGTTGCTCCTGACAAATGTTAGCACAGCCCAGCGAATTATAACTGCCAAGCTTTACAGTCATTTGGCCATTAGTGATGGTGTATCAATCCCAGTCTTTGAAGAGAAAAACAATGCGGTTATCGCATTTCGATGGCTTGCCCCGGCCATCAAATACCAATACGACAACAACAGCTACAAGGAGCTTGAGTTGACAAATTTGGTTCTTCAACGGAGGCCTGATATAGAAACTGAAACTAGATTTTCCATTGGATTACGATACGAATATGGAAAACGGTTGTCAAAAAAAGAAAACGCTCCAATGGTATTCAGTGTGGGAGGTTCGGTGAGGACCTTTTATGCTTTGGAACAGCTCAATGAATCAAACATTCTTGGCCTTGTGGTGGAAAACCAGTTTTATGGTTTATCTCTCGCATTCACGCCTCACCTAGAATACAGGCTCACTAATCACCTTGTCTTTGATTTCAGCCCGTATATAGAACTTGTAAATGGTACAACGAGGCTTGAATATGTCTTTGATGAATTCATAGACGAGGAACAACGGGGAAGTGTTGATTTTTACCTCAAAAGTTTTCAGTCCTTTTTTAGGCTTGGCGTAGGCTGGCGTTTTTAACGAAAGAAAAAGCCACCCAGCTTCTAGTGCTGGGTGGCTAAGTAGAATGTTATCACAGTGCGAGGGAAAGTGTTAGTTTATGCGAAATTTGTTTGGAATGTATGACGATAGCGTTTCAAGTAGCTGAAAATGAATGTGTTGTAAATGTTGGTGGACATTACCTTCGGATAACAACTTGGGTTGATTGGACAAGTCCACCGTCTTCCATCAAGGTAGCGAAATAGAGACCGGGATTCAAACTCCCCACCATTAAGTCGGCGGCCCTATCCCCGGAGGGAATATCAAGCATCATCATTTGTTGTCCAATATTATTGAAAAATAAGAGTTGGCGGAAATCTGAATCTGAAGGTGGAAATTCAAAATGTAGCCTGTCGTTGGCTGGGTTCGGGCTTGCCACGAGACTAATTTCTCCCCCATCATTTATTGGGTCAATTTCAGCCTCCCTTGTAGCTGGATTGTATTCAATGTCAATATCTTTAAACTCAATATCGTAACTTTCAACCCCACCCAATAATTCTTGCGGAGTAGGTAGGTAGGTCACAAAGATTTTAGCGGAAGGTTCTAGTCCTATGTCGTTTGCGGCATGTATATTGGCTGACAAGGATATTTCGCATCCCTCACCAAAAGGACAGGTAATATACTCAATCTTGATGCTGTCCGAAGTGCAAACCTCGCAGGTAGTGTAGGTTACGCAGTCAACAATATCCGGGGCGTTGGTTGGGTCGTCGTCTTTGTCCACCTCAAGGCAAAACTCGTACCCGCCGAACTTGGCAAATGTGTGCTGGAAAGCGATGCCGTCATAGATGGCCACTAACTCACCAGTGTTAGCCTTTTTGATTTTCCAAGTATAAGTCCAAGAAGGAAATGCAAACACGTCGAAGCATTCCGTGTTGTCAAAATCAATGTTACCCACGAAGAAGCAGGGAGCAGGCATGTTGATTAAGTTCTGAATGTCTTTAATGCACTGAGCATCAACGCTTTGGGAGAAAAATAGTGCAATAAAAAGTGAGTAGAAGTTCAACTTTTTTCATGTGTGTAATCAGGTTTGACCGGAATTGCGGGATGGTCTCACGGCATGTCATTGGAACAATAGCCGTTAATACCTAGCCCATACAGGGTTAGCCGGTTGAGTTTAAAATTTGGGAATAAAATCACAGATACTACCAGTGCTAGCTGATAGCGATAAGGGTAAGTGTAGTTGAACAAGTGTTGTTTGGCCAGCTAAATGCTGAAGGTGTTTTTCAAGCAGGAAAACCCTAGATGAAAAACATAGAAATGTAGCCGATGGCTACATGGAAGAAATGTTCATGGGAAATTCTAGCAGAGGAAAACGCACTTAACAAAAAAACAAAATGCGTCAATGAAATCTATAGGAAGGAACCTGTAGTAGGTCTCCTCTTTTTCGTTTTGAAAATGTTCTTGACACAAAGTAAATGTAAATTCATAAAAATTGAAGTATTGATAAACGGATTCACCCCAACGGTTGAACACTAAGAACGAGTTCACTTTGAGAACACTCTTAGTATCTGAGAATATCATGAAGACATCGTTGGTGCCGTCTCCGTTAGGAGAAAAAGCGTTGGGAACGTACACTCCTCCTGACTTGTCCACTGCGAAAAACCGGCGCACTGTCCTTGCAGCCATTTTTTGTGACAACCGTGACAGTATAAGTCGTTGAAGCGGTTGGATTGGCAATTAGGTCTAAGCAATCCGTGCACGACAAAATTAAAGCCGAAACCAATCAACCTGTTCGATTTCAGTAACCGGAACATTGACCAAGGTATTGAGCTGGTAGCTTTCTCCAAGGTGAATTGACACTTGCGGTTCAACATTAATATCGAACAAATTGGGTTGCTCGATAAGTACTTCTTCATCAAACTGGCAACCATTGGCATCTTGGAACGATGGCCGAACAGAGGCCTGGCGTTCGGGGTTGGTAAAAATCGCAGTGCTGCCAAAGTTGCTGCCATTGTCAATTGAGTACAAATAAGGCGTTTCCCCGCCAGTTGCTCCCGTCAAAGCGATAGCGCCCTTATCGCCAAAAACAAGGTGGCTGGGTAGCCTCAGGTACGGTCACAGTGGCCCTCTTTAGTTATCACAACCGATCAGTATCCGTGCATCCATTTGCTAGATTTGTCACCAGTAGCACATAGGTCCCAGGCTCCGAAATCTGGGCGGTGGCTGTATTTATGCCTGAAACAAGTTCACCATTGGTGGTTGACCAAAGGAATGCCAACGTTCCAATTCCAGTTGAGCTTGAACCGTCCAAGGCATTAAGTGCTTCAAAACAATCCATCACATAAGGTTGGCCAGCTTCTGCTGTCGGTAACGTAATGTCCTGATTGACAGTTGCTTGCGTTGACAATGTCCAGCCATTGGCATTATTGGTGACTGTAAGAACGTAAACACCTGGCTGATTGATTTGCGGCGAAAGCGTTGCTTCCCCAGCGATAATACTTCGCACCAATCGTTGTCCACAATAATCAAGTTTGCTCCTTGCGAAGCCGATGCAACAAGGTTTAACCTCCCAACATCACAAGTCAGGTGGCTTGAGGCGTAATCAACGCTTGCGGTAGGCTTTGTCCTGGCCAACCTGAATGTCGTCAGATGAAGTGCAGCCGTTCACATTATTGATAACGGTCAAAGTATAGATACCTATTTGGTTGACTGTTGGCGCTAATGTGGGTGCACCGCTCACGATATTGCCGTTGTTGGTTGCCCACAGATAGGTGATACCGTGCCTGTGCTGCTTCCATTTCCATCAAGCGTCACCGTAGGCTCTGGAAACAGGAAACAGGTTTGCGGAGCCGGCTTCTGCTGTCGGAGCGGCAATGTCTTGGTCAACGACTACCGATGTGGTTTCTGTGCAGCCATTTGCGCTGTTTGCCACAGTGAGCAGCATGTTCCTTGCTCATTGACCACTGGCGAAAGGGAAGTGCCACCGCTCAGGATGTTGCCATCCAATGTTGACCAGAGGTAGCTGATGGTGCTACCCGTGGAGCTGCCCGTGCCGTTGAGCGTTAACTTACAGCATTGCAGTTCAGTACTCCCGGGGTTGAAGCTACCGAGAACGGCGCATTCAAACTTTCGAAAACGTCACCTTGGTCGGTATTGGTGCATCCGGTAAGGTCGTTGGTAACTTGTAGGATATAAGTGCCCGGCTCATCCACCATCGGGTTCAAGGGGTGTTGTCCCCGATAGTCTTGCCATTGCAGTAGTCCATTCATAAGAATTAGTTTGGCCCATTGGCCTGGCCATTCCCGTTGAGGGCCAGCGAGGTTTGAGTACAGGTAAGCTGTGCGGCAGGCCTGCCTCTGCTGGTGGCGTTGTTTGCGAATCAACAGTTACACTGGCGATGTTACTGCAATTTGTAGCGTGTTCGTGACTGTAAGTAAATAGATGCCTGATGCGGTAATGATTGGATTCAAAGTCGTTTCCCCAGAAGAAATGTTGCCATTCGTTGTGCTCCACAACAAGGTATATTCAGGCCCACTGGCCGAGTTTCCGCCGCTCAACGTTGTTGCGTGACGTTGCAAGTAAGTGGTGGGGCAGGCAGTGTTTCCGCATCTGGCAAGCTATCATCTTCGTCAACTTGCACCATGTCAGTGGTGGTGCATCCGTTGGTAGTGTTTGTGACCATGATGAAATAGTCGCCAGCAGCATTGATGGTTGGTGTTAGCGTATTGGCTCCACTGCTGATGCTTCCGTTGGGTGAACTCCATTCGTAGTCTGTGTTATTGCCCAGCGCTGGAGCCGTTCCATCGTGGAGGTCAAGCTGCAAGACAAAATCCCGCCTTGTCCAGCCTCTGCAATTGGCGGGGCAATGTCTTCAATTGTCACGCTTGCAGTGGATTGGCAGTTGTTTATCGAGTTGCCCGTAGCAGAGTTGATAAGTGCCGGGCTCATCCACCAAGGGTGAAAGAGTTGTTTCGTTTGAAACCACTCCAGGGCCCGTCCACAGGTATTGAAACTCTTGGCCTGTGCTACAGTCTTGCCGTTGAGATTCAGCTCCGTAATGTCGCAGTTGAGCGTCATTGGTGTTCCTGCGGTGGCGGTTGGCAGGTTTAACATCTCCCTCTACCACCACCTGTTGGGTCGCCGTACAGTTGTTAAAGTATTGGTCCCAAACAAAGTATAAGTGCCTGGGCATCAACCACTGGATTCAATATCGAGGCCTTGTCTTGTTACAAAACTTCCGGTTGGGCTAGACCAATCGTACTGGAGGCAATGCCTGTGCTTGTACCCCGTGGCATTCAGCGGCACTGTGTTGGTGTTGCAGAGTCAGCACATCGGGATTTGCAATGACGGCAACTGGTAGTGCCACTTCTTCATCAACCACGATTGAACTCGTGCTTGTACAATATTGTCGGGGTTTGAAACTACCAGCGTGTAGGTGCGGAGCATCCGCTAGGCGTCAAGATATTTGATGCACCGATGAACTGACCACCCAAAGTTGTCAATTGTAATGAAGCTGACGCCTGCCGGGAGTTGGAAATGGCTGCGTTCAAGGTAAGCGGAACTGCAGCACCTGCCGATCCAACATTGGCGATGAAGGCATTATGATGATTGGTGGCAAGTTGTCAGCAGTTACAGTGACACTGCTTTCGTTTTCAAGTTGGTTTAGCAAGAATCGAACAGTGTCAACGTGTAGGTTCAGGCAGGCATCAACTATTGGTGTCAATGTGTTTTGCCCTGAATAAAAATTGCCGTCCGGAGAGGTCAAGTATAGGTAATGTGGTTGGACTTTGGCTGGGAACCATTTCCGGTTGGTTGAACCTGAGTAATAACTGGTCAATATTCCCAGAAGAAGTCGATTGGATAACCGGGATGCTTGCATCCTGTATGACACCTACACCGTCGCGCCGTGCCGGTGCAGCCATTAGTAAATTCATAACCGTCAGCGGTAACCACGCAGCGAGCCTGCCGTTGCGTTTTGTCCATTCGTCCCACCGACAAACGTGCCATTAGTGGTGCTCCAAGTCAAAAGTAAAATTGGCTGGATTACCTTGGACCGAACTGCTCCCGCGATATTCGAGTTGACAATACAAGTTATTTGCCCATTGGCTGAAGCACTTGCCACAGGTGCGGTAAGATTATTCGTCACTGTGAGTGGGAGTAGCT
>JADJYH010000079.1 GCA_016719855.1 Saprospiraceae bacterium | reverse complement strand
AAATTTCATAACTGAAATTTTTCCAGAATTGCACAAGAACATACAATTCAAAATTTATAATGCCAATGGAAAATGGTAAAAGAGGTCTTTAATTACAAATGACCAGAAAAGTGATACCCGCTGATTTGCCATCTGGAATATTCTTTATTTTCCTGAAAAATATTCCGTCAAAGTCACAACTTAGTTTATAAAGAATAACTAAGAAACTGTATAAACCCTAACAGGACAGAAAATGTCAGATTTTGAGCAGCAGACCAAGAGAAATTTTAAAGGATAGCGGCTTTTTATCAGTTGAAAATTTGCCACAGCATCACCACCGAAAGATAGGGTTGCGGCGGTCGTCAAGGGTTATTAAAACAGTTTTAAAGTACGCTGGAATCCATAATTTTGCCTGTTTACCCTTTCTGTTACCTTCCAAAGCAGCGACAGCCATGACCACAACTGCGCCACGAACGGTCATCCGTCAAGTTCTAATTGCATTAAAGAGGCGTTGACCCTGACTGGTTAACACCGCCACCGAATGATAAAAACTTATAACAGCAAGCCTTTAACATCATCGCTGCCTTTGCCTGCAACACCGCACGGCTTGAATTAATGATAGGATTCAAGTTCAAGTATGCCGTCAATGCCCAATAAGTTAACGACGAAATGGCTGGGCTTACGTGATACCTCCACGTTACAGGGCTTGACGACCTTCAACGTGTGCTGTTCAAGTACAAGGGCGGCGGTTGTGGGAGGAAGGTGTCGCTCAGCGAGTTTGAAGTTTTGTTGGAAAAACGAGAATCGTGCCAAAAAGTGTTAGTAATGGGGAGGGGCGGTAGATTGTAGCAGAGAGGATTTTAGGCTAAAACATGGAGAGGATTCATTTTTAGATAATATTTAAAATCAATTGAAAAATCCACTTACGTGAATTTGACAATTTCAAAACCGACATTACTTTTGTCCAACAAGTTTAAGAATATCAACAGATTGAAAATGGAGAACGTATTTGGAAATAAATTGGTGTCAGCCCGAAAAATGGCTGGCATGTCATTACAAGATTTGGAAGACAAACTTGACAAAGTAGTGTCTCGTCAGGCATTGCATAAATACGAGCAGGGGAAAATGAAACCTGATAGCCAGGTGTTGATTGCTTTATCAAATGTGCTTGAATGTACCTGTCGACTATTTTATTCAATTCCTGCTGTTCAGGTCGAAAGCTGACAAACATCAGTTACCGGAAGTATTCATCAAAGATTTCAAAAACCGAGCAGTTGTCAGTAGAAAGAAAAGGCAAAGGAAATTTGTGAACTATTTGGAATTGGAGCACCTTATCAACCCGACTGAGAAGCCGAAGCCTTTCATTTACGACAAGGTAATTGAGAATGCAGATGAGCAGAAAACTGCTGCAAAAGCTAGGAAGAGGTTTGGTCTCTTGGCTATGACCCCTATACGCGATGTAGTAGAAATGCTGGAGACAAAGGTCAAAGTAATCGAACTGGATGCCCCCGATGGCTTTGACGGAATGAAAGCAAATGCAGATGGGCAAAAATAATTGTGCTGAAAAAGCACGAAGCCCAACGAAGATGTGGTAAGAAAAAGGTTCACCGCCCTGCAGGGGTGGCGCACCACTCTTTGAAATTCTCGGCCAAACTTTCGGAGAAAGAAGAAGAAAACTATGCCACACTTTTGCCTGTGCGGTTCTATACCCGCCGATATGGCAAAAAGAACTGAGCAAAGATAGGTTTCACTTTCTATCAAAACGGATTGGTGATGATAAAAGAGGGATGAGATTTCTTTCCTGCCGTTTTAAGGGCGTTGCACCTCGGCATCATCACTTCTTTATCTATAAGCGTTTCAATATCGGTTACAGAGAGAAGAAAGTTGCACCTGGACGAACCAGGAGGATTTTATGAGCAAGGAAAACCAGTGAAGATGCAACGGCTAGTCTACATCGGCCTGTCAAAGAAATCTTGACCGTTAACGAAGCCAGCGTTTTTGCAGAGTAAAACCGTTGGTGAATTCCGAAACAATTGCAGCAGTTGATATGGGGCTTTTCATCACAGATGCCAATGTGTTCTTTGATTTGATGAACATCGAAGCCCTCCCTGAATTCTTCGGGTTGGACTTTGAAATTTGCACAACGGATTTTGTGGTGGATGAAATACTGCGCTTAGAGCAGGGACAGATTGTGCCCAACGGATACATTGATAAGGAGGAAAAGTTAAGATGATTTTCTATCTTTGGCGCTTGTATCAATAACTAAGCTGCCATGAACCTCACAAAAGTCCTGAGATTCAGATCTTCTTCCTCCACTTCCGTAGAGTAGGAATTGGTCAATGAACTTATCTGTGAAGGGATTAGGAGCTTTCACACCGACGTTTTACCTTGTCCGAGCTACAATAGAAAAGAATCGATGCAAGCATTGTTCTTGTATCCTACCACATGATAGTCACGGACATCAAAAAGAGTTGATTCAGTTAGTAAAAAATACCAGCTCAAACCAAAACCTTACCGGTCGCCGCATGGGATCTGGGTCAACTTTAGTTGCGGGATGGAATCGAGTCTTATTGTTACGGACAAGACATCAACCTATGGCCGTTCTGGTGGCACCAAGTTAAGCTAAGCACCCATCAAAAAGACAAACTAGCACAGGCAACAAATGAGATTTCAGCATCTGCCAAAAAGTCAAATATCAAACGCAGCATGAATTTTAGAGAGTGATGACAAATGGTTTTAGTCAAGAATGTGACAACAGGGTTTGTCACGTATTCAAAGGTATCATCAGCAACCTTCAGGAATCAATTCGAAGGTTTAAATAGTTTGCTTTGGCTGAAACGGGTCAGATTCACGACAACGACCGTATTTCAACATACAAACTCCATTGCCGCCCAATGATGAAATTATTTCAAGAAAATTGACCCAATTGAGACATTTGAACGAATATGTTTGTGATAACATCGAACAAGTGAAAATTTCAAACAAAATCTGGTAAGCCGTAATTTACTCTCCAATGGCATATGTTGGCATTGATATTCAAGTCACCACAGGAGACTGAAGAACAACATTATATTGCCAGAAGGCCAAAAATTTGACCTTGTGATGAGTTAGCCACCCTACGGTGGTACAATCGAACCACCATTCCATATATGGTCAACATTATCTACATTGCAATGGATTCCTCTCTTGCTGACATTGAGCATGGATTGTCAGATAAAGTTCTCGAAAGCACCGAAGCTATAGATGCCAAAAGCATTGGCAGAACCACAAGGAAATTGAGCAATTTAGAGGCGGGGCGTCTTTTCAGCTTTCACCAACACTATGTGAAGTGTCGAGTAGGACTAGGCATTTACATGCCTAACAAAGTAAACAAGATACTTAACTTCTTCAATGACCTTATTGAAATCTCGATTCATCATATGTCCCCATGGCATTAAAACCCAATGCCTATGCTGTATGAACAATTAAAGAAATGTTGAGCATGCGAATTACCTAATGATCTTATCTTCGAGAATTTCTTTTCATATTCTATAAGTTTTGTCACATTGAGCGAGCTATTTTGAACAAGAAAATGCCGTTCAAAAACCAGTTTTCAAATACCATGAAGACTGAAAAAATCCTCATCTTTAGAAAACGTGGATAATACTAAAAACAAAAAAGAGCCGCTTCATTTTGAAATCAGTTCACGAGTCGTCTGGCAATTGGGCGAGGAATTAGTGACTGACGAGATAACTGCCATCATGGAATTGGTAAAAAACGCATATGATGCAGATGCAGATTGGGTGAAAGTCTCCATTAATCTTGATGGAACTGACGACCGTATTGAAATAGAAGACAATGGAGAAGGAATGGACTATGACACCATTGAAAAGGCTGGTTGTTTATTTCCATTCTTCTAAGCGAGAAATGAAAGACAAATTAAAGCGTAGTAAGCGTGGTCGTGCACCTTTGGGAGAAAAGGACTTGGGCGTTTAAGCACTCAAAAACTGGGCTATCAATTAGAGGTGATGACAGGCAAGGTTGGTGAAAATGCTCAACATACAGTATCTTTTGATTGGAAGGATTTTGACGGAAAACGGAATTGTCCAAGGTTCAGATAGAATATAAGACAACGGTTAAGCCAGAAACAAAAAAGGAACTACGCTGGTTATCAGGAACCTGAGAAATAAAACAGTTTGGGATGAAAAAGGTATTATTGCTTTCCGGGCGCAACTTTCACAACTCATTTTTCCATTCAAGGAAAATCGCCCTTTTGAAGTCTACTTATTTAGGAACGGTCAGTCTTTTGATTTAGATGAAATCAACGAAAATCTTCGGCAAACGGCAATTGGTAGGTTTACTTTTTCATTTGACCGCAATATATTAAAACTGGAAGGCAAATCAAGATGGCGAAACTGCGGAGGGGAAATAGCCAAGATAGTGTGCAGGAATATGAGAAGAGGATATTTGCCTGATGCCGGGATTGACTTTTTCATTTTCTTACAGATGCCAAAAAACTAAAGCAAATCATTTGCCTTTTCTAAACTACGACGGTAAGAATGGAATTTTATTTCCTTAAAAAGAATATGAGTTTGGGACAATGCCTGGAAAAAAAGCTTTTTTCAATGAACCTCTAAGCGAGTTTGAAACGGCGAATCCCGGTGCTTTTTCGGGTGAAATTGATGAATACTACCTACTTGAAGATGAAGATATTGTACAATATTTTCCAATTAAGTAACGTAAAAAACAACTTGTGAGTTTCGATTCTAAAGCATTGATTTTCAATAGTTTGGAAACCAAGTTCACAACTTATTTTTTACATGTTACTAAGGGGGACTATAAGACATTTATTAAAAATCAAACAGGTGTTCGGGTGTTCCGGGATGGCTTTGGCATTAAACCTTTTGGATTCAACCAAAACGACTGGCTGGGGTTAGGCAAAGGCCAAACATCGGGTGGCTCATTTTATGGATTACGCCCTCACAATGTCATTGGTTTCGTTTTAATTTCTGTGTACGAAAATATCAAATTGGTTGAAAAGACCGACCGGGAAGGATTTCAAGATTCTCCTTATTCCCAGAATTTTTTCTCTTGGTGAACAGGGTTGTGGATGACATAAATGACCTTATGAACGACTAAGGCGAAGTTGGAACGACTACCGAAAAGACCAAGCCGCCGAAAAAGGGGACATCACATCATATAAGGACTCCACAAGCAGATTGAAAAAGACTGAGAGCTTGCTAGCCAAATTGAAAAGCCGTTTGAAAAGCTAACACTTGAGTTTCAACAAACCACCCTCAAAGTGAAAGGAGTGGTTGAGCAGACCAAGAAAGAGCCACTTTTCTCGTCAGAAACCGAATTAAGGACAGCGCCAATGCTCCAGCAAATAGAGGAATTGTTGGAAAAGGCGAATCGGCTCTTGGTAGAACTTGGCAAATTACTTCCGTTAGCAAAAAAACTAGAGCAAGATGCCGCTTATTTAGAACCACAGATTCAGAGTCTTGAGGAACAAATCACCCAATTTTCTGAACTGGCAGGATTGGGACTTACTGTTGAAGCACTGACACATGAGCTTTACAATATCCTTGACCGGATTTCTACCCAGACAGAAGGAATTTCAAAAAAGCTAAAAACTACCTCCGAGACAGACGCTTCTTTTTTCATTTACGTGGAAAATGTCAAGACTTTCCTGAAAAACGTCCGAAACCAAATCAATCATCTATCTCCTTCCCTCAAATATAATCGAGAACAAAAACAGGACATTCGGTTGGCTGATTTTGCAAATGAACTTCTGGAACACTACCAAGCACGATTTGATAATCAAGGCATCGAGTTTAAAGTCGAAACCCAAAGAGATTTTACCATTTCAGCCAATCAGGGAAAAATCACTCAAATTTTTTGACAATCTTATTTTGAACTCCGAATACTGGCTCAAAGAGCGCAAAAAAATGAGCCAAGCTTTCAAGCAAGTATCACTTTTCAAATTGCCGAACCTCTTATTAGGGTTTATGACAATGGTTACGGAGTCAACCCAGAGGTGGAAACACAGATTTTTCAACCCTTCATTACCACAAAGCCCCGAAATGTAGGCAGAGGGTTGGGACTTTTTATCACGCAACAATTGACCGAGGCTCTCGGCTGTGAAGTTTATCTTCTGCAACAGCGAAACAGCGAAAACCGTCGGTACATTTTCCAATTAAATTTTGAACCTATAACCACATAACTCCCGCAATGAATGCCAATCAACCTCCCACATCTGGCAAGCAAAAACAATCCCCTGTCCAAGAACGCTTGAAAAACCTGCTGACTATTGAGTCCGTGCAAAAGGTATATGTCGTGGACGAGCAGATTGCTGAAACTTATCCGTTTGATGACTTTGCTGGGTTCGTTGTGGCTACCTCAGAACAGCAACTACAGGCAATAGAAATCGGAGGCATATCATTTCAAGACCGTGCAATTGCACTTGCTCGAATAGAGGAAATTTGGACTGAATGGAGTGATGAGCAAAAAAGGGAAGCAATTGCTACAATTGCAGTGTTTTCTAATATTAATATGGCTACTGATGCTCAACAACCGAACAAGTTAAAATGCTATTTGATGAAGACATGGTTGCTTTCATTACTCCTGTTGAATGGAAAGCCAAAATGGAAACAATCGTTGCAGGTTTGAACGAACCGAACAAGGTGCTGGTGCTGTTTGACGAAGAACTCCAACAAGAAGATGGGCGTAGAGGGCGAGACCTGATACAGGAGGTGAAAGACCGGAATTGGCACAAAGCTATTGTACCAGTTTTGTTTAGTAACATTATTCCAAGTTATAGAGATGAACTATCCCAACGTGATACTATTATCTCTGAAATGGCTGGTGGCTTGACTGTACAGGATTTTTTTGCCCTTTCAAAAAAAGCGTAGTGATGAAGGGGAAGACTTTGCAGATGGCATCAAAAAGGCTCTGCTAAACGGTTATGCGAGAAAATAAAGATCGCTTCTGTCAAGGTGTTGGAGGCAGCTTTCAGCCACGCAATTGATAAGGTAAAAAAGCTGGACACTTACGATTTTGACCATGTGGTTTTGGCAACATCCTATTCCGAAGGCGTCTGGGAAGCCTTTACTTTTCAGCGGATTGCTCAAATCTTGTATGACGATGCCATTCACTTCGAAATGGTCAGGCAAAACTATGTTCCTCAATTAAACAAAGATCTTCGAGTCTCTAAGAAAATAAGAGAGCTAGAATTCAAACACGTTGTGTTGTCCTCACCTTATACGGAGAAATTCAAGCTGCGGCATCAAGAATTCTACCTCGATGGTTCGGTCATCAATCCCTTACATTTCCCAGTTGAAAACGGGGACATCTTTGAAATTATTCGTGGAAAAGAAAAATTACAGTTCATCCTAATTGGGCAAGAATGTGATTTGGCAATAAGAGCAGATGGCAAAGGTAAACCAGAGAAGGAAGGCATTAGGAAGCTTCAAGTTGGGACATTACTTCGAATAGACCATGCAGTTGGTTTAGACAAGCATGGGCATAATTTCCAATTAGATTATTTCATATTGGATACTTGGAAACCTGCTTGGGTTGAGTTTAATAATCCAGTTTTCGTGGATTTAAACTTCCTCGACTTGACCGCATTTCACCCTGACGGCTTGGCACAGTTGACTTTAACAGAGGAACTGGAGAATATAAACCATCTTAGTTTTGCGTGGGAAAAACGATATATCAGAATCAAAGAGCATTTACAAACGCAAATCAATGCTGCAAGAATAAAAATTAAACTTGTAAAAGGAAAACATAAAAACAAACTTATCCCTGACCTCCTTCCTACCTTTGCATTTCTGGAAAATCTACTTTCTTTGACATATAAAGACGATACCATTTCTTTGGGCATTCAGCGAATCAAAAGACTACGATCTCCTTACTCCAAGAATCTTTTGGATAAATTTACAAGGTACCAGTCGAGGGGAGCAGATGCACATGATTTTGCGAAGTAATCGAGATAATGCAATGATCAAGTCCCCATCCTCCCCTCGCCTCCACGCACAAAAGCAACTCCCCGAAAACCCCACCGCCCGTTTATCCATACCCGCCTTGTCGGTGGGGTTGCCTGCTTCATCGAAGGAATCCTTGACTTTCGGAACGGAGGATGCAAAAGCCCTGCAACCCCTATCCAAATAAAATCATCCTGCACTGCAACCTACCTTATCAAATCCCGTTGGTTACTAACATGCAACAAATCGTTAATGAATAACTTCTTTACCCAATGGCGAATAGGTTAAACGGGGGCAACCCAACCAACGGACTTTCCGTCTGACCGAACGCAAAAATCAAAAGCAATAAGCGCATGAAAAAGCAAAATCATCCAGCGCCTTCAAAAGCGACATCGAAAACAACCGATGGGGCTGCATCGGATATCAAGAAGGGATATGGAGTAAGAGGAGGCAGGGAGCTTTTTTTGTTGTATTCCATATTAGCCTGGGAACTCTACCTGAAGCACCAACCTGCATTTGTTGCCCTTAGCTCCAAATTCACCGTAAAATTGGCGGACGATGAACTTGCGGCGCTCAAGAAACTGAAGAAAATGGCACAACAAAACAAAGTGTCCGATATCCGTATTGACCTATGGGAAGACCATGCTGTGATGGGAAAGCTTTTCAGGTCAGGTCTTTGGTACATCGGTGAGGCCTTCTCCGGCGAAACCGTGCGCACAAAGAAATTGCAGGAAGCTGGTTTGCTGAAATACGATGATAAAAGAATGTCGAGAGAAAAAGCTGTTTCACTTATCAAGGTGTTCAGGCCTTTTTTGACCAAAAACAAAAAAGAACTGGAGGCATATGATAACATGCCCGCCAGTTTTATTAAGGAATTCGACGACGCAGCCGAACCGTTACCTGGACAGCCTACAGAAAACTAGAAAAGCAGAAGCAGCATCCAGTGAACTAATAAATTCGCTGGATATTGATATCAAATCCCGGTATGACATATTGACAAAAATGCTAAAGGCTGCTACTGATGTGGTATTCAAATCGGATCCTGCATTGAAAAAAATGTTTATGCTCAGTACGCTGGAACAGCAGGTTCGTCTCACAAAAAAAACCACTTTGGTTGGTTCCGTCCGGGCAGCGGGCAGCAATAAGCGAATAATCAAGGCAGTCATATCTATCCAGAATTTTCCGCTACTTACCACTACTTCGGGTAAAGAAGCGAAGTTTAAAATCGAATTGGAAAAGGGTACTTACCAGGTGAAAGTGAAAGCACCCGGGTACCAAACCTTTGCCACAACAAAGACGGTGGAGGAAGGCATAAGGAATACTTTGACGGTTTACCTTACACCGCTGTTGCAGCAAAAAATTGACGAAATTAAGCCCGAACCTGTTTCGGCAAAGCGCCGGAAAGGCTCCGCCAATGGCGTAAAGGTTTAGGGCATTCAATAGCAGGCTTACCTTGACCGCTGCTGCGCAAACGTAGTAGCTGTTAAAAGCAGAGGCGCTGGTTCTTCCCGATGGCTTATCGAAGGAATCTGCGATGCCGTTTTAAGTGGGAAGGGAGCCTACCCCAGCAGGGCGCAGCGGTACTGCAATTCTATTTTGCACAGCCTTAGACCTTAGGCCAGCGGGTTCCAAATCAAGAACAAGATAAGAATAACCATAGGCAATGGCGTCCATCCATTTGGTGTCCAGGTAGTAGGCTGCTAAGTGCTGTGCCGTAGCCACCAGCAGCAAACCCGCCACTAAGCGCCGCTGTGGCAATCTTTCGGCACCTACGCACGGCGGCCAGAAGCCGCAACCTTAGCCCGTTTGCAAGCGCAGCTTGCAACGAGCAGTGTCGTGTTCAATTGAAATGATAGGTGGTGCGCCGACGGGGGCAGGTGGTTCGCCAGCGGTCTAAATAATTTTCCTTAGTATTTCTATAATATGTGATGCTCCAGCAATAATTTCTTCCTCTGTTGTAAATCTGCCAAAACTAAACCTAAGAGTATTTTTTGCTTCATGTCTAGTTTTTCCTAAAGCTTTTAGTACATGGCTAGGCTTATTTTCGGATGTATCACAAGCCGAACCAGATGAACAAGCCACATATTCATTTTCTTTAAGTATATTCATTAAATTATACCCATCTTTTACAGGGAAGGATATATTTGAAATATTTGGTAATCTGTATGCAGAATCACCATTGACAGTAATTTTGTCAGAAAATCCTAATAAAAAATTTTCAAAAATATCTTTATAGTGACGCAACTTCTCAGATTCAACTAAATGTTCACTCATATATATCTTACACGATTCAGCTAACCCAATAATATTAGGAACATTTAATGTGCCGGAACGCAAGCCATTTTCTTGTCCTCCACCGTAGACGATTGGCCGTATAATATTTATGTCTTTAACGTATAGGATACCAATTCCTTTTGGGGCATATATTTTATGCCCAGAAAATGTAAAAAAATCGACACTCATTTTTTTTAAATCAATATCATTTTTTCCAATTATTTGTGTTGCATCAGTATGAATCAAAATCCCTTTATCTCTGCATACGTCACATATTGATTGGATGTCATTTATTACGCCTATCTCATTATTTGCTAACATAATACTGATGAGAAAAGTATTATCTCTGATGTTATCTTCAACCGAGCGAACTGAAATAACTCCTACAGAGTCAGGCTCTAAAAAGTTACTTCAACTCCATCGTTTGCTAAATATTTACATGTTTCTAATACCGATTTATGTTCAATAGCTGAGGTTAGAATGTGAGGTTTTTCTTTAGGAAATCTATACTTAAAGGCCTTTATTGAACCTTGTAATGCTATATTGTTTGACTCAGTAGCTCCCGAAGTCCAGAATATTTGCTGAGGAAGGCAATTCAGGTATTGCGAAACTACATTCCTTGCGATTTCACCTCCTGGCTTGCAAGAAATCCAAATTTGTTTGAAGTATTTGATGGGTTTGCAAAATGCTGAGAAAAGTATGGAAGCATCACTTCCATCACTCTTTCATCAACGGGCGTAGATGCGGCATAATCAAAATATAGCATGTCTAAAATTTATATGGTCCTAAATGACGAATGTCTCCACTTCCATTCCCATCTTCAAAATAACTACAATTTAAAATGTAAGGGTGACACCTGACGGCCAATCATACATCAAGAATGCTGCTTCTGCTCCTTGTCCAACAGAATTTTTCCGAATACAACAAAAAATCAAAAATCCAAAAATCAAGATGAGAAGGATTTTTATTGTATGCAAAGTTAAATAGTTCAAAATAATGTTCAGCCATTAACATGGCACAATTTGGAACAATATTTTTTTCTTTTTCATAACCAATGTTCACTGATGCCCCATTATTAAAGTTTACATAAATGTCTTGAGTGCCATCTACACGGATATCAAAAGTAAAGAGATGCTTCTTAGAATCGTCATGTAACGCTTTTTTTAATCTTTTTATTGCCAAATCTCGGGTTTTTGTCATATAGTAAGTGCTGATTGAGTCTTGACTTATATTAACAGAACTATTTCTACTATTTAATTCTTTGAAACATCTCTTTTAAGTAGTTTATGTTTTTCATTAGCATTGATTGCGTCTATATCACATGATTCAATACATTCGATGTCAATGCTCTGTTTAGGCTTGAAATCATTGATAAATGTATCAAGATATATATTGCTTGACAAGGGCTGTAAAGAGCTTAACATGCTTAATAACTCAAAGCTCGGTCAATGTGAAAAAATCTTCTGTAATCACCTAATCTAATTAATTCTACATATGCAGTTTCAATAATAACAGATACACTCAGCAGTTGTTGGTCTGGCTTAGTATAGTGATTAAAAAATTGCTTATATGCATTAATTACAGTATTACTCCTGTCGTACTTAAATCGATTGCTAATAAATTCTGATATTGATATTGTTTCATTTTCCCAATAGTAGTCAAATTATCTTTCTTTAATTTTAAATTTTCAATATCAGTAACAACTATACATTGGGATTCAACAGCATGAAAATTAGGGAAGTTAAAGAAGTTTCTACTATTGCAAACTCTTCATCATATCCGGTAAATAAAGCAAAATCATTTAATATCTTAAAATCAAGATTGTATTCATGTGGTTGAACACATAGAATTCTGGTTTCTAAAACGCCTTTGCCTGAAGAGTATAGGGTTTCTTTTTCAGATTTTTGAATTATTTCTAACACGTGTTTTGTATCGATTGTAATACTGTTTTCTGAAATCACTAAAATTCTTTTGAAGTTAGTGCATCTCCCTGTTTTAAATAATAATTTTACGCTACTTATTATTTCTTTTGAGTAATTAGTTATTTGTGAAGGCAACTTGTCTTTATCTTTAAAAGCTTCAAGCCACCTATAGAATGCAAGGTCAAATGCTCTAAATTCTATAAATTCTTCTTTCCCAAACATATATAATAGCAAATTAAATGACCTATTATAATCAATAGGGTGTCCATCAACTAATATTGGTTCTTCTGCTTTGTAAAATCTATCAAAGAACGTAGTTCTTTTTTTGCTTTTTCTTCTTTCCAGATATCTATAGCATCTCGTATGGCCTGAATACCTAACCTTAGTGCAAATTCCAATTCCCTTTCTGAGTCAAAAGGAATGTTAACTAATCCCTGTAAATCACTTGGTAGGTGAAAATTAGGCACATTCTTAGGGTGGAATAAAAAAGCTCTTTCTGTACCAACGTTTGCAACAAATAATCCATATTCAAAAAGAACATTGTCTCTCGTAAATTGAATAACTTTATTTCTAATAACGCCCATGTCATCATTGTTGAATACGAAAACTCCCATATCATAACCTTTTGCAACTCTTATTAGGTCAGTTATCGTAGTTCTGCCATGTTTGAAAACTCCTGCATCAAACCAACAGTTGACATCGGCATACTCATTTAATTGATTTCTGATTTCAGTTGCCACTTCTCTTGATTCGGAAGAGGAAGCAATAAATATTTTTGGTAGTGTTTTCATGAAATAAATTAAAATTTTAAATTCGAATTCAATGTTTATTCCAAAAAATCAATCTATGCAATAATATCTAAACATCTACCACAGGCTACCATTTTATTATTCTGCTTTAATACAAACCTTGTTAGTCTATTATACTTTATATCACTCTCAATACATATCGAGTGTTTCAATTTTAGTTTGGTTTCGTACGTTTCAGTTTCAATTGGTTTTGTTGCTATTACAAAATCTCTAGTTTGTTTTTTCTCACATGGCTAAAAGTATCTCGACTATCTTTTTAATGGCAATTTGGCAATCTGTGCAATACTATGGCAGGCATTAGTATAGAACACATACTCTTTGCCCTCATAGACTGTATCTAGTTCAAAAAATATTATTTCAGCATTAATTTCATTTGCCACTTTTTTGGGCGAGCATTCTTTGTTCCAAAAACGACTCCTCTTAAAAATTCTTTGCTGCTTTTAAGTTAAGGTCAGGCAATGCAACTGCTATTATTGCTCTTGCAGGTATCTCAAAATTAGTTTCATTCTTCTTACTGTCGTTCAAGACTCTAGCATATTGCATTGATTTTATTGAATATTCATGGAAGTCTTCCCTCAATGGTACTTATAGGTTCTAACAAAAGTTTAGTATTTTTAGAAATAATGCCCGTTTCTAATGAGCCAACAACAACAGTTCCAATGCCTGATAGAGAATGAACCTCATGATTACCTTCAACTACAAAATGTAAATCTTCAATTCTATTTGGCGAAATTTCAATTCTTGCCTTTTCAATTACCTCCACCAATGTTTCACTATGAATCCAATCAATTTTTTCGAATTTACTAATACCCTCTCCTGACAATGAACATACAGGAATAATAGCCGGGAAATCAGCTTGATTATTTGAAATATTCTTTAGCTGTAAATTAACATCTTCGCAAATCTCTTGGTATCTCAATTCAGAGTAGCCAACAACATCCATTTTAGTAACTGCAATAGCTATTACCGGAATTCCAAAGGCTTGCAAAATTCTTGCTACATTAATCGTTCCTGCTTCTACACCCTCAACTACTAATATGGCTAAATCAGATAAATGAGCACCATAGATAATATTACTGATAAAGCGAAAAAATCCCGGTGTATCAATCAATGTAATAACTCGGCCATCGCAGCTCAACATTACCTCTCTCTGGCATTACTGTTCTCTCTCATCATCCGGTTGTTGATGTGTTTTTAGAGTATGTTTTGGTCTTCTTTCTAGATATGCCAAGTTGTAGGCATTGAAATCTTTGCCTCTACTCTTTGCTTGTTCGGCTAAATCTTGTAATTTATTAAAGTCAATTGCTCCAAATTCGTGAAGTAACCGTCCTGCTAATGTTGATTTGCCATGTTTAGCATGGCCAAAGATTGCTATATTTAAATCTGGATGTTGCATGATTATTTAATTTTTACTCCTTTCAATAGGCATAGTCATACAGCAGGCCCACCCAACCCTCTTACAAGTTCAGAACCTTCAATCTGTAAAGTTTTCACACCTACATCATTGAGTGCTTTATTAGTGTGTACATTTCTATCATATGTAACTACAACTCCTGGAGCAATTGCAAAAACATTAGTACCGTCAGCAAGTTGTTCTCGTGAGGCATATCTTCGATTATTATTGCCTGTATGACTACCTCTAGATGGCCCGAACTCCTCTTCAAGGATTAAATTGAATGTTCGATTTTCACTTATTGGGAAAACAATTACTTCATTTCTATGAATATACATTGGTTCATATCGTCTAATCTCTTTTACATCTTCCATTACATCAGGATAAGCTACAACAAGACCGTTATCCACAATTGTAAATACAGTATCCAAGTGCATATAGGCTCTTTCGGCTGGAATATTTACTTCATAAACTCTTTGTATAATTCCTTCTTTAAAAAGATTTTTTGCGAGTTTTGCTATTGCTTCCGACCGTGTTCTTTGGCTACAACCAACTGCAATTGCCTTCTCATTCAATACAATAATGTCTCCACCTTCTATACAAAAGGGACGGTCTTCTTCTAACGATTTGCCAAAAGAAAATTTACTATTTTTAAATAGTGGATGATGAGTAAAAATTTCTTTGAAAATCAATGTTTCTCGCACTCTTGGGTAAAAGCTCATTTTACTTGAAACAATCGTATGCCCAAGTACTGCGGCTGGGTCACGAGTAAAATAAGCATTAGGGCAAGGGTCTAAAATAAATATATCGTCTCTGTTGTCGGTAGAACCTAGCCTCAAACCTGTATGTTCAAAAAGCTCGCTTGCAGTCAGACCAGACAATAATATTTCTTTTATTTCCTTAATTGAAAAATTATCAAGAAGTACATTAGATAAAGATTGTTGCAGGTTTGCGGAACAAACCATAGGCACCAATTTTTTCAAAACACTCTCGTTACCTAGGATGTCAAGTAGTAAATCATCAAGTAACAAGACATTAATTCCTTTGTTCTCTCAACAATTTGACAAATGCTCGATGTTCTTCTTGCATTTTGCTTAGAAAGGAACATCTTCAAATATGAAACTGACTTTATTATCTGGAGTTAATCTGTCAATTTCATTCCCAGGTTCATAAAGCGTATGACTGTTCTTAAGTTATCAAACTCAGACTGTATATTTAATCTAATAATTGGTAAATCCATATCCTTATAATTGATAATTAACAAGTTATGATTATTTATTCACCACTAACTGCAAATTCTGCAAGTGCGGCTGATGCCGAGGGCGGTTCAGGCGGTAGGGCAGTCCGCCCTTGGTCTCCTTCCCGTCTAAGCGTATCGAGCCTGACTGTGGCTGCAAGAACCCGCTCCAATAGGTTGAAGAGGGTGGTCTTGCCTGCACCGTTGCTGCCCATCAGGGCGTACAGCTTGCCTGCTTCCAAGGCAAAGAGCCACCGTCGAGTACCTTCTTGGACTCGCCGAACTGGAAATACGGGTTTTCAACTTCTAGCAGCAAGGGTCTCGATTTTTTTCGGTCAAAATAAACAATCACTTCAGGTACAACCTGCTTTCAGGCTGCCTTGATTTGATTTTCGCTAAGTCTTCCCAATGTTGTTTGCGGAATATTCCACGGTAAGCATCAAAAAGGCATTGATTTCCTTGCCCTTTTTCTTCATGGGCAAATGAAAGGACTATTTTGAAAGCACCAAGAACGGCCCTTCTTTTTTTCGAAAACAACTACCAAATATCGCTCAACTGGTGAGAACGTCCCTAACCACTCCCTCCCCCCCAACCCCGTCGTTCCAAGTCTGTCAAAAAAAAAAGCTCTTACAAGCCTAGGAAAGCGTGACTTGTAGGCGTACGTCAGGCGGGTTGCAACCCCCATCCGCCAGCGGCGGAAAATGCCAACTTCCCGACACCCATCCAATTTTATGGCCTTGCTATAAGGGTATTATGGCCCCGCTTCCCATCTTTAAGAAAACAAACCTACATGAAACTTCTTCTTTCCTTGTTTTTCAGCACCGTCCTGTTTGCGATGGGCTTTGCGCAGCAGCCACTCAATTTTGGTTTTGAGAAAATAAGCGTGGAGGTGCGGCCCGCCCGTGGGGTTGGTCGCCGTTCCAAATGGGGCCGAACACCACTGCTTCGCTCGACAGCACAACAGCATATTCCGGGAATTTTAGCCTCCGCATTTTTAACGAAAACGCAGCGGACGATGGCAGTGGGGGCGACCATACGTTGGGCTACTGGTTATCGCCGTATGAATTGCAGGGCAGAAAGCTCAGCCTCACGGGCTGGGTCAAGTCGGAAAAAAGCGGTGGCACCGTGCAGATTTCCCTTGGCGCTTACGGCGAAATGGGGCTGCTGAGTCAAGCGCAATCCGCTGATATACAAGGGATTAATGATTGGAAACAAATCAAATTGGAATTGCAAGTGGATTCGTCCACCCACTCCTATTTTTTGATTGTAGGGGCCAACGGGGGCGGCAAAGCCTGGTTTGACGACTTCCGCCTGACCGTCAACGGCGAGGAGAAGCATAGCCTCGAAGTGGCCACCGACTTCACCCCAGAACAACGGGCTTGGCTGCAAAAAAACAGCTCGGCAATGGCCCGTGTCGAGCCAACGCTGCTGGTCGAAAAGGCCGATTATTCGGACTTGGAGGAATTTCGTCGGTCGGTCGGCGATGCGGAGATTATCGCCCTCGGCGAGGCGACGCATGGCACGAGTGAGTTCTTCCTGCTCAAGCACCGGTTGTTGCAATTTGCCGTGCAGGAGTTGGGGGTGCGGGTGTTTGCCATCGAGGCCAACCAGTTGGAGGTGGAAAAAATCAACCGTTTCGTGACCGATGGGGTGGGCACTGCGGAGGGGGTCATCCGGGTGATGTTCAAGGTTTGGAACACGGCGGAAATGCTGGCGCTCATTCAATGGATGCGGGCCTACAACCTCGCCCATCCCGGCGACAAGGTCGAGTTTGTCGGCTTTGACCTGCAAGACCCCAGCCTGCCGATGGACAGCCTGTCGCAGTTTTTCGCCGATTGGGAGCCATCGCAGCGCCCCCTCGTGGACAGTTTGCAGCACACTTACCGGGCCGCTTGGCAGGCGCAATACTATCCCCAAGCCCCCGACGAGGTGCGGGCCAATTGGAAGAAAAACGCCGATGAGGTGCTGGCAATTTGCAACCAAAACAAAGATAAATGGCTGCGCAAGGCGGCCTCGAAAACCGAGCAAAACAGGGTGAAATGGGCGCTCCAAAACGCCCGGTTGGTGAGCCAAGCGGCCCGATATTGCCTATTCGCAAATCGTGAGTGCCAGGGATACTTTTATGGCTGAGAACATCCGCTGGTTACAGGAAATGCGGGGCGCTGGCACCCGCATCGTCGTCTGGGCGCACGACTCGCACATCGCCCGCAGCGACAACCCCGATTCCCGCTACAATTACTTCAACGGCGACTCAATGGGAAAATACCTTTCCAATATTTATGGCCGTCGCTACCGTGCGTATGGCCTTTTCACCGCTGGCGGACAATATAGCGCTACCGTTAGTTTCACCAACCACAAGGTCGTTCCGGTGGATGCCATGAATGCGCCACGGGGAGTTTCGACGAGGCGCTGCACCAAATTGCGAAGCAGATGGGCAGTGGCCAATTGTTCCTCGATTTGCAGCCTGCGCTGGCACTGAAAAACAACGAGTGGTTGCTCCAGCCCCGCCCGGTGCGCTTCGTTGGCTATGCCTCCAGCGACTGCGATTTTGGGGCGGTAATGTCCGTTCCGTACCAGTTCGATGGGCTTTTTTTTGTGGATAGGACGAGGGCGTCGAAGATGTTGCGGTGAGGGGGATTAGCGGTTGTTTAAATTTAAGCTTAAGCTAGCACACTACCTGTCAATTGAAAAACACCCCTGCTCGTAACACGTCATATTTGTTACGACCAATACTGACGACTCAGCCTAACGAGTGTAGGAGTAAATTGCCTTGGTCACGTACTCATTTTATTTCTCGCCTCCACACACCAAAGCAACTCCCCAATAAACCCCGCCGCCCTTTTATCAGTACCCGTCTTGTCGGTGGGTTTGCCCGTTTCGTCGAAGGAATCCTTGACTTTCGGGACGGGGAACATGGCAGGAACCGTCCACGCCCGGATTTTCCATAGCGAAAACTGCAAGGAAGTAATCACTTGTGTGCCGCCAAAAATCCCATCTGATACGGTTGATATGGCCACGGGCTTGCGGTGCCATTCATCATACAATACATCAATGACGTTTTTCAGGCTGGCAGGATAGCCGCCGTTGTATTCAGGCGTGACTATCAAAACGCCGTCGGCAGCTTTTATCTTGGCCGCAAAATCAAGCACGGCTTTGGACGGATTTTCTTGAAGCCTCAACCGTTCATCAAACACCGGAAATTTGTATTCATTCAAGTCGAGCATGAGTTGTTCATTTCGCTACAATCTTGACCGGAGACCTCGACCCCTCGATACTTCCACTCGACCCCTCGGCCCGGTGACAATACCCCTCGATACTTCCACGCTACCCCTCGACCCAGCGAATATATCCCTTGATATTTCCACTCGACCCCTTGAACCGGAGGCCATACCCCTCGATACTTCCACTCGACCCCTTGATCGGAGACCATACCCTTCGGTACTCCACTCGACCTCTCGACCCGGTGACTATATCCTTCGACACTTCCACTTGACCCCTCGGTACCTGGACCTTATCTAATGGTTTTTGTACCTAATGGAAAAGAAATGATTTGCGACAACCCCAATCGTAAATCGTCATTCGTCAATCGTAAATCCCTCAATCTCCTTACTTTTGGCCACTCAAATAATTTGACAACCAGCAACATGAAATCAAAAATCGTCCTGCTCTTAGGCCTTGCAACCTTCGCCACATTGGCCCTCCATAGTTGCCTCGTCATGGAAGGCAGCTACCTGAAACTGCCCCCCGGCCCGTGGCGGGCAGCCCTCAAGCTCACGCCGGAGTTCATCTCTCCCAACCCGAAGGGGCAGCCGCTGCCGGAAAAAGTGAACATGAAGTACGCCGACGTGAACGAGTACGAACTGCCGTTCACCTTCGAAGTGGTGTACGACAACGACACCACTTTTCACATCGAAATCATCAACGGGGACGAGCGGATTGTCGTGCCAGCCACCGACATCCAATTTGGGCGGAGCAAGTACCGCTCGCAGGACACCATCCGCATCAACTTCCCGGTGTATGAGTCGTACATCACCGGGGCGTTCATGGGCAATACCATCGAGGGGCAGTGGGTAGTGACGACGAGGGAAAACTACGCCATCCCGTTCATCGCCAAACAAGGCCACGACTGGCGGTTCACGCCATTGCGCAAGCCGCCCATGCTCGACCTGACGGGCAAGTGGGCCTGCACTTTCGGCCTTGAATCCACCGACGCTGAGGAGAAACCTTATCCCGCCATCGGCGAGTTCAAGCAGGTGGGCAACCACTTAACTGGTACCTTCCTGACGGAGACGGGCGACTACCGCTTCCTCGAAGGCACGGTACAGGCCGACAAGTTTTACCTCTCCTGTTTCGACGGCGCTCACGCCTACCTTTTTCATGGAAAAATATTGCCCGACAGCACATTGACCGGTGCGTTTTTTTCAGGAAAACACTACCGCACCACTTGGTCGGGGCGGCGGGATGCCAAGTTCAAGCTGGCAGATGCCGACTCTTTGACCTTTCTGAAACCAGGCTTCGAGAAGGTCGCATTTTCATTCCAAACTCCCGATGGCAAGACCATTTCGCTCGACAACCCGGAGTACCGGGGCAAGGCGAAAATCATCCAAATCATGGGCACTTGGTGTCCCAACTGCCGTGACGAGACGACGTTCTTGGTCAATTATTTGAAAGAAAACAACCCGCAAAACTTGGCCGTGATTGCACTGGCGTTTGAAAAACACGCTGACAAACCGAGCGCCGACAAGGCCATCCGCACCTACAAGCAGCGCCTCGAAATGCCCTACGAAGTGGTGTACGCTGGTACGAACAAAAAGGAGAGTGCCGCCAAGTCGTTGCCGATGCTCAAGGAGGTTCTTGCCTACCCTACCCTCCTCTTTTTGGACAAAAATGACCGGGTCGTGAAAATTCACACCGGATTTAGCGGCCCCGCCACCAGTGAGTACGCTTCATTTAAAGAAAACTTTAATAAGTTTGTCGCTGAACTTTGAGGGCTTGAGAATTTAAGAGTTTGAGGTTTGAGTCGGGCCCCTCACCCCTCAAACCTCAACCTCTCAAACCCTCTGGAAAATGTCTAAAAACAAGCAACATCTCATCGCATACCACCCTGACAACCAGCAGGTTGCAACGGAAATCAGGGAAGAACTTGCCAAGTCAGGCTACTTGGTGGAGGGCAAATGCTTGAATGGGCCCATCAGCGAACCATTGCGCAAGTCGGTCATTTCGCCGAACGGGGCCATCCTGCTGTTGGTGACCGACAATTTCCTGAAATCGGAACAGTGCATGAACGGCGCCATGGAGGCCCTGCAACATTGGGCCGACAACGGCCAACTCGTGCCCATCGTGGCCGATGGCCGCCAGCCAAAGCCGGGCGGTGCAGGCTGGGAAGTGGTGCCGACCTCGTTTGAGCGGGTTAGCAACATCATCCACTACATGAACCACTGGCAGGACAAATATTTGGCGCTCCGCAAAGAAAAACGGGGCCACGAGGACGATGCCCTACTGGAAACTCAGGTTGAAATCACCAAGACCGTTTCCGGTGAGGTGGGCGAGTTTTTGCGCTACCTGCGCAACCTGCGCTGGTACAGCCTGGTGGAATTCAAGGCGAGCAATTATTCCGCCTTCCGGCAATTCACCGACGACACCCTGGAGGAGCCAGTCGTTGCTCCACCACAACCCGAACCCGAAGAAGTCACTCCACTTACCGTAGCGGCGCCCGCCGTTGATGCAAAGCCCCGTGAGCGCACCCTCGCCGAAATCATCCAGGCTTCGGGCGAGGAACTGATGGCCGAAAACACCGACATTGGCAAAAAGAAAAAAAGCCCGGAGGCCGAGCCGCCCGTGGTTGACCTCAGCGACATTCCCGGCCTCGACCTGCTGAAAGCACTCGAAACAAAGACCGACGACCCGACTGCAAGACCAGCAACTGCGGAAGACGAGGACGAAGAGGGCGTGGAAATTTCGTCCATTCTCAATGAGGTATTGGGTGAGGACGACGACGATGAAGAGTTCAAGTTCATTGGCGAAGACCCCGACCACCCGGAAGATTTTGACCTCGAATCGCTCTTCGACGAGGACGATGCTGCCGGGGGCGAAGCGGATGCCGAACCAGATTACGCTGGCGACGAGGTCTCATTGGAGCTAATATCGGACGAGGAAGAAGGGCTTGTGCTGCGAGCCGATGGCAACGGCCACTCCACCCCAGAGGAAGTGCTGGAACACGCCGTACTGCTTTTCGACGACGGCAAACAGGGCGAAGGGCTTGATTTCCTGCGGCAAACGGTACAGCTCAACGCCAGCGACAACACCATGCGCTACTACTACGCTTACGCACTGGCTCGCTACGGCAAGGATTTTTCCAACGCAAAAAGCCAGTTGGAGGTGATTTTGGCTAACGACATGGAGCACACGGATGCCCTGTTCCTGCTCGGTGAACTGTCCGAGGGACAGGGCGAATACGAGGAGGCCAAGCACAATTTTGAAACGGTGGCCGCCCTCCAGCCCGACTTCCCGGAGGTGTACTACAAACTGGGGATGTTGACTTTGCAGCATTTTGAAGGTCAGGAAAACCTGGCATTGGAATTTTTCAAAAAGTCGGTGGAGTTCAACCAAAAAAATGCCGATGCCCAGTACATCCTGGCGACGTTGTACAATGAATTTGCTAGCGACATGCCGAATGCCATCAAGCATTTCAACCTCGCCCTGCGCTACGACCCGAAGCATTCCTACGCCAACTACGACCTCGCCCTGCTCCACTTCCACTATGGCGACCGACAACTAGCGAGCGAGTACTACCAAAAGGCTGTTGCGCTCAACCCTGAGCTGAAGTCGGCGGAAAACGATGCCGCTTTTTTAACTGCCCCAACGGCGGTCGAAGCACCTGCCCCCATCACCGTTACAGTTGAAAACGAACCAGTTGTGGATGAAATCGAAGAAGCTGTTGAGAACTTCGCAGTGATAGACGAACTGACCGAACCGAGCCATGAGGCGGCTATTTCCGATGAAATCGAGGAAGCCGTTGAGAACATTGCGGTAGCCGACGAAATAACGGAAGCCGTAGAAAACGAGCCAGTTGCAGAAGGCATAGCCGAAGCCGTGGAAGATGCCATTGAGGAATTGGAAGCAGAAACGGCAGCTTCCGCAGCGGAGCCAAGCCCTGAGCCGACACTGGAGGATTTGCTGGAAACGGAGGTCGAAGCGGAAATTGAGCCAGCGGTAGTGCCACCTTTTGCGGAAGCAAAAATAGCCGCCGACCCGACCAACAAAAACTTCACCGCCACCCTTGAAGACATCCTCGACCAAGCGGATGAATCGGAGGAGGACGAGTTCGTGCTGCAGCTCTCCAACGACAAGGCCAAAGTTGAAGTCAAAACGGTGCTCATCACGGGCGCCACGTCCGGCATCGGTCGTGCAACGGCGGAGTTGTTTGCACGAAACGGCTATCGGGTCATCGCCACGGGCCGCCGGGCGGAACGGCTGGAAATGATGGCCGAATATTTCAAGGAAAAATACAACACCGAACTGCTAACCCTGCCCTTCGATGTGCGAGACCTCGACGCTGTGCGGGCTGCCATCGAAAACTTGCCGGAGGCATGGCACGACATTGACATCCTCATCAACAACGCCGGACTATCACGTGGACTCTCGCCCATCCACGAGGGCGATATCGAGCATTGGGAAACGATGATTGACACGAACATCAAGGGGCTGCTCTACCTCACCCGTGCCATTGCACCGATGATGGTCAAGCGCCGAAGCGGCCATATTATCAATCTGGCTTCGAGCGCTGGAAAGGAGGTTTACCCCGGCGGGAATGTCTATTGTGCCACCAAGTTCGCCGTGGACGCCCTCACCAAATGCATGCGCCTCGACCTCTACACCCACAACATCCGGGTGAGCCAAGTGGCTCCTGGCCACGTGGAGGAGACCGAGTTTGCCCGTGTCCGCTTCGATGGCGATGTGGACCGAGCTGCCAAGGTGTACGAAAACTTCCAGCCGCTCAAGTCGAGCGACGTGGCCGAGGTCATCTACTTCATCGCCACCCGCCCGCCGCACGTGAACGTTCAGGACGTGCTGCTCTTCAGTACACAGCAGGCGGGGTCGAATTTTATTGACAGGTCGGGAAGAGCGTGAGCGGGTGATTGGGATATTGAGTTATTGGGATATTGGCGACGGTATATCGCTTGCCGATTTTTTTTTCTGGGGAAAAAAGCGGTTTTTTGCAACTGCAAAGGATGGTGTGTGTTTCACAAAAAGCAATTCCAAAAGGCACGAGCTATCTTAGTTTCTTGATAAAAAATTGATTTTCAAATAGTTGCAAAGGCAAATCGGTAAGCGCCGCCCCAACTTTTACCTTTTTACTTTTACCCTTTTACTTTTGATTTAAAATGGTTCTTGAAAAAACAAATCCGGTGAAAAAAGCCGTCGTGAAAAAAGTTGCTGCGAAAAAAGCAGCATTCAGCAAGGAGCAATACCTGTACTGGTACGAACTGATGCTCCGCATTCGCCGCTTCGAAGAGCGGTGTCTGTTGGCGTACAGCCAGCAAAAAATCAGGGGGTTCCTACATGTTTATATTGGCCAAGAATCCATTGCGGCTGGGATGGAGTCGGCGCTGATACCAGGCGACGGCATCGTGACTGCTTACCGCCAGCACGGGACGGCCATCGGTAGGGGCATCAGCACGAAAGCGGCCATGGCCGAACTTTTCGGCAAAGCCACCGGCGTGAACAAGGGCAAGGGCGGCTCGATGCACTTCATGTCCAGCGAGCACAAGTATTTTGGGGGCAACGGCATCGTGGGCGCACAGATTCCCATTGGTGCTGGCATCGCTTTCGCCGAAAAATACCGGGGCACCAACAACCTCTGTGTGACCATGTTTGGCGACGGTGCCTCCCGGCAAGGGGCACTTCACGAAGCGTTCAACATGGCCATGACCTGGAAACTGCCCGTACTTTTCATCTGCGAAAACAACCACTACGCCATGGGCACCTCCGTGGTGCGCACCAGCAACGTGGCCGAAATCTACAAGCTCGGGTTGGGCTACGATATGCCAAGCGAGCAAGTGGACGGCATGTCCCCGGAGGCAGTACACGAGGCCATCAGCAAAGCGGCGGCGCATATCCGCAGCGGTGCCGGCCCCTATTTCCTCGAAATCCTGACCTACCGCTACAAGGGCCACTCCGTCTCCGACCCCGGAAGCTACCGCAGCCGGGAAGAGCTGAAAAGCTACCAAAACATTGACCCGCTGAAGGTCACTGAGGAAAAAATAATCAATTTTGGTTTTGTCACGGAGGCAGAACTTGAGACAATCAAAGAACGGGTGAAGGTTGAAATTGATGAGGCCGAGGCTTTCGCTGAAGCGTCGCCCTACCCAGATGCGTCGGAGCTTTACACCGATAATTATGCGGAGCCGAATTATCCGTTTATGAAGGATTGAAACAAAAAAAGCCGCTGTCGGAAACAGCGGCTTTTTTGTTGAACGTGTTGAAAAAATCAGGGAAAAATCCTGTTAGTGTGAGCGTTAATCGAACATCTACACGCTCCTGTAAGTTGAATTCAAGTAATCTTGCCGTTGCTTCACCAGTTCTTGAGATTGGAATAATCTTGCCTTGTTCCGTGGTGAAATGTTCAAACCAGTTTTGCTTTCGGGGATGAAAAAGGCGAACCAATTCACCGTTAGGCTCTAGTAATGTTGCCAGGTTGGTTCCTTTTTCCAATTACAAAATGAACAACAATAAGCGAGGTTGTCTGGGGAGCTTGAAACACCATGTTGAATGCCCACTACGTGTTCAATGTGGAAATCGAAGTTAGCGAGTGCCTCTGGTATCCGGCAGTATTCACAGCGATTTCCAGCTCTATTGGCTACAAGCTTCTTAATAATGTTGGGTATCCGTTCCCTCATTTTTCCGACAATTTCAACAGTGCCTTTGCCTTTGCCAATTGAACAATATGCTCAATCAGCATGTGCTTTTCCATTTCCTTATTCTCCTCCGGAGTCAAGCCCTGCGCCGTGTTTTTTGTAAGCAAGAAACTTACACGCTCCTGAGATTTCTTGGATGTGCGAAATGACAAAACCTTACTTGGCGATAGGTTGGCAAGAAACTGTGCTAATTCATCAAAAACGGAAATTGGTTCAATAACCATGGCTAAGATTTTTGTGAAAACAACCGCAAATTAGTCAAAATATTCAATGTCGGTCAATGCGAGCCCCCTTGAAAGTGCAAAGGTTTTCGTTCATTATCTTCACTCGCTCCATCAATCCGACGTACCTAACTGATTTTTTCTCCGCCGATTTCAAAGTTTCTTTATTTTTGCGCCACTTTTGAAAAACCTTCTCCGATTTTCACCGTAAAACCAAGGCTCAAATCAAGGTTTTTCTAAACTAAACATCAGATATCAAGTAAAATGGCACAACGCAAAAAGACAACGAAGCAGGACGACGTATTGATTGACATCTCAGAAGTTAGCGGACAAGCCGAAGACTTTTTTGGAAAATACCAGCGGCAAATCGTGATGATTGGTGGTGGATTGTTGCTCATCATCGGTGGATGGTTGGCTTACAAATTTGTTTATCTTCAGCCCCGCCAAAAAGAAGCTGTGGAGCAGATGGCACAAGCAGAATACCAGTTCCAGCGGGACTCTTTCGCACTGGCGCTCGCAAATCCGGGCGGAGGATTCCCAGGGTTCAGCGACATCGTGAAGAAATACGGCGGCACAGATGCAGGCAACGCAGCGCTTTACTACGCTGGCGTGAGCAGCCTCAACCTCGGCCAATTTGATGCCGCCATCTCCTACCTCGAAGATTTCAGCCCATGCGGCAAGCTGCTGCCCAGCATGAAATATGGCACGCTCGGCGATGCCTACGCTGAAAAAGGCGACCTCCCAAAGGCACTTGGCTTGTACAACAAAGCCGCCGATGCCGACGAGAATGCCATAATCACACCGTACTACTTGAAAAAAGTGGCCTTGTTGAGCCAAAAACAAGGCGATACAGCCGCCGCAAAGGAGGCTTGGCAGAAAATCAAAAACGAGTACCCGCAATCTGGGGAGGCTCGGGAAGCCGACAAATACATCACGAGCTTGAACTGATAAGAGGTTGAGGATTTGAGAGGTTGAGGGTTTGAGAGAATCATGATTTTCAAACGCTCTATCGTCTCCTCAAACTAAACACTTAAAAAGGCAAGATTTCAACCGAATCTTGCCTTTTTTTGTTGATTCACTCATTCCAACATTCACTAATTCAATCATTGTATGGCCAGCGCAATCAAGAACCTATCCGTTTACGATGACTCGAACATGCCCTCCACCGTGGGTATGAGCTTCGGCATCGTCGTGTCCGCCTGGAACGCCGACATCACCCACGCCCTGTACGAGGGCTGCCTGCAAACGCTGTTGAAGCACGGCGTCAGCGAGGACGACATCCGCACCGTGCAGGTTCCCGGCTCGTTTGAGCTGCCAGTTGGGGCAAAGATTTTGGCTGGCGCAAAACGCTTCGATGCCATCATCTGTCTCGGCTGCGTCATCAAGGGCGAGACCCAGCACGACGAGTACATCAACCACGCCGTGGCCACCGGCCTTACCAACCTCAGCATTGCAAGCGGCATCCCCTGCATCTTCGGGGTGCTTACGCCCAATAGCCAGGAGCAGGCCCTCGACCGGGCTGGCGGAAAGCATGGCAACAAGGGTGTGGAAGCCGCCGTCACCGCCATCCGAATGGCCAGCTTGCGCAAAGAAATTGCGAAGCCAACCTCCAAAATCGGCTACTGATGACTGCGCTGCTGCTCATTGGAATGCAAGTTGACCTACTGCCCGGCGGCCCAGCAGAAGTGCCTGACAGCCAGTCGCTTGTAGCTGTCCTAAACCAAATCATCCCGACCTACGACCTTGTTGTAGCGGCAAATTTCAGCCTGCCCGCCGATCATGTGATGTTCGCAGCTAACCACCTTTGGCGCAAGCCGAGGCAGACCATCCACATCAACGGCCACCCTACCCTGCTGCATCCTATTTTCTGTGTGCCGGGCAGTTTTGGGGCTGAGATGATTCCGGGCTTGAAAACTGAAAAAATCGCCTACACAGCACTAATGGGTACGGATAGGCAAGTCCCCCCGCACAGTGCATTTTTTGATTTCGGCAAAAAACGGGACACTGGTCTAGCCACTTTTTTGGCTTCGCAAAACGTTACAGAATTGCATATTGCTGGAATGCCGATGGAGACAGAAGTGCAACACTCGTTGGAGGCGGCCATTTCTCTGGGTATCAATGCAAGCTTGCTCACCGAGGCTTGCCGCTGTCGCCTTCCGTCAACCGTCAACCCTCAACCTTCAACCAATTTGGAATGATTGAACTAAAAAAATACAACCCATCCGCTCAAGGAAATGCCCGGCGGCATCACCGCCACTTCGGGCGTCTTTGCCACGACCTGCATTTTTGAAAAGGGAAAAATACCTCGTCAATGCCGCCTCTGGCAAGGGCAAGTCCACGCTGCTGCACATCATCTACGGCATCCGAGACGACTACGACGGGAGGGCCAGCCTGCATGGAAAAGACGTGCGGCATTTTGGCGCAAACGACTGGGCAGCTTGTCGCCAGCGGCAGCTTTCCATTGTTTTTCAAGATTTGCGACTGTTTCCGCAACTGACCGGATTGGAAAACATCCTGCTCAAAAACGGCCAGACCAACTGCGTCCCCGAGCCAGAAATACACGACTGGGCCACCCGCCTCGGCATGGAACCCTACCTCAAACAGACCGCTGCTACCCTCTCTTACGGCCAGCGCCAGCGCATTGCTATTCTTCGGGCGCTCTGCCAGCCGTTCGAGACGCTGCTGCTCGATGAACCGTTCAGTCACCTGGACGAGGAAAACACACGACTGGCCTCCAACCTCATCAAAGAGACTTGCGAAAAGCGGCAGGCGGGTTTCGTGATGGTAAGTTTGGGAGAGGAATATTTTTTCAATTACGACGAGATAATTGACCTCTAAAAACATTGATTATCAGGAACTTAGCCCAGTCAAGGTAAGTTTATGTCAACGAAGTTTAATTTTTTATCAAAAGAGGTTTGACAATTTGGACTTGGTCGTCTTATATTTGCACCGCTTTAGAAGAAAAGCATTTACCTAAGCGGAAGTAGCTCAGTTGGTAGAGCACGACCTTGCCAAGGTCGGGGTCGCGAGTTCGAGTCTCGTTTTCCGCTCCAAAGCCTTCAATTTATTGAGGGCTTTTTTTTTACCTTTACGTTTCAAACACCCACGCCCGGGTGGTGGAATGGTAGACACGCAGGACTTAGTGCTGGTTGTTCTTTGAAAATGTTTGACGATTTCAATTTACCCAAATGAAAAATGGCAAATGGCTATTGAAAGATAGAATTGTAGACGCTGATTTTATTGAAACCTGTAATTCGGCTTTCTCAATGGCTGAAGCAGCTTCAAAATTGGGCTTACACTTTAATTCTTTCAAAAAGCGAGCATTGATATTAGGCTGCTATAAGCCTAACCAATCTGGTAAAGGTTTGAGCAAAAAAGCTCCCAAGATTCTCTTGGAAGATATCGTTTACAAAAACCTTTACCCACATTACCAGTCTTTTAAGCTTAAGAAAAGACTAATTCAAGAGGGTTTCAAAAAACATGAATGCGAGCGAGCGGATTTCCAGTGGCAAAACAAGCCTTTGTCATTGGAACTCCATCACAGAGATGGAGACAGAACAAATCACCACATTACGAACATCTGTTGCTTTGTCCAAATTGCCATAGTCAAACTGAGACTTTTCGTTCAAAGAACAGAAAAAATTTGAGTGCTTGAAGGAAACCTTCAAAGTAGAACCTCTCAAATCGGGGAAACCCTCTCCGCACATGGCGGAACGGCAATCCGCCAAGTTCCAGTTTTCTGGAAAAGGTGTAGAGACTTAATGGGAGGAGCCTAAATTCAACTTGTTGAACATGGCCAAGAGAAAGTCCAGACCACAAATCACGCCCACAGCGTGAGCGGCGAAAGCCGTAGCAGGTAAGAAAATCCTGTTGCCATGCGGCAGTGCGGGTTCGAGTCCCGCTCCGGGCACTGAAAAAGCCTGATAATCGCTGATTATCAGGCTTTTGTATTTACAAACCCGACAGGCATTTTGAGCCATGCCTTGTAAGTTACACCGTTATGCACCACTGCGCAGTTTACAGGGGATTCATCTGCCACCGGTGAGCCAGGTCCTTATTTCGAAACCACCAGTCGCTTCGTCAGCACGTTGCTGGCCGAACTCACCTTGACGTAGTAAACCCCGCTTATGAAAGCACTGCTGGAAAGGTTGAGCGTCAGTTCGTGCTGTCCTTCTTCCAGGGTGGTTTGCCAAACGGCTTTACCGGAATAATCAAGCAGCATCAGTTCAGCCGCATCACTCCTGAAGCCGGGCAGGTGAAAAGTTATCTCGTTTCCAGCCGGGTTCGGGAAAATCTCAAGTTCTTGCTGTTCAGCCATTTCAGCATTGACCTCAAGCGGCGGTCCCTCATACACCCGAACATGGCCGGCGTTGGTGTCGCTGCCATCGTTGCGGTAAGCGCCAATCGCTACGCGCTGGCCGGTGCCGGACAGGGAAACGGAATGGCCGGACCAGTCACCTGCCGCTTCGCCGTCAATGTCACTGGCCACCTGCGTCCAGGTGCCGCCACTTTCCGAAAAAACCCGAACATGGCCGGCGTCGGTGCCGTTGCCATCGTTCTGATAAGCCCCAATCGCCAGGCGTGTGCCGTTGGAGGATAAGGAAACTGACCAGCCGGACCGGTCATCTGCTACTACGCCGTCAATGTCTCCGCCTACCTGTGTCCAGACGCCGCCACTTTCCGAAAAAACCCGCACATGGCCAGCGTCTATGCCGCCGTCGTCATTGTTGATAGCTCCAATGGCCAGCCGCTTGCTGTCGGGGGACAGGGAAACTGAGACACCGAAGGCGTCACCCGCATCTTCACCGTCAATATCGCTGCCCAGTTGTTCCCAAATGCCGCCACTTTCCGCATACACCCGCGCGTGACCGGCATCGGTGCCGTTGCCGTCATTGCCGCCAGCGCCAATCGCCAGGCGTTTGCCATCGGCGGACAGGGAAACGGAGCGGCCGGACCTGTCATCTGCTGCCTCACCGTCAATGTCAATGCCTACCTGATCCCAGTTACTCTCGGTTTGCTTGTACACCCGCACATGACCGGCGTCGGCCCCGTTACCGTCGTTGCGGTATGCCCCTATCGCTACGCACTTGCCATCGGCAGACAGGGAAACGGAGTAGCCGGACCAATCATCCGCTACCTCACCATCAATGTCGCCACCTGACTGCGTCCAGGTGCCGCCACTTTCCGCATACACCCGTACATGGCCGGCGTGGAAGCCGCTGCCGCCATTATTGATGGCCCCGACTGCCACACGCTTGCCGTCGGCGGACAGCGAAACACGGAAGCCAAATGCGTCACCTGCGGCTTCGCCGTAGATGTCACTGCCCACCTGTGTCCAGACGCCCCCACTTTCCGCATACACCCGCACTTGACCGGCTTCGAAGCCGTTGATATCGTTTTGGTGAGCCCCAATCGCAAGGCGTTTGCCATCGGTTGATAGGGAAACGGCGTAGCCGGACCAGTCATCCGCCGCATCGCCATCTATGTCGCTGCCAAGCTGCGACCATTGGGCAGAGAGGCTGCACGTACCCAACAGGAAAAGGAGACTGAACAGAAAGGAAATCTTTTTCATAATTTGTTTTCTAATGGTTGCAGGTTGATTTCCGGCGCAACCTCTGAACCCGGGAAGGAAATAAAGACTGCGCCAGGAGAACAACCCTTTTGCTGTGAAGGTAAAATTTCTATTTCGAAACCACCAGCCGCTTCGTCAGCACGTTGGTGGCAGAACTCACCTTCACGAAGTAAACCCCGCTTGCGAAGCCGCTGCCGGAGAGGTTGAGCGTCAGTTCGTACTGCCCTTCCTCCATTGTTTTTTGCCAAACTGCTTTGCCGGAATAATCGAACACAGTCAGTTCAGATGTTTCGTCCCCGAAGCCGTGCAGGTGGAAAGTCACCTCCTTGCTGGCCGGGTTGGGAAACATCTCAATTTCCTGTTCAGCCATTTCAGCAAAGCTAACGTTGCCGCCGGGCAGGATGAGGTACTGACTGGTGCAAGTGCATTCGCCTAAATAGTCGCCGTGGTCGAGGTGGGCTTGCACGGCATTCGGGCTGATGCAAATGGTGTTTGCATTGGCCGGGTTGCCCGGTGGCACGTGGCACACGAATACTTCGTCATTGTTGTTGCCGCAAATCCACGATGCAGGCAGGTTTTCAAACCCTGTGAAGGTATAGTTGTCCACGAACGGCTCGGAGTCGCAATCGTCGGGGATGCCATCGCAGTCGCTGTCATCACCGGGGCAGCCGCCGCAGATTCCGTCGCCGTCGGCGTCATTGTTCGGGTCGTTCGGACAAGCATCGCATGCATCGCCTAAGCCATCGCTATCCGCATCAGCCTGGTCCCAGTTGAATATAAATGGACAGTTATCCACGTCTCCGCAGGTTTCATCCCCGTCCGCGTCATTGTCGGGATCGTAAGGGCAAGGGTCCACATTTGCGCAGAGACCGTCACCATCCAAGTCATTATAGGGGTCGTAAGGACAAGGGTCCACGTCTGCGCAGAGGTCGTCGCCATCTGAGTCATTGTAGGGGTTGTACGGACAGGGGTCCACATCACCGCAGAGTCCGTCGCCATCGGCGTCGTTGTAGGGGTCGTTCGGGCAAGGGTCAAGACAATCAGCCTGCAAGTCGCCGTCGGTATTGGCAAAACCCTCGTCAATTAGGCCATCGCAGTCGTCGTCCAGGCAGTTGCAGATTTCGGTGCTGGGTGTGCAACCCTCTGCTGCTATCAGGTGCCCTCCAAAAGGGTTCGCCCCATCTGCGCCGCCCAGGTGTTTCAATACCGTGTAGGTTCCGGCGCCAGCCGGGTTGTATTCAAAAACCACCCCGGCATCTGAACTGCCACCGAGGAAAGTCGTCCCGTAGAACTTGCCGTCGGACTCGAGCAGGCTGCCTGTAGGATACCTTCCGTTCGTGACATCAAATTCGTGCTTTACCATGTAGGTTCCGGCACCAGCCGGGTCGTATTCAAAAATCACCCCTCCGTTGTAGCCTGAACTGCCGCCGTATGCCGTCATCCCGTAGAACTTGCCGCCGGACTCGAGCAGGTCGCCTTGAGGATTGGCTCCGTTCACGCCACCGTCATCATTAAAGTCGTGCTTTACCGTGTAGGTTCCGGCACCTGCAGGGTCGTATTCAAAAAGCATCCCGCGGTTCCAATACCCTCCGTAGGCAGTCGTTCCGTAGAACTTGCCACCTGATTCTATCAGGCTGCCGGTAGGTAGTTCTCCATTCGTGGGATGAAAGTAGTGTTTTACCGTGTAGGTGGCGCCTGCCGGGTCGTATTCAAAAATCACCCCGGCACCGCTTGAAGTCATCCCGTAGAGCTTACCGCCAGATTCAAGAAGGCTGCCTACAGGATGTCCTCCGTTCGGGCCATTAAAGATGTGCTTTACCGTGTAGGTTCCGCCGCAAGCCGGGTCGTATTCAAAAATCACCCTGGCTCTTGCCGAACTGCCACCGCCGTTCGTCATCCCGTAGAACTTGCCGCCGGATTCTATCAGGCCGCCGTAAGGATTCGATCCGCTGCCCCAATTGGGATAGTCCCCCAAAACAAAGTTGTGTTTTACCGTATAGTTTCCAGCACCTGCCGGGTCGAATTCAAAAATCACCCCGGCGTTCGAACTGCCACCAGTGTTAGTCGTACCCCAGAACTTGCCGCCGGATTCAAGCAGGCTGCCTTGAGGATTCCCTCCGTTCGCTCCAACAAAGTCGTGCCTTACCGTGTAGGTTCCTGCGCCTGCCAGGTCGTATTCAAAAATTACCCCATAATAGCTTGCTCCTCCGCCAGAGGCGGTCAGTCCCCATAGTTTTGCTTGTCCAGAGGCCCGGTCAGTTGTAAAAACCAGGAGTAGCAACAGCAGGAGCAAGTGGTAGAGGGCGGGTTTTTGGTAGAAGCCTTTCGGCGTCATGTTTGGTTTGAAAGTCTTTTTCATAATGCATTGTGTTTGTGGTAGTGGCAATCTTCGACTATTGCGGAATGTCCGTACAGCTAAAGATTGCCACTACCAATTTTTAATTGATTTGGAAAACCGAAACCAGCGATTTTATCTGGAAACCACCAACCGCTTCGTCAGCACGTTGCTGGCAGAACTCACTTTGACGAAGTAAATCCCGCTTACGTAGTCGCTGCCGGAAAGGTCGAGCGTCAGTTCGTACTGCCCTTCCTCCAGGGTGGTTTGCCAAACGGCTTTACCGGAATAATCAAACAGGGTCACTTCAGCCACTTCGTCCCTGAAGCCGTGCAGGTGGAATGTAACTTTCTTGCTAGCAGGATTGGGAAACATCTCAATTTCCTGTTCATCCAGTTCAGCAAAGCCACCGTTGGCGCCGGGCAGGCTTAGGTTCTGACCGGTGCAAGTGCATTCGCCTAAATAATCGCCGTGGTCGAGGTGGACTTGTACGGCATTCGGGCTGATGCAAATCGTGTTTGCATTGCCTGGGTTGCCCGGTGGCACATGGCACACGAATACTTTGTCATTGTTGTTGCCGCAAATCCACGATGCAGGTAGATTTCCAAACCCTGTGAAGATATAGTTGTCCACGAACAGCTCGGAGTCGCAATCGTCGGCGATGCCATCGTTGTCGTCGTCGTCGTCGCAAGCATCACCTGCGCCATCGCTATCGTTGTCCTCCTGGCCAGGATTGGCGTCGTTCGGGCAGTTGTCCTCCTCGACGCAGACGCCGTCGCCGTCGGGATCATCGCAGCAAACGCCATCTTCATCTACCAGGCCATCGCAGTCGTCGTCCACGACGTTGCAGACTTCCGTGGCGGCGGGGTTTACCGAAGCATCGTTGTCGTCGCAATCCGTGCCGCCGCAGTCCGAATCAGTGAAGCCATCCATGTCGGCATCCGGGCAGGGCGGCTGCTCGCAGCATGGCAGCGTAGAAGTTACCCAAGCCGGGCCATTAATCAATGTACCATGATTATTGTTGGGACTGAGGTCGTGCGCGATGCCGCCGCTGCCTTCATCAAAGTTCCAGGCACCGGCCAATCCCGGTTCCGTGCCGTCGATGCATCCAAGCATGTCGGCTTGGATTTCCGCTTCTGTGCGTGCGGCATTCCAGAAATACACATTATCCATTTTGCCTCCAAAATACTGACTGTTTGGACAAGTACCCGAAGTGGCAAATTTGAGTACAGCGCCGGTGCCATCGCCTATGCTTCCCGAACCGGTGGCAGCTAAGTTCCCATCATAGTAAAACCGAAACTGAGCGCCGTCAAAAACGCCTGCCAAATGGTGCCACGAATTTAGCGGCAGGTAAATGTTGGTGTAAGCCGATCCCATAGTAGTATTACCCCAATTCAAGAACGGATCAAAACACATTTGGTAAAAATCACTTGGGTTATTGCAACCAGTTCGCTTGCCGAAGATGTGCTGAAGCCCATCGGCATCCTCCCGCAAGACCCATAATTCGACCGTGTAAGGGCAGGTTGGACAGGGACTAAGCGATGGGGCATCTGAAATTTGTACATAACTATTTACGCCATTGAATGATAAGGCGTAGTTGGTGCAAGGTGGTTGGGCGGAGAGCGTGAAAGAAAGCGCTAAAAGCGCTGCAATGGAGAAGAGTTTAAACTTTTTCATAGTTACATGATTTAAGCAGTTCATTGAACTACCGAGATGAAGAAATGAGGTGAATGTTTTCCTGTTTTATCAGGTTGACGAGGATACATTTGACCACCTTGCCGGATGTTACACACCCTGACTAAAGTTTTTGAAATAAAATACCAAAGCCCGGCTTTGAAGAAATTTGGACTGATTTCCGTAGTAGCCAAACTGCTTTTATTACATTTGTAACCATCGGCTTTCGAGCTAACCTATTTTTTCATGGAAGCACCTTTGGTAACCGCCGACTATGTCGCCGCTATTTTACAGGGCGACCCCATCTTGCTGAGGCAGATGTACCAAAAGAATTTTCCAGCCATCAGCAATTTGATACAGCAAAACGGCGGCACATCGGATGACGCCAAGGACGTATTTCAGGATGCGGTGATGGTCATCTATGAAAAGGCGAAGCATCCCGATTTTCAGCTTACCAGCCAGTTCAGCACCTATATTTATGGCATTTGCAGGAACCTGTGGGGCAGCCGCCTGCAAAAAAAATCTTTCTCGGAGGTAACAATCCCCGATGATGCCAAATACAAAGCAGACGATTTGCCTGACCTGGATTATGCAGCCTTGGAGCAACGGAACCTCTACGACAAAGCCTTTGCACGTTTGGGCAAGGATTGCCAAAAATTGCTTTTGCTCTTTTTTCAAAAGTTGCCCATGGAGGAGATAGCCAAAACCATGGGTTTTGCCAGTGTGGGCTATGCCCGTCGCCGGAAATTCATGTGCAAGGAGCATCTGACGGAATTGGTTAAAAGCTGCCCCGAATACCAGGAGTTACGCAACGGTTAATCAACATCATGGAAAAATTTGACCTTTTCGACTTGATAGAAGCATATTTGGACGGAACCCTTCCCGAAGAAAAGCGCCGGGAAGTGGAACGTCGCATGGCCGAGGACGAAATTTTTCGTAGGGAAGTCGAATTGCATCAGGAATTACAGGATAATTTCAGCGACCCAGGACGTTGGCGGCTGCGTTCCGCTTTGGCGCAAGTGATGGAAGAAGGTCTGCCGCCGGACGAACCGTCCTTCAAACCAAAACCCAGCTTCTCGAATAGCCTGTGGAAATGGATAATTTTTTTTGGCATTGTCCTCGTTGGGATTGTGATTTGGTATTGGCTCCAATCACCACCCGACCAGCCAACAAAGAAGCCTGGTGAAACTCAACCTACTGTGCAGCCTTCTGCACCTGGAGCTGGAGTAAAAGCTGATACCATCCCAGTAGAGATTCCAAAAGAATCCGTTCCTCCAAAACAGAAACCAAAAGAAAACTCATACATCGCCGAGGCAGACCCGGCAGATTTTATCCCCAACCCTTCCATGGAAGCACTTGTCAGCAGCGGATTAAGGAGTTTCGAGGGCTTGACCTTTTCGATGACCAGCCCTTCCAATAGTGCAGAATTTACACCGGATAAGAAAGGAGAAACTTCGGTTCGTTTTGCCGGGGTGCTGGAAGGCCCTTCCGGGGAGCCGCCCTTCGAGCCTGTTTTGGCTATCTTCAATAATAAGGATGTCGCTAAGCCGCTGATCTCTTTACCGCTGGAATTGAAAAAAGATGCTGTCGGTTCGGCTTTTGAAGTACGGCAAAGGCTGAAATTCCTACCTGGGCTTTATTACTTTACCATCGAACAGGATAATGAATTAATGTACGCTGGAAAGTTCACCATCGGTGGAGTCAAAAAATGAAGTCTTTTCCACTAACCAAACCACATTTTTATGAAACCTTCGATTCTTTTCGGGCTGATGCTGCCCCCGCTTCTTGGTAGCTCCCAAGTAGTGGATACGGCTGCAGTTATCCGCCAGGTGGACAGTCTCATCCAAGTCTCCCGCACCCTCACCGGGCAGAGCGATTTTGGCAAAGCCCTGGAAGTCAGTACCGTTGCGGAAAAACTCGCCCTGGATAAATTAGGTCCTGAGTCAGCAGCGTATGGAAGTTGCTGTTTTAATCATGGCCGGGTGCTTGATTATAAAGGCGATACCCCGGAAGCGGAAAAGTGGTACATAGATTCCAGAGATATCCGGGAAAAAGCACTGGGGAAAGAGCATCGCGATTATGCGTGGAGTTTGAACAACCTGGCGGTTTTGTACTTTGGCAGGGGCGACTTTGAAAAAGCCGAGCGGCTTTATTGGGAAGTCCTTGGCATCAGGGAAAAAGTGTTGGGGAAAGAGGATCCAGATTATGCCAGGGGTCTTGACAACTTGGCTGTTTTTTATAAAATCATGGGCAATTATGAAAAAGCCGAGTCGCTTTATTCGGAAGCCGTAGGCTCTTGGGAAAAAGCGCTGGGAAAGGAGCATCGAGATTATGTGCGGAGTTTAAGAAACCTGGCGGATATGAATCAAAAGATGGGCAACCAGGAGAAAGCCAGGCAGCTTTATTTGGAAGCCTTAGAAGCCGGGGAAAAAGCGTTCGGAAAAGAGAATTCCAATTATGCCATGATCCTCGACAACCTTGCGTATACGTACGGTAGGATGGGCAACTTTGAAAAAGCCGAGGAGCTTTCTTTGAAAGCCCATGCTATATTTGAAAAAACCCTTGGAAAGGAGAATGCCACTTATGCGATAAATTCGAACATTTTGTTCAACTTGTACCTGGACTTGGCCAAGTATGAAAAAGCCGAGGAGTTTTGTTTTAAAGCCCTCCATAGCTGGGGAAAAGTGAAGGGAACAGTGTCTAACGAATATGGCTGGGGTCTGGACAACCTGGCGAATCTATATCATTCAATGGGCAAATATGAAAAAGTTGAGCCGCTTTATTGGGAAGCTTAGGCACCTTTGAAAAAGCGTTGGGAAAAGAGCATGGCGATTACATCCTATGTGCGAACAACTTGGTGGGTTTTTTGAAGATGTTAGGCAATTTTGAAAAAGCCGAACAACTTTTGTTGGAGGTGAGAGACATTCAGGAGAAAGTGCATGGAAAAGAGTCTCCCAAATATGGCGAAAGTCTGAGCGGGCTGGCGAGTCTTTACCATACAATGGGCAACTATGAAAAAGCCGAGTTGCTCTTTTTGGAAGGCATACACATCCGGGAAAAAGTCTTTGGAAAAGACGCTCCCGAAAATTTAGGGAGTTTAGCCAACCTGGCGTTTTTGTACAAAGACATGGGCAATTATGACAAAGCCGAGCAGCTCTTCCTCCAGGCAAAACCCGGTTGGGAAAATAAACCAAGAAAAGAATATTGCACTTGCACCGGTGCCGAGCATTTGAACGACCTGGCAGGTTTTTACCATTCCACGGGCAACTATGAAAAAGCCGAGCTGCTCTACTTCGAAGCCGACACCATCAGCAAAAAAATATGGGGAAGGGGGGAATATCCCGATTATCCGAGGAACTTAACGGGCAGGGCAAATTTATATAAGGACATGGGCAATTATGAGAAATCCGAGCCACTGTTCGAGGAACTTGCCCAACTGCATCAATCCCTGATAACCAGTGGCATACTCTATATGTCTCAGCGGGAATTAAACAACTACTTAAATAAATTTTCAGAAAGCCAGGCCCAAATGCTGTCTTTCGCTCAAATAACTGCCGACAAAGGCGCTCGCATCCACCCCGTATGTTACGATAACATCCTGTTCTATAAAGGCTTCTTGCTGAACACCTCTAACCAAATCAAGCGGCTAGCCCTTACAGATAATACCGCCACCGAAAATTTCAACCTGCTAAAATCCTACGAGCGGCGCCTCGCCGCGGAATACGCCAAGCCCAATGCCGAGCGAAAAAATCTGCCTGAACTAGAAGCAAAAGCCAACGACCTCGAAAAAGAACTTGCCAGGACAGTCGCAGGCTATGGCGAAGCCATGCAGCAGGTGCGCTGGCAGGAAGTACAACAAAAATTGAAGGCTGGCGAAGCGGCGGTGGAGTTCATCCACTATCGGTATTACAACAAAAAACGAACTGACAGTACCATGTACGCCGCCCTCGTGCTACTTCCAGGTGATGAAGCTCCCCAGTTCGTACCGTTGTTCGAGGAGCGGGAAATTGCACCGTTCCTGAAAAATACAAAAGGTGGCAATATCCGGGGCATCAACGCCCTGTATTCGACAAGCGGGCAAAAGTCGCTGTACGATTTGATTTGGCAGCCTTTGGATGGATTGCTGCAAGGAACGACAACGGTCTATTGCTCACCCTCCGGGTTGCTGCACAAGCTTAACCTCGGCGCTATCCCAATGAATGACGGGCAAACCTTCGCCGACAAGCATCCATTGGTTTTGATGAACAGCACCCGGCAACTCGTCATCCCAAATGCCACCATAGATGCCTTGAACGATGCATTCGTCGTGGGCGGTGTACGTTACGAGGTGGACAGCAGCGATATCGCTGCTGTCAATACAGACTTTGCAACCCGCAGCATGTCGCCATCGCTTGAACTGGATGAACTGCCCTTCCACGCAGATTCGACCAGCAGGGGCGGCACCTGGAACTACTTGCCCGGCACGGCAAAGGAAGCACATGACATCAGCCGAATCCTCAAAGCAGCGCACCTTGCTACGCAACTCGATACTGGCTACATCGCCTCAGAAGAATCTTTTCGAAGTTTGGGAATAGACTACCCTTCGCCAAGTATCCTCCACATCGCCACACATGGCTTCTTTTTTCCGGATCCAAAGGAAGTGCGGGTGAACTCCCCTTCAGGGGCGGGGGGTGAGCCGGTATTTAAAATTTCGGAGCATCCGATGATTCGCTCCGGGCTGATACTTGCCGGGGCGCAGCAAGCCTGGGCAACTGGCAAAGCCCCTGAAAACAGGGAAGATGGCATCCTCACTGCCTATGAAATCAGCCAAATGAACTTGTCGGGGACTGAGTTGGTCGTGCTCTCTGCCTGTGAAACGGGACTGGGTGACATCGAAGGGAACGAAGGTGTGTATGGTTTGCAACGGGCGTTCAAAATTGCTGGGGCGAAGTACCTGATGATGAGCCTTTGGAAGGTCAACGACCAATCTACCCGGGAACTGATGACGGACTTTTACCAGCAGTGGTTAACCAACGGGCTGACCATTCCCGATGTCTTCCGAACAGCTCAAAGCAACATGAAGAAAAAATATCCCGATGCGCCCTATCATTGGGCGGGGTTTGTGTTGGTGGAATAAAATTTAAAGTTTTGGCTCATGACGTTTCAGCGTGAAAGCAATCTTTCTTCACCAAGGAACTTACGAACAATTGCCCCCTCCTTTGGCTCAGACTTTCGGCTCCGCCGAGCAGCCAGGCCTTCGGCGGCTCGTCGGGGGAGGGAGCCTTTGGGGGCGTTCCGCCCCCAAACCCCCTACTTTCCAAAGTGATATGTTCAATATTCTAAAGTGACAAAGTAGAATTAAGCTTCCGGCGTCAGCTTCTCGTTGAAGGTGCTGACGGTGCCCACCTCGATGGTAATGACCTTGACGGGGCTTGGCTGGAAGCCGGGAGCCGTGAACTGGAGGTTGTAATTTCCCGATGGGCAATTCCGCACGTAGTTCCCGCCGTCGTCGGTGGTGGCGGTATAGACGGTGGCGACTTCGTCTACGGTGATGAGGGTGAGGGTGGCGGTGGCTCCGGTGATGGGCTGGCTGTCGGTGATGTCGAGGACGAGGCCACGGGCACCTGCAAGGCCGGGGCCGCTGATGCGGGCGATCACGTGCGAGATCACGAACTGGGTGCGGACGGCCTCGTTGTTCCTGTACAGCTTCTGGCCATCCTTCGTCATGGGGGATATTAGGTCGTACACGGCATTGAAGGCATCGGTCTTGTCCTGGGTGGCCACTTGTTCGCTCTCCACGCTGGATTCGTAGTCGGCGAGGGTGGTGTTGAAGGTGGTGCGTGCGGTGTCGAAGGTTGCGGGGAACCCTGCTGGCATGTTGCCCCCGGCGGTGAGGGTGGCGAGGTTTGCGGTCATGAAGTTATTGGCGGACAGGAACATGGCCTTGGCCTCTGTCCAGTTCTTGCTGGCTGCGGCCTTGTACCTGGCATGCCCGGCGGCATTGAGCTTGATGTCCAGCACGTCGGCGGCGAAGGCGTCGGTGATGTAGCTCTTGAGGTTCTGCCATAAGGCACAGAGGGCGGCGACCTGGTTCACGAGGCTGACCCGCAGGGTCTCGGACTGCTCCTTGCGTGCGGCGGCATCGGGCATGGCCTCGGCGGCGGCCAGCTCGGCCCTACGGGCAGTTATCCAGGCCAGTATGTACTTTCCCTTGAATAGGGTGAAGGTGGCGAGGAACTCCTCCATCGAGTCGAGTATGGTGGTGGCCACTACGACGAACACGGCTTGGGAACAATTGAATCTTGGTGCTGCCATTTTGATTTTTTTTAAAGATTATTTGATAAAGTTTATGATGATTGTTGTTTCCGCAAGAAAATTTGGCCGCACGGTAGCTTCGTCAGGTCACATGGTAGCCTCGTATGGTTACACGGTAGCCTCGTATGGCTGCACGGTAGCCTCGTATGGCTGCTCGGTAGCCTCGTCAGGCCGCACGGTAGCCTCGTAAGGCTGCACGGTAGCCTCGTAAGGCCGCACGGTAGCCTCGAAGGCTGCACGGTAGCCGAATTCGGTCACACGGTAGCCTCGTCAGGCCGCACGGTAGTGACGAATGGGCCGTTTTTCGGTGTTATTGCCCTTTCCGAAGTGAACTTTAGTTGCTGATTTCTTGATGTAATCCGTTGATTATCTGCGAATTGCCAGGTTGGAAAATTGTTTTTGCGCCCTTCCATGGGCCTTTTCATCTTGTGGGCGGTTTTTAATCGGACGTGATGGTTGATGGTATGTTGCGACGCTCTTTTTACCGGGTTATTGGCGGCGGAACGAGGGAGAAACGCCAGGGTTTATTTTTTTATTTTGAAACATTGAAAAAAAAATAAAATTATTTTTAATATTTGGAGAGGCATGTCTAAGTCACGTATTTGATGGATTTTGGGATGGCATGGAGTTGGCCCCTGACCCCTAAAGGGCAATATCGTTAACTTAATTCTACTTTGTCACTTTAGCCCCAGCGGGGCGATTGAATTTGTAGAAAAGACATAAACCCCTGTTTTCAGCCCTAGCGGGGCGAAATATCCTCCTCAAATCAACAAATATTACGCCCCGCTGGGGCTGAAAACAGGGTATAAATTCAAATGCTACAAATATTTTGCCCCTGTAGTCAAAAACTTAAAGTGACAAAGTAAAATTAAGACCCTGAAAGGGTCGAACATGAATAGTCCGCATGAAATCGAAGATTCACGCAAGTAAATGCGGGGATTTTGGAATGGGAAGCGTGGCAACCCCAACGGGAAAATTCTGGCAACTTTTTCGCTCGAAACCCAAAATCGAACACCGTCTAAGCTTTTGAAAAAGCGTGAACACATGGCACAACGGGTTTTTCAATCCTTCCGTTTATACCCCGCCTCAATTCAAAGGCCATTTTCAACTCGTCGTTGAGGTCGTTGAGGGGGTCAATATACGTGTTGAACAACCAGTCCTCCATATAGTGCAAATAGGATTTGGGGACACGGATAAGGAACTCCGGCAGTGCCCGCAGGATGACCGCCATACCTTCGCTCACCAAGCCATCACGCAGGAAGTTGACGATCCGGAACTCCTCCACATATAGTGGGTCCCTGATATCCTCCTCCCACTTCCTTTTTTCCTCGTAGGAGTGTTGATTGTCGTCGGGGAAACGCCTTCTGAGGCGCATTTCCTCCTTTAAATGGGGCAGGAAATTTTTCTCTGCTGGCCAAGTACGATGCCAGCACGGGCGTAAGGTCGTGTCCCATTCGCTGAAGCCCATGCAGCATGGCCGGGTGCCTTGGCCTTGGCGAACTGGATGCGTGGAAGGATTTCATGGCATCGTCATAAATGTCCGGAAAGTACAGCAGGGCCTCCTGTATCAGGTATTCAAAATCAATTTCATCGTACATTTCTCCCTCGGCGCAGGTCAGCTTGTACCAGACCCTTACCCTGTTCCAGCCCCTCGACTCCCATTCTTCCAAAATATCCATCATCTCCACGCAAAAAATAGGGCTATCCTCGCAACCTTTCACCGGGTGGTCTTTGCGGTAGTTCAAATAAAACTGGCGGCCCTCCAAGGTGGACAGTTGGTCCGCCGTCCTTCTCCCGCTCGTAATACTCCTGAATGTCCAGCTTCTCCCATTTCGACACCGCCATATCTACCATCACCATGGGCATAGTTGTTCATACAGGTGTTGAAACTGCGCACCAGGTTCGTTTCCAACAGGTTGAAAGTAGGCAGGTAATCCAGCGCAAGCTCCTTCAGGGCCTCGTACACCTTGCGGGTCAACCTCATTCTTAGGCTCAGAAACTCACCATATTGCATGGCGTAATCGTCCGAGGTCATGGATTTTTGGATTTCCTGTGCGGTCCTTATTCCCTTGTTTTTTCCATGATTTTTTATCCAATTGGCGATGCGCTCCATGTCTTCGTGGTCAAAAAAAAAGCAACCAACAACCTCGAAAAAAATCGAAGCCCTCCCGCTCCAGCTCCCGGATGAGCAGGGTTGGGCTGCTGTAGAATTCTTCTATATCGGCCAAAAGGTTCTGTAAATAACGGTACAGCCTGGGTTCGTGCTTCTTATAAACTTTCATCAGCTCGGACACGCTGTAATCGAGCTGTACCGTGCCCTCCCGGCAGTAGAGTAGGACCAAGAAATGGATTTGGTCGTTGGTCGCCGCATGGCTGGTTCCATAAGGGTTGTAATACTCGTATTCCTCGATGCAATAGATGATGGGTGGTTTCATGTGCTTTCAATTTGGTGTTTGAGTGACGAAGATAGAAGATTTTTGGAATGTGTTGGTTGGGGGCAAGCGAACCTGTTGCCAAATGGCCTACGCACGGCGGCCATAGGCCGCTACCAAAGCCCGTGTGATAGCACAGCTATCAACGAGCAGTGCCGTTCATTGATTGATAGGTAGTGCACCAGCGGGGCGGTGGTTTGGGCAAGTGCTTAATTGGAAATTAGAGAGGTGGTGGGTGGGGTTGTAGGGAAAACTTGGGGCAACGGGAATCTTGTGCCATCAGGAGAATTTTTTATTTGGATTCTTCAACTATAAGATTACTTTTGCAAGAAGTAATTTAAATAATATAAGATGCAACCAATTTTCAATAAGCAGATTCTTCTGCTTCAAAGAGTGCATTGAAAGCAATAGATATGATGATTTATTTATTATAATCGAGACCCTTAACGTCAAAGACAATTCAATTTGTAATAGTGTATCACTTTTGAAAAATAAGCATAGAGAAATTACATATGAACGAATCAATCAGTTAAGCGATCCCAACAATATATCGATGAAAGAAAATCAGTTAAGCAATTCTATGATTGAATTATTAGACATTATCAATAAAGATTTTATATTAAAGTATGAAAATAATATTCCAATTCCAGATAATTTTATAGTCCCGAATGAAACAATCAGGCAATTAGACAATTATATAACGGAGAATAAAAATAATGGAGGAATAATACTGTTATTTGGACCAAGTGGCTCAGGTAAAACTTCAGTTGCGAATTATTATTATAAAAACAAGGGATTGCCAAATTGGCAGTATTATTGGGTGAATTGTTCTTTGATTAATGATTATCCTGAATTAAATCCTTTCCAGATTGTTTAATTGTATATGACAATATTTCCTCTAATAGCCGCTTGATAAAAGATAAAGAATTATGTAATAAAATTAACCACTTCGCTTTAATAACAACGTGTGAAGAAAAAGCAGCTAGATTCATATGCACTCATTCCGAAATATCAGGAAACAAGCTAATTAAAATTGGTATAAATGGCTTTAGTCAATCGGAGGCTTATGAATTTATGCGAAACTCAATTAAAGCGAAATTTGTATCGAATGAAACCTTGCAACAAATATCTTTGACTTTTTGTGCACTTCCAATATTATGTCAATTAGTTAAAGATATAGTTGTGAAAGAAACTGAAGCTGAAATTGAAAATGATTTTGAGATAATTTTACCTAATGAATTATTAAACCTGAAGTAAGACTGTTGATTCTACGTTTGCTATTGCACAAAAGGTAATAAACCTTTGGCTTAAATCACATTATATTGAAAATATTGAAAAACAGATTCTACTTATTCTTTCAAATGTCCCTATTCTTGGGATGAGTCCAAATTCCTTAATTTTTGTAATGAATGAAGATAAATTTTTGGTAATTAACAGTATAAAAAAATTCAAGAAAAAAGGATTTCTTCAAATTTCCACTCTTTCTCATAATAATAAGGAGCAAAATTGTACAAGTTCATGAACTCATAAAAATGTAATGTTTGAAAATAGGCACGAAAATTCTTATTCAAAGCAAAGATATCTCAATTTTTAGAGGAAAGCCAAATAGATAATATTGATTACGACATTGCAACAAAAATGGATGTATTGATGGTTAAATTAAAAAGTGAGTTTGAAAGATGGCGAGATACTAGAGATCTTTCAAATTTCAATGCGGTTATTTCAAACCACATGAACTCAATTTCACAAATAATTTCAGTATCAAATTGTGATGATATAAGGTCAGAATGGCTGGCAAAACATTTTAGTCCTATTTTTAATGAAAAAGCTGATTGTGCAATTTTGATATCTATTGGACAAGCAATGTCAGCACTTCCACCTAGTAGAATTTTGGGCGATACAATTTGGGAAGGTCGAATGAACTATGATAGCTGGGCAAGGGCTTGTTGTATTAATTCAGTGTTCAATCATTGTGGAGATTAAATGAAATGCAAATGGAAATAGTTAAACAAAATTTGCTTTTTTGGTTAAAGTTTGAATTATGGCAAATCCAGAAAATGCATGACTTTTTGTTTGATTTGGATATAACAGCAATTTTAGTGGGCTTATGTAAACTTGGGTTTCACGAAATAGCAATTAAATTACCTGAGACAATGCTATTTCGGAATCGTATTCCTTACACACGATACTCTCTTTTAGGAGTACTATTATACCTTATTGAGCATCATAAAGAACAAGTATCTTATTTTTTGACAAGGCATAAAAAGCGTATTATCGAAAGTAGTGCAGAGTTCATGTAATTGAATACGCTAAATGCCTTGGAATTGATATTATATTTGAAGATAATTATAAAGCTCCTATTGAAGAAAAGCATTTAGGTCCTACATTAGCAAAAATGGTTGGAAGTAAAGGGTTTACCGATTTTATGAAAAAAAAGAATGAAAGAACGATGTATGTATAATTGGGAACTTGCCATCCTTGTAAAATTATTTGTAAACATGGCCTAGCTTGATGGAAAGCAGTGAAGGGTGCTGTTGAAGTAGGAGGGCTTATAAAATTCGTTTTAACTTTGCTTTCCCAAATTTTAGCCCCGCTGGCGTACCACCTGCCCTTCTATTGAAACACGGCACTGCTCGTTGATAGCTGTGCTATCAAACGGGTCAAGGTTGCGGCCTCTGGCCGCAGTGCGTAGGTCATGCGTAACAGTTCACTGCGGCCAGAGGCCGCAACCAAAAACCGCCAACGAGCATAGCTCGTCACGAGCGTTGTCGTTCTTTGATGGGAAATGACAGATAGTGTGCCAGCAGGGCATTAAGCAAGTTTACATGTATTAATAAACTCAATTCAAACAGTTATTTGTTTTTGATTTTATTGGTTTGCTTTTCCTTTGAGACATATTGTCAATAAGTCTCTGGTCATGAATTTTAATGCCAAGTATAGAACATATTTTCTGCTTTTCTCTAAAACCTGTTTCAAATAAGTAAAGGTGGTTTATAATCAAATTTTGCAAAACAACCTTCGCCAAATTATTTTTATTGAAATCTGAGCTGTACTGCTTCACTTCCTCAAATGGTATTCTTGTATTATGGTCAAGATCGATTGAAAGGTTTATTAATTTATAAGAAACAAAAGGATGTTCATTTAAAATGTTTGAATAAGTTTTTTTAAGTTTATCAGTTCCAACTGCATTGGAAATTCTTTTAGTCACACCCCAAACAGTAAGGAAAGAAGTGTTAAATATAAAATTCATCACATCTGCTTCTACTGTTTTTTTAAGAGTATGCCTATCTTTAATGTGTTTTTCTTCGACCAATTTTAAAACGTGATCTACTATTTCCCTTGAACTATTTTGAAGAAGGTTTAAAAATGAATTTAATGTTCTCAATCCAAGATTGTAAGTCTCTAAAACTATCTCACTCTTCTCGTTGGCATCCAGTTCACCCCAATAGGCTTTAGCTAGCTGACCTAGTAAATCTAAAGTTTTGAATGCTAAATTGATTTTTGCAAAATAATCAATTGCGCTTATATCTTCATCTAAAGAAGCGTTGGTGTCCTCCAACTCTTCCAGCTCTAGTTCAGATTCTGCTTCAATTTCACTTTGTTCTTTTGCATCTAATTCTTCCTCCCTTTTTTGCTCGACCTCGAATTCTTCAATAACTTGTTCTGGTAAAGCTTTAATCATTTCATTGATTTTAAATACATCATCATCCAATTTTGTGGGAATGTATTCTTCGAAAATACGTTTTGCAGCCCCCATTAAGGTGTCCATTATATAGGAATCTTTAGAAAGATGCGTTAAGAACATTACAATATTTGCATACTCACTTCTATAAACTCTGTGGATTAGCACTGATTTACTTCTTTGGCTTGATTTCTTTTAATGAAGGAATTGCTTTCCTTTGGACAAAGCGGCTAGATAGAAAATTTGAAGAAATAATAGTATACATATTTTTCACGAAATCTTATATCGCTACTATTGACTGTCAATATTTTGATTCATCAAGTATCATTAAGGCATCAACGTGTGAAAATGCATAATCGATTTTTTTGCAAAATGAAGAATGAAAGTCACTAAATTCACTTCTACTGATTTCTTTTTCAGATTGCTCGAACAAGTAATACGCAAAATTAGATAAGTAATTAATGTAAAGACTATATTCTCTTTTATCCTTAATGGTTCTCCCAATTGCCGTTTTAATCAAAAGTTCATAGTAGAATCCATATATAGAGTAATTGGTACTTTCAGAATTACCAGTTTCAAGTGCTTGAAGGGCAGCAAGAATGTAAAATGGATAAGAAGGTGCATAGTTTCGACTTATTATAATATTCACATGCTTTAATGCTTAATCTGTTTTGAAATAATGATCAATTTTATCGATATAATTAGTGGATATAATGCCTATTTTATACCAATTTTCTATAAGTTCATATCGAAGCTTAGGCCCTAATTCCAAAATCCTGAATATTGTGAAATAATCAAAAATATTGAGCCTATCACTTTTGTCTTTAAAGCTACTTCTGAACAAAGCGCTTTCGTCTCCAGTAATTATAATATTACAATATACATTTTCTAAATTTTTTAAAAATCTATTAATAATATTGTTTTTTGCCCCTAAAAGCAAATGAAAATCGTCAATTATGACGTATATATGATTTTTGTCAATATCCTCAAAAGGAATGTTCGTGTCAAACTGTCTTAAATAAGCCTGTTCAAGTTTAGAATGAATTGCTTCAATTCTAACAGCACCGTTTATTTCATTTCCTTTGAGTAAAATGGGAAAGAAGTTTTTATTAAACGCATCTTTGATAATATACTTGCAACATGTAGATTTCCCCGAAACACTTCCACCTATTAATGCGACTTTATTTGTCGCATCTTCAGAACTAAACACATTATTTAATGAAACTACTTTTTCAAATCTATTCCTATTTTAGTCTTAATATCGAAAGGTGATAAATTCGGAATTACAAACAAGTCATCTAATAAAACAATATCAGCTTGAGTGGGAAAAGAGGATGGTTTGCTTTCAAATAATACCGAATTCCAAAAAGTTCAAGTATGGTTTTTTAGAATGAGAATTAGCATGAGAATTTATTGTAGGGATAGCAAGATGTTTATAGCTCTCAACTTCAACTATCTCTTTTATTAATGAGCTTATAATTTTTACACCATTCGCCTCATCTTTTTCTTCAATACTACGTAAGGCCTTTGCATCAAAAACATGAAATACTTTTTGTTCAGTACCAGAATGGCTTATTGCAATATAATAATTACCAAAATACGTATATGCCAAAATTAGCTTTTCGGTTATATTTTCACTTGGATTGACAAGTTTAAAGTAGCTGATTTTATTAATATCAACAAGAGCGTTAATTATTTTATCTGGGCCAAAAAAGGTTGAATTTTTTTTATCCCGCACTTCATGTTCATCCTTCAGTCCCGCTGCTTGATGGTCTAATTCATGAGTATATAAAAAATACCCATAATCAGCTTTCTTACTGACTAATAAATTGTAATAAAATTTCTTTATTTCATCAGAGTTGACTTTGTCCTTTGCCTTATTCTACCAATAATTTTTCATCTCTATTCTTATGTTTTCCAAATAGATCTATTTCAAGACCTGTAAAATTTACATTCATTTCAATTTTATAACCCTCATTTTCGAAAATTGGGCGCACTAAATTTTCGAAAAATGCGTGCAATTCAGGGTATAAGATGATTTTAACTTCGTATTTCATTGTAAGGTTTTAAATTTTGATTCACTTCCTCCTTTGCCACCTCACCCACTCCTCCTGGCCAAAACCGCTCCTCCTTCGGCAGCCGAATCCTCCTCCCATCTAGCTTTTCGAGGATAGTCGGATTTGGCTTCTTTCAGCTCAGGCTTTACCAGTATATGGCTCCGTCAACGAAATCAGGCCCGCATCGAAGGCGGTGTAGGTTTGGGCAGAGCCCAGGCCGTAGTCGAACCAATCGGCCAATGCCAGCAGCAAGACAGGCTTGTGTGGGGCCTTCCCTTCGTTCCAGGTGCCCTTTTGATGGTGTTTAATCTTGCCAGAAAATCTTGAATGGTCATTGTCTGGATTCGTAGGGTTTAGGATGACGGCGAAGACCTTCCAATTCTAAACGGTAAGTCTAACCCTTCCTGTCGGTTCATCAGTGTCCCTCAATAGTAATAGGTAGGCATCTTCTAATAGGTGTGCGGCCATCCAAAACAACAATACAAAACTTGGCAGTAAGGGAGATAGGAATCACTGAAAACGGCAGTGCCGCGAATCCTGTGTTGCCGATTTTCAGGCCGGTCCCTCTATTCAAACAGAAATCCCCATCTTCCCCAACCCCTCCTGCACCTCTGGGCACGACATGAACAACCGCCACAGCAGCCCCGTCCGTTGGTTTTCCATCATCACCACGATAGGTCCCTGGTCTATGGCAAGGTAGCGTTGCGGGAACCAGTCCACGTGCTGGCTGAAAGCATCATAGAAGCCGTACTTGCCAAAAAGGTCATCGCCCAAGTCATCGTGAAAATGGCGCATGGCCGCCATGCTCTCCTTCGGGGTGTAGGGAAAAGACGACAGCGCAGCCGTCGGGGAAATGACGCCGAGGTCTTCCTCTGGGCAGTGGGCGGCGTAAAACCTCGTGGAATAGCTGGCAGTCAAGCCCCAACAGTTGGGGCCGTAACCAGCGTAATTGTGTGGGTTTTTTACGCAGTGGTCGTAGTTGATGAGCGTGTGGTTGACGTTGTGCTCCCAGTAGTCGGCGTAGCGGTCCTTCAACTTGCGGGGGTCGAGGCCGAGGAACGAGTAGTGCGACCAGAACAGCGGGCCACCAGACACGGTCCGACCTTGATGCCGGAGGGCGAGCTTGTGGCCGTATGCCGTCGGGCCGCCAACGATTTTGCCGCCCTCTGCCCAGCCTTCGTGGTAAACGGTGGCGGGCGTGCCATGCGTCGGCGAGCAGCCAGCCAGCACATAAGTGATGAGGCACTCGTTCCAGCCCCGTATGCGAAAGTTTATCTTCCAGGCGTACTTGGGCGACCAGTGCCAGAACAGCACATTTTCCTTGTCCGGGCCACGGTGCCAGTCCCACTCCACTTCCTTCCAGAGCTTGTCAATCTTGGCGGCAAGCGCCTTTTCCTCCGCATTTCCATCCTTGAAATACTGCCGGACGCAGAGCAGACCCTGCACGAGAAAGCTCGTCTCGACGAGGTCGCCGCCGTCGTCCTGCTGGCCGAATGGAACGGTTTTGCCGGTGCGGCCATCGAGCCAGTGCGGCCAGACGCCGTGGAAGCGGTCAGCTTTTTCGAGCCAGTTTACCGCATGGTTCAGGTGTTCGAAGCCTTGCAGCCGGGTGATGAAGCCCCGCTCAATGCCGACCAAAATGGCCATCACCCCGAATCCCGAACCGCCCGTGGTGACGACGTGTTGGTCGTTGTCGGGGTACACACCATCTAGGTGGATGCGTTCACAGGCCAGCTTGGAATTTGGCTCGGCCCCTTCGTAAAAATACTGGAAGGTTTGTTTTTGAACGAGCGCAAACAGCTCGTCATCCGTGAGTTGTACTTTTTTTTTGCCTTCGGCAACGGGTGTTGTCTTGTTTGCGCAAGCGGAAAAAAGCAAAAGGACAAAGAGGGACGGAAGGAAGGTTCGCATAGTTTTTATGATAAGAAATCAATAATTGTCGCCTATCAACTCGAAGGGTTTTTCGGCGACTGGCTGGCCATTGACCAAAATTTTCAGGTAGAACTTGCCGACCGGCCAACGGAGGCCGTTGACGGGAAGCACCATCGAAGAATAACAGATGTCGCCGATTGAACCGTCCAGCGTAAGTTTGATTGGCTTGGTGGGGTACGACTCCCCGCTATCCCAGAACAGGATGCCCTCAATGATCTGGGTCTTTGTCGGAAAGGCCTTCAAAAACGGCGGATATGTAGATGACGTTCTTGGTCTCGTACAGCGTAATCCGGGTGAGGTCCTGGTCGCAGCAATGGCCGTTGGCCATCTGCGTCAGCGTGCATATCCTGACAATCGGGCGGAGCGCAGGTTTTTTGAAAAAAACAAACCAAATGCCCCCAACCAATAGCGGCAGCAACACCAGCCACCAAGCAAAGCCTCGTTTACGCTCCTCCTTTTTTTCTTCTTTTTTTGGTGTTGGAACAGGCGCTGCTTCTTCCTCCTCTCCTTGGTGCTGTTCAATCATTTCAATAAAATCCACCAGGCTGCGGCGATAATTGTTCAATGTCAGGCTCTCCTGCTCGTAGGACAACACCCGCTGGATTTTGTCGGTGTTGATTTTCTTCAACTGCGCTGACAGCACCAGGGCATCCGAGTAGAGCGCCTTTCCGGTTTTGCTGGCCTTGAGCTGTTTTTTCAGCTCGTTGATGACCTCATCAAGCTCCCCTTTTTCGAGCCAGGATTCTATTTGAGCCTTGTTCTTTAACTTCATTTTGAATGGGAATTTGATTTGAAAGTGGGCTTATCACAATTGGTATTCGCCGATAGGGATGAGCTTTAATAAGTCATAACTCTCGTCCCATCGGGACGACATCTTTGTAGAAAAATGTCTAACCAACATTCAACCGTTCCATCGGAACGGTATCTGCTGGAGCCGTTACGCACAAAGATACCGTCCCGACGATTATTCTCAGTGGCTCGACCCTAAAGGCACATTTGACTTATGATACTGCCTCTATTACTGAATTCATTGCAACTCCAACACCAGTGTGGTGTAGCGCCCAACTTGAATGTTCTCCAAGCTGTTCAGCACCTCTTCGGTTATCACGTTTTTGGCCTTGGCGAAGCCCAGCGTCCGCTCCTCGAAACGCTTGGTGGCCACTGTCATTGGCTTATCGTTGCAGTTCATCACGCACATCACCGTCTTGTCGGCATTGTAGCGAAAATAGACATAGACGCCGTCCTCTGGCACGAAATGAGTCATTTTGCCGCTCTGCAATACGGGGTTTGCCCGGCGGTAGTTCGCCAATTTTTTAAAATAATTGAAGGCATCGTTCTCCTTTCGGGTGCGGCCAGCGGCGGTGAACTTGTTGGTGGGGTCGCCGGGCCAGCCACCGGGAAAGTCCTGGCGCACCTTGCCGTCGGGGTTGGTGTAGCCCGTGAGCAAAATCTCCGTGCCGTAGTACAACGACGGGATGCCCCGGGTGGTCATCATGAAGGTGTAGCCCGCCTTGAGCTTGTCCACATCCTCGCCCATGGTGGAGTAAAAGCGGCTGAGGTCGTGGTTGTCGAGGAAAAGGACGTTGCGGTAAGGGTTTTCATACAAAAAATCCTGCGAGAGCGTCATGTAAAGCCGGATGGCACCGGTGAGCCACTCGTTTTTTTGCGTGAGCGCATCGGTGAGCGCAAAGCTGAGGGGAAAGTCCTTTACCGAAGGCAAATTGTAGTTGAAGTCCTTATTGAGGCCGTTGTTTTTGGTGTAAAATGCCAGCGTGGAAACGTTCTCCACCCAAACCTCGCCGAACATGCTGATGCCTGGGAAACTCCTCCTCCATGCGGGCAGCCCAGTCGGAAGTAAATTTTTGGTCGGGGTAATAATAGGTATCAATTCGATAGGCATCCTGCCCAGAGTAGGCCGTCCACCAGATGATGTTCTGGATGAGGTAGTTGGCAAGGCGGGGGTGCTGCTGGTTGAGGTCGGGCATGTGGTTGTCGAACCAGCCGTTGCTCACCCGTTCCTTGTCCCAGTCGGCTTGGTAGGGGTCGTGGTTGATGGTGCCCCGATAGACGGGCCTGGTATGTTCCGCCCATTGGTGAATCCAGTCTTCTCGAAGGCAAATCATGAATGAACCAGGCCTGGTTGCCGCAGTGGTTGAAGATGATGTCCATGATGACCTTGATGCCACTGGCATGGCAATCGTCGACCAATTTGTTGTACAGCTCATTTGACCCAAAACGCTTGTCAATATTGTAAAAATCGGTGACGGCATAGCCGTGGTAGCTCTCGTAGGGCTGGTTGTTTTCCATCACGGGGTTGAGCCAGAGGGCAGTCACGCCGAGTTCCGTGAAGTAGTCGAGGTGGTTCATCACGCCCTGGAGGTCGCCGCCGTGGCGGAAGTACATTTTTTGGCGGTTCACACCCACTTGCGTCATGTCCGGGTAGCTATCGTTGGTGGGGTCGCCGTTGGCGAAGCGGTCGGGCATGATGAGGTAGATGAAGTCGCTGGCGTTTAATTGCGGATTGCGGATTGCGGATTGCGGATTGGGGGCACTGCTGAACGCCGAGTTTTTTTGGCGCAGTTCGTAAGGGTAGGTCTTGGTGTTCGAGCCTTTTTTGAGGACGATGTTGAACTTGCCGGGCTTGGCACCGGGGCCGATTTCAAGTTCGACGAACAGGTAGTTTGGATTCTCCACCCGGTACACCTGCACCAGTTTCACGCCTTCGGCGTTGGTGAGGCTCACTTCGTAGTCCTTGATGTTTTGGTCGTAAATGAGCACCTCCAGTTCCGGTCGGGCCATGCCAGTGAACCAGAACGGCGGCTCCACCCGCACCTTGTCCACCTTACCACCGGTGGCAGGAATGTGGCGGTGCTTGACTTTTTCCGTGCCAATGGGCAGCCGCTGCTCAGGGTTGTTGTCATAAATATTGCCTTGCTGTGCGGGTGCTTTGCAGGCGAGGAGGGAAAATATTGCGAAGCAGAAAGCAAGAAGGTATGGTCTGTTCATTGAAAATCAGTTTATTTGCCATGCCCATTGTGGTCGCCCAATTTATTGGGCAGACCGGCCGTACACGAAGATTTTAGCTCGAAGTTCGGTCAAACAAATCAGTTCGGTCAGCCCAATAAATTGGGCGACCACAATGGGCAGCGCTCGCAATTATAAAACTTTCCAATGAACCCAAGCCCAAAAGTTCATCGCTTGCCGTCCAATTTTTTCGCCATCGCTTTTGTTGTGCTGTTTTGCGTGGCGTGGTTCGTCCGTTTTGAGTGGCAAATGCTTTCCGGCGAATACTGGCACAACGACGACAACGCCCAGCACGTAGCCTGGATGTGGAAGTGGAAGGATGGCAACCCGCTGTTGGAGACCTCTGAATGACGCCGCCGAACAACTCCAGCCGTGGGGATACGTGGCGGTTGGCCGAACCGCCATGATGGTGCTCGACCCCATTTCTTTTGGGAAGTACATGCCACTGGCAGCACTGCTTGCCACCTGTTTTTTCGCTTTTTTATGGTAAAAACCCTTGGCCCCACCCTCGGCATGGCAGCGGCGGCGGTGGTAGGATTCCTCACGTTCGAGCGGATGGTGGGTTTCAATGGCCGGCCTTTGGCTTCCCTGCTCTTGGCCTTCCTTTATTTTTTGCCGATGGCAAATGGCGGGGCGTTGCTATCTGCCTGATATTGAGCGCTTTGTTCTACCCAATCGTGCTGCTTGTCGAGTTGGCTATGCTTGGACTGGAGGGGGTGAGGGTGTTTTTGAACAAGACCAACCTGGTGGCAGTCGGCACCCATTTCAAACATTTGATGTGCTGGCTGTGGCGCTCTCCTGGCCGTGGCGATATCCTTTGCCAAATCGACCACCCGCCCCCCCAAATATGGCCTCGATGTTCACTGCCCACGAGCTGCTCACGCTGCCCATGTTTGGTTCCGACGATGGCCGGGTTGACTTCCCCGGAGAGATGCGCCCTTTTGCCCAAGTGGTCAAAACGGCTTTCAAGACCCGGTTTACAAGCTGCCAATCGTGGTAGGTCGCCATACTGCTGCTGCTGAGCAAGCTTTGGTGACCGCTCACATCGTCGCTTTGACAGGGCCTTATTTACCTACCACTGGCCGGCATCGGATTGCTGGTGACAGCACGGCTGTTGCTCCCACCCTGTTCCTCCCCACCCGTTACTTGACCTACACCTACCCTGTTTTTTTCAGCATCTTGCTCGTGCGGCTTCTAGGCATTTACGCTGCTTTTTTTCAAAAATGGTGGGCAACTGCCATCCTCCTAGCGGCATTGATATTGCCTAGGTTTTGGCGCTTCGAGCCAAAAAACCATGCCCAGCAAGACTATGGCAACTATTCATTGTTGTTCAAAATAGTGGATGAACTACCACCAGACCACGGCTTTATTGCAGGGCCACCAGACCCTTGCAATATGATACCGATGCGTTGCAAGCGCTCGGTGCTGTTTAGCCAAGAGGGTTTCCACGCCCTTTATTTCAGGAATTATTGGGAAAAAATGGCACCCCGACTTTTCGGGTACATTGATGCCACCACAACAGCCGACCCCGCCGTGGAGAGGCTTTCGTACAAAAATGGGGCGTCAGCTACTTACTGGTGGATAGGCAGTTGGTTGAACAGGGACGGAAGTTTGCACTTTTTGAACCATTCAAAAGCTACCTGGTGGAACGGTTAGCGAAGAACCCTGAGCGCAATTTTGCCATCAACCAATTTCCCGACAATCAATATTTCAAGATTGAAAAAAAATACCGACTGCTTGATTGCCGCCAATGGTTAGGCAAGTAACCGGGCTGCTTGCAATGCGGCCGACAGCTTTGCCGCAAGGCGTATTGGTTTCAACCAAAAAAGTACCTTTGCAGCCTAAAAAATTAAGATTTCGATGAAAAGACCTTTGATTTTCACCTTTCTGTTGGCCTCGGTTTTCATTTTTTCCTGCTCCAACGACTTCGACGTCAACGCAAAATGGAAGGACATTCCAGTTGTGTTCGGCCTGATAGACATCAGCGACTCAGCACATTATATCCGGGTGGAAAAAGCCTACCTCGACCCCGACGCCGATGCGCTCGAACTGGCCAAGATTGCCGACTCCATCTACTATGAAAATGCAATCGTGCAACTGGAACGGGTGAGCAACGGCCAACTTTTCACCCTCGAACGGGTGGATGGCAACGATTGGGGCTACCCTCGTGAAGATGGCATCTTTGCCACCGAGCCAAACTGGCTTTACCGCATTGACTCCACGGAAATCCGCCTGAAGGCTGGCGAACAGATCCGCTTGCACATTGACCGAGGGAACGGGCTACCGGATGTGACAAGCAATGCCGTTATCCTCGCCCCGGTAAAGCTGAACAACCCGGCCGGCAACACCAGCGGCTTCTCTTTTATCAATACTGGTAAGACCAATATCAACTGGTCGGCTGCCGATTCCGCCTTTATTTTTGATGCTACCCTGTACGTCAATTACGCGGAATATCCAAAGACCGACCCATCCACCATCACGTACAAAACCATCAAATGGCCTTGGGCTCGTGGCTTGCGCCGGGAAAGCAACAGCAACAATTTTGAGGTTGAAAAGGTCGGTATCGAATTTTATGAACTGATGAAAAACAACATCGAAGTGAACGACGACCTCAAGCGGATTTTCTTGGGCATTGACGTGGAAATCATTGCCGGGGGCGCATCGCTCGAAAAATACGTCAACGTCAGCTTGGCCAATACGGGCATCACTTCGTCAGGGGAAATACCGACCTATTCCAACATTAGCGAAGGGTTGGGCATTTTTGATTCTGTCAACAAATTTCGGCGGTATGGCGTGGGCATCCAAGACAAAACCCGTGACTCGCTAAAAATGGGCTACCTGACCAAGAACTTGAATTTTTGACGGCGGGTTGGCGTGTTGGCGTTTTGGCGTGTTGGGCGGAGTCGGGGTTAACCCCTACCACTCCCAACACCCCAAAACGCTAACTTGCCAATACGCCAACCCACAAACACCCCAACACGCCAATTCGCCAAAACGCCAATACGCCAACCACCAACTAAAAACAAGTCATGAAAAAACAGACCTACCTTGTTTTGCTGCTGCTTTGCAGCCTGTTTTCGGCCTCACAGGCACAGGAGACCGTCAACGATTCCATCATTTCCATCATCAAAAAGCACGGCATGAACCAAAGCCGGGTCATGGAAACCGCTGCCATGATTACGGACGTGTACGGCCCTCGCCTCACCGGTTCGCCGATGCTCGACAAAGCCACCACCTGGGCACAGCAGCAGTTGAAGGATTGGGGCTACCAAAACGTACACCTCGACGAATGGGGGCCGTTTGGCCGGGGCTGGGAGCTGAAGCATTTTGAGATGCACTGCGAAGGCCCAAGTTATTGGCCAGTGATTGCCTACCCAAAGGCTTGGTCGCCGTCCACCAAAGGATTGGTAAAAGGCGAAGTCATCTACCTGGACGCCAGCACGGTGGAGGAGTTGGACAAATACAAGGGCAAACTCAAGGGCAAATTTGTACTGATTGACACGCTGCGGGTGCTGAAAGAGTGGGAAGACCCGCTCGCCAAGCGCCTTACCCCAGAGGAGCTGCTCGAAATGGCCAACTCGCCCGCTCCACAGCCGAGGGTCAGGCGTGGCAACCGCAACTTCCCCGATAGCGGCCGGGAGTTCATTAAAGCTCTGCGTGAAATGCTTTACAAGGAAATGCCGCTGGCCACGATTGACCGCAGCTTCAAGGGCGACCTTGGTACTGTCTTCGTTAGTCAAGCCAGCGCAAAGGAAGGTCAATCCCGTGACGAGGGCGCAGTGGTACTGCCACAAGTGACGATGTCCGTGGAGCATTACAACCGCATTTTCAGGATGCTGGCGCAAAACATCCCCGTTACCCTCAGCTTCGAAATACAGGCTGAGTACACCAACAAGGACGGCATGGAGCACAACATCATCGCCGAGATACCCGGCACCGACCTGAAGGACGAGGTGGTGATGTTCGGCGCCCACTTCGACTCCTGGCAATCGGGAACGGGTGCTACGGACAACGGCGCAGGCAGCGCCGTCATGCTCGAAACGGCCCGCATCCTCATGGAAACCATCAAAGAATCGGGCATAAAACCCCGGCGCACCCTTCGCATCGCCCTTTGGACGGGCGAGGAGCAGGGGCTGCTAGGTTCCAGGTCTTATGTCAAAAAAGAGGTCGGATACGATGACGACAACGGCAACCTGGTAAAAGGAAAGGACTACGAAAAAATCTCGGCCTACTACAACCTCGACAATGGCACTGGCAAGATTCGGGGCATTTATTTGCAGGGCAACGACGATGTTTCGTCCATCTTCCGTGCCTGGCTCGACCCCTTCAAGGACATGGGCGCCACCACCCTTACCCTCCAGAACACGGGCGGCACCGACCACCTCAGCTTCGATGGGGTAGGGGTTCCCGGCTTCCAGTTCATCCAAGACAACGTGTCGTACTGGAGCCGCACCCACCACTCCAACATGGACAACTTCGACCACCTCGTGGCCGACGACCTGAAACAAGCTGCCACCATCACTGCCGCTTTCGTTTGGCACACCGCCCAACGGGACGAGCAACTGCCCCGCAAGGTGAAAATCACGGAAACGGCTGTGAAGAATTAGAGGTGAGAGGGTGAGGGTGAGCGGGGTGAGGGAGAGTTTCCACCGGGCCTCTCACCCCGCTCACTCCCAATCCTCAACCTCACTCGCTCACCCGCTAATTAAATCCATTCAAGTGGAAAACCACCCGCCGCTCAAGGTTTTGTTCATCGTTAACCGGCTATTCGAGTGGTCGCAGAACTTCATCACCCGTGAGCTGACGGAAATGAACGAACAGGATACCCAGATGCTCATTGCTACCCGCAAGGTTACCGAGCGGGACGACCTTACCGAAAAGGAAAAAAAGTTGCTTAAGCTCGCCATCCTTTTACCTGAAAACCCATTTTGGCCGTCATTTCTCTTTCAGCACATCAAGGTTGCATTCCGATTCAGGAGCGGTTATTTGCAGGCTTGGAAAGCGCTTTTTGCGCTGAAGCACAGCAGCTTTTCAAAGTTTTTCCGCAGCCTGATTTGCCTTTTCAGGGCAACGGCCATTGCAGGGAAAGTGGTTTCGGAGAAAGTGAACCTGATACATGCCCATTTCCTGACTGCGCCCGGTGACACCGCCGTCCACCTTTCCAAAATCACCGGCATTCCCTACGGCGGCACCGCACATGCCATGGATATTTACACCGACAACAGTGGCCTCTTGGGCAAAATTGCGAATGCCGCTTATCTCTCCACTTGCACGGGCGCCAATGAACAGTACCTGAAATCATTGCCAGGCATTGACCCGAAAAAATCACCAAGCTTTACCACGGTATTGAAATAGAGCCGGTGACGTTGGCCGCTGGCCATCACGAGCCTTTCTGCTACATAGCCGTGGGGCGGATGGTAGAGAAAAAGGGTTTCACGTTCCTCATCGAAGCTTGCGGCATTTTGAAAAGACAAAACTTTGATTTTCAATTGGTCTTCATTGGCAACGGCCCCTTGGAGGAAGCACTGAAATCACAGGTTCAAAATTTGGGTCTCGTGGACCACATCCAGTTCAAGGGAATGATACCGCCCAACCAGATGGAAGCACAATACCGCTTGGCCGATGTGCTCGTGATGCCCTCCATCGTGGACCCCTCCGGCGACCGGGATGGCCTGCCCAACGTTTGCTTGGAGGCAATGAGCCACGGTCTGCCCATCGTCGGCACCAACGTGTCGGGCATACCAGAGGGCGTCGTAAATGGCAAAAATGGCTGGCTCGTGCCGCCCAGCGACCCCGTTGCGTTGGCGGTAGCCATGGCCGATGCCATCAAAACCACGCAGTTTTTTGACATGAAAAAAGCGGCCCGCCAAATGGCCATCGAAAACTTCAGCCTCGAAAACAACATCCGTGCGCTGCGCCAACTGATGGAGCAGCATCGGCAAAAGCATTGAAATGTGCGGAATCACAGGCATACTTGCGCTTGATGGCGGCCTGGCCAGTCGGGAGGTCGTTGAAAAAATGAACGTCACGATTGCCCACCGAGGCCCTGACGGGCAGGGCATTTTTATGGACGGCCCAGTTGGGCTTGGCCACCGCCGACTCAGCATCATTGACCTCGAAACAGGGCGCCAGCCCATGCAATCGGCCAACGGTCACGCCACCCTTGTTTTCAACGGCGAGATTTACAACTACCCGACATTGCGGAGCGAACTCGCCCAAAAAGGCTACCCTTTCCAGACCCATAGCGACACGGAGGTCATTTTGGCGCTTTACCAGTTGGAAGGCGAACAGGGCTTTAAGAAGTTGGCAGGCATGTTCGCTTTTGCCCTCTGGGACAGCCAACAACAACGCCTGCTACTGGTGCGTGACAGGGCCGGCATGAAGCCACTCTACTACGCCAGCTTGAACGGCAGGTTTGCTTTTGCCTCAGAAATCAAAGCCATCACGGCTGCTTTCCCGACGATTTCAGAATTGGACCCCAGCGCCGTAAACGCTTATTTTGCAAGGCAGTACATCGGTGGTGAAACGACCATTTTTAAGGAAATAAAGAAGGTGAAACCCGCCAGTTGGCTCGACGTCCGGGCAAATGGAGCGACGAAAACGACTGTTTATTGGCAGTTGCAGCCCAATCGCAGCCACCACGGGGTATCGCTGGAAGAAGCCATCCACGAAACTGACCAACTGCTAGGCCAAGCAGTCAAGTCGCACCTCATAGCCGACGTTCCAGTGGGCGTGTTCCTCAGCGGCGGCTTGGACAGCAGCACCATCCTCTCCTACGCCGCCGAAAACTCGGCACAAACCCTCCATACGTTTTCGGTGGGTTTTGGGGAAAACTCAGAACTGAACGAAACCCATTTTGCGGGCAAACTGGCGCACCACTACGGCACGAAGCACCACGAAATCCATGTCACTGAGCCAGAAGTGTTGGATTGCCTACCGGAAATCATCGCCAAGATGGACGAGCCGTTGGCAGATTATGCCGTTTTGCCCACCTACGTGATGAGTCGTTTTGCAGCCCAGCACGTCAAGGTAGTACTCTCCGGCGAGGGGGCCGATGAGTTGTTTGGCGGGTACAAACGCTATGAATTTTACGCCCTACTCGATAGGCTGCATGTTCCAGGTCTTTTTAAAAATCGGCTGCCGGGCGCCAATGTCTTCAAATCGGCAAGCCGGAAAAAATTGCTCAACCCCGATGTTTTCATCGAACAACACTTGCTGCCCCAAGAGCAGCAAATGCGGTTCGACAAGCAGTACTTTGCCCCTGCTGGCCACCTGAACAGCATGCTCTACACCGACCAGCGCAACTGGCTGGTGGACGACCTGTTGATGAAAGTGGACAAAATGGGCATGTTGGCCTCGCTTGAAGCAAGGATCCCGTTTCTCGACCACTTTTTGTTGGAATACGTGTCAAGCCTCGACAGCCAACTGAAAGTGAACGGCAGGCAGAAGAAAATCTTGCTCCGCAAAGTAGCTGCCCGGCACTTGCCAGCCGAGGTTTTCAATCGCCCCAAGCACGGATTCACCGTACCCGTTTGTGATTGGTTGAGGACAGCCCTCCGGGGCAGCTTTGAGGAGGTGGTGCTCGGCGACCCAACCAACGGGGCATGGTTCAACCTGCCACAGGTTGAAGCCCTTTTCAAAGCGCACCTGAACGGCCAAAACTACCGCCTCCAACTTTGGGCGATTCTGGTTTTTTGTCTATGGAAGCGGCAGCAAACCAATGATTAACGGAAAAAACTCCCCATTGCTGGGCCACGCACGACCTTGGATAATTTTTTTGAATTGAACCGCCCCTAAGGTTGCCCACCAAGCAATTTTGACTATTTTTGCACCCGCCTTTGAAGAAAGGCAATTTAGGAATGAGGAATGAGGAATGAGGAATGAGGAATGAGGAATGAGGAACGATGAGCAACCGTGTTTCATCCCTGATACCTTATCCCTCATCCCTGCATATGGGTGGTTAGCTCAGTTGGTTTAGAGCGCTGCTTTGACAGAGCAGAGGTCACTGGTTCGAATCCAGTACTACCCACTTTCGATTGCGGATTATTGGATTGCAGATTGCGGATTGGGCAGACCTTGAATCCGAAATCCGCAATCGGACAATCCGAAATCGAGAGCGGGGTGTAGCGCAGCCCGGTAGCGTACACGCCTGGGGGGCGTGTGGTCGCAGGTTCAAATCCTGTCACCCCGACAACGTAAAACGTTGAATATCAAAAGGTTATGCAATATGCATAGCCTTTTTTTGTTCCCTTTTTTGATTTTGGTGTACAAATGGTGCACAAAATCGAAGAATTAAGAACCCGGAAAGCGCCTGTTGTGCCCTCCAAAAAATCATTACAAAGCTATCAAATTTGCATTTCGGATATTTTGAAAGGGGGTTGACGGAATTGGCCGACGTCGCAGTAAACTACCGCTGAAAGCCAAAGCTATACCCCTGATAGCGTTCAGGATTAGATTAGGGGTTGGTTTCTGGGTTTTGCCTACTGGGGCTGTTCTGGGCGGCTTGCTTTGATTATGCAACAAAAAAAACGACACCCCTTCGAAGGGATGTCGTTCATCGTTTTTTAGGGCAGCAAGGTCAAAACCTCGAAATTATTAGGCGCTTTGATTGCGCCCGGCCAAGGTGAATGACGGATACGGAGTAAATGCCGTCCAAGAAAACCGCTCGGTTCAATGCAATCGGTAGGAGCTTGTCTTTCACTTCAGTAATGTGTTGCTCATACAGTACCTCTCCCAATGTGTTGACAATCACCAAATCAACTTCCTTGCCCATGAAGCGGTCGAGATAAACCGTTACCCGGTCGCTGGCCGGGTTGGGGAAGATGGTGAAATCGGAATCGGGGTTGAACTTCACTACCTCAATATTGGAATACTCAAAGCTGCCGTCTTTGTACACCAACTTGAGACGATAGTAATTGTAGCCCTCAAAAGGATTCAGGTCCATGTCCCGGTAGATTTCGACTTTATCGCTTGGCCCCGAACCATCCTGGCGGTGGAGGGAGTCGAAATGCACTCCATCGGCGGATTTTTCAACTACGAAATAGTCTTTGGCAGTTTGGCTTTTGTTTATCCATTCGAGCTGCACGTCCATTTCTGCGGTGGAATTGGCGCCGAAGAAAGGAGGTTGGAAGGCGGCGGAGTGAAAAAGCATTCTTGACTCCAGTTCCAATTCGTCCATTTGTCAGATTTGATTTCCTCCAGCGAAATAAACATGCCGGTCATGTTGGTAGGCTGTGCGGCACTCTGTCCCTTGGTTTCGATTTTCTTCTTGGTGTACACCACGCCCTTCACGTTGGAATTTTCCTTTACCTCTAGCTTGTCTTTCAGGTAAATCACAACTGCCTCGCCTGATAGATTGAAATCGTTTTCTTTGTCGATTTCCATTTTGCCTTTAACCATGACCTCCGCCGGTTGTAAAAAGTCAATCATGGCGCCTTGCTTGGTCTTGATGTGCTTGACAAATATTTCCTGGTTATTGAAATGCAGCGTGGCATTTTCCTTCACCTCGATGTTGCCGTAGTGATTGCCGGTGAGCGTCATGGTCTGGTTGGCAGGCACCATGACGTGATTGTTGTCGTTGAAGGTATTTTCTCGGAAAGTTGGCAGGGTGATGCTTGCCGGTGATTCAATGACAAGGGCTGCGGTGCTGCCGCCCGTCACTTCCACTTCGTCTGCTTTGACGAAGGTGTTTACCACCGACTGGTCGTCGAGCTTGGCTTCCCCGCTGCCGTTGAGCACACCGATGCCCGCCGCCATTGACAATGCTGAGCTTGGTTTCCACCTTGTCATCTGCAATCATCACGTAGCCGGAAAGCACCTGATGCGCCGTGACGTTCACAGCTTGGGAAGCAGTAGTCTGGCAACCGTTGCCGTCTGTGACGGAAACGGTGTAGGTTCCGTTGTTAAATACCGTTTCGGTTGGAGAAGAGCCCAAGCCTCCCGACCAGACATAGCTCAGCGGCGGGGCGTAATTGCTGGCGTTGGTAGTCAAAGTTGCCAGCCCCTGGCAGAAGGTAGGCAAGACGGACTGCGCAATGCTGATGCTGAGTGCGCTTTCATCCGTCTGTCCGTCGCAGTCGTCGTCCACATTGTTTCCTGAGATTTCCGTTGCGCCCGGATAAACGGAGGCGTCGTTATCGTCGCAGTCATCCCGCACAAGCATAATAGGTATCGCCATCTAAATCTTCATCAGCCACGCCACAACCGCAAATGCCAGAGGCAGTCTTGGCGGGGTCGAGCGGGCAGTCGTCGTTGCAGTCCGCCGTGCCGTCTCCGTCGGAGTCAATGTCGGAGACACCACAACCGCAGATGCCAGATTCTGTCTTGGTGGGGTCTAGCGGGCAGCCGTCATTGCAGTCCGCCGTACCGTCACCGTCGGTGTCAATGTCGGCGACGCCGCAGCCGCAGATGCCGGAGACCGTCTTACTCGGGTCGAGCGGACAGCCATCGTTGCAGTCCGCCGTGCCGTCACCGTCGGTGTCAAGGTCGGCGACGCCGCAACCACAGATGCCGGGGGCACTTTTGGCAGGGTCGAGCGCACACAAATCAGTGTTGTTGGCAACGTAGCCAGAAGGTTGGTTGCAGGCAATTAAGGTGGCGTTCGGGTCACCGAAGCCATCGCCGTCAACGTCGGCATACCAGGTGGGCTGACCACTGATACCTGGGTCTGCATCGTCCACTAAGCCATTACAATCGTCGTCCGTACCGTTGCAGGTTTCAGCGCCGTCAGGATTGGCGGCGGCGTTGCCATCGTCACAATCCGTGCCGTCTGCAACGTAGCCGGAAGGTTGGTCGCAGGAGAGTTGGCTGACAGCAGCATTACCAAAACCGTCTGCATCGGCATCGGCGTACCAGTTAGTTTGCCCGGTGATGCCGGGGTCGGCGTTGTCCACCAGGGCGTCGCAGTCGTCGTCCGTGCTGTTACAAATTTCGGAGGCATCGGACGATTGACAGAGGCATCGCCATCGTCGCAATCGGTGTTGTCGGCAAGATAGCCAGTCGGGGCATTGCAGGCAATCACGGTCTGTGCCGGGTCGCCAAAACCGTCATCGTCGGCGTCTGCGTAAAAGGTGGATTGGACGCCTTCATCTATTTGACCGTCGCAGTCGTCGTCCGCCGCTGCAAATTTCCTGCGGTGCGATGGAGCAACTGCCGTTGACGATTGCGCCGGAAGCGACCCAGTTGGAAGTGCTGCCGGAAAGGGAGAAGTTTTGCAGCGTACCGTCTAAGTTATTGGGAGACAGGTCTACGAGGGTAGTCACGCTGCCGTTGGAGCCGCCTGCCGTGCCCTGATTGAAATTGCAGTAGGCAATCAAGCCTGACTCGCTGCCGGTAAGCTCGCAGTTCATGGAAGCGAGGATTTCGGCTTGGGTGCAGGCGTGGTTCCAAACGCGGACTTCGTCAATACTCCCTTGAAGATTCTGTTGCAGATTTCCCTGATAGATAAACGCCCCAAACCAGAGATTTCCATTGGAAATTTCCGGCGTGTTTCCATTCGTTGGCACCATGTTTTCAAGCACTCCGTCAACATACATTTCATAAGCCCAGCAGATTGGTCAAATGTGCCGACAAGGTGATGCCATACGTCGTCGTTTATCAACGTCGTACTTTCTACGAAAAAAGTGAGGTCAGGAAATGGTTCAGGGGTATCAAACCGAAGGTGAGCCTTGCCTTGGTTGATGTTCAGCGAATAGTTTTGATTTCCTCCTAAAGAATGCTTGACAACTATCTGCTGCCAATCTCCATTGGCTTGAGAGGTTTTTATCCAAGCCTCCACTGAAAATGAAGTCAAATTCATCAAAGGGTTATAGTCCATTTGGACATAATCATTCACTCCATCAAAATCAATGCATTCCATGCATCATGGTCGCCTTCACCATCGCAGTTTTCGTCAATCCTGTTGCAGGGATTTCCGTTGCGCCGGGGTTGATATTGGCGCTTATTCTCATCGCAGTCGTTTTGGCAATCCGTGTAGCCATCCCCGTCATTGTCGTTGCATGGAGGCAACAAAACAGGCGCATCGCAAGATGCAAAAGCCCCACATCTCACGTCCCCATGATAATTGTTACCTGAAAAATCACGCACATCGTTCACTCCGGCATTGCCTTGTCCGAGGTCTTCCAACTGGTCGAATTTATAATAAGCGACTAGCCCTGCTTGTGGGGAAATGATGGTTTTATCATAGTTTGCCTGGATTTGGGCGGCGGTGCGGGCGGTGTTCCAAATGCGGAATTCGTCTATTTTCCCATACAAAAAAGAGCCGTTGGCTAGACCATTCGTTCCAATAGCTGCTTGAATTTTTGACGAAATGGCATTGCCAAAGAATCCTAAAAAATTACTGTTATAGTAGGGGCTTATTTACAGTTGATTGTAAAATGCCATCCAAATAAAGCAACCAATTTGTACCTGTACATACCACTGCAAAATGATGCCATTGGTTGGTGTGCGTATTATTGCTAAGCAAACAAGACATTGTTTGATTGTTTGCAGGAAGTGCTTGACGAACAATACTAATCCGTTCATTTGAAAAAGCACTGGTAGTATTTCCATAGTCTATTAGGAAAGCCTGAGCATTGGGGTAGTTATTCCCATCTGAAATTCCAAAAACAACCCCATCGTTCGGGTCTGTGATATGGTCAGATTGGGAATTCAGCCAAAATTCCACCGTCGCCGGGCTATCGAAATCAGGTTGAAGCGGTGTTGGCTCAACTCTACGAAGTCGTCCACGTCGTCCAGTTTCAGGGCATTGTTGAAGCTGGGCAAGCCGTCCGTGATGCCATCGCAGTCGTCGTCCAGTTCGTTGCAGGTTTCCGTAGCACTGGGGTTGATGGCAGGGTCGTTATCATCACAGTCATTTTGGCAGATTGTGAAGCCGTCACCGTCTTGGTCAAAACCTTCATCAATTTGGCCATTGCAGTTGTCATCCAACCCATTGCATACTTCTGTTGGGATTTCAGTACAGTCTTCATTGATAGTAGCTCCCGATGAAATCCAGTTTGAAGTATTTCCTGAAAGCGACATGTTCTGCAAAGTTCCGTTAAAGCCATTGGGCGAAGAATCCAACAGGGTTGTCACTCCTGCATTGTTGCCGCCTGCAATCCCTTGATTGAAATTGTAATAGGCAACTAAGCTGGGTTCGCTGCCAGTGAGTTCACAATTTTTTAGCGTGTTGATTTGGCAAGAAGTACGGGCCACGTTCCAAATACGCAGCTCGTCTATTTTACCGTTAAAATGTTCATTGGATGGACAAGCCCCAGAAGTTGCTATTAATTATGGTTCCCGGTTAGGTGCGCCTAAATTGCCTGGACTTGAACTTTTAAAATGCCATTGACATAAAAAGGAAGTTGACACCGTCAAATACACCTGCAAAATGTTCCATTGGCCAAATAGGGCAATCTGTCGGGTCGCCTGCTCCACTGTTTTGCTCCGCAAAAACCAAACCCAGTAGCATCGAATGCCACTTGCCAGAATAGATTATTAATATTGCATCCGGATCTTTTTCCCAGGATGTGTTGAATTGGATTGCTACCCTCACGATAGACCCAACCTTCTACTGTCATTGGACAATTCGAGCAAAAATCAATTGCCGGGTTGTTTGGTATTTCGATATAATCATTAACCCCATCAAAATTGAGTGCATTGTTTAAGGCACTTATCGTTTCATCTACTAAGCCATTACAGTTGTCATCTATGCCGTTATTAATTTCCAGTGCGCCAGGGAAAACATTCGGATTATTGTCGTTGCAGTCGCCAAAACAAGTAAATACGCCATCATTGTCCAAATCGGCGTCCGGCACTCCACAGCCACAAACTCCAGGGGCTACTTTGTTCGGGTCGAACGGGCAGCCGTCTTGTGGGTCAAGCGTGCCGTCGTTATCGTCGTCCGTGTCGCAGATGTCACCTAAGCCATCGTTGTCGTTGTCTTCCTGTACGGGGTTGACTACAAACTGGCAATTGTCATTTCCATCCAAAATACCATCTCCGTCATCGTCGGGGTCGCAGGCATCACCCAACTGGTCATTTGTACCTAAGAAAAGGTGCTGGATTTCGAGCGGACAGTGCCCTGTCATCCATAAGCACTTCATCAATGGCACCGTTAAAATAGCCCCCATAACTACCAAACCTGCCAATCTGCACCAAATCGTTGTCAGTAAACAACGTACCTGAATTGGATTGAGAATTGACCAGATTGCCGTCCCAATACAATCTCGTGGTGGTTCCATCATAAGTAGCTGCGATGTGATGCCATTGGTTGTCGCTGTAATTTTGACCTGAGGTAAAGCAAAAATCACCACCTCGATGTCACAATACAACACTGGATAACGCCTGCACCATTAAAACTTAAATCAAATCCGTTGTTGCCACCCGAATTCATGGGAACTGAAAGGAAATAGCTACCGGCCTGATTAACACTGGTTTTCACCCAAGCAGCCAAGGTTGCCTGGCTTGCTCCCTGCAACGGAAAATTTGCCGTCACGTATTGGTTCGAGCCGTTAAACTGCAAAGCAGTCCCTACATGACCCGGCACCCATTCTGGCGAGCTTTCGAGAGACCCTGTCGCTGCGCTGTTAGAGGAGTTTATGCTGTTGCCAGCACCTTCGTTCATTTCCGAAAACACCAACCCATCGGGCGAGTCTGAATTTTCTTGACCTGGGTTACTTACCAAGGGGCAATTGTCGTCTGCATCCAGAATACCGTCGTTGTCGGTATCTGCAACGCCCTCGTCAACGTGTGCGTCGCAGTCATTGTGAATGTTGTCAGGTATTTCTACTGCTCCGGATGGATAGCGGGTTGTTATCGTTGCAGTCTGTGTTGGTGTTCCAGCCATCGTTATCTATATCAGGCATAAAACCAATACAGACCAATACAAGAATATTGAACCCATTCGGGTTGTTATCAGAAAGTTTGGATTCCCATTACATGTAACCCCACATCATTATTTGTTGGACTGAAAGTAAGGCTTGCTCCGCTTGAAACAAGGATGTTGTCAACATACCATTCTACTATAACAGCATCGCCCTCTGGGTCAGAATAAGTAACATTAAAAGCCTGAGAAGTACCGCTATCCATGATCAACCCTTTGACGAAGGAGTAAAACCAGTGATTTGCGGTGGGTTATTGACGTTTGAAATTTCAATCCGTGCGTAGTTTATATTGGAGAAGCCGTCCTCATCAGTAACCCGGATTCCTAACAAACCAATAAAGGCTTTATGGAATGTAAAAGAGGGAGTCGGTCCAGTTACGTCGTCAAATTCTCCATCTCCATCAATATCCCATTCGTATAGCACTATTAAAGATGAAGAAGTTGAAGCAGTACCGTCGAATGAGATTGAACTCCCTTCTGTACCAATATATGGTCCACCTGCATCTGCAACTGGCAAATTGTCAACAGTTTGAGGGTTGTCTTCTAAAGAGGTAATTATTTCTTCCAAATCAGCCCCGAGAAAGTCGAGTTCAGATTGCAGACTATTATTTTCAGCCTGAATGCCAGCAAGTGTTTGCAAAAAATTGTTCTTGCTAAAATTGGATAAATCCAAAGTAATAAAGGAATCCCTAAGGTCTGTCAACTGGGAGGATGATAAACCTAAGTTGGCAGCTATCTCTAATTTTCCGAATTGAATCCTGAGTTTTGAAGGCGGGTTCGAAATTCCTCATGTTCTTGTCCAAGTTGGTCGAAAGGGCGAGCATCATTGAGAAGTGTGAGATTTAAAGCTGATAGAGAGGAGTTTGTGTTTGACAATGGTTTTGAGCAAACCAGCATACATTTTATTGCTTTAGCATGAACTAAAGCCCACTCGGCATTATTGGCAAGGTCAGCGCCTTTATACCTTTCTATGCTTTTTCAATAGAGCGAGCAAGAGTACTTCTTCAACATTCATTGTTGTACCCAATTCAGTAATAGATTCCACTAAAACGTCATTGTTTTTTGGTTCAATGACCTCTTGAATTCAGAAGAGTGAGTTGCTGAAAGTTGGGGTCGGGTGGGTCAGCATGAATTGCATTATAATGCTTGGCTGCATTTAATAAATGGGTTAAGGCAGCATCTTGAGGGTCTATTGCACCAATTCCAGGGAGCCAACTTAACTTTCCCGTTGCTTCAGTAAGTAAATAAATAAAGCGGTCATAAGGGTTGGTTAATGCTCCAAATAACGACCATAAATTGTAGGCTTTAAAAACTCCCAAAGTATGCCACCATTGGGTTAACCAATATGTTCTCAAATTAAATGCCCTCATTTTCGTTTGGGTAATGACAGGGTCAATAGGTGGTGGATTTGCAGGAATATCAACTGCAAATGCATTAGGAAAATAGGTGTCAACGGCATCAAAGACCCCGTCCTGACACTCGTCGTAAATGACTGAATAGGTACCTGCGCCCAAATTCCCACTCCTGCAAAACCTATTACCTCAGAAACAAAAGTACCTCCGCTACTTTCAGCCTCTACAGTATTGGGTACACCTGACACATCTGTCAAAGCCGTTCCTATCGTTACGTTAGTTGAAGCAGGAATTACGTAAATATCAGCAAATGCGAAAACGAAATCGTCGTACCCATTTGGGCAATTGTTAATGAACAGAATTTGACCTATATCAATAGTAACCGCTTCGTTTGCGCTAAACGTCATAAAACTGTTGCCATTTGGCCAGAGCAAAAGTTGCGCTTTTGCAGTCAGAGATAAAGAAAGGATTGCAAGAATGTAAAAAACCTGTTCATACTAATTGAATTAAAAGGTTATCGAATTGTATTTAAAAAACACCGTCAGGCGGCTGCGGAGTGCATCAAATCCGCTCCGCAGCCTTGCCTGCTCATGCGATTGAGTTTTGAAACTTCATGAGAAATAGTCCATTGACGAAAGGCTCCATGTGCTGTTTGCAAAGTGATAAAAATGAAAACAAATTCCGAAAGCCAGATGGCTTTCGGAACCCACCTTTCTTCTCAATAACACGCATCCACCGCCGTATCCACCCACACCCCGCCATGCACGATATTGTCCACCCCACAGTCCTTGATGCTGATGCCTTGGTAGCTGCCCGCATGGACCACGTTGTCGTGGCTGAGGGTGTCAGGAAGCCGAAGCGGTAGCTGTCGCCCGTCAGTTCGATGTCGTAGGTGCCGTTGCCGGAGGCGTCGTTGTTGGTCAGCTTGTTGTTGTAGGCCCCATCAATCACGAGGTAGCCGACCATGAAATTGTCGGTGGAGAGGTTGTTCGTTACCGTCCAATGGTTGGAGGAGAAATTGGCGCCAGTGGTCTCGCCGCTGGGCAGTTTGAATGAATTTGCTGGCACTTTACACAATATCAGACCGAGATAATTGTGGTGGGTATAATTGTTCTCGTAGGTGCCACCATGATCGCAGGGCCAGATGCCGAACAGGGCGCCCGATACGTCGTTCCCTTTGATATTGCCCCCTGGGCCGTTGACGATGATGATTCCGTAGGCATCCGGAATGGACCCTACCTGCCAAGCCGTCGAAGCTGCGATCGTGTTGTCGAAGAGCTTTACGCCCGGCGATTTTTCTACCAAAATGCTGGACTGGAAACCGTTGATGTGGCAATTCTTGACCATCGTTCCGCCAGCGTTTTCGAGGAGCACTGCAACGCCACCAATAGCCGAAGACGGCTCAATGTCAATGTTTTCCAGCCTCGAATTTGTGGCAAATTTGAAGTGCAGCGCCACGTCGAGCGCCACGCTGTAATCCGTGGTAGGTGATGCCTGAATCCGCAGCACGGCGCCCTCCTGCCCACGGATACTCACTTTTTTCCCGACAACCACGCCTGCGTTCTCGGTGTGCAGGCCAGGTGCCAGCCAGATGGTACCCCTGTGCAGATGTTGGCAATCGCAGCGGCGAGCGCATCCACCGAGTTGGCGGGGATGGTGATGGATTGCTCGCAGTTGGCCCGGTCGGTGACGGCATTCGGGTTGTCGTTCTGGACATTGGCTTGGGGTTGGCCTTCGTGCGAGTCAAGAGCGGTTTCGTTGTCTTTTTGGCAGGATGCCAAGGCAATTACGGTTGCAAAAATGGCAACCAGCAGTTTGAAGCTAAATGTTTTCATTTCGTAAATAATTTAGTGGTGCCTACTTGGAATATGAGGCGTCGGCTTTCCTCTTGAATTGAGATATATCATTATGCTCCCCAAACACTGCACACCTTGGGCCATGCGCACATGGCCAAGCATACAGGTTTGCTTTACAAAGTTTAGAGCGGGAAAAATCAGCTTTGGAAGACCAGTTTCTAAGTTATGGAAATGCAATGTCAGTAATCCATCGCTTTCATTTTCAACGATTTAATGGACGAGAATAATGGGTTGACAATCGCAGCCATTTTCCCGATAACTGCGTTTTTTCAAAAAACCTGCAACCGCCCCATCAAGTCCTTTTTTCGACGGTCGGCAAGGGATACGTTCATGCCATTGGACAGGAGTAGACTACCTTCTGCGCCTTTCAGCACCTTGCGGATATGCCCAAGGTTGACGATGGCGTTGTTGTGGACCCGCACGAAATGCGCATTGGGCAGGAACTCCTCCAATTGTCCCAAGCCTTTGGAAATCAACAACGCCTCATGGCCGTTGAAATAAAGCCGGGTATAGCCTTTCTCAGCCAGACAGCAGACGAGGTTACCAATGCTAACCACCGTGTAGCTTTCTGAGGTAGAGAAGGCTATTTGGTCATCGAACGTGAGTACTTTCATAATTCACATGCCTTTGTTGAGGTCAACAAGTTGGTGGTTGAGCTTACGCAGTTTTCACAGCTTTCACCTTAATATCCGATGGGATTATTTTCTTACCCTGAAAAATAAAAAAAGTTAAAAAGGGGTAGCCTCAGAGGAAATATGCAAAAGCTTTGAGCCAAAAAGCAGCTACTTGAGCACAACATGAAGCCTTTTGAAAAGGCGTTATCATTATATTGCGGAAAGGAAGGAAAAGACGATGTATATGGCATTTATTGGTAATCGCATTTTGAATTGCTGAATGGACAAGAGAGTGCGTGTACACAAGTCACACCCTAACTTTACCATTTCTTAGCAATCAATTTCAAAAGCGATTACCTATAAATGCTGTAAAATCTTAGCTGCTTCTTTTTGCCGTGGATATTTCGATTCCACGATTTTTTCAAGTGACAATTTTGCCTCCGCCTTCCGGTCGAGCGCAAGCAAGGCGAGCGCACTGTACCAATCCCGATCCTCCGTATGGCCAACCACTACTTTTTTAAAATCATTCAATGCCTGTTCCGCATCTCCTGACTGAAGGTGCAACAGTCCGGCGTAATAAAAAGTCTCGGAGGCGTATTCGCCAGTGGGGTCAAGCACCTGAATTTGTTGAAGCAGGGCAAGCGCCTCCGTGAAGTTCTGTTCGAAATACTTTGTTTCCACTTCTTTCCAAAGTGTGTTCCAACGCTTGTTTTCTTCGGTCTGAGGAGCGGTAGCAGTGGTATCGGCATCTCGGAGAATGGAAGCGGCTGAAATACTCTTTTGCGGATTAAAGTTGGCATCGAACAAGGCTTGTGCCGTCATTTGCACATCGGTCGTTTGTCTATTTGATAACCACCAACCTGCTACTACCAATAGTGCCAGCCCCGCCGCCAGCGCCAGCCAGCGGCGAATGGGAACGATGCGTCGGGCAGGAACATCCGGGGCCATTTTTTTTCAATGCCTTCCAACCGAAGGCGAAAGCATCCGCCTTGCCTTCCAACCGAATGGCATCGAACACCTCCCGTTGGAGCGACACTTCCTTCTCAAAATCAGGTTCACTTGCCAATCGTTGCTCGAAGGCTTGCAAATCCAAACCACTCCGTTTGCCAAGGAGATATAGTTCTATCTGCTCGTATTGCTCTGGTTGTACCATGATTTCAATTTCTTAAAACTTGCGTCCTGATGGATGAGGTCGAATAGCTTATCCTTGCAGTTCGACTTTCGCTTGTACAAATATCCCACACTACCGAAGCCAAGCATGGCAATGATTTCATCAGGGCTTTTCTCTTCGATAATACTCAGTCGCAGTACCTTTTGACACTCCTCGCCTAACTGCTTGAACTTGGAGATGTACAATTGATAGCGCTCGCTTTGTTCGAAGGTTTCCGTTGCCTCAGCAGTCATGGATACCCCATGGTCTTCCAATCTTACCTCATTGTGGCGTTTTTTTTCACGGCATTTTTTCAGCCAGTGGTTATGGCAAATGGCATAAAGGAAGGTGTAAAAGCTGCTTGTGAGTTGAAATTCAGATTGCTGCGTCTTGCGGTAAATAGCGACCAATGCCTCCTGAAAAATGTCTTTTGCTTCCTCCTCAGAGCCGCCCTGCGCACAGACTTGCTTGACCACACGGGGACGGTATTCCAGCAAGACGTGCTCCAGCACGGCATGGTCGCTGTTGCGAAAGCCCTCGAAAAATGGTTTGGTCAGTCATTTGTCTTTTAGCGGTGACATGGTAGTGAGGCTGATTTTTTACCAAAGGTAGAAATTCTTGGATTTTGAGGGTAAGGTTCTCTGTGGCACTGGTATGAAAGAGAAAAGCAACTGCGATGACAAACGGAAATTTCACCATAAGAGAGCCCGCAACCAAGGCGAACTCGAACAACTCTTCCGCCTGCGACACTTGATTTTCAAAACGCCCATCCAGGTTTTATCCCCGAAAACCCATACGGGCTGGAGTTGGATGCCTACGATGCTCCGGGCGCATCATTTTGGGTTGTTTTAGAGACAGCAGGAGAGGCTGTGCCGATAGGTTATCTTAGAATAACTGGTAACGATTGCCAAGAGACTGCATATTGGGTATGTCAATTGGCTGCGCAATACCAGTTTTCCGATGCTATAAATGTACGCCCTATTTTGCCGTTACCGATGATGAAATATTTCTCCTCCGCAAGCGAAAAAATCAATCAATACCATCAAAATATCCACTCAAAAGGCGGTAGGCTTATGGAAGGTGGTCGGATGTGCCTGTTGCCGGAATATGAAAGCCTCAGATTGGCTCGGTTCCTAATCGAAAGTGCAGTTGTTTTTGTGCTATTTCACAAGCAATCCAATGCCATCTTATCCTGCAAAGAGCGCCAATTGCCAGTGTATGCCGGGTATGGCTTCAAACCGCTTGAAGGCATTTCAAAGCAAAAAGTAGCCAGCCACGACAGTCTGGTTTTGGTGCTTCGGTTGAGTGAAAAAAGCCAACAAAGTGAATCGCTAATGCGGAAATATGAAAATATGCTCGACCAATACGAGCAAACGGGGCAATTCTCTTGCCCCGTCCCGGTTCAACAATTTGCCACCCTTCAATCCCTGTGTGCATGACGGAACAAAGACATCAACAAAGTTTCTGTGGTTTTGAGGTTTCACCTCAAACGAATGAACAACCATATTGTGCCAAAACCTGACCTGACTTATTGTCTGATGAAAACACACCTTGAATAACATTCAATACAAGCCATGAAAAAAATAGCAACCACCTTCTTCGTACTGCTCATTTATTATGCCCTGCCACTCGCAGGAAACCTGTCGTTGCTGGGGCACTGGAAAGTCATCGTGCTGATGCTTACCTGCATCCTGATATGGATGACGCAGCCTGCTTTAACCATCGAGGATTCCACTAAACACAGGAGCGCTGACCGTATGACGGTATGGATTATCCTGATTTTGGCCTTATTGACCAATAGTTTTTCCTTGATGGAATGGGCATACTATCAAAAACCGCAATTGCATGGTGTGCTTAACTCAACCCACTGGTTGGGTTTACTGCTGATAATTGGGGGGCTATTCCTTAGGATATTGGCCATTCGGACTTTGGACAAATTCTTCACCGCTACTGTGCATATCAAGGACGACCATCGCTTAGTGACGAAAGGTGTGTACGCCTTCCTTCGCCATCCCAGTTATACGGGAGCCTATTTGTGCTATCTCGGAACAGCGCTTTGGCTGGGCGCATGGGTCGGACTTATAGTGGCAACGGTGTTGATGGGCATTGCCTATTATGTTCGAATCCAAGCTGAAGAACGAGCACTCGAAGGTCAGTTTGGTGAAGCTTACGAGCTATACCGGCAACGTACCTGGATTATGGTACCTGGAGTATGGTAAGAGGTATGTGCCTGTTCCGATATGGGTTTCGAGTGAAAATTGACATCTTTTGATGACTGATCGAGCTTGATTCCAAAGCAACATCAGACGGAAGTTTTGGGAGCATAACGGAGCTATGTGACCAATTTCCCAATGCAGTATCATCAACAAAGGGCGTTTTTCGCAGGAAGCAAGGATGCGAACATGCGCTTAAATTTTTTTTCCAAAAGCCAAGAACTTGAAGGGTAATCAGGTAAGGTTGCCCACTGAAACGGTATAAAGAGGAAATAATAAAAACAACAGACATGACAACCAACAACCTTATTTTCCGGGAAGCTCGGTCACAGGAGGAACTCGAACAACTGTTTCGCTTACGGCATTTGATTTTTACCAATGCATATCCCGGTTTTATCTCCGAAAATCCTTACGGGCTGAATTTGGATACCTTTGATGCTTTGTCACATCATTTCGGGCTGTACGACGAAGTAGCAGGTATCGCCACCCCGATAGGCTATGTTAGGATAACTGGCAATGAATCCGGTGAAACAGCAAACTGGGTTCGTCAGTTAGCTACCCGTTACCATTTTTACGACGCTGTAAATATCCAACCAACCGTGCCGCTGCCAATGATGGGATATTTCCATTCGGCAAGTGACAAAATCGAACAGATATATCTCAGCACCCGCGCCAAAGGTGAAAAAGTTGTGGAAGTAGGACGGCTTTGTTTGTTGCCGGAATTAGCTTCCTTGCGCTTGGCTGTTTTCATGTCAGACTGTTCAGCGGTTTTTGTGCTATTCCACAAAGATGCAAGCGGGATTATTTCATGTAAAGAAAATCAATCACGGGTAAATTCCCGGCATGGTTTCAAACCCGTGGAGGAGATCAGCAAGCAGGACATTGCCGGTCACCCCAGCTTAATCTTGTTAAGCAAATGGAGTGAACGATACCAGATAAAGGAAGCTCTCCTTCAAAAAATTTGAAATCATGCTCAAACAATATGAACAGACCGGACAATTCACTTATCCTGTGCCAGTTCAACAATATGCCTCCCTCAATCACTGTGCGCATGAATGCAATAACTACATCGAATATATGGCGGAGAACCTGAACGGCATCGTCCAATCCGATTACATCGCTAAACAGTACAGCCAGAACATCACCGAATATTCGGAATTGGACATCCCGGCGGTGTTAAAACCTACCACACTTGACGAGGTGCAAGAAATCGTGCGGTTCGCCAACCGCTACAAGCTACCACTGCACCCAATAAGTACCGGAAAAACTGGGGGCAAGGTTCTAAATTGCCGCATGGTGAAGGACAAACTGTTGTAGAATTAAGCGGCATGGACCGAATTCGGGAAATCAACGAACAACTCCGGTACGTCATTATCGAGCCAGGGGTCACGCAAAAACAACTCGCTGATGCCTTGTCTGAAACCCCGTTTATGGTTCCCATGACTGGTTCGGGCGAAGAAACCAGCGTGGTCGGCAACCTACAGGAACGTGGCGCTACCGTCTTTTTTCATCGCAATGATTTGGTGCTTGGCTGGGAGATGGTATTGGGCAACGGCGACACGGTTCGCACAGGATTCTGGCATTTTATGGATGAGAAAGCTTCACTCGGACTGTTCCATGCTCCCGGTGTGGGGGCGGATTTGAACGGGCTTTTACGCAGTCAAATTTTGGTATCGCCACCGCCGTGGCGCTTCGGCTGCTTCCCAAACAGGACGGTACTATCATATTTTTTGAAATGGAAGAAGACCGCCTGCTAGGGGTAATTGCGACTGTTCGTGAGCTAATGGACGAAAGCATTGTGGAAAAATGGGCTTTCCTGTCCAATAAAAATGACCCCCGAACCACGCAACTGGGACAATATAAGTACACTGGCGAATGGTTAGGAGCAATCGCAGTGAAAGGCGTCCTTGAGATGCGGCAAATTGCAACAGAAATTGTAAAAGCCCGCTTTTCGGCGCTTTGCAGCATGGTTTTTTCTTTTGAGACTACCACGCCCGACCACCTGCTGCCTGTTGAATATTTTCAGGTTGTTAAGAAACTTTGGTACGGTATCCCTACCAATTACAGCCTTGAAAGAATGGCAGCCATGATGGAACCCAGCTCAGAAAAGGACGCATTCGACCTCGATGCCGACAAGCGCATGCCTGGTTTTTCGGTGGCTTTGCCCGCCTTACCTTTCCACGGTGAAGTCATTTCAACCGCACTTGCCACCGCCAAGCAAGTATCGGAAAAATGGAACGTGCAAGGCTTTTACAATTTCGCCTTTTTGGGCGGGATGGTCGTCGAGGGTTATTTCCGGGTCTATTTCGACCGCAACGACCCTGCCCAGATTGCCAATGCACATGCCTGGAACGAGGACATCAACAAAGCTTTCGAGGAAATTGGGCTTTACCCCTACCGCTTAAACAACCAGATGATGCCCTATTTTTTCAACCGTCCGGACGATTCGTTTGCCAAGACAATCACTGCCATAAAACAAGCCCTCGACCCGAATGGAATCATTGCACCGGGAAAGTATTGCCCGATTTTTAAAGCTAACATCACCTAAACAAAAGTATTTAGTGAAAGAAATTTAATTAAATAGACCAGTCTGTTACATAACTCCTGCCCCTCCTCGCCGCCTTCGGCGGCTCGTCGGGGGGAGAGGGGCTTTTGGGGCGTTCCGCCCCAAACCCCTGTTTTCGTAAAATCTGGCGAGTGGTACATTTTATTGAATTCGTTTCACTTAGATAGATTTATCAACTTTTAAATAAACATACATCATGAATGAAAACACACAACTTGACAAGTATGCAGAGAGCACTATAGCTGCTAACCGGAAAGGATTTCCGGCGTACTTTATACCACCAACGCAACACGAATGATGCCCAACGCAAAAATCGCCGGAATCGGCTATTACGTTCCCGAGCGAGTGGTCAGCAACCACGACCTCGTGCACCACCTCGATACTACCGATGAGTGGATACAGGAACGCTCGGGCATCAGGGAACGACGGTACGCCAAGCGCCACGAAGAAACGACCTCTTCCATTGGCGCAAAAGCAGCCGGCATCGCCATTGAACGGGCGGGTATTTCAAAGGAGGAAATTGATTTTATTATTTTCGCAACACTCAGTCCCGACTATTATTTTCCAGGTTGTGGTGTCTTGCTCCAGCGGGAGTTGGGCATCGCCCACACCAACATCAAGGGCACTCGACATCCGCAACCAATGCTGCGGCTTTGTGTATGGGCTGACAGTTGCCGACCAGTTCATACGGTCAGGCATGTACAAGAACATACTGCTCGTGGCATCGGAGGTGCATTCGGCGGGTCTGGAGTTCAGCGCCCGAGGTAGCAGTGTGTCCATGCTTTTCGGCGACGGAGCTGGTGCGGTAGTCCTGCAACCCACCCATGAACCTGACAAGGGCATCCTCTCTTGCAAGCTCCACGCCGATGGCACATACGCCGAGCAACTTGCCTTCACCAACCCCGGCAGCCACAGTGGTTATCATGCCCGTAAAATGGAATTGGACGTTGATTTCGGATACGACGAAAACGAGGAATTCGGGGGCTTTTCCTCACCCAAAAATGATGGACGAGGCCATGTTCTTCCCAAACATGGACGCTGGTTGGTTTCAAGATGGCAGTCAAGAAATTTCAGGAAGTCATCATGGAGGCACTAAATGACCAGGGCCTGCAACCCGCTGACATTGACCTGTTCATCCCCCACCAAAGCAACCTCCGCATCAGCAAGTTGGTGCAGCGTCACCTTCTGTTACGGGATGAGCAGGTCTGGAACAACATACAACGTTTCGGCAACACCTCCTCGGCGAGCATCCCCATTGCACTTTGCGAAGCTTGGGAAGCCGGGAAGGTGAAAGCCGGTGATTTGGTTGCCATCGCTGCGTTCGGGAGTGGGTTCACTTGGGGAGCTTCGCTTATTCGGTGGTGATGAAAGTAGGGACGTTGGCAGCCTTCCCAAATTTCGACTCGTGGCAGAAAAACCTAGCCATCATCCTTTTCCGGTGGTGCCTGAACGGTACTTGTCGTAACTTACGATGTTCTTGCCTTAGCATTTTTCGCAGGTGGAATGTTCAACAATCATAGTGCTTGTTCTTGAAAGTAAATATTAGCTAAAAATATCACCTCATAGTTGTAAAATCAGCTTACTTTCGCCAAGAAGCCAAAAATAAACCGGCATTTATGAGAAAATTTACATTTCCAGTTTTTGGAATAGCCGTCCTGTTGACTGCTTTTTTTACACTTACTACCTGCAAGAAGGATGTGGATTTAGAAAAAGCTGAACAAGTTCACTCCACCGAAGGTAACTTACCTCTAACATTCAAAGGCTCTCTCGAGGACAGCATCCGTTTTGCTCAGGCCATTTTGATGAAAACAAAAGCGGATACGCTGGTTAACTCATTTCAATTGGACAGCGCAATCCAATTACTGGACGAAGCGTCAAAAACATTTATCAGCCTTAATCAATATGAAGACTATGTTCATTGTCAAAATACATGGTGTCTCCTACTTTGGAATACTGGTCAAATGTCTGAAGCAAAATCCCTTATTTCAGAAGTACTCCAATTTAGTGCTTCTTGTCTTCCTCCAATTAATTTTGAGGTTTCAACTGTCTATATGAATATTGGAAGTATTGCTGCCAACGAGGGGGTATTCGAAGAAGCAATTTACAATTTAAATAAAGCATTGAACATTAGGCTTGCCCTATTTGGTGAAAATAATGCTGGAAGTTGCAAGTTGCTTAGAACGGCTTGGCACAGCTCTCTATCTGAAAAACGACCTTGAAGGCGCCTTGCAATATTATAAGAAGGCAATTTCGATTTTAGAGAATTTACCTAAGCCTGATTTTGATAAATTAAGATTGGCTTATAATGATTCAGCGGTAGTATTTTACGAAAAGGGCAATTATGAAAAAGCTAAAGAGTATCTTGAAAAATCACTACAAGCAGCAATTAAAGCACATTCATCAGTCCATGTAAGAGTTTCTTCTGTTACAGAAAATATCGGAGAATGTTACTTAAATATCGGAGATTTTGATATGGCTATACAATACTATCAAAAAGCAAAATTGATTTTGCATAAACTTTACGCGGATAAGCCGAACAAGTTTATTGCTAATAACTTGGCGAATTTTGGTTTTTCCTATTCTTCGCAAGGGAAGTTTGAAGAAGCGCTTAAGTTTTTAACTACATCCAGTGAAATGTTTGAAAAAATTGATGGGAATTGGGATTTTGCACTTGGTAATATTACGACAACCATTGGTTTGTGTTTATTCAAAAAAAGAAATAAATTTGGCTGAGAAAGCTTTTACTGACGCTATTCACTATTACAATAAAGTAAATATACCAAAAACTGAAATTGCGACTGGTGAAGCATATAAGTTACTGGGCAACCTGATGTTGGAACAAAATAGAATTAAAGAGGCTAAAAATTATTATAAGAAGGCGCTTCATATTCTTATACCAATGTTAGGAGCTGGACATCCTACTGTGGCTAAAATACAGCTCAGCCTTGCAAAATTAGGCATATCTATAGATAAAAAGCTGGTAAATGTTGAGGGCGTTATCGAACTATTACTTAAAGGTGATGAAATAGACAGCTTGGAGGATTTATCAAAACTTACAGGGCTTCGTGCGCCTGTCTTAATGGAAGCGTTATCCATGAAAGCAGCCATTTTGAGTCAAAAAGGAAATTATGAAAAGTCATTAAACACCTACGAGATTGCCTATAAAGTAGCTGAGAAATGCATCCAAAATATTGGACTGGAATCATCCCGACAGGTATTTCGAGAAAATATCACCCCACTTTTTGCAGGGGCAATGGAAGCGTCTTGGATGAGCTATAAAAATTCAGAAAACACTGGGTTTACTTCAAGGGGCTTTGAAATGAGTGAAAAGAGCAAACTATTTCTGCTACTGGAGGGGCTAAACGAAGAAAGGGCAATTGAATTTGGAGGCATTCCAAAAGAAATACAAAAACAAGAACAATCGCTTAGGAGTGACATTGCTTTTTATGAGAAGGCTATTTTTGAAGAAAAGCAAAAAAAGGGAAAAGCCAACCTTGACAATATTACGAAATGGCAGGCGCTACTTAATGATTTTAATCGAACTAATGATTCACTTTTAATGATTATTGAAAAAGACTACCCGGATTATAACCGCTTAAAATATGAATCTTTAACCACTGCCCCGAAGGCCATTCAAAACCAATTGTCAGCAAATACCACCCTCCTCGAATACTTCCTCACGGACACCTTACTCTACACTTTCGCTATAGTCAAGAAGCAAGTCCGCTTTTTAAGACAACCGATTGACAGCACGTTCTTCAAAAACATCCAAACCTTCCGCCGCCTCGTCCATGAATACGACCCGACCAAGCGCCGCACTGACGGGAAAAAAAGGGCGGATTTTCAGCAATTTACCCAAACCAGCAGGGCGCTTTACAAAACCCTGCTGGAACCTGCCCTTGTCATTCCCGAAGGGAACCTCATCATCATCCCCGACGGGGCGATCGGCTACCTTTCATTTCAGGCATTGCTCACACAAGATGTTGACAATGAGGCCATTAATTGCAGAAATTTGCCCTACGCCGTCGGGGATTTCAACATCCGCTACGAATATTCCGCCACCCCTGCTGACGGAGGATTGGAGCAAATCTTTCTGCCTGGAAGGCTATCTCGGCGTCGCACCGAGCTACACCGGCGAGCCGATTGCCATGCGGGGCGAAGCGGACAGCCTGCGGTTTTTGGATGCCTTCGGCAATGTGCGGGGCGGCATCCCGGCGCTGATGTTCAACAAGAGCGAAGTGGCTGCTTGCGCCAGAATCTTCAACGGTATCTCCCTGACAGAAGCTGCCGCTACGGAAGCGGATTTCACCCAAAAAGCAAAAACTACGCATCCTCCACCTCGCCATGCACGCCCTGACGAACGACGCCGACCCGCTTTATTCCCAACTCGTTTTCACCCAAACCCCGCCGACACCTCCGACGACAACGCCCTCCCATGCCTACGAGCTTTACAATATGCACCTCAATGCCGACCTCGCTGTGCTCAGCGCCTGCAACACGGGGGCGGGCAAGCTGATAAGTGGCGAGGGCATCATGAGCCTGTCGAGGGCGTTCAAATATGCAGGTTGCCCGAACATATTGATGAGTTTATGGTCTGTCAACGACGCCTCAGCCAAGGACATTATCGTGGATTTCCACCGGAAACTGAAAGCAGGGAGCGGCAAATCGGATGCCTTGCAAATAGCCCAAAAAAGCTATCTGGAACAGGCGGATGAAACGTTCACACATCCTTTTTACTGGGCTACGTTTGTGATGGTCGGCAACAACGAGGCGATGTCCATTCCTTCACATTGGGCGAGGTGGGTTGTTGGAATAGGAATTCTACTTGCTGCAGGGATAGCTTTTTGGAACATGAATTATTGGAAAGGCTCGGTAGTTTCTTCTTAACGTACAGACAGGTTAAGGGCGATAAACGATAGGATTGCTTTGAGCAATCCTATTGTTTTGCGAAAGATTACCCATTAAAAATTTTGATTGCTTCATTATTGGATGGCTGAATTGTTTGATTGTAATGCCCGCAGCAATCCAACAATTCAGCCATCCATCAACCATCTTGATCATTTCCAGATGCTATTTAATTGATAAACCTTGCCGCTCGTCAACGCCACTTTCCCGCCTTCGACGAATAGTTTTACCTGCGTAAAATCTTCGCTGGGGAAGAAAATTTCGGTCATCGCTGTCTCTCCGCCGTCGGCAAAAAGCTCGGCAGAGGCCACGTCGAAAAACAGGTGCATGGTCAGTTTCTTGCCATTGGCAAAACGGGGGGTAGTGCTCGGCTTCGGCGCAAAATCCTTGGAAAAGGAGAGGTCGCCCGACTTGGTGCGGTCGCTGAAGAACTGTTTCGAGGTAGCGTCGTAGCCGATGCGATAACTTTCGCCCTTGGCGTTGGAAAGCTCCACGCCGAAGCTGCCCGTTGCACCTTCTGGCAGTGCGAACTCAAGTTCCATTTCCGATAGGGTTGGAGAGAAACCCAATTGGCTGGTCAAGTCGAGCGGGGCGGCTAGTTCCGTTCTCGGGATTTCAAAAGACTTAGCCCGCAGGGCCTGCAATTCCTGCACGGGTTCGGAAAAAATGCGATAGCCTGCCGCCGTTTTTTTCAGCAACAGCGACCAGGGAATGGTCATTGCATTGCGCCAGGCGACGGTTGGCACCTGGTTGGCGTACTGCCAGTTGCTCATCCAGCCAAGGAGCAGCCGGCGTCCATCGGGTGCATCCGACCAGGTGACCCCGGCGTAGTTGTCCTTGCCGCCATCGAGCCAAACGGCCTTTCCACCCTGCACGTAGGGCAGGTAAGCGGGGTCGGGCGTGAAGGTTTTGCCATCAAAATTGCCCACGAAATACTGCGTACCGGAGCCGCCGTTGGGCTGGCCGGGATTGATGTTGATGATGAGCACCCACTTCGTTTCGCCAGTGCCCTCCACCTTCATCGGGAAGAGGTCGGGGCACTCCCAAACGCCGCCGTGGTTGCCCAATGCCTTACCGAACTCGCTCAACTTCTTCCACTTCTTCAGGTCGGGCGACGCCCAAAACTCGGCATGGTCGCCCGCTGCCAACGCCACCACCCATTGCTTGGATGTATCGTGCCAGATTAGCTTCGGGTCGCGGATGTCCCGCACATTGCCGGGGTTTGGCATCACGGGGTTGCCCTCGTCGTATTTGGTCCATGTGCGGCCACGGTCATTGCTGAAGGCGATGGCCTGCGACTGGTAGCTGCTGTCTCCCGCCTTTTCCTTCGGCATGTCGTGGTAGGTGAACATGGAGACAAGCGGCGGCTGGCCGTTCTGTCCAAACCCCGAAGTGTTCTTCCAGTCAACCACCGCGGAACCGCTGAAGATGTAACCCAACGAGTCGGGGTATAGGGCGATGGGCAGATTTTCCCAATGCACCAAGTCGGTGCTCACGGCATGGCCCCAGTGCATCGGGCCCCACACGGTGGAATCGGGGTAGTGCTGGTAAAAAAGGTGGTACTCGCCATCGAAATAGACCATGCCGTTGGGGTCGTTCGTCCATTTTCCTTGGGAGAGTAGTGAAACTGCGTGCGGTGTTGCTCGTGGTAGCTTGCCGCGGTTGCAGGTTCAGTTGTTGCCTCCGGTTGGGAAGGCTCGTTTCCGCCGCAGGCGGCAAAAAGCGCACCGACGAAAAGCATTATCAAATAGGTTTTTGTTTTGTGCAAAAATATCATAACTAATTATTTGTCAATGATTTAGGTTTCAAAATCGTTTCAATTTCCAACTCGCCGATAGTGGGCGTACCACCCGATTTCGTCGCTGCCAGCGCACCTATGGCGCAGGCGAAACGGAGACATTCGGCGGCGTTTTCGCCCACCAGCATCTTGCGCAGGTAGGCCGCGAGGAAGGCATCGCCACTGCCGATGGTATCCTTGACCACCACTGGGAAGCCGGGCTGCTCACAGAAGCCCGACTCGTCGAGGCAGGCGGCGCCTTGGCTGCCCCGCGTCACGATGAGCGCTTCCAGGCTGAATTTCTTCCGAAGGAAGTCCATCTGCGATGGTGGGTTTGGAAGCTCAACCCAGTAGCCACTGAGGAGCGTAAGTTCTCGTCGTTCATCTTCACGATGTCGGCATTCGAAAGCAGGGCTTCCAGGAGGTCTTTTGAGTAAAACAGGCACGCGCAGGTTCACGTCGAGCACCTGATTTGGGCGACGTCGAGGAGCTCAAAAGGGTGCGCTTGGTGCGTTCATTGCGGCAAGCAAGGCTACCGAAGACGAGGGCATCAGCCTCCTTTACCCTATCGGTCATCCCGTTTTCGGGGTGGATGAAGTCCCAGGCAGCGGGCTGTGTGATGTCATAGCTGGGCGAGCCTTTTTCATCCAAAACGACGCTGACCGTGCCGGTGGGGAAGGTGTAGTCAGTCTGCACGAGGCTGGTGGAGACGCCTTTTTCATCCAAAAGCCAGCAGCTCGCGCCCATGCGCATCGCCTATACGGCTTATCATTTGGGACCTCGGGCCCAGTTGGTTGGCATGAAACGCAACGTTCATGGGCGCCCCACCGGCTATTTTGCCGGTGGGCAGCAATTTCCCAAAGGACTTCGCCAGAGCAGATTATGGATGGTTGTGTCATGTGTTTGAAATTGGGAATTGGAATGGTGGGTCCACTGTAGGTCAGCCATTTCCATTTTTAACCCGAGTTTCGGAGGTCACCAACTTTAGTCCCTGACATCTTATTTCACTAACTAAGATTGGAACTTGTTTAATCGGAACCGACTCACTGTTTAATCGCCCACTGCCGTTTTATCAATTGTTTTCCAGATCTTCGAGAGACACCTTTGGTTTCGGGCATCATTCGCCAGACCCAAAGCAGTTGAAGCACCATCACTGTTGCGAAGCCGACAAAGACGGTTGTGATGCCGATGGAACTAATCATGACAGGCATCAACGATGGGATGATGGCGGCCAGCCACCAATGCACGGAACTGCCGAAGGCTTGCCCGCTGGCCCGGGTGGTTGGGAAAATCTCGGCGATGAATACCCATGGCGGCCCCTTGGCCGATGGCATGTGCTGCGATAAACAGGAACAGGAACCTGGCACGGCCATGCCTTTCCATTCGAACGCAAGGCGAGGGCCGCAATGAGAGTGAGATAATATAACCGAGGGAGCCGATGTACACGGGTTGCCTCCTACCGGGGCGGTCTATCAACGAGAGGCCAAGCAGGGTGAAGACGAGATTGGCGATGCCAATGCCGACGCTGCTCAGCAAGGCCGAGCTTTCTCTAGAGCCGGCTATTTCAAAGATTCGGGGCGCATAGTACAAGAAGGCGTTGATGCCCGAAAACTGGTTGAAGAATGCCACCAAAAAGGCGAGCATCAGGGGTCGTCTGTACTTTGGGCTGAAAATGGTCTCAGTCTTGTCGGCCTCGTCGTGGTCGGCGCTGATGCGCTGCATCTCAATTTCGGGGTCAACATGGGGTTTATCGGTCGAAGCGTTGCTCTGCGGCCTTCCGGTCTTGTTTCTTGACCAACAGCCAACGTGGGCTTTCTGGTACGGTCAGCACCATCAACGTGTAGAGGAAGGCGGGCACAGCCTCAGCGCCAATCATCCAGCGCCAAGCGTTTTCGGGGATGCCGCTCAACAGGTAATTTGACAGGAAGGCCACAAGAATACCGAACACAATATTGAACTGGTAGAGGATCCAAAACAAGGTCTTTTTTCGGCCAAGCTTGTCGGTAGGTATGCCACCGAACAACGCGCCGATGACCGTGCCCCAAAGTGCCGAGGCCATGATGACGAAACCGTGGAAGACTTCTCCCCTTGGCCATAGTTCTTGCAGCGAAAGGTCCGCCCGGAAATCACTACCGTGTCAAATCCGAACAGAAACCCGGCCAATGCCACTGTGATAGACCAAAAGAAGATTTTGCGATGATTCATGTATCCCTATTTTTTGTGTTATTCGAGCTGTTTTTCGCTATTGGCCACGCTGATACGCATTTCAGAGTCCAGCTCCAAGTGCTGGGTCAGTTTCGGTACCTTTCACCTTTCATCACCTCACGCCAAGTATTGCCGCAGCATTGGATGAAGCCGATGAGGTGCTTTTTTGGCACTTGTTCGGGAGTACAGGCAGCCAGCAGCAGGCAGGGCAAAAGCTAAACTTTGAAAGTATTTGCGCATCAATGCCAAAGCTGTTTGTCTGTTTTTTTGAAAATAAAAACAAGGTAGGAATATTTGTGAACTGGAAACTATTGCCAATTCATCTTTGAAATCAACTTGCGGATATGCAGCTTTAAACCATTCAAACCCTCCCATCCAGCGACGGGTTATGTTCCATGGGAAGTGCCCAACCTTCTCTTCTCATACCTCAAACCATTGCTTGAAAAAAATCTCTCTTGATTGGCAAATTCGGTAGGTTATTTGCACACGGTTCGTACCTTTCGGACAAAATTCTGCACCAATTTATTGTGCCCAGCAGACAAGCACTTGAACTATCCACTTCTTTAATTGGATTTTCTGTTACTTTTTTCCCAGAAGCGATTTTACTAAACTAATCTCCCCAAAGTCTCCCCTTTGAGAGATATTAGGGTTCAGCATTGTACTGCTCTGTCAATCAGTTGCAAACAAAATCTGGCTATCAATACATTCTTTCACCAATTTTATACAAAATGATTACCAAATTTATTCAATCCATTACAAGACACATTCTCTTGTTCCTGATGCTTTGGTTCTGTTTTGCCGTTAGGCGCACAAGTGCGTTCGAAAGCAGACCTTGCCAAACAGCTACTCCAATCCAAGTCAGCAGAAACGCAACTCAGTGTGGACGACTTGGCAAGCATGAAGATTTCTTCGGAAACCTTCAGCGCAAAAAGCGGCGTCACGAACGTCTATTTCCAGCAGTATATAGGCGACATTCCGGTACATGGGGCTATCCTAAATGCCCACGTGACAAAAAACGACGAACTGCTGACCTACGGCAACCGCTTCGTGCAGATGCCCAATGGCGAAAAAAAAGGCGCTGAACTGCCAAAGCTCACACCCGAACAGGCACTTCATGCTGCTTTGGCAGCTTTGAATATCAGGGAGAACGGCCTTTTGGTGCAAAAATCGGCAGGCAATGGCCCACTTCGGGAAACCATTTTTGACAAAGGCTTGGTGGCGTTAGAAGACATCAAAGTCCAACTGGTTTACCAACCCGTAGATAACCATAAGATTGGAGTTCGCCTTGCCTGGCAAGTGGAAATCAAACCACCGATGGCCAGAATTGGTGGCTGGCTAGGGATGGACGCAGCAACCGGCGAACTTCTGGACAAGAACAACTACGTGGTACACTGCGATTTCGGCGTGGCCAATGAAGCGGACTGCCACCACGAGCATACCGCAGAAGCACCGCACCAGACCTATTTTGATTTGGGCGTGGATTTCTTGAATCCTTCTAAATCAGAGGAAAAACCATTTAGCCTGCTGATAGGCAACGAGTACAAGGTTTACCCAGAACCCGTGGAAAGCCCGAACCATACAGCACCAGTGCCCCCAGCCGATGGCCGGGTGGTGATAACCGACCCGGCATCTTCTGCCTCGCCATTCGGCTGGCACGACACGAACGGCGTTGCGGGCGCCGAGTTCACTACCACTCAAGGCAACAACGTACATGCCTATACGGACACGGACGCCAATAACACCCCGATGCAGGCTCAAGCCCCGACGGTGGTGCCAACTTGATTTTTATTTTTCCAATAGACTTGACACAGGCACCAAGTACCTACCGTCCGGCTGCCGTGACCAACCTGTTCTACTGGAACAACCATATCCACGACTTTGCCCACGCCTACGGCTTTGATGAAGCAAACGGCAACTTCCAAGTCAACAACTACGGAAATGGCGGCGCTGGCAACGATGACGTGCGGGCAGAGGCTCAGGACGGCAGCGGCACCAACAACGCCAACTTCAGTACGCCACCCGACGGGCAGCGGCCACGGATGCAGATGTACATTGGTACCAACCCCAATCCCGACGTGGACGGTGACCTGGACAATGGCGTGATTGCACATGAATATGGCCACGGCATCTCCAACCGCTTTACGGGAGGTCGAACAACACCAGTTGTCTTGGCAACCAAGAGCAAATGGGCGAAGGCTGGAGCGATTTTTATGCCCTGATGATGACCATGGAGCCAGGCGACATGGGCACCGATTCGAGGGGCATCGGCACCTACCTGTTCGGGCAACCTGCCAACGGCCCCGGCATCCGCCCAACGCCTTATTCGACGCTCATGAGCATCAACCCTTCCACCTACAATACCATCAAAACTGCCGCCGTCCCGCACGGCGTTGGCTATGTTTGGGCCACCATGATTTGGGACCTAACCTGGGCCATGATTGATGACCACGGCACGGGTGCAGGTTATGACGTGGCCATGAACCTAGTCAACGATGGAATGAGGCTGCAGCCTTGCAGCCCCGGCTTCGTGGACGGCAGAAACGCCATCCTCGCAGCCGACCTGGCGATGTACGGCGGTGCCAACCGCTGCCGGATTTGGGAAGTATTTGCCCGCCGTGGCTTGGGCTTCAGCGCCAACCAAGGCAGCAGCGGTAGTGTCGCTGACGGAACGGAGGCCTTTGACTTGCCGCCTTCTTGTGTTTTGGATGCAATGCCTGCTACTGCAACCATCTGCGCCCCGGTGATTGCCGTTTATACCATGATAAATAATACTGGCGACCCATTGACATTGAGTGCTACTGGCAACCCAGCGGGAACAACCGTAAACTTTTCGGTAAACCCGCTGCCTACTGCCAGCAACAGCATTATGACCATCGGCAATACTGGGGCTGCGGCCCCAGGCACCTACACCATCGTAGTGACAGGCGTCAATGGCCTAACTCGGTGAGCAGGAACGTGACGTTGGTCGTCCACAATGGCAACCCGGTTACTCCCACCTTGACGGCCCCTGCCAACATGGCCGTCAACCAAATCAACCCACTGCTGACTTGGAACCCCGATGCTAATGCGGCCACCTACGATGCGCAAATCGCTACCGATGCTGGCTTTACCAATGTGGTGGACAACCCTACTGGCCTCACATCGGCATCCTACCAAACAGTCGGTTTGGCCAACCTGACCACTTATTACTGGCGGTCGAGGGGCGTGAACTCTTGTGGCACTGGCAACTACTCCGCACCATTCTCCTTTACCACGGCCAACATTGTTTGCAACACCTACGTGAGCACCAACGTGCCAGTCACGATACCAACCACGGTATCAACCGTAACCTCTACGCTCACCGTGACAGGTTGTGGCGGTGCTATTTCTGACTTAAATGTCAAGGGCTTGAACATCACCCACACCTGGATTGACGACCTCGTGATTGACCTTACAAGCCCAGACGGCACAACGGTCAGGTTGATGAACCGTCCTTGTGGTTCGGAAAACAATATACTCATCAACTTTGACGACGCGGCGGCAAGCCCCAATTTCCCCTGCCCACCCGTTGACAATGGTACCTACCAACCCTTCGCAGCCCTTTCCGCCTTCAATGGCAAGGAGGTGGCTGGCGTTTGGACGCTTACCATAGCAGACGTTGTAAGTGCAGATGGAGGCACCTGAACGCTTGAGCCTGAAATCTGCTACTACCGAATGAAGTCACCTGCTACGCCGATACCGATACCGACACCTACGGCGACCTGAACAGCACCCAAACCTTCTGCGGTACTTGCGGCCCGGCTTCGTCAGCGACAACAACGACTGCAACGATGCAAATGCTGATGTAAACCCTGCCGCTACGGAAATCTGCAACGGTATTGATGACGATTGCGATACACAAATTGATGAGGGCGGAGTTTGTATCCCGGCCTGTTTTTCCAAATTGTATGGGGCATCACCGTTCCAAGATTCGCTATGGGCCATTGACACCAGCAACTTTGCGGTGCTTGAAAGGAAAAGCCCGAAGCTCGCTGGCTTTACGGTCACGGGCATAAATGGCCTGACCAGAAACCCTACCAACGGGCTGTTCTACGCTATCGTAAAAGTGTCGGGAGCGCCTAACAATAACAGGAAGCTATGCAGGTACAACCCAGTCGTTGACTCGCTCTACGAGGTCGGCAACTTGGGCGCAAACTTCTCCTCCATTACTTTCTCGCCCTCCGGGCAATTGTTTGGGGTAACGGGCAATGGTGCTACGCCTCCTGAAACCCTGTTCGAGCCGACCAACGCCAATACGACACTGTTGACGGCTTTGGGCAATGGCGACGACGGCGAGGTCATCTGCTACAACCCGGATGACAATATGCTGTACCACTGGTCAGGTAACGGTACCGTAGTTTATGAGAAAATATTGCCAACCGCACCATATACCATTACGGGCATTACTTCGGGGCCACCTAATGGTGAAATTTTTGGGGCGGTTTACATCGGCAACGGTACTTTCTTGACAAGCACGATTTCCTCCAATTTCAGGGGAAGTCACCACGACAGGTACTTGGTCTGGTCCAATGGGCAGTAGCCCAGACCAGCTCCGTGGCCTTGCCTTCGGCGATGCAGCGGGCGCTACAATTACCTGCTACCTTGATGCCGACGGTGACACTTACGGAAACCCCAACATCAGCGCTGGGTTCTGTGATGCTTGCGGCAGCGGCTACGTGAGTGACAATAACGACTGCGACGACAGTGATGGCGATGTAAATCCTGCCGAAACGGAAATCTGCGACCTGGTTGACAACGACTGCGACGGCCTTACCGACGAAGGCTTCGACCAGGACAATGACACCGTGGCCGATTGCTTCGACAACTGTCCAACAATCGCCAACACCAACCAGCTCGATACAGACAACGATGGCTTGGGAGATGCCTGTGACCCTTGCCCGAACGACCCAACCAACCTCTGTGGTTGTACATTCGTGATTCCTGGCAATGGTGCTGCAACGGTAGCTTGTCCGGCACAGGCTACCCAACCGACGCCACCAGTTGTTGTTGACAATTGCAACTTACCGGTTATTCCTAATGGCCCGACCATTACCAACAACCCGAACCCAATCGCTTGCGAGGGAACGAGGACGTATTCCTGGACGTATTCAAACAACACCGGCAGCCAGACCTGGAGCTTCGTGTACACGATAGAGCGGCTGGATTTCACCGTTCCGATGAATGGCAACGCACAAGTTGCTTGTCCTGCATTGGCCACACAGCCTGTGCCACCAGTCGTGTGGCCGACAACTGTGGCGGTTTGATAAACCCAACCGACCCGTCCATCTTGAACGCCCCGATCCCATCACTTGCGAGGGTACTCCGCACCTACACTTGGACCTACACGGATTGCGAAGGCAATAGTCACCCGTGGAGCTTTGCCTACACCATCGAGCGCAACGATTTCACCGTTCCGGCAAACGGCGGACAACAGTCGCTTGCCCAGCATTGGCCACCCAGCCTGTGCCGCCAGTGGTGTTGAGCAATTGTGGTGAAACTATCACGCCGACAGGCCCGGTCATCGTGAACGCACCAGACCCGCTGACCTGCCAAGGCACAAGGACGTACCAGTGGACGTACACCGACTGCGAAGGCAACAGCCACCCGTGGAGCTATGTGTACACGGTCGTGCGGCTTGATTTCACCGTTCCGACAAATGGCGCTGCCACCGTGGCTTGCCCTGCTTTGGCTACCCAGCCGGTGCCACCGGTCGTGTTGAGCAATTGTGGCGAAACCATCACACCTACTGGCCCGACCGTCACCAACGTGCCGAACCCGCTCACCTGCGAAGGCACGAGGACTTTCACTTGGACGTACACGGACTGTGCGAACCATTCGCACACTTGGAGCTTCGTGTACACGGTCGAGCGCAACCCGTTCACAGTGCCTGCAAACGGTGCTGCCACGGTGGCTTGCCCCAACTTGGCCACACAGCCGGTGCCACCAGTCGTGTTGAGCAACTGCGGCGAAGTAATCACGCCGACTGGCCCAGTCGTGGTCAACAACCCGAACCCACTGTCCTGCGAGGGGACCCGAATCTACACCTGGACTTACACCGATTGCGAAGGCAACTCGGCAACTTGGAGCTTCACCTACACCGTAGAGCGGCAGCCCGTTCGGTGTTCCCGCCAATGGCGGCAGCACGGTTGACTGCCCTGATGACACGGACGTGCAGCCAACCCCGCCCGTTGTTTTGAGCAACTGCGGCGAGGTGCTTACGCCAGTGCTGTTCAATGTCACTCCGAAGAACGGCTGTGAAGGCCACCGCAACTACGTCTTCCGCTACACGGACTGCGAAGGCAACATTGCAGACTGGACTTACATCTACCTGGTGGAATACCTGGACTTTGCGATTCCGCCGAGCGAAACGATGGATGTCGAGTGCCCACTGAACGCCTCACAGCCAGTGCCGCCCGTCGTTTACGACAACTGTGGCAAATTGCTGACGCCCGTCGGCCCAGTCATTACCAGCCAACTTGGCGATGGCGGCTGCGAAGGCATCCGCACTTATGCATGGACCTACGCAGATTGCGAAGGCAACACCCATACTTGGAGCAAGACTTTCAATTTCCTCTACACTGCCGACTTCTACGTTTACCCGGATGTAACCGATTATGTGGGCTGTCTCGATTATGCACAACCACCTGTGCCGCCCACGATTTACGACATCTGTGGCAATGAAATCGTGGCCACTGGCCCAACGGTTTACGAGGAAATTAGTGCAAGCGGCTGCAGCGGCATCCGCACCTACACCTACATTTACACCGACTGCGGCGGCCACAGCCACCCGTGGAGCTTCACTTTTTACATCAACGACGACCAACCACCGGTGGGTGTTTGCCCAGGTACGGATGTTGGGACTGCTGGTGGTGGAGTGAGCGTGGACGTGACGAACCTGAACTGCATCGAAGATGTGCCCTGTCCTGACACCTACGACTTCCACCAAAAAGTGGTGGAACTTCTGGCGGCAGGTGGCTTCTACGACCTTTGCAGCGGCCATGACCTGGTGGTTACGTTGGACAGTTGGTCAGCACTCTGGGATTGCTCGGACCCTGACGGCGACGGCACTTTCACCTTTGGTCGTACCTTCTACTTCCGCATCGCCGACCAGTGTGGCAACGAGTTCCCGGACCTTTGCGCAGTGACCTACTCTGGCGCCTGCCAGCCGCTCAACACCTTCACACAGTTGGCTTGGGGGCTGCAAAGCGAAGACCCATATGACAGCGGCATCAACCTTCAGTTGATTCAGACGCTGCTGAACAACTTCGGCCCGCTGGTGGTCGGCGGCCCGAACAACTCCCTGACGTTGACCCAAGCGCAGTGCGTCGCTGACCTACTGCCGGGCATCGGCTATCCGAGCGAACTGGCTGCTTGCCAGCAGGTGAACTGCGTGGGCTGCAACCCGGTCGGCCCCGGTGGCATGAAGAACACGCTGGCCACCAATGCCATCGCCTTCCTGCTGAACATCCGCTACAATGTGCAGTACAACGGCTTGAGCATGCAGGACATCAGGAACCAAGGATTGGGTTGTATCCAACTCGACCCGAACATTGTCAAGTGCAACAATGGAACTTGCATGTTGCGGGTATTCGACGGGCAGGGCAACGAGCACCTCTACCCGTACACCCTCGGTGGCTTGATAGACTTGGTGAACTACTACCTGGGCGGCAACTTGAACTTGTCGGGCGGCGCTTCCGGCGTGTACGCTACTGCGCTCGACAATGCGCTGACCAGCGTCAACTCAAACTGGGGCGGCCAACCGTCGCAACCTGCTTGCGACCCGAACCCAGGTGCCGCAGGCATCGAGGTGGCCAACAAGGCACTGCCAACCGGCAAGACCACGAATGGCAAAACAGTTGAATTCAGCTTGGCGCCAAACCCTGCCAGCAGTGAGGTAACGTTCAAGCTTGCAGAACTCACTGAAAGCCAATCGGTGACATTCGAAATTTACAACAGCATCGGCCAGTTGTTGCTCCGCAAGGACTTCGGCAAGGTGCGCTACATCAACGAGCGCATTGACCTGGACGGCCTGAGCAATGGCCTGTACATCGTCAGCGTGAAGGCGGGTACGGAGCGCTTCGAGCAGAAGCTGGTGATTAACAACGACTAAGCAATCGCCTGAAAAGGATTGCTAAAACAGGGCGGCAGTTGTCCCGAACAGGGCAACTGCCGCTTGTTTTTGGGAAAATCTATTCAATTGGGAAAGTTGTTCATTCCAACAGAAACTCCACCTCACCAGCCGCCTCGCCCAGTAGCCGCACGATTCGATAGACCGTAGCCCCGAAGCTGTCCTTTTTCAGTTCATGCTCCCAGATGCGCACCACCCGCCAGCCAAGGGCTTCGAGTTGGGCGGTCACTTCCCGGTCACGCTGCATGTTCCGCTCGATTTTCGGAATCCAGAAGGCGGCGTTTTTCTTGATTTTTTCCCGTTTGTGCCGCCAGTTGTGGCCGTGCCAGAAGTCGCCATCTACGAACACCACCATTTTCTGCTTCGCAAAAACGAGGTCAGGCTTTCCCGGCAACCGTTTGTCGTGGATGCGGTAGCGGTAGCCACAGTGCCAAAGTGCCTTGCGCAGCGCCACCTCCGGCTTCGTGTTCGTTGACCGAATGCGGCTCATCAGCTCCGATCGCTGCGGGGTGGTGTAAAAGCCGCCTTCTTCCTCGAAGCGGGGGACTTTTATGCGTATTTCTGGATAAGGCTTGGGCATTGTCCAATTTAATCAATCCCTGGCAAATGTACGATGTAAGTCGCTTTTACCTTTGCTGGGCAATCTGTTCACACCTCGCTGTTCGTTCTGCTGTGCGTAACGCTTTGCACCGCATTTGTCATGGCCGCAAGGCCACCTCTGCGTCAAATACGACAGCATACGAGACGCAGAGGTGGCCTATGGCCATGACAAAAGCGACCAGTACGAGACCGTGCAAAACCACAAAAGAAAAGGGAAATTTCTATTTTTTCTCCTCCTCTGGCTCCATCCATTGCCCCGCAAAATACTCCTGCAAGATACGGTGCCGGAAGCGCCAGGTAGCGCCCGATTTTATAATCTTTCCGCTTTTGTCAAAGTCGGCACCATCGGATTCGAGGAGGTGGCGTTCGGTCATTCGTTGAGAAAGGTGACGAGGGGTGGAGTGGGAGCAAGCCTTTTTTGTACAATAGCCAGCGCAGGTGGAAGTGTTGGAGGATGGAGAAGTGGAGAAAGCATGGAGGTGAAGAAGCGTTGATAGGGATGAGTGATTTGGAGGACGTTAATATACCTTTTCATGTAGCATAACAATTAGCCCCATGGCTATAACGGAGACTGATGCCGAGATAACCCCAAAAACTAAACTACTGACAAACTTATTATCTATCATAAAGTATTGTCGAATTGAATCCCAAATGAATACCCACCGAGATAAGCCAATTGTATAATCCTAATGCTAATCCGTATTGCCAATTTCTTTTATTTCGGAGTTGGATTAGGAAATTGTTAATTGACCATTTCTTAATTTCCTTTGTTTCAATTGCAAAAAATTTATTTCTTCTATAATCCCAGTAGTTAGACCAAGGTTTAGACTAACTCCAAGTCCAATTAATAATCCTAACATTATTCCATCAACCAATTTCCCTATTAGCCAGCCTATTAAAAACCCTAAAAACCCGGTAATTAAACAGATGGTTAAACCAAGGTTAGCCCAAGTACTATTCCTATCTCAATTAATCTAATCCTCGGCCATCTCCACCAATTATACTGCAAGTCTCTCAATTCGAAAACTACCAATCCCTCTCTATTCAGCCTCGAAGCCCAAAATCCCAACCACCAACTATCAACTGATATTGTTTTCTTGCTTGAATCAGCTTCTGCAATGAAACTTCTACAAACCGCTCCACAATTTCCTCCTACCTACCCTCCAAAGTCTCCGCTGTAAACTTGAAATCTCCCCAAGTCTTCCCACTCGCAAACAATAACTGCAACGTATTCAAATAAAAAGGCGTCTGCACCGCTTCCCGCAAAAGTGGGTCTTGTTGCAGCGCAAAATAAAGCCGCATCGCTTCCGGCTGTTCATGCCCCATCGCCGCCAATGATTTCTCTACTTGCTCAATGGTCAATGGCCCCACTTCTATTTGCAGGTTCACGGGCGCATCTTTTTCCACCATTTTATATTCTTCCATTCGGGAAGTAATGACAAAGCGGCGCTTTGCATCCACTCCGTATCTACCAATCGCTTCCAAACACGATTGGCGGTTTTTCTTCTTTACTTCATCCAAGCCATCGAAGAGCAAAATGAGGCGGTTATCCAGCAAGATTTGAGCGTGGCGCTTTGTTCACACTTAATTCAGCAGGCAATATTTCACGCAGCCAAGTATCGAGATTGGCATAATCCTTCGTCCAAGTGGCGAGGTTGATGATGGCGGGCAATACATCCTGCTCGGTTTTGAGGAGGTCGAGCACCAATTGTAACAGCAAACTGGTCTTGCCAGCACCGGGCGCACCTATCAGCAGCAATCGGCCTTTTGCTTCCCGGAAGGTTTGCGCCATTTCTTCTTGGATTTCGCCGGGGCCGTAAGGCACGTAGGTGATGGTTGTTTCATCGGATGTTCCATAAAAAGAAGGCAAACGCCGTAGGTTCACGGGCTGCCGATTGGCGAGCTTTTGGTCGAGTCGGCTTTGGTAGCGGGTTTTGAGGTATTCTTTGATTTTGGGATAGAAATGGGTGTTGTCTTCTGGGTTGGGCGTGGATTTGTCATTGTTGTTGCTGGGAAATAGGCCACCGAGGATGCCGGGGTTGTATTTGGCAGCAAGCGCAAAAAGTAGTAGGAAAATGAGGATTAGCAATGCCCACCAATACCGGCCGAGATTGGTTTCGCACCAAGTCTTAATATCCCCGCCCAAGAGTTCGGGCAAGATGGCCGCCATCAACAAGAATAGGCCAATGACGATGAATGGGATGGCTTTTCTGAGAACATTGCGCACGAATGGGTTGCGTTTTGCTTTTGTGCGGGTAAATATAGCGAAGACTTACCAAGTTTTAGAAACTTAGTAAGTCTGGTTCAGATGTCCAATTTTCAATTTTCAATTCTCCATTACTTCCTCACCCTACTTCTTCACATACTTCGTCAAAATCACAATCTGCTGGCCATTTACCTTGCCCTCAATCTGCTCTGGGTTGTCGAACACCAAACGGATGTTGCGGACGGCAGTGCCCCGCTTGGCGGTGAAGGTGGCCCCTTTCACGTCGAGGTCTTTTATCAAAACAACCGTGTCGCCGTTTTCCAAGGCCACGCCATTGCTGTCCACGTGCTTTTGTTCGGGGTCCTGGTCAGTGGCCGATGCTGATGATGTTGCTTTGGCCCAAGCCAGCGTCTCGTCATCGAGGTAGAGCATGTCGAGCAGTTCGGCGGGCCAACCCGCAGGGCGCAGGTGGTCGAGCATCCGCCAAGCCAACACTTTTACGGCGGGCACCTCGCTCCACATGCTGTCGTTGAGGCAGCGCCAGTGGTTCTCGTCGGCGGTGGCGGGGTCTTCGATTTGACTGCGGCAGGTGTCGCAGAGGAGCGCCATTTCATCAGCATTGTCGCCGGATTTTGGGGCTACGGTGTAGGTTGTAAGGGAATCTTTTGCGCCGCAAAGTTCACAGGCTGCGCCGCTGCGCTGTTGCAATATTTCTTCGTTGGTCATTTTTTTTTGTTTAGAATGTTTAGCGGGTTTAGGAGGTTTAGAGGGGTCTCGGTTAAACCCACCAAACCTCCTAAACCTCCAAATTTCGGGGCGCAAAGATAGATTTTTATCCTATAAACAAGCCATCTTGACCCACCACCATCCCATCCCAAGCCAGCCCCACCCCATTCGGCAACTGCTTTGAGCGCAGCTTTTGCAGTCCCATTCGGTGGCTGATATGCGTGAGCCATGCCTGTTCCGGCTTTATGGTTTCGATGAAATCAAGTGCCTCCTCAAGGTTCAGGTGGGAGTGGTGCCATTCAAGGTGCAGGGCGTTGAGGACGAGGGTGCGAACGCCGTCGAGCTTGCTTTTTTCGGCATCGCTGATGGTTTTCATGTCGGTGATGTAGGCGAAGTCGCCGATGCGGAAGCCGAGCACGGGCAACCCGCCGTGCATCACTTCGATGGGCGTGAAGGGGATTTCCGCTACCTCGAACGGTGTCTCCTTGGAAATCTCCACCGGGTCAATCATCGGAGCACCGGGGTACGGGTTTTTGGCAAAAATATAAGCAAAGCGTTGCTTCACTTCGGCCAGCACGGAGGTCGTGCCGTAGAGCGGCATGTGACGGTCTTGCAGGAAGTTGAAGGGGCGCACATCGTCGAGGCCGATGATATGGTCGTTGTGCTCGTGGGTGAGCACCACGGCGTCGAGGCGCTTGACGCCAGCCCGCAGCATCTGCTGCCGGAAGTCCGGCCCGGCGTCAATGACCACGTTGCGGCCCTCGTGGGAAACCAGCAGCGAGGTGCGCAACCGTTGGTCACGTGGGTCGGTGGAGACACAGACTTCGCAGCTGCAACCGATGATGGGTACGCCTTGGGAGGTGCCGGTGCCGAGGAAGGTGAAAGTCACAATGAGAGAATGAGTGAATGAAAGAATGAGTGAATTTGGGGCAAAAGTAACCTTGAAACGTGGAAAGTGAGGACGAGGATGCAGGTAGGAAAAAAATGAAGGCGGCCCCTGAATTTTGTTTACAAATTTAGTGAGAGTAAACGAGGCCGCCTGCACGTAAATAACGCCTATTTCTTTAAACCAATACGAATACGAGCGGCGGTTTCGGTTCGCTGCCTGTACATTAATTTTTTTCTGAAAAAGTTGATTGTGTTAGTAAATCTCCAACAAGCCGTGGTGTTCACTTGTATCAAGCGACTCAATTTCATTTTGGCTTGCTACCAATAGTGCTGCAACCTGCTCGGTATTTTGGTTCCCCCTTCGGATGAGAATTACTTTCGGTGGAAATCCCCGCAAAATCAGCAGGTTGGAAAAATCCTCGTCGTTGGTGACGATATGATATTCATTGGTTCGTGCCCAATTCCAAATTTCTTGGTCGCTTGCTGGAATGGTTAATCCAGTCCTTGTTACATGTTCGACAAGCAGAAAGTCTGTGGAAAGTCGTTTGACCAATCTCCTCGAAAGGTTTGCATCCAGTAATAGCTTCATGCAGCAGCGAGTATTTTGATGCTCTCCTCCCTATCAGCAGCGAAAGCAAGTGCTGCTCGAATGGCTTCCATGCTCAATTCAGGGAAATCCTCCATGATTTCCTCGTTGGTCATGCCAGCCGCCAGCCAGCCCAAAATGTCACCTACCGATATGCGGGTGTTTTTGATGCAAGGCTTCCCAAATCGGATGTTTGGGTTGATGCTGATAAGTTCACGATAGCTTTTCATAATGCTGACATTGAAACTTGGATTTTCAAATACAAGCACGAAAATACGGGATAAAACAGAACCGTCCAAGGATTGAAAATCTCGTTCTCCCAAATACCTCAGACCTCCATACCTCAGGCCTCAACGAAGTACATGTCCACCTCCCCCTTGTTTTTCGCCGCCACCTTGCCACGTGGCATGCAGCGGAATTTGTCCTTCACGAGTTCGTAGGTCGTTTGCGAGATGTTCACCCGGTCGGGTTCGCCGCTCTGCTCCATTCGGGCGCCCATGTTCACGGTGTCGCCCCAGATGTCGTAGGCGAATTTTTTCTGGCCGACCACCCCTGCCACCACTGGCCCGGTGTGGATGCCGATGCGGCAGAAGAACTCCGGCTTGCCCGCCGCCCGCTGTTGTTGCCTGAATTTTTCAATAAAAACCTGCATTTCCAGTGCCGCCCGCACCATATCCTCGGCGTGGGTCGTGGTGGGTTCTGGCAGGCCAGCAGCGCAGAAATAGGCATCGCCGATGGTCTTGATTTTCTCGATACCGTACTTGCCGATGATTTCATCGAAGGCCCGAAAGCATTCGTCCAGCTCGGCCACCAGCGCCTCGGCGGGCATTTGCTCCGCAATCTGGGTGAATGACTTGAAGTCCGAAAACAGCACCGTCACGGAATCGTAGCGGCGGGCCTTGGCCTTGCCGTGCGCCTTGAGTTCGTTGGCCGTCTGTTCGGGAAGGATGTTGAGCAGGAGTTCATCCGAGCGCTGCTTCTCCCGCTTCACCGTTTTGTTGCTCCTGAACAGCGTGAGCGCCAGCAGCGTGAGCAGCCCCGCCCCGCCGATCAGCGAGTAACGGAAGGTGCGCTCACTGCGCAGTTGGGCATCTTGCAGTTGCAGCGCCTGCTGTTGTTTCTCGATTTCCTGTTGCTTTTTCTTGTCGGTGTAAACGGCCTCCCGACGCTGTTCGGCGTTGATGCGCTCTTCGTTGAAGGTCGAGTAGCGAAGCTCGTCGTACTGCTCCCGGTAGCGGTAGGCGGTTTCAAAATTGCCCAATTTAAAATGGATGCGTGCCATGTCTTTCAGGGCGCTCTGCTGGTACTTCCGGTCGTTGATTTCCTTCGCAATGGCGTGGTAACGCACCGTGTAGTCCAGTGCTTCGGGGTAGCGTTTCTGGCGCCGGCGCACGTCGGCGATGCCGTTGTACACCTCCATGATGCCCGCCCGTTCGCCCAGTTCTTCCCGAATTTTCAGGGAGCGGGCGAAGTAGTCCTCGGTTTGCGCCCAAGTCTTTTGAGCCCGTTCGTTATCGCCTTTTTTATCATAAAAACTTCCAAAATTCTTCAGCACATAGCCCATGTTGTTGAAGATTTCAGCTTGTCCGCTTTGGTCTTCCAGCCGCTGCCGGATGGCCAGCGCATCCTGGTAAATGTTGACGGCTTTTTCAAACAACTGCTTCACGCTGTCCTCCAGCACATCCTTGTCCATCAGCGCCTCGCCCTGGCTGTCGTGGAGGTTGGCGATGTTGGTGAGCACGGAGGCCTGCTGCCATTCGTTGCCAAGGCTGCGGTGCAGGTCGAGCGCTTTTTGGTAGGCGACCTGCGCCTCGGGATAGCGGTCGGTTTCCGTGCGGATGTTCCCGATGATGTTCCAGGCGTTGGCGATGCCGTCGGCCTCCGCTTCGGGGTCGGCACCTTCGAGGTATCGGAAAATATTGTCGAGCGCTTCGGGGTAGTCGCCCATTTTTTCCAGCAAGTTGGCGATGTTGTAGTAGGAGCGGAGGATGCGGGCGGTGTCGGCGAGTTCTTCCCGGATTTTCAGCGACTGCTGGTAGCCGTCGAGGGCGCCGAGGTAGTCGCCCTTGTTTTCCTTGACGTTGGCGATGTTGTTGAGGAGCGAGGCCATGCCCTTGCGGTCGCCGAGTTGCTCCCGCACTTGTTTTGATTGTTGAAAAAAGTCAATGGCCACGTCGGGCTGGCCGTGGATGTCGGCCACCACGCCCCGGTAGTTGAGGGCGTTGCCTTCGCCCGTTTTGAAGCGGAGCCGCCGAGCCAGCGCCAATGCGGAATCGAGGTGGAGTATAGCGGTTTTTGGGTCGTCAAACTTGAGTTCCCAAGCCAGGTCGTTGAGCAGGTTGACTTTGTTGGTGTCTGGCCGAGCGGTTTTCAACAGCCGGAACAGGCTGTCGGCAGCCGGGTTCTCCTGCGAGAAAGCCAAGTAGGGCAGGAGCAACAGAGCGATTTGAATGGGCCAGATTTTCATAAGTTATGAGTTATGAGTTATGAGCTTTGAATGGCGTGGGCTAACTCAAAGCTCATAACTCATAACTGTCTTCACTGCTTGTTTTCCGGCAGCAGTGCCTTCGTCCTCAGCGTAGTGCTTGAGGTCTTCCACGGAAGTAGTCTCCCGGAAAGCGTAGCCCTCCATCACAACTTCACGCCCAGCGATGTCCTTCGGGAGAAAGAAACCGTAGTCCTTGAACTTCACGAACATGTCGCCGGCTTGCTCGTCGTGTAGGTTGACCCAGCAGCCTTTCACTTGGCAGACCGACTCGACTTTGCCCTTGACTTTAACTTGGACAGAATCAACGCCCTGCAATTTGCCCACCATCTCGCTCATCGAAACGGCACCATCGGTGGTGATGGCTTCACCGAAGGTCTGTGGTTGGCCAGTTTGAACGGTGGTGTCAGCGGGTTGTTCGCCACCACAAGCCATGAAGCTGGCGGCAATGATTGCAACGAAAAAGAATTTCTTTACCATTGGAGCTTATTTTTTTGATTAGAAAATTTGTTTCGTGGCAAAAATAGCCATTCATTTTTAATCCGACGACCGAAGCCGCTTGTCACGCCCAGTGATTTTTTCCCTAAAACTTTTTTATCATAAAATAACCCCCGTATGGCTTTGCGTTTGAGTTGCAACAAATTCAAAACGGGCTATCCAGCCAATTCCCCATTCCCATTTTACTTGCTTGAAACTTCGGTTTCTAATTTCTAATTTCATCAATATCACCCGATGCAACACTGCTACCTTTTTTTCAAAATCAAAACCCGGAACAATGAGGAATTTAAAGCAGTGTGCAGTATTGACAGGGTTCGCCCTCCTTTTTCATGTCTCGGCTTCGGCCAACGGCGTTGATGACGCCCGCTTTTTCCATGAATTGTTGATAAAAGTTGATAAAGTTGATAGGGTTGATATCAACCCTCATCAACCCTCATCAACCCTCATCAACCCTCATCAACCCTTTCCGAACGGCTGCGTAAACGGCAACTGTTCGGACGGCTATGGTACCTACCAGTACCCGAACGGCAACAAGTACATCGGCGACTTCCAAAACGGCAAGCCCAACGGAAAGGGCATCCTCTACTGTGCCAACGGCAACAAGTACATCGGCCACTGGCAGGACAATATGCAGCAGGGCGAAGGTAAATTTACCTTCAACGAGGGGCACGAGTATTTTGGTCAGTTCAAACGGAGCCAATTTCACGGCAAGGGAATCATGCGCTTTGCCAACGGCGACGTGTACGACGGCGACTGGCAATCCAACAAACAAGAGGGCCTCGGCACCTACTCCTTCCACACTGGCGACCGGTACGAGGGGCGCTTTCGGGAGGGTCGCTTCAACGGGGCAGGTACCATGTTTTACAAAAGCGGGGCAAAATATGTGGGGCAATGGGCCGATAACCAGAAGAACGGTGCTGGCGTTTTTTATGATGAAAATGGCTCGGCCAACCCTGGCGAATGGGTGAATGGCAAGTCACGCCGACCCGTCGCCAACGAGCCAGCCGATGCAACCGCCCTTGACACCGAAGTCGCTTTAAAAACACCTGCCCCATCCCCCACCTACGACCCACAAGTGAAGGTCTGGGCAGTGGTGGCTGGCGTGGCCAACTACACCGACATGCCTGCCCTCCGCTACACGGACGACGACGCATACCAGTTCTACGCTTTCCTGAAAAGCCCCGAAGGTGGCGCACTGCCCGACGAGCAGTTGCGGGTGCTCGTGGACGACAATGCCACCCGTGACAACCTGCTGGATGCCATGCGCAGTGTTTTCCTGCAAGCCGACGAAAACGACGTGGTGCTGTTCTACTTCTCGGGGCACGGTATCGAGGGAGCCTTCGTGCCGGTGGACTTCGATGGGTACAGCCACCGCCTGGAGCACTCCGAAATCCGACATATTTTGGAGCAAAGCAGGGCACGGCAGAAAATCGTGCTAGGCGACGCTTGCCACTCCGGCTCACTCATCGGCAGCCAATTCGCACCAGAAATGCTTGCCGCCAAGGAGCCGTCCGTTGGTGACATGCTCGACAAATATTACAAGGCTTTTGAAAATTGCGATAGCGGCATGGCGCTGTTCATGTCCTCGAAAGGGCAGGAAGTTTCACTAGAAGACACTGGGCTTCGTTCGGGTGTTTTCAGCCATTATCTTATCCGTGGTCTCAAAGGCGAAGCCGATGCCGACAAAGACAAAATCGTCACCATCGAGGAGTTGTTCGCTTTTGTAAAATTGAAAGTAAGCAGCTACACGGCTGGGGCGCAAACGCCTGTTCTGACCGGAAAATATGATGGCAAGCTGCCGGTGGGAGTAGTTAGGTAGGTATGAGGTATGAGGTATGGCGTTCCAGTGGCCCAATACCTCATACCTCCAGACCTCAGACCTTCATTCGCTCATATCCATCGTGTGGAAAACGAACTGAACATCGTCGTCTTCTTCCATTTTTCAATCAATTTGATGACATCTTCGACCTCCTCGTCACTGAGTTTTTTCAGCATGGCGGGGATTCGCTCAAACCTTGATTCCTGGATTTCGATGCCCTTGTCTTCCAGTGCCTTGGTCAAGCTCCCGAAGTCGCTAAACCCAGCGATAAGGAGCATTTGCTCGTCCTCCTCTTTGATTTCCTCTAAGCCTGCATCAATCATCTCCAACTCAAACTCATCCCGGTCTGCAATGGCGGTTTTTGCTACGGCGAAAATGGCCTTGCGGGCAAACATATAGTCCACCGAACCGGAAGTGCCGAGCGAGCCGCCGTATTTCGAAAACACGTGGCGGACGTTGGCCACGGTGCGGGTCGGATTGTCGGTGGCGGTTTCCACCAGAATGGCAATCCCATGTGGTGCGTAACCTTCGTACACGACTTCCTCGTAGTTCTCGGATTCTTTTGAAGTTGCTTTTTTAATGGCGTTGTCCACGTTGGCCTTGGGCATATTGGCGGCCTTGGCGTTCTGGATGGCCATGCGCAAGCGGGGGTTGTAGTTGGGGTCGCCGCCACCCGATTTCACGGCGAGGGCTATCTGCCTGCCCACCCGGGTGAACGCCTTGGCCATTCCTGCCCAGCGCTTCATTTTAGTTGCCTTGCGATATTCAAATGCTCTTCCCATGATGAAGGATTGTAGGATTGATGGTAAAAGGATTGAAGGAACCTTTCCATCATTCCATTTGCCAATTTCTAAAAACGGGTGCAAAGGTAGGCATCGGGCGGAAAAATTTTAAATGTATTTTGGGGAAAAATTTCTTTTAAAACCCTGAGCGGTTGGCTTCCTTCATGTCCAGGTTGAGCTGCTTGAAGTCAATCTTGCCTTTGTTGGCCTTGAGGTGTTCCACCAGCACGATGGCACGTTTTAGACGGGTGTCGGAGTCTTTGGCTGACCAGCGATGTAGAGCAGGTTGCGCTGTTTGCCGGGCGTGAGTGCTTGAAAGCGCATTGCCTTCCTCGTCCTGCGCCAGCGTTTCGCCAAATTCCTCGGGCATGGGCAAGCCATACTCGCTCTCGTCTTTGCTGAGCGAAACCTCCACCTTTGAGCCGAGTTGCAGCTTGAGCTTGTCCCGAATTTTTTTGTTGATGTTGATGAAAAAATGGCCGTCACCCTTGGGCATCAGGGCACACTGGAACTCCAGGCTACCGTTCAGGGTGCAGACCACCCGGCGGTCATTTCCATCCAAAAACGGCTTGGCATACTGCTCCAGCACCACGATGTGAAAATTCCAAAGGGCCGTGTTGAAGTTTTCGAGCGGGGTGGTGAACGTCATCTTGTTTTTGTGGAATGACGATTTACGATTTACGAGTTGGCCCACCGTAAATCGTAAACCGTCGATCGTAAATTATTTTGGCCAGCGACAAACAATGCCGCCCATGATGGCGACAGTAATTACCCAATAACCGAAGTTGATTAGGATGTACTTCCAGCCCTTGCGCTCAAACATAGCGTTGGTGGCCAAGATGGGCAGCCCGAAAAACAGCATCGTGATGATGCCATGCACCATGCCGTGAGCGAAGGTGCGGTGGAGGGTGCCATATTTGGTAAAAAAGTCGGCAATGAAGACCGCTTCCGGAGACCCCGCTACCGGGTCTTGGCCTTTGACATTGAACAGCCCAGGAATGTTGAATTGGTGAATAGTCAGGTTGTTCATGGACATGGCCAGCATTAAACTGAAAAAGAAAGACAGGCCGAAAATCAGGCCCATATTGGCGCCTTTCATTTTTTCTTCGGTCATGTCGGCAGCTTTCATCCATGCGGTGCCCACTACTTTAGGGTGGTACCAGACGAAGCCAATCAGGGTTGGGACGAGTGCCGCTACCAGAACGGCAAGAAAGTTGATCTCCATAAGTTGGTTGATTTTAGTTGTGAAAAATAGGTTGAAAAACTGAGCCGAAGGTATTGAAATGTTTTGTTTCAAAACAACATTATTTGTTTCATTTTTGACAAAAAACAAAAAAAAACGGCGCCTCGTTGGAGACGCCGTCAGAATGGCCGTTTCTACCGGCCTATTTTTGGAAATGCGGTTGGGCAAAGATTACTTCTTGCCACCTTTCACGGTGCTAGCAGCTTTAGCCTTGGCAACAGGTTTTGCAGCGGCCTTTGGGGCAGCTGGCTTGGCTTCGACCTTGGGCGCAATTGCTTTCGCAACGGCCTTGGGTGCAACGGCAGCCTTTGGCGTAACCGTTTTCACTTCTGCCTTTGGTGCAGCAACAGCCTTAGGTGCTACTGCCTTTGGAGCAGCAACTTTAGCAACAGGCTTTGCAACAACTTTCGGTGCAACAGCGGCCTTCGGTGCAACAGCTGCTTTTGGCGCAGCAACTTTAGCAGCAGGCTTTGCCTCTGCTTTGGGAGCAGCAGCTTTTGCAGCGGCAGCAGCGGCTACTTCACGGAGGGAAATCACGGAATTGTAGCCTCCAAATGGAGATACTTCGTAGTTGTCGGCGTTCCAATCATTTTCCCAGATGTGGTTGTCAATCAAGTAACGGAACTGGTACTCTTTGCCAGCAGCCAGTTCAACTTCGGTAGTAAATTCTGCTTTTTGAGCTTTCATCTTGTAGCCCTTTTCCCAGCTCCATTCGTTGAAGTCGCCGAGGATGCGCACTTCTTTGCCGCCTTGGGCAGCTTCGAGTGGCAGGGTGAAAGTAACCTTGCAGACAGGTTTCGTCTTGGAATAGTCTTTTTTCAACATGGTTGACATAGAATAATGATTTAAGATAATAAAGGTAATGGTAGATTTGAATGGTCTTGTTAAGCAGTTGCTTTGGCCGGTAAGGTTGATGACTGCTTATTATTATGCAGCGTTTGCCATAAATGTTTGCGGCCTTACCGTTTTTTATTTGAACGGGTAGAGAGGCGTTTTTGATTTGCGCCGCAAAGATATGCTTTAAAAATCAATTTACTACCTTATGTTGTTGAATTTCAGTCGTTTACGATTAATAGTATTGCCTTGCAAAAAAGTATTTCACCGGATTCTTTTACATGAATTTTGAAACTTGGCGTTTTTTTATGAATAATTTTACCAAAATAGGGGTATAGCCATTTTTTATTTCACAAAATTTTTATCATTTTTTTTGAAAAAAAACCTGGCGAAACCGTCAATAATTTCGTGGGCTTGGGACACATCCATTCCTGCATTGCCAAAATGGCACAAACATTGCCAGAGATAGAGACCTTCCCTTCGAATTCCCAGGCAAAATATTTTGGACTAACAAAACTTGAACAAATGAACAAAGTTCGCCTGATCGGTCTCTTTGCGGCGTTGATTGTTGCCTGCAATTTTGCCGCTGCTCAAATACATCTTAAAGTCGAAGCAATACCTGGTGCTGCCAATTTCTATGGCGTTTACGCCATGGTCTGCGACAACGTTATGCCCAGTGGAAACACCATTACCGGCTCTGGTCAAGTAACTGTTAAGTTTCCTGCCGGTTTATCGTTCTCCAACTTGACCTCGATGGCCGGCACTTGGACACAAAATGCAATGGTACCCAACCCTGTCGAAGCACCTGGCAAAGTCTATGTTTCCATGGGATTCCTGGCAGACAACCCTCAAATCATTTACCAGCCAGACACCGAAACATTGCTGTTTACTTTTAAACTGAACGGCACCGCCACGGGCGCACCCGAGCTTATCATTAACGGCGTTGACCCATTTGACCTGCTGCCGAACTCAGCAAGTTCCAATCCCGGCAACGAACTGACGGTGCTTGACTTTGGCGTACAGCCGCTGGGACTTTATACCTACGAGGGCAACTATACCGGAAGCGCTGTGTCTTGCAGCGAAACCCCGCAAGACACCACAGTGGTAACGCCCCCAGGCGATACAACTACGCAAGACACAACCGTCGTAACGCCTCCGGGCGACACGACTACGCAGGATACAACCATCGTTACGCCTCCGGGTGACACGACCACACAGGACACAACTGTCGTTACGCCTCCGGGCGACACGACCACGCAGACTTCTGGGTTGAAAGACTTGAGAAAGGAACCCAAATTCTTTAGCCTCTACCCCACTCCCGCATACGAATGGGTTACGGTAAAATTCTTGAATCCTGACGCAGAAGGTGGTACGATTCGGTTATTTACCTTGAATGGGCTTTCGATTGGAGAGATAAGTCGGGGGCAAAGACCGGAACTAACGCTGAACGTCAGCGGCCTTTCGTCGGGCTTGTACCTAATCAGGTATGATAAAGACGGCAAAACCCTTCAGCAGGGCAAATTTTTAAAACAATAACTATTAACATAATTTACCTAGCAAGGGCGTTGAACAAATCAACGCCCTTTTTTTTGCCTTAAATGGAATTAGGTTTTGGCGACCACTTTGGCCGCCAAAACATCATTCAATGACCAACTTGGCCGTTTTCGCTCCCAAAACTGACTCCACCTGCACCATGTAAATACCGGGCGCAAAATCAGCAACCGAAAACACATTGCCCTTGTTGCTGGTCAGCTCCCTGCGGGAAACTTCCCGGCCAGTCGAGTCAAAAATTCGCAGCATGTTTGCCTTTTCCTTGCCGCCAATATCCAGCCGTACAATCGAAGTAGCTGGGTTCGGGGCTATCAAAATGCCTCCTTCCTGCTCCAATGTTTCTGCGCTCGGCGACACGCCCACCGTGACCGCTACCCTATCGGAAACGCACTCGTAGCTTTTCTTTTGCACCTTCCAATTGTAGAAATAATAGTAATATTCATTGCCCAGTGCGTCGTTGGTTATTTCACCTATGTCGCCTATGGCATAGGGGAACTGCGTGGCTGCACTTGTGTTTCTGAAAAGGTTGTTCTGCAAACAGCGCAGCGAATAATTGTTGCCGACGGGCAACTCAAAGTTCAGCGTTAGTTCGTGCGTCCCAGTACCAAGGTCAAAGATGTTTTCATCGAGCAAAAGGCCATTGCCATCGTACAACTGGATGGTTCGCAAGCCCACCGGGGCCGTGCTCGGCACATAAACCACCACGCTGACCAATGTAAACTGTTCCCACACATTGAACAAATTATAGGAGCCTTGGGAGGGAATGCCACCCGCTCCCGTGTTGTCGGCCTTGCCGCCGGACTGGATTTCGCCAGGGTAAAGGTGGTGCGCTTCCACATAATAGGTGGTAGTTTGGTCGAGCATTGGGGTCTGGAAGCTGTTGCCAGAGCCAAGCAGGAGGCCGTTGTTGGGAGCATTGTACCATTCGAGGTTTTGGCCAGTGGCCGTCAGCAGCACCGAGTCGCCGGGGGCAATGTTGGCGCCAGTCACCACTGGCTCATCAGCATTCAGTTCCTGCACCACCACCGAAACCGAAGTGATTGGGTCGTTCGAGCAGACCGCATCCGTTGAGACAAAGTATTCGCCGGAGGCGGAAACCGTGATACTCGTACCAGCCTCACCGGTTGACCAAACGGGGTTTTCGCCACCCGTCATCGTCAAAACCACAGCGCCGCCCTCGCAAAAAATCGTTTCGCCTTCGGCGGAAACAACAGGTATGACCTCTTGCACCACGGTGACTTGAACCGTATTCGTAAACGAAATACAGCCGTTGTCATCGGTTAGCACCGCACTGTAATTTCCTGATAACGAAACAGTTAGCGTTTGCGTAGCCTCGCCATTTGACCATTCGTAAGTGAATCCGTCGGGGAGTGAAAGCAAAACGGTTTCGCCGGGGCAAATCTCCGTTTCTCCCATCACCGTTACCTGTGTTTGCGGCAGCAGGCAACCGGCTTCCGGGATGTTGAGGGTCGTGTTGATGCTCGGGTTCAGCAAGGTGGTCTTGATACCGGTCGGCCATTTCACCACCACCGAATCCACTTGATTGGCTTGGCCGATGCCAAAAAATGCCGTGAGCGAACTCATCGGGCTGAAGCTCTGGCCACTGCGCACCTCCCGGATTTGTTTGCCCCAAGCGCCGTACAATTCCACCCTCGTCCCAATGCCATTTTTGTTACTGGTAGTTCCTATCGTGTTGATTTTCAGCCAGTTGTTTGCATTGCCAGCATTCAAAAAAATGGTCGAACCCGATAGTACATCCAAGAAGCCGTCGTTGTTCAGGTCGCCGATGCCGCCGCCACTGACCGGTAGGTTCTGGCCAGTGAAGGTCAGGTTGCCGTTGTTCAGATAGAGCTGGGTTTGCATCTGAGAGAGGATGTCCACCCACCCGTCGTTGTTGAAGTCGCCCGAAGCATTTTCCCAAGCGCCGAGGTCGTTGGGGTTGATGCCCGTCGTCAGGACGATGTCCGTGAAAGTGCCGTCACCGTTGTTGAGGAAAAAACGGTTCTGAAAATCGTGGTTCACGATGAAGGCATCGAAGTCGCCGTCGTTGTCAAAATCCTCGAAGACCGTGCTCCACGACTGGGCATTGTCGTCCACACCGGCTGCTTGGCCCACCTCCGAGTAAGTGCCATCGCCGTTATTTTGGTAGAGCAAATTGGTGCGGTCAATATCGCCGGGCTGTGCGCCGCCCCTGCATTTGGTGATGTAGAGGTCGTTGTCGCCATCGTTGTCGTAATCCGTCCAGATGGCGGCGTAGTTGCCGGGGCGGTCGGCGGTGACGATGAGGGTTTGGTCAAGTATCATGTTGCCGAAACCGTCGTTGCGGTAGGGGTGCGATTGGTCCACGTCGTGGCAAACGAAGGCGTCCAAGTGGCCATCGTTGTCAATGTCCGACATGGTGGAGCGCTGGCTGAAAATGAACTCAGGCTTGACGTATTCTGCGTAGCCCGTTCCCGTCGAATTGGCAAGGACGAAGGAAACGCCAGCCCCGTCACCAAACAGAAGGTCGTTGTAACCGTTGTTGTCGAGGTCGCCAGCGCAGATGCTCCACGAGGGCACGTTCACGAAGCTATTCGCAAAAAACGACTGGGTGAAGCTACCGTCCAACTGCTGGTAATCAATGAACATGCCGTTGTCCGTCACCCGCACCACGTCGTCGAGTTGGTCGTTGTTCATGTCCACCACGCAGTTGTTGTAGGAAAAACCGAGAATGCTGTTGAGCAGGTTGCCGTTTGGTATCATCACGACGGCTTCTTGGGCGGCCATTTTGCCGAAGGCAAAAAAGAGGAGAAGCAAGCCGAGAAATTGATTTTTCATAATTGGATTTTATTTAAAATTTTAGCAGACGCTGTGTCGCTTTTCATTGCCGAAGAACCTGCGCCGCCTCGCGAGCGGCGCAGGTTGCCTCGGCAACGACAAAAGCGGCGCGGACGAGACGCGGACGAGGCGACGTAAATAACTGAGAAAAATGCTATCGCACCAATACTTTCTCCACCTGCACCGTCCGTCACGCCTTGAACTGCACCAGAAAGACGCCACGTCCGCTGAGGTTCAGTTCGTAATTGCCTGACTTTCTGCGCATTGCGTCTACTTGTTGCCCTTTCAGGTCAATCACCCGCACCTCGTGTTCCTGCGACGATTGCACAAAGAGCCGCCCATCGGTGGAGAGCGTCGGGTAAAGTTTGACGAAGGCTTCCTGGCTGCGGGACTTCACGCTGCTGATGATGGGGTCCACCATGATTTCCGACGCCTTCACCAGCACGGGCATCCGGTCGGCGGCATCGAACATGCTGCGAAAAGTCTCAATTTCCGGCGTGGTCTCGCTGAACATCTCGTCCATCCATTTCGGGGGCAATGGTTGGTAAAACACTTTGGCACTTACGTGCAAAAGGCTTTTTCGCCGTTCATCGGCACATGAAAGAACACCACGTCAGTGCCGGAGCCTTCCGTGCCGTTCTCGTGGTTGAAGTCAGTGTCCGAGGGGTCAACCCCTGCAACCAGCACCGTGTCGTAGGTCGGGTGCGACTTGCTGAACCCTAGCGGCGGCAGGCGGTTGTCCTTGATGGGATGGTCTGCCCGTTCGAGGACGGTGGTCACGTTGCCGTTCACGTCGCCCATGACCATCTCGTAAATCTGCACCTGTTCCGGCGAGTTAATCACTTGATAATGAGGTTCGTAAGTTAGGTTTTGGCCGAACACTTCGTACTCGCTGTCCATTTTGCCAGAAACAAAAACCGTGTCGCCCGCCTCCGTTTCCACCACAAACTGGATGAACGCCCGCCGTGATGCAGCGCCGTCGTTTTCCCCATCACATCCTGGAACTGCGATGGCCCGGCGGTGAGGCCGAGCGCCTCCACGTTGTCCCGCAGCAGGCCGAGCATCGTCACGTTTCCGCCCACCAGTTCGTGCAAGAAAAACGGGCTTCGTGGCTCGGTCATCGCCCCAGTGACAATATGCACCGGCCATTTGTCGAGGCTGGGCATGTGGCAACCCTGACAAGATAAGGTGTCGTTGTATGACGAGTTGAGCCACTCGTGGTAGGTGGCCTGCTCCACGAACTTGTTGCCCGTCACATTCCCTTGAAAATCAAGTGTTTCCGTAAGGAGCGTATGACAATCGGCGCAGGCTTCTGACTTTGAAATATGGTCACTGAACTTTGGTTTGTAACCCGTCTCCGTCAGCATCGGGCTTACGAGCGGCGACATATACGGCCCGTAAGCCACCCTGAAAGTGTCGAAGGTAAGCAGTCCGGAAAACGATTCGGCAATGCCCTCCTTGGCCAGCATGTGACAGGCGAGGCAGGAGACACCGTCCATCGCCAGCGAATCGGCAACCATGTCGGCGATGCCGTAGTGCAGTGCGCCGAGGTGCTTGGCGTTGAAATGCCCCATCGGGGCGTGGCAGGAGGTGCATTTGTCCTCGATGGCGGCCTTGTGCTGCGGGTAGAGCAACACTTCGTGGCTAATTTTTGCCCGCCAAAATGGGTCTTTGGCGGAGTTGGCCATCATGGTTGCACGCCAATCGTCCACCACGTTTACGTCGTCGCCGTTGGCATCCACGCTGGCCAGACCGAGCGTGTCGAGGCCGTGGCATTTTTGGCAAACGCCGCTGCCAGCGAAGAGGTAATTGTAGCCATTGGGCAAAGTGGTATCCAGCACAACCATCTGAAAATGAGCCATTTCCGCTTCGGAGTGGAACTTGCGGATTTCATCGTCCTTGGCCAGCGTAAGGTTGGACAGCAGCAAGGGCAGTGCAATGACGGGGATGCAGACGAGCAGTGTGTTGCGGTATTTTTTCATCAAGCTATTTGTTGGGGGCAAAATTACCGCAAAACAAATAGCGGACTATATGTCCGGTCGAAAAGAAATGGAAGCCAGCTCTCAAAACCTCCCTCACCGCACCAGCACCACGTCCCCCTCGAACACCCGCACCTCCCCGTCCACAAATTCCACCTCCAAGAACCAGACGAAGACCGCCGCATTCAGCAGTTGCCCCCGGTGCGAGCCGTCCCAGTCCACCGCACGGTCGTTCGGCTTAATATCGTGGTAGCGGTACATGCTCTTATCCCATTACCGCACCACCACCCATTCCAACGCCGAACTTTTCTCCTTCGCTCAGCACCACCCAATAGGTGCCTGCGGCAAGTCCTTTCGGCAAAGTGTATTCCGAAGCGGTCAATTCATCGGAAGCGACCAATTGGCCCTGGGCGTCAAATATTCGGATGGATAAGGATGAAACAGCCGAATCCAGCACCAGCCTTGCCCCGCCCGACCCCGACGGGTTCGGTACGATGGTGGCCCCAAACGGGTTGGACAGAACCTCTCCGGTCGCCGTCTCGAAGTCCACGAAAAAACTGAAACTGGCCGTGCAGCCCTGCGAGTCCGTGACGGTCAGCGAATAGTCGCCCATTGGGACACCGATGAGGTTTTGGGAGGTGGTTCCATTGCTCCACTGGAAGGTATAGCCGCTGCCCGTGCCGCCAGTCACCTCCTCCAATACAATGCTACCATCTGAAGCCGTGGGGCTGCTGGCATCGGTAACTGTCTCGGTGACAGCTATTTCAGGATGTTCCCCAATATTGGCTTCCGCATAGCCCAAGCATCCGTTTGAGTCGGTGATGGTGACCTCGTAGCTGCCCGCAGGAAGGTTCTCGGTGGGGCCGCTCCAATCATACGGCGGTGTGCCGCCCGATGGCAGGATGGCCAGCGTCCCGTTCGATGCACCAAAACACAATACAGGTGGCTGCGCCACAATGTCCGCCTGAATGGCAGACGGCGCAGTGATCAAAACCGAGGCAGTACCTGTGCAGCCATGCTCGTCCGTGGCAGTCACGCTGTAAACCCCGGCGGGCACCAAGATGGTGGCGGTCATGGCCCCATTGTCCCAGGCATAGCCGAAGCTGCCCGTTCCTCCCGTGGCACTGGCAGTAGCCGAGCCAAAATTCCAGAAGCAAGCAGGCTGCACAGCTTCAATACTGACCCCAACTTCCGATGGAGGGTTCATGGTGAAGTCTAATTCGCCCTTGCAGCCGAGCGCATCGGTGACGGTGACAAAATAGCTGCCGCCAGCAAGACTGTCCACCATGGGCGTGTCATCACCGGAAGCCCATAACCAGGTGAACGGCATCGTGCCGCCCAGCGGCTGCACCGTGGCCGTGCCATCCGAGTCGCCGTGGCAGGTGATTGGGCTGATGTTGACGCCGAGTTGCAGGCTTCCTTCCGTGCCAATACTAACAGAATCTACAAGGGTGCAGCCGTTGGCGTCGGTAACGGTGACGGAGTAATCCCCAGGCAGCAGGTTCACGAGCGAAGCATTCGTAGTGCCGTCGTCCCAGGCATATTCAAAAGGTGCAGTGCCGCCCGTGGTTGTCACGCTCGCCGAGCCGTTGCTGCCCGTGGAGCAGTCGTAGGGCAGGGCGGTCATGGTTGCTTCCACGGCTGGCACTCCAGGGATTGTCACCAGTGCTTCCCCCGTTTTGCCAAGTGCATCTGTGATGGTGAAAACATAGGTACCGGGGAACAAATCGGTCGTTCCTGTACCGGAGGATGCGCCGTTTGACCAGGCATAGGTATAAGGGGCACAACCGTTCATGAGTTGGAACTGGACTGCACCGCCCGGCTGACCGGAACAAGTGGACTGGGGTAAGGCCAGCACAACCACTTCGTAATCGGGAGTTTCGTAAGCGCCCATGTCCACGGTGCAGAATTTGATACGGGGTTGCCGTCCAAATCCGTGGCCAAGCCCAACGCATTCACTATATCATTGTTGCCGGCATTGATGCCGGGCGATGTCGGGAGCAGGTGGAAGTCGCCAGCCGCAGTGTCGGCGAAGAGCGGCTCAAGGCCGAAGATATTGCCAGGACCACAGGTGACGTAAGAGGGCAGACCGCTGCAATCGGGAGATAAAATCAGCGAGTTTTCAAGATTAACTCCTGTCGAAAGAAAGGGAAAGGCTGTTCCTTCTATTTCCTGATGAAAAATACTATTTACCACCCGTGTATTGCCAGCAATGTCGACTCCAAGACTACTTGGGGTTTCTACAGTATTATTGTAGAAAGTACAATTGGCAATTGTATCAAGAGCATCTGGATTAATTTGGCTAAAAAGTGTGCCTTTGTTATTTGAAAAAACACTATTAACAATTGAAGATGTTGGAACATCAAATAATATGAATGTAAAATCAGGATCAGTATTATTTTCATTAAAAAAACAATTGTCAATTGTGTTATGACCGAATCTAGACGAGTATATTCCACCGGAATTGTGTTCAAAAATATTATCATTAAGCGTTGCACTTCCTACATAATCGCCATAACCCCCAAATACTCCAAGGATTGGGCCATCCATTGAGTTGTTAAATCCAAAATAGCAGTTGGAAACATTCAAATCAAACGCGTCTAATTGAAAATAGGAAATAGATGCTGCGGAATAAGCTTGCTGATTTGGGCTGTAATTTGAAATAAAATTTGAATTCAAGATTTCTATGTCAGATAAAGTGGAGTATGAATAAATACCACCTCCATCCTGAGCAGTGTTTTGTATAAAATCACAATTATTAATAGCCATGTAATGTCGGCTACTATCATATTGAATATCCCCAATTCCAAGTCCACCGCCATTATATGCTTGATTTGCTGTAAATGTACATCCTGTTAGCTCCAAAGTGTCCGAAAATGTTAAGAAATGTTCCAGGTAAATTGCTCCTCCATTTGATGATGATGTATTTCCTTTAAAATTACAGTTGCTAAACCTGTTTTTGACTTGAAATGCGCCGCTACCTCCATATTGATAAATAGCTCCTCCATTAGTTCTTGAGGAATTAAAGTTAAAAATACAATTGTCAAATTTTGGTGCGACAGAGTTTTGACCATTAAGACTACGAATATATACCGCACCTCCATGGTGATAGGCATAATTAAACTCAAAAGGCAATTTCGGATAACAGGATAAGAATAGCTATTTTCTGGTTTAATAAAAATGGCACCTCCAGAACCTCCGTGGTGAGAGGCGCTGACATTGGTTCTATTGGCGTTGCCATGTCTAAATACCAGTCCATCCACAATTGTAGTCGTATCAGCTGTTTCAATATAAAGAATTGTATAGGAATTATCTAAACTATCCCCCGGCACCCCAATATCCCCGCTCAAAATAGTCTCATTCGCCTGCCAGTCACGTTCGTTCACGGTATGTTCCACGCCTTTGAAGCCACCATACAGCTTCACCCCATTCTTCATTTCAAAGTAAGCATTCCGGCTAGAGCCCGAAGTAGGGTAATAAGTCCCTTGCGCTATCCAAATCTCTTTGCCGTATGCTGCCACAGCAATTGCATCCTGCAAATCGGAGAAGGCATCGGGCCAGGAGGTGCCGTCCTGGTTGCCACCCTGTACATTGAGGTTGACATGAATGATATTCCCTACCGCACTTTCATAGGCACCCATGTCCACCGTGCCGCCCCGTATGCGGGGGTTGCCTGCGAGGTCGGTGGTGATGCCGAGTGAGTCCACGATGGCATTGTCCCCGGCGTTGATGGCAGGGGAAGTGGGGAGGAGGTGGAAGTCGCCGTTGTTGGGGTCAACGAACTGGGGGTCGAGGTTGTAGAGGTTGCCGGGACCAACAGTAATAGGGCTTACAGCTAAGTAAGAACCATCTGGCACGTCGAACAGACAATTGTAAATATTTGCATAGAAGGGATTTGGGCCACCTGATTGAAATACTTTGCCGTAGGGATTTAACGTATTTCCAAAAAATACTGAATTTGCAATAGAATAATTTATATTGTCCGAAATACTCAAAATTCCTAAAGCAACATCATTTTCATAAAAAGTGCTATTGATAATTCTGAATGAGTCAAGCAAAACCCCAGAAGCTATTACCAATAAATTGCCGTCATCATCATTAACAACACATTTGTTGAATACACAATTGTAAATATTTACAGGGGATTCCTGAATTACCATACATGCATATCCAATTTCTCTAGTAAACTCTGTTGAAATTATATAGAACTTATCATATAAGCCTTGAATGGAAGCAGCTTCAAAGCCAAAATTGTCGCTAAACTTCGATTTTTGAATTATTACATGTGAATCATCCACAAAACTAATGCTGGCTATCGCACCGCCACTTAACGCACTATTATAGGAAAACTTACACCTGCTAACTAAAAGATTAGTGGTTTCGGGGTTTGTCACTTCCTGGAAATATGCCCCGCCACTGTCATCCGCAAAATTCACATCGAAAATACAACTATCCAGCACCAATTGGTGCGTGCCGTATAGGTTGTAATAGTGCACCGCCCCGCCATTGCGTGCAAAATTACCTTCGAACAAGCAGTTGGAAAAAACAAGGTCGTCCTCATTGTTACCACCGTATACATTGATAGCACCACCAAATCTTGAGGTATTGCTGCTGAACTTACATGAAGTGAAATAAGGATTTACAATAAAGTTCTCTTTGTTGTAAACTATCACTGCTCCACCGTTCCACACAGAATTGTTCGCAACAAACGCACAGTTCATAATCCTGGGTGCCGTGACGAAGCCCATGATATTGGAAGTGATATACACACCTCCGCCCGACTTGCTCCTTGCTGTGACGGGTTCGTTAGCGGAATTGGAATTGGCGTTGCCGTCCACGATGGTGAAGCCGTCCAGAACGGTGCTGGAGTCCACATCTGCCATGTAAACGACCGTGTAGGCATTGTCGGAAACATCCCCAACGCCACCAATGTCCCCGCTCAAAATCGTTTGGTTCACCTGCCAGTCCCGCTCAAACAAAGCAGTTTCCACGCCCGTGAAGCCACCAAAAAGCAGAATTCCATTTTTCAGGTCAAAGTAGATATTCCGGTCAGTCCCCGAAGTGGGGTAATAAGTCCCCTGCGCTACCCAAATCTCGTCGCCGTATGCTGCCACAGCGAGTGCATCCTGTAAATCGGAGAAGGCATCTGGCCAAGAAGTGCCGTCCTGGTTGCCACCCTGCACATTGAGGTTCACGTAGATGATATTCCCTGCCGTACTTTCATAAGCTCCCATGTCCACGATGCCGCCCCGTATGCGGGTGTTGCCTGCGAGGTCGGTGATGATGCCGAGGGAATCCACGATGGCATTGTCCCCGGCATTGATGGCCGGTGAACTGGGAAGCAGGGTGAAGTCTCCGGCAGCAGTGTCGGCGAACATGGGGTCAATGCCGAAGAGGTTGCCAAGGCCACAGGTGATGGGCAGAGAACTACAGTCTGGAGATGACAGCAAAGAATTTTGAATCGTTAAGTTGCCGTATGCATTAAAAAGCTTATTCGGAAACAGCAGGTTGTTTTTTATTATGATGGTATTTTCAAAGTGGGAGTCGTTCAATATGAACATGTGGGAACTGTCAGCGGTGGCAAGATTGTCAACGAAGGTTGAATTATATACCTGTAAGTTTCCGGCACAGTAAATTTCATCCCCATCCAGTTTATAGTTATTGGATGAAAAGAGAGAATTCTTAATTATTCCATCATACATAGTTATTACTCTTCCACTATTTCCGATGCCGTTGTTTTTTTCAAAAACGCAATTTTCTATTTTCAGGAAACTGCCCGTGTTGATTAGCCCAGAACTTGAATTGTTCTTCTTGAATTGGGTGTTTGAAATTTTCATGCTCCCATTCGAACCCAAATAACGAATAGCTGAGGTTGTTTGATTTTCATTAAAAATGCAACCATCTAATGCCACTCCATCTTCGGCAGTTGTACCCACATCTAAAAATAGACAACTGCCTATATTATTATCAAAGTTGCAATTAGAAAATGCTATTCCATCTGTTTGCTGGGAAGCATATTGGGCAAACAAACAACTGCCTTGAGGGGCAATGTTATTGTTGAAACAGCAACCATATATTCGAATGCTTTCTTGAGAATCATTAAAGTCTCTATATGCTATTGTCCCATTGTGACCCAAATTGTTACTGAAGTTGCAATCCAATATGCTTAAAGGCACACTTCCAAATGAATCAAAATAATAAATTGCAGAACCAATTTCGCTGGAGGAATTTGATTCGAACTCGCAATGGCTAAACCCAAAAGGCAAGGTGCCTTGAAAACTGCCACCAATTACATAGATGGCTCCTCCACCATCAAAGCTGTGGTTGTTGACGAATTTGCAGAATGCTACTTTCGGGTTGATGTTCTTGTTTGAGTTTGCCCTCAACAACATGGCCCCACCCGCATAAGCTGCGATATTGTTTCGAAACACGCAGTTTTCGATATTTGGATGAGTTGAAATGACATTGCTTAACAGATGGATGCCGCCTCCACTTTTTTTTCTACTATAGGAAGGTTCCAATGGGTCCTGGTTGTCGGCCATTCCCCTTTCTATGATAAATCCATTTATCGAACAGGTGAAAGTAACATCCTGGCCATAGACCACATTGTACGAATTGTCCGTCGAATCCCCCGGAGCCCCAATATCCCCACTCAAAATTGTCTCGTTCACCACCCAGTCCCGCTCATTCAGCAGTGCCTCTGTTCCAGCGAAGCCACCATATAGCTTCACCCCATTTTTCAGCACAAAGGAAATATTTCGGTCAGTAGTGGCAGTGGGATAGTAGGTGCCGGTCGCCACGCAGACCTCGTCGCCGCCCTGCGAGGCTGCCATCGCCGCCTGCAAGTCAATAAACGCATCTGCCCACGATGAGCCATCATTGCCACCCGTAGCAGCGGCATTGACATAGTAGCGGGTTTGACCAAGAAGATGGGAACAAAATAGGAAAGCAGTTGCAAACAGCAACGAACGGGTAACCAGTGTCATGGGAGTTCTCTTTAAAGGGTTTACAGGTTGCGTAGTGTTAAGTGTCGGAGCAGTTTCGACAAATGTACTGGATAGGATTCACAATCGCAAGGACGCAGCAGGTTTGGGAGCAAACCTGTCAACTTTTGAACTTAGGTCAGCAAGAAGCCCTATCCGTTTAAGGTGTACAAAAAAAGGTTTTGGCAATTCCAAGGCCTTTTTAGGACAGCTGACAGTCACAAGGAAGGGGCAAATTTACCCCAAAACAAATACCGCAATGCATGGATGGGGGGAAAGAAATGGAAGCTGGGATTCAAAACTGCACTTTCCAAAAAAGGTTTGAAATTTGAGGGCATCCCAATCGTTGCCCTTCCCTTTAAAATCCTGATTCCCAGCTTTTTATAATCGAATAAAAAAATTCCTAACTTTGACCGCTAAAAATTCGACACCAGTCATCAACTACCAACCAGCTATGTCCATTGACGTAAACAAAGCCATTCAGGAACTGCTTTTTGACCAAGCCGCCGTCATCGTGCCCGGCCTCGGCGGCTTCACCTCCACGCCCGGCTCCGCCACGGTGGACTATGTGCAGGACGTCATCACGCCGCCCGCCGCCAAGCTGGAGTTCAACCCCAACCTGGTCATCAATGACGGGGTGTTGGTGCAGTACCTCCAAAAAGGCAACCTGAGCACCTACCAGGAGGCCGAGGGCGTGGTGGAGAAATTCGTGGCGTCGGTGCGGGAAACGCTGGAGCGCCGGGAGATTTTTGAGATTCCGAAGGTCGGACGGCTGTACCAAGACTACGAACACAAAATCCGGTTCATGCCCGAAGGCTCGAACTTCAACGCCGACTCGTTTGGCCTCCCCACGGTCGAGTTCCAGCCACTGGTAAAAGAGAAACCCAAGGTCATGCCCACACCGCCCCGACCCGCCGCTTTCGTGAGCGAGGGCGTCTTGCCTTCGGCAAATGTTGAGGAGGCCACGGATGCCGCCGCCATCACTGTGGGCGAGTCACAAACTTCGATGTTGATGAAGATTCTGCCGTGGATGGTGCTGCTGGCGGCCATTTTGATTGCGCTGACGCTGTACTATATTTTTGGTGGGACAAATCAAAAACCGGTCGCCGACCTCCCCGAAGCTACCGAGCGCCTGAACGTGAAACCCACCCTCCCCGAAGCTGGCACCACGGAAACCGCCCCCGCCGAGCCAGCCCAACAGCAGGCAACCCCATCGGAGGACAACCCTACCCCACCGCCCGTTGCGCAGCAAAAAAACACGCCGCCGAAGGAGGCTGCCGTGCCGGACGCTGCCGACACGGAGCAGGACAACTTTGAGCCGACGAAAAACAAGATTTACCTGGTCGTACACAGTTTTGGGGTAAAGGGCAATGCCACCAAATTTGCCCAAAAATTGACCGAGGATGGCTACGCCGCTCAAACGAAAAAAGCGGGCAGCCTCTATCGGGTGGGCGTGATGATTGCTTATGACTCCAAAAACGACCTTGAAAAAGCACGGAAAGAACTCGCCACCAAGTACAAAGCCGGCCCGAAAACGGAAAAAGAACTGGAGGAGATGGGGCAGTAAGGTTAATGGAGAATGGAGAATTGAAAATGAAGAATTGAAAATGGCAGTTCCGCCATTTTCAATTTTCAATTCTCCATTTTCAATTTTGAATGCTAATGAAAATCGGGCTACTCTCCGACACGCACAGTTCTCTGGACGAGCGCATCTTCAGCTACTTTGAGTCCTGCGACGAAATCTGGCACGCTGGCGACATCGGCAATCCTGTGGTGGCCGACCGGCTCGAAGCATTCCGCCCGTTCAGGGCGGTTTACGGCAATATTGACGGCCAGGCCATTCGCCGCCGCTACCCACTTGACCTGCGGTTTGAATGTGAAGGGGTGGATGTCTTCATGACGCATATCGGCGGGTATCCGGGCAGGTACGACAAGCGGGTGCGGGAAATCTTGCAGGTCAACCCGCCGAAGCTTTTCATTTGCGGACATTCCCATATTTTGAAGGTGATGCCGGACAAGGCGCTCGGCCTGTTGCACATGAACCCAGGCGCCTGCGGCAATGAGGGCTGGCACAAGGTCAAGACCATTCTTCGCTTCGACCTCAACGCAGGGCGGATTGAAAACCTAGAGGTGGTGGAGCTGGGCAGGCGGGGAGGAGGAATTGAAAATTGAAAATGAAGAATTGATAGATCCCTGCGTTCTCCATTCTCAATTTTCAATTCTCCAATAAGAAACTACCAGCTCAGGTCGTCGTCAATCTTCTTGTCGGCGGGCGGCGAAGGCGTTTGCCATTCATTGTTATCTACTTCTATTTCCTTGTCTGGTCCACTTTCATCTTTGGGGACACGGGGCGGGTGCTCATAGCCTGATTCAGCGTCACGGGCATCCCACTCTTCATGGAGGCGGTCGAACTCCTCGTAGTCGTAGTCCGGCATCAGCTCCGTTTTGACGTAGGCAATGACCTCTTCCAGGTTGGCCAAGAAACGATTGAAATCTTCTTTGTAAAGGAAAATCTTGTGCCGTTCCGTGCCTTCGCCGTTGAAGCGTTTTGTGCTTTCCGTGAGGGTGAGGTAATAGTCATCGCCTTTCGTTTGGCGCACGTCAAAGAAGTAAGTTCTTCGTTTACCAGCATTCACTTTCTTTGAGAAAACACTCTCAAATCTTCTGTCTCTTTCCACTGGTTGTAGGATTTTAGTGATTGAATTGCCCTTGAAAACCTTTCAACAAGCATGTCAGGCTTTTTATCGGCCTGACAAATGTAGGTATTTGACTTAAACTGCAAAATATCTTAGCGAAAAGCTTGCTTTTTTAGAAAAAAATAGGAGGCGGGCACACCAACACGGTTTGTTTTCAATTTTGATTCAATCTAAATAAGCCCAGTATTCAAGAATGATTTTCGATGCTATTTCCTAGATTCAAACCTTTTATAACTTTGCCACGCTTTAAATGAAAGTCTTAGCGCGGTAAATGAACACGCTACTACCTTTCCTGCGAAGAAGCTGTTTCAGCTATCAAAAAGAACGACCAACATTCCTTCATTTAATGCATTGAAGCATGAGAAAGGGTTTTACGAGGCTCCACCTGATTATTTCCTTATTGTTCATCCAACAACTGGCACAAGCACAATCCCCATCTGGCAGCGGCTCCAGTAGTTTCACCATGCTGCTTCTGGCCATCGTGGTGCTGATTGCGTTTTTCATCATCATCCGTGTCTCCGACAACCTGGTGCGCATCGAGGCCGGCAAAAGCGGCGTTGACAGCGAGGATGCTGGGTTGACTTCCTTCCCCGGTGTGCGTGATTTGTTCAGGAAAAATAGCCCCGCCTACATCATGGGCAGGTACGTGGCCCTGAAGCAGGGGCACAATATCCTGCTGGAAGGCAAGGCCAATGGCCCCGTTGTTGTTGGATATGCCAACACTTATGCCGTGCAGCCATCCAATTTCCGGGGCATGTCACCCATTCCCAAAGTGGAAGTGGAGGTTGGCGACACTGTTAAAGCAGGCGACCACCTGTTTTTCGACAAAAAAAATCCCGAAGTAAAATACGTGTCGCCAGTCAGTGGCGAGGTGATCGCCGTCAACCGTGGCGAGCGGCGCTCCATTGCCAACATCGTGGTGCTGGCCGACAAGCAGCAGCAGTACCGCAGCCTCAACGCCCCAAATCCCGACACTTGCAGCCGGGAAGAGCTGGTTAGCTTCCTGCTCGACACGGGTGGTTGGACGCTCTTGCGCCAGCGCCCGTTCGACGTAACTGCAAGCTCAACGGATATCCCCGAAAATATTTTCGTCTCCACGTTCGATTCTGCACCACTTGCACCAGACCTCAACCTTGTGATGGAGGGCAAGGCCGCCGCCTTCCAGCGTGGCCTCGACGTGCTGGGCAAGTTGACCAGGGGCAAGGTTTGGCTCGGCCTCGATGCCAACGGCGAAAACCCGCCAAGTTCTGTTTTCACAGCAGCCACGGGCGTGGGCAAATGCTGGTTCAGCGGCAAGCACCCGGCTGGCAACGTGGGCGTACAGATTCACCACATCGCTCCCATTACCACAAAATCCACTGTTTGGACGCTTGGCGTTCAGGATGTGGCCACGCTTGGCGCACTGTTCACTGAGCAGCGTTTCAATGCCGAGCGGGTAGTTGCGCTTACTGGTGCAGAACTGAAGGAACCAAAATACGTCCGCACCTACATCGGTGCCAACGTCGGCGAACTGCTAGAGGGCAACTTCGCCAACGACCATGTGCGCATCATCTCCGGCGACGTGTTGAGCGGTAGCAAGTCTTCGAAGGCGGATTTCCTCCACTATTTCGACGATCAAATCACGGTGGTGGAAGAGGGCGATTTCCTTGAGTTTTCGGTTGGCTGAAGCCAGACCTGGCTACGCCGAGCGTTTCCAAGGCACTTCCCGGCGCAATGTTCCCGGACACTGTTTACAAAGCAAACACGAACCTTCACGGTGAAAAACGGGCGTTCGTGGTCACTGGCCAGTACGAAGAACTGCTGCCGATGGACATTTACCCACGCATTTGATGAAGGCGATTTTGACCAACGATTACGAAAAATGGAGGGCCTCGGCATTCACGAACTCATCGAGGAGGACGTGGCACTTTGCGAGTTTGCTTGCACCTCAAAACAGCCACTGCAAGAAATACTGCGCAATGGCTTGGACATGGTGCACGAGCAGGGGTGATTTGAATTGTTAGATTGCTAAATTGTTGAATTGTTTTTCTCGTATCACGACAACCACAACAATATAACAATCAAACAATACAACAATGATGCAATACAACAATTAAGCAATCCAACTATAAATGAGTACTTTCTTAGAAAAGATAAAGAAGCTGGAGCCACCGAAGGAGAAAAAATTCCTGTACACGTTGTACGAAGGGTTTTTCACCTTCCTTTATACACCAGACCATACTACGCAAGGGGTAGGTGTACACATCCGTGACCGGATGGACCTCAAGCGAACAATGGTGATGGTGGTAGTGGCGCTTCAATTGTGCTATGTTTTTGGCACTTACAATATCGGCCACCAGCATTTTGTGGCACTGGGCCAACATACTTCGTTCATGGCCGCCATGCACTTGAAACTGGTGTACGGCTTGATAAAAATCCTGCCTGTTTTCATCGTCACGCATATTGTCGGCCTTGGCATCGAATTTTATTACGCCGGCAAAAAAGGCCACGGCATCGAAGAGGGCTTTTTGGTGACAGGAGCGCTTATCCCACTCATCATGCCGCCCGATATTCCACTTTGGATATTGACGCTCGCAGTGGCTTTTGCCGTGATTTTGGGCAAAGAAGCCTTCGGCGGAACGGGCATGAACGTGGTAAACATCGCACTGTTGGCAAGGGCCTTCGTGTTCTTTGCCTACCCCGGTGAAATCTCCGGGGACCGAGTCTGGGTGTCCGGCATTGAGTTTGAGGGCACAACGGCCAGCGCAGAACTTTATGGGTGGGCGCACCACCTTTTCGATGGACTATTCCGATGGCTCAACATCACCACTTTTGGAGAGGGCGGTGGGGCCTTGGTGGATGGATGGAGCGGGGCTACTCCACTCGCTTTGGCGAAAACGGGCTGGGAAGGCGTAACGGCACACTATTCGACCATGCAAATGTTTTGGGGCAGCATCCCCGGTTCGGTGGGCGAGACCTGCAAGCCTGCCATCATGATTGGCGCATTGATGCTGATTGCCACGGGGATTGCCAGTTGGCGCATCATGTTGTCCATGATCATGGGCGCAGCTTTCATGGGTATCTTGTTCAACTGGTGGGGCCACGACCTGCAAATGGACATACCTTGGTACTACCATTTTTACATGGGCAGCTTCTGGTTTGCCATGGCCTTTATGGCCACCGATCCAGTAACTGCGTCCAACACCAACACTGGCAAATGGATTTACGGCTTTGGCATCGGCATGCTGGGCATCATCATCCGGGTGATGAACGCCGCTTACCCAGAGGGCTGGATGTTGGCCATTTTGTTCCTGAACGTTTGGGCACCGCTGATTGACCACTTCGTGGTAAATGCAAACATGAACCGCCGATCAAAGCGAGTGAAGGTGGTGGCTTGATTTATTGAGGATTCGAGGATTTGACGAACCTAACAGTGGGCCTTCAAATCCTCAAATCTTCAAATCCTCGAATCCTCAACTTAAAAATTATCAGCCGTGAGTAACAGATATATCACCATTTATACCCTCGTCATGACCCTGATTGTATCGGTCGTGCTGGCATTTGTCGTGTCCGGCTTAAAGCCCATCCACGATTCCAACGAGGAAGTGTTCAAGAAAAAAGAAATCTTGGGCGCCATCAAAGACCAACTCGGTACCGACCTCACCAAAATGCCCGACAAGGCAGTGCTAGAACTTTTCAGTCAACGCATTGAACAGGTGGTACTGGATGCCTCGGGCAAGCCAATAGAAGGTGAAATGGCCGAGAAAATCAGCATGGCCGCTGAGGAGAAAAAACCGGAGGCCGACCGCCACTACCCAATTTTCATTTACAAGGGCGACAAGGGCAACCTCTACCTCTTGTCTGTGCGGGGCATGGGGCTATGGGACAAAATTTGGGGCACCATCGCCATTCAGGACGATTTCAACACCGTGGCAGGTGCGTCCTTCGGCCATTTCGGCGAGACGCCAGGCTTGGGTGCCGAAATCAAGGACAACCCGAACTTTTCAAAACAGTTTCAAGGAAAAACCATTTATAAAGATGGCCAGTACGTTTCTGTTGGCGTTATAAAAGGTGGCGCAAAAGACACGGCACATGAGGTGGACGCCATTTCTGGCGCAACGATTACCTCCAGTGGCGTTCATGCGATGATGGCCAAAGGGTTAAAACCCTATTTGCCCTATTTTGAATCATTGAAGAAAAAGTAAATTGAATTGTTGAATTGCTTCATTGTTACCCGCATTGCGACAACAATTAAACAATTCCACAATTTAGCAATCAATAATAATCATGGCAGAAACAAGTGTTTCCACCGTAGTTGAGCAGGAAAAGGAAGAGTGGTTTGGCAAAAAAGAGCGCAAACTGCTCATTGACCCAATCAACAACGACAACCCAGTGACGGTGCAGGTCTTGGGGGTTTGCTCGGCACTCGCCGTCACGACGATGGTAGAACCGGCACTCATCATGGCCATCGCCGTGACGCTTGTCACAGGCTTTTCCAACCTCACCATCTCCCTCTTACGCAAGGGAATACCAAAGCAAATACGCATGATTGTCCAATTGGTCGTCATCGCATTTTTGGTGACCGTGGTAGAGCAGGTACTCAAAGCATACAACTACGAGGTCTGGAACAAGCTTTCCGTGTTCATTGGCCTCATCATCACCAACTGCATCGTGATGGGCCGCCTGGAGGCTTATGCCATGGCCAACAAGCCCTGGCGCTCCTTCCTCGACGGCATCGGCAATGGTGCTGGTTATGGCTTGATACTTATCATCGTTGCAGTGATCCGTGAAATCACGGGCAAAGGTGCCGTCATGGGCCTGAAAATCATCGGGCCAAGTGCCGATTACTTCATTGACACAAAAACGAGCGCTCTTTTTGGTTGGTACCAGCCAAACGGCCTCATGGTGTTGCCGGCCTCGGCCTTGTTCTTGGTCGCTATCATCATCTGGATCCAGCGCTCCCGCAACCAAAAACTGATTGACGTTTCATAAATCAGGTATGAGGGATGAGGTATGAGGGATGTCCCCCATACCTCATACCTCATACCTCATACCTTCAATAAAATGGGCGACTTAATAAATATCTTCTTCAAATCTGCCTTCATCGAGAACATGGTGCTGTCCTATTTTATTGGGATGTGCTCGTTCTTGGCAGTTTCCAAGTCCGTGAAAACAGCCGTGGGCCTTGGTGGTGCGGTCATCTTCGTGCTTGCCCTCACCGTGCCGCTCAACTGGCTCATCAGCGAGCCGATACTTGGGGCGAATGGCATTTTTGGACGTGACCTTACCTTTCTGCGCTTCATTCTTTTCATCGCTACCATTGCGGCTTCGGTGCAATTGGTGGAAATGGCTGTTGAGAAATATTCCCCGCCTTGTACAACGCGTTGGGCATCTTTTTGCCGCTTATCACGGTGAACTGCGCCATCCTTGGTGCAGCTTTGTTCATGGTGGCCCGGGAGTACAATTTTGCGGAAGCAACGGTTTATGGCATCGGATCCGGTATTGGTTGGGCCATCGCCATCATTGCCATGGCAGCCATCCGTGAGAAAATTAGGTATTCCAATGTGCCGCCCGCATTGCGTGGTCTCGGTATCGCTTTTATCCTGACAGGCCTAATGGGCATTGCCTTCATGAGCTTGATGGGTATCAACCCAGCGAACTATTTGAATTAACTGTGAACTATGAATTGAGAACTGTGAACGAAGCAGCAGCTATATTCAAAGTTCTCAATTCATAGTTCACATTTCACCATTAGAAAAATGATACTACTGTTCGACGTAATGTTTGTCCTATATGGGGCGGTGGTGTTCACCGTAATTATCCTATTGCTTGCATTTGGGTTGATATTCGCCCAATCAAAGCTGGTGCCCCAGGGCGATGTCAAAATCATCGTAAATGGTGATACCGACAAGCCCCTCATCGTCAAGCCAGGCGGTTCGCTCCTCACCGCACTTTCCAACCAGAACATGTTCCTCCCATCCGCTTGTGGCGGCGGCGGTACTTGCGCCATGTGCAAATGCCACGTGGACGCTGGTGGCGGCGATGTGTTGCCAACGGAAATGAACCACCTGAGCCGCAAACAAGCCGCCGAGCACATGCGCCTTGCTTGCCAAGTGAAAGGTGCGTGGCGACATGGAAATCCGGGTGCCGGAAGAAGTGTTTGGCATCAAGAAATGGGAGTGCGAGGTGGAGTCCAACTACAACGTGGCCACTTTCATCAAGGAGTTTGTGGTGAAACTGCCTCCAGGCGAAACCCTCCACTTCGAGTCTGGTGGATATATCCAAATTGATGTGCCAGCCATCGAGTGCGAATTCAAGGGGATTGACATCACAGCGCACCCCCGCATGGGCAAGAAGCCGGACGAGTACCGCCCAGAATGGGACAAGTTCAATATGTGGGGCCTGAAAATGAAGAACCCGGAGCCTATCTTCCGAGCCTACTCCATGGCCAACCACCCTGCCGAGGGCAACCGCATCATGCTCAACATCCGCATCGCCACGCCACCTTGGGACCGTGCTGCCAAAGGTTGGATGAACGTGAACCCTGGTATTTGTTCCAGCTTCGTGTTCACACGCAACCCTGGCGACAAAGTGACCATCTCCGGCCCCTACGGTGAGTTTTTCATCAAGCCTACCAAAAAGGAAATGGTGTACATCGGCGGTGGTGCAGGCATGGCGCCGTTGCGTTCGCACATCTTCCACCTGTTCCACACGGAGAAGACCCGTGACCGCAAGGTGAGCTACTGGTACGGTGGCCGCTCCAGCCGGGAGCTGTTTTACACCGAGGACTTCACCGACATCGAAAAAGAATACGACAACTTCAGCTACCATATCGCCCTCAGCGAGCCGCTGCCGGAGGACAATTGGACTGGCCCGGTCGGCTTCATCCACAACGTGGTATTCGAGAACTACCTCAAAAACCACCCGGAGCCGGAAGAAATCGAGTACTACCTCTGCGGCCCGCCGCTCATGCTGTCTGCCGTGCAGAAAATGCTCAGTGACCTTGGCGTCCCTGAGGAGAATATTGCCTTTGACGACTTCGGGAGCTAAAACGAAAAAAGCCCGGCCAGTTTGGTCGGGCTTTTTTGTTTTTGATGCTGGCAGGGAGGATTGGACTGCGGATTGGGCGGATGAAAACGGAGCATTCCTGGACTTTGGGGGTTTTCATTGAGTCTGGCTGGCTTTGTTTGGGTTTTCAGTAGATTCACGCTTTCAAATATTCAACCTTCTACCATTCAACTTTTAGTGTCTAAAACGCCATGTCCAAACTTGCAAAACAACTGATTGAAAAGGAGAAAAGGGAACGGACGGGGAGGCTTGATATTGGGAAATGTGGGTTAACTGATCTTGAAAAGGAGGTGCCGGAGTTGTTTGAATGTATATGGCTGGAAGAGCTTAACTTAAGTAATAAATGGCGGGATAGGAAACAAGACAAATGGGAGGAAAGCAAAAATAAAGATATTGACAACAGACTTTCCCATCTCCCACCCTCCCTCCCTCTCCTATTGCATTTAAAAATATTGCGAATTGGGGGAAGTTATAGAGGGCGGCAAATCAGCGATATTAGTTCTCTCGAGAAACTCACCGGGCTGCAAAACCTTATGCTGAATTACAACCAAATCAGCGACCTAAGCCCCCTCGAGAAGCTCACCGGGCTGCAAAGCCTTGAGCTCTCCAACAACCAAATCAGCGACCTAAGCTCCCTCCAGAAGCTCACCGGGCTGCAAAGCCTTGAGCTCTCCAACAACCAAATCAGTGACCTAAGCTCCCTCCAGAAGCTCACCGGGCTGCAAAGCCTTGATCTCAGCGTAAACAAAATCAAAGACGTCAATTTCCTCGAGAAGCTCACTGGGTTGCAAAGCCTTGGGCTCTCCAACAACCAAATCAGCGACCTAAGCTCCCTCCAGAAGCTCACCGGGCTGCAAAGCCTTCGTTAGTTGGCAACAAATTCAGCGACCTTAGCTTTCTCGAGAAGCTCACCGGGTTGCAAAGCCTAAACCTCGGCGGTAACCAAATCAGCAACGCCAGCTTCCTCGAAAAGCTCACCGGGCTGCAAAGTCTTTACCTCTACGTTAACAAAATCAGCAACGCCAGCTTCCTCGAAAAGCTCACCGGGCTGCAAAGCCTTGACCTCAGATCCAACAAAATCAGTGATACCCGCTTCCTCGAAAAACTCACCGGGTTGCAAAGACTTTACCTTAGATCCAACAAAATCAGCGACACCCGCTTCCTCGAAAAGCTCACTGGGCCGCAGGATCTGACCTCAGCGGAAACCAAATCAGCGACACCCGCTTCCTCGAAAAGCTCACTGGGCTGCGAGTCTTGACCTCAGCGGAAACCAAATCAGCGACTACAGCTTTCTTGAGAAGCTCACCGGGCTGACTTCGCTCCAAATCAGCAACCGAATCAGCGACGCCCGCTTCCTCGAGAAGCTCACCGGGCTGACTTCGCTCCAAATCAGCAATAACCGAATCAGCGACGCCCGCTTCCTCGAAAAGCTCACCGGGCTGCCTTCGCTTCAAATCAGCAATAACCGAAATCAGCGACGCCCGCTTCCTCGAAAAGCTCACCGGGCCGCAGAGTCTTGACCTCAGCTATAACCAAATCAGAAGCACTATCTCTTTAAAGCGCTTGTTTCATCTTCAACGCGTGACCCTATTCAATAACCCTTAAAGGATATTCCAAAAGGATTGGTGGCAAATTACAATTGCATTGAACATTTAAAAGCATGGTGGGCCGAGACTGAAGATACTGCGCAAACGCAACCCAATCTAACCATCAAAATGATGCTGACAGGCAATGGCAATGCAGGAAAAAGCACGCTTTTTTATGCATTGAAAGATGGCAAATGTGAAATGGAATTGGATTCCACACATGGGGTCTTGTTGGAGACTTGGGCCTGCGCAGGTGCGCCAATTGTGGAGTTTGTCATTTGGGATTTTGGAGGGCAGGAAATCTACCACGGTTCGCATCGCCTTTTCATGGCTTCTGATGCTATCCAACTCGCATTGTTTGATCCTGTAACAGAAAAGCGGCCACGGAAGATATACCAACTTATGACCGTATTACGGGTGAAGAAACACAGGAGCAGCCATTGCTTTTTGGATAGATACTACCCGACAGCTCAGCCCCGGCAGCATTATCATGGCAGTACAAAATAAAAAGGACGATTTCCCAGAACGCTACCAACCTGCCTATCAAGTGGCAGCCGAAGAGAATATCGAATTTTACCATGTAAGTGCCCGTCGGGGTGACGGCATCAATGTATTGCGAGCGGCTATCCATGAGAATGCACAACAATTGCTGGACTATGGGATGCCAATGCCACGGTCTTGGGTAACAGTTCGGCAATTTTTTCTGGAGAATCTTCAAAAAGAAGAACAGGAGCGGCTGCGCTTGGATTTCAAAAGTGGAATTTTTAAGGCTTTGCAAAGAAGATTACGGTGTCATGGAATTGTGCCTCCCTCCTTGCTGACACTACTGCACAGCAATGGGATTCTGTACTACAATGAACAATTCCTAGAGGATACTATCATTGCTGACCAACGATGGGCTTTGGATGCCATCTACAAACCGCTCGACCGCAAAAGCGATTTTTATGACAGGCTTCGCAATGATACCTACGGTAAAGTAAGGGTAAAACATATTTTCAGGGAATTTGGTACAACTTATACTGAACAGGACAAATGGCTTTTCCTGCATTTCATGCGAAGCTGTGGGCTTTGTTTCCCAATGAAACAAGAAAGTCGTGATGAAAAAGAGACTGAGGAATCTTATTATATTTTCCCTGAGTTTTTACCTAAAGATATGTCGGATAGTGCAAAATTGTTATGGGAAGATAAGCCCCGGCAGGTTTGTTATTTCCTCAAAACTTATGCATACCTCAATTATTACAAGATACAATCCTTTATCGCCAAATTGGGTCAGAAAACCCGAATGGAATATATCTGGCGTAATGGCATTTTGATTCATACGACTGAGGGCGACTTCAAAGTATTTACCAAAAATAAGGCGCTTGTCATTGCTATTGATGAAACCGCAATACCAAAATGGTTGAATGAAATCATCAGTGAATGGGAAGAAGAAGAAATGGACGACATTACAGATGGCTGGCAAACTAGCGAAAATGGCATAGATTACCAGCCCTGTGATTTACAAGCAATAAGGAACAGGTATGCACATGGTTTCGGTAAATCGGAAATGTACGAAGCAATGGTGGGGAAGAAAACATTATCAGAGCGCTTGCCAGATGTACTTAGTTCTCGTCCGCTAAGATTGGTAGCTTCCTATGCCAGCCAGGACAGAGATGCTGTGGTAGCAATGTATAAACAACTTAAGCCCTTAAAAGAAGCTGGTAAATTGGAGTTTTGGTATGACCAAAAGCTGGATGGCAGGGAAAGCTGGGATGATGAAATCAATGAACAGTTCGAAGAAGCAGATGGTTACATCACTTTTGTTAGCTCCGATTATACCGACTTTGAAAACAAGCGGTATATCCATGAAAAGGAAATTCCCATCATGCAAAGGCGACATGGTGAACTCAAGATTCCAGTATATTGTGTTACGGTCAGGCCTGTAGATTTTGGCCCCAAGCTTGCGAAGTCTATATTCTTCAATGACAAAAACCGATACCCAGTCAAAACCTGGAGCGAGACACTTTTTTGAATGAGTTCGTCAATGATATGATAAAGAAGCGCTTTTTTGAACCCCATTTCATAGGAAAGTGGTGACACCTTTTTGAAAGGTGTCACCACCAACCTAATCCAATGTTAAAATTCCAATACCATTACCTCCTATTCGCAGCCATCATCTTCGTTATTGAGGTATTGATTGCGCTGTACGTACAGGATGGGATTATCAGGCCCTATATCGGCGACTTCCTGGTCGTCATTTTGATTTACTGCTTTTTCAAATCCTTCCTGAACCTATCCGTTTGGGCAGTGGCTGTTGGGGTCTTGCTATTTTCCTATACCATCGAGGTCTTGCAGTATTTTAAAATCGTTGAACTGCTCCACCTGCAAGGCTCAAAACTCGCAAGCACCATCATTGGCACTTCGTTTTCCTGGACCGACATGCTGGCCTATACTTTAGGTGTTGGTTTTGTGCTGCTGGTGGAAAGGATAGTTGCTGGCAAGCGCATGGCATCCCAAATGAAGTCAACTTAGAATTTGTCATTGCCGAAGGCAACCTCTGAGTCATGTAGGACAACACGCTGGACGCAGAGATTGCCTGCGGCAATGACAAAAAAAGCACGCTTGTCATTGCCGCAGGCAACCTCTGAATCATGTAGGACAACACACTTGACGCAGAGATTGCCTACGGCAATGACAAAAAAACGCTTGTCATTGCCCTAGGCAACCTCTAATCGGCAATGACAAGAAGTTGCCTGACAACAAAGAGCCTGAACAAATGACAAACTACAACTTTGCGCGACACTTGCCTCGCATGACAAAGTACGACAACAAAAAGCTGAACAAATGAGAAACTACAACTTTTGGGTCTATATCATGACCAACCCAACCAAAACAGTGCTGTATGCTGGAATGACCAACAACATTGTCCGAAGAACGGTAGAGCATTATCTGAACAGGGGCAATCCCGATACATTTGCTGGTAAATACTACTGCTATAATATCATTTGGGTCGAATGGCATCAATACGTGTATAATGCCATTGCAAGGGAAAAAGAGTTGAAGGAGTTTACGAGGGAACAAAAATTAGCGCTCATTGCCGAAACCAATCCTGGATGGCGTTTTCTGAATACCGAACTATGTGGAATGTGGCCACCCAATGAGGAATTATTGGAGGCAGTGGGTAAGGTGCCAAAAGAAAACGAGCTTCAATGATGCTGTTTTTCGCCACATTTTTTTGTCATTGCCGAAGGCAAGCTCTGAATCATGTAGGACAACACGCTTGCCTACGGCTTGTCATTGCCGAAGGCAATATCTGAATCATGTAGGACAACACACTTGACGCAGAGATTGCCTTCGGCAATGACAAAAAGCATGATGCTTGATGCAGAGGCAACCTGCGGCAATGACAAAAAAAAAGCATGGCACTTGCCTGTGGCTTGTCATTGCCGAAGGCAACCTCTGAATCATGTAGGACAACACGCTGGACGCAGAGATTGCCTGCGGCAATGACAAAATCCCTACCTTCACCCCTCCAAAACAACACGAGGCCAGCCACCATCTTTCAAACCATGCAGATGATTCCAGGGAAATACCTTCACGGGCTTTATGCCTTTGCGTTCTTGATTTGCTGCACACCGGGCGTCATTGCCCAGGGCGATTTGCCGCTCACCGCCACCGGTTACGACAGCCATGTGGAGCTTCGATGGGGTGCCCCGAGCGGCCCCGCACCCATTTCTTACAAAATCTGGCGCTCGACCGATGGGCAGAATTTCAGCCTGCTTAAAATCGTCTTCCCCACAACTACCTACCTGGATTTCATGGGATTTGCTGGCGACACCCCCGACACGTTCAGCTATTTCGTGGAGGAAATCGCCCCCGGAGGCACTGTGGCAGCGCTGTCGGATACGGTAACAACAACGGTATCCGAACTCAGCGACGATGCTTTGATGGATATGGTGCAGCGATACACTTTCCGCTATTTCTGGGACTTTGGCCACCCGGTGAGCGGTATGGCCCGGGAGCGCAACACCAGCGGCGATGTGGTGACTTCGGGCGGCACGGGCTTCGGCATCATGGCCATGTTGGTGGCGGTGGAGCGGGGCTTCATCACCCGGCAGGAGGGACTGGACAGGTTACTGACCATGACCAGTTTTTTGGAAAATGCCGACCGATTTCATGGTGCCTTCCCGCACTGGCTGAATGGTGCTACGGGCACTGTTGTCCCGTTCAGCCAGTACGACAACGGCGGCGACCTCGTCGAGACGGCCTTCCTGATGGAGGGGCTGCTTGCTGCCCGCCAGTATTTTGACCAAAACGACGCCAGCGAACAGGCGCTCCGTGACGCCATCACGGGTTTGTGGGAAGCGGTGGAATGGGATTTTTATCGAAAAAACAACTCCAACGTGCTGTACTGGCACTGGTCGCCGAACTTCGGCTGGCAGATGAACTTCCAGATTCGGGGCTACAACGAGGCGTTGATAGTCTATCTGCTCGCCATCGCCTCTCCGACGCACCCCGTCCCGGCCAGCCTCTGGCAGACGGGCTGGGCAGGCCCCGGCTACATTAACGGCCAGACCTACTACGGCTACAAACTCAACGTGGGGCCAGTACGGGGCGGCCCGCTGTTCTTTGCCCACTACTCCTACCTTGGCTTCGGACCCAAGGGGAATCAAGGACGCCTACACCAACTACTACATCCACAACAAGCACCACTCGCTTGGTCAACCGGGCCTACTGCATCGCCAACCCAGAAGGCCACGAGGGCTACTCCGCCGACTGTTGGGGCCTAACCGCCAGCGACGACCCGCTTGTGGGCTACCTCGCCCACGAGCCTATCGGCAGCAACGACAACGGTACCATCACGCCCACTGCAGCGCTGTCGTCCATGCCCTACACGCCCGTGGAGAGCATGGCGGCGCTCAAGCATTTTTACCGGGAGCATGGTGCAAATCTTTGGGGGCAAATGGGCTTTTTCGATGCCTTCAACCTCGACCAGGACTGGTTCGCCACGAGCACCCTGGCCATTGACCAAGGCCCTATCATCTGCATGATTGAGAACTACCGGAGCAGACTGCTCTGGGATATGTTCATGTCCAACCCCGAAATCCAACCGGCGCTGGATGTCATCGGTTTCGTGGAAGATTTGACGCCGACAACCGAGGCCACGGAGGGTCAACTAGACTGGTTGGCCTACCCTAACCCCACCAACGATGCGCTAAACGTGGAGTTTGTTTTGGACAAACCAAAGGCCGTTTCCCTTGAATTGCTCAATGCGCAAGGGGTTTTGCTCCGAAATGTTTTGGAAGGGAAAAAGCTATCGGTTGGTTTGGTCAGCGAGCAGGTTCCGCTGGCTGATTTGCCCGTAAGCCCCTATTTTTTGGTGCTAAAATTGGGCACCGAAACAAACACAAAACCATTTGTCAAAAAATAAATGAGCGGATGAGAAACCCAGTCTCTCACCCGCTCACTTTCCTCTCACGCTCTCACCCGCTTTTAATACCCTGCATTCTGTTTCAACCTGTCACCGCTGAGGTCAATATGCTTTTGCGGAATGGGGAAAACTTCGTTTTTCCCGTCCACAAAATTCTTACCGTGGGCACGCAACACTTCCCCTGCCCTACCCTGCCGCACCAGGTCAAAAAAGCGGTCGTGCTCCATCGCCAGCTCTACCCGACGCTCTTTCCAGATTGCATCCCGCAGGTCGGCTTGGGAGGTTGGCGATATATCAGCGAGGCCGGCCCTGTTGCGCACTTGGTTCAGGGCAGCAATAGCATCTGACGCTCCGCCAGTTTCGTTTTCAGCCTCTGCTTTTATCAGCAGGATTTCGCCATAGCGGAGTATGCGGATATTCTTGCCGGATGACCACGAGTCGTAGTTGGCTTCCTGCGTCTGGCTCGAATAAGCCTTGTAATTGTAACGTGGATTGGATACGGCAAGGTCAACAACGGCACCGTCCCAAAGCGTTTGTCCGGCGTAATAAATAGTGCCAGCTTTGCGCACATCGCCCGGTTCGTAGGCAGCTTCGAGGTCATCGGAAGGAGTGTTGAAGCCCCAGCCGTTGTAGCCATCGGTAACTTGTCCCCTTGCGCCCTGCGTGACAAAGTAGCCGCCGATACCCCAGCCTTCGTTGCCGTTTTGGCCTTCTACTTCAAAGAGCGACTCTGGGCCGTTCTCGGTTGATTGCCGCCAGAGCAAGGCATAATCCGGTTCCAAATCGTACTCGCCGGAACTGATGACATCGTTGCAAGCTGCCAGGCACTCGTCCCATTTCTTTTGGTACATATACACTTTTGCCAGCAATCCCTGGGCTGCTCCTTTGGTCGCCCTGCCAAGGTCCTTGGCTTCATAAGCACTTTTCAGGGGCAGTCTCGAAGCTGCATCAATCAAGTCCTCTTCTATCAAAGCATAGATTTCCTCCTTCGGAGCACCGGAATAGTCCTCGTAAATCTGTCCTGCTTCTTCGCCCGTGTAAACCCGTGCGATTTTCGGCACGTTGCCGTAGCAACGGACGAGGTTGAAGTAGTAATACGCCCTCAAGAATTTGGCTTCGCCAACGAGGCGGCTGGCGAGCGCAGGGTCTAGCCCTTCAAACTTCGGGATGTTCTCGATGGCTTGGTTGCAGCGCCCGATGCCTGTGTAGTTGGCTTCCCAAACCTCAAGGATGGAAAGGCTGGTGGGCGTGTAGGAGAGCGCATCCATCTGGTCTTTGTCGGCACCGAGGTCGCCGGGGTCGCTGCCCTTGTCGGCATCGTCGGAAGTGATGCTGCTCATGCCTATCCAGGAGAAGACGTGCTGCCCCCACTGGATGGTCCAACCATAGCAGGAGTTGACGAATTTCTCGGCATTGTCCGCATCCAAAAAATGTGGAGTCGGTTTGTATCAGCGTGTTTTCTGGCGCTGGATTGAGCCATTCTTCTTTGCAACCAGGGCTTGCGGTTATGGCCAGCAGGGCAATGATGATTATCGAAAATGATAAATTTTTCATGTTGAAATTTTCTTTTGATTGGGTCGCTTCGCAATGCTTTTCACCTAATTGCGAAGCAGCCAAAATGTTTTAAGTTACTGAAGTTAGGAGGTAACCTAAAGTTACCTCCTAACTTTTCCACTAGTTGAATTCAATGTTAACCCCGACCATGTACGTTGCCAAGGAAGGATAAATGCCAAGCTCGATGCCACTGTTCAGGGCACTGGAGCCAGGAAGCTCTGGGGTGAATCCTGTGAACTTCTTGCGAATGACTGGGTTCTGCGCCGAAACGAAAATCCTTGCCTTGCCAATGCTGGCACGGCTGGTGGCACTGGTGGGCAGCGTGTAGCCCAGGGGCACGTTGTTGATTCGGAAGAAATTGCCCGACTCCACAAAGTAGGTAGAAGGTTTAGGAATGCTGTTGGAAGCACGTGGCTCGTCGGTGTCACGGTTATCGGGCGTCCATCGGTCTTCTCTGGAAGCCTCCACGCTGTCGTTGCCGAAGCGAACACCTTTTTTGCCGTTGTAAACCTTGTTGCCAGCGTTGCCGTAGCAGTCAATCGTGAAATCGAGGCGCTTCCAGTTCACCCCGCCGCTGATGCCGTAGAATACCTTGGGTTGGTAGGAACCCACAAAAACCCGGTCACGCTCGTCGAGTACGCCGTCTTCGTTGGTGTCCACGTACCGGAAGTCGCCGGGGAGCGTACCCGTGAAGTGAGGCGAGTCCGCTATCGAAGCGGAATCTTGGTAGAGTCCGTCCGTTTGATAGACCCAGAAACTGCCGATGGGCTGGCCTACCACGGTTGAAGTGGTGACTTCGCCATTGCCAAGGCCGCCATCTTTCAGGTCAATGCCGCCCTTCACGGCCTCCACTTCGTTTTTGTTGAAAGTGGCATTGAAGCCGATGCGGTAGCCAAAGTCGGGCGAGTTAAATTCGTTCCATTTTAAGCTAACCTCAAGCCCCTTGTTGCGTACGTCGGCAGCCCGGCTGAGGATGCCGTCGGGGTCAACCACGGCGGGGGTTGGTACCCGGATATAGGCGTTGGTAAGTTTGTTGTAGTAGGATATTTCACCCGAAAGATTTTTGGCCAAGCCAAACTCCACGCCAGCGTCAATGGACTTGGTTTCCTCCCAAGTAGCAGAGGCGTCCTTCAACTGGTTGATGGTGATACCGCCCACCAGTCCGTTGGGGAAACCGTAGGGGTCGGTTTGCGAAACGGAAAGCAATTGCGCCAGCTCGTTGTTGACGAGACGGGAGATGTTGTCATTGCCCAAAAGTGCATAACCAGCCCTCAGCTTGAGGTAGTCCACGATGCTGACGTCTTGCAGAAAACTTTCATCCGACAATATCCAGGATGCGCCGACGGAATAGAAAGTGCCCCACTGCTGCGAGTCAGGGAAGGCACTCGACCCGTCCCGGCGGACGGTACCGCTGAGGTTGTACTTGTCCATGATGCCGATATTGGCACGGCCAAACCAGCTTTCCCGCCGGAGCAAACGGCCACCGTGGCTCGGCACCGTGACTTTGGCAGGGTCGCCTTGCCCTACATACCACAGGTTCCTGTCTTCTGGCACGTCGGCTACCCGAATGGAATAGTTGGTGCCCTTGTCCCGCTCTGCCGAATGGCCAGCCAGCAATTCCAGCGAAATGTCGTCGCCGATTTGCTTGTTGAGCTTGAGGGTATTGTCCCAAACCCAGAAAAACTGCTCGTAATTGTTGAGGCGCAGCTCGGATATCGGGTTGTTGTAAATGCCGTATTGGTAAACTCCGGTGTACCCGGTGTTGTTACCTGCGCTTTTGTCGAAGCCCCACGATGAGCGGAAGTCAAGCCCTTCCAGCAGGGTTGCTTCCCCGTAGAAATTGCCCTGGTAACGAGTGTTTTTGTCGAAATCGTTGGCCAATTCCAGCGTAGCCACTGGGTTTGCAACGCTCAGACCGTTCACAAAGCCGTAGTTTTTGTAGGGGGAGATGACGGGTGCGGAGGCGCCCATCCGGTAGGCATCCGTGAAAGCGCCAGTGGGTTTGTTGGTGCTGTTGATGATGTTGGCGTTGAGTATATTTCCCAGTTTCAAGAACTTGAATGGCCGGTACTCGTTGTTGGCCCTAAGCGTAATCCGCTCAAATTCAGCACCCTTCAGCACACCTTCGTCGCCGAAGTACCCGGCACTGAACAGGTAGGTGACTTTGTCCGAGCCGCCGCTGATGTTCATGTTGTAGCTTTGAACCAGCCCTTTTTGGCTTATTTCCTTGAACCAGTCGGTGTCGTAGCCTATCGTGTCCACATCGAAAAGTGGGGGCAGGTTTTCGTAAGCCCTGGCCTCGTTCGTGTACACGCCGTAAAACTTGGAGTCCGCCATGTCCACCACGTTGATGAGTTGGCGGAAACCAACGTAGGAGTCGAGGCTGACCGACATTTTTCCCTCCCTACCCCGCTTGGTGGTGATGAGGATAACGCCGTTTGCCGCACGAGTTCCGTAGATGGCCGCTGCCCCGTCCTTGAGCACGTCAATGGAAAAGACGTCGGCGGCGTTGACGTTGGTGATGTTGTCCGTGATGACACCGTCCACCACGTAGAGCGGGTTTTCGTTGGTCAAAACGGTGTTGATGCCCCGAATCTGCACCCTCGGCTGCGAGCCGGGCTGCCCCGAACCGATGACCTGAATGCCACTGGCCAAGCCTTGTACACCTTGAATGGGCGTCAGGAGGGGCTGTTTTTTCAGGTCGTCGCCTTTCACTTGGGCGATGGCACCCGTGACCTGTTTTTTGGTCAATGTGCCGTAACCGACCACCACCACTTGGTTCAGCATCATGGCGGACTCCTGCATAACAACGTCAATGACCCTTCTGCCTCCCACCGCTATTTCCTGTTTTTCGTAGCCGGTGTAGCTGTAAACAAGCACGGCGTTTTCGTCCACGGTGATGGAGTAGCTGCCGTCAAATTCTGTGATGGTCCCGACGGCCTCTTCCCCCTTCACTACCACGTAGGCGCCAATGAGTGTCTCTCCTTTGGCATTCGTGACCGTTCCGGTGACGGTGATTTGGGCTAGAGGCCCGAACAAGTCCGGGGCAACCGGAGCCGCCTGGGCAGTAGCACAGAGCAGGAAAATGGCAAGTGGTGCCAGTAAAAACTGGGCGACCGCCTGCCTGTGAAGTGTTTGTAAAGCGTAAACAAGCATTTTCATAAGTTGAGATTTTACAAGTGTTTTTGTCTGAAATTGGCAAGCCTGTTTTCAAATGGTCATGCTTACCCAATGAATGAATTGATCGAAATATTACAAAATTGATTAGCTACTAAACGGGACTGCGATTTGCATTGGCTTAGTAAATAGGCAAGACAGAAAATAAGGGCAAAGCAAGCTAGAAAATTTGAATTTTCACGGATTTTTTTTGGGCGACGCTGCAAATATCTTTTGACTATTTTGGGTAAAAATTGCTCCAAAAAAGTCGGAGCATGCCATTAATTTGAATCTGAATTCCCCTGCAAGCCACACCTAGAACAAAGAACCCTTGGGCCAAATAAACCATCAAGCCACATTCACCCAAAAGCTGCCGACGGAACAATGTTGCCAAATGTTTAACTTTGCGAAGCCCGTAAAACACGGCTGTTTTCTTGAAAAATAAGGCGTTTTGATGCCCCTAAAATCTGTCTTCAAGGAGAATCCTTTTTCTGATTGCCGTGTGGTATATCCTCCCACCTGTGAGTAGTGGTCAAGGGGGGCATTCGCCTGTTGCATTCGACCACTTGACGGCAGAGGACGGCCTTTCGCACAATACGGTTTACGCCATTTTACAAGACAAAATAGGCTTGATTTGGATTGGTACACGGTACGGCCTTAACCGTTTCGACGGTTACGACTGCAAGGTTTTTTTGCCCATCGAGGGCGACAGCCGCTCACTGAACGCTCCGACTGTGCTCACCCTGACGGAGGATAAAACCGGAAAAATTTGGGTAGGCCACCGAGAAGGCGGCATCAGTGTTTGGGACCAAAGCAAGGGCAGTTTTGAGCGGTTCCCCGCCGAAGCTTCCACTGATGGAATTGACTGGAACAAGGCCACCATCCGCAGCATTTACGAGGACAGCCGTGGGTGGATTTGGGTGGCGACGACGGGCAACGGTGCTTTTGTTTTTAATGAAAAGCGCCAACAAATCGAGCATTTCTGCACAACCTGCCAACCAAAAACCAAGGCACTGAGCAACGATTTTGTCTTTGATTTTCTGGAAGACGGACATGGAACCGTTTGGATTGCCACTGACGGGCGTGGCCTCAACGCCTACGACAGCCAAACCAAAACCACTTTCGTCGTCAACAGCGAAGACTCCCTGAACCTCCAAAGCTTTGAAAAATCGCTGTGCCTGGACAAACAAGGCAACTTGTGGATTGGCACGGCTGGCAGCGGGCTTTACAAGTACGACATTGTCGGCAAGCGGTTCACGCATTTTTTTAGCAAAAAAACCGACCCAAATGGCCTCTCCCACAACATCATCACCGACCTGACGCTCGACTCGCTCGGCAACCTGTGGATTGGCACCGACGGCAGTGGGCTGAACGTTTTTGACCCTGCAACCGACCGTTTTCGGCATATCACCTCGACGGCCACCTTCCCCCAAGCGCTCAACACCAATGCCATTTACCACCTGATGTTCGACCGGATTGGCAATCTCTGGGTGGGCACCTTCAACGGCGGCTTAAACATCCGCAAAGCGTATTCCCCGCCGTTTTTCATCCATGAAAATCAAAATGAATACCGCCGAATGGGACTGCGATCGGTACTGACACTGAAAGAGGACGAAGCTGGAAGGATTTGGGTAGGCACGGACGGCGGTGGTCTTTTTTATGCCGAAACGAAGGACAAACCCATTGATTTACAAGCAGTTGGCAGCATCAGCAAGAAAGTGGTCACTTGCCTTGAACCAGGGGCGAAAGGCGGAGTTTGGGTAGGTAGCTTTGCCGATGGCCTGAGCTACCTGGACACCCGAAGCGGCAGCACCCGAAACTTCCGCCACCGACCTGGAGACCCCAGTTGACTCTGCCACAACAACGTCTGGGACATAGCATTGGACAAGTCAGGCGGCCTTTGGATTGGCACGCTGGGCGGCGGCTTGGACTACCTTGCGCCGAGAGCGACGGTATTCAAGCACTTTCAGCCCGTGCCCGGAAATCCCAACAGCCTCTCCAGCGTGCAAGTGGTGGATGTCCTGCTCGACCAAAACGGCGAGTACCTCTGGGCAGCCACGGAGGACAAGGGCTTGAACCGGGTCAGTGTTGAAACTGGTAGCATCAAGCAGTTTTCAGCAGATGGGCCGGACGCCTCCAAGCGCCTAAGCGGCAACAACCTCCAGTGTCTTTTTCAGGACCGACATGGCAAAATTTGGATTGGAACGGAGTTCAAGGGCTTGAACTGCCTGTTGCCAGGCACGGAGGAAATCCTGCATTTTGACACCAAAAATGGACTGCCCTCCAACATGATAAACAGCATAGTGGAGGACGAGCAGGGCTTCCTTTGGATTGGCACCCAAAAAGGTATCGTGCGCTGGAACCCGCAGACAAAAACTGCCATTGACTTTGGAACCGATGACAACCTGCGCAACAACCAATACAACCCAAGGGCCTCGCTCCGCCTGAATGATGGGCGTCTTTTTTTCGGGGGCACCAATGGTTTTTCCATCCTTTCGCCGAGCAACATCAAGCCAAACCCACACCCCCCAAAGGCAGTGTTCACGGGACTCCGGCTCTCCGGCCATGAGGTGCCAATCGGTGAGTGGAACGGACGACAGGTGTTGAACGGCAACCTCAACAGCCCCGGCACCACCGTCCAACTTTCCTACGCCGACCGGGGAATCATTTTTGAGTTCACCGGCACCGATTACACAAACCCCGCAAAGAACAAATTTGCCTACCGGCTGGAGGGCTTCGATGAGCAGTGGAACTACGTCGGTGCAGACCAGCACCGGGCTGTTTATTCCAGTTTGAAAGCTGGCAAATATACACTCAGCGTCAAGGCTTCAAACAACGACAATATTTGGGGCGAGGCCAGCAGCCTAACGGTGGTGGTAGCCTCGCCATTTTGGCAAAAATGGTGGTTCATGCTGCTCTGCGTTGCCCTTACCTTAGGTGTGGCTTACCTGATTGTCACCTATATTTTGGAGCACCAGAAGACGGTTTTTCAAGAGAAATCGTTCAAGGCGGAACAAGAAATCCTGCGCTTGAAAAACGAAAACCTGGAGAAAGAAGTGGAGGCAAATCAGGCACGGCTCAGTGCCTCGTTGTTGCAAAGCGCACACAAGAACCTGTTCCTTGCCGACCTGAAAGCGCAAATTCAGAAGGCAGAAACGCATACTTCTGAACTTCGAAAAGTGGTTCGGGCCATTGATGGCGAGCTGAACCAGGAAGACTATTGGGAGCAGTTTCAAATCACGTTTAACCAGGCCCACCAAGCGTTTGTACACCTACTTGAGCAAAGGCATCCGGGCCTTTCCAACAACGACATCCGACTCTGCTGCTTCATCCGCATGGGCATGTCCAATGCCGAGATTGCGTCCATCCTGAACATTACCGTGAACGGCGTGGAGCAAAGCAAGTACCGCCTAAAGCGAAAAATGGGGCTGGACAAGGAGGCCTCGCTCAACGATTATATCAAGCTGGTTTGAGGATTGAGCGTGTCTTGTCTAGCTTCGGCATTTCCAATTTGCCTGAATTTTGAATTACTTCCCAGCCAAGGTGATTTTTGTTTTGGCGAGCTTTTGTCAGGGGGGATTTTTGCAATTTTCACACACGGTATGCTTCATTTGCACAAAATAGTTCAGCTAGATTTTTGAAATAAAATTTGGGATAACTATGGATTGGGTTTAAAAATATTGACTAAAAATGAATTTCATCAAGTATATCCCAAAACAGTAACCCTTTTAGTTCAATACACCTAGCTTTGCGCATTGTCAGGTATAGCTGCCCCAACGAACATCAAGAAATGACCTCTATCAAGCCAATTTCAAAAAAAAGGGATTGGGAGGCATGTCTAATCATTTAATTCTTTCACAACTGTAAAAACTTGATTTTATGAAAAATCTTTTCAGAAACTCAGCCATTTTGTTGCTTGCAGCAATGCTGGGTTTAATTGTTTCCTGTAAAAAGGACAAAGACCCGACACCTGTTTCAGGTTTCACTTACACCATTGACGCTACCGACTTCAGGACGGTACACTTCACCAGCACTGCCACAGATGCTGAGGAGCTATACTGGAACTTTGGTGACGTCACTACACTTTCGACAGAGGCAAACCCTTCGCATACTTATGCAGGCGCAGGGGAATACAACGTATCGCTCACGGCCAGCGGGAAAGATGGGAAGAACCCAGACATCCAAACGCAGAAAATCACACTTGTTGACCCAGATGCGCAGTTAACTGCGTTGGCTGGAAACGATACCAAGGGCTGGAAACTGCTCCGGATCGTTAACGACAACACTTGGCCATTGGAAGTAGGTCCTATCGATAGGTCTTCAGTTTGGTGGGCAATGGGAAGGGGCAATGATGACATCGCAAATCGCCCATGCACCATGAACGATGAGTTCATCTTTGGCCGTGATGGCAGCTACACCTACGATTCCAACGGTGATTTTTGGGCCGAAGGTGGTGTATTCTTAGATCCAAACAGTTGCAAACCTAGCGATGCCGCTAACTTAATTGGCTTCGACGGAAGCGATTACGCTGCATTTGGCGATGGCACCCATAGCTATACTTTGGCTGCCACTAGCCTAACTGTAGAGGGCTTGGGTGCATTTATTGGCTTGCAAAAAATCGGCACAGACGCTGAGGTTTTCGCGCCACAGACTTCAATCACTTATGATATCATAAAACTTGACGACAGCGGCCCAGTGGATACTTTGATACTTGAATCAAAATACAAGCAAACAGGTCAAACTGCGGACAATGCTTATTGGAAAATGGTACTCGTTCACTACGATAACCCAGCAGAAGAACCGCCAATTCCTGGGCCAAAGCCAGTTGCTGGTTTTACATTTACTTCTGACGTATTGACGGTTACTTTTACCAACACATCAACTGGCGCTGACAGCTACAGCTGGGATTTTGGTGACGGTTCAACTGCAACAGAAGCAAATCCTGTCCACACTTACGCCAGCTCTGGTCTATACACGGTGGTTTTGACAGCCACCAACGCTAATGGCATTGCCACTTCCCAGCAAGACTTGACGGTTGCGGCACCCTTGACAGAAGCTGAACTTATTGGCGGCGCTTGGAAGGTTCGCCATGCAGCCAATTCAATTTTTGTAGGGCCTGGACTTGGACTTTTTGATTGGTATATTATTCCCCTTGCACACCTTGATGGTACTGACCCAGACCCAACTAACAACTGGTCTTGCATCGTCAATGATGAATTCATTTTCACCGCAGGTGGTGGCTATCAGTACAAAACCAACGGCGATGCCCGCAACGATGGCTACTTCGGTACCCCGAATGGTTGCTGGACGGATGCTGAGGTAGCTGCCAGCCCAGGCGCTGCATTTGGGTCAGGTGTACACTCATTTGCGTTCACACCGGCATCTGCTTCGCCATCTGGTCGCCCAATCATAACCTTGACTAACGGTGCATCAGGCGCTGCTTTCATTGGTTTTTACAAAGGCTACTATGGTGGCGAGAATGGCAGCAACGCCAATCCACCAAACGGAGGAAATGCAACGAATCAGTACGAAGTTATGGGCTATCTGAATGATGGAACAACGGAAACACTGACAATTTCAGTGGACATTTCCGGTGCCCACGACGGCTCGGCTGCATGGTCGGTGGTTTTGGTTCGATAATGAATCACATTGGGGCAGCCAGACTTCGTTCCCACTTGTGCTGCCAGCAAAAAGTTACAATTTAAGCAAGACAGAAAATGAGTAAGCAGGAAGGTGGCGTTCGCCACCTTCCATGCTTTTCTTTTGCGATTTTTTGAGCAAACTCAACTATTTTCCTATCCAAATCATAGCATATATGGCCCGACTTTTTACCCTCGCAATTTGCTTTTTTTGCGCCGCCATGACAGCCAATGCCCAGGTCACTGGCACGGTGACCGATGCCGCAGGTGAGCCGTTGATTGGCGCTACCATTGCCCTCAAAGGCACATTGGATGGCACCATCACAGAGGTTGACGGCACTTACAGCCTTGATGCCAAGCAGGGCATCCTCGTGTTTTCCTTCACCGGGTACGCAACTCAAGAAATACCCATTGAAGGTAAAACAAGGATTGACGTGGTGATGCAACCCACCAGCTACCTCCTGAGCGATGTGGTCGTCATCGGCTACGGAACGCAGAAAAAGGCAGACCTGACCACCGCCGTGGTGGTCATTGACGAAGCCTCCATCAAAAACCGGCCAATGGCCTCTGCCGCCGAAGCGTTGCAGGGCAAAGCGGCGGGCGTGCAGGTCGTGCAGCCTTCCGGCAAACCGGGTGGAGATATTTCCGTGCGGGTGCGGGGGGCCACCTCTGTACTGGCGGGCAACGAGCCGCTCTATGTCGTGGACGGCGTGCCCACCACCGACATCCGGGGCCTGAACCCCAACGACATTGCCTCGATGACGATACTCAAGGATGCCTCCTCTGCAGCCATTTATGGCGCACGGGCGGCCAACGGGGTGGTCATCATCACCACCAAAAGGGGCAAAGAAGGCAAATCCACGGTCACCTTCAACGCTTACGGTGGAGCCTCCAACCTGCGCAAAACGGTCGAAACACTCAATACCAAGCAGTACCGTGACCTCATCAACGAGATTCTGCCTGGTGCTTATGACCCCTCCAAAACGGGATACACCGACTGGAGCGACGAAGTGTTCGGCATTGGCAAGATTCAGAGCTACCAACTGGCTTTCGCCGGTGGCACGGAGAAGACCCGCTACATGTTCTCTGGCAACTACCTCAACCAAGAAGGCATCGTGGCACCTGCCAAGTTCAACCGCTACTCCATGCGCCTCAACCTGGACAACCAAGTGAACCGCTGGTTGAATGTCGGCACAAGTATCAACCTGCTGCGTTCCGTCTCCGAGGACACCCCCGACAATGCCAGCAGTGGCAGGGGCGGCGTCATCATGAGTGCGTTGAACACCCCGCCGTTCCTCAGCATCTACAAAAATGATGGCAGTGGACAGTACGACCCGAACCCCTTCCAAGCGTCGTGGGAGAACCCCATAGCCTACATGTTCGGCGCAGACCAGCAGTCAACCGATACCCGCATTTTCGGCAACGTGAACGCCGAGGCCACCATTTTCAAGGGTTTTACCTTAAAAACCAACTACGGTGTGGACTTGAACTCGCACCAGTGGGACTACTACCTCGATCCGTTCCGCACGAATTACGGGCGCATCCAGCGAGGTCTCGGGCAAGCCGACAAATCGAACACGAATGCCTGGCTTTGGGAAAACACGGCCAACTATACAAATACCATTGGTGACAGCAAGTTCAGCTTGTTGGTAGGAAGCAGTGTACAAAAATCCCGCTGGGGCAATTCGTACCTGAGCGGTTTTGACTTCCCTCCGATACCATGGTTACCACCCTCAACGCCGCCAACACCATTACTGGCTCCACCGACGTGCAGGAGTGGGCGCTGGCTTCATTCTTTGGCCGCTTCACGTATGACTACTTGGGCAAATACCTCCTCACGGCCTCCGTGCGCCGGGATGGTTCCTCCAAGTTGGCGAACAAATGGGGCACGCTCCCCTCGTTCTCGTTGGGCTGGCGTATTTCGGCAGAGCCGTTCATGGCTGGGCTGGACGCCATCTACGATATGAAACTGCGTGTAGGCTGGGGCAAAAACGGCAACCAGGAGGGCATCCCGAACTATGCCCGCTACGGCCTCGTTTCGTACTACCGCCGGGCTGCCACCAACCCGCTTTCAGGCCCATCCTCTGTACAAGTGACCTACGGCAACCCCGACCTCCAATGGGAAACCACCACTCAATCGAACATCGGCGTTGACCTCTCGCTCTACCGGGGCCGGGTCAATTTCACCGCCGATGCCTACTACAAGAAAACGGATGACGTGCTGCTGAACGTCCAGCTTTCCAATTCCTTGCCCATCACTTCCATCCAGACCAACGCTGGCAAAATTGAAAACCGGGGGCTTGAGTTCAACCTTTCCACGGTCAACACCGAGGGCAGGGCGCTGAACTGGAGCACCGATTTCAATATTTCCTTCAACAAAAACAAGGTGTTGGAACTGAACTACACAGATGTTTACTATTTCGGCAGCACTTACAGCAACAATTCAAATGTGGCCATGGTGCGGGAAGACCTGCCGCTCGGCGTCTTCTTCGGCTATGTGGCCGACGGTGTTGACCCCGAAACAGGCGACCTGATTTATCGGGACGTGAACGAGAACGGCATCTTCGACCCGGGCGACCGTAAGGTTATCGGCGATGCAAACCCAGACTTCACCTACGGCCTGACGAACAACCTTTCTTGGAAAAGCTTTGACCTGAATATCTTCTTTCAGGGCAGCCAGGGCAACGATATTTTCAACGCTACCCGCATTGATTTGGAGGGCATGTTCGATAGCAAGAACCAAAGCACCGTCGTGCTGCGCCGCTGGACGCCCGACAACCGGGACACCGACATCCCACGGGCCATCGGTGGCGGCAATGTGAACAATGTGCTGAACTCGACCCGGTTTGTGGAAGATGGTTCTTACTTGCGGTTGAAGGCCATCACCTTGGCCTACAACATCAACCCGAAGCGGTTGGAGCGCCTGAAAGTGCAGAAATTATCGGTCTATGTCACCGGCCAAAACCTGCTTACTTTCACCAATTACAGCGGCTTCGACCCAGAGGTGAACGCCTTTGGCCGCAGCGCCACGGAGCTTGGCATTGATTACGGTACTTATCCGCAGGCAAGAACCGTAACGGCGGGCGTGAACGTGGAGTTTTAAAACAGCAATACCGGCTTGTCTTTATGAAGTTGCAAATAGCCATATTAATGTTTTTATTGGTGAACGAGTCCGCCGACCTCCAAGCTTCTGTTTGGCAGGTCGGCCCTACTCGCCAGTATGCCGCTCCGTCGGCAGTGGCTGGCCTCGTTGCCGATGGCGACACCGTTGAAATTGATGCCGGGCTTTACACGGGCGATGTGGCCAAGTGGTTTGCCAACAACCTGCTGCTCCGAAGCGTGGGCACAGGCTACGCTCACCTTGATGCTGGTGGCAACAACGCTGAAGGCAAGGCCATTTGGGTCATTAAAGGAAATGACTGCACGGTGGAGGGCATTGAGTTCTCAGGTTGCCAAGTGCCTGACTTCAACGGCGCCGGGATTCGGCAAGAGGGGAAAAACCTCACGCTTCGTCGCTGCTATTTTCACAACAACGAAATGGGCATCCTGACCTCCAACGACGGGGTGAGCGACTACCTGTTCGAGTTTTGCGAATTTGCGGAAAACGGCTTCGGTGACGGCTACTCGCACAACATCTACGTCGGGCATGTGAACAGCCTGACACTCCAATTTTGCTACTCGCACGATGCACACATCGGCCATTTGGTGAAAAGTCGGGCAAAGCACAACTACCTGTATTTCAATAGATTGACTGGCGAAGACGGCGATGGCAGCTACGAGGTTGACCTGCCTAATGGCGGCGAGGCAGTACTCATCGGCAACATCATCGAGCAATCTGCCAACTCGCAAAATGGCGGCATCGTTTCGTTCGGGCTTGAGGGAGCGACCAATCCTGAGCAGCAAATCGTTTTGGCCCACAACACGTTGGTGAACAACCGCTTCGACGGTCGTTTCGTGCAATTTTCCAACCAAACTACGCTCGTGAAATTGGGCAACAACTTGGTCCTCGGCCCCGGCCAACTGCTCCAAGGCACTACGGCCAGCCTCGACACCGTAACCAACTTGCGGCTTACGGGCATCGCCTCTGCAATGCTCGAAGACCCAACCAACTTCGATTTTCGGCCAACGGCAAGTTCGCCCTGCGTTGATGCGGGCAGCAGCTTAGGCGATTTTAATGGCATTAGCCTGACGCCCGTTTTTCAGTACGAGCATCCGATGGCTTATGTTGACCGAATGCAGTTTGGGCTTTCGTCGGACGTGGGGGCATTTGAGTTCAAGCCAGCAGTTTCTGCGGTCGAGGATGCGAAGGTTTTGCCAGCGTTTTCCATTTCGCCAAACCCAGCTAGCGGTGGCCGGGTCAATGTCACTTTCTCCGTTCCAATGACCGAGGAAATCAGGCTTCGGGTAATGGATTTATCAGGTAGAACTTGTCTTGAGACGACCATTCCGCAAGGTGAAAAGCGCATTGAACTGCGCTTGGAAAGTTGCCCCAATGCGGCGTATCTTGTTGAAATGAAGGGTTTTGAAAAACAACTTTTGATAAAATGTGAGATTCCTTGCAAGGCAAAAAAGTTCCCTCCCGTCTTGCAACTACCCTTTCACAAAAAACTTCAATATTCATTTTTTAAAATAATCAAAAATGAAAAATACCTAGCAATCACCTGCGTCGTTATTTCGAAGATTTAGAAAGGGTTAAAGGCTTCGTTTTTGGTCTTCCTGACAATAGGACTAAATCCTCCTCGAAGTAGCCCGCCGCAAAAGCATTGCACGGTGGACAACACCGATGCCGATTCCATCTACTTTCAGAAAATAAAATTTAAAAGCACCCAGCCGTCGTCGGCCAGCGAAGTGGAGGCAGCCCTCGCCGGTGCTACTCAGACTTCAAGAACGAGTATTGGCAGCTCGACCATTTCGTGAACGGCGACGCCCAATCCGACGATGCATACGCTGGCGGCGACAACCCCGACAACTTCCAGATAGACGAGTACAAACTGGTATCCACCAACCGCAACGTCAGCCGGGACTGGGCCTACCTGTACTCGACCATCGGCAAGTGCAATACCGTCATCAACAACGTTGGGGACGTGACCGACCCTGCACTCACCGCCGTCCGCAAAGAGGAAATCATCGGGGAAGCATCGTTCATCCGGGCGTATATGTACTTCCAGTTGGTGCAGCTTTGGGGCGATGTGCCGCTGCAATTGACGGAGGTGAAGACCATCAGCGCCGACAAGCTGGACGAGATTTACGCCCTCATTTTTCCAGCCCGTTCGCCGCAGGCCGAGGTCTATGCCCAAATCATCGCCGACCTCGAAACGGCCCTGACACGGGTGCGCACCACCGCCCCCGACAAGGGCTTTGCCACCACGGGGGCCGTGAACGCCATGCTGGCCAAGGTTTACGCCACGCTAGCGCCGCAAGATTGGACGAAGGTCAACCAGTACTGCGACGCCGTCATCGCCGGGGGCTACTCGCTTTTGCCCAACTACGACGACCTTTGGCTAAATTCCAACGAAAACTCCGCCGAGTCCATTTTCGAAATCAACTACACGGGCGGCTCGTCTGATGGCAACTGGGGCACCACCATCTTCCGTGGGTTGGACTGGAAAAAGTTCAACCTACCCAGCAACGACCTCGTAGCCGCCTTCGATGCTGAGGGCGACATGATTCGCAAAAACGCATCCATCACCTTTGAGGATGTTACTGGCAAATGGTCGGACGAACATTGGCCGCAAACTCAATACCCGTTCATCAACAAATGGCACAACTTCCAATCGGGAAGCGACCAAAACTACATCTTCATCCGCCTAGCGGACATCAAGCTGCTGAAGGCAGAGGCGCTCAACGAACTAGGCGACCAAACAGGTGCTGCTGACATTGTCAACCAAATCCGTGACCGGGTGAGCCTTGCCCCAACAACCGCCACCTCACAGGCCGACCTCCGCCTCGCCATTGAGAAGGAGCGCCGACTTGAACTGACCTTTGAGGGACACCGCTGGTACGACCTCAAGCGCACAGGTCGGGCCATTGAGGTGATGAGCAATGCGATTGACCACACTGGACAGCCTATCGGCTACGTCATCACGCCTGAGCGGCTGGTTTGGCCGATACCGCAGGCGGAATTGGACAAGAACACGAAGCTGGTACAGAATCCGGGGTATTGATTTGGAGTGGAAGGGTTAATTTAGGAGAAACGGTGAGTATGGAGGGACACAGAACCGGGTTCTTCCATGTTTTTCGGTGAATGAAAACCCGCTGGTTAAATCAATGGCCTAATTGAAATCAGGTGAGAAAAAGGTTGGAAGTCATCCACGTTGTTTGTCAAAATACTATCAATATCAAATGCAAGCATATTAGCAACCAAGTTGGCATCATGTATTTTTTTACCAACAAGTTCATGGTTCATAACAAGTTCAACCAAATTGGATGTGACAGGCGGGATTTCGTCCGTAATCTCATAAGTTGAGAGGAAATTATTGACATCGGCAAGCAAGGCTTTATGGTCAATTTTACCAGCGATTTTCATCAAATTGGTCATTACCACCATGTATTCACGGATTGATTGGCGGCTAATCCAAAATGAGTGGTAAGCTGGTGCAAGAGCTAGTAGCTTGTTCCTTGCGGTTTGGCACAAAGGGGAGCTTGGAGTATTGGCATAAACCAAGATGTTGGTATCAATGAGAAGTTTCTTATCTGCCATCTTCTCCATAGATTTCAGAACGGCTAAAAGTCATGCCTTCCACGGGAAGTTGGTGATTGGAGAAAGTGATATTATGGTGCTTCTTGGCTAACTTATCTGATTTGAGCAAAAGCACTATCACTTCATATTTTCCAGCTTTTGTTTCATCTGGAAGTTGCACCAAAAGTTGATGCTTTTCATTGACTAAGCCTTGTGCTTGAATTGCTTGCATGAACTGATTTTTTTGACAAACTTACATAAAAAACAAGAAACACGGGCACTTTCACCCTTCATCTTGATTAGTATCTTCAAAAT
>JADJYH010000078.1 GCA_016719855.1 Saprospiraceae bacterium | reverse complement strand
TTGAACGGCGACAGCCTGCAATCGAAGCCATCTATCGAAACGGCAGCGGCGAGGTTGGCCAATTCATACAAACGCCGGGCTTCAGCAAGCCTCAACACCGTAGGCTTGGCAAGGTTAAGGTGTAGTTGAGCAACACCAAGCCCTCCTTCGATTCGAGGCGAATGGGCTGCCAGCCGTGATCCCCTTGAGGACGTTGGCTGCCGACATTTTTCGCCGTTCACCCGCACCTCGCCCATGCCGATAAACGGCAGGCTGAGGTGGGCCAGCGGTCTTCAATCGCCGGAAGCGCCAAGTGACCCTTGCTGGTAAATAATCGGTAAAATGTCGTGGTTATAAAAATCAACGAGGCGCTGCACCGTGACGAGCTATGCCCCGAAGTAGCCTGCGAGGTCCCTGGATTTTCAGCAAAAGCATCAGCCGCACCACATCGGCGGGCACTTCATCGCCCATGCCACAAGCGTGGGACGTGAAGCGAGGTTCAGTTGGAGTTGCTCCAGTTCGTCGTGCTCGATGCGTACATTGCAGAACAGACCGAAGCCGGTGTTGATGCCATAAAACGTTTCGCCGGTGCCCCTTTGGGGGAGCCGCCAACTTGTCGTCGAGGTGGCGGCGGCGGTGCTCGATACGCTGAACGGCAGCGGTGGAAAGGGCTATCTTGCTGCCAGATTTGAGGATTTGGCCGACCTGTTCGAGGGTCAGCGGGTCAGGGCTGATATGGTGCATGATTTCTGTGGCCGCCAAATTTATTTGGCTGGCCGTTTAACTGGTTTTATAATGGCTGAAAATCTAAACTGAAAATCAGTTGTTTTGCAACTTGACTGCTGTTATTGGCGGCAGCTTTTCGGCCTGCCAAATAAATTTGGCGGCCACAACAAAAGTTTGCAAAGGTAAAAAACTGCTGCTCAAACCACTTCAAACGATTGCATCTTGGAACTGAACTACAAAACTTTCGGGCAAGGCGACCCCGTCATCATCCTGCATGGGCTGTTCGGGACGCTGGACAACTGGCAGACCATTGCCCGGCAACTGGCCGAATCGCACTCCGTTTTTATCCTCGACCACCGCAACCACGGGCGCTCGCCACACGCTGATATCCGCGGCTACCCTGCGCTGGCCGAAGACCTGCGGCAGTTCATGGAGGCGCACTGGATGTACGATGGCGCACACGTCATCGGCCACTCGATGGGTGGTAAGACGGCCATGCAATTCGCCCTCGAACACCCCGATTTGGTGAAAAAACTGGGGGTCGTGGACATAGCGCCGAAGGCGTACCCCGGCAACCATTTCGAGATTTTCGAGGCGCTGCAAGCGATGGACTTGGACAACATCGCCGACCGCCAGGAGGCCGAAGCATTCCTTGCCGAGCACATCAAAGAAGTGGATGTGCGCCAGTTTTTGATGAAAAACCTGACCCGAAAGAATCTCTCATTAGGGGGGCAGGGGGGTGGCGGCTTCGAGTTCAAAATGAACCTCCCTGTGATTTGGAAGCACTACCCGGACATCTTGGCGGCGGTGGAAGGTGAGCCGTTTGGGGGAGACGCTGTTTATCCGGGGTGGTCGCTCAAAGCGTCATCTTGCCGGACGATGAGGCGTTGATAAAGCTGTTCCCCAATTCGGAAATCAAGACGGTGGAGGGGCTGGGCATTGGGTTCATGCGGAGAAGCCGGGGAGTTGTTGGGGCTGGTGCGGGCGTTTTGTGAGGGCCACTTTGAATTGCCCGACCGTTTTGTGTGCATGGAAACCATCAAACCACCTTCCCTCCTTTTCATTGACTGTGATTTTCCTCATTGACAACGCATGTTGTTCTCTGCAACTTCTTCCCTCAATGTTTGCGATTATGTTGGACGTGAGACAGACCCCTCGCCGGTGGAATATTCTGGTATTTACCATTGTTGTCACTTTTTTGCCAGTCCGGAGCTTTTGCCAAAAAACACCTTTTGATAGCTCCACAGCTGTTGTTTTCATTTCTGACAGTTTGAGCGCAAACGGGGAAGTGTCCAAGCCATGCCTGCTTTTAATCTCGGTGAATGGAGAGAAAGTGACGGAGTGCGTCTCTTACGGTTCGGCCATGCCGTTTCGATTGGGGCATCGCCAGAACACCCTTGCGTTCGAGTTCTCCAGCATTCCTTTCGGCGATTCGAACAAAATCCGCTACCGCCTACAAGGCTTTGACGGGGATTGGTCAACAACTTCCCAGCGTTACCTGCGCTATACCCACCTCCCTCCGAACAGTACGCACCAATTGCGGGGTATCGGCGGCGATAAACGCCGCCGCCGAACAACTGCTGGAGTGGCATTTCAGCATCCTGTCGCCTTGGTGGACCACTTGGTGGGCCTACGCTACTTACTTGATGCTTGCTGTCGTTGCGGCTTTTACCTTTTATTTTCAAAAAAACGGCAGTGGCAAATGGAAGCGCAACTGGAAATGGAACATCGGGAAGCAAAGCGGCTGCAAGAATTGGACGCCTTGAAAACGAAAATTTACACCAATATCACCCACGAGTTCCGAACGCCGCTCACCGTTATTCTGGGCATGGTGAAGCAAATCAAAGCCAACCCAAAAGACTGGTACTCGGAAGGCCTGCAGATGATAGAACGGAATGGCCGAAGCCTTTTGCGGCTCGTCAACCAGATGCTCAACCTGTCAAAATTGGAGGCGGGGTGATGCCGATACACCTCGCTCAGGGCGATGTGGTCGTTTTTTTGAAATACATCCTCGATAGCTTTCACTCGCTGGCAGCAGAGAAGGGCATTGCCCTCGAAATTCATTCAACAGTGACAACCTTGTCCCTGGACTACGATGCCGAAAAACTGGAGGGAGATTGTTTCCAACCTGCTTTCCAATGCCATCAAATTTACCGAGAAAAACGGTCAGGTAAAGCTTTGGGTAGATTTGACAAGCACGAAAAATTTGTCAAACCTCATTATCACCGTTACCGACACCGGAATCGGAATCCCGAAGGAAAAACTGCCCTTGGTATTTGACCGATTTTATCAAACTGACGACGATGGGGCCAGGAAATCGGAGGGCACAGGCATTGGGCTAGCATTGACAAAGGAGTTGGTCAAGTTGCTGGGCGGCGAAATTTCGGTAAAAAGTGAGGTGGGAAAGGGGACTGCTTTTGAGGTGCGGCTGCCAGTGACAAATGCTGCTGATTTCCGATCGACGACGGACGATTTAAAATGCTCGCCCACAGACAAAGCAGCGGAGGTGGCATCAAGTTCCAAATCCATCATCCAAAATGGAGCCGTGGCCCCTCTACTTTCCACTTCTGAACAAATTCTTCTAGTCGTGGAGGACAACCCCGATGTGGTGCGCTACCTGCAATCTTTCCTTCCTGAAAATTACCGAATTGAGGTGGCAACCGACGGCCAGCAAGGTATCGAAAAAGCCATCCAAGTATTACCGGACATCATTATCTCGGACGTGATGATGCCCAAGGTTGACGGGTTCCAACTGTGTGACACGCTGAAAAAAGACGAACGTACCAACCATATTCCCATCATCTTGCTCACGGCGAAGGCAGATGCAGCCTCCCGGATTGAGGGATTGGAACATGGTGCAGACGAATACCTGACGAAGCCATTCGACAAGGAGGAACTGCTTGTCAGGCTGCGAAAAATGGTGGAAATGCGAAAAACATTGCACGAACACTTTGCCAACGGAATCGAGCAGTTTTTGATCGGCGACCGACGAGCTCCTGCTGAAGACGAATTCATTAAAAAGTTGCTGAAAGTACTCGAAGACCATTACGCTGACGAAGACTTCGACATTTCAGAGCTTTATCACGCCCTCCACATGAGCCGGGCACAATGCTACCGCAAAATCAGGGCAATTACCGGCATGCCAGTTGCTGACCTGCTCAAAGACTTCCGCCTACAGAAAGCAAAAATCCTTCTTGCCACCACCGACTTGAGTATTTCCCAGGTTGCGCTGGATGTGGGATACAAGAATCTATCGCATTTCAGCCGTTCTTTCACCAGCGATTTGGCATAAATGCCAGTGAAATCAGGAAATGAGACGCTGAAGCAAAAGATTGAGACGCATCTTCAAATCATCGGATATTAAACAGCACATATTGCAGGTGCTTTCGAAGAAATCATCCAATCAATTAAAATGTTACCCGCATGAAAAATTTTAACCGGGCAAATAAATTCCAAAATAATATTCCATAACTAGGAAGGAATGCGGAATGGCCAGCAAGCCCGGCGTGGTTGTTCCCAAGTTCACTTCCCCAAATGCACCTGCGATGAAAAATCTATCAAAAAAGTCCATTTTAGGTCTGATAGCTTTCTTGCTTACAGCAGGAGTGCTGACCTTCTTTGCTTGCGAAAAGGAAATCCTTATTCTTCAGAGCAATGCAGCCGAGTTCACTGGATTCGAAGCAATGCAAGTAGGCGATGTGCATGATCTTTGCAGTAACCGAATCGTTTCCTATGCCGACTCCTTTTGACTTCAAAATTGTAATGAGCAAGTGTAAAAGCACAAGGCCGCTGGTTACACTGAAAGTGGTGATAGAGGGCCAAGATAAGTCGATTGAAAAGCCAGAAAGGTACAAGTACAAATGGATAGTGGATGGTGTGGCCGCACATGAAACTGGTTCGGTGCTGTCGTGCTTCTGTGCCAAAACCGTATCGGTTATAGTGGTTCGGGTGTCTGACAATCAGATGGCTCGCAAAACAGTACGGTTGTACGCTTGCTATCCTAAACAAACTGGCGAAGCTGCATACCCGGAGAAATAGATAGGCTGTAAACGCTAATAGAGGCGAGCAGTTAATAATCCCAAGTAATAGAGCCAAGGGGTGGCAGTATAACCTGCCACCTCTTTTTAGGTGGCAAGCATCCTTCAAGTGATTCCGATCGGTTTGTTTAATTCAACAACAACAACCAGCGATTTTTAAATTGTAACCGCTCTTTTCATCTCCCCCACATCCCTTACCTTTGCCCCCTCATTTTTCAAAACCCGAATGGAATCCACCACCGCCAAGCAAAGCGTTGACTACAAACTCCTCGGCAGGGTCATTGCCCAGGCGAAGCCCTACAGCGGCACCTTGTCACTGGCGGCCACGCTGGCCGTGGTGCTGGCGCCCATCGCCATACTACGGCCTTGGCTGGTGCAGGAGATGGTGGACAAGTACATTTTCAAGGGCAATATTCCGGGGCTGACCAAAATGGCGCTGCTATTCGTCGGGGTGCTGGTCTTCGAGTCGGTGCTGCGCTATTTTTTCCTTTACGCCTCCAACTGGGTGGGTCAAGCCGTGGTGCGAGACCTGCGGGTGCGGGTGTTCAACCACATCACTTCGCTGCGACTGACCTACTTCGACCGCACGCCCATCGGCATAAGCACCACCCGCACCATCAGCGACATCGAGAACATCAACGCCGTGTTTTCGCAGGGCATCATCACCATCATCGCCGACTTCATTACGGTCTTCGTGGTGCTGAGCGTCATGTTTTGGGTGAGCTGGAAACTGACGCTCGTCTGCCTCATCACCATGCCGTTTCTCATCGCTGCCACCTATATTTTCAAGGAGGCCATCAAGACCTCGTTCCAGCAGGTGAGGGCGCAGGTGGCCAAGATGACGGCCTTCCTCCAGGAGCGGCTCACGGGCATGAAAATCGTCCAAATCTTCAACGCCGAGGCGCAGGAGATGGAGAAGTTCAAGGCCATCAACCGGGATTACACCAAGGCCAATATTGACTCCATCCTCGCCTATTCCATTTACTATCCCGTCGTGGAAATCATCTCGGCGGCGTCGCTGGGCCTCATGGTTTGGTACGGCGCACGGGAGAGCCTCGTGAGCGACGTGTCGCTGGGTGCGCTGGTGGCCTTCCCGATTTACCTCAACATGCTGTTCCGCCCCATCCGCATGTTGGCCGACAAGTTCAACACCCTGCAAATGGGGCTCGTGGCTTGAGCGGGTCTTCGCCTTGCTCGACCGCAGCGACCATATCAAGAACGAGGGCCAAATTTTGCCCAAAAACTGCGGGGCGAAGTGGCGTTCAAAAACATCTGGTTCACCTACACCGAGCAGGATTGGGTGCTAAAGGACGTCAGTTTCAACATCCAACCCGGCGGAGACGCTGGCCATCGTGGGCAGCACGGGTTCCGGCAAACAGTATCATCAGCATCCTCAACCGGCTGTACGAAACGCAAAAGGAGCATCGAAATTGACGGGGTGAACATCCGGGACTACGAGCTTCACGCCCTCCGCAACCACATGGCCGTGGTCTTGCAGGACGTGTTCCTGTTCAGCGGCACCGTGCTGGAAAACATCACGTTCCGCAACGACGGCATCAGCCGGGAGCAGGTGCTGGATGCGGCCAAAATGATTGGAGCGCACGAGTTCATCGAGAAGCTGCCTAGTGGCTACGACTACCAGGTGCAGGAGCGGGGCGCTACCCTAAGCATGGGCCAGCGGCAGCTCATCAGCTTCGTGCGGGCACTGGTCTTCAACCCCGAAATCCTCATCCTCGACGAGGCCACCTCGTCCATTGACCCAGAGTCGGAGTCGGTCATCCAGTATGCCATCGAGCGGCTGATTGCGAAGCGCACGAGCATCATCATTGCCCACCGCCTGAGCACCATCCGCCACGCCAACAAGATTTTGGTCTTGGAAAAGGGCGGGTTCGGGAGTTTGGCGCCACGAAGAATTGCTGCAAAATGAAAACGGTCGCTACCGGGAGCTGTACGAGATGCAGTTTTTGCAGCCGGTGGGATGAGGGGGCTTTGGCGGGGCCCAGGTTACGCTGCACTAAATAGTGCAGCAATAAGGCCGCTATTGTGCCTTTTGCTTGGTGACATTGGTCAAAATCTCAAAATTTTAACACCTCAGTTCCCGCTCCCCGTCTCTGTTTTCAGGATTTTGATTTGGGCATCCCAGAGGGCTTTTTGTTGGTCTACCTCGTCGGCGTCGCAGAAGTCGGTAATTTCGAGGATGGTCTCGCTGGTGACGGGCGATTGGTAGATTTTGAACTCGAGGTACTCTCCAAGCGGTCTTCGTCTAGCCACTCAAAGTGTACCATTTCCTCCTCGATGTCCTGAGAGAGGCGGGCAAGCTCGGGATAGCCGCCCCAACTAAATGTGTAAGAGGGTCTCGCCCTGCACTTCAATATCGTCGCAGAACCAACGGACGAGTTCTGACGGTGAGGTGAAAAATTCCCCATACAAACAAGGAAGGTGAGGCCTAGAGTATAAATTCCAGTGTAATCTTTTTACGTTTCATACATCTGATTTTTTTGTGCGTAAATTGGCCGCAAACTAGGCACTAAGTCGTTGATTTTCAACGCCTTGCACCATTTTTGGCATTTCGCTCTTAATTTAATTGGTAAATGGCAGTCGAGGCACTGGCCGAAACTGCCGTAAACGACGATGAAATATTGTGACGCAACAAGGCTTCTTTTGCACACAGCAACAGGATTGTCCAAGTGCTTGGCTGGCAGCCCTTTGCGAGAAACGCCGCAAGTAAAAAGGAAAATATGTGATTTTTCAAAAAAAATCGAATCAACTTAACCTATCCCCCCCAAATGAGGGGAAAATTAGCCGTTCAGAAGTTTTTCGATAAAATAAACCTAGGTTTTGCACTAGAGTCCTTTAAAAATCAGAGGCTTCCACATTGAAAAGCGGGGATATAAATTAACGCCCATACATTTTGGTTGATAACCTCTCCAATTCTGCTATTTTTTAGCGTTTTTACCCAATCCTTAACCAAGCGGCAGATTCCCCGATAGAACAATCTGAAAATCAAGATGTTCAACATCTGGTTTTACGATTTATCGAAATGGGCAAACACTTGATTCCAAGAACTTCTTTTTCCATAGCTATATTCTGAAACAAACTTGAGCAAGTAAACACTAAACCTTTTCAAATTTTTTGGAGATTAATGGAGACAGCTTAAAATTACAAAATCAATCACCAACAAAAAAAGGTGCAAATCTCTTGAGAAATACTTGCAGGAAATCGGGAAAAGTGGACCTGCTCACACCGGGAAGAAGTGGATTTGGCCAAACGCATCAAGCAAGGCGACCAAACCTGCCCTTGAAAAGCTCACGAAAGCCAACCTGCGCTTCGTGGTTTCGTGGCCAAACAATACCAAAATCAGGGCCTTTCCCTCAGCGACCTCATCAACGAAGGTAACCTCGGATCATCAAAGCCGCACAACGCTTCGACGAGACCAGGGCTTTAAGTTCATCTCCTACGCCGTTTGGTGGATTCGCCGGAGCATCCTCCAAGCCTTGGCCGAGCAGAGCCGCATCGTGCGCCTACCACTGAACAAGGTGGGATCACTGAACAAAATCAACAAAGCATTCTCGAGCTGGAGTCAGGCTTCGAACGTGAGCCCCCCTTCGCCGAGGAGCTGGCCACCCTGCTCGAAATACCCACCGAAGAGGTAGAAACCACCCTCGGTGTGGCTGCCCGCCACGTGAGCATGGACGCCCCCTTCGTGGACGGCGAGGACAACTCCTGCTCGATGTGTTGAGAACATCCACTCTCCGAAGACCAACCAAGACTTGAGTACTCCGAGGTCGCTGCGCCTCGAAATCGAGCGCTCGCTCAGTACCCTCACCACCGCCAGATGGACGTCATCAAGCTCTATTTCGGCATCGGCGTGGAGCATCCCATGTCATTGGAAGACATTGGCGATAAGTTCGGCCTACCCGTGAGCGGGTACGCCAAATCAAGGACAAGGCTATCACCAAGCTCCGCTCCGCCAACAGGAGCAAACTGCTGGAAGAGCACTACCTCGGGGCTTTAGGACGATTTTGGACGAGATTTACGATTGTGAGTCCTCCGATAACAACAATTAAAAGGGGTACGGAGCATGTTGCTACGTACCCCTTTCAAATATTCATACGGCCGCAATCGCAAATCTCAGTCGTAAATCCGCAAATTCAAAAGTCGTCAATCCAAAATTGCCGCATCCGGTATTGTTCGTCTTGTCGCATTCGAACCTGAACTGGTCGGAGTCCAGTGAGAGGACAAGGCTTTTCATGTAACGGGTCTTTCTCACGTCAACCTTCATCCGGCCTGTGTAGGTGTCGCCGGGCAGTAGGTCGCCCGATTGGCCGGGCTGGGGCTTCGATTTGGCCACCAGCCGACAGTGCACCTCCGCGGCGTGGGCACACCAGAAATAAAGGCTTTCACCAATTTCTCCACGTTCTTGCCGCCTTTGTCAAACAACGAAAGTGCCAATCGCGTTGGCAATGATGTACTCGATGGTCGCCCATTTGTCGTCCTGCTCGATGATTTGGAGCCTACGGAATAGATATCGGGGCAATCATCTGCTACGCCGGGCTGAACGAATAGCAGCGGGTTCTTCTTCGCCGCCTTTGCCCGTGAACATGGCGGGTCTTCTACTTCTGACACCTCAGCTGGTGTACCGACTTTGAGTCTCCCAAAGCCCTCAGCCACAGGCTCCGGCTGCGTTGCTTTTGACAATCACGATGGGCACTTTCAGCTCTTTGCTCCGCAATGTTTGCCCGGCTGGCAGCTGAAATTTTCATCGTAGAGTGTCTGGCGTATCATCCCTCGAAGGCCACCCAGCTTGTTGCTGAAAAGCGTGTGGTCAAATTGACCTGTACCCAATGCTCCGTACCTTTTTTGAAAAATCTACGTCCATCCGGCCAGAGTTGACGATGCTGAACCGAATCTTGACCCAGTCGTCTGTTGGTTTCAGCACGGTAACATCTGTCATCTCAAGAATCTCTGTAACCCCGGTATTTCACAGTATCTTCTTCGGAAGGATTTGAGGAATCGAGGATTTTAGGATTTGAGGAGACATGGCTGAATGCTGTTGTTCAACAAATGAGAGACCCGCGATGGCAAGACCGATGGAAAGCACCCAAAAGTATTTTGCAGGTTTCAGATTGAACACCATAGTTTTTAATGCACGCTGTTGAGGCATTATGAGTGGGGAACGATGTATTTTTCATATAAACCATCCACACGGCTCAATGCTACACCAAAATACTGCCAACCCTTGTTTTCAATTGTGTGAATGGCGGTGGGATGAAAGATGAAAATGACAGTGCCACGACAGTAAGCCACCTGCCGAACTGCTGGACTTTCACTTGCTCTCACCGTCGGCTAAAATTTCCACGGGCCGGTTGATGCTTTCCTGCAAGGAAATAAACGTCTCGGTACGTTGGATGCCTCGCATTTTGAATCTTATCGTGAAGTCCGTCCAGAGAATTGATCGGTCGTCACGGCAATAGATTTTTGCGAAAATGCTGTAAAGCCCAGTCGTGTAATAGGCCTCCACCACTTCGGGTATTTTTTTAGCTCCTCCGACACATCGTCGTAGAGGGAGCTTTTTGTCAAGGTAAATGCCGAGAAAACACGAATATCCCAGCAAAAACGACCATGGTTTTGCGAGATTGGCAACTGCACAATGCCCATGTCCCGTAGTTTTTCATGCGCATGTGGTACGCGAAACATAGCCGATTTTCTTCGCAATATCGGTGTAAAGGTTGCTCACGTCGTTCGATAGCATGGAGAGGATAAGCTTGTCAGTGCCCGTAGATTCCGTTCATACGTCAGTTTTAAAAAATAGAGGCCAGCATGGGACATGCCAGGAAACGCCAGTAGGCAAAGCTTTGAGTATTTTCAACAAATTAGCGTTTTGATTGAGTACTTTTAAAAATACAAGCCCGTCATTCGCATGTTTTGTTGATTTTTCAATTCCTTTAACAAGGCCCAATCAAATCTGTTTTGGTTTTTAAAAATATTTGAACTGCAACCCAATATTTATCCCAAACTTGGGCCACCGCGTAGGTTATTAGTAAAGGCAAAACCGAATCTACAATAAATTGAAAGCCCAAGGTTGTGGGTCCAAACATAGCCCCAAATAGCCTCCATACAATTAACGAGGAATGAATCAGAAGAATACGCCGACACCGAGGAAGGCGCAAAATCCGGCTGCCCCTGCTCAATAATGATGCTGGTGGTAAACGTACTCATTAACGCCGGATGCAGTCAACCCACCCACCGTGGCAGCCATCGAAAGGCCATGGTCAGAAGATTTGCCGCCCAGCACCATTGGACAAGGGAAAGCTCGAAGAGCTGA
>JADJYH010000077.1 GCA_016719855.1 Saprospiraceae bacterium | reverse complement strand
GGCGCACGAGAGAGCCTCTCAAGCGACGTATCGCTGGGTGCGCTGGTGGCCTTCCCCCTCTACCTCAACATGCTCTTCCGCCCGATACGGATGCTTGCCGACAAGTTCAACACCCTGCAAATGGGGCTCGTGGCTTCCGAGCGGGTCTTCGCCCTGCTCGACCGCAGCGACCATATCAAGAACGAGGGCCAAATTTTGCCCAAAAAACTGCGGGGCGAAGTGGCGTTCAAAAACATCTGGTTCGCCTACACCGAGCAGGACTGGGTGCTGAAAGACGTAAGTTTCAACATCCAGCCCGGCGAGACGCTGGCCATCGTGGGCAGCACGGGTTCCGGCAAAACGAGTATCATCAGCATCCTCAACCGGCTGTACGAAACGCAAAAAGGGAGCATCGAAATTGACGGGGTGAACATCCGGGACTACGAGCTTCATGCCCTCCGCAACCACATGGCCGTGGTCTTGCAGGACGTGTTCCTGTTCAGCGGCACGGTGCTGGAGAACATCACGCTCCGCAACGACGGCATCAGCCGGGAGCAGGTGGTGGAGGCGGCCAAAATGATTGGAGCGCACGAGTTCATCGAGAAGCTGCCTAGTGGCTACGACTACCAGGTGCAGGAGCGGGGCGCTACCCTGAGCATGGGCCAGCGCCAGTTGATCTCGTTCGTGCGGGCGCTGGTGTTCGATCCTGACATCCTGATCCTCGACGAGGCCACCTCGTCCATTGACCCGGAATCGGAGTAGGTCATCCAGTATGCCATCGAGCGGCTGATTGCGAAGCGCACGAGCATCATCATTGCCCACCGCCTGAGCACCATCCGCCACGCCAACAAGATTTTGGTCTTGGAAAAAGGGCAGGTTCGGGAGTTTGGCACCCACGAAGAATTGCTGCAAAATGAAAACGGTCGCTACCGGGAGCTGTACGAGATGCAGTTTTTGCAGCCGGTGGGATGAGGAGGCTTTGGCGGGGCGCAGGTTACGCTGCACTAAACAGGCAGCAATAAGGCCGCTATTGTGCCTTTTGCTTGGTGACATTGGTCAAAATCTCAAAATTTTAACACCTCAGTTCCCGCTCCCCGTCTCTGTTTTCAGGATTTTGATTTGGGCATCCCAGAGGGCTTTTTGTTGGTCTACCTCGTCGGCGTCGCAGAAGTCGGTAATTTCGAGGATGGTCCGCTGGTGACGGGCGATTGGTAGATTTTGAACTCGAGGTACTCTCCCAAGCGGTCTTCGTCTAGCCACTCAAAGTGTACCATTTCCTCCTCGATGTCCTGAGAGAGGCGGGCAAGCTCGGGATAGCCGCCCCAACTAAATGTGTAGAGGGTCTCGCCCTGCACTTCAATATCGTCGCAGAACCAACGGACGAGTTCTGACGGTGAGGTGAAAAATTGATACAACAAGGAAGGTGAGGCCTTGAGTATAACTTCCAGTGTAATCTTTTTACGTTTCATACAGCTGGATTTTTTGTGCTTAAATTGGCCGAAAACTAGGCACTAAGTCGTTGATTTCCAACGCCTTGCACCATATTTTGAGCCATTTCGCTCTTAATTTAATTGGTAAATGGCAGTCGAGGCACTGGCCGAAACTGCCGTAAACATTGATGAATATTGTGACGCAACAAGGCTTCTTTTTGCACAGCAACAGGATTGTCCAAGTGCTAGGCTGGCAGCCTCTTTGCGAGAAACGCCGCAAGTAAAAAGGAAAATATGGATTTTTCAAAAAAATCGAATCAATTTCAACCTATCCCCCCAAATGAGGGGAAAATTAGCCGTTCAGAAGTTTTTTTTCGATAAAATAAACCTAGGTTTTGCACTAGAGTCCTTTAAAAATCAGAGGCTTCCACATTAAAAAAGCGGGGATATAAATTAACGCCCATACATTTTGGTTGATAACCTCACTCAATTCTGCTATTTTTGCAGCGTTTTTACCCAATCCTTAACCAAGCGGCAGATTCCCGATAGAACAATCTGAAAATCAAGACGTTCAACATCTGATTTTTTACGATTTATCAAAATGGGCAAACACTTGATTCCAGAACTTCTTTTTCCATAGCTATATTCTGAAACAAACTTGAGCAAGTAAACACTAAACCTTTTCAAATTTTTGGAGATTAATGAGACAGCTTAAAATTACAAAATCAATCACCAACCGGGAGAGCCAATCTCTTGAGAAATACTTGCAGGAAATCGGAAAAGTGGACCTGCTCACACCGGAAGAAGAAGTGGATTTGGCCAAACGCATCAAGCAAGGCGACCAAACTGCCCTTGAAAAGCTCACGAAAGCCAACCTGCGCTTCGTGGTTTCCGTGGCCAAGCAGTACCAGAATCAAGGCCTTTCCCTCAGCGACCTCATCAACGAAGGCAACCTCGGTCTCATCAAAGCCGCACAACGCTTCGACGAGACCAGGGGCTTTAAGTTTATCTCCTACGCCGTTTGGTGGATTCGCCAGAGCATCCTCCAGGCTTTGGCCGAACAAAGCCGTATCGTGCGCCTACCACTGAACAAGGTGGGATCACTGAACAAAATCAACAAAGCATTCTCCGAGCTGGAGCAGAGCTTCGAACGTGAGCCTTCCGCCGAGGAGCTGGCCACCCTGCTCGAAATACCCACCGAAGAGGTAGAAACCACCCTCGGTGTGGCTGCCCGCCACGTGAGCATGGACGCCCCCTTCGTGGACGGCGAGGACAACTCCCTGCTCGATGTGTTGGAGAACATCCACTCTCCGAAGACCGACCAAGACTTGGAGTACACCGAGTCGCTGCGACTCGAAATCGAGCGCTCGCTCAGTACCCTCACCGACCGCCAGATGGACGTCATCAAGCTCTATTTCGGCATCGGCGTGGAGCATCCCATGTCATTGGAAGACATTGGCGACAAGTTCGGCCTCACCCGTGAGCGGGTACGCCAAATCAAGGACAAAGCTATCAACAAGCTCCGCTCCGCCAACAGGAGCAAACTGCTGAAGCACTACCTCGGGGCTTGACGATTTACGACTGACGATTTACGATTGTGGGGCGCAGCCCATAACAACAATTAAAAGGGGTACGAAGCAAATTGCTACGTACCCCTTTTAATTTCGGCTTGGCAGCCCAATCCAAAATCGTCAGTCGTAAATCGTAAATTCACAAAACTCGTCAATCCAAAATTACCGCATCCGTATTGTTCGTCTTGTCGCATTCGAACCTGAACTGATCGGAGTCCAGTGAAAGGACAAGGCTTTTCATGTAACGGGTCTTTTTTCTCACGTCAACCTTCATCCGGCCCGTGTATGTGTCGCCGGGCAGTAGGTCGCCCGATTGGCCGGGCTGGGGCTTCACGATTTGGCCACCGGCCGGCAGTGCACCCCTCGACAGCGTGGGCACACCAGAAATAAAGGCTTTCACCACCAATTTCTCCACATTCTTGCCGCCTTTGTCAAACAGCTTAAAAGTGCCAAATCCCTTGTTGGCAATGATGTACTCGATGGTCGCCCATTTGTCGTCCTGCTCGATGATTTGGAGCCTACGGAAGTAGATATCGGGGCAATCATCTGCTACGCCGGGCTGAACGGAAGGAATAACAGCGGGTTCTTCTTCGCCGCCTTTGCCCGTGAACATGGCGGAGTCTTCTACTTCTGACACCTCAGTTGGTGTGCCGACTTTGGTCTCAAAGCCCTCGGCCACAGGCTCCGGCTGCGTTGCTTTTTTGACAATCACGATGGGCACTTTCAGCTCTTTGCTCCGCAATGTTTGCCCGGCCGGCAGCTTGAAATTTTCATCGTAGAGTGTCTGGCGTATGCTCTCTCGAAGGCCACCCAGCTTGTTGCTGAAAAGCGTGTGGTCAAAATTGACCTGTACCCAATGCTCCGTACCTTTTTTTGAAAAATCTACGTCCATCCGGCCAGAGTTGACGATGCTGAACCGAATCTTGACCCAGTCGTCTGTTCGTTTCAGCACGGTAACATCTGTCATCTCAAGTCTGTAGCCCCGGTATTTCACGGTATCTTCTTCGGAAGGATTTGAGGAATCGAGGATTTTAGGATTTGAGGAGATATGGCTGGTGTTGTTGTTGGCAAATGAGAGACCTGCGATGCCAAGACCGATGGAAAGCACCCAAAAGAAGTATTTTGCAGGTTTCAGATTGAACACCATAGTTTTTAATGCACGCTGTTGAGGCATTATGAGTGGAGACGATGTATTTTTTCATATAAACCATCCACGCAACTCAATGCTACACCAAAATACTGCCAACCCTTGTTTTCATTTGTGAATGGCGGTGGGATGAAAGATGAAAATGAAAGTGCCACGACAGTAAGCTGCCACCTGCCGAACTGCTGAACTTTCACTTCCCGCTCTCGCCGTCGGCTAAAATTTCCACCGGCCGGTTGATGCTTTCCTGCAAGGAAATAAACGTCTCGGTACGTTGGATGCCTGAAATTTTTTGAATCTTATCGTGAAGCACATCCCGCAGGTGATCGGTGTCACGGCAATAGATTTTTGCGAAAATGCTGTAAAGCCCAGTCGTGTAATAGGCCTCCACCACTTCGGGTATTTTTTTAAGCTCCTCCGACACATCGTCGTAGAGGGAGCTTTTGTCAAGGTAAATGCCGAGAAAAGCACAGATATCGTAACCAAGGCGACCATGGTTTACCACGAGATTGGCGCCCTGCACAATGCCCATGTCCCGTAGTTTTTCATTCGCACGTGCACCGTGCCACCGGAAACGTAGCCGATTTTCTTCGCAATATCGGTGTAGGGTTGCTCCGCATCGTTCATGAGCATGGAGAGGATAAGTTTGTCAGTCTTGTCAATTCCGTTCATACGTCAGTTTTAAAAAAAATGAGGCCAGCATGGGGCAAGGGGAAACGCCAGTAGGCAAAGCTTTGAGTATTTTCAACAAATTTGCGTTTTAAGGCCCAAATTTTCAAAAAAACAAGCCCGTCATTCGCATGTTTTGTGGATTTTTCAATTCTTTTAACAAAACCCTATCAAATCTGTTTTTTGGTTTTTTGAAATATTTGAACTGCAACCCCGTATTTGTTCCAAACTTTTGGGCCACGCCGTACATTATTAGTAAAGGCAAAACCGAATACAACAGATTGGCTTAATTTTGTGGGTCAAACATAGCCCCAAATAGCCTCCATACAATTAACAAGGAATGAATCAAGAGAATACGCCGACACCGAGGAAGCTCAAAATCTGGCTGCCCCTGCTCTTTTCAATAGTGCTGGTGGCCGGTATGCTCATTGGCACCCGGATGCAGTCCAACCCACCCACCGTGGCAGCCATCGAAAGGCCCCGGTCAGAAGATTTGCCGCCCAGCACCATTGGACAGGGAAAGCTAGAAGAGCTTATCCGCTACATCGAGTCCCGTTACGTGGACGACGTAAACAAGGACGAGTTGGTGAAAGAGGCCATTGACAACATCCTCTTCCAGCTCGACCCCCACTCCACGTACATCTCCGCCGAACAGCTAAAGGAGGTGAACGAACAGCTCGAAGGCAGCTTCGACGGCATCGGCATCGAGTTCGTGGTGGTGGACGACACGGTGATGGTGGTCGCAGCCCTATCCGGTGGTCCCGCCGAGGGCGCTGGCATCCTCTCCGGCGACAAAATCGTGCAGATAGAAGATTCGCTCACCATCGGCCAAAACATTGACTACGAAGGCATTCTGTCCAAATTAAAAGGCGAAAAAGGTTCAAAAATCAACCTCGGTGTATTGCGGGGACTGGACAATAAGCTGCGCAAATTCACCCTCACCCGCGACAAGATTTCCATGCACAGCGTCGAAGTGTCTTACATGCTCGACGACCTGACAGGGTACATCAAAATCAACCGCTTCAGTGCCAATACTTACGAGGAGTTCATGAAGTCGCTGGAAAAAATGGTGGACGAGCAGGGCATGAAGCACCTCGTGGTTGACCTCCGACAAAACCCCGGTGGTTACATGCAAGAGGCCACCAGCATCCTCAGCCAGCTATTTTCCGAGAAGGACAAATTGCTTGTTTTACCGAAGGAAAAAACGTGCCGCGCAACGACTACAAGTCTACTGGCCGCACTTTCTACGATGTAGAAAACATCGCCGTGCTGACGGACGAAGGCTCTGCCAGTGCCAGCGAAATTCTCGCTGGAGCCATCCAGGACTGGGACCGGGGCATCATCATCGGGCGGCGCAGCTTTGGCAAGGGACTGGTGCAGGAGCAGTACCGCCTGCGTGACGGCTCCGCCATCCGCCTCACCGTGGCCCGCTACTACACCCCGTCGGGTCGCTGCATCCAGAAGCCCTACGATGGCCGGGATGACTACGACGACGACGTGTCGGAGCGCATCGAAAATGGCGAGCTTTACGACAACCACAACATCCAGCACGAAGACACCACCAAATACTTCACCAACGCTGGCCGCGTCGTGTACAGCGGCGGCGGCATTGACCCCGACGTGTTCGTGCCGCTCGATTCCACGCTGCTGAACCCCTACTTTATCCGGCTGAACCAGCATGTGCCTTCTTTCGCATTTCGCTACCTCGACTCGCACCGGTCAGCGCTGGAGAAATACTCGATGGAGGAGTTCTCTGCAAAATTCACGGTCAGCGACGCCATCGCTGCCGACTTCCTCGACTTCGCCGTCACCCGTGGTGAAAAGCGCAACGAACGCCAATGGGCAAAAGTGGTGAGCAAGTTAAAACTGGCCATCAAAGCCAGCATCGCCCGCCACCGCTGGTCCGACCAGGGCTACCACTACGTGCTGAACGAAGCCGACCCGTTCATCAAAAAGGCGAAGCAGGTGGTGCGCCAGGAAAATCCGTTGTCCCTGAAATAAGGATTGAAGTGAGAGAGGTGGAAGGAGTGAGAGCGAGTGCCCGCTCACTCCTCACCCTTCTCCCATCCACCATCTCTCACCCCTTAATATGTGGAAACATCCATTTGACCTTGCCCAAATCAACGCCCTAAATGCCAATACGCTTGGTGAAGCATTGGGTATTGAGTTCACGGAAATGGGCGACGATTTTATCATCGCCAAAATGCCCGTTGACAGCCGCACCGTGCAGCCGCACCGGATGCTGCATGGCGGCGCATCCGTGGCCCTCGCCGAGACGCTCGGCAGCGTGGCTTCCACGCTTTGCATCGAAGATTTGAGCAAAAAAATGGCCGTCGGTGTGGAAATCAACGCCAACCACCTGCGCCCCGCCACCAAGGGTTTTGTCTTTGGAAAAGTGACGCCCATCCGGGTGGGCCGCTCGATGCACGTTTGGAACATTGAAATCACGGACGAGCTGGGCAAACTGGTTTGCGTCAGCCGCCTGACCGTGGCCGTCGTGGACAAAGTTTAGTTGGCAGTTCGACAGTTGGCAGTCAGTGCCTACCATATTCAACCTTCCACCATTTATCATTCATCATTTTTTTAAAATGATTGCAAAAACACCACCCCCGCCCTACTACGCCGTCATCTTCTCCAGCCTCCGCACCGACGTGGAAGCTGGCTACCACGACACCGCCCTTCGCATGTTGGAGCTTGCCGCCGAACAGCCCGGCTACCTCGGCGTGGAAGGCGTTCGGGAAGGCCTCGGCATCACCATTTCCTACTGGGAAAGCCTCGACGCCATCCGCAACTGGAAGCAACAAAGCGAACACCTCGTTGCGCAGCAAAAAGGCCGCTCCGACTGGTACGCCGCTTACAAAACCCGAATTTGCAAAGTGGAGCGGGACTATGGTTTTGAAAAATGATGGGCAGGGCCAGCAATCATTTTCGTAGTTTTCTTTGCAAAAGTTGGCTGCGCTCGTCCTGCCGTCACGGGGTTGCCAAATTGCAGCATCTCGCCAAAAATTATTGCAGTATCGGCTGAATAGTTACCTTTATTTTTACCCCGCCATAAAAATTCAGCATGAAGCAATCCGGCACCATACTCATCATTGACGATGAAGAAGACATCCTGTTTTCTTTAAAAATGCTGCTCAAGCCAGCTTTTTCACGTGTTTTTGTGGAGCAAAACCCGCAACACCTTCCCAGGCTGTTGGAGCAGTATGAGCCGGACGTGATACTGCTCGACCTCAATTTTAACAAAGGCGACACCTCCGGGAAAATTGGGCTGGAATGGCTGGAAAAAATCAAGGAACTGCGCCCGCAGACGCAGGTGGTCATCATCACTGCCCACGGCGAGGTGGAGATGGTAGTGGCTGCCATGAAACTCGGTGCCACGGATTTCATCGAAAAACCCTGGCGGAACGAAAAGCTGATGGCCACCGTCAAATCTGCCCTGAACGTGGCGCTCCTGCGGCAGGAAGTGCAGCATTTGCAGGCGGACAACCGACAGATTCTGGAGCAATTGGGCAGTCAAATCGGCGAGTTTGTGGGCGAGGCACCTGCCATGAAGGAAGTTTACAAAACCATCGAGAAGGTGGCGAAGACCGATGCCAACGTGCTGATCACGGGCGAAAACGGCACGGGAAAGGAATTAGCCGCACGTGAGCTTCACCGGAAATCAGACAGGGCGGGCAAGATTTTTATCCACGTGGACCTGGGTGCCATTTCCGAAACCCTGTTTGAAAGCGAGCTTTTCGGGTACGTAAAGGGGGCCTTCACCGATGCCCACGAAGACCGTATCGGAAAGTTTGAAGCGGCCAACGGCGGCACGCTTTTTTTGGACGAGATTGGCAATTTGAGCCTGGGCCTGCAGTCAAAACTCTTGTACGTGCTTCAAAATCGGAAGGTAGTGCGGGTAGGTTCCACCAAGGAAATCCCGATTGACATCCGCCTGATTTGCGCCACCAACAGCAACCTGAACAGCATGGTGAAGGAAAAAACCTTTCGGGAAGACCTGCTTTACCGCATCAATACCATCGAAATCGTGATGCCGCCGCTGCGGGAGCGCATTGGCGACATCCGCCTCATTGCCAAGCATTATTTAGCGCTTTATGCCAAAAAATACCGGAAGCCTGCGCTGAGTTTTGAAAAAGAAGCGCTGGACAAGTTGGAAAAATACACGTGGCGGGGCAATGTGCGGGAGCTGCGTCACGCCATTGAGCGCGCAGTGATTTTGTCGGAAGCGCCGAAGCTGCAACCCGGCGATTTTCTGCTGCAGCCCGAAACCGAGAAATCCGTTTTTTCGCCGGGCAACCTGAAATTGGAGGAAATTGAGCGCAATTTGGTGCAGAAGGCCGTCGAAGTCCACCAAGGCAATATCAGCAAGGCGGCGGAATCACTGGGCCTGACACGAGCTGCGCTGTATCGCAGGCTTGAAAAATTTGGTTTGTAAAATGAAGGCACTCAAAAGTTTTCGGACGAAAGTGGTGTTGCTCATCCTGCTTATTTTTGGGATGATGCTACTGGTGCTGGCCCTGTATTTCCAAAAAGCAAATGGGGGGTTTTATGGGCAATCCTCGGTGGGCTCGTCATCGTCGGGCTGGTTTTCAGCCTCTTTCGCATAATTTACGATGACAGGCGGCAGATAGCCGAATTCCTGATGAGCATACGCTACGAAGATTTTGTGCGCACCTACCCGATGCCCCCCGATGGCGAGCCGGACACCATGCTGTTTGCGGAATTCAACGCCATTTCGGACAAGTTTCGTGACCTGCGCTCACAAAGCGAAGCCAGCCGCCAGCTCATGCAAATGGTCATCGAAAACGTGGATACCGGCATTTTTTGCATGGACAAAAATGGCAACGTACTGCTGGCAAACCGTGCATTGAAGGCCATTTTCCACAAATCGTATTTCCGTGACCTGCAATCTTTTCAGCAAATTGACGATGCGCTTTATGCTGTTTTGGAAAACATGCCCGTCGGGGAACGCATCGTGCAGCGGGTGGTGGTGAACGATGAAATGGTGCAGTTGGCCATCCGCAGTTTTATCCTAAAAAGCATGGGTGGCGAAATCCGGCTGTTCACGTTTTTCAACCTTTCGGGCGAACTTTCGGGCGAGGAAATAAAAGCCTACCACAAGCTCATCAGCATCCTTTCGCACGAAATCATGAACTCGGTCACGCCGATTGCCAGCCTCAGCCAATCCGCCGCCGACCTGGTAAAAAACACCTCCCCCGGCCAAAATTCCGAAGGCTTGGACGATGTGGCGCAGGCACTGGAAGTCATTCAAAAACGTAGTTCGGGACTTTTGAAGTTCACGGAAAACTACCGGAAACTGACGAAAATCCCGCAAGTTTCCATGCAAAACATCGCTTTGGAACCTTTTTTTCAACAGATTTCGGCATTGTTCAAACAGGAAGTCCCCCCGAACGTGCAGCTTGATTTCCGCTTTTTCCGCCCGAACATGCAAATCTCCGGCGACCCGGTTTTGCTCGAACAGGTGATGATAAATTTGCTAAAAAACGCCCTCGAAGCCGTGCAGAACACCCCAGATGGCCAAGTGCTCATGTCGGCAGACCGCGACGAACAAATGCGCACGCTGATACGGATTTCGGACAATGGCCAGGGCATCCCCGAAGCGAACATGGAGCAGATTTTTGTGCCTTTTTTCACCACCAAGCCAACTGGTTCGGGAATCGGGCTGAGCCTCGCCCGGCAAATCATGCGCCAGCACCAGGGTGATGTACAGGTGGTGAGCGAGGAGGGTAAGGGCACGGTTTTCACGTTGATATTTTTGGGCTGAAACAGCGTCATAAATTTAATTTTCTCTCCTTTCGACTGTCCTCTTCCGAACAGTCCATTGTCCGAAATCGGACAATTTTAGCAAAAATCATTTCACCTAAATTCCAACTCATTGAAAATCAACGCTTTAAATTTGCTGGCATACCGATTGAATTCATTGCCATGCCAACCTTTATTGGAAGAATGGCTCATTTGATTTTAAATAACTTGAATTGATTTTAAGGCACATGGACAAAAAATTGAAAAGAAAAATTGGACGCTTCAGCGATTGCTCATCATCGCAGTTTCGTTGGTAGGGTTGGGTCTAGTGGGTCGCAGTTTTTACCAAAACGCAGGCACTTCCAAACTCAACGTCCTGTCGGAACGCCTCACCATTTCCACCGTTGAGCGCAACAAATTTCAGGAGTTCATCACGATTACCGGCATTGTCCTGCCGCTCCGTACTGTCCGGATGGACGCCACGGAAGGCGGCAAAGTGGAGGAAAAATATGTCGAGGACGGTGCTTTTGTAAAACAGGGGCAGCAGATTTTGCGGCTTCAACCCAGATTTGATGGTCAATTACCTGAACCAGGAGGCGAACATCATCTCCCAAATCAACCAGATACGCAACACTTCCCTGCTGATGGAACAGCAAAGCCTGAGCATGAAAGAGCAAGCGTTACAGGTTGACAATCTGATAAATACGACGGAAAAACGCCTAAAACGCAACCGTGAACTATACAAGTCAAACGTGATTGCACAGGTGGAATTGGAAGAGATGGAGGACGAAGCTGTCTATTTTGCCGCCCGTCGGAAGATGCTGAAGGCGACGCTAAGAAAAGACTCCGCCTACCAAGTCCTGCAACAGCAACAAATGACCTCCTCGCTCGACCTGATGCAGCGCAACCTGACCATCACCAAGCAGAGCCTCGACCAGCTCATCGTGAAGGCCCCGATTGCGGGGCAGCTTTCCGGCCTCACGAAAGAGCTTGGCGAAAGCGTGGCCCGCAGTGAAAACATCGGGCAAATTGACGACCTCTCCGCCTTTAAAATCAGGGTGCGAATTGATGAATTTTATATCTCCCGCATTGCCGTGGAGCAAGAAGGCAACTTCACCTTGGCCGGAAAAACTTACTCGCTCAAAATCTCCAAAATATACCCACAAGTGAGTAACGGCACCTTCGAGGCCGACATGATTTTCACGGACACCGCGCCAGAGGGCATCAAACGTGGCCAGTCCATCTCCGTGCGCCTCCAATTAAGCGCTGAGGAGGAGGCCATACTGCTGGCCCGTGGCGGTTTTTACCAGTCCACCGGCGGAAATTGGGTATATCTGCTCGACCCCGCCACCGGAAATGGCATTAAACAAACCATTAGGCTTGGTCGCCAAAATCCGAACTATTATGAAGTGCTCGAAGGCTTAAAACCCGGCGATAAAGTAATCACCAATAGCTATGATAATTTTGGTGACAAAGACGTGCTCATCATGAAATAAAAGAAAGATTGTTGAATTGCTTGATTGTTGAATTGTTATTCCACGACGACAACAATATAACAATCACAGTAATTCAACAATATAACAATCAAACAACAATTCAACAATCAAAACAATGATAAAAACAGTCAATTTATCCAAAGTATATCGCACCGACGAGGTGGAAACCACCGCCCTGAACAGCGTGGATATCGAAATCAAACAAGGCGAATTTGTGTCGGTCATGGGGCCGTCAGGCTGCGGCAAATCCACCCTGCTCAACGTGCTCGGCATGATTGACAGCCCCTCTGGCGGCGACTATTTTTTCAACGAAAAAGAGGTTGGGAAACTCAGCGAGCGCAACCGTTCGGACGTGCGCAAGCACAACCTCGGCTTTGTGTTCCAGAGCTTCAATTTGATTGACGAACTCACGGTCTATGAAAACGTGGAACTGCCCATGTTGTACACCAAAGTACCAGCAAATGAACGGAAAAAACGCGTGGAGGAGCTGCTGGAAGGCATGAGCATCATGCACCGGAAAAACCATTTTCCGCAGCAACTTTCGGGTGGGCAGCAGCAGCGGGTGGCTGTGGCGAGGGCTGTTGTGAACAAGCCCAAGCTTATTCTCGCCGACGAACCTACTGGAAACCTCGACTCTGCAAATGGCGATGAAGTCATGAAAATATTGGCCGATTTGAACGCTTCCGGCACCACGATTTTGATGGTTACCCACTCGCAATATTGCGCAGAATTTGGCAACCGGATTATTCGGATGTTGGATGGCCAGGTCGTTGCTGTAAATGTAGTAAAACGGTATTTGTGAGTTATTGGGATATTGGGATATTGGGATATTATTTCAATAACTCAATACCATAATTGCAACTAATAAATGATTACGCTAAAAAATATAGAACGATTTTACAACACCGGATTGAATAAATCATGGGTGTTGAAAAATATCAGTTTTAATCTGAAAAAAGGGGAATTCCTGACTATTATGGGCCCGTCTGGTTCTGGCAAATCTACATTATTGAACATAATAGGCATGTTGGATAAACCAGACACGGGGGAGTATTATTTCTTGGACGAACCCGTCCATACTTTTTCCGAAAAGCGCCGTACCGAACTGCACAAGCACACCATCGGGTTTGTATTCCAAGCCTATCACCTGATAGATGAACTGACGGTTTATGAAAACATAGAAATGCCGCTTTTGTACCGGGGCGTGGGCAAATCGGAGCGGCAGAGCATGGTGGCCGACCTGCTCGACCGATTCAATATCGTTGGCAAAAAAGGCCTGTTCCCGGCCCAACTTTCCGGGGGACAACAGCAGTTGGTGGGCATCGCCAGGGCCATTGTTGGCAAGCCAAAGCTGTTGCTGGCCGATGAGCCAACGGGCAATTTGCACACCTCACAGGGCGAAATGATTATGGGCTTGCTAAAAGAATTGCACGGCGAGGGAATGACGATTATTCAGGTAACGCACAACGAGAAATTCGCCGCTTACGGAACCAGGGTCATGCAAATCGAAGATGGGTTTGTAAGAATGGACACCACTACCTAACAACTAAAACCGGACATAAAGTGGAAGAAATAGTCATTGGCATTGCGCCACAAATCACCAGTCAAAATATGGAAGCATGGATGGCCAATTTTTTCTACCACACTGACAACCAATGGTTTACAGTGGCTCCAGTTGGCATCAAAACAATAGCAGCCATGTTGTTGACACTCGCTTTTCATAGCTGGAAAGCGGGCATCGGCAAACCACAGGATAAACGGGATTAGCGGACAACAATCAATGCTTTATCATTCCCAAGGGGAAAAACAACCACAGCCATGTTTCAAAACTATCTAAAAATCGCCTTCCGCAACCTGGTCAAGCACAAGGCTTTTTCATTCATCAACATCTTCGGGCTGGCACTTTCGATGAGCGTTTGCCTCGTGGTCATCTGCATCATCAAGGATGCGCACAGCTACGACCGCTTCCACCCAGAGGCAGGGCGCACCTACCGCATCCTGACCGAAGTACAGCGAAAAGACGGCGGCAAGGAGGCTTATGCCTCATCGCCCTACTTATTGGCAAAAACACTTACCGAGGACTATTCGCAGGTAGAACTTTGGACGCCCATGCTGCTGTCGTTCAACGGAGAGGCAAAGGCTGGCGGCAAGCAATTGCTGAGCATACAGGGCATGTACAGCGATGCCTCTTTTTTTAAAATGTTCGGTTTCGAGTTGGCAGCCGGCGACCCTGCCGCCGCCCTGAACGAACCGTTTTGCATGGTGCTGACCGACGAAACGGCTGGGAAATTTTTCCCCAATGAAAATGCCGTGGGCAAGGAAATCGAAATGCCCGGCTACGGTACGTTCAAAGTAACGGGCGTTTTGAAAAAAGCCCCGGGCAAGTCGCACCTGCAATTCGAGGCCCTCGGCTCGCTCGCCACTCAACTGGCGCTGGAAAAACTGCCCGGTGCCTGGAACGTCACCAATGACTGGCTCAACTACTACGGCGGCTTCCACTATGTGCGGCTGCAACCGGGAGCGGACGTGAAAGCGGCGGAACTTGCCCTGACGCAAATTGCCAAAACACAGTATGCCGACCTCGAATTGGAAAGCCGGGACGGCAATTACCGCTTTGAATTGCAGCCGTTGGAGGGCATCACGCCCGGAAGGATGCTGTCGCAAGCGAGCAGCTTTACCATCCCGGCGGCAGGACTTTGGTTTTTATCGGGGCTGGCGCTGATCATCATGCTGGCGGCTGCTTTCAACTATACCAACCTGACCATCGCCCGTTCGTTGCTGCGCACCAAAGAAGTGGGCGTTCGCAAGGTCTTGGGCGCTACCCGGGGGCAAGTGTTCTGGCAAATAACGAGCGAGGCGGTGCTGACTTCCCTGCTGGCACTGGTACTGTCGTACCAGATTTTCAAGGTCGGAAAAGTGCTGCTCAACCAGGGCGCAACTGCCGAAATATTGAACTTTATGGGCCAGGAAGACCTAGCGATGTTTGGCTGGTTTTTGGCGTTTGCGCTGGGGGTCGGTTTGTTTGCTGGCGCTTTGCCCGCCACTGTCCTGTCCAAAACCTCGCCCTTGCAGGTGTTGCAGAAACTCCAAAACGTGAAGTTTATTCAGAAATTCGGGCTTCGCAAAGTGCTGCTCGGCTTCCAGTTTACCATCACGCTGGTTTTCCTGTTCTCGCTCACCATTATGCACAGGCAAGCCCAGTTCGCCATCCACCAAAACTTCGGCTTCGACAAGCCGCAAACCCTGCTGGTGGAGATGCAAGGAACCCCCTACGACAAACTTTCGTCAGCATTTTCCACAGTAAAAGGCGTACAAACCATCAGCGCCATCTCGCACCCGATGGGCACTTTTAACGATTGGTCGGAGGACGTACGCAGCGACTCAGTACCTGAAAAAACAGGTATCCGCTTCTATTACGTTGACCCGAACTACGTGGGCCACTTTGGGCTGACCTTGCTTGCCGGGGAAAATTTCCCCGAAAACACCTCGCAACAGCGGGAGCTTTATGCTCTGGTGAACGAGTCGTTTTGCGAACGCTTCAAACTCGGCGCACCCGCCGAAGCGGTCGGCAAAGCACTCACCATCGGCGACAGCCTGCAACTGGTGGTGAAGGGCGTCTTGAAAAACTTCCCCTTTAAACCCGCCTTCTACTCCCCCGGCGAACCGATGTTTCTGCGCAGCCAACCTGCTCAACTGAATGTGATGAACCTCGAACTGGCTGGCACAGACCTCACCGCCACCATGTTGGAGCTGGAGCGCACCTGGAAGCAAATCGAGCCGGACAGGAGTTTCGAAGCGGAGTTTTTTGACCAGCGGATTCGGAGCAACTATGCCGAAATGGTAAGTTTTGCATGGGCGATAGGCTTCCTCGGGCTGCTCGGTATGGTGATCGCATGCATGGGATTGCTCGGCATGACGATGTACACGGTGGAAACAAAAGCGAAAGAAATCAGCCTTCGGAAAATCCTGGGCGCTTCAATGAGCGACCTGACCATGCTGCTCTCGAAAAGCTATTTCGTTGTGTTGGGCATAGCGGCGCTGATTGCCACGACATTGACATGGTTGGTCGGTAGCCAGTTGCTGCAGGAGTTTGAACAGCGGATTTCCATGTCGCCCTGGTTGTTTTTGCCGGGCATACTGGTGCTGGCTTTGATTGCTGGCCTGACGGTCGGTTCTCAAACCATTCGGGCGGCGCTGGCGAACCCGGCGAAGTCGTTGCGCAGCGAATGAAATTGATATTGGGTGATTGAGATATTGGGATATTTCCAATCATCCCCAATATCTCAATATCCATTTATCTCAATATCATGTTCCAAAACTATCTGAAAATCGCCCTGCGAAACCTGCTGAAACAAAAGGGCCTGACAGCCATCAACGTCCTTGGCCTGAGCATCGGGCTGGCCTGTTTCAGCCTGTTCATGCTGTATGCCGTCAACGAATTCAGCTACGACCGCTTCCACGACAAGGGAGACCGGACCTTCCGCGTCCTCCGCTGGTGGGAGGCGGGCTTTGCCGGACGGGACGAGGCGGGTGGTGACAGCTACCTGCCAATGCCGTTAGGTCCAGCGCTGAAAACCGACTTCCCTGACGTGGAGCAGTTCGTGCGCCTCCGAGAGGCTTGGGGCGAAAATTTTGTGCGGGCGAATGGCGAAGTCAGCCGGGCGGGCGTCCAATTTGCCGACCCCTCGTTTTTTGAGGTATTCTCTTTTAAAATCAAGTACGGAAGCCCCAGTGCCGCCCTAAAAGACAGGTACAATGTCGTGCTGACGGAAAAAATGGCACAGCGGCTTTTCGGTGAAAGCAACCCAACCGGCAAGACGCTGGAAATCAAACTGGAAGACAAGTTCGAGCCGTACACGGTGGCCGCTGTGGCGGAAAACCCGCCACCCAACTCAACCATCCAGTTCGACATTCTGGGCAATTTCGAGCGGCTCTACACGACCAAGTTTGGCGAAGGATCGCTTAACAATTGGAATCGCTCCTCGCTCCAGACCTACGTTTTGCTGCGGCCAGGCAGCGGTTTGGCGGACAACTCGAAGCAGTTGCTCGGTTTTTACCAAAAATATTACCCCGACCAAAAAGCGGCACTGCAAAAGGAAGGCTCATGGAAGGGCGAGGGCGCTCCCTGCAGCTTCCGCCTGCAGCCCCTGCGGGAAATGCACGCTGGCATGGAAACATGGGGCGAAAATGCCGCCGAAGTTGACCCCACTGGCATCTGGACGCTGTTAGCGATTGCTGCCGGGGTGCTGCTCATCGCCTGCATCAATTTCACCACGCTTTCTATCGGTCGCTCGGCGGGCAGGGCGAAGGAAGTCGGCGTGCGCAAGGTCATCGGTGGAGGCCGGGGGCAGTTGGTGCGGCAGTTTTTAACGGAATCGCTGCTGTTGAGCGCGCTGTCGGCGGTCATAGGACTGGCCATGGCGCAAGCGTTGATGCCCGCTTTCAATGAAATGGCAGACCGGACGCTGAGTTTTTCCTTGAGACTCTACCCTGAAATCGGCTGGCTGGCAGTAGGCCTGACGCTGCTGGTGGGCTTGCTGGCGGGCAGCTACCCGGCGCTGGTGTTGTCGGGGTTCAAACCCGTGGAGATTTTGAAAAGCAAAGTGCGGCTCGGAGGGGCGAATTTTTTCACCAAATCGCTGGTCACCACCCAGTTTGTCCTGTCCATCGGGCTGGCGGCGGCTACGCTCATCATCGTGCAGCAACTCCATTTCATGCGCTCCCAAAACCCCGGTTTCCAGCGGGAAAACGTGGTTGTCGTGGACGCCAGCGACACGGACTCGGAGAAAATCTACCCTCGTTTCCGCCAGCTTGCCTTGCAACAGCCGCAGGTCATGGGCGTCGCCAGCGCAGAATTGGGTCTCGGCGAAGGCACTGGCTGGAGCCAGTCGGGGTGGGCTTACCAGGGGAAACAGAAAAATGTCTACGAGTATTTTGTGGACAACCACTACATGGATGTGCTGGGGATGCAACTGCTCGCTGGGCGTAATTTCGACCCAAAATTCGCCACCGACACCATCAATTCCATCATCGTCAACGAAGCGTTCCTCAAAGATTTTGGTTGGACGGCAGAAACGGCGCTCGGCCAAAAATTGGAAGGCTACTACGAAGGCTCCGAAAAGCCGCTGCCCGTCGTTGTCGGCGTCGTGAAGGATTTCAATTTCCGGCCGTTCAAAGAGGAAGTCAAGCCGCAGCTATTCCACCAGTTTTCAGACTATGCACCCTTCAAATTCTTCGTTCGCCTGCAACCCGGCGACCCGGCACCTGCGCTCGCTGCACTGAAACTTGCCTGGGCGAGCGCCGAGTCGGAGCTGCCGTTCAAGTACAGTTTCCTCGACGAAAACCTCGACCGTTTTTATGAATCCGAGGCCCGTTTCAGCAACATCATCGGTTGGGCGGGCGGCATTTCGATATTCCTCGCCTGCCTCGGCTTGTTTGGCTTGGCGGCGCTGGCGGCAGCGAACCGCACGAAGGAAATCGGCATCCGAAAGGTGCTGGGCGCTTCGTTGGGCGGCATCGTCGGTTTGTTGTCGAAGGATTTTTTGCGGCTGGTGGCGCTGGCCATCCTCATCGCCGCACCGCTGGCGTGGTATTTCATGCAAAAATGGCTGGACGATTTTGCGTACCGCATTGAACTGCATTGGTGGCAATTTTTGGCCGCAGGGGCAGGCGCAGTGGCGGTGGCATTTTTGACGGTCAGTTTCCAGAGCGTGAAGGCGGCACTGGCGAACCCGGTGGAGTCGTTGCGGAGCGAATGAAATTGATATTGGGTGATTGGGATATTGAGATATTTCCAATCACCCAATATCTCAATGACCCAATATCTCAATATCATGTTTCAAAACAATGTAAAAATCGCCTTCCGCAACCTCTGGCGGAACAAAACATTCAGCTTCATCAACCTATTTGGTCTGACCACTGGCACGGCCTGCTGCCTTTATATTTTGCTATATGTGCAAGACCACCGAAGCTACGATCAGCACCACAGCGAAGCAGGCAACCTCTACCGCATTATCAGCGACCTCCAATTGCCAAACGACCAAGCGGAAATGCACATGGCCACTTGCTCGCCGCCCATTCCGATGGGCATGAAGTCCGACTTTCCAGAGGTGGAACAAGCAGCGAGAGCCTGTCGTCCAATGGGCGTGGAGCAAAGCCTACTGAGGGTGGGTGAGCAGGTTTTCTTTGAAAAACCGGGCTATTACGTGGACAGCAATTTTTTTCAAATTCTTGAATACCAGTTCGTTGCAGGCGATCCTGCCCATGCTTTGGACGAGCCGTTTTCGGTCGTCATCTCTGAGGATTTATCCCAAAAACTCTTTAAAACAAATGACCCCATCGGACAGACCATTGGCATTGGCGGTGGTGGCGACGAACAGAAATTCAAGGTGACAGGCGTATTCAACAGCAGCCTTGGCAAGAGCCACCTCCACTCCGAATTTTTCATGACGATGAACTCCGGTGGCATCGGTGAATTCATCCGCACAAACGACTCTTGGGCCGGGAACAACTTTGTCTATAGCTACCTCCGCCTCAAACAGGGTACAAACCCCGCTGCATTGGAGGCCAAACTTCCCGATTTCCTCCAGCGGCATGGCGCAGTACAGCTCGAACAATTGGGCATGAAAAAAAGCTTGCACCTCCAACCCATAGCGTCTATACACACCACTCCTGGCCTTACCGCCGACCAAGCAACCAATACCAGTTCTCGTTTTCTTAACATGCTGTTGCTCATCGCTGGGTTCATACAAATGGTGGCCTGCATCAATTTCATGAACCTCACCACCGCACGCTCGACCAAACGGGCGCAGGAAGTGGGCGTCAGGAAGGCAGTTGGAGCACCCAGGATATCACTCATTGGCCAGTTTTTGAGCGAAAGCCTCCTGCTGACCGCCATCTCTATGCTCATGGCCATCCCGTTGGTGGGGCTGCTCATGCCATTCCTCAACAACTTGACTGGAGCTAGTATCGAAATAGCATTTACAAAAAACTTGCAGGGCATCGGCCTCGTCGGTGCTTTGGTGGTGCTGACCGGCTTGGTAGCGGGTAGCTATCCGGCTTTTTACCTCTCTTCGTTCAGGCCCCTCGCCGTGCTACGGGGCACAAGTGGCTTGAAGGGAAATGCAGGGGCAACATGGCTACGCAAAGGATTGGTAGTCAGTCAGTTCGCCATATCCTCGGCACTGGTCATCGGGGCGCTCATCGTCCATTTTCAGTTGGACTACATGCTTGAAAAAGACCTTGGTTTTGAAAAAAAGCAAAAAGTGGTGTTCCCATTCCGCACCACAGAAAGCCATGCAGCCGTGGCCACCTTCCGCAACGAAATCATGCGCCTTCCGGAGGTCGGTTCTGCCTCAGCAATGGCAGTCTGTCCCGGTCAAATGGTGTACAACGACCTCCCGCTCTACAAGCCCGGCCAGGACATGAACAGTGCTACCGCTGTGCGTTTCACCTATTGCGACGAAAACTATCTCAACACATTGAAAATCAAGCTATTGGCAGGTCGCCAATTCACGCAAGCCGATACCTCTACACAAGAAGGCACGGCCAAGGCCATCGTTAGCGAAGCAGTACTGAATCACCTGGGTATCCCGCTCGAAGCAGCACCCGGCATGGTGCTCAGTTCCGATTTTGAAGACCAGCGCATCAAAATCACCGTAGTCGGCGTCATGCAAGATTACCTCTATCAAAACCTCGGCAGCGAGATGGATCCTTTCATGGTCATTTACGAACAGCCCAACCGGCTGGCGCACGTCATCGCCGATGTCAACACAGCGGATTTCCCATCTTTTTTCAAGAAAACAGAAGCCACTTGGAAATCCGTGCTGCCTAGTCTCCCATTTGAATACTCATTTTTGGATGAAAACTTGGCTCAACTGTACAGCTCAGAGCAAAACCTTTCGCGCATCATCAGCGCCTTTACCTTTGGTAGCCATCTTGATTTCTTGCCTCGGTCTCTTTGGCCTCGCCACCTTCACGGCAGAGCAGCGCACGAAAGAAATCGGTATTCGAAAAGTGCTCGGAGCAACGACGGCAGGGCTTGTTGGCCTGATGTCAAAGGACTTTTTGAAACCTGTGCTGCTGGCATTTCTTATTGCTTCCCCGTTGGCCTATTTTTTCATGAAAAAATGGCTGCAAGATTTCGCCTATCGCATTGACATTCAATGGTGGGTGTTTGCGTTGGCAGGTCTGGCAGCAGTGGTGGTGGCGTTCTTAACGGTCAGTTTCCAGAGCATAAAAGCGGCGCTGGCGAACCCGGTAAAGTCGTTGCGCAGCGAGTAAACATGATTTTTTGCTGCGCAAAAACTTTCGCCGAAGGCGAAAGCAGTTAAACACGCAAGAATCATGTCAACCAATAACAAATTCATCTTCCAATCCATGTTCCGAACAACAAAGTCTCTTGGCGCACATAAAACATACTCTCATCAACGTGGTGGGCTGGCGGCATTGCCGCCGTGCTGCTCATTTTCCAGGTCGTCAACTTTGAACTGGGGTTCAACAAGAACTTCCAGCACTACGACCGCATCGTTCGCATGATCCGAGATAGCACTTCTGGGGAGGCACCGAGGGCGGTCAACCTTTGCATCCCAATGCCCGCAGCGGAAGCCGTAAAACAACTCCGTCCCGCAGTTCGAAGAAGAGCCGGATCAAGGAGACTTTGGACGACCCCTCGCTGTGCCTAACCCGGCTGGTGGTGCTCCCTTGAAAAAATTCACGATGGGCGATGATCAGATTGCCTTTATGGCGGAGCCTGATTTCATGCAAATGCTTGATTTGCAATTGCTTGGGGGTGAAGGAGCCGCTTCCTTGAGCCAACCAAACACAATTGTGCTCGGTAAAAATTGGGCGGAAAAATGCTTTGGCAATTGGGAGGCTGCCATCGGGAAAACCTTGGTGCTCGACAATATTTCGTGCCAGTAGCCGTGAAGGGCGGTCTTGGCCGATTTGCCCGCTGGCTGCGATTTCTCGCTTACCCCTGGTTTCCTTCGCTACCTTGGTTGCCAACAAGGATACGTTCAATTGGGATGACGCCGGCTGGGGCAGTTGCAGCTCCAACAACCAGGTGGGCACTGCTCTACGACCCGGCGAAGTGGCACGGTGCCAGCCGCCGTGGCCCGTGTGGGCGAAAGGAATACACAGCCAGAAGACCGGCAGTCGCATAAAAACCGTATGTGCTCCAAATGCAGCGCTCCGACCTGCACTACCAACGCGCTTTACCGCAACCCGCCTTTATCATTTCCCAAAAGCCGCATCCACGTGCTATCGGCCATCGGTCTGTTGATACTGGCACTGGCCTGTTTCAACTTCATCAACCTCGCCACGGCACCCAGGCTTCCCTGCGGGCAAAAGAGGTGGGCGTCCGCAAGACGCTCGGCGGCAACCGGGGCCAATTGGTCGGGCAGTTCTAAGGCGAGGCGGGCATCATCGTGTTTGCCTCGGTGCTGTTGGGTGCGGCCTTGGCCGCAATGGCTTCCGTTGCTGCGGCGTCTCCGAGATTCCTGCCGAGGTGCCGTTCCTCTCCAACCCGACCGTCGTACTGTTCTTGGTGGCGACGTCGGTAGTGGTCACGCTGCTGTCGGGGCTGTACCCGTCGCTGACCTTGGCTGGTTTTCAGCCAGTGAAAGCGTTCAGGCAACGCCAGCAAAGCCTGACGGGCGGTGCCGGGCTTCGCAAATCACTGGTGGTGGCGCAGTTTGCTATTGCGCAGTGCCTCATCATCGGGGCCATCATCACCATCATGCAGTTGGACTATATTCGAACGCAGGACTTGGGTTTCAAAAAGGACCTGGTCTATACTTTCGGCTTCGGCAATGACAGCTTGACCTTGCAGCGGCAGGTGGCCTTGCGGCAAACACTGCAACAAATCCCAACGGTGGAATCGGTGAGCCTCAGCAGTGACCAACCATTTTCGGGGAATACCTGGGCTGGCAATTTCCGCTACGGCGACCACCCGGAGGACGAACCCTTCAGCACGACCGTCAAATTTGCGGATGACAAATACCAAGAAACCTACGGCATCAAACTGCTGGCAGGCCGATGGCTCGCCCCCTCCGACACGATGCGGGAGGTGGTCGTCAACCGCACGATGCTCCAAAAGCTCGGCATCCAAAACCCAGAGGAGGCCGTGGGACAAGACTACCTGCTTTGGGGCAGCCGCAAGCTGAAAATCGTGGGCGTCACCGAGGATTTCCATACCCATTCGTTCCGGGAGGCACATTTGCCGTTGACCATTTCCACCGAAAAGCAATTCTTCTCAGAAGCGGGCATAAAAATCAGGCCGACCGACCCAGCGGGCACTGTGGCTGCTATCCAAAAAGCCTTTGACGAAGTGCTGCCAGAGCAGGTGTTCGAGGGGCGCTATTTGGACGAGAGCATCGCCCAATTTTACGAAGACGACCGCCGCTTGGCTGCTACCTGTAAGGGTTTTGGCCTGCTGGCCATCCTCATTTCCTGCCTCGGCTTGTTTGGCCTCGCCACCCATGCCGCCCAGCAGCGGGTGAAGGAAATCGGGGTGCGCAAGGTGCTCGGTGCTACCACCGCTGGCATCGTGCAGTTGCTTTCCAAGGACTTTTTGATGCTGGTCGCAGTGGCATTGGTCGTGGCCTCCCCACTTGCCTATTTTTTGATGGAAAAATGGCTGGAGGACTTCGTTTACCGCATTGACATCCAGTGGTGGGTGTTCGGCCTATCGGGGTTCTGGCAGTGGTGGTTGCATTTGCCACGGTCAGCTTCCAAAGTATAAAAGCGGCGCTGGCGAACCCAGTGAAGTCGTTGCGCAGCGAATGAAATTGATATTGGGTGATTGGGATATTGAAATATTTCCAATCACCCAATATCTCAATCACCCAATATCTTAATATCATGTTTCAACACAACCTCATCCTCATCCTCCGCAATTTCCGGCGTTTCAAAAGCGCCTTTTTCATCAACTTGGTCGGATTGTCCACCGGGCTGGCGTGTGCACTGCTGATTTATCTGTGGGTCAATGACGAGCTGCATTTCGATAGATTTCACCAACTCGACAGTCGCCTCTACGGGGTCATGGCGAACCACAAGGACACCGACATAACGAACACCCAGCCCGATGTGCCGGGGCTGCTGGCGCCTGCACTGAAGGCAGATTTCCCGGAAGTGGAAAGGGCGGTCAGCACCTCAAGCGGGAGCATGGGCCGGAGCGAAATTTTGACCCTTTCCACCGAAGAAAAACACGCCAAAGCGCCGGGCAGGTTTGCCAGCCAGGACTTTTTCAACATCTTTTCCTACGAACTGCTCGAAGGCAGCAAAGACCAGGTTTTGCTGGACAAAAACGCCGCCGTCATTTCCGAATCACTGGCGAAAACGCTGTTTGGCGCTACCAAAAATATCATTGGCAAAACCCTCGACTGGGAAATTTATGGGTTGAAAGGAAAGGCGGCGGTTTCCGGTGTTTTCAGGGATGTGCCCGCCAATTCGTCGGAGCAATTCGACATGGTGCTTTCTTTCGATTATTTTGAGCAAGACTTGATTGGGAAGCATGCACATTGGCGCAACTACTACGCTTACACCTACCTGACGCTGAAGGAAGGAACAGACCTCACCGCTTTCAATGCAAAATCAAAAGCTATATGCTCACCAAAGCAGAGGATTCCAACCTCACTTTGTTCGCAAAACCCTACTCCGAAAACTACTTGTACGGCAAATACGAGAACACCGTGCAGGCTGGTGGCAGGATTGAATACGTGCACCTGTTTTCGCTCATCGCCCTGTTTATCCTGGCGATTGCCCGCATCAATTTCATGAACCTGTCCACCGCCAAATCCGCCCGCCGGGGCAGGGAGGTGGGGGTGAAAAAGCGGTAGGTGCCAGTCGTGGCTCGTTGGTCAGGCAGTTTTTGGGCGAGTCGTTGGTCATGGCTTTTTGTCGCTCGTGGTCGCCATTGTGCTGGTGGAAATTTTGCTCCCGCAATTCAATCAAATCACCGGCAAGCAGCTTGCGATGCATTATCAAGCGAGCCTTCTCCTGCCCGTTCTGGGCATTACGCTCTCGACCGGACTGCTCGCTGGCAGCTACCCGGCATTTTACCTGTCGGGGTTCAGCCCGGTGGCGGTTTTGAAAGGAAAAATCAAAGCCTCGGTTGGCGAATTATGGGTGCGAAAAGGGCTGGTCGTGTTCCAGTTCGGCATCTCGCTGGTGCTGATTGTGGCGGTGATGCTGATTTACAAACAGGTTGATTTTGTCCAAAACAAGCACCTCGGTTTCAACAAAGACAACGTCGTAAGTTTTGAAATGCAGGGCAAGGTGAACGAAAGCCGGGCGGCGTTTTTTTCTGAGGTGCGAAAAATACCGGGCGTCGTCAGCGCTGCCGGGTCTGGGTTTCGGTTTGGGAAAAGGCGGTTGGACACAGGGTATCGAGTGGGAAGGAAAAGCACCGGATGCGGATTTCACCTTCCACGAAGTGCGGGCGGGCGAAGGTGCCATCGAAACGCTTGGCATCCCGCTGGCGGAGGGCCGGAGTTTTTCCAAACAATTCGGCACGGATACCAGCGGCATTATTTTCAACGAAGCTGCCATCAAAATCATGGGCTTGAAAGACCCCGTCGGCAAAACCGTGCGGCACTACTCCGGCGAAAAACAAATCGTGGGCGTGGTGAAGGACTTTCATTTCAACTCCCTGCACGAGGCGATAAAACCGCTTTTTTTCCTGTACAAACCGGAAGAAACGACCCATGCCCTCGTGAAAATTGAAGCCGGAAAAGAGCGGGAAACGCTCGCCAGCCTCCGGGATTTTTATCAAACCTTCAATCCTGGATTTCCCTTTGAGTTCACTTTTATTGACCAGGACCACCAGGCGCTCTACGAGTCGGAGCGGCGGGTGTCTGCACTGTCCCGGTATTTTGCAGGACTGGCCGTGCTGATTTCTTGCCTCGGCTTGTTCGGGCTTGCCACCTTCGCTGCCGAGCAGCGCACGAAGGAAATCGGCATCCGAAAAGTGCTGGGCGCAACCACGGCAGGCGTCGTTGGGCTGTTGTCCAAGGACTTCCTGAAAATGGTAATCATTGCCCTCGTTATCGCCTCGCCACTGGCCTATTTTTTCATGGAAAAATGGCTGCAAGACTTCGCCTATCGCATTGACATTCAATGGTGGGTGTTTGCGTTGGCAGGTCTGGCAGCAGTGGTGGTGGCGTTCTTAACGGTCAGTTTCCAGAGCATAAAAGCGGCGCTGGCGAACCCGGTGAAGTCGCTGCGCAGCGAATAAAAAATCCATGGCCTCTAGACCAAGCTTGAATATTTGGATTTAGTACTTCAACAAAAATCATCCATAAAAATAAATGGAGTCAGTCCACTGCTGCCACTCCGTTTTCTTTTCTAAATTCCACCGTTTTTCAAATATTGTTTAGGAGGTTTAGCATGGTTTAGGAGGTTTAGCTGGTATCCAACTAAACCTCCTAAACCATTCTAAACCCCCTAAACCTAATTCAAAGCAATGAGCAACGGCAAAATCTCCCGCAAGCACTTCCTCAAAACATTCGGCGCATTGGGGGCTGGCGCAATCTTGGCGCCCATCATCGGCAAGGCCGAGGGACTTCATTTCGCCGACCGTAAAATCCGGGTCGGCCTCATCGGTTGCGGCAGCGTGAGTGGTATGTACCTGCCGCACCTGAGCAAGTCGCCTTACGTGGAGCTGGTCAGCACCTGCGACATCATTCCCGAAAGGGCAAAGGGGCGAGCAGCGGAGTACAAAGTGCCAAACCATTATCCGCACATAGACCAGATGCTGGCGGGCGCACCCTTCGACCTGCTGGTGAACACCACCGACATGCAGGAACATGGCCGCCTCAACCGCATCGCCCTCAATGCCGGGAAGCACGTTTGGAGCGAAAAGCCCATGGCCAACAGCTACAAGGAAGGCCGGGCGCTGCTCGATTTTGCCATCTCCGAAAACCTTCGGCTCTGGGGCGCACCCGCCGTGGTCAACAGCCCTCAGTTCGCCTTTATGGCCAAGGCTTTGAACGAAGGCAAGCTCGGCAAAATGGCCGCCGCTCACGCCCATTACGGCCATACCGGGCCAGGTTGGTCGGCATTTTTTTATGAAAAAGGCGGCGGCAGTCTCCCCGACCTCGGCGTTTACAATATCGCCACGCTCACCGGGTTGCTCGGCCCGGCCAAGGCCGTGACGGCCATGACGAGCATCGTGACCCCGGAGCGCACCGTGGACAACAAAGGCAAAATCAAAGTGGAGGCAGAGGACAACGCCATGCTCATCATGGACCACGGCAACGGCGTCCTCTCGCACGTGCAGTGCGGCTTCAACTACTTCGACCCTTTCGGCCACGAGGGCGATGGGCAGGACCGCCCGACCATCCTGCTCTGGGGTAGCCACGGCAACATGGCGCTCATCGGCTACGACTGGGCGCCCTTCGGCGTCCACCTTTCCAACGACTGGGATAAGCCAGCGGGCGAACGCTTCGTGCCAGACCCTGGCACCTACGTTTGGGAACAGGGTGCATCGGTCATCGCCGAGAGCCTGGTGACGGGGCAGGAACCGCTCATCGCCGCCGGAACATGCGCTGCACGTCCTGGAGGTCATCGAGGCTACCCGCAAGTCGGGGAAGACGGGGAAGCGGGTGATGCTGAAGTCGAAGTTTAAGTTTCCGGTGGTCAAATGAGATTAGTGATTGAAGATTCACGCAAGTAATTGCAATTTGCGGGACAACTCAATCACCAATTTCCCAATTTCCAATTCCATGCTTGACACCCACGTCCACTTCTGGCAATTCAATCCGGTGCGGGATGCTTGGATTGATGACTCGATGCAGGTGCTGCAACGGGACTACCTACCCGCCGATTTGGAGGCGGAAATGCTCGCCAACGGCATCGTTGGCTGCGTGGCCGTGCAGGCCGACCAGTCGGAGGAGGAGACGCATTTTTTGCTCCAATTGGCTGAAAATCATGATTTTATAAAAAAAGTGGTGGGCTGGGTTGACCTGCGCTCGCCGGATGTGGCGGAGCGGCTGGCCTATTTTTCCCAATTTGAAAAACTGGCGGGGTTCCGCCACATCGTGCAGGGCGAGGCGGACGTGAACTTTTTGCTCCGCAAAGATTTTTGCCGGGGCGTGGCGTCGCTGGAGCAGCACGGTTTCACCTACGACATCCTCGTTTTTCCGCACCAATTGGGGGCCGTGCTGGAGTTCGTGCGGCGTTTTCCCAACCAAAAATTCGTGATTGACCACCTCGCCAAACCGTACATCAAAGACGGCTACTACGATGGTTGGGCGGCGCTGATGCGGGAGATTGCGAAGCACGAAAACGTGTATTGCAAGGTCTCCGGCATGGTGACGGAGGCGGATTGGCAGGGTTGGAAGTACGCCGATTTTGTGCCTTACCTCGACCTCGTGACGGAGGCGTTCGGCACCCGCCGACTGATGTTTGGCTCGGATTGGCCGGTGTGCTTGCTGGGCGGGAGTTATGGCGATGTGGTGGGTATCGTGCGGCGGTATTTTGAGCGGTTTTCGGTAGTGGAATTTGACGGGGTCATGGGCGGCAATGGCGTGGATTTTTATGCTTATACTCGACGCTAATAGGTTTTCCCGACCTCTCGGTACGGGACAGGTTGTGCAAATTACAAATTATAAACTGCTGCCCCTCCTCGCCGCCTTCGGCGGCTCGTCGGGGGAGGGGGCTTTTGGGGGCTTCGCCCCCAAACCCCTATTTGCACCAAACCTATTCGTGCAGCGTATAACCGCTCATGAACCCTGCACCTTCCCAAAAAAATTGACCCAAATTTAAATTGCCAAAAACCGCTGATTTCCTACCTTCGCTGCTCGCCGAAAATTTATTTTAAAAAAACACCATATCCAGATGAAAAGCTTGATGCTTGTGTGTACCCTTCTTTGCATTAGTTTTTTGCTGTTGCACAATCCCCTTTTCAGCCCCAGTTGGCCATCCCTGTGTTTTTCAACAACGTGGCAAAGCCCGTTTCCAACACCGTAAAACAGCACCCATCCACCTATCTTTCCGGCATTGCGCTCATGTTCCTCGACACAGCAGACACCGCCGACGAACTGCTCGTCACGGGCGGTTCAGACCTCGTCATCTGGCACGACAACATCGGAAAAAGCACCAAAGTCACCTTTATCGTGCCTGACCGCCAGTTTATCGGCAAACTGGAACTCATGTTTTTTGACTCCAAATGCACCGCCAAAATCTGGTGGCAAGACCGCAGTAGCGGTGTCATCGAACACGCCAATGGTGACCTATTGGTGGACGAAAAAGACTGTTCCCTCTACTTCTCAGTAACTGGTAAGGCCGAAAAGCTGTTTTCCGATATTTTTTACCCCCTCAACGTGCAGCTGATGCAGCTCCATACCCGCCAAATACGGAAAGTGGCCGTCAAGTCCTGGTACAACAAGGACTCCATCAACGTCATCGTGGGGGCCGACTCGCAGTTCGACACGGACTTCGAGCTTTTTTGGCTCGACCAGTCGCTGCGCAACCGGCTCCGAACGGTAGCCTCCAATTCTTATTCCAAGCTCTTCCTGTTCAGCAACGCCGTCCCCAGTTTGCAGGATTCGGTGGTGGGCAATTCAAAGCTGGTACACCACCAAGTGGAGCGCCAGAAAAACGGCGTGAGGGGCACCATCACCATTACCATGAAGCCCGACGGCAGCGCCCGGTACATTTTTCTGAAGCCCTTCCACAATTACCGGATGTTCATCGACTACTCCTTTTCGCTGGCGCAAAACAAGCAGGGCGAACTCTCCATCAACCGCCTCGGACTGCGGGACATGGACACCGGCGACTTTGTGGACATGAACCTCTACGACTTCGTGGACAACGGCCTACCCGTCATGTACGTGGACTTGATACAGGGCGTCGTCACCTCCGCCGACCCCTGGGACATCGCCAACGTCATCCACGCCATAGAGGACGTGGTGGCCGCCACGATGCTGCCGCAGGAGTGAGGGCGTTTAGGGATGTTAAGATGTGGTTCCGATGAGGAGAACTGCAAAGGCGATAGCAAAGGCAAGGCTGCTCAAGCAGATAGAACTATTCAACCTAAAATACCAAGACTATTTCAATAAAGAACCTACCGCCGAGCGGATCGTGGAGTACGTTCATGACGGCCGTTGGATATGGTGCTATGCCAATATTAACTCATCTTCTTTCAACTCAATCTTGAGCTTAACATCCGCATTGAGTACTTTAAAAATCTTCAAAATAGTAGCCAGCGAAAAATTGTTGGTGTTGCTCTCAATCTTGGAAATCTGAGCTTTCTGAACACCAATTAGTTGCCCCAGTTCTTCCTGCGTCAGGTTGCGCTTCTTCCTCGTTTCACGGATTAGTTCGCCTATCAAGTCCAGCTTCAACTCAATCTCATAGGCATCTCGGCGGGGTGTGCCGGGTTTGCCAATGAGTTCGTCCTTGACTTGCTCAAGCGTATATTTTTTCAATTTTGATTTAGCTTCCATCATCTTTTTCATCAAAATATTGCTGCCGGATTCTCTCTGCTTTTTCGGTTTCTTTTTCGGGCATTTTCTGGGTTTTCTTCACGATGCCATGTGTGGCAACGACCAGTGTTTCTTGCTTGTCTTCTTTGTCCCAGAAGGCAAGGAGGCGGTACTGTTTTGTATTGAAATTGGTTCGGAACTCCCAAATTTCACCCTTCAACTTTTTGAAAAGCTTGGGGTCGTTTACAACACTTGCTTTGTCAATATTGTAGATGATTTTTTCTCGGGTCTTGTCGTCAAGCGCTTGCAGGAAAACGAAGGTTTCTTGGAGAAAAAGGATGTCGAATTTCTTCATAATTAAAAATGAATTGTCTTTTTTTTACGAATTGAAATTTGATTTTCATTTTCGATTTCATTTTAGATTTTTGATTGTAATTAATTCGATACTGCCACAAAGATAAATAAAAGTTTCCAAATGTAGAAACTTTTATTTTTTTTACAACAGCCTTGCAAGAAATAGCTATTCCGTCATTACCCAGTTGTCGCCAGTTTAGCGCAACGCAACTTGCGGCCTGCTCACCCCAACCCCTTCACCCCCTTCACAAACGGCTGCACATACACCCGCTGCCCCGTCGCCTTGTAAAACGCATTCGCCACAGCGCCCCCCGCAGGTGGTAGTGTCGGCTCGCCGAGGCCGGTCGGGTCGTTGTTGCTCTTCACGAAATGCACCTCCACGGCGGGCTGCTCGCCCATGCGTATCAGGCGGAACTTGTCGAAATTATCCTGCTGCGGTTTGCCGTTCTCGAAGCTGAAGTCGCCGTACATCGCATGGCCGATGCCATCAATCACGCCGCCCTCCGCTTGGTTGATGGCGGCCACGGGGTTGATGACGATGCCGCAGTCCACGGCGCAAACGACCCGCTTCACCACGGGCTTTCGAGCGTCTATTTGCACCTCGGCCACCTCCGCAACGTAAGAATTGTGTGAGAAATAGGCGCTAAAACCTTGGTATGTGCCTGCCGGAGCCTTGCCCCAATTGGCCTTCTCCGCCGCCAGTTTTATCACCCCCACGGACTTTTCCACGTCGTAGTCGAACTTGCCGACCGGGTTGGTCTTCGCCCGCTCGTACAGGTCGAGGCGGAACTGCACGGCGTCTTGCCTAAGCGCCTCGGCCACTTCATCGAGGAAGCTCTGCTCGGCAGCGGCGAGGAAATTGGTCACGGGCGCCCGCCACGGCCCGATGGTCACCTTGCTCGGTATGTTATGCGATTCCATCAGGCAGTTTTCGATGGCCCCTGCGGGGAAGAAGTTCTCCCGCACGGTGTTGTCCATGCTCATGCCCGCCCCGGTGAGGTGGTAGGCCGTCAGCTTCCCGTTCTTGATGGCTGCCCGGAACTTGTACTGACAAGCAGGGCGATAAATACCCGCCGTCATGTCGTCCTCACGGGTGTAAACGTGCATCACTGGCACTTGCGCAAGGCTCGAAATCTCCGCAGCTTCCAGCACGAAGTCGCCCCGCAAGCGCCGTCCGAAGCCGCCGCCTATGCGGGTGAGGCCGATGGAGATGGTGCTTTCGTCCCGTTTCAGCAGGTCGGAAACCTCTTTGCGAGAAGCGCTCCGGTGCTTGCGCCGGACCTGAAAGTTCCACCTTGTCCGCCGTCACGTTGGCGAAGAAATTGCCCGGCTCCATCGGGTTGTGCGGCAAATACGGCGCTTCGTACACCCGCTCGATGACCTTGTCGGCATCGGCAAATGCTGCCTTCACATCGCCGTCATTGCGTTTGGGCTGGGCTGCTGGCTCGTCGAGTTTTTTGCGCATGGCCTCGTTTTGCGAAGCGGTGCTTTCGAGCGTACCGTCGTCTTCCCACTGTGCTTGCAAAGCTTTTTTGCCCTTGATGGCTGCCCAAGTGGAGGTGGCCACCACGGCAATTTTGTCCCCGCCGAAGCGGAAAACCTGCTTCACGCCATTGACTGCTTTGGCTGCTTTGTCATCAAAAGATTTCAGTTTTTGGCCAAAAGCTGGTGGGCGCAATGCCGTTGAGTACATCATGCCGGGCCGATTTTGGTCCATGCCGAAAATGGGCTTGCCTGTGAGGATGTCCTCCATGTCCACGTTGATTTGGCTGGTGCCAATGAGCGTGAACTCGGAGGGGTCTTTCAGTTTTACTTGTTCCGGTTCGGGCGGCGTGAGGGTGGCAGCCAAGGCCGCAAGGCTGCCGTAGCTGGCCGTTTTGCCGCTGGTGTGCCGCACCATGCTGTCGGCGGCGGTGCATTCCGACGGGTCAACGCCCCACTGTTGCGCAGCAGCCTGTGTGAGCATGTGGCGGGCGGTGGCGCCCGCCGTGCGCAGGGTTGTCCAGGTCTGCCGGATGGACTGGCTGCCCCCCGCCACCTGCCGCTTGAACACGACGGTATTGAGCGGGGCCTGCTCCACGATGACGTCCTTCCAGTTTACGCCCAGTTCCTCCGCCACAATCATGGGCATGGAGGTTTTCACGTTTTGCCCCACCTCCGGGTTCGGGGACTGAATGGTGACTTTGCCATCGGGCGCTATTTTCAGGTAGCCGTTGAGTTCGATGAAATCAGTTACAATGTCGGCACCTCCAGCTTCGCCGTAAGGCTTGAGCCACGAGAAACCAAGCATGAAGCCACCGCCAACGGTGGCGGTGATTTTGATGAAATTGCGGCGGGTATGGGAAAGGTTGGTGGTTGTCATTTTTGATGAGATTTTTTTAGCCGGAAGGATTGGAAAGCCCGAGAAACGAGTGATTTCTAAGCCTGAACGACCATTACTTTTGGAATGAAAAGCCTTGCTGACGCTCAGGCTTAGAAATCCCTCCCTTTGGGTCGGGCTTTCCAATCCTTCGCTACTTCCCGGCAGCTGTTTTCACCGCCGCCATGATTTTGTTGTACGTTCCGCAGCGGCAGATATTCGAGTACATGGCCGCTTCGATTTCTTCATCGTCGGGGTTGGGCGTTTCGGCGAGCAGGGCGGCTGCGGTCATGATTTGGCCGGCCTGGCAGTAGCCGCATTGTGGCACATCGTGCTCCCGCCAAGCTTGTAGCACGGGGTGGTTGATGTTCTCCGACAAGCCCTCGATGGTAGTGATGGCGGCCTCGCCCACGTCGCTGATGGACATGGCGCAGGAGCGCATCGGGTTGCCGTTGTAGTGGATGGTGCAGGAGCCGCACTCGGCGATGCCGCAGCCGTATTTCGTGCCGTAAAGTCCGAGGTTGTCACGCAGCACCCAAAGCAGTGGGGTATCGGAGTCAGCTTCGACCCGTTGTTTTTTTCCGTTGACGGTGATGTTGAAGGTAGCCATGGTGGAGTGGTTGAAGTGTTTTTTAGAAAGTTTTATTTCGGGATGGAAATGGCCGTAAGATAGCGAAGTGGCTGGAAGTTTCAAAGCGGAAAATTGAGGTTTGAGGAATGTCATCCATAAAAAAACGTCGGTAGGCTCGCCACAAACCCAACGACGTTTCTCGTCAAACCATCCACACAAATCGAACTCCTATTTTTTCTTCGGCAACAATTTGATGTAGTCGTTCACCACGTCGTTCGACACTGCCACGGCGAGGTTGTAGTGGTGGATTTTCCAGCCTTCATTGGTCTTTTGCAGCACCCCGCTGCCACGGCAAGGCCCCATCCAAGTGTCCAGCAATTCCTCGAACCACGCCATTTGGCCGTTGGCTGAAAAATAAACCTGACGGTCGTGTGCCGTGAACGCCCATGCGCTTTCCTTCGCAAAATACTTTTCGACCACTCCTTCATCTCGTCACGCAGCCAGCGCTCGCTGGCGTCGGTGCCGAGGTAGATGCCGTCGGGCGTCATGCTCCCGAAGAACGTGTCCTCGTCGGCTACGGCGGCGGCGTGGTGCCAGGCGTCCATGAGTTTGTGGATGGCGGCAAGGTCGGGGTTGGCCTCGGTTTGGCAATCGGTCTTGCGGCGGGTGTCGGTGATTTGCGTGATTTTCCAGCCGTTTTCACCTTTGAAAAGTTGGAAGGCGTTGACGCCACAATGCAGCATTTTTTCATCCAAATAAAAAGTGTAGTCCGTCCAAGCGGTGGCAAGGCGACCATCCACCCGCACGTCGTAGTGCCAGATTCGCTCGTCCCAGACCTCGGTATGCGGTGTGCCGACGGCCTTGGCGAACTCGCCGACCGTTTCGTCGAGCAGCATTGGCTTTCCTTCTTTGTTAGTGATGGCCGTTTGCATCCTCGCCGATGGGTCGAAAGTAGAGCGGAGCAGGGTGCTGTCGCCCGCCCGCATCGCATCGAACATACGCTGGATGGTGGCGATGACGGCGGCTTGCTCGTCTTTGACGGTTTGAGCTTGTGTGGAAAAATGAAGAAGGAGAAAGGCGGGGAGGAGGAATTTTTTTATCATGATGATGAATTTTTCGTTTGCTTTGATTTGCTGTCTTTGTTTGAGAAAATGACAAGGCCGACTTGAGATTGTTGCATGGAATAATCGCCTACAACAGCACTACCCGCTTCCATACCACCCGACCCGCCGAGGTTTTTATTTTCAAAAAATACAAGCCAGATAGCGTCGGTTCAATCTCCAACTTGATTGCCGGACTTTGCATGCCTGTTTTGTAAAAATGCAGTTTGCCGCTTGCGTCCAACAGTTCCAGTTCCGAGATGTTTTCTACTTCCGATTCGACGGTGATGCTCAATTGGTTAGCCGCTGGATTTGGCGAGATTCTGATGTCAAAATCATCGAAGCCGATCTCCCGAACTGGCGTAAATGGCTGGTTGTTTGCGCCGGGCGTCGGAGACACTTGCTGGAAATCACCAGTGCCGTTGGGCAGGCGGCCCGTGACTTGGTCGGGGCTTGTTCTCCAAAAGTATAGCTGTCCACCAACGTGAAGCCATCGCCCCTTTTTTCATGAATAGCCAAGTATTCGCCTTCGGCACTTAGCTTGAAATTGGTGTGCAAGCTGCCCTGCGACTCATCGCTGTCTGCCCAAAAAACAGTGTAGCCTTGGGTTGGGATGTAAACGTTCGGCATTTTCCACTTGCCGGGCAGGTCTTCATTGTCCGTGAGGTAGAAGTCTTTGAGGGACAACGGGGCATTGCTTGGGTTGTAAACCTCAATCCAGTCCTCAAATTCGCCAGCGCCATCGGGGTAGGTGCCGGAATTGCTGGCCATGAATTCATTGAGGACGAGCGGCGCCACGGCATCTCCAACATACACTGTTCTCCAATCACAAATGGGCTGGCGGCTTTGCTGCCCGACGTTATCGGTCGCCCGCACGAAGTACTCAAACTCTCCTGTTTGCCCTGCAAAATCGAGGCTGTTGCCATAACCGCCGTCGCCAGCGGCACCATCGGCATGTTGGCCATCGTCGAAGAGGTCGAGGCAGGTTTGGGTCTGTCCGTTCCAGCGGTAGCAGACCTCCATGCCAGCGGTGAGGTTGTCGTCGGTGGCCGAGGCATTGATTTGGAGGCCCATCGCCGACGGCCAAAAAGCATGGCTGACCTGGTGGATGATGGGCGAAATATCCCCCATCAACAATTGCTGACTGGCCGTTTGCCAACGGCCTTGGATGAAGGGTTTGACGCCCGTCGGGGTTTGGAACCAAGGCAGGGCGCTGTCCCAGCCGTCTTCAAAATCATCGAAGCTAAATCCGTAGTCGAGCGGGCGGTAGGGGTCGATTTGCGCAGCGTCGGAAATCAGCGCCTTCAAGTTGTCCAAATAGGGAAAAATGGAGTCGGGATGAAAGACCGTTTGCAGGTAGCCGTTCATGTAAAAACTGAACCGGTCCTTGTATTCCGGCACGGCGATCAACCGCTTGTAAATTGGCCGTGGCTCCGTGCTGGGCGCCCAAGTATAGATGTTGCGGGTGACCCAGTCCACGCTCAACCAGTCAATGCCGAGGGTGTTGTCGAGGTCGTAAGGGATGTACTCGAACTTGTCGGTCGCCAGGTTGTGGTAGAGGTAAAAATTGTTCTTGTTGTAAATGGGGCCGTCCCAGTTGCCATCGAGGATGTCAAAGGCAATGGCCTTCAAGTAGCTGTCCACGTTGAATACTTTCTCCAGTTCGCAGGGCAGGTCGGCGATGGGCGTGTTGTTGAGCACATCAATGAAATGGGCAAGGTCGGTGTAGTCGTCGTTGATTTCATTGGTGACCAGCTCGTAGGCCCGGCGGCCTCCATATTCCTGTTTGTAAAGGTCGGGGTCGCCGCCTTTGTAGGCCAGGTCGGCAGGCCAAAGACATTTGTAAAGGTTGCCGTCGTTGTTGCCGTACCGCAGTTGGACAAACTCCTCGTCCACGTGCTCCACATTGATGTACAGGCCGAAATAGTTACCGTTGACGTAGAGTTTTACGTGGTTGGATCTCGGGCCTGGGTATGCCCATCCAGCGCAGCAAATCCCAACTGATTTTGGCACGAGCCACCACCGGGTCGTTGTGGCTGCCGTTGAGGTTGAGTTTTTCCAGGTCGTACCATTTTCGGCCCGGTTCATACGTGTTGAACGACACCCGAAAGGATTTTTTGGCTGCGCCAACGGAGGTGTTGCCCCGGATTTTCACCCCGACGTTTTCCAACGTATCCTTGATTTGGCCATTGTTGAAAATAAAACTGGCGTGCCAATGGTATTCACTGCCGGGAACCAGCATCAGGGCGAGCGAATCAGGCGGCAAGTTGATGTCCATCCGTGGTATCAGGTCATCTTGAAAAACGGGCGGCAAGGCAGGGAAAGGCGTTTGGGAAAAAAGGGCCAGTGGTAAAAGCAAGCAGACCAGGAAATTCCATTTCATAATTTCTTTTCAGTTTTGCAGGAATAAGTGGACGACTTTAGAGGTGCGGCTGTGGCTCTAGTCTAAATTTGTCCCGTATGGAGGATTATCCTGTTTTCGCAAATATAGCACTTGTCGGCGGGCCTGTTAGGAACGCTTTTTCAAGCTGTCAATCAGTGCCTCCTTCAAATTCTCGCTGATGGGCAGTTTTTCTTTGCCCACTTTCACCGTGTTTCCTTCGATAAATTCAATGGCAGACAAGGCAACGATGTACGAGCGGTGGATGCGGAAAAACTGCACTGGAGGCAATTGTTGCTCCACCGTGTTGAGGCGTTCTTTGGTGAGCAGCATCTTGTCTTTGGTGAAAATCTTCACGTAATCACCATAGGCTTCAAGGTAGCTAATGTCTTGAAAATCAACCTTGTACAATTTTTTGTCGGCCTTCACCATGAGGAATTCCGGGCGAGGTGGCGTTGGTGTGGCGGAAGTGGCCAGCCTGTCTGCCGCCCGGTTCACCGCCTTGATGAAACGCTCCAGCGAAAAGGGTTTCAGCAGATAATCCACGGCCTCTAGTTCGAAGCCCTCCACGGCATATTCCGGGTAGGCCGTGGTGAAAATGACCAGCGGCTGCTTTTCCAGCGACTTCAGCAGGCTGATGCCCGACAACTTGGGCATGTTGATGTCGAGGAACATCAAATCAATGGGGCGGCGGCGCAGTTCCTCCATCGCCTCGAAGGCTTTGCCACAGGTGGCCAGCAAGTCGAGTTGGGGCAGGTCGGCGGCGTATTTTTCGATGATTTTGAGCGAAAGTGGCTCGTCATCCACGGCGATGCAACGTAGTTTCATGCGAGGTCAATTTTAAGCACAGCGGTGAAAGTAGCGATTCCGTCCGTGATTTCGAGGTGGTGCTTGCCGGGGTAGAGCAGGTCGAGCCGACGCCGCAGGTTTTGCAGGCCGACGCCCCCGCTGTACTGGCCTTTTTCCACGTCGTCCACGGTTCCCTTGTTGTTTTCCGTTTTGAAAACCAATTGATTGTCAAGGATTTGCAACAGTATTTTGATAAATGCGCCATCGGTTTCGCCCTTGATGCCATGCTTGAAGCCGTTCTCGACCAGCGGGAGGAATAGCAGCGGAGCCACTTGTTTTTCGGTGGAATTGCCCGTCACTTCGAAGCTGATTTTCGCTTTCTCTCCCACCCGGAGCCGTTGCATTTCCACGTAATTCGTCAGGTGCTCGATTTCCTTTTCCAGCGGCACAAAGTTGGCGTTGGATTCGTACAGCAGGTAGCGCATGGTCTGCGAGAGGCGGAGGATGATGCCCGGTGTGCGCTCATCCTTGTCGAGTGGGAGCGAGTATAAATTGTTGAGGCTGTTGAACAGGAAATGGGGGTTCACCTGCGATTTCAGGGCGCTCAGTTCTGCGGTGGATTTCTCCCGTTCCAAGCGGCCCAGTTTATCCTGCATTTCCCAATATCGGAACCAGCCTTTTGATAGTTTTATCAAAGAAGTGATGACAATATAGGCAATGATAAACTCTGATATTTCCCAAAACCCATAATAGGCGATAAAATAATAACCTGGAAATAGCAGGTCGGATAAATAATTGAACGTCAATAAGTTAAGCCCAATTGACAAAACGGTGATTATGATGAGCAACAAAAAATATAGCCCATATTTTCTGGTCTTTAAATAGGCAGGAATTAGCCCGAATAAATTAACATATACGGCCAACCAAATGCTAAAATGAAACAGGAAGGTATAAATAATGTCCACGGTAGTCACCTCATCCGAATAGGCAAAAAGCCGCATCAACACATAAAAAGAGAGTACCCAGAACAGCACATGTAGCAATATGCGGTTCCGGGCAATTTTCATTGTCAAGTTGATTACTGGCATCGTTTTACTTCTTCAAGTTCAGCACCACGGGGTCGTCGAGAAATGCCTCTTTTTCCGTGGCATATTTCTCCGCAAATTTCTGCAAATCTTCTGAAGACGCCGTCAAAACGTACCCGCCCTCCGTTTTCTCGTGCTTGATTCGGATTTGCTGGCCTTCTATCAAGTGCTTCAGGAAATCCGGGTCGAACATACTGATTTTCAGGACATTGCCCGTCATTTCCACTTTGGCAAAAGTATGTACGGCAAGCAAGTGGAGCTTCATGAAACTGTTGAGCCTGTCAAAGTTGTCGAGCATGCCGCCAGATTTTTTTCATCGGGCATGTCCCCTGGGTAAAAATCCATGAAATAATGGCTCCCCAACTTCACGACATGCACATCGAATGCGGCAACATAGCCGTCTTCATCTTCGTGAACCAGTAGGTAGTTCTTGTCGTCACCCTGCCTGAAAGTCCAAGTTTCTGGTTTTTTCGTGTCTCCGTTTTGGGGCACTTGGCCTTTATCCTGTTGCCATTTGCCAGGTAGGCCACTGAGCATCACCAATTTGTCCGCCGTGTAAAGTGGATAAATGGACGGGATGCACCCGTTCAGCAAAATAACCAGCAAGCCCGCAAGGGCGATGGTTGCGAATTTTAGGCTCTTTTTCATGTCGTCAGGTTTTTAATTGTGAAGTTCAACCCAAATTATGCTTTCGGTTGATGGAACAAAGCTGGCGCAATCCGGCGGCATCGGCAAATATAGTCGGTGAAACCGTCCAAACCGAAGCTGAAATAGGTTCTAGCGTTTTGCGCTACGCCATTTTTATACCTTTGCCTAAAACCACACCTGCCGATGGAAATTACACTGGTCTTAGGCTTGCTCGTTGTCGCCGTCGTGCTCTTCGCCACGGACAAAATTTCCGTGGACGTCATCACCATCGGGCTGCTACTGGTGCTTACCTCCTTGGGCATCCTCACCCCGACCGAGGCATTTTCAGGGTTCGGCAGCGATTTCATCATCATGCTCGCCTCCATCTTCGTGGTGGGCGCCGCGATGCAAAAGGCGGGGGTGCTCGACCTACTCGGCCATAAGCTTTTTACCTTGACTCGAAGCAGGAAAAAGTCGCTTCCAGCTATCCTGATGGCTGCAGTCAGCGTCTTGTCAGCTTTCATGAACAATACGACGGTGACGGCCATGTTCGTAGCCCCGGTGGTCGGACTGGCTCGTAAGCTGAAAATCAGCCCGTCTAAATTGCTGATGCCCGTGGCATTTGCTTCCATCCTCGGCGGCACCTGCACGGTTATCGGCACCTCCACCAATGTGGCCGTGAACGCCTACCTCGCAAAAAACGGTCTTCCACCCTTCGGCATGTTCGATTTCGCTCCCATCGGCATCGTGCTTTGTGTCATTGGCATTCTCTTCCTCGCCACGGTTGGCATGAAGCTGCTGCCAGATTACAAAGAGGTGGATATGATTCAGGACTTGAATCAGCAGCAGTATTTTACCGAGATTTTGGTCAAAGAAAACTCGGCCCTCGTGGGCCGGAAAATCCGCCAGACCGTCATCAGCCAAATCGGGCTACAGGTTCTCAACATCATCCGGGACGGCCGCAACTCCATCGCCGACGCCGACTCGGTGGTGCGAGCCAAGGACATCTTGCTCGTGGAAGGCAGTTTGGAGGAACTCTTGAAGGTGAAAGATACCAACGGCATTGACATCCTCGCCGATGCCAAAGCAACCGACGACCTCGTTTCCGACGACATCCAGATTGCCGAAATCCTCATCCTCCCCACCAACGACTTTGTGGGGCTGACCGTGAAAGAAGCTGAGTTCAAGCGGCGTTTTGGCCTCACGGTCATCGCCATCAACCGGGAAGGGCAGACGCTTTCCGAGAAGATTGGCGCAACGGAAATCAAGCCGGGCGACCGCCTCTTGGTGCAAGGTCAGGCAGATACCATCCGCTTCCGGCAGTCGTTCAGCGACTTCGTCGTGCTGCAAGAGCACGACTACGAGCCTAGCAAAAGCAGCAGAAATTCAGCGCTGTCGGTCAGTTTTTTCATTGGAGCAATACTATTGGGCACCTTGGAGGTCATCCCGCTCTCGGTAGCGTTCATGCTGGCGGCCTTCCTGTGCGTGGTTTTCAAGTGCATAAAACCGGACGAAGCTTATGAAAAAATAGAGTGGAACCTGCTGGTGCTCATCGGCGGCATGTCGTCGTTTGGAGTGGCGCTGCAAAAGACGGGCGCTGCCGAGTTCCTGGCGGAAAACATCAACTCACTGTTCAGCGGCCTTGGGCCTTTGGCGGTGCTGGCAGCATACGTGCTGCTCACGATGCTGCTCACACAGCCCATGTCCAATGCGGCGGCGGCGCTGGTCGTGCTGCCCGTAGCGCTGGAATCGGCGGGGGCACTCGGCGCCAACCCCATCTCGTTTGCTTTGGGGGTGATGTTGGGGGCGTCGGTGTCGCTCATCACGCCGTTCGAGCCGAGCTGCATCTTGGTTTACGGGCCGGGGCGCTACAAATTTATGGACTTTTTCAAGGTGGGGAGCTTGGCGACGGTGCTGCTGTTTGTGGCAATTTTGATGTTGGTGCCGATGTTTTATCCGTTGTAAAAGTGTAATTTCGTTGGCACTAAAGCAATTTGCATCATGAGCAAGAAATTGATTTGGAAAGCATTCGACACCTTTGAAGAAATGGAGGCAGATGGCCCAGGCAGCCTTTTAAGCCTTACATCCTGCGCAGCGCATTGCACGTTTTTGCCATGCTGGCCGTGCGAAGGGCATTGGGCATCAAGCCCAAACCAGTTGACCCAGATGCTTTTGTTCTAAAGAAAAAACATGATACTCCTTCCTGAAACCTACGAGGGTTTTCTAAAAGCCATGAACCAAGCAGCGGTGAAATACTTGGTCGTTGGCGGCTTTGCTGTCATAGCCCACGGTGCTTGAAGAAGCCAGTCGGGTGTCGCAACAAATCAACAATACATTGATTAACTGATTGAAAATCAGCGTTTTGAATAAAATCATTTGCCAGTTATTTGCTAAAATAAAACCCCAAACCCGCTGCTGGGTGGTGGGAGTTTGCCTCGTTGTTTTTATTTTACCATTCTGCCCCAGCGCACAGGTTGCTAACCCTGATTCGCTAAACCAAACCGTCAAATTCCTCTCCCTCGAGCCCGCCCCCAACTTCGACAAAAAACGCTTCTGGGCAGTGACCGGCACGGGTGCAGCGGTGTACTCCGGCCTCTCCGTCGCCCTTTGGAACGCTTGGTATAAGGATTATCCCCTCACCAAGTTCCATACCTTCAACGATTGGGGAGAGTGGAACCACATGGACAAATCGGGCCATTTTTTCTCTACCTGGACCGGCTGCAACTACGCCTTCGATGGTGCCCGCTGGACCGGGATGAACCGCCGCAGTGCCATGTGGACCTCCGTCGGCGTGGGCATGGGCATCATGACCACCTTTGAGGTGATGGACGGCTTTTCGGATGAATGGGGCTTCTCCTTTGCAGACATGGCCTTCAATTCGATGGGGGCAGGACTGTTTGTGGCTCAGGAACTGCTGTGGCAGGAGCAGCGCATCCAAATGAAAGTCTCCGGCATCAGGCCGGGCTACTCCGAGGCACCGCTCTACTCCAAGGACGGCAGCACCGTGACCAACCTCAACGACCGTGCGAGCGGGTTGTACGGCACCACGTTTTTCCACGTGCTGCTCAAGGACTACAACGCCCTCACGACTTGGGCATCGGTGAACGTCCGTTCCTTTTTTGCAAAAAAAAAGCGAATCAAAATTCCCGACCTGGCTCAACGTAGCGGTGGGCTACGGCGCAGACAATATCTACGGTGGGTTTGAAAACAAATGGGAAACGGAAGACGGCGTTGTTTTTGAGCTTGACCCTGACCGCTACCCACGCTATCGGCAGTACTATTTGTCGCTTGACGTGGACTGGACAAAAATACCGACCCGGCACCGCTGGCTCAAACTATCGCTCCGGGCACTGAATTTCCTAAAGGTGCCAGCACCAGCGCTGGAATTGAACACACTGGGAAAGGCCCAGTTTCATTTTCTTCACTGGTAGATATTGATGTTGTGGGTTTGGAGTTGCGAGTTTGGATTTTTTGGATGAAACTTGCACTGCCTTTAGCTCACAGCTTGAATTCGATATTTTCATCTCGGGTTTGAACAAAAACCAGGTCTGTGACTTATTGGTAAACCATAGTTTTAAACGAATCAACCAACAGACGGTACAGATGTGATTTTTTTTGAAATCAATTCAAAGATTTGCATTTATTTTGCACCCCTGTTTACCGAAAACGAAATTTTTGATAAAAATGGAAGCACAAAACATGATCTCGACAGCCCGTTACAATGACTCCGACCTAGAGGAGTTCAGGGTACTCGTTGAGAAAAAACTAGAGACTGCCAAACAGGAGCTTTCCTATTTGCAAGAGCAGATACTTGAAATCACTGAAAACAGCGGCGACGACCACGGCGGTGACTGGATGGACGATTCCAGCACCAACAACGATATCGAGTTTTTGAACAACATGGCCATCCGCCAGCGCAAGTACGTTCAGGACTTGGAAAATGCGCTTATCCGCATCCGCAACAAATCCTACGGCATTTGCTTGGTGACGGGCCAACTCATTGAAAAGCGCCGCCTGCTCGCCGTACCAACTGCCACCAAAAGCGTGGAGGCCAAAGAAGCCGAAGCCGTCGAAGCGCCGAAAAAGGTAGCCGAGAAGGCAGCCGTGCCGCTCGAACAGTCCGAGAAAAAGGAAAAATTGCCACCGACAACGCCTAAGATCATCACCAAGGTTATCCGCAAGCCCAAGTCGCCTGCCAAGCCCGTAAATGTGGACGACGACGACGACCTCGACTTCGACTTCGACAAAGAGTACGCCTACGACGGCGGCGCCGCAAGCGAAGAAGATACTGCCGACGACGACTACGATAAAGGCAGCGGAAAGGAACAGTCGGATGCCTTCGACGACGATAGCAGCTACAACGACATCCCCGATGATAGCGGTGGAGGAGACGACGATTATTAGTCATCCGTCAAGCCAAGCCAAGCAATTAAGAAAGCAGAGGCGTCATTCGAACTTGGGTTCAAATGACGCCTCTGCTTTCTTTACGACTGACGATTTACGATTGAGCGCCTATGCAATTTGCAGACTCCGAGCCGTCTAACAAGCAGCCACAATCGTCAGTCGTAAATCGTCAATCGCCACACGTCAACGTTTCCTCAGCGATTTTATCCAAAAAAACGGATTAAGCGCCTGCTTTCGCACTTCCAAATCGGCGTACATCTGCGCAATCATGTAGATAAGGTTTGGGTTTCTGGCCACTCGGTTAGCCGTGAAGTTGACCAACCACGGTCGGGCCATCATCTGCTGGATGCGGTAGCTTATTTCCATTTCCTTGCCCAATACCCTGGCTACCCTCACGTCGTAGGCCTGCATTGTTTTTGCTGAAAAATCGTTGTTCGCAAGGCACTGCTGCGCCTGCTCGGCAGCGATGCTGCCGCTGTAAATCGCATTGCCGATGCCCTCGCCGCTGAGGGGGTCAATGAGGTAACCCGCATCACCCACCAGCATGAAGTGGTCGCCGGAAAGTTGGCGCTGTTTCGAGCCGAGCGGAAGGCCATAGCCGGTGATTTTGCCTACTAGCTCCGCGTCTTTAAAGCGCTCCCGGAATTCAGGGTGGTTGGTGATGATTTCTAGCATACCCTTGGACAAATTGTAACGGCGTCGGCTGACGAAGTCGCTCCTCATGCCCAACCCCACGTTGGCGTAGCCGCCAGGCAGCCCAAAAACCCAGAAGTAGCCAGGGTTTATTTCTTTCAAAAAATAAAGCTCGATGAAGCCGTCCGGGTGCAGCCCGGTCACGTTGCGGTAGTAGGCCCGCACAGCGCCAGCATGGTGTTTTTCATCCTTCTCCAACCCAACATGGTGGCGGGAAAAAACGGAATGGGCACCATTTGCCACGATGAGCAACCGGGCCTGCACCTGGAAGCTGCCGTCGGCGTTGGATAGCAGGTAGCCATCGGTCGTCCGTTCGTATTTTTCGATAGAAATGCCTTGGTGCAGCTCAATGTTGTCCCGTTGTTTCACCTCTTCCACCAACCGGTTGTCGAAGTCAATCCTTTTGGAAACGAAACCCTGTTTTGGGTCTTTGACGGGGTCGTAATCTGGTCGGAACGGCACGTCAATCCGTTTGCCATTTGGGGCACCGAAGCGTATGCCCCAAACACTGGACTGCTCCGCCGTGGCCACCTCAAAACGCTCGATGATGCCGGGGTCAATGCGCCGTAGGATGGTAACTGCCTTGCCACTGATGGCATCGCCACAAATTTTGTCACGAGGAAAAGTGGCCTTGTCCACCAGTACGGAGGGGATGCCGAGCTGGCTGAGTTTTTAGGGCTGTGGCCGCCCCGCCTGGGCCTGCCCCCACGATGCAGATGTCGGTTTTTATCATGTTTTGTTCAATGTGGTCGCCCAATTTATTGGGCTGACCGATTCTTCAGCAACAGCATGAAGTTCGATGTAATTTTTTGATAAGACATTGATAGCCAAATATTTGCGAAGCACAGCAATTATCCATCTTGCCATTTACGGTCAGCCCAATAAATTGGGCGACCACAATATTTGCGCAGCGAAGATAAAAAAACGGGGAGGTGGCAGCACCACATCCCCGTTTTCATTGCGAAGCCATTTGATTTTATTCCGGCTCAAAACCAAGCACGATGTTGAAGGTGGCAAGGCTCGACAGCTTGTTGGTGGCGCTGGCCTTGTCGAAACCAATGCCGTAGTCGAAGCCCAGTACACCGAACATGGGCAAGAACACCCGAAGGCCCGCACCAACCGAGCGCTTCATGTCGAAGGGGTTGTAGTCACGTGCCTTGCGCCAAGCATTGCTGCCTTGGGCAAACATGTGGGCGTAAATGGTGGAGCTGGGATTGAGCGACAGCGGGTAGCGCAGTTCCAGCGTCACTTTTTGGTAAAGCGGCGTGGCGTTGATGTCGGTGGTACTGCCCTTGAACTGGTTGTTTTCGTAGTCGCCCGGCTTGTAGCCCCGGCTGCTGATGATTTCGGTACCTGTGAAGTAGCCAAACTGCTGGTTGTTGAGGCCGTCGCCACCAAGCTGGAAGCGCTCGAAGGGAGCGATGCCGATTTCGTCGTTGTAAGTGCCGAGGAAGCCGAACTTGGCGTCGGCTTTTATCACCAATTTGCCCACCAAGGTTTGGTACCACTCGGCGGCCACCTTCCACTTGTGGTATTCGAGGTACTTGAAGCGCTCACTGGGCGCAAGGTCGCCGTAATCTTTTTTGCTGAACAGCGAGTAAGGTGGCGTGAGCTGCACGGAGAGCTGCACCCTGGAGCCTTCCTGTGGGAAAATCGGGTTGTTGATGGTCGTACGGGCGATGGTCTGCGTGATGCTGAAGTTGCGGAAATTGCCTTCGGAAACCGTTTCGCCTTCGTCCGTGCGGAAAAGGCCACGGCTGCTGAACACGTAGTTTTGCAGCTTGATGACCTGTAGGTTGAGCGCCGTGGAAGACACAAAGTTGTCGTCCGGCACTTTCAGGCGGGTGCCAAGGCTGACGGTGACGCCGCCATTGGTCAGTTTGCCATAGAACTCGCTGTTCCGGTTGTAGCCGTTGGAGAGAATGGACACGAAGCCGGCCACCGTGAGCGAGTTCGGTTTTTTGCCGCCAAGCCAAGGCTCGGTGAACGAGATGTTGTAGGACTGGAAGAACCGCCCATTGGTCTGCGCCCGGAGCGACAGGCGCTGGCCGTCGCCTTGTGGGAGCGGGCTCCAGGTATCTCTGTTGAAAATATTGCGGGCGGAGAAGTTGTTGAAGGCCACGCCGAGCGTACCGATGACGCCCCTACCCTTGCCACCCCATCCTGCGGAAAGTTCAAGCTGGTCGGATGGCTTTTCTTCTACGGTGTACTCGATGTCCACCGTGCCACGCTGTGGGTTCACGGGGGTGTTGATGCCGAGGTTTTCCGGATTAAAGTAGCCGAGGTTGATGATTTGGCGCTGCGAGCGGATGATGTCGGAGCGGCTGAACTTTTCACCGGGCACGGTGAACAGCTCCCGCCGGATGACGTGCTCGTGGGTGCGGTCGTTGCCCCTGATTGTCACTTTGTCAATGGAGGCTTGCGGGCCTTCGAAGATGCGCAGTTCAAGGTCAATGGAGTCGCTGGCCACGGCCACTTCGATGGGGTCCACGTTGAAGAACAGGTAGCCGTTGTCCATGTAGAGCGAGCTGACGTCGCGGCCATCTTGGCTAAAGCGAAGGCGGGTTTCGAGCATTTCGGCGTTGTACACGTCGCCTTTTTTGATGCCGAGCACGTTGTCGAGGTCTTTGGTGGCGTAGATGGAATTGCCCTTCCAGATGATGTTTCGGAAGTAGTAGCGGCTCCCCTCGTCAATGTCCATGTGGATGAGCAGGTTGCCTTTGGAGCCGTCTTTTTCGGTGGCCCGCCAAATGCTGTCTTCCACGATTCGGGCATCCCGAAAACCTACTTTGTTGTAGTAGGTGATGATTTTTTTCTTATCGCCCTCGTATTCGGCCCGGATAAGTTTTGAGCCTGCGAAGATGCGTTTTTTGCGGCGTGTTTCTTTCATCAGACTGCGCAGCTTGCGGTCCTTGATGTTGGTGTTGCCGGAAAAAGTGATGTCGTCAATTTTGACTTTGGTGCGCCGGTCAATGTTGAAAACCAGTTTGACGGAGTTGATGCGGGTGGTATCGGCGAGTTCGTCCACCTTCACGTCCACGTCGTAGTAGCCCTTGTCAATGAAATATTGCTCGATGCCAAATGCCGCACTGGCTTTGATGGCCTCGGTGACGATGCCTCCCTTGATCAGGTATTTGTTGACTTCTTCGTTGAGGTCGTCGTGGGTTCCTTTTTTTACGCCTTTGAAAGAGTGGGTGGTAAGGCGTGGGCGCTCCACCACGGATATTTCGAGGAAAATCACATCGCCGATGGTTTTTTCCTTAAAAATTTGGATATCGGTGAAAAGGCTGAGTTTGTAAAGGGCTTTCAGCGCACGGGGAATCTCGCCGCCCGGTATCCTGATGCGGTCGCCTACCCGAAAACCAGCGATGGAAATGATGGCAGTAGGATCGCTAAAATTGGCGCCCGTCACCCGCACGCCGCCTATCTCGTAGTCCTTGGCCTTGGAGTAGTCCATGACCTGTGGGATGGTGTCGGTGCTGGTTTGCGCAGCTAGTTTGCCCACATGGGCGAAAGCGAATAGAAGGAGTATAAAACCAAATATTTTTTTCATGCAAAAGGGTCTGCTTTTTCAAAAGGACTGCAAAGAAACACAGCTTTGCGCATACTCTTGTAGTCGTGGCTGAAAATAGTACTGCTGAGATAGGAAGGTGCGCTTTGAACGGGCGGAGGTTGTATGGATGGCGTGTTGGCTGGTTGGCGTATTGGGCAGGCCCTACCCAACACGCCAATACGCTAAATCGCCAACTGCTCACTGGTCTTACCGAAGCGGCGTTCCCGATGTTGAAAGTCAATGATGGCCTGGTAGAGGTGCTCCCGACGGAAATCGGGCCAGAGCGTGGGGGTAAAGTACAGCTCGGAGTAGGCAATCTGCCAGAGCAGGAAGTTGCTGATGCGGGTCTCGCCACTGGTGCGAATGAGCAGCTCCGGGTCGGGCATCCCACTGGTGGAAAGTGCGTTGGCAAAAGCCACTTCGTTGATTTGTTCCGGCGCTATTTCACCCGACTTTGCCGCTTGCGCAAGCTTGCGAGCCGCCTCCACGATTTCCCATTTGGCACTGTAGTTCAAAGCAAGCACCAGCGTCATGCGGGTATTGTGCTTGGTGTCCTCTATCGCTTTCAGCAGGGTTTTGTGGCTTTTCCCTGGCAGGCGGCTGATGTCGCCGATGGCCCGCAGGCGCACGCCGTTTTCGTTGAGGGTCTTGATTTCGTTCTTGATGGTCTCCACGAGGAGGGTCATCAGGGCGTTCACCTCGGACTCAGGGCGGTTCCAGTTCTCGGTGGAAAAGGCATAGAGCGTCAGGTATTCAACCCCCAATTCGGTGCAGGCTTCGGTAACTTCGCGCACGGCCTTGACGCCGTTGCGGTGGCCGAAGACGCGAGGCATGCCGTGCTCCTTGGCCCAGCGCCCATTGCCATCCATGATGACAGCGATGTGCCGTGGCAATTTTTCTAGGTTGATTTTTGATTTTAAATCCATGAGCGAAAATGCCTGTTGACTTTCTTTTGGTGGGCAAAAATAAGAAAAGCTGCCAGTTGCGCCCGCTTGATTTTGCCTATCGCCAGCGCAGGTTTGCCTAATGCCTTTCATATTGTCAGGCGGATGTTGCCACAGTGTTTCACAGATGAACAATTAAGGTATATTTGCAGTCGGGTTCACACTCAACTCCCAACACACCCAATATGTACGATTACGATGTCATCATCAGCTTTATCACAGCGTTCACGCTGACCTACTTTGTCATCCCCCCTGTTATTCGGGTAGCCATCGCCAAAAACCTCTATGATGAACCGGGAGAGCGGCGCAGCCACGTCGTGAGTACGCCCCGCTTGGGTGGGGTCGCCATCTTTGCAGGAGCCATTTTTAGCATCATGCTTTGGACGCCCTTTGCGAAGTACGGCGGGGACATCCAGTACGTGCTTTGCGCATTCATCCTGATTTTCCTTGTTGGTGTCAAGGACGATATCACAGACATTTCTCCTTCAAAAAAACTAATGGTGGAAATACTTGCCGCAGGCATCCTGTTCTTCAAGGCGGACGTCAGGATTTCCAGCTTGCACGGCATTATGGGCATCCAAGAAATTGGGCTGTTCTGGAGTGCGGTGCTCACCATTTTCACCATCATCGTCATCATCAACGCCCTAAACCTCATGGACGGCATCAACGGCCTTTCGGGCAGTCTGACCATCCTCATCACAGGCACGCTTGGCGTATGGTTCTTACTGGTAAAAAGATATGATTTCGCCATTATGGCACTTTCGGCAGCAGGTGCTACGACGGCATTCTTGAAATACAACTACTCCCCTGCCCGCATTTTCATGGGCGATACTGGAGCCCTTCTGCTGGGGCTGATTTGCTCCATCCTGACCATAAATTTCATTGAGTTCAACAGCCTGCTGGAAGACGCCCCCCCGTTCAAAATCAATGCAGCACCGGGCGTAGCCATTGGCATCCTTATACTTCCACTCTTCGATACGTTACGGGTATTCAGTACCCGCATACTAAAAGGCAAGCACCCGTTGCACCCCGATCGCACGCATATCCACCACCTGCTGCTCGATGTCGGGCTGAACCACATGCAGGCAACGGCTGTGTTAGTGGGCGTCAACGTCTTTTTTATCGTACTGGGCTTCCTGCTCCAGCGCTACACCAATAGTGCCATGCTCATCATCCTGCTGCTGGGCGGTATTGCCTCATTGATGGTCAGCGGACTTGTGTACTCGCTTTACAAGCGGAGCTTGAGGGTCTGATATTTCGATAGCTGCATTTCATGCTTTTGCCCGCTTGAGAAAAAAATTAAGTGCCACCACCAAAGATGGCTATTCCGTGGATTTGCGAACCACCACCTCACCGTCGTTTAGGTAAAAAACCCGGTCGGCAAACGCTGCAATCCGTTGGTCGTGGCTGGCCAAAACGATACACCTGTTTTCCTCTTTTGCCACGTCGCGCAGTAAGCCAACGATATCCATGCCCTGCTGCGTGGAAAGACTTCCTGTAGGTTCATCACCGATGATAAACGAGGCATGGTTGGCAAGCGCACGGGCTACGGCTACCCGCTGTTTTTCACCTTGACTCATGGTTTTTGGATAGGAATAGGCAAGATGAGCAATGCCAAATCTTTCCATCAAGGCCAACGCACGGGTACGGGCGGATTTTGCCCGGCGTGCCCGTAAATTTCATCACGAGCAGGATATTTTCAAGCCCGTTTAGGGCATCCATTAGGTTGAAAGTTTGAAAGATGAAACCAATATGGGCAGCTCGCAACTGTTGCAGTTCTTTGACGGAATAACTTTGAAGTTCCCTCCCAAATAACCAGACCTTGCCTGAGGTCGGCGGTTGTAACCCGGCCAGAATGGTTAGGAAGGTAGACTTCCACTGCCACTTGGGCCGAGCAAAAGAACCAACTCGCCCGGCCTCGCCTCGAAGGTGATGTCTTTTAAAATGACCGTTTCCCGGGTGGCGGTTTGAAATGTTTTTGAAACGCCCAGTAATTTGGCGACCGGTTGTGTGTCGTTATCGTTTTTCATTAGAAAACTTCCATTGGATATATTTTTCGCAATTTTTGGATGGGCAGTATCGAACTCACCAAACTAATGCCCAATACTCCGGCTGCAACCATGCCCAGATTGATCCCTGTTGTCAGCACCGATACTTCTGGGGCGATTTTCTCCATCAATTTCATCAACGGGAAGAAGCAACAAATTCCAATCACCAAGCCGCTCGTGGCCAGCAAAAGGGACTGAACGACAACCAGCTTGGAAACAAAACCAGCAGGTGAACCCAGTGCTTTCATAACTGCAAAGTCCTTGCGACGTTCCAACACGTTGATGGTGAGTATCAAGCTCAAGATTGCAGTCAGCACAACAGCACCGAGCAATGCAACGAAAAACAACAGTGGCAGAATACCAGACTCCATTTCACGAATGTTGTTTTGGAGAAATGTGTCTCGGTCAAAAACCGCCACGTCAGGCATTTTCGCTTCGATGCTCGTCCTCAGCACATCAATGTTGGTGCCTGCCTTCAAATTAACCTGGTAGCAAGAGACAAGCCCTTTCATACCCATGATTTTGTAGGCTTCGGGCAGTGTGATAAATGCATATTGAATTACGAACATGTTGGTGCCTTTACTCAAGCCAACCACAGTAAGCGTATCGTCCCGAATCTTTATCGTATCACCAATGCTTAACTTGTACTTAGCAGCAAAAGAACGGTCCAACACGATTTCGCTATCGGCTTCCACACTGCGCCCCGCTGCAATTTCAGGCGGCCCTCCCCGCTCTTTCGCTGGGTCGAAGCCAGTCAGATAGAGGCTTGCCGCCCCTTCTGGCAGTTTCACGGCAGCCAAAATGAAAAATACTGGCGACACCTTTTCTATCTCCTCGATTTTTTCCAGTGCCTGGCCGTGCTTGGCCGTCAGCAGTGAAGTGCTCCGCAGGATGTTGGTCGCATGGCGCTGGAGCACCCAAATATCCGCATCGCTGGAGCGGACATATTCCACTGAACCGACCGCTACTCCTTGATAGATTCCCAGCAAAAACAGAATCAGCACCACGCACAACGCCACACCAAATGCGGTGAAAAAGAACCTAAACGGTTGATTTCTGAGTGTCTTTATTGCATACATGACTAAGGCATCATCGGTACTTCTTTCAATAATCTTCCTTCGATGCGGGTGAAAATCTCTTCCAGGCTGGCACCGGTAATTGTCAGCCCGTGGTTTTTCAGGCCCACCACCGCTTTTTCAGGATGATGGGTTGTTTTGAGCATCGCCACCACGTCCTGCGCCAATTCGAGGGTGCCGCAAGGGGCATTTTGGTGCGTGCAGGGAACATTGTTCATCCACGCGGTACATGAACGATGGCCCAACTTCGGGAAAAGTCTGATATATCAATGTATGCTCAATGGCATCTACCGACACCCTGATACTGGGACTGCCGTCTGGTGGTACCGACACCAAAACCTCCCCTGCCTCAGCGTCATAACCAGTCACCAGCAGAATGTCCTTTCCCACGCCTTTCAAGTGGGCTTTGTCAACGCCCCGTGCCGTCATCCAGAAAGTATTAGTACCCAGTTCCGGGATTCGTTCTCGTGCGCTTAAGTTGCCGTAGCTTAGGCCCTTCAATTTGAAAAGCTCATAAACGTGGTCAATGCTCTCCTGTGTGAGCACTTGGTGCAAGTTGAATGGCGTCGGGAGCACGCCCAGCGAATCGAGTACGCCGCCGTAGTGCCCTAGTTGTTCGGTGATTTCAGTTTGCAAATAAGCCGATGGCAGAGAATAACTAATACGGTTATTGATTACAAAGTGAGCACCAACGATGGGTCGCATGGCCTCCCACACTCCCTCTGGCGAATAGGTGAAATGGTAAAACCCCGCCTCCGGCGTGATACAGTAAACCACTGGTTTTTGTGTTCCGTTGGGCTTTATGCAAATCAGGAAGTTCGATAGCGTTTTAATGAGCGTGTTGTAGCATAGAAAGCGCAGGTCTTCCACCTCCCCGTCCGGCATCGCCACCAATGACACGACAAACTCGCTTTGCTTTTTCCGGTGGACGGCCCTGGGGTCAATGAAATCTGTCAGATTGAAGATGAATTTCAAATCTTCCTCAGCAGATGCTTCCGAGAAGTTGTGGTTGGCCAGTTCGGCTGAAATTTCCGCAGCGATGCTATCCCTGACCGGGTCTGTTCCATTTCGAAGGATATGGTATTTCATGGCAGTTGATTTTAGGCTCCCGCAATGGCGGGCGTTTTTCCTTGACGATTGCGCATGTCTGTAAACTCATCACGTGACAGCATTTCCTCAAAAGTCTCCCGGTGGCGCAGCAACCTGGAAGTTCCGTTCGCCACTGACACCACCGCCGGGCGCGGATGCCCGAACGACGACTCCCATGAAGTGAAATAAGCACCGCTGTCCATGACGGCCAGCACCTCCCCCGGGTTCACATCTGGCATGAGCAGGTTGCGGTAAACGACATCCGCTGCAAAACAACCAGGCCCATTAATCGTGAGGCGTTTCTCTCGGGGACGGTTAACGTCATTGCACAGGAATATTTCATGGAATTCGTAGAAGGTAGGCATCGTGACCGTGCCAATTCCTCCGTCTGTGGTCAACCAATTTTTGGCACCGGGCCTATCTTTCACCTGATGCGCACTGAGCAATAGCATCTGGTTGGCGCTGGTGATGCTCCTGCCCGGTTCGACGATGAGTTCGGGCCAGTTTTCGCCATTGAATATTTCACGAAGGCCTTCTGTCACTGCTACTGCGAACCCTGCGAACTGACTGTCGGCGTCCCATCTTTTCATCGCCGGTAGGCGATCGAAAGCTTGGTATGCCAGCATTTCCCAAGTGGTCATTTCACGGGTCAACGGCGCTGCGAAACCGCCGCCGACGTCCATTACCCTAAGCTCCAGCCTCAGTTTTCTTGCATGACCGACCAAACCTTTTAGTCGGCTCAATGCCAATCTGTAATCGTCGGGATGCCGGATACCCGTTCCAATATGGAAGTGGAATCCGTTGAAGCGGAGGTTTTGCAACTTCGGTAAAAGTGAAAGGACTTCCGCCGCTTCGCCACCTTCCAGGTCAAGCCCGAAGGCACATCCCCTGCGGCTGCCGGTAGCTGTGCCGTTGTTCATGCCCTTGGGCGTGAAGTTGGGGTTGATGCGCAGCAGCACATCCATTTTTTTACCAAAACTTTCGGCCAACTGGTTCAAAGTCTTCAGCTCCTGCAACGAATCCGCAATCACAAAACGAACTTCGTTTTCAATGCAAGCCGCAAGGAAACTTTCCGGTTTGAAAGGGCCGTTCACCACAATTTCCTGGCCCGTGAATCCAAGCCGCAGGGCAAGAAAAAGCTCAAATTCCGTCATTACTTCAGCTTTCATCCCAGCATTTTTGACCACCTCTATCACACCGGGCACGGGGTTGCATTTGAAAGCATAGTGTACGGATACTTTCCCAGGGTAGGCTTCGGTGAAAGCAGAAAGGAAATCCGCAGTCGTGGAAGCCAGTCGTAGCTCGTTCACCACATGCAACGGGGTGCCGTACTCCTCCGCCAACTGAACACTGCTGCACCCCCCGGCAATCAGCTTCCCGTACGCATCCACTTCGAGGCCCCAAGCCTGTGGCGTTAACTTCTTCTGTCTGAAAAATAGTCCCATGGCATCAGTTTATGAGCGGTTTTTCAAAAATTTCAAACCACTTGTAAGGTTTTAGCCCGATAATCTCCGATGCTCTCACCGCAGTGGCGTTTTCGTCCGTCGTCCAGGTAGTGTACACGGTTGGGTATCGCTTGACCATCTCGCCCATCGCTGCATGAAGCAACTGGAAAGCCCTCCCATTTTGGTAGGCTTTTTTGATGCCGATTGCGTAAATCACGATTTCCTGGATCTGGCTGCGCTGCCTCCAAAGGCGAGGCAAGTCGGCCACCCGCATTTTGCCGTTCAGGGGTTTCAGCAATGGGTTTATGTTCAGCACACATTGGAGCACACCCACCGGTTCTCCCTTGTGCTCAACGATTTGTATCAGTTTCGGGTTGGTGACGAGGAACAGCCCCCTCGCCGAAAACATGTACTCTCGGTGACTGACTGGCAAGAAGTGCCAGTTCTCGGAAAATGCGTCGTTATAAACCTCCCGGATGCGTTCAAGGTCGGAGTTCAGCCGAAGCAAATTGAACGGGCGAACCGTGTAGCCATGAGTTTGCGGGCGGGTCTTGTCTCCCGGAGGGTTTTCTTTCATAAAGTCTCTCGTGTCTTTGTTCGAACGGGTATGGAGGCGGCAAATGGAGTTAAAGCCAATATTTTTCAACAAAACCTGATAATAGGGCGGGTTATAGGTTTCAAAAAAAACAGGCTGTGTAAAATTTTGTACCAGCAGCCCCAACTCCGAATAGTGGTTGGGGTTGAAGGGGCCTTCCAGGCTCGTTGCTCCTTGATGCCTGCAATATTTACCAATAGCTTCAAAAAGTGCCGTTACAGCGCCGGTGTCATTTTCAGCTTCAAAAAAACCGAAAAAGGCAGCCTTACGGCCAAATTTTTCCCAGTGTGCCGGGTTGATGACAGCGATGGCACGGGCAATGGGAACCTTGCCATCGTAGCAAACAAATTTTTGCAAATCCACTCCATTGAAATAAGGGTTTTTTACAGGGTCAAGCGTTCGTTGCACTTCGGAATGTAGCGGCGCAACCCACTCATTATCAGACTGATAGATGTGGTGTGGCAGTTGCAGGAAGTCCTGCAAACCTTTGCTATCTTTGAGTATTTCGACGCTGAACGCCATTTTGTACAATTTAATCAACAGGCTGTCTCAAATGATTGGGAGTTACCCATTTCATGTATTTCATCTTTATCGAATTGAAGCTGCGCATTGGCAGGTTTGACGATTTTTTCCACGATGTACGCCTTGTAAATGAAAGAGCGGTCAGCCTTGAGCAGTTCGCTCGAAATAGCCTCCTGTGGCGCTATCCAACGGGCAAGCGATGCTGGTCGGGAACGTGGTACGAGCAGGTTTCGGTAAGTCATCACGGCCCCATCCTTGGCTACCCGAATGGTTTCTTTTAGCAAGTTTTCAAATGCCGCTGGCTCCATCCACTCAAAGACATTGGTGAAATTGAACTTTGAAATCGAGTCAGGCGGCAAGTGCCGGAAATATGCCTCGCAGGCGTCCGTGACAATTTCGACCCGGTCGAGCCGGGATTTAATTTTTTCAAAATGCTCTTTTCGGAGGTAAGACGGTAGGTGTTCGAGGCTGTAAAACCGGCCCAAAAGGATGTAGGATAGGAAGTAGTTCTCCTGCAATGGCAAGTCAGTGATAGCCCTTTTGATTTTCGAACGGAAATGCTCCCCGAAGGAAAAATTCGATTCCAACTGTTCAAAAAACCTACTCGTGAAGAGTAGGGTCATCGTCGCACGGCTAAGGAAAACATTGGTGAAAAAACGCCACCTGGGGGTATCCCATTTGGTATCGAACAGCCTTTGTCGCGCTTCCTGTGTCTGACAGGCAAAAAGTGCTTCAGGCAGTGATTTCCCGACGAGCAGCCTCAGCCATTTATTCAGCATGTGCATATATTTTTCGTACCTGCCGCAATGGATGATGCCCAACTGGATTTTTTGGGGCTGTGCGTTCCAATAAGCCAAGCTCTCAGGAGAAAGATACTGCCTCAACCTGTCGTACATTTCGAGGCGTACCGCACATGGGGAAACCCCCAGGAATTGCAGCAACTTTTCATAGCTAAATTCTTTAAAAGCGGCCATTTTCAATTCGAGGAGATAATTTTGGTAGGGACTGAGGTCCAATGCGATGACTTTCTTTGGGTCGTCAACCAAGAATGCCAGCGTGTTGCAACCACCGGAAGTGATAGAAAAAACAACATCGTCGGGCTTGGTGCCGAAGGCACTACGATCAATCTCGGGGTCTTCCCAGCACTGTGCGTAAATGATGTCCTCGAAGACCTTGGATTTTCCCAAGCTGTTGTTCACGCCGTTTTTGTCCATCGGCTTTTCACCTGTATCGAGGCCAATTTTTGTGTGAACGATGGCCCAGTCCATGACCGCCGGCAAACCTATGATGATTGCATGGACTACCTTGCCCGTAAACGCCGAAACGATGAAGCCTGGAATAAAAAGCAGGTAGAGTGCATCGTGCCGTAACCCATCCCAATTGATTTTGAACCGCCTCAGCGCATACCCAATTCGGCTAATGCTCCTTTTATTGGGGATAAATTTGGGCGTCTGCTCTTTAAAAGTCTGAAATATCTTGCCAAATTGCAATTCCAAGTTTTTTTCCTCGTACTCAATCAATCGGCTGTAATGGAAGTATAGTAGGAACGGTATAAAAAACCCAATGGGCGACAGGCAAAAGGCAAACCCGAAATAAGCGATCATGTCAGCGAAGTAAATGGGATTGCGGGAGATTTGGTAAGGCCCTTCCTGGTTCAGCACGTCCTTTTTTATTTTAAAAGACATGACGAGTGAAGAGGAGAGCACTGTGCCCGCCCACATCCTGAGTAGCGTGGCAATGACCATCATAAAGGCTACCAGTCCAAACCCAACGGCTGCCGAAGCTTGGCTCGACCATCCGAAAAGCCTACCCACCAGTTCCTTGTTTTCCGGGAGTTCTGGAAATACAGCGAAGTTGAAAAAACAAACAACCGCCACGATGCCGAGGGAAATGAAAATCCGGTATTCAAATTCGAATTTCAGCAATCTTTCATGAATTGATTTTTTTGGAAGCATGGCTTTGGTTTTTAGAATCTTACATTGATAGCAGCAGGAATGACCCGAATCCTGCACGGTGTCACCCCTAATAATTCACCATCAGCCTCTACCCCTACGGGTGGTTCAGCAACGATTTCTATCTCCTTGGATTGATGGAGCAAAAAGTTTTTTAAGAAAATATGCTTGCCGGAATACACCTTACCGAAGCTCAGGAATCGTTGCCACAAATTCATTTCCCGGATGTGAAGCACATCGAACAAACCATCGCTTGGACTTGCTCCAGGTGTGAGCTGCATGCCCCCAGCGCAATATCGTCCATTGGCAATGGTCACTCCCAATAGTTTCCCTGATTCCGAAGGGTAACCATCGAGGCTGGTTTTCATTTGGACTGCCTCGGAACGAATCAACGCTGAAATGGCCGCCGACCCAAAAGCAATAGTCCCACCGAAACGCTTATGTTTTGTGCCTACTTTTGAGACAACTACTGCGCTTATGCCAACTTGGCATTCGTTTACAAAATAGCGCTGACATACCCTACCTTGGATATCAGAGAATATCACTTCCCCAACATCTATGGGCTTCGATATCCCTTGGCATGCCACATCCAATTGTTCGGAAATTTTAGTAGGAAGCCCCAGAGATTGAGCAAACCCACCACCGCTGCCGCAGTTCAAAATGCCTAGTTCGCAGGAAGGGTTTTGATGATTTTCATTGAAAAGGCCATTTACAACCTCGTTGATGGTACCATCGCCACCCACGATAATGATAAGTTCAGCACCATTCAATATTGACTTTTGTGCTAATTGCACCGCATCGCCAACGTATCTCGTCTCTGCCCACTCATACCCATCTCCAAATCTGGCTTTGAGTACGGCCATCAACCAACTTTTCACCTTTGAAGCCTTTCCCGCTCCAGCTACCGGGTTAAAAATGATATGAATTTTCTTCAACATTAACTATTGGTCGTGTCACTTTACGCTGTGTAACATCCATGTCCAATAAAAACCACCTCCCATTCTCACCACTTCAATCTAAGTACTACAAAGTAGTACAGCTTTTCAACCATGTTAAATGATGAAAATCATGCAAAAAAATGAATTTTTGAGACCCGATTGACCGCCGCAATTTCACACCTAATTGTCTTCAGCAAAAAGGCTTAAATCTAGTCGAAGGGCAAACACCAGCTAAAAGGCTTCCAAGTAAATTGGTTGCGTAGGTGGTCAATGCATGAGGAACTTGTTGGTGAAAAATTAAGGCCGTATTTAAAATAGCGACGAATTTGTGCAGATATTTAAGAGCGATAGACCAATCCTTGTCTAAGTCCTGAGGTGAGTCGTATTGTAGCTTGGAACAAAACCTATTTTCGAAAGAAAGTCATAATCTCAATTGACAGCCATGTTACCGGAGGGTATTATCGGAAATACCAAGACCCCAGCAAATGCCGAGGTCTTGAGAAGAGGTGGAGAATACCGGAGTCGAACCGGTGACCTCTTGCATGCCATGCAAGCGCTCTAGCCAGCTGAGCTAATCCCCCATTTTAACTTTGCAAAAAACCATTTGTCGTTTGCGGGTGCAAAAATACGCCATTTTGGGAAAACAAAAACCTTTGTCCAAAAAATCCTCATTCTTCTGGCTGGGGTGGGCGCTCATCTTGTCCTTTTTTTAGCCTGCCCGCTTCCTTGAGCATCTTAAACACGAGCCACTCCAAATGCCCGTTCACGCTGCGGAACTCGTCGGCAGCCCATTTCTCCACGGCAGTGTAGAGGTCCTCCTCAATTCGCAGAACGAATTTCTTCTTTGCCATTTTCTCAGAAAAAAAAGTTCGTGACCCAGAACCGAGCCACGAAACAGTAGAATCAGTAAGTTAAAGGCTCCGGCGTGTTTTAAATGCTTCTAATCCGTGATTTATATTTGATAGTTAATCAATTTCGTATTGATGTTGCAAAAGTATTGATTTAATATCATAATGAATCGCCTTTTTGATAAAATTTTTCAATATTTTACCAACTTGCTTTTTTCAAAAAACAAATATGCCTGCCTAACATTTTTTTCTGATTGACGTTAATAACTACCTAACAGCCTGTGGCTGCTCATTTCAGAACTTACTAATCCCTTATTTTTGCGCTTAAAATTCTTAACATGAGACTGGTTTTACTCTTTGCTTTCGCAATTTTCTTTGCCGCCTGCGGCTCCAACGAACCGCAGCCAAGCCAAGCCCCTGAGCAGGGGCAACCACAATACAGCACCACTTATTTGGACAACAAAAAACGAAAGGAACAGGCGGAATCTCCCAATATCGTCATCCAGATTCAAGGGTTATCAGGTGGAGGAATCGCAAGCCTTGTAGGCACCTTTGAGGACAATAACTACCGGGCCGACTCGGCACTAATCAGCCCGACTGGACAGATTGTGTTTAAACGGCAAGAGCCTTACTTCCCTGGCATGCTTTACCTTGTGCTACCCAACAATACCAACCTGCAAATGCTGGTTGACCTCGACCAGACTTTTACAATGACCACCACCGCTGGCAACCTCGTGGGCGACATGAAGGTGGAGGGCAGCGTGGACAACCAAATCATGTACGATGCCTTGAAGTTTGAAGACGGCCAGCGTACATTGTTTCAAGCCAATGCCCAAAAAATGGCTGGATTGAAGCCTGGCGACCCCACTTTTTTGCAAGTGAAAGCCGAACAGGACAAGTTGATTGACGACCGAAAGGCTTATCTGGACAAGGTTTTCAAGGACAATCCAACCTCTATCTTCACCTCATTCAAACGTGCAGGCCAGAACCCCGACCTCCGGGATTGCTACAAACCGGACGGCTCCATGGATACCGCTCGCTACACCTACTACTACCGAACCCGCTTTTGGAACGGTGCCGACTTCAACGACGAACGCCTCCTCTACACGCCCGTGATTTCAAAAATGCTCAACCGCTACATCACCGAACTGACCCCACAGCACCAGGATTCCATCGTGAAATATTCAATCTCACTGGTAGACAGGGTAACGGACAAACCGGAGTTTTTGAAATACTTTGCCAATTGGATTGTGCTGCACTACGATCCAAAGGAAACGACGCTCATGGATCCCCAAGCGGTGTTCGTCAACATGATCGAACGTTATTTCACCTACGAAAAGCGGTGTGGTCTGACTCCTCGGAGGTGTTCGCATTGCAGCAGCGGGCTTATGAGATGTCGGCGAGCTTGGTGGGAAAAAAGGCTCCAGAAGTAAACGTGCTAGGCCTGGATGGCAAACCTATCTCTCTTTATGATAAAAAAGCCCCCTACGTCGTGGTGTACATGTGGAACCCAGACTGCGAGCATTGCGAAGAGCAGACGCCAAAGCTCGTTCAGCTTTATAACCAGATGAAGGACAAAGGATTTGACGTGTATGGCATTGCCGTGAATACCGAAGACGCCAAATGGCGGGCAGCAATGAAAAAATACGGAATGCCTTGGACGAATGTGTTTGACCCAACCAACAAGTCCATTTACGGCAAATACTACGTGGACAACACACCGGAAATCTACCTCCTGAACTCGGAGCGCACTATCATTGCAAAGAACCTTCAGGTTGACCAGATAATGACGATGATAGAGCGGGACAAAGCGAAACGCTAGCGATTTTTGGTGTCATCCGAAAAAAAAGAAGGGTTTGTGTTGTTCCAAGACGACACAAACCCTTCTTTATTTCAAAACCTCCTCAAGCAATCATCGAGCAATCATCAGCTTCTTCGCAAACGACCGCCTTCCTTCTGGTGTGACGTGTATGAAGTACATGCCGTCGTGCCAGCCCTCAACATGGATTTGGTGGATGGCCTGGGTCACTTCCGAGATGTTCTCCCGATAAACGAGGTGGCCGATGCTGTTGAATACTTCCACCTTCACCTGGTTGCCTTGCAACTTTGACATTTCTATGGAAAAATTACCGCTTGCCGGGTTGGGGAACACGCTAAAAATGGCCAGATGCTCAAAATCAACCACGGCAGGTGCTTCGGAGAGCACTTTGCCTTCCCGGTCGAACAGCGTTAAACGGTAGTGATTTTCACCGTCAATTGGTTGATTGTCAATGGTCTTTATAAAAACATGGTCATCAATTTCGGCATCGGCATTGCCGGATTGGAGCGTCTGGAACGTTTGCCCATCCGTAGATTTTTCCAAAGTCCAAAATGCAGCGTCGGCAGGAATTTCAAGTACGCCGTAAAGTGTTACGTCCTCCACACCGGGTTGGGCATCGAGCATGATGGCTGCTTGGCGGCCACCTGTGCCGCCACCAGCGTTTGAGCCAATGTTCACGGTGTAGTCCTCCACCTCGCCGTTGTCAACGGTTTCACAGGGTGTCGGGGCGGCAGTGCCACGTTTCATCGTTACCCTCATTCGGGTTGGGCCGGTGAGCGCCGATGTCGGGATTGCAATATTGCCCAGCACGTCAAACGTGTTCGTACCGTTTGGAGGAGCGGATACTGCTTGCGCAAATGCGACCTCGCCTGGCTCTTGGAAAGTGCCGTCGTGGTTGTAATCAATCCAAACCTTCCAGTATTCTTCATAGGTGTACCAGCTAAAACCTGCTGTCACGGTAATTGGATAGCTCTGGCCAGCCGACACATTTGCCGAAAGGCTGGTGAAATCGCTGTATGCCGTCTTGCTTGATGGGTTGTTGATGGTGCCAAACTGTACACCTGCAACCCAGTCGTGCCAAGGAAAGGCACTGGAAGAAGCACAATAGCTGGGGCCTCCGCTGCCGTTGCTGCAAGCATTTGGCGGGGTGATGCTCATGGCCTTGGTGCAGGTCGGGCTGTTGGAATCCTGGATAGTAAAGTTTAGCACACCGCTACTGATGGGATATGGCCCCATCAAGGTTGCCACATTGTAAGTGCCAATTTGCGGAGCGCCAAAAATTACTGCTGTCCAGCCAGAACCGACGTTGATGCCCGTCACGGTCATGTTGAAAGTGTAGGTATCGTCAGCCGGGTTGGTCGGGGTGCCGTTGTTGTTGCAAATCGGCGTGGTCGTGGTGGCATTGATGGAGCAGGGGTTTGAACTGGAGCATGGTGCTGGGGGCGTCACGCTGCCCGTGGCAGTACAAGCGCCTGTTTCTGAGTCGGTTACGGTGAAATTGACCACGCCGTTACTGATGGGAAGCTGGCCGATGGTCTTGGGCGTGCCGTAAGTGCCCGTGTAGTTTTGCCCGCCGATGGTGGTTGACCACGAAGCCCCGGTTCCATTGCCGTTGACGGTCAGACTGAAAGTGAAGGTGTCGTCACCGGGGATGGTGTTCGTGCCGTTGTCGTTGCAGGTTATGTTGGAGGTAGTGGCTTCGATGCTGCACGGCACAGGGCCGTCGCTCACAAGGTTGATGACGTAGTCCTCCACCTCCCCATTTGGGATGGTCTCGCAGGGGGTTGCGTAAGCGCCCCTTTTCAACGAAACCCGCATGCGGGTGATGCCCAGGTCGGCAGTCGCAGGCACGATGACCGTGCCGGTTTTCGAGCCGCCCGGTGACCCAAGTGGTGGAGCGTTGAGGATACCCGAATAGGCCACCTCGGCAGGGTCTTCAAACGTGCCGTTGCGGTTGTAGTCAATCCAAACTTTCCAATATTCGTCGAAAGTCTGCCAACTGAAACCGTTTTCGAGGGTGATGGTGTAGCTGGTGCCGGTGTTCAAATCGGTGCTGACATTGCTGTAAAAAGTATAGAGCGCCTTGCCGGAGGTGTTATCAATGGTATTCAATTTTACCCGAGTAATCCAGTCCACCCAAGGTGTGCCGCTGGAGGCGCAGTAGTTGGTGGGGTTTGCGCCAGAGACGCTGATGACCACACTACCCGTTTTTGTGCAGCCGTTCGCATCGGTGACGGTAACGGAGTAGGTGCCGCTGTTGAGGTTGTTGATGGTGGCCGTGGTGGCCCCAGTGCTCCAGAGGAAGGTGTAGGGCGCTGTGCCTCCAGTGGGTGCCGAGGTGGCGCTGCCATTGTTGGCGGGAGCGGAGGTTTCGTCCACCCCAGTCACGTTGGCATTGAGTGGAGCGGGCTGGCCGATGTTGACGATGAGCGTGCCCGTGTTGCCATCGGCATCCGTGGCGGTGACGGTGTAGTTGCCTGCGGCAACGTTGTTGAGGCTGGCCCCGGTCGCCCCGTTCGACCATGCGTAGGTGTACGGCGCCGTGCCGTTGGCCACGCTGACAGTGGCACTGCCGTTGGTGCTGCCGTTGCAGGTCACGTTGGTTTTGTTGACAAGCTGCACGTTCAGCGAACCGCCCTGCCCGGTCGGAATGACGAAGCTGGCTTTGTAGTATGCCCCGTTGTTGTCCTTGCGGATTTGGGTGTTTGGCACGTTGTCGTTGTTGAAATCCACATCCGATTCGAAATAGATTTCGATGAAATAGCTGCCAGGGTTCAGCCCAGCTAGCACGTTCAGGTTGGGGTTGCCCTCCCTGGTCTCGGTGCGGTACGGGCCGTTGGTGACGGTGGTCAATTGCGGCAGCACAAACAGCGTGAACGCTCCAGGGGTGCTTGTTTGGGGGTAAATGCGGTAGTACAACCGGGCGTTCATCACGTTGTTGTTGCAACTTTCCCAGGTAGTTGATTTTGCCTTGGTGATGTTGAAACTCGTGGGCGAGCCGAAGTTGTGGCCTGGGAAAACTGTAAGGTAAGGGCAACTGGAAACCTGGAAGGTGGAGGTGACGCCGTTCACCTCAATGTCCATTGTGGTGGCGCAATCCGACACGTAGGAGTACCCACATGCCATTGTTTTCTGTTGGATAAACAGGGATAAAATAGCCGACAGGCCAAGGCCGTACAGCAGTCTAGCTGGGTTCATAATGTTTACAGTTTTGGTAAATAATTGTCTTTGTCTTCGTGCCGCATCAAATGCATACAGCCAAAAAACTATTGTCAAAATTGGTCAAAATGCAAGCTCAAAATCGGCTGGTGGGATTGCCGTCGGGGGAGATTTCCTTAATTGCCAAACTTGTTATTAGCGAATGAGATTTTCAGACGAGCCGTGAAAGGGAAGGATTTTCGGTCAAAAGCATGGATTGGGCGATGAGCCACTCCACGCCTACTTCCTGACGAGCCTTCGCGTTGCTTGCCTTTTGCACCTCACGCACCAGGTCGTCGGGTAGGTCAATGTAGAAATGGCGGGGGATGGAGCTTAGTTGGTGGATTTTGGTCAGTGGTTTCAGGCCCGGCACGATGGGCACGTTGATGCCCGCCTTGCGGCACTCCTCCACGTAGCTAAAGTAGTGGCGGTTGTCAAAAAACATCTGCGTCACGATGTAATTGGCGCCGGCGTCCACTTTTTCCTTCGTAAAAGCTAGGTCGTTGGCGATGTTCGGCGACTCGAAATGCTTCTCTGGGTAGCCCGCCACGCCGATGCAGAACTCCGTTTTCAGGCCATCCTTGATATTGTCGTCGAGGTACTGGCCCCGGTTCATCCCGTCAATCTGCTTGACGAGGTCGAGGGCGTACTCGTGGCCGTTTGGGTCTGGCACGAACCGCCCGTCGAAACTAGCAGCATCGCCCCGCAGCGCCAGCACGTTGTTGATGTTGAGGAAGTTGAGGTCAATGAGGGCGTTCTCCGTCTCCTCCTTCGTGAAGCCGCCGCAGATGAGGTGCGGCACGGCGTCCACCCCGTAGCGGTGCATGATGGCGGCACAGATGCCGACCGTGCCGGGCCGCTTGCGGATGGCGATTTTTTCGTAGTACCCGCTGGGCATTTTCTTGTACACGAAGTCCTCCCGGTGGTAGGTCACGTCAATGAACGGCGGCTTGAACTCCATCAGCGGATCCAGCGTATCGAAAATGGCCTTCATGCTGCCCCCCTTCAATGGAGGCAGCACCTCAAACGAGACGAGTGTTTGGCCTTTGGCGTTCTCGAAGTATTCGGTTACTTTCATGGATTCTATTGCTGAATTGCTGGTATTGTTGAATTGTTGGGGCGACAAAGCTACATGCTTTGACTACTAATATCCAAACTGCGTCGGCACCCAATCGTAAGTCGTAAATCGCCCAATCGTAAATCGCTAAAATCCCCGCATCAGGTATTTTTTATCCTCAATAATCATCGAGCTTACCGTGTGGTCGCCGTTCAGGTACAGCACGATTTTTTCCTTTTTGTCATTCACGAACTCCCACTGGAAGCGCTCCTCCTGTGCGCCTGCCTGTTCGTCTTCCTTCACGGAGACGCGCTTCACCTGGTGCTTCCAGCTCTTGTCTTCCCTCATGCCGTCCTCGAACTGTACGATGGAGCGCACCACCACGAAGTATTCTTTTGTGATTTTTACTTTCTTGTCGGGGCTTGCAGCGGCGGTGCTGTCAACTGGCAAGGTCGCTGCATCAACAGCCAGCGAATCCACCGTAGCGGCAGCGCTGTCCTTGTCCTTTTTCTTCTTTTTCACCTCCTTTTCCTCAATGGTGATTTCCTCCACGAAGCTAATACTCGTGCTGTCCTTCATGCGCAAGCGCTCCTGCACTTTGTCAAGCGTGTGTACCCGGAAAAACGGGTAAAATTTTTTGCCCCAAATAGAATCAGGCTCCTCAAACACCAACTCGCCCCTGTCGGTGAAATAAGCCTTCTCCTCGTCCTTGAGCTTGCCGGGAATGGCTGGCAGGTAAAAAATGGTCTCTTTGTCGCTTGGCGAACGCCTGAAAATCAGCGTCTCCACCATGCCGTACTTGTTCAAAATCACCTTCAAGTGCCCCTGCAAACGGGCATCACGGGCATTCATCAGTGTCAGCTTGAAGCCGTAGTCCTCTGGCTGCATGTTGTTGATGTTGTAAACGCCCTCCAGCCCCTCGCCCTTCACGTAGAGGTTTGTGTGGGTGATGCCGAAGGAGTATTGCCCAGGGGTCAGCTCTTCTTGCCGCTCGTTCGGGACTTCCTTCACCGACGGTTTGAAGTCGTAGCCAATCAGCTCGTCAGGCGTGTAAAAACGGCGGTCGGAAAGGTACGAGTGCTGCGCCTGCACCCAAGTGGCGAGCGTCAGAAACATGAGCAAGAGGTTCGTTTTCATGGACGTATTTTCTTTAGATTTTTTTTAAAATGGTTGTCATCAAATTCAGCGTTCTTATGCTTTTCGGACTGTCGAACTGGACTGCCAACTGCCAACTGTCGAACTGCCAACTACTCCCCCACCGTCGCCCCGTTCAGCAGTTCCACCCTCCCCGCGTCTTTCCCAAAAAACAAGCCGAGAAAGCCCCGGTTGCCCTCCTCCGCCTCGATGCCGCCCCAGGGCCGTCCGCAAAGTTCGGACAAATGCGCCCCATCGAGCACGAGTTTCGCTTCTTTTTCCACCTTTATTTTTTTGCCTTCGGCAATGCGCACCTCGCCCCGCATCGTCAGGGTCGTGCCGCTTTTCACCACCACATCGGAGCGGAGCAGGCGGAAGTTCCAACTGGTGTCGCTGCTCACCTCGATGGCCTCGAACACCGATGGCACGGCCAGCGGCGACTCCCATACGCCCCGCCCGTGCGTCCCGGCCACCAGTTTGCCGAAGCAGTAGTTCACCTCCAAATCGGCCACGATGCACACCGGTAGCCCGCTGTTGAACGGCAGCCACTCCGAGTCGGGGTTGCTGGCGTTGAAGTTGACGAAGACGCCGACGTCGGTGCCAGCGTACAGCACGTCGTCCGTACCGGCTTGCGCCAAAAGGGCGGTCACCGGATGGCGCGGCAGCCCTTTGCTCACGTTCGCCCAAGTGACGCCGCCATCGCTGGAAAAATAGACTTTGTACCGCTTGTCATAATTCCTAAAACTCACCCAAACTCTGCGGGTTTCTTCGGGGTCGCTCTCCACAGCCTGGATGCTGCTACCCCCGTGCTTGAAAACCACGGCGTCGCCCATGTTTTTGCCAAGCGGAACCCACGTTGCCGCCGAGTCGGCAAGCGCATTGTCGGTGCGGTAAAGCTGGTCGCCGTAGGCGTAGATGACGTTGTCATCGCCCGTCACCGACATGGCCGTCACCCGCCAGGGGTCTTTTGTTGGCAGGTTGATGTCGCCCACTTGGCGCCAGGTGTCCGCCCCGTGCGGCAGATAGTGTACCTTGGTGGAACCCATGTAGAGCGAGCCGTTTTCATGGAAAAAAATGGGGTGGTAGTAGCGGTCGCCGTTGTTCACGATGCCCTTGTTCCAACGGGTCCATTTCTCACCGTTGTCGGTGCTGCGGAAAATGGTCGGCGGCCCTAGCGCCCACGAGATGCTGAAGATGCTGGCAGGGTCGTAGGGGTCAATGGCACAGTCAGAGCCGTCGCCGCCAAGGTTGGGTTTTGTGCCCGTTCCGTCGGGGAAGATGAGCATCGTGCCGAGGTCCTGCGTGCCGCCCGCCACCACCGAGTGGTCTTCGGCCACGGCGATGCCGTAGAACTGCATGTTGTTGAAACCCCAGCCTGACACGTCCCGCCACTGCCATTTTTTGCCATCAAAAACCGCCCGGTACAGCCCCCCGTCGTTGGCGGAGTAGATGATGTCGTTGCCCTGCCCGTCGCTCACCACGCAGAGTTCCCGATGGTCGAGGTGCACGTCGCTGGTGCTGATTTGCTTCGAAGTGGCTTTGCCAGCAACGTCAATTTTTACTTCGTAAACATAGAGTCCGCCCACGTACAGCACGTTGTCGTTGTTCGGGGAAATGGCGAGCACGTGCTTCTCGTAGCTGCTGCCGAGGTTCTTTTTCAACATCAATTTCCAAGTGGCCCCGCCATCGAGCGAGCGCAGGATGAACTCGCTTCTTTTTGCGGAGCAACCAAGGTAGATGAGTTCGGGGTTGCGCTCCGAGGTGGCAATGTCAATGCGCATGACCGGCTCCGTGACGCCGAGCGTGCTGTCCACGGCGATTTCCGTCCAGGTTTCGCCGCTGTTTTTTGAAATAAAAAAATACCCAGCGTCGGCGGTCAGGTACAACACTTGCGGGCTACCGGGCTTGTTCACGAGCGCCCGGAAAGCGCCCTCCCAGCCAGCGGGACAGGGGTACGGGTTCGTTTTTTTTAAGGCAAAATGGTCGCCCGCATCGTCCGAGCGGTAGTAGTCTTTGCCGCAAACGACGTGTACCGTGTCGGGACTGCCGGGATGCGTGAGGATGTCCTGCACCACGTGAGCGGAGCCGCCCGGCGGCGTGAACTTCAACCCAGTCTCCTGCCAGGTACGCCCCCCGTCAGTGGTTTTAAGTAGTCCAATGCTGTACAGTCGGCTAAAGTCGAGCGGGTAGCGGATGCCAGTGCCGATGTAAATCACGTCGGGCGTTTGCCCAAATTCGAAATCACGGACACCCTGCACAGGCAGTCGGGTGCTGTCAGTGAGGTTTTTCCAGATGGGCGGGTTGCCTTCGGCAATGACAGAATCCGTGCGGAAAAGGCCGCCTGTGGGAGTGGCGGCGTAGAGTTCGGCAGGGTTGATGGCTTTGTTGTCAAAAAATTTGACCCGAACCTGCGCCCCTGTGCCGGTGCTTCCCAAACCTGCGCCGGCGTCTGGTGTCGGCGGCATGAACGGCCCGAAGTAGGTCCAAGCGGAGCCGTTGGCGGGGGAGTTGGGGACGGCGTCTCGTTGGGAAATTGCGAAGCAAGGCAAAAGAAAAAGCAAAGGAGGCTAGGGAGTCTGAACATAGCTTTTGATTTACGATTTACGAGTGACGATTTACGATTGTTTGGACTTGGAAGGTAAACAAAATGAGCTAGGTTCGAGATGTCCAATCGTAAATCGTCAATCAAAAATCGTAATTCCCCTCACATATCCGACAGCTCCATCCACCGCATCTCCTTCTCCTCCAAGCTGGCCTCCACCTGTTGCAGTTCCTTGGTCATCTTGTCAATTTCGGGGAGGCTGAGGTCGGCTTGCGCAAATTTATCGTGGAGCTGCGTCTTGCGGGTTTCCAGTTCGGCGATTTCCCGCTCCAGTTTTTTCAGTTCGTTCTTTTCCTTGTTCGTCAGGCCGGACTCGGTGCGCACCATTTGCTCACGGGGCTTCTCCTCGGTGCGCTTGGTGGGCTGTTGCTGACGCAATTCCTGCGCCATTTCGAGCTGCTCTGCCCGGTAGTCCATGTAGCGGCCATTGTAGTCCTTGATTTGGCCGTTGCCCTCGAAGATGAAGAGGTGCTCGCAAAGCTTGTCCAATAAAAACCGGTCGTGCGACACGATGACCACGCAGCCGGGGAACTCCAGCAGCCACTCCTCCAGCACGTTCAGCGTCATCACGTCGAGGTCGTTCGTCGGCTCGTCGAGGATGAGGAAGTTCGGGTTGCGCATCAAAATCGAAAGGAGGTAGAGTCGCCGACGCTCGCCGCCGCTGAGTTGCGAAATATAGACCTGCTGCTGGTCACGAGTGAACAGGAAGCGCTCCAACAGCGCCGCCGCCGTGAGCTTTTGCCCCTTGTCCAGCGGAATGTACTCGGCAATGTCCTTGATGAAATCAATCACCCGCTTGTCAGAATTGCCGAGGTTCAGCCCCTCTTGCGTGTAGTAGCCAAACACGACCGTCTCGCCGGAAACGACCCGCCCGGTGTCGGGGCGCTCCTCGCCGGTAAGCATGTGCAGGAAGGTGGACTTGCCCACCCCGTTCTTACCCACGATGCCCACCCGTTCGCCTTTTTTGAACTTGTAATGGAAATCGGTGACGAGCTTCAGGTCGCCGTAAGCCTTGCTCACGTAGTGCAGTTCAAGGATTTTGCCGCCGAGGCGCTGGCCCTTGATTTCAATCTGGATATTGTCGTTTTCGAGGCGCTTGGATGCTTTTTCCTCAATCTCCCCGAAGCGCTCGATACGGGCGTTGGCCTTCACCGTCCGGGCCTTGGGCGAGCGGCGCATCCATTCCAGTTCTTTTTTGAAAACCTTCTGGGTCTTGTCCAGTTCGATGGACTCGTTGTCCATGCGTAGGGCTTTTTTCTCCAAAAAATCGGAGTAGCCGCCCGTGTATTTGTACAGCTCGCCCCGGTCGAGTTCGAGGATGGTGTCGCAAATGTTCTGCATGAAATAGCGGTCGTGCGTGACCATGAACAGCGTGAGGTTCGGCTGCTTGAGGTAGCCCTCCAGCCACTCGATCATGTCGAGGTCGAGGTGGTTGGTCGGCTCGTCGAGGATGAGGAACTCCGGCTCCTCGATGAGCAGCTTGGCCAAGGCGAGGCGCTTTTTTTGCCCCCCGGAAAGCGTCGTCACGGACTGCTCCAGGTTCGTGATGTTCAGTTTGAACAGGATTTCCTTCACCCTCGATTCATAGTCCCAGGCCTTTAGGTCGTCCATGCGGCTGATGGCGGCCTGCAGTTCTGCCTCGTTGTGGGGGTGCAGTATGGCCAGCTCGTATCGGCGGATGGCCAGGATGGTCTCGCTGTCGCTGTCAAACACGGCTTCGAGTGCGTTATGCCCGTGAAAAAACTCCGGCTCCTGCGGCAGGTAGCCCACCCGAACGCCCTTGCGGAGCTGCACCTTTGAGTTCTCGCCCTCGCCCGGCTCGGTGCCAGCGATGACCCGCATGAGGGTGGTCTTGCCGCTGCCGTTCTTGGCGATGAGCGCCACCTTTTGCCCCTTGTTCACTTGCAGGCTGACGTTGCGGAAAAGCGTTTTTTCGCCGTAACTCTTGGTGACGTTTTCTAAAGTTAGGTAGTTCAAATTGGTAACTGGTTAGTTTCCCTTCGGGAATGACAAATGGTTTTTTGGGCGGGCAAAGGTAAGTGGGATTTGGGGATTGGGGGAAACGGAAGAACTCAAAGTCTAAATTGGATACAATCCTGACCTGTTCAATGGAAGGGTCACTGCTTCCCGGTTCTGGAAAATAACATCATGCCTCCCCTACTCAGGTCAGCCCCGCCGATGTATCTTTGGCGTACTTTATTCATCAAAAATCAAAATGTACCTCTTAGGCTACGACATCGGCTCCTCCTCCATCAAAGCGGCATTGGTCAGCATAGAATCTGGCGAAAAAATAGCCGTCGTGCAGTCGCCTGCGCAAGAAATGGAAATCCACTCCCCGCAACCTGGCTGGGCAGAGCAGCACCCCGACACCTGGTGGGACAACCTCTGCCTTGCCACCAAAAAGCTGCTGGAAAAAACGGGGGCAAAACCTGCCGAAATCAAGGGTATCGGCATCGCCTACCAGATGCACGGGCTGGTGTTGGTGGACAAAAACCACGAGGCATTGCGCCCTTCCATCATCTGGTGCGACAGCCGGGCGGTGGGAATCGGCAACCGGGCTTTCGATGAAATTGGGCATGAGCGGTGCCTCTCCCACCTGCTCAACTCACCCGGCAACTTCACCGCCTCCAAGCTGAAATGGGTACAGGAAAACGAGCCTTCCGTTTTTGAAAAAACACACAAATTCATGCTGCCCGGCGACTACATCGCCATGAAGTTGACGGGAGAAATCATGACCACAGCCAGCGGGCTTTCCGAGGGTATTTTTTGGGATTTCAAGAAAAACGAGGTGGCTGGTTTTGTGCTCGACCATTTTGGATTTGACAAAAAACTCATCCCCGACATCGCCCCGACTTTTTCCCCGCAGGGGAAACTGAGCAAAGCGGCGGCGGCGGCAACGGGTCTTGCCGAAGGCACCCCAGTCGCCTACCGGGCGGGCGACCAGCCGAACAACGCACTGAGCCTCAACGTGTTGGAGCCGGGCGAAGTGGCTGCCACGGGCGGCACTTCCGGCGTGGTTTACGGCGTGGTGGATAAGCCGAAATACGACCCGCAGTCCCGTGTCAACAGCTTCCTCCACGTCAATCATGGCGTGCCACCTCATACCTCATACCTCATACCTCATACCTCAACTCGCATCGGCATCCTCCTCTGCATCAACGGCGCAGGCAGTCAATATGCCTGGGTGAAGCAACAAATTGCCACGGATTCCATCAGCTACTTCGACATGGAAAACTTGGCGGCGAGCGTCCCAGTCGGTGCAAACGGCTTGCGGATTTTACCCTTCGGGAATGGGGCGGAGCGGATGCTGGGCAACCGGGACATCGGCTCGAAGGTGAACAACCTGCACTTCAGCCGCCATAGCCGGGCGCATTTTTACCGTGCAGCGTTGGAGGGCATCGCATTTTCATTTGTTTACGGCATGGGCATTTTGAAAGAAATGGGCTTGAACGTGCAGGTCATGCGGGTGGGCAACGACAACCTTTTCCAGTCCGCCGTTTTTTCCAACACCATCTCCAACCTCGTGGACAGCCGCATCGAAATGGTGGAAACCACTGGGGCAGTCGGCGCTGCCAAAGCAGCGGGCGTGGCGACGGGCTTTTTCAGTTCCGTCGGTGAGGCGATGAAGGGTGGAAAGGTGCTGCTGGCGTATGAGCCGGACAGCAGCGTGAATGGGGTTTACGAGGAGGCTTACCGGGCGTGGGAAATGGATTTGAGGGAGGTGATGTAGATTTTATAAGTCATGCGAATTAGGAGTTAAAACGCTGATTGCAAAAATTAGCCGTAGGGACTGCAGCTTCGTAGCATGTTGAGTAATTGTGGAGTGGCTTGATGCTGATGTGATGCGAGCCTCCGGGAAATACCGTTTTCAACCATTGCTACAAGTTTCGTGGGCGTAAGCTCCTATTTCAATCTCTAATTCTATTGGTCATTAACGCACAGGTTGATAGTTTGAAAAATTTCAGGGCAATTGCGCCGATTTACTTTTTAAAAGTAAATTTGCACCAAAAATGGTGTAGATTCATTTTTTCATAAATGATAGAACGACAATTAGCTACCAAGATAAAGGAAATGCAGGGCAAATACCCTGTCATAACCATCACAGGCCCTCGCCAAAGTGGGAAGACTACCCTCATCAAGTCTTTGTTCCCCGATATCCCCTATTTTTCAATGGAAACCCCCGACCTTCGGGAACAGGTGATGAACAATCCCCGTGAGTTGTTTGCCCGCTATGGACATTCGCTGGTACTCGACGAAGTGCAACGAACCCCTGAAATCCTTTCCTACATCCAAACCATCGTGGATGAAGACCCGGCTGCTTTTTTCATTCTTTCCGGCTCGCACAACATGCTCATGATGGAAAATATCAGCCAGTCGCTTGCGGGCAGGACTGCTATTTTTTACCTGCTGCCCTTGTCGTTGGCAGAGTTGGAAAAGGCCGGTTTTTCAAAAAACTTACGAAGAATGGATGTTTCGAGGCTTTACCCTCGCTTGTACGACCGTGACCTCCAGCCCTCCGCTTTTTCCCCAAACTACCTGGAAACCTATGTGCAGCGAGACGTCCCGACAAATTCGGAACATCGGCAACCTGAACCTCTTCACGCTTTCTTTCGATTTGCGCCGGTCACGCCGGTCAAACGCTCAATTACTCCAAGCTTGCCAACGACACCGGCGTCAGCCTGACCACCGTGCAAAACTGGCTTTCCATACTCGAAACTTCTTTTATCATTTATCAACTCAATCCGTACTTCCGCAACTTCAATAAGCGCATAACCAAAGCCACCAAACTCTATTTTTACGACACTGGGCTTGTCTGTTCCCTGCTTCGGATAAACAACTTGGATGCCCTCGAAAACTATTTTCAGAAGGGCGGCCTGTTCGAAAATTTTATCATCAACGAAATCTGCAAAGGCTATTTCAACCTGGGGCAGCGCCCACCCGCTTATTATTGGAATGACAGCAAAGGGCACGAAATAGACCTTGTGCTGGACCTGGGCGGACGCCTTCTGCCCATTGAAATCAAATCAGGGAGAACCTTTAGCCCGGATTATTTCAAAAACATGGACTGGTGGAGGCAAATCGTTGACCTGCCTCTTGCAGATAGCCTCGTAGTCTATGGCGGCGACCAGGACTGGGAGATGGGGTCGGGAAATTGTTGAACTGGTGGCAGGCTACCAAAACCGTGATGTCCTACTGAAAGGCACAGCGTGGTTCTGTTTGAAACTGGCTGTCTAAATTCTTATAAATCATGCGAATTAGGAGTTGAAATCACTAAATATGCTCAAATCACAGCCGCAGAGCGGCGAAATCTTTGTAGCCAAGTTTGGAAACAGGTTGTTTCAAGGTGCAGCGCACCGTAACATTACGGTGCGCTGCACCTCAAAGCAAGCAATACTTGGTTTCTACAAATCTTGCGGTGCGCTGCACCTAATCTTCAGCACCTAATTCGCATAAAATCAACCATTTATACTCAAAATGAAAAAATCAGAATCCACCAAAATCGCCGTTACCACCGGCAAAAAAGAATACTTCAAAGGCATTGGCCGCATCCCCTTCGAGGGGCTTGAATCTGACAACCCGCTCGCCTTCCGCTGGTACGACGAAAACCGCATGGTCGGTGGAAAGACGATGAAGGAGCAGTTCAAGTTCGCCGTCGCCTGGTGGCACACCCTCTGCGGCACCGGCGGGGACCCCTTCGGGCCCGGCACGAAGGCCTTCCCTTGGCTCAAGGCGAAAGACCCGATGGAACAAGCGAAGGACAAAATGGACGCCGGCTTCGAGTTCATCACCAAAATGGGCATCCCCTACTATTGCTTCCACGACTTCGACCTGGTGGCGGAAGGCGCTACGCTGGCGGAGAGCGAGAAACGCTTGGACAAAATCACCGACTACGCAAAGGAGAAACAAAAAGCCAGTGGCGTGAAGCTGCTCTGGGGCACGGCGAATCTGTTTTCCAACCCCCGCTACATGAACGGCGCTGCCACCAACCCCGACTTCGAGGTGGTCGCCTACGCAGGGGCGCAGGTGAAAAACGCCTTGGACGCCACCATCAAGCTCGGCGGTGAAAACTACGTCTTCTGGGGCGGGCGGGAAGGCTACATGTCGCTGCTCAACACCGACATGAAACGGGAACTCGACCACATGGCGGCTTTCCTCCACGCAGCGAAAAACTATGCAAGGAAACAGGGCTTCAAAGGAACGTTTTTCATCGAGCCAAAGCCGATGGAGCCGAGCAAGCACCAGTACGATTTCGATGCGGCGACCTGCATCGGCTTCCTGCGGGAGTACGATTTGATGGACGATTTTAAGCTCAACCTGGAGTTCAATCACGCCACGCTTGCGCAGCACACCATGCAGCACGAGATGGCTGTGGCCGCCAACGCCGGGATGCTCGGCAGCCTCGACGCCAACCGGGGCGACAACCAAAACGGCTGGGACACCGACCAGTTCCCGGTGGATGTTTTCGAGCTGACGGAGGCGATGCTCATCCTCCTCGAAGCGGGCGGACTGAAGGGCGGTGGCGTCAACTTCGATGCGAAAACCCGCCGCAATTCCACCGATTTGGCCGATATTTTTTACGCCCATATCGGTGGCATGGATGCCTTCGCACGGGCACTGCTCGCTGCTCACGACATTCTAGAAAAGTCTGAATACCAGCAACTTAGGAAGGAGCGCTACGCCTCGTTCGACAAGGGCAAGGGCAAGGATTTTGAAAAGGGGAAACTCAGCCTGAAGGATTTGGCGGGCATCGCAGCCAAGCAGGGCGAGCCGAAACAGCGGAGCGGCCGGCAGGAGTTGTTCGAGAATATTTTGAACAGGTATATTTGATGAAGCTGTTTAGACTTTCCTGTTTGAGGTAAAAAGGTGATTTTTGTCCTGAAATCGGAATTTTGAGGGAATAGCAGCGCTTGCCGAAAAATTGCTGGTTTCAGGGCAAAAGCGCCCTTTTAGCCAGTCTAAACGCTTCAATGTGAGGGCTACAAATCACAGCTTCACTTTGCCATTTACACCAACCTATTTTCAAAAGCAATGAACCAAGACGACTTCGCAAAACAAATGGAAAAGGCGTTCAAAGATGCCTTAAAACAGGCCGACGCCATCACCGCCAATGCTGAAACAATCCGCAAACAGGCCGAGGTGGAACTGGACGCCGCCAAGGAGGCCCGCCGCATCGCAGAACGCACGGGCGAGCAAATGGCCAACGAATATTACGAAGGCAAAAGGAAGGAATTCGTCGAAGCCGCCCGCACGGAACTGCTGCGTGACCTCGCTCGAAAGCACATCGAAGTTGGGAAAACGAACCACGACATTTCCCTTTGGCTCGATGTGGAGCAGTCCTTTGTCCAGAAAATCAGGGAGGTCGTGGAGCGCGTCGAAAAATACCGTGGCGAAAAGCCTAAGCGCACCCCGTTGGAGGGTAGCCCAAGGGTCTTCATCGGCGAGGACCGGGATGGCAGCTTCATCAGTTTTGATAGTTTGGAGGGCAAGTTCGAGATGTGGCTGGAGCGAGGGAGCGGCATTGGCAGCGCCCTTTTCGGCGTACCTAACCCCGAACAGTGGGAGGCCAAAACGGGCATCCCTTTCGAGCGCCGGGAGAAGGTGCTGACCTACATCGCCGAGTATTTTATGGATGAAAAACTGGGCGGGCAGGGGTCGTTTTTGATTGGGGTGGATGTGGTGACGGTGTATGGGGAGGAGAAGGGATGAGCCGCCTTTTTGCCATAGTGGAAAGTTTACTTTGGCAAGAATTATTGTTTTGACAACGGAGTTATCAATTCCTCGAAACCATGTAAAGGATAAGATTTGTCAAAATCATCACCGAGCTTCTTTCTTTGCCAAGAATTGCTCAAAATCTGATTTAAATTCATGGAAAGATTTTGATTTTGAATAATTTTCCTGAACCATTTCAATGCAAGCTCAACAAGTGTTGCAGTACCTGCTTTGACAGCGAAAGCTGTTAAAACTCCTGCACCAAGTTTTAGTGAAATCGCTCCAGGTGGTATGATTATGCCAGTAATAGTACCCGAAACGATGCCAAGGTTGTCACCAACAGTACCTTTCATCCCATCCTTCATTCCCACAAACCATAATTCATTTGGCATTTTCTTAGTAACGGATTGCAAAACCGTATAGGTTTCCAAAAGGAATTGCTGGTATTCGTTCAGGTTGCCTTTTAAAAAGTAATAGGATATAAGTTGAAAATACTTTTCGTCAGAAAGTGAAAAGTCCTGAATATGTTCTCCGAAATAAGACTCCAACTGATTTTTACTGATACCCCGTTCCATTTCATCCATGAAAGTCTGCACTGCACGAGGCTCCTGCTTCATTTGTTCCTCCATATCTGCATATTGCTCCTGAGTCAATTGGGAACGGATGGCCTGTAACTTTTCTTTTCGTACTATAAAGAGTTCATCATAAAGTTGCCTGGCAAGTATTCCCGGATTAGTTCGGATACCTTTTTCTGGTCATTTCTCTGAGAGTTGCCAATTCATAGAAAGGCCTTGCTGGCAGGGATTTCCTCTTCCACTAGGTCTCGCACTGTTTCAAGAGCCACTTCTATTTCCTTGTAACGGCAAGCATGAGAAAACTGCGTGTAAGTCACCATTCTCCAAATCCAACTGTTGAGGTTCCAAGCCAACCAGAAACCCATTTTCTATTTCCTCTTCTTTTTGCAGGATGATATCAAGAACCTGGTCCTGCTTTTCATGTGGGACTTCCATATGAAGTATTTCCAAAACAATGATGCAGCGGGATGAAATACTTATCTTATTGGCATCAGGCAACAGAGTGCATTATCCAGTTCATCATCCATGAGCAATATCAACCCAGCATAATATTGTTGCAGCTTTTCATTTTCCGGAAGTTGGCACTTTTATCGCAATATGCCACTGCCAAATCAAATACCTTATCCATGAAGGGTTCAGTGTCTTCAACAAAATCAATGCAACTTAATATTAGGTAGTTACCAAGCCATCATATCAGCACTTCCTTCATCGGTTTCCACCAATTCTTTGAACAACCGAAAAGAAGTGAGCGGGTCGCCCATTCGGTAATTAATGATAGCCAAGCCATTTAGACCATTCATAGATGCTTGGTTTTCCAGCATTGTAGTAGTTCGTGGTAGCTCAGGTAGAGGGATAGCGGTACACTTTGTTGGAAAGCGTCAATGATGATTTTCGAAAAGGGGCTGTATTTGTCTGGTGCCAAGCAAGTAGTTATTGCCCTGAATATCAGGAATGGAGAGGCAGAGGATTTAGAATGAATCGCCAAAAGATTGTCTACAATTGGAGAGTATTTCAAATGAAAAGCCCTGACTATTGAGAGTTTGGCAATTTCATAGTTTTCTTGCTTAAATTCAGTTCCTGCCTTTTCTGACCAAGGAAAACCGTCATTTGGGTCGAGCCGTATAGCAATATCGAGAGCATCAAGGGCTTCTTCCATGCGGCCAAGTTCACTCAGTAAATTGCCTCGGTTGGAATGGTTAGTTGATTTTGAATCAAGATGAATGGCTTTGTTGATGGCGTCAAGGGCTTCTTCATTGCGATTTAGTTTTTTTAGAACGAAGCCACGGTTGCTATGGACATGTGATAAATTTGAATCGAGTTGAATGGCTTTGTCGATGGCATCGAGGGCTTCCGCTATGAAGCCAAATTCAATCAGTACGGTACCTTTTCTGCCCCATGCCAGTGCATATTCTGGATTAAAACCAATGGCTTTTTCAGCCGCATTCATTGCTTCCGCTAATTGATTCAACTTCCACAAAGCGCTACTTTTTCAGTCCAATATTCGGCAGTAAGAAGAATCAAGTGAGATGGCAATTTCGAATTCTTCGAGTGCAGCTTCGCCTTTGCCAATCTGACTAGGCTCCAGCGTAAAGTGCTCTCCATTTCCACTGCCTCCTCTGTTGTAATGGTCCGGAGTCTTTTCCGTTCAATCAGTAGTTGAACTGGCTGATTTCATATAGTTGCAACAGCTTAATCGGTGAATGACAGCAATAGTAGTCGGCGAATTGTTGATCCAAATAGTCAGCTTGTTGAGCAACCATGACTTTATTTTTTTACAAAACTAATCGAAAAGCAGATTCCCGCCAAGGCATTTCACCCCCTATCTTTGCGCCCCAAAAAACAACCCAACCCCAAAATTCCCGTACACCTAACCAAAATCTCAATTTCAATTCATGGCAAAAGACTTTCTAGCAAAACTCCACCTCCAAGCCCAAAACCCCGGCACCAGCACCGGCCAAGATTCGGTTGGCAGCAGCGACTACCTCCAATCCCACAGCCCCGTGGACGGCCAGTTCATCGGCAGCGTGAGCCAGACCACCCGAGAGCAGTACGAAGAAGTGCTGGCCAAGGCGCAGGAGGCATTTCTCGTTTGGCGGGAAATACCAGCGCCCAAGCGGGGCGAAATCGTGCGGCAGTACGGCGAAGAACTGCGCCGTTACAAAGAACCCCTCGGCCAGCTCGTGAGCTACGAGATGGGCAAAAGCCTGCAGGAGGGCCTCGGCGAGGTGCAGGAAATGATTGACATCTGCGATTTTGCCGTCGGCCTCAGCCGCCAACTCTACGGCCTCACCATGCACTCCGAGCGCCCGGCCACCGCATGTACGAGCAGTGGCACCCGCTCGGCGTGGTCGGCATCATCTCGGCGTTCAACTTCCCCGTGGCCGTTTGGTCATGGAACTCCATGCTGGCGCTCGTCTGCGGCGACGTCTGCATCTGGAAGCCATCGGAAAAAGTGCCACTCTGCGGCGTGGCCTGCCAGAACATTTTCCACAAAGTTTTGAAGGAAAACAACGTGCCCGAGGGCGTCGTCTGCCTCATCAACGGCGACTACAAAGTGGGCGAATGGATGACGCAGGACACCCGTGTGCCGCTCATCAGCGCCACGGGCAGCACCCGCATGGGCAAGATCGTCGGGCAAACAGTGGCGGGCCGCCTCGGTCGCAGCCTGCTCGAACTCGGCGGCAACAACGCCATCATCGTCACCCCCAGCGCCGACCTGAACATCGTGCTCACCGGGGCGCTTTTCGGGGCAGTCGGCACGGCGGGACAACGCTGCACCACCACCCGCAGGCTCATCGTACACGAGAGCATTTTTGACGAAGTGAAAACAAAAATGGCGAAGGCATACACCCAACTCCGCATCGGCGACCCCCTCGACCAGCACAACCACGTCGGCCCGCTGATTGACAAGGCGGCGGTGAACGGCTACCTCAGTGCCATCGAACAGTGCAAGGCGCAGGGCGGCACCTTCCTCGTGGAAGGCGGCGTGCTGGAAGGCCCCGGCTACGAGAGCGGCTGCTACGTGAAGCCTTGCATTGCGGAAGCCAGCAACGACATGGCCATCGTGCAGCACGAGACCTTTGCGCCGATCCTTTACCTGTTGAAATACAAGGACCTCGACGAGGCCATCGCCATCCAGAACGGCGTTCCGCAGGGCCTTAGCTCGGCAATTATGACCAACGACATGCGGGAGGCCGAGAAATTCCTTTCCACGGCAGGTTCCGATTGCGGCATCGCCAACGTGAACATCGGCACCAGTGGTGCCGAAATCGGCGGGGCCTTCGGTGGCGAGAAGGAAACGGGCGGTGGCCGGGAGTCCGGCTCCGATTCCTGGAAGGCGTACATGCGCCGCCAAACGAACACCATCAATTACAGCAAGACGGTGCCGCTGGCGCAGGGCATCAAGTTTGATTTGTGAAATTGATTGCTGAATTGTTAGATTGTTGAATTGTTGGGTGGGCGTTTTTCATCCAACAATTCAGCAATATCCTGCTTTGTCGGGTGGTTTGCATTGGCCTTTGGCAGGTTTTTTTAATTTTGGGCAAACGCAAAAACCAACTGCCGATGAAAAAGTCCTTCCTCCTTTCTGTTTGCCTGTTTTCCATAAAGTTTGCTTTTGCTCAAAATTATTTGCCGATGGCAGTCGAAAATGCCCACTGGATAATGTATGCCATTGGTGAAAATGAGCCGAACCACCATGTCATCAGCGTCAAAGGCGACACGACCATCAATGGAATGGGTTACAAAAAAACATGGCGGCAGCAAATACAGAACAACATCATTTCTCCCGCTACTTTTCTACCACCGTTTTTTGTTCATCCGGGCAACTTAATCGGTGCCATGCGTGACGATACACTGGCCAGACAGGTATTTTACATTCCATTCACACCGTTTTACACAGGGAATGACACCTGCGATATTTTCGAAGAATGGCTGATTTACGACTTCTCCATCAACGTTGGCGATACCATTGGTGGCTGTTTGCAATATGAACCTAACTATCCGTTTACGGCATTGTCCATCACGAGTGAAAACCTTTGGGGGCAAGACCGCACCGTGATTGATTGCGACGGCTCCGCAAGGTTGATGGAAGGAGTGGGCACTGACATGGGCCCGTTTTGGCAGATTTTCGCATATCCGCATCCCGCCAAACCGACCTTTTTATACGATTACTGCGGTTTGGAAGATGGCTACTGCGGCCTCCAACTCGTCAACGGTATCCGTCAACGCTTGGCCGATTGGCAAATTGAGCTTACGCCAAACCCAGCGACCGACCTGCTCACCTTGCAATTCCCAGAAGGGATACACGGCCCATTTTCATGCACCGTTTCGGATTTTACGGGTAAAATGGTATTTGTGAAAAACGCCGAACCAATCCATTCAAGGCTCCAAATCTCCATCAAGGATATGCCCAGTGGCATCTATGTCCTCACCATTCGCAACGAAAACGCAGCCGTGGCCCGCCGTTTTGCGAAGCTATAAAAGCTGTTAAATGGCTGAATGACTGTATTGTTGAATGGCACATCGCCGCCCCCCAACAATACAGCAATTTAGCCATTCAACAATAAAACAATACAGCAATTCAACAATCTACCCCGCCCTTCTGCCCGCATTTTCTTATTTTCGCACCTCATTTTGAAAAATGGCTGGTAACTGGCGGCCAACAACGTGGCGACCAGTCACTAATCACCAATCACTAATCACGATGCTAAACCTCATACTTTTCGGCCCTCCAGGCTCCGGCAAGGGCACTCAGGCGGCTTATTTGGTGGAGAAATACCAGTTGCTGCACATCTCCACGGGCGATTTGTTCCGTTACGAAATCGGCAACAGCACTGAACTCGGCCTGTTGGCCAAAAGCTACATGGACAAGGGCCAACTCGTGCCGGACAGCGTCACCATCGGCATGTTGAAGAACAAGGTGGACGCCAATCCCGGCGTGAAGGGCATCATCTTCGACGGATTCCCACGCACTGTGGCACAGGCCGAAGCCCTCGACCAACTGCTCGACAGCATGGGCACCTGCGTCAGTGGCCTCATCGCCCTCGAAGTGAGCGACGAGGAAATCACTGAGCGCATCTTGCTGCGGGGCAAGACCTCCGGTCGCTCCGACGATAACGACCCCGAAATCATCGGTAAGCGCATCGCCGTGTACAAAAACGAAACGACACCCGTTTTCGACTACTACGCTCAAGCTGGCAAGTCGCTGAAAATCAATGGCGTAGGCAGCATTGAGGATATTTTCGGGCGGCTTTGCGAAGCGATAGAAGCACTTAATTGTTGAAGTTGGTAAATTGGTTAGTTCATTCAGCCTACTCAAATTCCCAGCTCATAACCCCAATAATTCATAATTCCCACTTCATGGCCGAACAGAACTTTGTTGACTACGTAAAAATCTGCTGCCGCTCCGGCAAGGGCGGGGCGGGTAGTGCGCATTTCCTCCGTGACCGCTTCAACTCCCGTGGCGGCCCAGACGGTGGCGATGGCGGACGTGGCGGTCATATCGTCCTGCGGGGCAATCGGAACACTTGGACGCTGCTGCACCTCAAGTACCGCAAGCACGTCATCGCTGGCGACGGCAAACCCGGTGGCGGTAGTACCTCCACGGGCGGCTATGGTGAAGACGTGATACTCGACGTGCCGCTTGGCACGGTGGCCAAGGACGCCGAGACGGGCGAAGTCCACTTCGAAATCACGGAACACGACCAGAAAGTAATCCTTACCTACGGCGGCAGGGGCGGTCTCGGCAACGAGCATTTTAAGACCTCCACCAATCAAGCGCCCGAATACGCCCAGCCCGGCGAACCAGGCCGGGAGGAATGGAAGATTTTGGAATTGAAAGTGCTGGCCGACGTGGGCCTTGTGGGTTTCCCGAACGCTGGCAAGTCAACGCTGGTGTCGGCGCTCTCAGCGGCCAAGCCGGAGATTGCCGATTACCCGTTCACCACGCTCGTGCCACAACTTGGCATGGTGAGCTACCGTGACCACCGGTCGTTTGTGATCGCTGATATACCGGGCATCATAGAGGGGGCACATACGGGCCGGGGGCTTGGCCTGCGGTTCCTGCGGCATATCGAACGCAACTCGACGCTGCTGTTCATGGTGCCTTGCGGCACAGAGGACATCCGCAAGGAATACCGCATTTTGCTTAACGAAATCAAGCAGTTCAATCCGGAGCTGTTGGACAAACCACGGGTACTCGCCATTACCAAATGCGACCTGATTGACGCCGAAATCATCGAGATGCTGCGTGAGGAGTCAGTGCCAAAAGGGCTTCCTGTTGTATTCATTTCCGCTGTGGCGGAACAAGGGCTTGACGAGCTCAAGGACGTACTTTGGAAGTCCATGAACGAGCCGGACAGTCGGTTTTTCTACGCAGACGAGGAGGAGTAAGGAAGATAAATGAGAATTGAAAATGGAGAATGGAGCTGCGTGCACCGTTCTCCATTTTCATTTATACGGCTTGGAGAAAAAAAACCGGCACGTTTAGAACGTGCCGGAGTGTCGCCAATAGTGTGAGGGACATGGGAAAATAATAGTGTATAGGTGCCCATTCAGGGGGCTTGAAAAAAAAGTGGGTAAAGCATTATTTTAGAAGTCATTTCCGAAATCCCGTCAGCGCCGCAACCCGTGTGTGAGGCCACAGCGCATAGGGAAATCTCTCCAAAGCCACTATACAGCAGCTTGTTGGGCGATGAATTGCAAAAAATTCAGAACTTATCAGTTTTGGGAAACTGTAATTAAATGTTCGGGGAAATATAAGGATGGGTTTGTTCAAGATGGCCGCAAAGTGCTTGTCAATGCTGCCATATTAGTCTTTTAAAAAAGATGTCCAAATGTAGGCTCAATTGTGTGAAACGGAAAAGAACGAATGGGATTTTTTTCAAATTTTTTTTCCACATACAATTTCAAAACTGGTTGTTACGCCCCGTTCAGCCATTGCAGCAATATACTAGCTGCTTGTTCCAAAGACGTTCCGAAAGCAAAAATGCCCGCTGGGTGGCTCTGCATTACGAAGATTTTTTTCTGGCGCAAATCGCTGTTTTCCAATAAGTTAACAATAGAATCGGCCATTTCTGGCGAGCCGTAGGTAGCTCCCTCGGCGGTAGTCGGCACCCGGTGGAGCAGGCGCTCCCAAAGCCCGGCATGGTGTACATGGATGACGCCTTGCACGTCCGGGCATTCCCGGTAAATGACGGCATGGCTCATGGCCTCCGAAGAAGCAAGGATAGGGCCACGGCAATACACCGTGTTTTTTTCGACATCAAAATCTGTGACGGTGGTGAAATGAGCTGGACTGAGGTGGGTCAAGTGCCCCGTCGCCGTGCCGGTGATGACGAACTGATCGCCCAAAAACCGCTGGCTGATATTGCCGAAACCAATACCATTTTCGTAAACACCAATGAGGTGAAGGCGGTGCATCTCGTCCCGCCAGTGGCTCAACACAGCGAGTTTGGGTGCTGGCAGCGGGGCTGCCTGCTCCCAAATCGCTTGGAATTTCACATAACCTTCGTCGGGAAGGGACATTTTTTGGAAAATTAAAACTTGAACCCGAGGGTCATCAGGAAGTGGCTTCGAGTGACGGTTTGCTGAACCACCTGCGCTGGACTTCCATTGAGTAGGTAAGGTGAATACTGCCCTTCGGATAGTTGCCGCTTGTACGCCACATCCATGAAAAAAGACTCCGACCACCAAGCGCCAGCCCCAACACTTAGTGCCCCAATCGGCTCGAAGCCCTCGGAGTATGGCGATTGCATGATGGAGTACCCTCCCCTGAATCTGAACCTGTCCAGTGCAAACTCGCCGCCCAGCCGGATGTTCAGTGCAGCATTCAGCTTGTCGTCAATTTGCTGGTTAAGTTCCTGTTCGTATGCCTTGTCTCCACTGTCGTCAGTGTTGTTGAAGTTGAACTTGGCATTGGTATAGTCCAAGTATTCGACCTCGGCAGTCAAAAAACCGCTCTTCCCAAAAACCAATCCTGCACTACCAATGACCCGCCAAGGTGTCCTCATTCGGTACTCGAACAGGCCGTCTGGCGAAACGGCAGAGCCTGGGGTAGGGATTCCACCAATATTAAAGCTGTAATCGAGGGTGGACGAAAAGTTGTCCTTCAACCCGAGGCCAGTGGGCGTGTGAACGGCTACACCGACACGAAGCATCTGGTTGACACGAAGTATCATGCCTACTTTCAGGTTGATGCCAGCGCCAGAGGTAGTTAGTTTTTCGCTGTACGAAAGCTCATTAAAAACTGTATTGGTAGGGTCCACGACCGACTCAAAGTATGTTTTTGACTCTTCAAAACTGACAATCGGTATACCGACCGTGGCGCCAATCATCAGGCGCTCTTTGTAGTTGCCGGCGTAAGAAAAAACGAGTTCGTTGTATGCACCTTTGCGCTTAATATTCTGCGACTTCCAGACTATCTCGCCTGGCAGAAAGTCGCTGGCATAAAAAGTGTCATCGTTTTCATCGGGATTGTAAATGGCTTCGGCATCGTAGGCAAGCCCTTCTTCAATACCAAGATTTCCCGGTGATTTGCCCTGTGCCATGTTCACCCAACGGTCGGTGATGGAGCCTGCGGAAGTGCCTTCGTAGTAGGCTTTTTGCGGAAACCCTGCCAATCGGTTTAGGCCAAATCCGAAGGCGGTGTTCGTCCAGTTGATGTTGCGCGGCTGGGAGGTGAAAACGAGGCCAATATTGTTGAAGTTAAAGTTCACCTTGGTGCTTTTGCTGGCGTCATTTTGCCCTTCCAGTTGGCTTTCGTCACCAATGTTGACAAAGGTTGGCGTGAAGGTAAACTCGGAGCGCCGGAACGTGGCCAGACCCGCTGGGTTGGTGCTCAGTACCGAAAAATCAGATCCCAGTGCGCCAATGCCGCCACCAATGCCCACGGTGCGGGCCGTTCCTCCAACTTCCAGTTGCGAGTATCTGACAGCATCTTCCAGTGTTTGGCTGCTTAAAAAGGATGGGGTGACAATTAATATCAGGAAGGAAAAAAGGAAGTATCTCATGGTTGAAATTTTTCCAAGTTAGACGAAAGTTGATTGACAAAGCACATCAAAGGTAGGCAATAAAAAAGTGGGTGGAAGTGCTGACATCCACCCACTTTTTTAAAGAAAGCAATTAATTATTGGCGTTTAAAGCGCAATGGGTGGTTATCCCCTGCCTTTTTTTCCACCGCCGCTGCCGCCGCCACTGCTTTTCGGGGCGGAAGGTGCTGGTGCAGACCTACGACCAGAGTCCATCCGAGGAGCAGGGTTGCTCCTTGGGGCGCTGCTGCGGTTGCTGTCTATCCGGGGAGCACTGCTGCGGTTGCTGTCCGTACGAGGTGTGCTGTTGCGGTTGTTGTCCATGCGGGGTGCGCTGCTGCGATTACTGCGGTTGTTGTCAGGTGTCACGTCAGTGCGCTGACGGGTATCGTTGCCGCCACGGCTTGGACGAGCCTCTTCAACATTGCGCTCCGTTCTCGGGCGGGCAGTCTCCACTTCTGGGCGATTGCGCTCGCTCGGGTTTGCGCTGCGCTCGGTTTCAGTTGAACGACGGCTCTCGTTGGTACGAGTCTCGTTCAGTTCACGGCGCAGTCTTTCCTTTTCGGCTTCACGGTTGCCTGTGTCGCTTGGCTTGGTGATCGTTTGGCCAGCCTTGGTTTCAGAACCACGGCGGGCGTTGTACCTATCTTCCCCAGATGTGCCGCTGCTGCCAGTTCTTCTTGGGCCAGTGGTTGGGCGATTGTTGTAGTTGTTGTTGCTGACGGTGTTGTAGGTGTAGCCATTACCCCAAGATGGAGGGCAGTAGTAGTTGCTATAGCCACCACCGTAACCACCACCATATCCACCCCCATAGTTATTGTAGCCGCCGCCATAACCGCCATAGCCACCACCGTAGTAATTGTTTGTCACGTAGGTGTTGCCGTAGCCGCCGCCGTAGCCGTTGTTCCAGCCCCAAGGATTGTTGTAGTAGCTATTGCGACCCCAAGAGTTGTAGCCGTAGAAGCCGCTGTTCCAGCGGTTCCACCTGCGCCAAGGGCTGTAGTTGTCGTAGATAAGCACCGTCACGCCGGGTGACCAGAACGGGTCGTAGTACGCCACGTCAACGTACACCGGGTCGAAGTAACCGAACCCATAATAAGGGCGGTTGAAACGGCGGATACGGGAACTATAGTAATAGTTGTAATCGTCGTAGTCCTCATAATCCTCATACACTTCATCGTCGTAGTCCGAATTGCTACCATTGTCATCGTAGTAGTTGTCCGAGGATGAGGTAGATGAAGTGTAGGAACCACCGTCCGTGTCGGGGTTGTAATACAAGTCGTCGTACTGAGCTTGGACGGCATTTGCGATGCCGAAGGCAAAGAAGGCGACCAAGGCGAAGAGCAACTTATTCTTTTTCATTTTACAAATATTTTTATTGGTAAATACTTCGACGCTCTCTCTTGCGAGATTGCAGTCACGAAATTATTAGCTTTGCGCCACATTTTTCGTTAAGGTAGAACTAAATTCATTTTTAGCCCTGTTAAAGTTTTTCAGATGGTACAGACATGGGACGAACCGCTTTTTCAAAGTCATTTAAAAAAATCTTAAAACCTGGGATTTTAGATAAAAAAGGGCCGTTTTGCGGCTTTTTTTAGTTAAAACCTGAAAAAAAAGGTAGTTGTGGGTTGTCGGCTTTTTTCAAAAAAAGCAATCTTCAGTCCTCATAAATACTGCCAGTAAAAAATAATTATGGCAAAAGAAATCACATCCAGAGAGGAAAATTATTCTCAATGGTACATTGACATCGTCCAAAAAGCCAACCTCGCCGACAACTCGGCAGTGCGGGGCTGCATGGTCATCAAGCCGAACGGCTATGCGATTTGGGAAAATGTGCAGGCACAGCTCGACCGCATGTTCAAAGAAACCGGGCACGTCAACGCCTATTTCCCATTGTTCATTCCAAAAAGCTTCCTCAGCAGAGAGGCACAGCATGTTGAGGGCTTCGCCAAGGAGTGCGCCGTGATCACCCACCACCGTCTGATGAACGCCCCGGACGGCAGCGGTGTCATCGTTGACCCATCGGCGAAGCTGGAGGAGGAACTTATCGTTCGTCCCACTTCCGAGACCATCATCTGGGACACCTACCGCACTTGGATAAACAGCTACCGTGACCTCCCGTTGCTCATCAACCAATGGGCAAACGTGGTTCGCTGGGAGATGCGCACCCGCCTGTTTCTGCGCACTACGGAGTTCCTTTGGCAGGAGGGGCACACCGCCCATGCCACCCGCGAGGAGGCCGTGGCCGAGACCCGCACCATGCTCGACGTGTACGCCACATTTGCCGAAGAGTGGATGGCCATGCCCGTTGTCAAGGGCGTGAAGACCGCCAACGAGCGCTTCGCCGGGGCCGAGGACACGTATTGTATAGAGGCGCTGATGCAGGATGGCAAGGCGCTGCAAGCGGGCACTTCCCACTTCTTGGGACAAAATTTTGCGAAGGCGTTTGACGTGAAATTTTCCAACAAAGAGAACCAACAAGAGTACGTGTGGGCAACGTCGTGGGGCGTCAGCACCCGCCTCGTCGGGGCACTCATCATGACCCACTCGGACGACGACGGCCTTGTTTTGCCACCAAAAATAGCCCCGACGCAGGTGGTCATCGTGCCCATCCCAAAGCCAACGCCAGAGATTGACGAAGCTGCCGACAAGCTGATGAAAGAGCTGAAAGCCAAGGGCATCCGGGTGAAATACGACATGGACGACCAAAAGCGCCCCGGCTTCAAGTTCGCCGAACACGAGATGAACGGCATCCCCGTGCGCCTCGGCATCGGTGCCCGTGACCTCGCCGAGGGCAAGGTGGAAGTGGCCCGCCGTGACACCAAGGAAAAGACAAACTACCCAGTGGAGGGCATCGCCGACCGCATCATTGCACTGCTCGACGAGATTCAGCAGAACCTGTTCGACCGCTCCTTGGCTTACCGTGCCGAGCACACCACCTCGGTTGACAATTTTGACGACTTCAAGTCCGTGTTGGACGGCAAGGGCGGCTTCGTGAGCGCCCACTGGGACGGCACTTCGGAGACGGAACTGAAAATCAAGGAACTGACCAAGGCCACCATCCGCTGCATCCCGCTTAACAACCCGCAGGAGGATGGCATGTGCGTCTATTCCGGCAAGCCGTCGAAAGAGCGGGTGCTTTTCGCAAGAGCCTATTGATTTAGTTATGAGTTATGAGCGATGAGTTATGAGTAGCTCTGGCCCCTCGCTCATAACTCATCGCTCATAACTCATAACTCCTTTTGGATACTTTTACTCAGCTTGCCCTCGGTGCCGCCTGCGGCGAGGTAGTTTTAGGCAAAAAAGTCGGCAACCGGGCCATGGTCTGGGGCGCCTTTGGTGGCATCCTGCCCGACTTCGATGTGGCCGCCTCTTTTTTCACCGATGAAATAACAGCGCTGGCGTTCCACCGGGGCTTCATGCACAGCATCACGTTTGCAGTGCTGGCGGCGCTGGGCTTGGGATTGCTGGTCGAGTGGCTGTACCGCAGCGGTTCGTACCGACGAACGGGTTACAAGGGCTTTGTCATGGCCGCTGTCCTAGTGTTTTACTTACTGCTGATGCTCGGTATCCGCTTCATTTTCCGAGATGCGGTGCAGACTTGGGGGCATCTGGCAGTGGCCGTGCTGATTGGCGGCGGGCTTGCTTTTTTGATTTGGAAAAAGTACGTGACGCAAGAACTCCTACCAGTGGAAGCAAGCCGTTGGAACTGGGTATGGCTGTTCTTCGTATCCATTTTCACCCACCCTATTTTGGACTGCTTCACGGTCTATGGCACGCAACTTTTCCAGCCGTTCAGCGATTACCGGGTGAGCTGGGACAATATCTCCGTGGCCGACCCCGCCTACACGATTCCACTATCGTTGGGCTTCATCGTGGCGGCATTTATTGCGAGGGAAAAACGGGCGAGGCGCATCGCCAACTGGACGGGCATTGCGCTCAGTTCGGCGTACATGGCGTTCACGTTTTATCACAAGGCGGAATTCGAGCGCATCTTCAAGGAATCGTTGGCAAAGGAGGGCATCGAGTACCAGCGCATGATGTCCGGCCCGACCATCCTGAACAACGCTCTCTGGCTCGGCGTTGCCGAAGGCGATACGGCTTACTACCACGGCTATTACACGTTTTTTAGCGAGGATAAACGGGTGAAAAACTTCAACGTCATTCCGAAAAACCACGAGAAACTGGCGGGCTTCGAGAACGACCCGACGCTAAAAACCCTGCGCTGGTTCTCGAAGGATTTCTACAACGTCATCGTGCGGAAGGATGGCCGCTTGCAGTACAACGATATGCGCTACGGCTCGTTCCAAGAGGGCTTCAAGGACGAGAACGACTATGTTTTTAAGTTCATCTTGGAAGAAAAGGATGGCAAGCTGGAGGCCACGCAGTCAAAGGAAGGAAGGAAGATTAGCGGGGATGCGTTTTCAAAATACATGGACAGGGTGATGGCGAGGGGCAGCGAGTGAGCAATTTCACTTCCACAACCCCACCGGATACACCCCCCTCCCCGTCATCTCCGCAAACGCCGCCTGCACCATTTCCTTGTCTTCCCGATAGGTGACGCCGTACCATTTTTCGTCGTTGGGCAGCACCTCGAAGGTGGCCGTGCCGCTGTTGATAAGGTCATTCGCATAGCTGGAGATATAAAATTCCGCTTTTGGGTTGGTGGCGTTTTTCTCCACAAATTCATTGAAGCCTTCGTGTAACAACTCGAAAATATGCGGATGGAAACCCCAGATGTTCATCGAGACGAGCGACTTGCCATCGAGCGGGGTCTTTCCGTTTTCACCATTGTAAAAAATGCCTTCGGCTGTTTCCTCAATGCCCGTACATTCTGTCACGGTGCGCAGCAGGTTGTTTTCGTCCATGGAACAGACGCCACGGGATACGGCACCATTTTCCGAAAGGGTATTATTCAAAACATAGCCGACCATCGCATAATTCGTTGGCTTACAGTCGTTTGAGAGGAACTTGGCCATTTTTTCAAAACCTGCGTACCCGTAAAAATCGTCGGCATTGATGGCCACGAAAGGCTCCTTCACCACGTCCTTCGCCACCAGCACGGCATGTCCAGTGCCCCAGGGCTTGGCCCGTTCCACCTGCCCAGCCACCGATGGCACATAAGTATCTGGGCCTTGAAAGGCGTAGTCCACAGCGATTTTGCCCTCCCAGCGACTACCGATTTTGTCCTTAAATTCCTGCTCAAAATCTCGCCGAATGACGAACACAACCTTGCCGAAGCCCGCCTTCAGCGCATCGTAAATCGAGTAGTCCATGATAGCTTCGCCAGCTTGACCGACTTCGTCGAGTTGTTTTAGGCCACCGTAGCGGCTGCCCATTCCTGCGGCAAGTATGAGTAGTGTGGGTTTCATAAATGAAGGAAAAAGTAAAAAGGTTAAAGTAAAAAGTGGGCGCAAACATAGCAGTTTCTGGCAATTTGGGCAGTTGGATTGGAAAGCCCGAAGGGATTTCTAAGCCAAACGACATCTATCTTGGCCAGGCTTTCCAATCCCTTCGGGCTTAGAAATCCTTATCCCGCCAAAATCTGCTCTGCATGTCGCTTCGACTCCACCTTGTCTATCACCCGCTCGATGACGCCTTTTTCATTAATGAGAAAAGTGGTGCGCATCAGCCCGTCGTAAGCCTTGCCGAAGGTCACTTTCGGGCCCCAAACGTCGTAGGCTTTGATGATGGCGTGGTCTTCGTCCATCAGCAGTGGAAAGGGCAGGCTGTGTTTCTTGATGAAACTTTGGTGCTTTTTGGCGCTGTCCGGGCTGACGCCTAGGACGTGGTAGCCTGCTTTGCGGAGCACCTCGAAATTGTCCCGCAGGTTGCAGGCCTCCACTGTGCAGGTGGGCGTGCTGTCGGCAGGATAAAAATAAAGAACGAGCTTCTTATCCTTGAAATCGGCCAATGAAACAAGGTTGCCCTGTTCGTCAGTACTCTTGAAATTTGGTGCTTTGTCGCCTGATTTAAGTTGTGTCATGCGGTGTTTTATTGTTGAATTTTGTCCAAGAAACAGGTTCTCCTTCGAAAGGTTGCGATGATTTTCATCAAAAGCCCCTGTTCAAGCTACTGTTTCAGCTCAAACCATATCTTTGCCCCATTCGCAAATCCCTGCCTGACGGTAGGCAGGCAAAATCGTAAATCGTCAATGAAAATACTCCTCCTCGGCGGCGGCGGCAGGGAACACGCCTTCGCCTGGAAAATCAGCCAAAGCCCGCACTGCACCAAGCTCTACATTGGCCCCGGCAATCCCGGCACGGCAACCTGCGGTGAAAACGTGCCGCTCGACCCGGAAGACAACGCCGCCGTCCACGACTTCGTGTTGGAAAACGGCATCCAGATGGTCGTCGTGGGTCCCGAAGCGCCACTCGTCAACGGAGTCTGGAACTACCTGCGCAAATTCCGCAGCACCTCTCATGTGGCGGTGATTGGACCAAGCATGCAGGGGGCGAAGCTGGAGGGCAGCAAGGCGTACGCTAAGAAGTTCATGCAGGATTTCAACATCCCAACGGCAGGTTACCGGGAGTTTTTCGCTACTAGGCCGGCTTCGGCGCTCAGTTTTTTGAAGAAAAAAGCCACGCTACCCATCGTGCTGAAGGCCGATGGGTTGGCTGCTGGGAAGGGCGTCGTCATCTGCCAAGACCGGGACGAAGCCGTGGCAGAAATGGCAGAAATGCTCGGCGGAAAGTTTGGCAGTTCGAGCCGGAAGGTGGTGGTCGAGGAGTTCCTCAGTGGCATTGAGTTCAGTGTTTTTGTGCTCACAGACGGCGATTCGTACAAAATACTGCCTGTGGCCAAGGACTACAAGCGCATCGGCGAAGGCGACACCGGTCTGAACACCGGCGGCATGGGAGCGGTCTCTCCCCCGCCCTTCGTGGACGCTGTGATGATGAAAAAAGTGGAAGAGCGCATCATCAAGCCCACCATCGCCGGGCTGAAACAGCGAAAAATCGAGTATCAAGGCTTTATTTTCATTGGTTTGATAAAAGTCGGCGATGACCCGTTCGTCATCGAGTACAACGTGCGCATGGGCGACCCCGAAACGGAGGTCGCGCTGCCCCGCCTGAAAAACGACCTCGTGGAACTGTTCATGGCCGTGCGAGACCGCCGACTTTCCGAGGTAAAAATCGAAGAGGACGAGCGGGCGGCCACCACCATCATCCTCGCCTCTGGCGGTTATCCCGGCAACTTCCCCAAGGGCAAGGCCATCACGGGCTTGGACAAAACAGAGGGCAGCATCATCTTCCACGCTGGCACTAAAACCGTTGGCAACCAATTGGTTACGAGTGGCGGGCGGGTCATGGCAGTGACTTCGCTGGGTAAAACTTTCCGGGATGCGCTGGCGGTTTCCAATAAAAATGCGGCAGCGATTCAGTTTGAGGGGAAGTATTTTAGGGGGGATATTGGGTTTGATTTGTAGGTTTTCAAAAACTTTGAACAGCAAAAATGCTATTTTTGTAAAAAATCTGAACCATGCAAGAACTCATCAAGCGTATTACCATTGACCCAGAAGTTTGCCACGGTAAACCAACCGTTCGTGGCTCTCGCCTGATGGTGGCCACGGTGCTGGAACTGATGGCTAGTGATATGACTGTTGATGAGATTTTAGCTGATTACCCTGCGCTGGAATTAGCGGATATAAAAGCCTGTCTGCAATATGCTGCCATGTTGGCTAAATTTCAAAGCATACCACTCGAAGCATGAAGTTCTTAGTTGATGAACAACTACCGATTTCGCTCGTCAAATGGCTTGCAGCGCAAAGCTATGATGTCATTCATGCCACCTCTTTGGGGAAATACACAAGAATTTCAGACAAAGATGTTTGCATGGAAAGTATGTTAAACAAGCGTGTGGTTATCAGCAAGGACATTGATTTTTTAAACACTTTTCTGATAAGAAAGGAGCCATGGAAGCTCATTTACCTTACCACAGGCAATATTTCAAATAAAGCACTTCTAGAACTTTTTCAATCCAATTTAAGTCAACTGATTGACTTGTTCGACAAAGCCAGCGTCATCGAAATGAACCAACAAAACATCCTTGTCAGGCTTTGAAATCGAATTCTAACTCCTTCCACGCCCACGGTAAACTCCTACTCACCGCCGAGTACTTCGTATTGGACGGGGCGCTGGCGTTGGCGCTGCCCGTACAGCTTGGACAAAGTTTGGATTTACGATTTGCGAATGACGATTTACGATTGCTCCACTGGCGCAGCTTGGATGAAAAAGGCGAGTGCTGGTTCGAGGCGAAATTTGACCCTGAAAACTTCGCCCCCTCGGAAGCCACCGACCCAGCCGTTGCGGAACGCCTCCAAAAAATACTGCAAGAAGCCCGTAACCTGAACCCGACTTTCTTACTCGACTGCCAACTGCCGACTGCCAACTGCCAACTAGAATTCCCCCGCCTCTGGGGACTCGGCACCAGTTCCACTTTGATTTATTTGGTGGCAAAATGGGCGGAAGTTGACCCGTTCGAGTTGTCTGCACGAACGTTCGGCGGATCGGGCTACGACGTGGCCTGCGCCGGGGCGGATGGGCCGATTTTATACCGTTTGGAAAACGAGAAGCCGCAAGTAGAGGTCTGCGACTTCCACCCACCATTTCACAACTGCTTGCATTTCATCTATTTAGGGCAAAAACAGGACAGTCGGGAAGGCATTCGGAATTACAGATTGCGGATTGCGGATTGCGGATTGCAGGCAGCTGAGACAGCCTCCAAAATTTCGCAATTGACTCGGCAGTTTTTGGCTGCGCAAACCCTACCCGAATTCGACGACCTCATCCGACAGCACGAGGAACTGGTGGCGGAAACCATCGGCTTGCCTCGAGCTAAATCGCTGTTTTTCAACGACTTTTGGGGAGAGGTGAAATCGCTCGGCGCTTGGGGCGGCGACTTCGTGCTGGCCACTAGCGACCGCCCGGTGGAAGAAACCCGCCGCTATTTCAACGAAAAGGGCTACGAGGTGTTCTTGCCTTTTGACGACCTAATTTTGCAACGCAAATGACCCAGTGGCACACCGGAAATATAGTTCGAATTGAAGACGCCTCGCCAACCACGAAGCGCTTCTGGTTGGAAGTGGAAGGCCTGGAGCGTTTCGACTTCAAGGCCGGGCAGTTCATCACGATGGATCTGCCCATCGGTGAGCGGCGCAACCAGCGCTGGCGCAGCTACTCCATCGCCAGCGCGCCACCCAGTGTTTCAAGTGTCGGCGTGACTTTGAGTCACGCCGACACTATGAACACCATTGAACTTTGCATCGTCCACCTCGACGACGGGCTGGCAAGTGGCTGGCTTTTCAATGAGGCAAAAATTGGCACTGCCATCAAATTCAAAGGGCCAGACGGCACATTCACCTTGCCAGAAACCATCGAAAACGAATTGGTGCTAATCTGTACAGGCACGGGGGTCGCACCGTTTCGCAGCATGATTTTGGAGGTTTTTAACCAAAAAATACCGCACCGGGGCATCCACCTCATCTTCGGTACCCGCACGGCGGAGGGCATTTTGTACCAACAAGAATTAGAGGAGCTGGCGCAAAAAATGCCCGGATTCCGCTACTCTGTCGCCCTGTCGAGAGAAGTGCGGGAGGGCTGCCACCACGGCTACGTCCACGATATTTACCTGAAAGACTATGCAAAAAAGCGCCCCGACGTCACCTTCTACCTCTGCGGCTGGACAAAAATGGTAGACGAGGCCGTTGCCAATTTAATTGTAAAAATGGGCTACGAACGGGGTCAGGTGAAGTATGAATTGTATGGTTGATGAACCAGGAAAGTTTTTTTCTGTTACTTTTGTGGACGAAATCTAAATAAGAAAATCATCAAGATATGAATACCGCAACCGCATCACCCGTCATGCTCTACACCGAGCAGACCCCCAATCCAGAATCGCTCAAATTCGTGACCAATCGGATGCTCTACCGAGGCACCGCCGACTTCCGGGAGGAAGCGCTGGCACGGGAATGGTCGCCACTTGCTTCCACCTGTTCGACCAACCGTTCGTGAAGGGCGTTTACATGACCAACAACTTCGTCAGCATCACCAAGGAATTCAACTACGAATGGGCCGACATCATGCTCAAGCTGAAAGACCTCATAAAAAAATATGTGGAGGATGGCGGCGAAATCATGAAGGAAGGCTATGCCGAGGCAATGCAAGCCCTGGAAGCCGAGCATACTTCGAAGCAGTTCAGCGGCGAGGACGGCGAGATTGCGCAGCGCATCAAGGAACTCATTGACACCTACGTGAAGCCCGCTGTGGAAATGGATGGCGGCAATATCGAGTTCAAATCTTATGACAAAGGCACAGTCTACGTCATCATGCAAGGCTCGTGCAGCGGTTGTCCTTCGAGTACCGTAACGCTAAAATCGGGCATTGAAGGGATGCTCAAGCGCATGGTGCCGGAGGTGCAGGAAGTGGTGCAGGAGATGGGGTGAGTGTGAGTTGGCAGTTCGACAGTTGGCAGTTTGCAGTCAGAGACATTGCCAACTGCCAAATCATAACAAAGAAAAAGGCAAGAGCGGGTCGCCCCACTTTTGCCTTTTTGCATTTTGCTCCGCAATGGATGTCTATGCGAATTTCTTTTTCTTGAAAATTGGCTTGCCGCTGAACTGCCCATTGGACGAAGTGCGCTCCCGTTTGCCACCGAAGCCTGCCCTTGGGCCGACGAATGGCTTGCTGGGGGCACCGTGCCTTTCGAGGCTGTGCCGCTGCTTGAACGCTGGACGCTCCGGCTCCCGGATTTCAGGATAGGAATGTGGGTTCAGGTTGCCACCGAAATGCAGTTGAAGCAGCGATGCCAGCAATTGCTTCGGTTTGCCGGAGGCCAGAATCTCCTGCGCCAGGTTGTGGTAGTCCTGTGGAACTTCGGTATCCGCCACAGCAAAAACCTGTTCCTTCATCGCTTTCTTTTTGAGGTCAATCACCTCTTGGCCGTAAGGCAGATACGCCCTATTGATGGTAGCCCTGGTGTGCTGCATGATGAACTGTAACTTGCGCCACTCTGCCGACGTGACAAAGGAAATGGCCTTGCCCGTCTTGCCGGCACGGCCTGTCCTGCCGATGCGGTGCACATAAGCTTCCGGGCTGTCCGGTAGGTCGAAGTTGATGACGTGTGACAGGTTGTTGATGTCAATGCCACGGGCCGCTACGTCGGTAGCCACGAGGATGGTCGCATGGCCACCCTTGAACTTGGCGAAGATGCGCTCCCGCTGCACCTGCGTCACGTCGCCGTGCAATGCCTCCACATCAAGTCCGAGGTCGCTCAACTTGCTAGCCAAGCGGTCGGCACCGAGCCGGGTACGGCTGAACACAAGCGCATAAAATTCCGCCTCCGTCTCGATGAGGCGGTGTAGTGCACGCAGTTTGTCCTTCTCGCTTATTTCATAAAAAACCTGCTCCACGTTGGCAGCGGATTCTTGTTTGGCGTCCATTTTCACCTCGTCGAACTGGCCCATGAACTTCTTGGCGAGGTTGCGGATGGCGGTCGGCATGGTGGCGGAAAAAAGCAACATCCGTCGCCCTTCTGGCACGTGGGAGAGGATGGTTTCGATGTCTTCGACGAAGCCCATGTTGAGCATTTCGTCGGCCTCGTCGAGCACCACAAACTTCACGTCGTCGAGTTTCAGTGTCTTGCGCTTCAGGTGGTCAATGGCCCGACCCGGCGTTGCCACGATGATGTCAACGCCCTGTTTGAGCAGGCGGAGCTGGGTGTCCATGCCCTGGCCGCCGTACACGGGCAGGATTCGGATGTCACGTTTGCCAGTCAGGCTTTCGAGTTCCTCGGCCACTTGGCTGGCCAGTTCCCGGGTGGGGGCCAGCACGATAGCCTGCACTTTGCGCAAGCCCGGTACAATGCGCTCGATGATGGGCAGGCCGAATGCGGCTGTTTTGCCCGTGCCGGTCTGTGCTTGGCCGATGATGTCACGCTCGCCATTGAGGAGCATGGGGATGGTTTGCGCCTGGATGGGCGTTGGGTTCACAAAGCCTTTTTTCAGAAGGCCCTCAAGGATGTCGGCACTAAGGCCCAACTCCTCGAACGTTAAGTTCAGAAGTCATAAAAGAATTTGATGTAAAATAGGTGGCTTGAACCCGTAGGTGGCTGGAGTTGGCTTGAAATCGTGCGAGGTCGTTTGAGGTTGCTAGGCAACGGTTCAAACTGTTTCACAAAAAATCAAACATCCATGAATCCAATGGAACGAAACCCAAAATTCAGAACGTGAAGGCAGATAGTCCAGCATACTCCGTGTAGGCAGGCAGGCGAGTATGGAGGCGGACTAACACGCTGAATATCAATCTCTTGGCAGCCAATTTACTCGCAATAAAAGAAACCCGCAGGCTTCCTTTTTCCCTTCTCCTTCAAATCCCGTCTAAACCTATTAAACGGTTAACATTTTTGTTGTAAATGCTTTCAAGCAAAGATTTGTTCGAAGCATTTTTCAAATCGGGTGCAAAGTTACATCTTATAGTTTGGTTTTGGTCGTTAATTTTCAATAAAAATTTTGCGACGATTGCCTGCCCATCGCTGAATCGGACATTTTCACGACCAAAACATGATTTTAAATCAAACCACAAGGGGTATTTCTGCGTAGGCAGTATCTTCGCCATGCTTTTTTGAATTGATGAAATAGGTTATAAAAACACTTTAAATCATGTTGAAGAAAACAGTTTTTGGACTTCTGCTGACCGTCTTTCTGCTGGCTGGCATGGGCGGTTGCAGCTACGACAACTTGGCAGAACTGCACCCAGAACTTGAATGCGACCCCACTGTCCCTGTTTCTTTTGCCAACGACATCGTGCCAATCATGAGCGGGAGCTGCAGCTCGTTAAGTGCATCGTGCCATGGTCCCGGCAATTTTAACAACGCATTTTTGAATGATTATGCTGGCGTAAAAACGCAGGTGGACAATGGCAAGCTCATCAGTTCCATCACTTGGGACGGCGTCGCTACGCAATCCAGGATGCCCAGTGCCAGCAGCAACAAAATCGAAGACTGCTCCATCGGAAAAATCGAGCGTTGGATAGCTGCTGGCGCTCCAAACAACTAATCCTTTCTGCACAAACCATTCATAATGAATATTTTATGAAAAAAATAATCACTTTCCTTTCCTTTTTGGCGCTTGTATTTTCTACAGCAACTGCGCAGGAAGACACCGACCTGCTCGGCCTGATTGATGAACCAACGGCCGAGCGCAGCTTTGCCATTGCCACCTTCAAGGGTACCCGGCTCATCAACTTCCACACCCTCGAAGTACCGGGCAATAGGACGCTCGACTTTCGCATTGCGCACCGCTTCGGGCCGTTCAACGCTGGGGGCTACAATTTTTGGGGCTTGGATGGCGGTGCCAGTATCCGCCTCAGCTTGGAGTACAGCTACGATGGCCGCCTGAACTTCGGCATAGGCCGCTCCAGCGTTGACAAAACCTTCGACGGCTTTGCAAAATACCGCCTCATGCGGCAGGGCGACCACGCAAATCCACCGGTGAGCGTGACGCTGTTTTCCGGCATCTATGCCACCTCGCTAAAAGACAAGGACGATGGACTGCTCAACGTGAACAAGTACGAGGAATTCAGCAGCAGGCTCTCGTTTTGCCACCAAATCATCGTCGGTCGGAAATTCAACGACCGCTTCTCGCTGCAAGTGGCGCCGACGCTGGTACACATGAACCTCGCCGAAGAACTGGACGATAAGAACGACGCCATCATCATCGCCACTGCCGCCCGGTTTAAGGTGACGCAGCGCATGGCCATCACTGCCGAGTACGGCTGGCGAGCCACCGACTACACCAACTCGGACTACTACGATAGCTTCGGCATCGGCATTGATTTGGAAACGGGCGGCCACGTGTTCCAGATGCACCTGACCAACTCGTTCGGGCTGACGGAGAACCAGTTCTACACCCGCACTGGCGACAGTTGGAGCGATGGGGGCATCCGTTTGGGCTTCAACATTTCGAGGGTATTCACTTTGTAAACTGTAAAAATTGGTTGCGCCAAGCCCGTTCGGAATGATGATATTCCCGTTCGGGCAAACATTAGCAATTCATTAAGACACAAACCTGTCATCAAGGCGTTATTTCGTCGTCACAACACAGAAATGAGTGGGAAAAATGTTTTTCCTGATTCATTCACCAAAAAATAATAAGACAATGAAGAACTTGAAATTAGCAGTTTTGGCAGTTTTGATTGGAGCACCCATCCTCCTTTCTGCACAGCGTATTTTTTCCCGCAATGCCAATGTTTCCTTCGATGCCACTTCCAACAAGTCGATGGAGGAGATTGACGCGAAGACCAACACCGGAACCATCGTGATTGACGCCGGTACAGGCGCTGTCGAAGCAGCGGTTCTGATGAAGAGCTTCCAGTTCAAAAAGCCCTGATGCAGGAGCACTTCAACGAGAACTATATGGAAAGCTCCAAGTATCCCAAAGCTACTTTTAAGGGTAAAATCACGGATACTTCCAAGGTGAACTTCACCGCCGAAGGGACTTACAAGGTTTCCGTTGCTGGCGACCTGACCATGCACGGCGTGACGAAGCCCGTAACCGCCCCGGCCTCCATCACCGTCAAAGGCGGCAAGGTGTCGGCACAAACCGACTTCACCGTGACGCTGGCCGACTACGGCATCTCGATACCCTCCCTCGGGGCCGACAAAGTGGCGAAATCAGCCAACGTCTCCTTCGGCGGTGCGCTGGAGGCGATGAAGTAATTTGAACCCATATTCAACTGAAAAGCCACTGGAGCGATGATTTGCGCCAGTGGCTTTTTTGTTTGCGTCAAAACCCGAAAAACCGCAAACCCGAAACCACCTTGCGGTGGCCTCCAAGTTTGCGGACTCACAGTAAATTCCGAATATCTGGAATTTACTGTGATGGGATACTTTACTGTTGTAGGCTTATCCATTCAGTATGGGAGCCGTCTTCGGAAATGACGGAGAGCAGGTAAGGCATTGGCTGGGCAGGTGTAAATGTCAACCTCGTCGTAAATCGAGGAAAGTTCGGTGCTGCGACCTCCTGCAACCAAAAGCCTATTGCCGTCGGACACCACAGAGTGTATGATAACGGGCCTGTTCAGGTACTCAACCGACCAAGTGTCAGTAGTCGGGTCGTAAATATCAATCACATTTGATGCATCAGAAATCAGACCGGTAATCAAGTCAAACCTGCCACCGCCCACGATATATACCTTGCCGCAAACGGCCTTGGTCAGTCCGTCGGCCATATCCGTACACCTCGGTGCAGAAAGGGTTGCGGTAGTCCAATCGCCCGTCAGGGCATCATAAATATCCACCCTGTCCGAAAGGACGTTATCGTTGGTTATGCCACCTGCAAAAATGACCTTGTGGCCTACCGATGTTGCACTCAGGTGAGCCCTGGCCTGCGATAAGTTTGTAGTACTCCAAGTGCCTGTGTTTGCGTGGTAAATATCTACCAAATCAGTTGCATAAGGTCCCGAAACCGCTGACGTACCTCCACCAAAGAGTGCGATAGGCCCATTGGGTGACTCTACCACGGCGCTGCCCATGGCTGCCCTTGGCATTGATAATTCTGCGGCTGTCCACTGCCCCGTGGTGAAATCGTAGATGTCAACCGTGCCAATACGCTGTTTTGGATCAATATTGCCGCCTCCGGCAAAAAGGGCCTTGTTGCCTATCCCTACTGCAGAAATGCTGAATCGTGGTGCCGAAAGCTCGGCGGTTGTCCATTGGGCAATTGCGTTGTTCCAAATGTCCACTCTTGACGTTGGCTGATAGGTGGTACTCCAAAACATGCCACCGGCAAAGAAAACACGGTCTTTATAAGCCAAACCTGCTGGCCATGACCTCGCTTGCGACAGCGATGAAAAAGTCCAAGTGTCAGTTTCGGCATTGTAAATTTCCACTTTGTTGGTTTCCTCTATGTCGCCCCAGCCTCCTGCAAACCAAAAGGTATTGCTGCCCGGCAATGCGGCGGCACCCATGCCTTCTTTCGCTTCGGACAAATTAGTAGTCGTCCATTGGCCGTAGCTGATGGACATTGTAAATAATAGGATTGAAAATAAAATGAGGTTTTTCATGATGAATTTACTGTTGAGTTTTTTAAGAAAAATTGGTTTTCAAGGGATAGTATGAAAAGTTGCCCCGCTGGGAGCGGGGCGGAGGGTTTTAGGATTAATCTTGACTACTTGGGGTCGGTGACTTCGCCACTGCCACTCAGCGTGTTCACACCTGTGGCCGGGTCAACTTGCCCCACGCTGTTAAACCAGCCTTGGGCATCTTTCCATTTGCCGGTGCCCCCGTCTATTCGCAGGTAGGTCTTGTTCGAGAAATCGGCAAACATGAAATACTCGCCCTCGAAAATCAGCTTGTCAGCGTCTTTGTCCACGAGGGTAATCGTTACGCCACCTGTGAACCCGCCAATCTTAGGCTCAAATACCGGGCTTGGCAGTTCCATGATGCTTTTGCTTTCGTCCAATTCGCCGAACAAGGCCGAAGTACCATCTACCACATACTTTTTAGGGGACATGAAAATGGAGCCGTCAGGAATTGGAACCTCCCAGAAGCCTGCACTTAGGTCGGGTGTATTGGTGAAATTGCCGCTGATGGCGACGTAAGGTGTGATGACTTCTTTTTCACAGGAGGTGATAAAGAAAGCCATCAAAAGCACGGACAAAAAAATCAGTTTTTTCATGGCTGTGGAATTTAAAGTGAAAAAATTGGAGGGAAGAACCACCGGTGATTTACACCGCATATTCATTCCTTTTTACACTTCAAATTTCACACCTAAGCCTCCAAAACTACTTACCTATTGTTTCACTTTCTGGACAATGAGCAGGAATTTGCTGGACAATTGTTTCAAAAAATGGCTTATTGTTTCATGGCCATGTTTTCTACCCAACTTCTTACCGAAGTTGTCTGTCTATTGGATAAAAATGCAACCATGAAAAATTACTTCCTGCTGTTTTTCTGGCTATTATTACCCTGACTTCCTGTGAAAAATCATGTATGAAAGAAGGCGATGCCAAACTGATTTGCATTGACTTCCGCAAATGCGCCACCCCTTTCTGTGGTGGTTGGTTTATTGAAATAGAAGGAGATACACTGCGGTTCTTTGAAACGCCCGCTGAAACGGATATTGATTTCAACGGAGATTTGGAGTTTCCCATACCAGTAAATGTGGTTTGGAAAAAGTATGAAAACGAATGGAAGGATGTGCCCGGCCTTATCTATGTTGAGAAAATATTCCATAAAGATTAGGAGGAAACCGCTGGAAAGTTGTTCCAAGAAGCACCGTATCAAGCCATATTTTCAACCCCTTTCCGAAGATCGGAAGGGGACATCCCAAACTCCTGGGCAAACACCCGGCTGAAATTATTGGCGTCGCTGAAGCCCGTTTCGTAAGCGATTTCAGAAATAGATTTTGTGCTTTTGCGAAGCAAATCCCTCGCTTTTTCTAGCCGGAACGTGCGGATGAAATGCGAGGCCGACTGCCCCGTGAGCGCCATCAGCTTGCGGTGCAGTTGCACCCGACTGATGTCGAGGGCATGGTAAAGTTCCTCGATGCCGAACGCCTCGTCGGCATAGTTTTTTTTCAAAATGGAGCGGGTATTTTTCATAAAAAGCTCGTCCAGCCCGGCAGTGGGTTCCGGCTCGTTGACATTGGTATGCGAGGCGAATTTGATGCGAAGTTTTTCCCGCTGAATAAACAAGTTGCGCAAGCAAGCGAGCAGTTCACGTTTGTTGAACGGCTTGGTCAGGTAGGCATCAGCGCCCTGTTCCAACCCAATGATCCGGGAGGCCGTGTCAGCCCTTGCAGTTAGTAGCACGACGGGGATATGGCAGGTACGGAAGTCCTTTTTCAGGGTGCGGCATACCTCATAACCATCCTTGCCGGGCATCATCACATCGCTGAGGATAAGGTCCGGCAGGTGTTCGAGTGCAAGTCGAATACCATCGTCGCCGTTGGAGGCAGAGAGCAGGTGAAAATTTTTGCCCAGCACCAGCCGCAGGTACTGGATAACCTCCAGGTTGTCTTCGATAATGAGCAGTTGTGGCAAGGTGGCATCGCCGTTATCAGATGCAATCCATTCAAAATCAACGGGTTCTGGCGAATTCTGGATTGAAATGCCCGCCAATGAATCCTGCTTGGGCGCTTGCCGGGTCACAGGCAGCGTCACGGTGAACTCGGTACCTTCACCCGGTTTGCTTTCAACTGCAATCTCGCCATCCATCAGCTTCACGTACTCCCGCACAATGGTCAGCCCGATACCGCTGCCTTCTTCGTAATGTTTCTGCTCGTTTTCCACCCGGTAAAAACGGTCAAAAATATAGCCCAACTTGTCGGCGGGGATGCCGATGCCCGTATCCTTCACCTTGATGACCAACTGTTCTGGTACCGACTTCGTTAAATGAAAATTTAGGTAAACATCACCCCCAGCAGGCGTGTACTTCAAGGCATTCGAGAGCAGGTTGCCCACCAGTCCTTCCAGCTTTTCGGGGTCAAAATCCATCATAATTTGTTGGTTGTCAGGCAGGAAATGGAAACGAACCTTTCGGTGTTGTGCCAAGCCTTGGAACGAGTTGCACACAAAGCGTAGGAACGCCGTCAAGTCGCTTTGCACTGTTTGCAAAGACACCGAACCAGCCTCCAGTCGGGCAAGGTTGAGCATCTGGTCAACTAGCCGGAGCACTTTGTTGGAGTTGCGCTGGATAACTTCGGTGCGCTCCCGAACCTGGTGCTGGGGGTCTTCCCTCAGCAGGTCCGCCATGCCACTGATGAGCGTGAGCGGGGTGCGGAACTCGTGGGCGATGTTGGCGAACATGTGGGTCTTGAGGTCGTCCAACTCCTGCAATCGTTCGGATTTGGCCTTCTCCAATTCCGCCCGCTGTTGGAACACATAAAAAACAATGAGCAGCATGAAGAGCGAAATCCAAGTGGAATTGATGACAAAGAAAACCTGGTTGACGGCGGGCGTCATTTCCGGCGCGGGCGTGAGCCAAGGGTACAGCGCTGCTTCGAGAATAGTAGTGGCGACAAAGAGCCCAAACGACCACCAAGCCAGCTTTTTTGAAGGAAGGGAGAGGGAGTAAACGATGGCTGCCAGTTTTGCGAAAATCAACCCACCGGAGTTGGGTATGCCACCCAATCTGATGATGGTGAACGAGGTGAAAAGTAGGACGAAAACTTGGTTGGAAATATAGAACCACGGTGATACGCGTCTGGTTTTCAGGAATATAGCAATCAAAACGACCCCAAAAGCCACCAACCCCAATCCGTAAGAGCTGAGTATGGGCAGCCCCAATATCCAAGTCGTCAATGTGAGCAGACCCACCATCGAAATCACACTGAGATTGGCAGTAAAAAAAGATTTTTTTTGGTGAACGGCATCCGCTGTATCGCCCGGCAGGATAAAGGTTTTGTCAAACCACGAATCAAAAAGTTGGGCGGGGGAAGAATTCATAGAATTGGCTTTTCCTGTTTTACAATTGACCTCAAAAATGGCGAGAATCGAAGGCGGCTTCAATGATTTTAATCAATTGAAAAGCTGAATAAATGGGCTGAGCTTTTGATGATTGGGTACTCGATTTTAAGCTGCTTTTAAGTTTGCATTAAGGTGAAAACAATACGCCTACCTACACCTTTGCAAAAAAAATTACCATGATTTCAGCTACCCATCTGCACGCCATGATTGTGCACTTCCCCATTGCCCTGCTGTTTGTGGGGTTTCTTTCCGACTTGATTTACTTAGCAACAAAAAAGCCGTTTTTCAGGACGGCAGGTCTATATTTGTTGGTGCTGGGAGCGCTCGGCACAGTGGCGGCCTACTTCACCGGCAGCGCAGCCGGAGAGGGCATGGACGACGGCACGGGCCTCGGCAAGGCAATGGAATTGCATGAAGATGCGGCTCTTTTGACCATGCTCATCAGCATCGTTGCTGCCGGGTTCCGGGTGGCCATCGAGGCGACCAGCTTCAAACCGAAATGGGGGTATGCAGCCTCCGTAGTGCTGTTTGCACTGGCCATCGCCGCAGCGGCCCGCACGGGTTTTTACGGGGGCGAACTGGTGTTCAAACATGGTGCCGGGGTGGAACTAGAAATCTCTTTCCCTTCCGAGGAGGTGCAGTAGTGCCTTAGTATCATTGCTTTTTACCTACAAAATTGCTTACTCAACCCGAGAACACATGAGAATACTGCTGGCAGAAGACGAAGTTTCCATCGCTAATTTCATCCACGAAGGGCTGGAGGAAGAGGGCTTCGCTGTGGACGTGGCCTACAACGGAAAAGACGGCCTCCGCATGGCGCTCGAAAATCCCGAAGAGTACGACATCCTACTGCTGGATTGGATGATGCCAGGGCTGAGTGGCATCGAGATTTGCAGGCAGGTCCGCAAGGAAAACCAACTGATTCCCATTATTTTCCTAACCGCAAAGGACAGCGTGGACGATGTGGTTTTCGGCCTAGAGGTAGGCGCTAACGACTACCTCCGAAAGCCATTTGCCTTCGAGGAACTGCTCGCCCGCATCAGGGTTTTGCTGCGCAATCCGACGGGAGAACAAACCACTTTCCATGCAGGCGGCATCAAACTCAACCTCGAAACCCATCAAGTGACCAAAAACGGCGCACTAGTGGAGCTTACTCAAAAGGAATTCGCCCTGTTGGAATTTTTGCTTCGCAACAAAGGCAAAATCACACGCCGCACCCGCATCATCGAAAAAATCTGGGATGTCAACTTCGACCGGGACACCTCGGTCATTGACGTTTACATCAATTTTTTGCGCAAAAAACTGGATGACCCCGGCCAGCCATCCTTCCTCACAACCATCCGGGGCGTGGGCTACCGGGTCAATGACGACGCATGAAACTCAGATTCAAGGAGCGCATCGCACTGTACAACCTCGTAGTGGCTGCTGTCATTACGAGCCTTGTATTTGTGGTAGTGTACGAAGTGGTTTTTCGCACTGCCTTCAACCACCTCGACACGGATTTGCGCACCGAGCAAGCGGAAGTATTTAAAAGCCTAAGCTTTGAAGGTGATTCCATCATTATTTCAAAAATGTCGGAGTGGGAGGAGCAGGAACACCAGCAGGAGGAAGTGAACCCGACTTTTTTGCAGTTGGTGGACAAGCAGGGGCGGTTGCTTTTCCGCTCTTCCAACCTGCTTGCCGACCATTTTTCCTTTGACCCAAATATTGTAGCACCACATTTTTTCAACACCAATTTGAAAAACCAATTGGTGCGGCTGGGACAGTTCCCGGTCAAGGACAAAAATGGCAAAATCCTTGGACAGCTTTCTATCGGCATTTCACGGGCGGAGTCCACGGTCGTTTTGAAAAACCTGCGCACCACGCTTTATATTGCTTTTCCGTTTACACTGTTGGTGCTTTATCTCGCAGTTTCTTTTGCGGCAGCAAAAAGCATCGCTCCAGTGCAGGAACTTATCCAAGGCGCTGCCACCATCACCGATACGAACATCAACACCCGCCTGCCACTCCCAGCGCACGAAGACGAGGTACAGCAATTGGCGAAGGCCATCAACGACCTGTTGCAGCGCATCGAAAACAGCTTCCAACGGGAAAAGCAGTTCACCTCCGATGCCTCGCACGAGCTACGGACGCCGCTCACTGCCATTCGTGGCACGTTGGAGGTTTTGGTCAGAAAGCCAAGAGAGTCAGCGCATTACGAAGAAAAAATAGGCCAAGTAATCAAGGAAGTGGACAAGATGCACCTGCTGCTCGACCGCCTGCTGCAACTGGCACGGCTGGAATCGGGCGCTGTTCTATTGGAAAAAGAACCGGTGCAGCTCGCCGCCGTTTTGGAGGGTTTAAAAACAAAAAAACAGCACGAACTGGAAGCGAAGAAGATGGGCTTGCACGTCGAAATCCCGCCAAATGCCGAAGTGATGGCCGACCGTACTTTCCTCGAAATACTCCTCAGCAACCTCCTCGGCAATGCCCTGAAATATGGTTCCGACGAAGGCAACATCCACTGCACTTGGGATGAATCCACTCGCTCGCTGACCATCGCCGACGACGGCCCCGGCATCCCCGCCGAACACCTGCCGCACCTTTTCAACCGCCTTTACCGCGCCGATGCATCCCGCACCTCTCAGGTGCCTGGCAGTGGGCTTGGGCTTTCCATTGTGCAAAAAATTGCCAGTCTGGAGCAGATTGAAGTCTCCGTGGAAAGTGAGGAGGGCAGAGGCACTGCTTTTAAACTGCGTTTCAAATAGTTTCCATCGTCTCCATTTTTAGCTGATTTTAAGAAAACCCAAAGGTTGCTTTAAACCTGCCGGGGTCAACTTTGCACTATCAAATTCAGACAAAAACGTCACAAACGGTGTTGCTGAAAAAATCACTAAAAAAATAAACTCATCATGAAATCCAATGCAATCATCCTCGCCCTTTTAGCTGCTGGCTTGTGGACTTTGCTCCCTTCCTGTAGCAACCCAAACCAACAGGAAAACAACCAAACAGGAACCTCCATGCAACAACCCGCCGAAAGCGGCGCTGCCGCCCAAACCGTTTCCTTGAAAGAAGATGAAATGAAGGGGGAAGAAACCGCCACTGCCGATGCGAAAGCGACGATGATCAACAACCTCACCGATGCTTTCAAAGGCGAAACAACAGCGAGTGCCAAGTATGCCGCCTACTCAAAAAAAGCGCAAGAAGAAGGCTACACGCAAATAGCACTGATGTTCAAAGCGACCTCCGCATCGGAGAACATCCACGCCAACAACCACCGTTTTGTGCTGGAGGACATGGGCGCTACCATTCCTGCCGTCAAACAAGATTTCACGGTCAAAACAACCGCTGAAAACCTGAAGGACGCCATTGCTGGTGAGGGATATGAAATTGCGACGATGTACCCAGATTTCATCAAAAACGCACAGGCTGCCAACGGCAAAATGGCCCTCATCAGCCTGAACTATGCTTACAAAACCGAGCAGCGGCACAAGCCTTTGTACGAAAAAGCACTTTCGGCACTTGAGAGCAAGCAGGTGAACACACTGGCGTCTGTTTACTACGTCTGCCAGACTTGCGGCAATACTTACGATAGCACAGCGCCGAAGCGTTGCAACATCTCCATGACTTCCTCCGAGAAGTTCACGAAGATTGACAAGTTATGATAAACTTCGCCTGGCCAACGGGGCTAGTTCCCAAAAATTGAAAATCGAAAAAATAAGCCTCCGGTTCTCCTGTTTTCCAGTATTGCAACAAAAATCGAAACGTGGACACGAGTAAACCGGAGGCTTTTATGATAATAAAATTCTCCTAACCTGCTGATTTCAGCAATTAAAATTAACAAGAATGGACGCAACACATCTGCATCTCCTGCTCAACCACTTCCCCATTATTGGGACTGTGTTGGGCGTTGGCGTGATGATATACGGTTACATCACATCTTCCGACCAAGTCAAAAAAGCCGCCCTTTGGACTTGGTTTGTCATGGCCTTGATTGCCATCCCAGTCTTCCTCACCGGCGAACCGGCGGAGGAGTCCGTTGAGGGAATCGCTGGGGTTTCTGAAGCCCTCATCGAAGAGCACGAGGAGGCCGCAGAACTGGCCATCTGGCTCATGGAAGCACTCGGCCTACTCTCGCTCGTGACGCTGGTTTTGAGTAAAACAAAAGACAGCCTGTCCAAGCCGCTCGTGCTGGTCTCGACGGTGCTAGGGCTGGTGGTTTTCGGGGCAATGGCCCGCACGGGCTACCTCGGTGGTCAAATTCGGCATACTGAAATTAGGAGTGGCGTGGCAGCCATCAACGCTGGTGGTGAAGCCAACGGGGCAGGGGAAGCCGAAGCGGAGGAGGATGGCGACTAATCGTCAGTTGGGTTTTGACAAGTGTCACTTGCGTGTGTTATGCAAATCACTGGGAGTTAAATCTTAATCCCCCCATTTTTGCTACCCAAAGTGTTTGGCTCCTGTCAAAACCCATATTTCAATCAAGTAAATGGCGGTGCGTCAAATGTAAGGCTGGTTTTTCTTCTCTCTTCTCCCAGCGGGACGCGCAATGTAATGTCCTGAACTTAACGGGCGTAATATGTTTGGAGGGCGGAATTTATTCCGCTTTTGCCTATGGTGCAGGTTTTGGCAGAATAAATTCCACCCTCAAACCTAATGCACTTCTAGGTTTATTACATTAGAAGCACATGACGCCAGCATTACATTTGATGCACCGCCAAAAAGTAAACCATGAAAAAGACATTCTTCCTCCTCCTCCTTTTTGCTTTGCCACTGCTCCATTCCTGCGGCGAACACGGGCAACACGGCAACAGCGCTGTCCAAATCACCCTCGACAACGGCAACCGCTGGCAAGCCAATCCTGAAACCACTTCCGGCATCGCTGCCATGCGAGCCATTTGCGAAATACGAAGCAAAACGGCAGACGCTGCCAACCGAAGGCCATGCGGGAAGAACTGGAAGCCGCCTTTAACTCATTTTCAAACAATGCACCATGACGGGCGAAGCGCATGAGCAACTGCACAATTACCTGCTGCCCATGAAAGAAATTCTTGAAAAGTCGGCAGCGAAACGACGGCAGAAAGCGAGGCTGCCATCGGCCAATTGAAACAACATCTTGCTGAATATCAAAACTACTTCCAATGAACCTACTCGAATTATTGAACACCGCGGAAAAAGCCGTCGCCACCCAAAACGTCCTGAAAGACAAAGCCTCGGCGACCCTCATTTCCATTAAAAAAGACGCCGTACTCAAGGAGCACCAGAGCATGACCAATGCCATGCTGGTCTTGCTTTCCGGCAAGGCGGTTTACGAAGAAAAAGACAGGATGGAAAGCTTGTCCACCGCAATGGACTTTGTGCGCATCCCCGCCCAAGTGACCCACAAGTTGACGGGGGTGGAGGATGCCCAGCTACTGCTCATCCAGTAACGATTTTGATGAATTTTTCACCGCCGTTGGCAATGGACGACGGGCTTGAATTGGCTGATGCCCACTGCCGTCGGCTCAACATATTTTACCATGAAAACCTTTCAATTTCTTGTGGCAGCCATACTCTTGGCAACGCTGCCCATCATCGGCGCAGCCCAACCCGGCAGTGGTAGCTGGTGCGGCAACAACAACAATTACAACCGGCTCTTCGATGCCAAAACCATCGTAGAACTGAATGGTACAATTGAGAAGATTGAAAAAATTACCCCTGAAAAAGGGATGTCAACAGGCGTTCACCTGCTGGTGAAAACCGGGAAAACAGAGACGATTTCCGTCCACCTTGGCCCGTCGTGGTACCTCGACAACCAAGAGCTACAGTTCGTCGTTGGCGATAAAATCAGCATCAAAGGCTCGAAAATCACTTACCAAAATGCCCCAGCCGTCATTGCGATGAGCGTGACGAGGGGAGAGCATGTATTGATGTTGCGAGAAAAAAACGGCGCACCGAAATGGAATGCCTGGCAGCAGGGCCAGGGAAAGGGCAAGGGCAAAGGCGGCCGTAAGCAAAGGATGAACGGATAGTGGTTCATGGAATTAACCCCAAAACCATTTTTTCCATAAGATTGACACCAAATCCACGCTGCTCGCCAGCAAATTCAGCTGCGTTTTTGACCCACTGGGCAACCTTCCCATTTTATTCTCCGAAAACACTCGTAAGTAGCCGGCATGAATAGCACGAAACTGAACCAAATCATTGAGGGATGTCGCCGCAGCGACCGGGTGTCGCAGCATGCACTCTACGAGCTGTACTACAGTTTCGCATTGTCGGTCGGTCGGCGCTATGTGGCCTCCACTGATGCGGCACGGGAAGTGGTCAATGATGCGTTTTTCAGGGTTTTCACCAAGATAGAAAACTACGACTCGGCGCATCCCTTTCAAGCTTGGCTGCGCAAAGTGGTGGTGTTCAGCGCCATTGACCACTACCGAAAGTACCAGCAAAGCAGCCTGCCCATCGAAGAGCTATCAGTAGCCGACCAGACCGCCCACGACGACTGCGATGTGCTCGAACGGCTTTCTTCCGACGAACTATTGGCGAACGTGCAGCAGCTACCGCCCTCGTATCGATTGGCCATCAACCTGTTTGCCATTGAAGGCTACGAGCACCACGAAATCGCAAGCATGCTCAACATATCGGTTGGCGCATCGAAATCAAACCTGTTCAAAGCCAGGGCAAAGCTCAAGGCAATGATGCACAACACCGCACCTAAAACTTCAAATACATGAAACAGCCCGACTTCTTCCGGCTTTTTTCAGAAAAGATGCAGGGCGCTACGCCGCCGCCCGACTTCAGCGGCGACGATTGGTCGGCGCTCCAAACCCGCCTCGATGCCCACGACCAGAAGCGCTGGCGGGTGCTGCCCTTGGGTTGGCTCGCTGGGCTGACCGGGCTGCTGCTGCTCTCCAACCTCGGCTGGTTTTTGCTTTGGCAAAAAACGGGCGACGACGTGGCCAAACTGCGCTCCGAGCTGCCTGTGACCAAGGCTGAGGCGGTCACTTTGCGGGACACGGTTTACGAGAAACTCGTTGTTTATCAGTACGATACGATTTACCGGACGGTGGTGGTCAGGCAAATGAGGGCTGGTAATTTGGCTGAGACGACATCTTCAAAAAACACTTCGGGAACGAATTATTCTACTCGCAAAACATCCGGCGAAGACACTGCTTCTCTCTCAGGCGAATCGGGTGAGCATCCAAATTTGCCACCCAGCAACGCCTCGGCGGACAATATTTCCAGGATTTCGAAAGAGGGATTGCCCAAAACGGGCAATCCTTTTTCTCAAAACAAATTGGATTCTTTTGCTGAAAATGCCCTCGCTCATTTGCTACCCGAACGGCTGCCCAACGGTGTGATCCATCCTTTTCCGCTGACACGCCGCCTCCCCAGATTGTCGCAGGCAAATGACCTAATCATGCTCCCAGTGAAGCAAAAAACGACGGCGTTTCCGCTCATCCCCCAATCGTTCACCTTGGGCATCGGGGTAGGCGGGCTGGTGCCGAAGCAAGCTTCCATCGCAAGCAGCAGCAGCGTGGCCGCATCGCTCTCCGGTGAAATCGGCTTCTCCGACCAGTTGGCACTAACCCTCGACGGCAGCTTTGCCGCATTGCAGTTCAGGGGATACGTGCAAGACCCCGGCTTGGGGCTGCCACCCTTCCAATCGCCCGGCGACGACTACGTGCTGAAGTATTTTGAAACGCACGACGAGGCCAAATCCATCCTGCAACTCGCTGTCGGAATGAGATGGTATTTTTTTTCAAAAAGCAAGCTGAACCCTTGGCTTGGCGCTGGCTGGACGGCACAGTGGAACCCTGCCTATGAACTGGAAGTAGAGTACACGCACAGTCAGACTGGCGTTGAGAAAAGCCGGGAAACAAGCGTACCGGCAATGCAAAAACCCTTGAACTACGCCGGTTTCAACCTCGGCATCCGCTACCGGCTGGCCACGCATTGGCATTTGCAGGCAGGCAGTTCCTGGGATTTCAAGGTGGGCAGCCAGTCGGGCATTGGCCGATGGTGGGGATGGCGGGCAGGTGCTTCCTACCAGTTTTGAGAATATTTTTTGGAATAAAAAGGGCTAAGGCAACCTTGGCGTTCTCTTACCCGAATGGAAAGAAACCAGCGATTACAGACCTGGGAGCAAGTGAAGAAAATCACCTTAACAACTGACAAATAATAGCTGCTGGAAGAAGGAATTATAGGAATTTTGCAACATTAAACCGATGCCTTCGGGCCAAGCTTTTGGCTTCTAAAAGCTAGCGTGAACTCGACGGCGGGATTCAATTCGACATTTCATGAAATTTTTCCAAAGCAAAAAAAAAGGATGGCGAGCGGCTGCGGCACTGTCAATTGTGCTCTTTGCTACCGCCTGTACACGTGAGTACATCGAGGATATCAACGGCGTCTGCTTCGAACGGGACGTGCTGCCCATCTTCCAATCGAACTGCACCCAGAGCGGCTGCCACAACTCAGCCAGCCGTGAGGCGGGATATGATTTAAGCAACTACAACGGCATTTTGAAGGCCGTCGAGCCAGGCAATTACAAGCACAGCGAGGCCTATTCAGTAATCACAAAAACAGTAGGCGAGGAGGCCATGCCTCCTTCGCCCTACAACCACCTGACCGACGAGCAAATCACCACCATTTCGCTGTGGATTGAGGAAGGCGCAAAAAATTCAACTTGCGCAAGCACGACCTGCGATACGACGGGCGTCACGTTGTCCGGCTCGGTCATGCCCCTCCTCCAAACCTACTGCAACGGCTGCCACGGTGGCAGCGCCCCCTCCGGCGACATCAACCTGACGAATTACAACGGCATCAAGCCAGCGCCAACGACGGTACGCTTGTAGGCTCGGTGAAACATGCCTCAGGCTATTCTGCCATGCCGCAGGGTGCCAACAAGCTCAGTGCCTGCCAAATAGCCACCATCGAAAAATGGATTGCGTTGGGTGCCAATAACGATTGACGTTTAATGAAAAATTTATGCAAAAGCTTGTTCATCAAATAGTTGTCTTCGCAATTTGCTGTTTTGCAACGACATCCGCCCAAGCCCAAGAACCGAGTATGCTCGACGAACTGGGGGGTGCAGAGACCACTGACTACGCCACAAACGCCTTCAAAAGCCCCCGTGTCATCAACGGCCACAGCATGGAAATGCTCCATGAGGGCACGCTTGACCTTCGCATCCTTCACCGCTTCGGCGACGTCAGCGATGGCTACTACCAGCTTTTCGGGCTTGACCAAGCGAGCATGCGCCTGGGTTTCGACTATGGCGTGACGCCCAACCTGATGCTCGGCGTCGGGCGCAGCACCGCAAAAAAGAACTCGACGGCTTCGTGAAATACCGCATCCTCTGGCAGTCAACGGGCAAGCGCAACATGCCCATCTCGCTGCTTTGGGTGAGTGGTATTACGATGAACGGCCTGAAAGACCCCGTGGGAAACTCCGGAAGTGCCCGTGAAATTCTCCCGACGGCTGGGCTACTACCATGAACTCATCATCGGGCGGAAGTTCAGCGACCGCTTCACGTTGCAACTGTCGCCAACAGTGGTTCACCGAAACATTGTGCAGAACAAGCTGATTCCCAACGAGTTGTACGCCTTGGGCATCGGCGGGCGCTACAAAGTGACCCAGCGCCTTGCACTGGTCTGGGACTACGGCTACGTGTTCAACCGTTTCCCCGCCAACGTCACCCACAACCCGTTGTCTGTCGGCGTGGACATCGAAACGGGCGGCCACGTTTTCCAACTGCATTTTTCCAATGCGGTTGGCATGAACGAGCGGGCCTACCTAAGCGACGACAATGGCAACTGGGGCAAAGGCGAAATCCGCTTTGGCTTCAACCTGTCGAGGATATTTCAAATCAAGAAGAACACCTGAAAAATTGGGTTGAGATGGTTGAGCGGGTTTACTAAACCCCGCTCAACCATCTCAACCCGCTCAACTTTCAAAACCTAAAAAAATGCGTCCATTTAGCGCACTGTTCGTCATGGCGACCTTGCTTTTTATCACGCTTTATTCCTGTGAGCGTGACCCAGTTTTTATCGGCGAATTGCCCGGCCCAATTGACACAACTGGGGACACCACGCCCGTCGTAATCCTGCATCCCTGCGACCCTGATTCCGTCTATTTCGAGCAGCAGGTGTTGCCGATTTTGGCCTCCAACTGCGCCCAGTCGGGCTGCCACGATGTGCAGTCGCACGAGGAAGGTGTAATTTTGACGAGCTATGACAAAGTGAAATCTACGGGAGGCATCAACCTCAGCAACCCCTCCAACAGCAAAATATATAAATCATTGAACGAATCAGGTGAAGAACGGATGCCACCACCACCAAGCGTTGCCCTCACCGCCGAACAGAAAGCGTTGATTCTAAAATGGATACAGCAGGGCGCACAAAACCTGACCTGCGACGGTGCTTGCGACACGACCAACGTGACCTTCAGTTTGGTTGTAAAACCCTTGATGGACTTGAAATGCGTGGGCTGCCACGGCAACAACAGCCCAGGCGGTGGCATCAAATTGACCACCCACGCCGAAGTGAAGGCACAGGCCGACAATGGCAAACTCTGGGGCAGCATCAACCACGACAGCGGCTACAAGGCCATGCCATACCCGGCGGGCAGCAACAAGATGCCACAGTGCGAGCTGGACGTAATCCGAATTTGGATAGAAGCCGGAGCGCTAAACAATTGATGGTATTCAAAGTTTTTCTATTTTTGCACCTCACATGAAGAAAAATACCGCCAATATTCTGCTCATTTTATTCCTGTTCAGCGCCCTCGTGCCTGTTCAGGCGAAGGAGGAATTGGCGAAGCTGTCCGCATTGCTCGATCACTACAAGGAGCACAAGGCCGAAACGCCCAATCTGACTTTTTTCCAGTTTTACAAAATGCACTACGGCGAGGACTTTGCGCAGCACCAAAGCGACCACGACCACTCCAACCTCCCGATGAAGCACCAATGTGAGCACGTACACCTTCCTTCTCTGGCGCTCATTCCGCAGCCGATAATTAACCCGCTCCAGCAACCAGAACTTCTCAAAGGCAACCGCCCCGTTTTCAACGACCAATCCTATTCCTTCTCCCTTCCGCAAGACATCTGGCAGCCGCCACGAGCTTGATTGACGATTTACGAATGACGATTTACGATTGCGCCTGACCGCTCATGTTGGATTAATCCAACATGTTGATTGTTAGCGTTTTATCGCAATCTGTCTTCGTAGGTCAAGCCCTCCATTTGCTCATTTCCGAGCGCCCCAATCGTAAATCGTAAATCGTCATTCGTAAATCAAGTTCATGCTGGATTCCATCATTTCCTTTTCGATAAAAAACAAAACCATCGTCGCCATCGGCACTTTGGCGCTGGCCGTTTGGGGCATCTTCGCCTTTACCCGACTGCCCATTGACGCCATCCCTGACATCACCAACAATCAGGCGCAGGTGCTAACTGTCTGCCCCACATTGGCGACGCCGGAGGTCGAACAGTTCGTCACCTACCCCATCGAAAACGCCGTGCGGAGCATCCCCGGCGTTGTCGAATTGCGCAGCATCAGCCGCTTTGGGTTGAGCGTGGTCACGGTCGTTTTCGACGAAGACGTTGACAAGTACCTCGTCCGGCAACTCGTCAACGAAAAGCTGAAAATGGCCGAAGAGCAAATCCCCGCTGGCTTCGGCACGCCAGAGCTAGCGCCTGTTTCCACGGGGCCTCGGCGAAATCCTGCACTACCGCATCGAGCCGAAACCGGGCTACGAAGACCGCTACTCGCCCACCGAATTGCGCAGCATCCAGGACTGGATAGTGAAGCGCCAACTGATGGGCATTCAAGGCGTGGTGGAAATCAACAGCTTCGGCGGCTACCTCAAGCAGTACGAAGTGGCCGTGACGCCCGCCCGCCTGAAAGCCTTCGGCATCGGCATCGGGGAGGTCTTCGCTGCGCTCGAAAACGCCAACGAAAACACGGGCGGCGCTTACATCGAAAAGAACGCCAACGCCTATTTCATCCGAAGCGAGGGCTTGGCCAAGTCGCTCGACGACATCCGGCAAATCGTGGTGAAATCCGAGGGCGGCACTCCCATCAAAATCGGCGACATCGGTGAGGTGAAAATCGGCAGCGCCATGCGCTACGGCGCGGTAAGCCACAACGGCGAGGGCGAAATCGTGCTCGGCATCGTGATGATGCTCAAGGGCGAAAACGCCGCCAACGTCATCCAGCGGGTGAAGGAACGGGTGGCGCAAATCCAATCTTCACTGCCGGAGGGCATCATCATCACCACTTTTTTGGACCGGGAAAAACTGGTGGATCGAACGATCGCCACCGTGCAGAAAAACCTCATCGAGGGGGCGCTCATCGTTATTTTTATCCTCGTTTTGCTGGTCGGCAATTTCCGGGCGGGTCTCATCATCGCCTCGGTCATCCCGCTGTCCATGCTTTTTGCGCTGGGCATGATGCAGCTAACTGGCGTCAGTGCCAACCTCATGTCGCTCGGTGCGATTGACTTCGGTTTGATTGTGGATGGGGCAGTGATTATCGTGGAAGCGACCCTGCATTTCTTGCACGAGAAGGTTTTTCATCAGAAAAAACAGGAGGACGGAGGATACGCCACCATCCAGCTTTCGCAAGGTGAAATGAACGAGGCGGTTCGCTTTTCCTCCAGTAAAATCATGCGTTCCAGCGTCTTCGGGGTCATCATCATCCTCATCGTTTACCTGCCCATCCTCTCGCTCACCGGCGTGGAGGGCAAGATGTTCAAGCCGATGGCGCAGACCGTCAGCTTTGCACTCATCGGTGCGCTGTTGCTGTCGCTGACTTACGTGCCAGCCGTCAGTGCCGCATTTTTGAGCAAAAAACTCACCTCAAAATTGACCATCGCCGACCGCATCATCCAATTTTTCCAACGGCTGTATTTGCCTGCGCTCAACTTCGCTTTGCAGTGGAAAAAATCAGTGCTCGGTGTTATGCTCATCGTATTTGCCGTGGCCATATTCCTCTTCACCCGCATGGGCGGCGAGTTCATCCCCACTCTCGACGAGGGCGACATCATGATGCACGGCTTTTGCAAGCCCGGCACCTCGCTCACGCAAACCCTTGAAAGTCATCGGCTTGCGCAAAAAATCATCCTCGAAAATTTCCCGGATGAGGTCGAGCAGGTCATTTCGAAAATAGGCTCCGCCGAAATCCCGACCGACCCGATGGCACCGGAGACCGCCGACAACGTCATTTTGCTCAAGCCAAAAGAGCAATGGAAACGAGCGGAAACAAAGGAAGAATTGGTGGAAATGATTGAGGCGAAAGTCTACGATGTGCCGGGCATGGCCTTCGAGTTCACGCAGCCCATCAAGATGCGCTTCGACGAAATGATGACCGGGGTGCGCTCCGACATTGCCGTGAAAATCTTCGGCGACAACCTCGACAGCCTCGCCCGTGCAGGGCATTTGGTGGAGGGCATCATAAAAGACGTGCCGGGGCTGGCCGACCTGAAAGTGGAGCAAATCGAGGGCCTGCCGCAAATCGTCGCCCGCTACGACTACAACAAAATCGCCCGCTACGGCCTGCACGTGAAGGACGTAAACATGGCGCTGCGCACGGCCTTTGCAGGCACGGCTGCGGGTGCCATTTTCGAGGACGAGCGCCGCTTCGACCTCGTCGTTCGCCTCGCCGCCGACCACCGTGCAGACATCGAGGACGTTCGCCAGTTGCCCATCGCCACCCCGAACGGGCAGCTCATCCCGCTTAGCGAGGTCGCCGACGTGAGCTACCGCCCCGGCGCTGCGCAAATCAGCCGGGACGATGGTCGCCGCCGCATCGTTGTGAGCGCCAACGTGCGGGGCCGTGACGTGGAGAGTGCCATTACCGATGTGCAGGCTGTTTTGGTGAAAAAACTGAAGCTGCCCAGCGGCTACTACTACACCTTCGGCGGGCAGTTCGAGAACCTTAAAGCGGCGAAAGAACGCCTCAGCATCGCCGTTCCGGTGGCATTGTTGCTCATTTTCGGGCTGCTGTATTTCACCTTTAACTCGCTGAAAGAGAGCACGTTAATCTTCACCGCCATCCCCATGTCGGCGGTGGGCGGGGTGTTTGCCCTGTTGCTGCGAGATATGCCATTCAGCATCTCGGCGGGGGTGGGCTTCATCGCCTTGTTCGGCGTGGCGGTACTCAACGGCATCGTGCTCATTTCCTACTTCAAGCAACTGGAACAGGAGGGCGTGACCAACGTCCATGAGCGCATCATCCGGGGTGCCCTCATTCGACTGCGCCCCGTGCTGATGACAGCGGCAGTGGCGTCGCTGGGCTTCCTGCCGATGGCGATTTCGAGCGGGGCGGGGGCAGAGGTGCAGCGGCCATTGGCCACAGTGGTCATCGGTGGGCTGGTGACTTCGACGCCTGCTGACGCTGGTGGTTTTGCCGGTGTTGTATGCAATGTTTTTTCGGAAAAAGTTTGACTTAACCCGCGAGGAGGATAGGACACAGATTTTACAGATTCAACAGATGAAAACGGATTTTATCAGTGTAAATCAGTCTAATCAGTAAAATCCGTGTCCCATCCTCCTCGCGAGTCATAAGGTTTAAAAAACTGATATTCAGCTTTTTATGAAAAAAATACTCATTTTTCTAATCCTGATTTGCGGAGCAAAAACCTCCTATTCTCAAGTCTCCCTCACCGAGCAGCAAGCCATCGAACTCGCCCTCAAAAACCACCCGGCGATGGAGGCTGCCAGCCAGCACATCCGACAGCAGGAGGTGCTGAAAAACGCAGGGGCGATGTGGGAACCCTCGCAGCTTTTCCACAGCATCGCCGCCGACCCCGACCTGGGCATGTTCGGCACGACGAACCTTGGCCTACAGCAGAATTTCCCTTCGGGGAAAATGACCCGTGCCAACCGTGACCTCCACGCCAGCCGTCAGGTGCAGGCCGAAGCTCGGCAGGGGCTGACGAAGCAGGACATCGTGCGGCAAGTGCGGGAAATCTACCACCACCTCAGCTACCTCGACGGCAAGGCGGCGCTCAACAACCGCCTTGACAGCGTTTGGCAGCGGGTGGCCCGTGCTGCCGACGTTCGCTACCGTACTGGCGAAGTATCGCTATCGGAGAAACTGGCGGCGCAGGACAAGGCGGCGCAAATCCGCCTCGAAGCCCGCACGGTGCAGCACGAAATCGAGTTCGACCGCATCGTCTTGGGGCAAATACTGGGGCTGAACGAAGCGGTTCAGCCCGTGGTGGAGAGGCTGCACGAGGGCAGTTTTTCCATCGCCGACACGTCGCTGCTGCGCAGTTCGGCGATGGCGAGGCTGGGCAAAAGTGCCGTCGAAGTGGCCCGTTCGGAGCAGGAAATGACGAAGGCTAAGTTTTCACCAACGGCATCGGCGGGGGTGTTTGGGCAGTACCTCGGCAATGGCGATGTGTACCCTGGCTGGCAGTTGGGGCTGAACGTGCCGCTGTTCCGCAAGTCGTTGCGGGCGCAGTCGGAGGCGGCAGAGGTGGGCATTGCGGTAGCGAGTGCCGAGTTTCGGGCTGCGTTGCTGGCGCAGCAAAACGAGTTGGGACACTTACTCCACGAACAGGAAAAATACCAAATCATGCTGGAATACTACGCCGCCGAGGGCAAGCAACTGGCAGCGGAACTGCTCCGTTCGGGCAGTCTGAACTATGCGCAGGGCGAGATGAGTTTCGCCGATTTTGTGCAAATGATGGAACAGGCATCGGGCATCGAGGTGCAGCATTTGGAGAATTTGTTGGGGCTGAACCAGACGATCATTGAACTGGAGGCTTTAACCGGACAATAGGGATTGGAAAGCCCAAATGGATTTCTAAGCCCGGTCGAAATGCCGTGCCGTCAGGCTTAGAAATCCCTTTGGGCTTTCCAATCCTTCAGGCCAAAATGACTGGGACGGAATACAACTTAAACTTCTCGTCGTGGGTGACAATTTGGAGATTATCGGCCATCGATTGTGCGATTATCATTCTATCGAATGGGTCGGAATGGTGAAAAGGCAGATCGGACAAGGTTTGGTAGTGCAAAAAATCAAAAGCCAATAGCGTGAATCCATTTTCAATTAAAACATCTTCCAAACGGCTAATGTGGAAGCCCAATTTTAGCTTTCCAAGGCTGACCTTGATAGCGATTTCCCAAAGTGAGGCATGGCTAACAAGTATCTCGTTTTCGAGGTTGTTTAGAAGGTCGAGTATGGGAGGCTTGAGCGCTGGGTTATTTTCACCATGCCAGATGAGAATATGGGTATCAATTAGGTATCTCATTGGGCGGGCATATAATCGGCAAAACCTTCAGGCGTCTCATCAAAATCGGGAGCAACATAAAGGAAAATGTTCTTTCCCCAACCCGGTTTACGAGATGGCGGGACTGGTTTTTCAGCTTTCTTTTTCAGAAAATATAGCTTGTTCAGCAAGCCACTGTCAGTTAGCTCACCAATCCAAACCATTAGTTCCAACTTAATTGACTCAGCGCTCATCGTTGCAATTTTTTACAAACTTACAAAAAACAGCTTTTGAATGAAAATCATTTGAATTTTGCGAAGTGAAAATGATTTTAAAAATTTGACAATCAACATTTTACAATGAAAAATACCTTCTTCCTTCTCATCATCTTCGCCGCTTTTTCCTGCGGCAAAAACGAACCCACCACCTCCGAAAAACCTGAAGCGGAAGCCACCCACACCAGCGGCGACCTCATCCACCTCACGCCAGACCAAGCGAAGCAGGCGGGGTTGGCCTTCGGCAGTTTTGAACAAAAGAACATCGCTGAAGCGCTGCGGGTCAATGCCGAACTAGTCGTACACCCAGAGCATGTGGCGCAGGTGACCGCGTTCTCCGATGGTTCCATTGCGGAGCTGCGGATGAGCTTGAACGCCACGGTGACCAAGGGGCAGGTGCTCGCCGTCATTCGAAAGCCGGACTTGCTGGACTTGCAGCAGCAGTTTTTGGAAAACAAGGACCGACTGGTGTTCTTGAAAAACGAATTCGACCGCTACAAGTCGCTGAAAGAAGCCGACGCCACTGCGACCAAGAACTTCCAAAAAGCGGAAAGCGACCTGCGGGCTGCAGAGACGACCGCTGCCGTGCTCGCTGCAAAATTGCGCCAGCACCAAGTCAACCCGGAGCGACTGACGGCGGCGAACCTGAGCACACAACTGACGCTGGTGGCCCCGGTGAGCGGCATCGTGACGGCCATCCGCTCCAATGTGGGCGCGGCGGTGCAGCCCGGCACGACCGTTTGCGAAGTGACCGATTTGAGCAAACTCCACGCCGACCTCTGGGTGTTTGAGCAAGATATTTTGAAGGTAAAAAATGGGCAGCGGGTGAGCCTGAGTTTCCCCGCCGAGCCAACGAGGAGCTACCCGGCTACGATTTACAGCTTGGACAAAGTGCTCGACCCGGCGAAGCGGGCAATTCGGGCACATGCCCGGCTGGACAGCGGCGCTGCCGGGCAGTCGAACTTCGTGAACGGGGCATTTTTGGAGGCCAGCATTGCCACGACGGGTGGCGGCACAGGCAATGCCCTGCCGGATGCAGCGGTGGTGCGGGAAGGCGAGGATGACTTTATTTTTATCCTTGAAAAGGAAGATGCCAAGGGAAGTTTTTTCAAAAAAATCAAAGTGCAAAAAGGCGGAGTAACCGACGGCTACGTGGCAGTAACGACAACGGGAAGTATTGCCCGAAGGGGCGAAGATTGTGCTGAAGGGGGCGTACTACGTGTCGGCGCAGGGGGCGGGCGTGGCGGTGGAGGAATGACCAATTTTGGTATTGAGTTACTGAGATATCGATTTATTCGGTTCGATTTATCAGGCCATCGTCAAAAGAATGCTGAACGGTCATTTTTTCAAGTTGAACTTGGGTTTTAGATGGTTGAGCATCAGGATATAATGTTAATTTTACGGGTTATTTTTCAAATACTCATTTTACATGAAGCTGCTAAAAAAGCTGTTTTCCGGTCTCTTTTCCACCTCCGCTGCGGGGCTGTACATCATCCTCTTCGCCGTAGCCATCGGTGTAGCCACTTTCGTCGAAAACGACTTCGGCACCAGCGCAGCGCAGAAGGTGATTTTCAAGTCGAAGTGGTTCGAGTTATTGTTGGTTTTGTTCAGTATCACATTGATTGTCAACATCTTTCGCTTTCGGATGATACAGCAGAAAAAGTGGCCGCTCGTGATATTTCACGCTTCCATGGTCATCATCATCTTCGGGGCCGGCGTGACGAGGTATTGGGGAAAAGAAGGCATGATGGGCATCCGGGAAGGCAGCGCCTCCAGCTCGTTTTTATCGGCGGAGACCTACCTCCAGTTTCAAGTAATGCACGGCGGCAAGAAGTTTTCCTTCGACGAACCGGTGCTGTTCGCCTCGCTGGGCGACAATTCTTTTGAAAAATCCTATCTCATTGGCAACCAAGAACTAAAGGTCGAAGTGCAGAGCTTCATGCCCAACCCCACCGAAACGATGGTGGACGACGACAATGGCCTGCCCACGCTGAAAGTGGTTATTGCTGGCATGGGTGGCAGGGAGGAATACATGGTACAGCAGGGCGACAAGTCCAATATATACGGCACGAATTTCAATTTTAGCAACGCCGAATTGCCGCAGGCTTTCAACATAAAAATGCAAAACGACAGCCTCTATTTCATGGCTGGAACGCCGTTTACCCAAATGGTGATGGCGACGCAAACGCAGGACACGCTGCCGCCGGGCGTCTGGCACCCACTTCGTTTGCGCAGCATGTACTCCGATGGGATGCACAGCTTCGTGTTCGGGGCGTTCAGTCCACATGCACGGGCGGAGGTCACGTCCGCCACCCGGAAAATGAGCAGCACCAGCACGGGTGGGTTGGACTTGAAAATCACCTTCGGCGGCGAGGAAAAAAAGGTGTTTGTCGCTGGTAGCCAAGGCGTGGAGGGTGCGCCAAGGACGGCGCAATTCGGCACATCGAGCGTGGCGGTAGCTTATGGTGCGAGGCGGGTGACGCTGCCATTTGCCATCCAACTCAACGACTTCATCATGGAACGCTACCCCGGCACTGACAATGCCTCGTCCTACGCCAGCGAGGTGACGCTGAAAGACCCCCGCAGCAACCTCGTGCGCAACCAGCGCATCTACATGAACCATATTTTGGACTATGACGGCTACCGTTTTTTCCAGTCGTCCTTCGACCAGGATGAACAGGGCACTTACCTCAGCGTGAACTACGATGCGCCGGGCACCTGGATTTCGTACATCGGTTATGCGCTGCTGACGCTGGGCATGATTTGGACGCTTTTTAGTAAAAACACCCGTTTCGCTCAAATTTCGAAGAATCTGAAAAACATGAGAAGCAAGACTGAAAATGTAGTGGCCGCCGTGCTGGTGGGCATTTTCTTGGCGTTTTCGACGCCGGGCAACTGCGAAAATGCAAAAATGCCGGAAGTGGACAAGTCGCACGCCGATGCCTTCGGACGGATTTTGATGCAGGACTACAAGGGCAGGTTCAAGCCACTGAACACTTTCGCCAGTGAGGTTTTGCGCAAATTGTCGAAAAAGGAAACGCTGTACGGACAGTCGGCGGAGCAGGTCATACTCGGCATGGCCGCCAACCCGAAGGACTGGTACAATGTGCCGCTCATCAAGCTCGGCCATCACGAGGAAATCCGCAAAATCCTCGGCGTGCAGGGCGACATGGCGAAATACAGCGATTTTTTTAACGAAAGCGGCGAGTACAAACTGCGAGACGCCGTTCGGGACGCCTACAACACGCCACAGCGTGACCGCAGCGTATTTGAGAAAGAGTTGATGAAATTGGACGAGAAGGTAAACATCTGCAGCATGGTATTTTCTGGCAGGTTCATGAAGGTGTTCCCCGTGCCGGGCGACACGACCCACACTTGGCAAGCCGCTGTGCCGGACGACCCGCATGGGATGCAAAATTCGGCGTTTGCGGGCACCATCATCGAGGCATTTTACCCCGCCTATATTCCCGTATTAAGAAGTTCAATTCAAAGCAATGACTGGAATATGGCAAACCGCATGATTGTTGAATTAAACAATTATCAGCAAAAATATGGCGGCGATGTATTGCCATCCAAAGGGAAGGTTAAAGCGGAATTACTGCTCAACAAACTCAATGTTTTCAACCGTTTGAGCATGGTTTATAGTTTATTATCGCTGGTGTTTTTAGGGTTATTATTTGCTGGTGTTTTTAAACCAAATTTGAATTTTAAAAAAGCGGGTAAAATTGCTTTTGGCTTGCTCGTATTTGGCTTTTTCATGCATACGCTGGGCTTGGGCTTGAGGTGGTATGTGAGCGGCCAAGCGCCTTGGAGCAATGGCTATGAGTCCATGATTTATATCGGTTGGACGACCACACTGGCAGGTCTGATTTTCGCAAGAAAAACCAATGGCGGCTTGGCGGCGACCACCGTGCTGGCAGCCGTCATCCTCATGGTGGCGGGCATGAACTGGCTTGACCCGGAAATCACGCCGCTCGTGCCCGTCCTGAAATCCTACTGGCTGATGATTCACGTATCGCTGGAGGCGGGCAGCTATGGCTTTCTCGCACTCGGTGCCATCATCGGCGTGCTGAACCTGGTTTTCATGATTTTTGGCAACAAAAAGAACGGGGAGAGTGTCTATCGCATCGTCAAGGAATTGACCTACACGAGCGAAATGACGCTTATCGGTGGGCTGTTCATGATTAGCATCGGCACCTACCTGGGCGGCGTTTGGGCGAACGAATCTTGGGGCCGCTACTGGGGCTGGGACGCCAAGGAAACTTGGGCGTTGGTGACGATTCTGGTATATTCGTTCATCCTGCACATGCGCTTCATCCCCGGCTTTCGGGGCAACTATGCGTTCAATGTGGCCTCGCTTTTCGGCTGGGCGTCGGTGATGATGACTTATTTTGGGGTGAACTATTACCTGTCAGGTTTGCATTCCTACGCAGCAGGCGACCCCGTGCCGATTCCAACTTGGGTTTATTGGACGGTGGCTGCGCTGACGGTGTTGAGTTTGGTGGCTTGGTGGCGGCATCGAGCGTATTCCAAGTTATGAGTTAAGCGTTATGAGTTATTTTACCCGCATCCCAAAAAATAACCCATAACTAATCACTCATAACTCACTTCACCACCGCCCCCTCCAAAATGTAATCATATTTATACCCCGCCCCGAAGTCCTTGTTCAGCGCAATAGTCCCTTCCAGCGTGACGGTAGCGCCGAGTTGCACCTGCTCTACGGTCGTTACCGTCAGGTCGAGGTTCTTGCCGGAGCCGTCTTGGATGTGCAGCCAGTTGCGGCCCATAATCATCGGGTTCACCTTCATCACCTTCCCGGTGACTTTCACGGTTTTTCCATCATACTTTGAAATGTTCGCTATCAAATCGGAAAGCTTGATGGCACCTGCTGCGGGGGTTACGCTTTTGGGTGCTTCGACGGTGCTGCCCCTTCCACATTGGCGTGGGCTTGTTCTTTGGTGGTGCCACCAGCTGCAGCGCCCTCCGCCCTGAAATCGGAGACGAGGTACAGCGTTTCGAACATCCGGTTGTACTCTTTGCTCTCGAAGTTTTTCTTCATTAAACCGCCACGGAAAAGGTAAGTGCCGCCGATTTTCACATCTTGTTTCATCACGGCAATCCAGACTTCCTGCCCATTTTCCTGTCCCCTGACGTAGGAGTATTTGTCGGTGTTAAGCACTTCCTCGGCCACGATTTTGTGCTCGGCAGCGTCCAGGTTTTGCGTTTGCCCTGGTGCAGTGTTCATGCCCTGCGCTGCGCCAGGGTCTTGGAAAAGCGGCGGGGCAACCTCGCCGCTACCGGATTCGGCCTCAATGACTTCGGGGCCGGAGTTGCAGGAAAAAATGGCAATGGCGAAGAGAAAAATCGCCAAAATATTAAAGAATTTCATGACTGAATTTTTTGTTGTGAATTTGCTCAAAGGTAAGAATTCTCACGCTCTGTGTTCCTCCGTGTCTCTGTGCCTCCGTGTTCAAATTTTCATCATAGGAATCTCCTCAAAACCGCTGAATCAATTTCATGTTCACCCGGTGAAAAGTATCCCGTTCCTTCTCAAAAGTACCCTCGTAGTACACATGGAAGGCCAGCTTCTTGGTCAGGTTCACGGAAACGTCCAAGCCAGCGATTTTCTGCTTCACGGTATATTCGTAGTTTTTGTAGCTGTAATCCACCATCCTGAAATAGGCGTCGCTGCTGAGTTTGCCGGAATTATTTCCTTGGTCAGCCGAATGCCGAACATCTTGCTGTCCAAATAATTGGTTTGCAGGAAGTTGGCCGTGATGGAGGCAGACGCACCTATCCACGGAACCCGGCTGAAATTGAGGTAGCTGTTCAGGTTCTTCGAGAGGTTCATGTCGCTTTTCTGAAAACGCCAGCTTGCATTTGCGCCCCAGGTCACAAACTTTAGCGGGCGATAGTTGATGTTGAAACGCAGGCCCTGCCTCGTTTCGTCATCAACAAGCTGGTCAATATAGCTCTTGTAACTTTCGTAGTAAATGATGTTTTTGCGGTTGTCGTAGGAGGTGGTCAGGCTGAGTTGTTTCGACAGTTTGTAGCGCAGCGACAAGTACATATTGGTGAGGCTCAATGTGCTTTTCGCTTGTCCGTTCAGGTTCTCGTACAAATCAACCTCCATCGAGCCGAAAAAGTTGAAGTCTTTCACCAGGCTGTTGGAATGCTGCAAATACACGAAGCGCCGGTCTGTCTTGCTGCCGTTGTGCTGCTCGATAAAGGCGAGCGTGCTTTGGCTTTGCTTGAAATCCCTGCTGGTATTGTAGCCCACGTAAGCGCCCGCTTGCAGCAAGTTGAGGTCAAAACCATAGTCGGTGTAGTTCGGCCTTGATCCGGCAATGGCCCCTACCATGAAATTGCCCAGCCCCTTCTCCACCTGTAGCCCGTCAATGACCCCCATGCTCGAAATACGGGGATTGATTTTTCGGCCAAGGCTGATGCTTGAATTCTTGTCCAAATCGTACCGCACCGCCAGCGAGTAGATTTTCAGCGCATCGCTAAAATTGTCCTTCACCGCCTGCCACTCGCCCACCGTGTGCCGGAAGGTGATGTAGTTGTCCGTCGAAAAGCGGGAGTTGCCGAGGTTGTTGCCCTGCAAGGTGAAGGCGTAGCGCATACGGTGGGTTTCCTCTGCCCCGACCAAGTTGCTGTACGACGAAGCCGACACACGCCCCTTTATTTTTTGCTTGAAATCTGGTTCCAGTTTTCTCCTCCGTTTCCGGCGTCACCACGACTGGGTTAGTGACTGCAGGCAACAGGCTGTCTTGTGCCGGCCTTGATTTGTCGCCTTTCTTCTCATTTTCTTGCTTTTTGGGCGCTTCTTTTTTGGGAACCCGTGCGTAAAACTCTGCTCCAACCGCCACTTTTTCCGTCAACAACGAAATGCAAACGCAAGAGGTCGTAGACTTGTCCCTCACCACCAAGTAAGGCGTCAGCACATTTCCCTTTTGGGAAAAAAGCGTGTCGCCCTTGCTGATGCCGTCCGTTGAAGCATATTTCACATAGACGTTTTGGGAGGAAACATACGACGCCGTACCCTTGACAAGCACCGTTTCCACCTGCCCAAACATGGACAGCGAGCAAGCAAATAAGAGCAATATGGCAAAGCTGTATTTCACAAAAATCTGGTTTAGCAGTAAATATCCCAATAACTCAATAACCCAATCTCCACTTTAATCCTCCCCAGTCGGGTGGCAATTATAGCAAGCTGGACTGTTGTACTGATAGCCATTTACCCCCTGGTGGTCTTGACCAACCTCTTGTGGGTCGTCATGTTCGTGGCAGTCAATGCAACTGAAACTGTTGTAGTTCCCACCGATATGGCACTCCACGCAGTTGTTCCACTCGCCCTCGTGCTTGCCGCTGTAAATCGGGAAGTACATGTCGTCGTGGTCAAAAGTTGACGGCGTCCAGGCATTTTGACTGTGGCAAAGTGTGCAGTCCGTCGGGAATCCAGCCGATTGGTGGTTCGGGTTGTTCGCCCCGTTGTATTCTGAGGCGTGGCAGCCGTAGCAGGTGTTCGGCGTGTTGTTGTAGTTGCCGTTGTGGCAAGCGGCACAGTCGTTTTGGATGGCCACGTGCGCCCCGACAAACGGCCAAAACTGGTTGTGTATCGGGAACGTTGCCGGGTTCCAGTCAGGGTCGGTCGTGTGGCACATGTCGCAGTCTGTTGGGAGGTTGAGCGACAAGTGGTTGGGGTTGCTGCTGGTGTTGTAATCCGGCAGGTGGCAGCCCTCGCAGGTGTTCGGCGTGTTGTTGTAGTTGCCATTGTGGCAGGCGGCACAATCATTCTGAATCGGAATATGCGCACCCGTGAACGGGTAGAATTGGTTGTGGTCAAACGTCGAAGGTACCCAAGCCGACTCGGAGTGGCAGTCCTCGCAGGTCGTGGGGAACTGGTTGGTCACGTGGTTCGGGTTGTTCGTCCCATTGAAGTCGGCAGCGTGGCAGCCGAAGCAGGTGTTTGGCGTGTTGTTGTAGTTGCCATTGTGGCAAGCGGCGCAGTCGTTGGCAATTGTTGCGTGGGCGCCGTTTAACTGATAAAACTGGTTGTGGATGGGGAAGGTCGCAGGCTGCCAATCTGGGGCAGTCGTGTGGCAATTGTCACAATCCATCGGCAAGTTCAGCGCCTGGTGGTTCGGGTTGGTACTGGTGTTGTAATCGGGCGTATGGCAGCCCTCGCAAGTGTTCGGCGTGTTGGAATAGTTGCCGCCGATGTGGCAGGCAGCGCAATCGTTTTGAATCGGCACGTGCGCCCCCGTCAGTGGGTAGAACGTGTTGTGGTTAAAATTGGATGGCACCCAAGCCGACTCCGTGTGGCAGTCCTCGCAGGTTGTGGGAAACTGAGCCGCCTCGTGGTCAGGGTTCGTCGTGCCGTTGTAGTCCGCCAAGTGACAGCCGACGCAGTTGTTCGGTGTGTTGTTGTAGTTGCCGTTGTGGCAAGCGGCGCAGTCGTTGGCGATGTTTGCGTGAGCGCCGTTCAACTCCCAAAAATCGTCGTGAATCGGGAAAGTCGCAGGCTCCCAGTCCGGGGCCGTTGTATGGCAAAGCTCGCAATTCGTCGGCAGGTTCAGCGTCTGGTGGCTCGGGTTCGTGCTGCTGTTGTCGGATGTGTGGCAGCCATTGCAGGTATTGGGCGTGTTGTTGTAGTTACCGCCGATGTGGCAAGCGGCGCAATCGTTTTGAATCGGAATATGCGCCCCAGTTATCGGCCAGAACTGGTTGTGGTCAAAATTGGCGGGCACCCAAGCCGTCACCGTGTGGCAGTCGTCGCAGGTCGTGGGGAATTGAGCCGCCTCGTGGTCGGGGTTCGTCGTGCCGTTGTAGTCCGCCAAGTGACAGCCGACGCAGGTATTCGGCGTGTTGTTGTAGTTGCCGCCGATGTGGCAAGCAGCGCAATCGTTTTGAATCGGAATATGCGCCCCAGTTATCGGCCAGAACTGGTTGTGGTCAAAATTGGCGGGCACCCAGGCCGTCACTGTGTGGCAGTCCTCGCAGGTCGTCGGGAATTGAGCCGCCTCGTGGTCGGGGTTCGTCTGGCGTTGTAGTCCGCTGGGACAGCCCACGCAGTTGTTCGGCGTGTTGTTGTAGTTGCCGCCGATGTGGCAAGCGGCACAATCGTTTTGAATCGGAATATGCGCCCCAGTTATCGGCCAGAACTGGTTGTGGTCAAAATTGGCGGGCACCCAGGCCGTCTCTGTGTGGCAGTCGTTGCAGGTCGTCGGGAAGCCCGCCGCTTCGTGGTCGGGGTTCGTCGTGCCGTTGTAGTCCGCCAAGTGACAGCCCACGCAGGTGTTTGGGGTGTTGTTGTAGTTGCCGTTGTGACAAGCGGCACAGTCGTTGGCGATGTTTGCGTGAGCGCCATTTAACGGATAAAAATCATCGTGGATCGGGAACGTCGCAGGCTGCCAGTCCGGCACGGTCGCGTGGCACATATCGCAATCCAATGGCAAGTTGAGTACCTCGTGGTCGGGGTTCGCACTGGCGTTGTAGTCCGGCGTGTGGCAGCCAGCGCAGGTGTTCGGCGTGTTGTTGTAGTTGCCGTTATGGCAGCCAGCACAGTCCGTTGCGACCGGCACGTGCGCCCCCGTCAGCGGATAGAAATCGTCGTGAATGGCAAAAGTCGCAGGTGCCCAGCCCGGTGCCGTCGTGTGGCAATCGTCACAGGTCGTCGGGAAATTCAGCGCTTCATGGTCGGGGTTCGCCGAGCCTTGGAAGTCGGGCGTATGGCAAGCATCGCAGTTCGTCGGAGTGCCTTGGTAACCACTGGCGTGGCAATCCACGCAGTCAGCGTTCAAGTGACCTCCGGTCAATGGCCAAATCGTGTTGTGGTCGAAGCCGTCCCCTTCGCCGTTCGGGTGACAAGCAAAACAGGCGTTGCTGTTGTACGAATAGCCGTTGACGCCGTTGTGCTGGTTGTTTGTCTCCGGGTTCACGTGGCAGGTCGTGCAGGTGAATTCCGCAAAATTGTTCGGGTTGTTGTGGCAGTCCACACAGGCATTCCATTCGCCGTCGTGCGCCCCGCTGTAAATCGGGAAGTACTGCGCATCGTGGTCGAAATTGGCGGGCACCCAAGCCGTCTCCGTGTGGCAAGTGGTGCAGTCCGTCGAGAAGCCCGCCGCCTCGTGGTCGGGGTTCGTCGTGCCGTTGTAGTCTGCCGTGTGGCAGCCGTAGCAAGTGTTCGGCGTGTTGTTGTAGTTGCCGTTGTGACAGGCTGCGCAATCGTTGGCGATGTTTGCGTGAGCGCCGTTCAACGGATAAAAATCATCGTGAATCGGGAACTGCGCAGGCATCCAATCGGGTGCTGTGGTGTGGCACATCGCACAGTCGTTCGGGATGTTCAGCGCCACGTGGTTCGGGTTCGTCGAGCCGTTGAAATCGGGCGTGTGGCAGCCATTGCAGGTATTTGGCGTGGTCGAATAATTGCCGTTGATGTGGCAAGCGGCGCAATCATTCGACACCGCAACGTGCGCCCCCGTGAACGGCCAAACCCCGTTGTGGTCAAACGTCGAAGGTACCCAAGCACTCTCCGTGTGGCAGTCCTGACAGTCCGTCGGGAACTGGTTCGTCTCGTGGTCTGGGTCAGTGGTGGCGTTGAAATCCGACGTGTGGCAGCCAATGC
>JADJYH010000076.1 GCA_016719855.1 Saprospiraceae bacterium | reverse complement strand
ATGGGCGAAACCAACAGCGAAAGTCATCGTTGATGTTACCAAAGTTGATTAGGTTGGCCAAACCAATGCTATCCTGCAACCGGGTTATATCAGACCAAGTCACTCCGTTATCATCGCTTATTTGCCACTGGTTTTGCACTACCCCCGCCCAGTATTTGTGGCTGCCGAGAAGAAGTAGGCCTTGTCGGAGCAGTTGGCGGAGTTTCAACCGGCTCCGCCAGTTATCGCCAACGGGCCTTCCACGGTTAGTTTAGCAGTAAAGAATAAACTTCGTTACACTCGCCAGTACCTACCGCAAGGCGGAAGCAACGGCCATTGATGCCCACCACATCGCCAACGGTATGGGTCGGTGTATTCCAGTCAGCGGAGCCGTTTGCGCCAGCAGCAAACAATATCGCCATAGTTGAGGCAGTCGCTAGACCACCGCCACTGGTAGGTCAATGTACTATGCTTCTCACCGCAATGGCGGCAGCACCGGTAAAGGGATTGTTGAGTTGCCCGAGCACTCCGTCATGATCATCTGGATGGTCGGTAAAGCCAGATCGGACCTTCCACCGTCAAGCAAGCCACATCTGAGGTTACCGCCGCACAGGCGATGTTTGAATGTTCACCCGATAAGCCAGCAGCCATTCTAGCCGGATGTCGTTGGCTAGGCTCAGGTTGGCTGTGGCTTCGCACCGTTGATAAGGCTAGAGTTGGAAAGGTGGAACCATGGGCTACCGCTGTGCCAGCTTAACTTGCCATTGCGAGGTGATTGCACCGGTCCAGGCTTGGTTGTTGTAACAGAGAAGCGGTGCCGCTGCTCGAACATTCAGGTTGCTGGAAGCAGGTTGCAGCAAAACCTTATCGGGCCCGGGAACGTCAGTGCACGGCGTCGCTTGTCCACTCGGCGTTACAATTTGCAGTACGGTAGCGCATGTGAAAACGAAAACGCCCATACCAGCCACGTCGGTAATGAAAGCGTTGTGGTACAGCACCACTGTAATGGCATCGCTGGAAAGGTTGTCCAGACTACGCCGGTAGTCCACGCTGACTGCATTGGTACCAAACACGCCAGGCCAGCATTGGTGATGGTAGACTGGAACGAAACACCGTGGTTACATTCGGGTGATATTGTCTGTCTCGTCGGGCATCGCTCGCGGCCTTTCGATGCTCAGCGTGGGAAGGTCAGATCTGAAGCGTCTTGGCTACAAGTATTGCCGAAATGATAGCCCGGTATTGGTTGCCATCGTATCCGGCCGTGTGGCCGATGCTTAAGCTTGGTAAGGCTTCAGCGCACCGTTATAAGTCGTGTCGTTTACAATGTCAGTCTGCGGTAATTCCACCGTCCGTGCTTTCCTGCCACTGGTACAGAACCGTCTGTGCCTCCTGCGTTCGAAGTATTGGGGTCGGCGCCAATCGTACACAACCGCCTCGCCAGTGAGCACTGGAAGATGTCGTCCGGTTGGTCAACGATGGCGATTGGGCCTTTCAATGGTCACATGCCCGGTTGCTGTACACCCGGTTACACTCGCCTGTGTTGAATGCCACCGGTAGCACCTGCCATAAAGGCGTTTGCCGGCATCGGGGCTGGGTTAAGGGTAGTTGTGGTGGAAGGTGGTAAACCCGTCATCCGTACCAGCACCGATGTCGCTCCAGCGGCAACTACGCTTGTCCCGATGATGGCTTGCCACTGGTATAAAAACGTACCTGGGTTGTGCCGAATCGTAGCCGTCGAAGTGAACGAAGACACATCACCTGAACAAACTGTATCATCCGGTCGATGTGCCGTCACCGTGATAGGGTTTTCTACCGTCTTTTGGGCAAGCTTGATTGGTGTAACAGGATAGTTATGCTACAAGTACTTGTCCTTGGCGGAGTCGGTAGCAGATGCCGTGCAAGCCAGCCACATTGGAAATACTTAATTGGTGTGGTAAAGTTGTCTTTTTTACTGTAAACTCCAGCGTTCTGAAAGGTTGACCAACAAGGTAGGGGGGCACCTTGTCGTCGATGTACTAATCCTGCCAACGGTAAACAGACTGCTCCCCACAACACCAGGGTTGTCAAATGAGGCAGTGAAAATCGTTGAATTTTCGATCGCCGGCTACCGCAAACTGGCTGTGTTCGTACGGAAAGCGGCCCTTTCACACTTAAAGTAGCGAAGTTGGAGTAAACCTCATTACAGTCCACCGGCACTGGCCACTGCCCGGAAGCGGGCGACCGTACATTACCAAGCTAGACATTGGTAACAGAGCAATATCCGCATCAGAGGCCACTGAACCCGTCTCAGAGTGCAGAAACAATGCGGCATCCGCCACGAAGTCAATCGTATCCCAAGTCGGCCACCAATTGCTATCGGGTAAGTTCGAGTATTGCCAGCCAAAGCCGAAAGTACCTCTCGGCAATTGTTGTCACAGCCGAAATGTGGTACCACTTCCAGTATATACAGTGATGTCATTTAAAAAACATTTGAGATGGCAGCGTTGGGGCTGCTCACCGTCAGTGTTCCAGCGGCAGAGTTGACTGGCACCGCAATAAGGCAGGGTGAGGTGTAAAAACGATTCGGTACTGGTATCCTTCCAGGCCTCTAACGTTGGTGATGGCCAATGTGTCACAACCGAGTCCACCCACACTGCTTCCAGAAAATACCGAAATAAACACCGGTTGAGTTGTCGAGGTTAACCCAAGTTCCACCACCATCTGTGCTCCATTGTCAGATGCAGTTGGTCACGGTCAGGTTTTGGTCAGCAGGATATACGTCACCTGAATCGTCGTAACAAGCGACGAAATAAACTTCACTCCCTGCACAGTTGGAGATGTTGTCTGGGTCATCAGCTACCGTAATTTTTCCCTCCACGTTTAGCCTTGCAGCGTTCGTGTAAACAAAGGGAACACTCACCCGTGCTAACCCTCATCTGGTAATACCAACCGTCCATGCCAACGGTAGATCTCCTCGCTAGACTCACGGAAGTGGGTGGCAACCGTAGAATGTGCCGCAGTTAGCACCACCGGGCCTGCGCCATTGGCGAGGTCAACCCAAGTCACTCCATCCTGGAGTAATGCTGTCCTTAGACCATCGTGCCCACTGCGCCAGCGTTCACGGCTGCGCCGGAGAAGGAAGCAGTTTCGGTGGCAAGTAGGTAAAATCAGATGGGTTAGTCGAAATGTTTATCGGCCCTTCCACTTGCAGCAGCAGCGCTGGAATAAACCGTGTCGCAGACATCCGTGAATTTCTTGCAACGGAACTGGAGTTGTGCTTGTTTGCTACATCTGTAATAGAGACGGCAGAGCGAATCGGTGATGGTCGTAAACACCGCCATCCTGAATGTCGGCCCAAGTGGCACCTGCGTCGGTGCTCACTTGCCATTTATTGTAGACAGTGCCGTCACCGAGGCTTTTCGCCTCAATACAGAGAGAAGTCGCGTTGCCGTAGCACTCAACCACATCGTCGGGTTGGTTACGACACTCCGGCCACGTACCTCTATGACCAATCCACCTGTCAGCGCCGTGTCCAGCAAACAGTTGAAGGAGTCAATAATACTTATGAGGTCGAGTGTGACAGACTCAGTAGGCACAAATGGCAATTGAATCACCGCTGTAGTAAAGTACTTCGAGAAGTCTGACGTACCGTCCGTATAGTTAACGACGTACGGAGACAGCCACCTTCGATGATGACCTTTGAACCAAGCCGTATTGCCGAAGGCCGTTGTCACAATGACGTCAGCGCCGCCAATGAGTTCAATGGCTGCGGACTCAGGGTGGAAAGGGTGATCGCATCGCAGGACATGGATCTCAGATAACCATCGCCGTCTATGTCCCCATTAACGATGTCAAGGAAGGTCGCCCTAGGGTCATTGAAGACATCAAAGCTCCGTCACTATCCGGAGCAGTTGCCATCACCATTCAAATCTTCCGGAATCGAGGTCATCATCACCAAGGTCTTCACCTGGATCAAGAACACCATTGTGGTTGACGTCTTCAAATTTATGTCAAGATAACCGTCAGCATCCAAATCCCCAACGACATCAAGGCCGTCTCCGTTCCTGGTCTTTAAGAGGGAGGCCATCGTAAGTTCCATCGCCGTCTGTGTCCTCAAATGCATTGAGGATACCGTCACCGTCGCAATCGTGGCAGCCCCAGGCAGAGGGCGAGTAAATGCCAAGCCATTTTGTACAACGCTTTCCCCATTGGGTCAAATACCGAAAACTCGTTGCCAGGGTTACTGTTCAGCGAGTTGGGTAGGACTTTGAATGGGTCCGTGTTGTTGTCAATGATATAACATTGAATCTGGACAGACGCTGTCTTCAAGAACGTAAACAGCAGGGTTTCTGTACCCGCCACATAGTCAATAACAGGAAAGTCGTTTAGAAGGCCGAACGAAACGTATTTTCTCGTTGGGTTCTCCGCAGGCCCGTCAACGGTAGCGTTGGCTGCCCAAGTCCCGTGTCGCTTTGGAGACTTGTCCAAGCGAAGCCTGTGGGCATCACCACGGTAACCTGTGCGGTATCCGTAATAAAAAAGTTAAAGCCCAGGTGTTACACCGATGGGCCTTACATAGACACCCCATTTGTCAGAGGGTCTAATATAGTTGAAGTTTAACTTCCATTGCTTGCTGAGCAAAGACCGAGTTAAAAGCCAACACAAAACGATACGAGGAGTATCATCTTGGGTAAATGTTGGGACTCAGATCATAATTTTCAAGTGAGTTTTAATGAATTTTGTATGTGGACTAAAATGTGAAAATTGTAATACCAGGAAGGGGAAAAGGAACCTATTTGAGCGAAAAGGGGGATTTTCGTCCCGGCATGAAAACCGACGAGAAGGCTGCCCGAAAACACTATAAACCCAAAATTTATCTTTAGCGAAAGTGCCTTGCCTAAAGGCGCCATGGGTCTTCAGATTTTTTGCGTCAATGATTCAAAAAGGAGCGAAACCAGTTCATTCGTTTGTGAGACCCAAAATCGGTCCGGCCATTGCCAGATAATATTTTCGTTGCCGTCTACTAAAGTTCAGAGAACAGTTCCTTTCAACGTTAGGTAAGAAGACCAAAGAAACCTGGCCCGGAATGCAAAGCGGATAGATAGGGTGTAATCATCGCATGCTGTTCACGTTCTTACTTTGCAGCAATCAATGCTTGCAAAAGCTGTTGAAAACACTAGGGGGAAATTCAATTGAGGGGAATCTGTGGGGAGGACAAACTGCTTTGACAATCATTGTGCCAATTTTTTAAGACTTTAGACAATTAGACTTTAGAAGTTAGACATCTCCATGCTACTGCTGAAATCACGTCTATGGTCTATTGTCTAAAGTCTTCTGTCTAAAGTCTCATTTCAGAAACCGTACTTTCCTCAATCTTCTTTGAGCCATTGCCGCAGGCGGTTTCGCTTGCGTTCTTTCCCGGCACGTAGAGGGGTTTGCTTTTAATTTCTTCTGGTAGGAATTCTTGCGGAGCAAGGTTCTTTTCATAATCGTGCGTATAGCGGTAGTCCTTGCCGTAGTTCAAGTCCTTCATCAATTTGGTGGGCGTATTGTGGATGTGGGAGAGTCACGGGACAGCGTCCCCGTCTCCCGGACGAGCCGCTGCGCCCGCCCGATGGGCCATGTAGGCCGAGTTGCTCTGCGCGAAGTGGCCAGGCATATGACGCATTGTGAGAGGACGATGCGGGCTTTTCAGAGGCCAACCGCCCGGCAGGCGTCCCAACAGGTGGTGGCCATGAGCAGGGCGTTTGGGTTGGCGAGACCGATGTCTTCGGCGGCGAGGATGATCATGCGGCGTGCGATGAACTCGACATCTCCCCACCCTTGATCATGCGGGCCAGCCAGTACACGGCGGTGTTGGGGTCGCTGCCCCGCATGGACTTGATGAAGGCGCTGGCAATGTCGTGAAAGTGCATCTCGCCCGTCTTGTCGTAGATGGCGAGGTTGGTTTGATGGTTCTCGACCAGCGCGTGGTGATTACAACCTTGTCATTCCGGGAACCGGAATCTGTGACCAGTTCCAGCACGTTGAGCAGCGCCAGGCATCGCCCCGGGAAAACATGAGCGGCGTCACTCCGCTACTTCGATGTCCTTTCTCCCGCAGGTACTCGTCCTTTGCAGCGCCACATTAACTATATGTACCCAGTTCCTCCTTTTCGAGGGGCTTGAGCACATAGACTGGCAGCGGGAGAGCAAGGCCGAGATAACTTCGAAGCTGGGGTTCCTCCGTGGTGGCACCGGATTAGCGTTACCACACCCTTTCCACTGCACCCAGTAGCGAGTCTTGTTGTGACTTTGTTGAAGCGGTGTGTCCCATCAATGAACAAATGGGCTGTGCGGCGCTGAAGAATTTCCTGCCCTGCGCCTTTTCTATCATCTCCGCACGTCCTTCACCCCAGAACCAATGGCGCTCAACGTGGGAACGGTCGCTTGAGTTGATGGGAATGATGCTGGCCAAGGTCGTTTTTCCCACGCCCGGCGTACCCCAAAGAATCATGGAAGGCACTTTTCTGCCTTCCGATGGACTGCCGCAGGATGGCACCTTGCCCTACGAGATGCGCCTGCCCGACGTAGTCGTCAGGGAAGTGGGGCGGAGGCGTTCGGCGAGTGGGGCATGTTAGCAGGATTTGACGGAAAAGCTGGTTCTGCGGAGATTCAACGGCTTCTCGGCAGCAAAGCCCCGTCCATGTTTCTACACCTATACTAACATCCCGAGCAACTTGTCTTCCGGAAGTCCGACAGTCAATGGAATCGACAATTTCAACGACTACAGCCCTGATACGACGCCCTGGGTCTTTGCAGACGATAACCCCTCCGCAAGGCGATGGACAATTCGAGGGCAGGATAATACTTAGGGGCAATACACTTCCTGTCTCCATCCATTATTAAAGAGTCGGCTTCCAACTTCTTCTGCGCTCGGTAAAGAATACAATGCCGCTTGCCTCTCCTGCATCCAAAGTTTGTTTTAACACTCACAACATGGCTTTCCATTTTCCAAAACGATGACTTGAAGCCAAGGAAGGAACCGTAAGAGCTTTGAAGATCAAACTTCCTTTGGGAGCCAGCTCAGTTCGGCGGTAAACTCCAGAAGGTACGGCTACTTCTCCAAAGAGTTGGCCCAACAAGTGAAGCTCGTCAATACGAATCAATGCACTTATGACGGAGGTATCGCTAACAACTATCACAGGCCCATTTGGGATCGTCGCCAAAACTCAGCGCAGCAGCTTCATCATAATTGACATGGAAACCCCGCTTCCCGAGTTCATCCAAAAAAACGACCCTTGGAATTCCTGCAAACTTTGCACAGCGACCACTGGACGCCTTGAAGTTGACGTAGAAAAAGATGGCAAGTTCCAGCCTGACCTCAGCCTCGCTTTTACCTTGCGTGCCTAATAATTCATTAGGAATTTCAATCACCATGATTCAAATTTTTCCAAAATTAGTATTTTCTTCAACCAAACCCAACCTTCCCCACCCTACCTTCGTGATAGTGTTTGAAACGAATTCGCTTCTCTAAAATTAATCATTCAACGTAAATTTTCAACTTAAAATGAAAAAAATTCTAAACCTGCTAATCCTTTGTTTGCTGGCCTTCAGTGCCCAGGCAGACAACAAATCCCATTTACCAAACACGCCTTTTCCAAGCCTCGACAGCCTCTGCGATGTCAGCGTAAGTTGGGATTCCACCAACACGGGCGATATCATCATCATCGCCTCTCCAACTGGCACCGCCCCGTTCACCTACCTCTGGAACACGGGCGAAACTACGCCAACCATCGTCCTCACACAATGGGGTGTCAACTACTGCGTGACCGTCACCGATGCCACGGGTTGCGAATCATCGGCCTGTCTATTCAATGCTCAAAACTGCGCTGTTTACATTTCCGAAAATCCAGCGAGCGGCCTGACGGCCATTGCCAGTGGGAGTGCGCCTTTCAGCTACCTGTGAACAATGGTAGTAACGCCCAGTCTATTCAGCCGAATGCACCCGGCACCTATTGCGTAACCACAACGGATGCAAACGGCTGTGTAACTTCCGATTGCTACTGGTACGGTAGCTTCCCCGACACGTGCAGTGTTTATATCACCCTCGACAGCACCAACACTGGGGGGGGGCTTTTTACCGCCAATCCCTCCGGCACCGCCCCGTTCACCTACGCTTGGAACTTGGGCCAAAACACGCAGTCCATCCCGCTCGACCCCGCATATTTTGGTGAATATTGCGTCACCGTCACCGATGCAAACGGCTGTATCTCAACCGATTGTATTTTTGGCAGCAACAACGGCTGCTCAGTCTGGATTTTCGAATCGGACACCATTGTCATGACGGGACTTTACGCCATTGCCTCAGCACCCTCCAACGTCATCAGCTATCTCTGGAGCACTGGTGAGACATCCTCGGTGATTTTCCCAAATAATGTTGGCACATACTGCGTGACCATCCAAGGCGGCGGTTGCACTGCGACTGCTTGCTACACCTATCAAATGGTCAACAATTTCAACATCAGTGGCTATCTCTATTTTCCTGATTCCTCAATAATCCGGGCCCAATGCAGGGAATGGTCGAATTGTTTTTCAACTCACCAAACAACAATGTTTGGGAACCAATGGGCACAGTCAATATCCAAAGCGACCCTGCTGGCTGGTCGAACTACTATGATTTTGGCCAACAAACCAACGCCCGGCAATTATATCGTAAAAGCAACGCTTGACCCCAACTCCCCCGGTGCCAGCGGGTACATGCCAACCTGCCATTTCAGCACCGTGCATTGGGATGAAGCCGATTTGATAACGCTGCCATCAGCAGGTTCCGGCTTATTCAACCTCATTTTGAACGACGGCTCCAACTTCACCGGCGGCTCCGGTAACATCAACGGAACCGTGACACAGGGCGACGGCTTCACCACCAATGGAGAAGGCGACCGCAGTGGCGACCCACGCCCAAACACCAGCGTACTCCTCTTCGACAGCAACGAACTGCCCATCACCCACACCCTAACCGACGAGCAGGGACAGTACAGTTTCGGCAGCTTGCCCTTTGGTACCTACAAGCTGGAAGTGGAAATCGTGGGCATGGAACAAGCCGTTCGTTGGGTCACGCTGAGTGCCGACAACCCGACCTCCAGTGGCAATGATTTTGAGGTGACGGAAGAAGGCATCGTGCTCGGCATCAATGAACTGCTCGCTGGCAGCGGCCTCGAAGCATCGCCAAACCAACTTCCCGGCGACCTGAACATTTGGCTCCGAAGCCAACAACAACTTTGAGGCAAAAATCAGCATCGCAAGGCTCGACGGCACAACGGTTCTCATTGAAAATCAACAAGTTGTGAAGGGTGGACAGTCTATCAAACTCGACTTGGCAAGCCTCCCGACCGGCATCTACCTCCTGCAAGTGACCACGGGAAAGGGAGTGGGAGCTGCGAAAGTTGTGAAGCAATAAAATGGAGAATTGAGAATTGAGAATTGAGAATGGGCTGGCAGGCATTCTCAATTCTCCATTCTCAATTTTCAATTCTTAAAATGGTAACCCAACCACTCCTTCACGACGCCGCCAACGGCGACCGCCGGGCACAGTTCCAGCTCTACAAGCGCTGTTTCAGCGTTTTGATGGGTGTGTGCGTGCGGTACCGACGCTCGGAGGAGGATGCGGTGGCGATGGTGAATGAGGGCTACCTGAAAATCGTCAACAACTTGCCCCGGTACAATGCCGACACGCCGTTTGAGGCTTGGATTCGGCGAATCATGATAAACACGCTGATTGACGACTTCCGAAAAAACCGAAAAGTTCACGAACTCATTGAAAACCAAGACTTTACGGACACCAACAACCACGACGGATTGGTGGATTTCAACACCGCCGACCTACAGTTTGAGGCCGGGCAATTGAGGCGATGATTCGCTCGCTGCCGCCCATGAGCCAGAAGGTGTTCAACCTGTTCGCCATTGACGGCTACGGCCACCTCGAAATCGGCGAGCTGCTCGGCATCAGCGACGGCACTTCGAAATGGCACCTGTCTTTCGCTCGGCAGCGGCTTCGGGAGATGCTGGTGCATGCGGGCATGACGCAATTTGTGAAGGAGAAAAAATAAATGTGGCCCCCCAATTTATTGGGCTGACCGCCACTGAAATTGGCAAACGGTCAGCCCAATAAATTGGGCGACCACAATGCAGTTAAATGAAATGGAAAATAATCTTGACAAATATTTCAAGGACAACCTCCACGACCGGAAGTTCGAGATGAAGGAGGGCACTGGCTCGGAGCGGAAAAACTGCTCGAAGCCGACGAGCGCAGGCGTAAGCGCCGGGCTGTTCTGGTGGTTCGGCGGTGGTGGCCGTGCTGGCGCTGGTGGCGCTTGGCTGGTGGCTTTAGGTAAAAATGGCGGGGCGCAAGGGGCTGAAAACCCAGTTGGGATTGCTGCGCAAAACCAAGCTGTAGGCCGAGAGGCTACGCCTGTTTTTGATGAAAAAAATAGTACAAAACAAAGCGGCCAGTCCAACGAGAACGGTCAGGACGAAGGCGCTGCGACCCCATTCCCCGAAGGGAAAAACAACCAAAGTGAAACAGTTGCAAGTCTCAACCCCTCAACCCCTCAACCCCTCAACCCCTCAAACTCCACAAACCCTTGCGCAGCACCAAACAGCCAGCCAGCAACAGCCGTCGTCAATTTTGCCGAAGGCGCCACTCGAAACCGAGCAGTTCGAACGACAGCTTGCACCCGATTTCTTGACCCTGCTGCCCGCCTTTGTGACGAGCAATTTTGAACCAAAAAACCTTGCTGCCAACGTCAAAATCGAGGTGGCCAAACAGCGAAAATGGCACCTTGGACTGGTGGCCTCGCAACTGCTGAATGCCCGTCCCGAGAGCGGCGAGCAAACCCGAATCGGCTTACGTGCCGGGCTGGTAGTCCGTTACGACCTACCAGGCAATTGGTACCTGTCCAGTGGCCTGCAATACCAGCGCCGCAGCGGCAGTTTCGAGGCCACAAAACTGGCCGCACAGCGCAACTACCGCTTCGGGCTGGAACTGGACACGCTGCTCCTCCGCCCAAACAACCTGCACTACCTCAGTCTGCCCGTGCTGCTGGGCTGGGAGCAAGTCGCCATCAATTCGAGGCAGGTCTATTGCTTGATTTACTCACGGGCGTTCATGGCGAATCGGGCAGCTACCAAAAGGTTGGCGAGCCTCCGGTGAAGCGGTTTGAGCAAGACAAAAACGGATGGATTTCAACGGACGGCTACCGGAGGTTCACCCCAACGGCACAGCTTGGCTATCGCTACCGGGCCTTTGGCAAATGGTCGTTGGGACTGACGGCGAACTACACTTTCGGCGGCATTTTGGACAAAGATTTCGAGCCGCCTTTGGAGTGGGTTTCTACTGAAGGAATCGGATAAATTTTACCTGGATTCCAGGCGGTCTATTTCATCAAATGACAGAAAATGAAGCGCATAATTTTTATAAATCCTGATAATTAGCACCTTGTTTGCAGCTTGCAATAAGGTGGAACTCGACCCCGAGGACGGCGAACCAGTGTTCACGGCTGAAGCCAAATTCGACGGCAACCCCAAGGTATGGCAGGCTGGTGTGGACGATTACTATATGTTCTCCTCCTTTGAAAAAGACGATTTCGACGTGCATGTTTTTTCGGGCAGCTTCGCAAAAAAGGACAGTATTGGCAGTGGGGAATCGTTGGCCTTTCATATTCGTGACTACCAACAGGTGGCACAGGGTTCACCCGATATTATTGAAGCATTGGAACATAGTTTTGGGTTTGCGGATATGAGCGGAAACGATTCGACTTTATTAACAACCATTGACACCATATGGAATGCTAGTTTTTTCGTTACGCAGAGCATTCAGCCACCTGGTATTCAGGTTATCTACGAATGGGATTTTGGCGACCAAAGTGGGGATACTACGCTTCAAGACTCTATATCGCATATTTACGAATATACTCCTCAAAACTTCCCTGTTACATTGACTGTCAAGGCAGCAAATAATAGTTGTTCAGGTTTTTACACGAAATATATAACGGCGAATGGCAATGCACAGAAATTGTCAGCTAAATTTCAATATTGACACTTCCACCTTTAATTATATTACTATAACGGCGCTGCCTTCTGGCGTTGCTCCATACCAATATCTTTGGAGTGACAGCACAATAACCGGTAGTGCTTATTATTTACAGCTTAATCCTGTTGGAATGACAAACGTCGCTGTAACTGTAACCGATGCATTGGGATGCGCTGTATCTGGCGGGCTTTCCACTACAATAGTTTCGGGCACACTTCCCACTATTTGTGTTGCTGCATTTGATTATTCCATCCAACAAGAGTTGATTGATAGCCAATACTATCAAATTATATATGCCGACAGCCTCCAATTCTCCAAAATAACCATCGTATATACGAACACCGAAGGCATTCAATACCGCTCCGACCGCCAATCGCAGGAGCCTACCGCAACTATAAAAATACTTGAAGTGGATGAATATGACGCCAACGAAAAAGGGGAAAACAAAGAAGCTAACCCTTGAATTTACCTGCCGACTATGGAATGAACAGGGCAGTTTTATGGACGTGACGGCGGGGAAGGCGGTGATTGCAGTGGCGTATCCGTGATTGTGAAGTGGGAATAATTCGGTCGAAAAATCAAGGTGGATGTAATTTTATTTTGTCAAAAATATGTTCAAGTTTAGGCGGCGGAAAGCTGAGTTCTACATTGCGAGGTACTGTACAGCCCTCTTGATTTTCAGCTTGAACTTGTCAAATTAATAAAAAAACCTGAACACGTTGCAGCGTTCAGGCTTTTGAAATTTTTGGTGGAGGCGCCGGGATTACAACCTAAGCGCACAAATTATTGATAATCAATTATTTAAGCGTAACAAAATTGTAAGTGGTGACAAATAAGGTGACATTCCGTAAAAAAAACGCCAATAAAGGAAGGAAAAAGATACGCTTCGCCACAAAAAAGAAGACGGTGACAGCGTACATCGGGCGAAGCGTTTACAAAGATAATATTTTTTCACTCCTTTGTAATCCAGCAAGAAACGATTAACAATATTTCAAAACCAAATCATCCTCACACTCAAACACATTTAAGACCCGCTTCAACCTCCCTAAACTTGCTATTGCTGTCCAAGTTGCTTTCAATGAAATAGGTGTTGGAAAGGGAAAGGAGTTCTCAGGCTCTTTTCATCGGTGGTCAATGGAAGATATTCTTTCAGGTCGGAGGTCAGGAACAATTGAGGGTTTTCATCAAACAGGTTTTTTGATAACGTGGTAATACATTTTGCTAACCTCCTGTGTGATGACCCTTTCATCCCTGAAAATGAAATACTCCAAACTTTTATTCTTGGGGTCTTCTGCTTCAAAAATGTTGACCTCCTCTGTGGTGTCCTCAAAAATGGCATCAATGGCCGGATAAGGCCAAATCTAAAAACCGTTTTATCACCAAATCAAAGCGCCTGTTCAGTTCCATGATGTTCCACTCGTTGATTTTCTTCAAATAGCTGTTGAGCCACAGCCTTGAAAACTCGATAGCCCTGTTCTTGCCGTCCACGTTCATGGTCTTTTTGTCCATGAATGGCCTGTTGCCCAAACTGCCGTTGTTGCCCGAAAGTGTCAGGTTGGCAATGGTATGCAAGTATTTTTCTTTGAGCATCTTGTATTCATGGTCATCCAACTGTTCGCCCCATTTCGGGTCTGGGTTTCTGGGGAAAATGTGTTCAATGCTAATGTCCGGTGTTCGGTCATCACATATTCCCTGTTGTTGTGGTTTTCCAGCAATTCCAGCAGATAGACCTTGTTCTTTGATTGATGTTGTAAACGTCCTTTTCCTTTAGCGCTGACTTGATTTCCTGATTGTTGGGGAAACGTTGTATCCCTGTTTTCTTAACCAACGAACGTTCAATGGAGGTTAGATAATCGCTTGGCTCTATCTCTCCGTAAAGGGTCATAAAATTTTGTTCAGGGCGTTGGTGGGTAGGCCAAGGACAAACGCCGCCATGTGAAAGATTGCACCAATTTCAACACTTGGACAAACGTTACCTTGTCAATGACCCCGTTTGCATAGTCATCGTAAACGGACAAAAGGAAAGGGTATGAAACATTAATTTCCAACCGTTTCACATAATTCAATTGCCTCTCAATGTCCTTGTCCGTTTCCTTTTCCGGGTTTATCAACTTGTTGTAATGCTTGGAGTAGTTCTTAATCTCTTCCAAAACATCCTTGTAAAAAATGGCATCCCGGCTTTGGAACTTCTCTTTAAACTCCTCATACACTTGGCTCTTAATAGGTATCTTTTTGTTTTTGAGGGTCAGGTAGTCCCGTATAAGGTCTGATACCTTTGATTCGTTTTTCTGTTCATCTTGGGCGTTCTGTTCGATGATGTACCAGTAATTATTGAATATCTCAATTTGCTTCTTTGGCTCTAAGCCCATCAGAATGTAGTTCCTGATTAGGTCGGCTTGGGAGAGTTCCAAACCCGTAGAATTGAGGCTTTCAAAAAATACGCTGTGGGTCATCCTTGCCACGTTCCAGCGATATTTCCACGAACAACAAACGGCTCAATCCGGTCTGGACAGTCTCAAAATTGTCTTCGTTGATTTTCTTGTGGAAGGAGACATAATTTTCAATCACCCGTGAAAACTCTCCATAGTCTTCTGCCCGGTTGTTGGTCAGGATGTATTTGAAAGCCCGTGAATTGTTGTCTGTCTGCTTTAGCTTCAAAATTTGCTGTCATCCAGCGACACAAACTTATTGATGATGTAGGTCTCGTTGATTTCGTTGGCCTTCGCTTCATTTTTTGATGTCAACGGCATATTTGAAAAGTGCCAAGTACAACAAAGAAATGGTGGTCAATCGTTGCTGGCCGTCAATAATGACCAAAGGCTTTACCTCATTGGAGGTGTACACCCCATCATGGATAAAAACAATGCTCCCAATAAAGTGGGTGTCATGGTCTTGCTTGCTGCCCACTTCCATGATGTCTTTGAAAAGTTGGCTGCATTGCTGTTTCAGTCCAGTCATAATTCCGCTGATAGACGGGAATGATGAATTGGCTTTTGTTCTGTGATAGAAAACTTTCTAAGGTTAATTGATTGGCTACCATTGTTTTGTGTTTTTAGTTGTTGGTAGCTTTCTCGATAGTATCTTTAGGCTGCTTTTCGTTTGATTGCTTTTAGCTGTTTTCCACTATCCTAATCTCCTCCCTCCGTCAACCCATACAACTCATAAACTATCCTGTCTATCTCCCTTTCCGTTTCATCTATTTGTTGTTGTATGGCTTGCACCTTTGCTTTTTCTTACTTCAAAAAGTCCTCCCATTCGGCTTCTCTGGAGAGGGTGAGGTTTAGACCACTTTTCTTAATTTCTTTCAGGAATAAAACAAAAAAGTGAACGAGTACCATCTTTGTAAGTTTTTATTTAGCTTATCAGTGGTTAGTTTTCTTTGTAGGGTTTTCTCAAATTTTGTTTCAATATTTTGTTTGAATTGGTATAGTTGGGCATTTTTACTCACTAACTCATTGATTTTCTTTTGAATAAAGTCTGAAATGTTCTTGTGAATAGGTATCTCAATTAATTGCGATTTTTTTATTTTTGGAAATAAGGCTTTGTTGTCACTAAGTAACGTGTAAAAAACAACTTGTGAGTTTCGATTCCTAAAGCATTGATTTTCAATAGTTTGGAAAACCAAGTTCACAACTTATTTTTTACATGTTACTAAATTGTTTTTCCAGTAGTATTTTATTAGTTTAGAGTTGATAAAAGCAAAAATATTTTCAATGGACAATGTTGATATTCCATTAGTTATTAAACAATAAACCGTGTTAAGGGCATAGTATCTGTCTTTATCTATTGTAGTTACTGGCGTTGAACCGATTTGTCTTATCAAAATCTTCTCATTCAAAAAGTATTTTTCATCTCTTTTTCTGTGTAGCCAATCACCATACGCTAAATAATTCCCACTCCAATTTATCTTATAAGGTTCAAAGTCTTTTCCATCCAAGAACTTTTTATAGTTTTCATCCTTCTTTTCTAAACTCAAATATTTTTCTTTGAAGTCTTTACTGTCACCGCTACCTCCGATTTGAATACCTATACACAAGTCCGAAATCTCACCTAATTTCAGTGATTGCTTATCAATTTTTGAAATTAACATTGAATCCTCATCATTTACAGAGATGTGAATCCTAAAAAAATTATCAGATTTGGCATTTAAAATATCAGAAGTTCCATAATGATTACCTGAAAAATCAATCAATTTAATTTCGGATTTGTCTTTTCCCGATGTTATCACAACGCTCTCCACACTTGCATCAGGAAAAACATCATCTTTAAAAAGTCTAACCTTGTCTATGCCTCCTTTCATCATTAGCTCTTTTCTTATTAGAGTAGCATTTTCATTTACTAATACAGTATTTGGGACAATCACACCCCATAGCCCATTATTGTTTTTTAAGTTTAGTATTTGTTCAATAAACAGAATATAGAGGTCGTATTTGCCTGTAAGTAATGTGAAATTTTCTTTTACGAATCCTTTAAATTCTTCTGTTAATGATTTGCCGGGAACATACGGCGGATTCCAATCACCATCAAACCCACCCTTGCAAAACATGCGGGAACCTTTTCCCAATTGAAAGCCTTATCACCTGCAACGGAGGGGTCATCAATCAGTGAGTTTCACATTTGATGTTGTTGGACAGTATAGAGAGTTTCTTCCCTTGTGCCGTCCGAAGCACAGCGAAAGTTTGGCTATCTCCACCGATTCTTCATTGATGTCCACCCTGTACAGGTTCTTTCCAAAATATCATTGGACACATCCTGAAAGACCATCAGGTTTTCCCTTCCCGCTCAAATAACTTAGCATTCAGTTCGTCAACATAGCGGTGTTCATTTATCAAAAACTCTAAAGCTTGGTTGAGGAAAGCACCGCTCCCACAGGCCGGGTCGCAAATGGTCAGTTCCAACAACCACTTTCTATAATCTCCCAACTGCTTTTCCAGCCTTTTCAGGGTCTCTTTCTTCCTTCCTTCGGTCTTTGTAGTATTCCTCCTCTATGATTCCCAAGGCTGTTTTTTGTTCCTCACAAAGTTTGCCAACTGTATTTTCTACGAGGTATTTGGTAATGTACTTGGGGGTGTAAAATACGCCGTCCTTCTTGCGCTTGGTTTTGCCCTTGTCTATGGCCTGCCCTTCCAGTTCGGCGGTTATCTCCTCAATTTCGTTTAGTGAATGCTCGAAAATATGCCCCAAAATGTTCACATCCACCTCTGATTCAAAATCGTAGTGGCTTAGGTTCTGGGTTTGTATGTAAAGCAGGTCATCCGCTATTTTGATGCTGTCGAGTATTTCATCAGGTTCAAACAAAACCGCCATTGTAGGCAAAGATTTCATGGAGTTTGCCTTTATGCCCCGTGTTCATGTATTCAAAATACTTTTTGAAGCGGTCGTACAGGGGCGTGTATGCGTCCAGTTCATCCCGCAGCTTCACCCATTGGTCTATTATCATCCTGATAGAGTTAGGCGGCAACAAAAGGCGGTCTTCGGCAAAAAAGATGAACAGGAAGCGGTCTAACAGCTTTTGCGTTTTTTTGAACAGGAGGAGTTTGTCGTATTGCTTGTTTTTCTCAACGATGCTATGGAAAATGTCGGATTTGAAGGCTGAATAATCCTTGTAAAGTTTCTTGGTAATGTCCTCCTCCACCACCACAGAATCTTCCTTAATCCGCTTAGGAAGGGCATTAAAAACGTTCTCCTTCGACAGCACAGCCACAGCAAATCAAACCGTTCTTGGTCAGGCTGAACAGGTGGAATTCCTCAAAATCAACGGTGTTGTCAACGAATCGGAGCTTTTCAAAATTGGAGGTAACGACATACTGGCAACCGGGCTGGTTGCTCTTATAACCAAATGCCTGGGCTTCAATCTTGTCCAGGTCGGTAGTGTCCATGCCCTTTAATTCCACCACTGCAACGGCTTTCCTGTCCTGTAAAATAGCGCCGTCCGCTTTCCTTGCGCCTTTCAGGTTTTTGAATTCTGTGGTCAGGTTGTAATCAGGGTTGGGGTTGAGGGTGTACCCAAAGACATTTACAAACAGTTCCCGAAGAAAGCCTTCCTGAAATTGCTCCTCCTTTGCGTTCCTGATATTCTCCTGAATGGTTGGGTTGTAGAAGTAGGCCATGAACCTTTCAAAAGCAGCGTCAACCGTTGGGCGGTCTGAGCCTTGCAGGTACTTTTTTAAGGACGGAGATTTGAAAGAGGGACATGGTTATTTGAACTTGGTTTGCTACTATGCCCGCAAAGAAACTTAATTCTTTAGAGAATTTTACAATATCAAAATCAAAGGAGTTATTTTTTGTTGCCAGAATTTAACTTGTGTCCGTGTCAATAACATTGCTCGCCAAAATAAATTTGAGTTTTGGCGATGGGGTAAAGCCTGTCAGCACTTCGCCCGTTTCTTGGTTCACCCAATCGTTAACGGCTGCATCAAAAAGCCATTTCTCGTATTGCTCCAAAATTTGGGCATTGGGTTTTTCGGCCTTTTCTTTTTTGGGCAGGTTAAACCCGAACCTATCAAAAAGGCGATGGCCTTTCATAGCGCAAAAGATGTTGTCCAGTGCAGCGGCGTACACCATCGGCGGGATTTTATTCTT
>JADJYH010000075.1 GCA_016719855.1 Saprospiraceae bacterium | reverse complement strand
CCCATAGACCCCGGTTTCCTAAATAGGACTTTCGATTTTTCATCTGCAATTACTTTGAACAGCGCCACCACGGTCGTGTCGGTCAGTTCCTTGTAAGCGCCGGGCATGTTCAATTCGTGAGAGCTGAGGCCCGTGCCAGCCGCCGGGGAGTAGGGCTGGATGGTGCCTTTGTACATCAAACCCTTGTCGTACAGGCGCTTGAGTATCCACCAGACGGTTTCGATGTACTCGTTTTCGTAGGTGATATAGGGGTTGTCGAGGTCCACCCAGTAGCCCATTTTGCGGGTGATGTCGTCCCACTCGTTCTTGTAGCGCATGACGGTTTCCCGGCATTTGTGGTTGTACTCGTCCACGGAGATGCTCTTGCCGATGTCTTCCTTGGTGATGCCGAGTTCCTTCTCCACGCTGAGTTCGATGGGCAGGCCGTGGGTGTCCCAGCCGCCCTTGCGCTCCACCCGTTTGCCTTTCAGGGTCTGATAGCGGCAGAAGATGTCCTTGATGGCACGGGCCATGACGTGGTGGATGCCCGGCTTGCCGTTGGCGCTGGGGGGGCCTTCGTAAAAGACCCAGGAGTTGTCGGCGGGGCGCTGGGAGACGCTTTGCTCGAAGATTTTTCTTGCTCCCAGAAGGAAAGGATTTCTTTATCAATGTTGGGGAGGTTGAGTTGTTTAAATTCTCTGTACATTCTGATTATCAATGTTTTATACAGTTGCTGCAGGGACAGAACTGAAATAGTTATTTACTTTTATTTTTAAGGTAATTCAAAACTTCATCTACCTGACAGGCAGAGAATTGCGTACCGTATTTCCAGTTTACACTGTGAACTCTTGGCGCTATGGATTCAAATTCAGGGGTTGAAATCGATAAGAAGTTTTCAAGAGCCTTAATTTGATTCGAGTTAAATTTTGGGTCATTGTCTTCTTTAGGGCTGTTTGAATAATCGGGGAAATTCTCCCAAACTCTTTTCATAACAATGTCACAATTCTTGTCAAGAAGTGTAGATGCAAATTTCTTGGAGGGGGATTTTTGGATGATTGAACATACTTCTTAAGCAATATCATCCCGTTGTATTCGCCTAATAGCATTTGATTGGAGGCAATAGTTATTTCACTCAATTCTGTAACCTCTTCAAAATAGCTCCCTTCAATTTCCTTCCTAACTTTTGCATCAATTAGGTTCTGAATTTCAGGTGATTTGACAAATCGGTCAACTTCTTCGGCAGCTTTTTGTCTTGCGTTTAATCTTAGGTTTGAAATTTCCTTTTCAGCAAATTCTTTTATTGAAGTGATTCCTTCTTTAGCTTCTGTTTCAGTTTCTTTTATTGAAGTTGTTATTAATGAGTCAGCACGATGAAAGGCTTTTTCAGCTTTTTCTCTGCTTCAATCCTTTTTATTCTCAGCATCTAAAACCTTGGCAGTTGCTTCCTCTTTGCTGTTACAAAGAAGACCTACGAAAACCATTAACACAATTGAAACTGCCCCTGCTGCGAGATAAATAACCTTTTGTAAAGCATCGAGTAACTTTTGAAAGTAATCGAGCAAGGTTTGAACATCCGATTTGGGTTGTGGTGTTTCTGGCATTTTGTTTTAATTTGAAATGGTTTACAAATGTCTAAAACCAAAAAGCCCCGCCAGGTCGCAACCTGCCGGGGCTTTTCGTCCTCTCAAAAGAATCAGCGCCTCACAAGTTGCCGGGCAACGTGGGAATGGTAATGCTGATTATAATGGAAGATGGTAACATTGAGTTTTGCTTTTTTGCGGGGCGAAGGTAAGGCGTTTTTGTTTATCTACAAATCTGTCATGCGTCAGCCCGCATTTGGTCAAGGTCACCTTCCCATTTCACCTTCCCACGTAAGGTTCGGATGCCCTCTTGGTTTACCATTTGTATCAAGAGTTCCAATGCTTTTTCGACCACTTCTTTCTTTGTTTTCAAGCCGCTCAAGTTCATGGCGGTTTGGATGAGTTGGTCGTTTACAACAATGCTTGAAGTTTGCATTTCAAAAATGTTTAGGTTACAAAAATCGCAGTTTTTCCTCAAACCAAAAAGCCCCGCCAGGTCTGCAACCTGCCGGGGCTTTTCGTTCCTCTCAAAAGAATCAGCGCCTCACAAGTTGCCGGGCAACCTGGGAATGGTAATGCTGATGATAATGGAAGATGGTAACATTGAGTTTTGCTTTTTTGCGGGGCGAAGGTAGTCAGATTTTGTTTCGGAGAAACTACTCACCCGCCTTTTTCAAAACTTCATTCCTCAAATCCTCGGCAATCCAAAACTCGGCGGCCAATAGTTTATCCAAATACCGACCGACTTCGCTGATGACGCCTTTTTCCTTGGCTTCCAGCAGCAGGCCCAATGTACCGATGAATGGAAGCTTTTGCGAAGCGGCCAATTTCCTGCCTTGCTTGTCGTCGAGCAATAACCTGCTGCCGGGCGATTCAACGGCGAGGGCGATGGCACTTGCTTCTCCGGGGTCAACGAGTTTTTCAAAGTCAGTTTTCAGGGCTTGGTTTTGCACGGTTTTTACCAAAATCCAGATGGGAAGTGTCGGGTTAAATTCACGTTCGACTTCTGGCGTAACCCAGACTTCATTGAAGATTTTGGCAAGCAATTCCATTTCGCCAATGTCGTACAGCGCAATCAGGCAGCTTGTGTCGGAGATGATGACGGTGTTCACAGGGCGCTGATTTCTTCCACGGTTTCACCAAAGGAAGAAACCTGGAATTTTCCCAATTGGCGGATAAAGTCTGCCTTGCTCATGCCGGCGAGGGCTGCGGCCTTTGCTGCCGACAGGACGGAATCATCATAAAGCTGGGCGGCTATGGCAGTAATCAAATTTGCTTGTTCTTCGTCAGGGGTGTCAAAAGCTATGGAATTGACACGCTCCTGTGCTTGTAGCACCAGCCGCTCCAGTTCTTTTGAAGACATGCTGGCCAAGGTGCCGGTTTCGTCTTTTTACCAAATGGTTCAACAACTGTGAGTCAGTTTGACCACCTGATACACTGTATGACTTCACCAAACCGATTTCCCGAAGCCATTCAAGCAAAGACAACAGTCGCTGTTGATTGGTTTTGTCAAAATTGAGTTGTACGGTCATTCTGAAAAAATTGAGTAAACAAAACTACTGAATTCGCTGGAAAGTTGCTTTTGAGAAAAATTCAACCCTCCCAATCCTCCCTTGCAATTCGGGTACTTGCCAGTAGATTTTGAAAGCGGCAGGTCGAAGCCAATGGAATGGAGGTGAATGGACTCTTCAATTCCATGTTTGGTAGTTATTTTCCAAAGGTCGTCACTGTCGGGCTGCTTGAAATAATCGTCCACCAGCGGCTTGAACTGGTCAACAAGCACGTATTCCTGGAAGGTGGGCAGGAACGGTACAGGTTGAATTTGCCATCTCTGTCATATTCCCGGGTACTGTTTGAGAACACTTCAAACACAATGGTTGGGTTGACAATGATGTCGGTGCGGCCTTTCCAGTATTGCGGCTTTTCACAGACGACCAAGACGTCGGGGTAAACATTGCGGTTGAAATGCTCGATGCGGACTTTGGTATCGCTGTTCAGCACATAGAAAGGCAAGTTGTTCGCCTCAATCCAGTAGTTGAGAATGCTAGTAATATTTACCGCTATTTTGCTGTGAGGGACACTCCCACCTGGCATAAGAATGATTTTTCCGTTGTGAAACTCGTGTTTTTCTTCGGACTTCTCCTCCATTTCGAAGTATTCCTCCAGACTATACCGTTTTTTCTGAATTGGTGCTGCTACCATAATTTTCAATTTTCTACAAAGTTACCTTTTTTGGGCAAACCGAAAAGCCCCTAAATCTTGATACATTTACCACCCTAAATCAAAACTCATAACCACATGCCACCCATCTGGGGAATAGACCTCGGCGGCACCAAAATCGAGTGCGCCGTCATCGAAGACTTGGAAAGCCGCAAGGTGCTTCGCCGCCAACGGCTACCCACCGAGCAGGAGCATGGCTACCAGCACATCCTTCACCAGATTTCCAAACTGGTGGAAATGATGGTCGCCGACCTTGGCATCCGACCTGTAAAAATCGGCTTCGCAACGCCCGGCACCCTCGACCCAAAGACGCAGACACTCAAGAACTCCAACACCGTTTGCCTCAACGGGATGCCGTTGAAGGCCGACTTGGAGGCCATCCTCGGCGTACCCTGCGAGCTGGCGAACGACGCCAACTGCTTCGCCTTGGCCGAAGCCAAATGGGGCGCTGCGCACGAGGTGGCGCCCAATGCCGAAGTGGTCTGGGGCCTCATCATGGGCACGGGCACGGGCAGCGGCGTGGTGGTGAACGGCAAGGTGCTCAATGGCAAGCACGGCATCGGCGGCGAGTGGGGCCACAGCTTCCTCGACGACAGCGCCTATCCCTGCTACTGCGGCAACGCTGGCTGCGTGGAGCAGGTGCTTTCCGGCCCGGCGCTCGCTCGTTTTTACAACGAAAAAACGGGCGGGAACCTCAAGCTGCCTGAAATCGTGGAGCGTTACCACGGCGGCAACGACGAGGCGGCCAAGGCAACGATGGAACGGCTTGTCCACTTCTTCGGCAAGGCGGTGGCCAATTTCCTCAACGTCATTGACCCGGAAGTGGTGGTCATCGGGGGTGGCGTGGGCAATATTGACCTGCTGTATACCGAGGGCGTGGAGGAGGTGAAAAAGTACATTTTCAACAGCGGCAAATGCGAGACGATTTTCCTGAAACCCAAGCTGGGCGACAGTGCGGGCGTGTTTGGGGCGGCGCTGCTGACTGTTTGAATCAGATTTTGCCATCTATTTTTCAAATAAAAATCGAGAACTACCATGATGAACAGAAGAGACTTCCTAAAAAATGCAGCCACACTGGCTGGCGTCACCATCCTGCCCTCTTCAGTTTGGGCAATTACCAAAAACGGTAAACTCAGGACGGCGCATATCGGCGTCGGGGGGATGGGTGCTGCGGACCTTGAATCCATTGCCTCGCACGGCATGGTGGAGGTGACCGCCCTCTGCGACGTGGATTCGACCAATTTGGCGGCTGCGCAAAAACTGTTTCCAAAGGCCAAAATCTTCAAGGACTATCGAAAGCTGTTTGCCGAAATGGGCAACGCTATTGATGCGGTCGTCGTCTCGACGCCCGACCACACCCACGCTCCGGCCTCGGTGATGGCGATGGAAATGGGCAAGCCCGTGTATTGCCAGAAGCCGCTCACCCACCACGTGACGGAGGCGAGGGCGATGCGCAAAATGGCCGAGGACAAAAAGCTCGTGACCCAAATGGGCATTCAAATCCACTCCTGGAAAGAGTACCGGGGCACGGCGCAGTTGATTCAATCGGGCATCATCGGCAAGGTGCACACCGTGCGGGCGTGGTCGAACAAAAACTGGGGCTTCGACGGCATTGCTCCGACGGGGAGCGACCCCGTTCCCTCGACTTTGGATTGGAACCTCTGGCTCGGCACCTCGCCGGAGCGGCCGTACAAGGACAAAATCTACCACCCCGGCCAATGGCGCAAGCTGCTCGACTATGGCTGCGGCACCCTCGGCGACATGGGCGTCCACATTTTCGACACGCCCTATACGGCACTGGCTTTGGATGTTCCAAAGGAAATCTGCTGCGAATGCCGCAAGCCCAACGGCTTTGCGCACCCAGAGCACAATGTCGTGACTTACGAATTTCCCGGCACCCAATACACGACGGAGACCTTGAAATGGGTTTGGTACGATGGCACGGATGCGCCAAAAAAGCACAAGCACCTGAAAATGCCCAAAGGGGAAAAATTGCCCGAACAAGGTGCCATGTTCATCGGAGAAAAAGGGCGGTTGCTGTTGCCGCACATCGGCTACCCAAAGCTCATCGTTGAGGGGAAATACGAGCAGATGGCCTTCCCCGAACTGGAGGCCGTGGACCACTACCACCAGTTTGTGGATGCTTGTTTGGGCAAGACCAAGACCAGCGCTCCGTTCTCTTATGCCGCCAGGCTGACGGAGTCCATCTTGCTGGGCGTGGTGGCGAACCGCTTCCCGAATGAGAAGTTGCATTGGGACAATGCGACCCAGCGCTTCTCCGAGTCGGGTGCCAATTTATTGCTGGATGCGAAGTACCGCAGTTTTTGATAAACATGTGGTGCAACTGGTCGCGTACTTGACGAAGGTGGTTCATTTTTGCTTTTAGCAAGCAGCCAAAACCTGCAACGCCCCATCTTTGCTATTTTCGCAACTCCGTTCTAATCAACTCAATCAATTTTATTCATGAAAAAACTAAACTTTCACCCGTTGTTGGCCATTCTTGTAGCCTTGTTGCCAATTTTTGCGCAAGCTCAAACGCCCACCAAAACAGATAAAAAATGAAGGTAGCCGAAAAGCAGACCATCCAAATGTCGGACAAAAAGTCCAAGACCGGAAAACGACCAGCCCCAACGTTGTGTCGCCTCCTCCGCTCACCTTCGACTACGAATCGGTGCCAGGCGACCCGCTCGGCGTTAAGATTTACACGCTCAAAAACGGCATGAAGCTCTACATGAGCATCAACGACGCCGAGCCTCGCATCCAGACGAACATGCCCGTGCGGGCCGGCTCCAAGCACGACCCCGCCGAAACGACGGGCTTGGCGCACTACCTGGAGCACATGATGTTCAAGGGCACGTCAAACGTCGGGGCGCTGAACTGGGCCGAGGAGCAAAAGCCGGGCAAAAATCTCCGACCTCTACGAGCAGCACCGCAAGGAGACCGACCCGGAGAAGCGCAAGGCGATTTATGCCCAGATTGACGAGACCTCCAACGCCGCCGCCAAGCTGGTCGCCGCCAACGAGTACGATAAAATGGTCAGTTCCCTCGGTGCCCGTGGCACCAACGCCTACACCTGGGTGGAGCAAACGGTGTACGTCAACGACATTCCCACCAACGAACTGGAGCGCTGGATGCAGTTGGAAAGCGAGCGGTTCAAGGAACTGGTTTTGCGCCTGTTCCACACGGAGTTGGAGGCGGTTTATGAGGAGTTCAACATCAACCAAGACCGGGATTTCCGCAAGGTGAGCGCCGCCGTGAACGAGACGCTGTTCCCGACGCACCCCTACGGCACGCAGACGACCATCGGCAAGGGCGAGCACTTGAAGAACCCTTCGCACGTAAAAATCCAGCAGTATTTCAACACCTATTACAAGCCGAACAACATGGCCATCGTGCTGGCAGGCGACTTTGACCCGCAGGCGGCAATCGCCTACGCCGAGAAGTATTTCGGCACGTACCAGCCTGCCGCCATCCCGCCGTTCAAGTACGAGCCGCAGCCGGAACTGACGCAGGTGGTGCGCAAGGACGTGATGGGCAGGAGGCCGCTTCGTGCAGTTGGCGTGAAGGGCGGCGGTGCCAACCTGGCTGACAACGATTATTTGACCATGATTTACCGCCTGCTGTTCAATGGTCGGGCGGGTTTGATTGACCTCGATTTGCTGCAAAAACAGCAGGTGCTGGAAGCCCGTGCCTCGGTGACGCCGATGGAGGACTATTCCGTTTTCCAACTTTACGGAAAGCCCCGTGATGGCCAAACGCTGGAGGAAGTGGAGCAGATGCTGCTGGCGGAATTGGACAAAATCAAAAAAGGGCAGTTCGACGAGTGGCTCATCAAAGCCTGTATCAAAGACCTGAAACTCAGCGAGATACGTGCCAACGAAAGCAACAGCGCCCGTGCCGGGCAAATGACCAACGCCTTTATCCTTGGCACAAAATGGGAGGACTACGTGGCCCGTTTTGCCCGATTGGAGAAGCTGACGAAGGCGGACATCATGCGCTTCGCAAACAAGCATTTCAGGGACAATTACGTCGTCGTGTACAAGCGCAACGGTGCAGACCCGAACGTTCCGAAGGTGGAAAAACCAGCCATCACTGCGGTGGCGGTGAACCGGGAAAAGTCTTCCAGTTTTACCGAAAAATTCCTGTCGCAGGAGTCGCCCCGCTTGCAGCCCGTTTTTTGTTCTTCAAACTTGGCCTCGACTTCTCGGTGAACGTGAGCGACGACCGGGCCTACGTCACCCTATCTGGCCTCGACGAGTCGCTGGAAGAAGGCATCAAACTGTTTGAGCATATCCTCACCAACGTGAAGGGCGACCAAAAAGCGCTCGATGGCCTCGTGGCCGACGAACTGCTGCGCCGGGAGAACGACAAGAAGAACAAGACGACCATCTTGCGGGGTGCCAGCGGCCAGCTACGCCCGCTACGGCAAGGAGTCGCCGTTCACCAACAACCTGACGCCCGCCGAACTCAAGGCGCTGAAACCCGCCGATTTGGTTGCCAAAATCAAGGGCATCACGGGCTACGACCACCGGGTGTTCTACTACGGCTCGAATGACATCAATCAAGCCGCCGCCTTCGTGGACAAGTACCACAAAGTGCCGGGCAAACTGAAACCGGTCGTGCCAGCCGAAAATTTCGGCGAATTGCAGACCAACGAAAACGAGGTGGTCTTCGTGGACTTCCCGATGGTGCAGGCCGAAATCATGCTCGTGAGTAAGGGCACCGAAAAATTCAACATCGAGGAATACGTGATGTCGGAACTGTACAACACCTATTTCGGCTCCGGCCTTTCGAGCATCGTGTTTCAGGAAATCAGGGAGTCGAGGGCGCTGGCCTACTCCGCCAACGTGGGCTACGCCTCACCGATGAAGGCCGAGGAGGCGCACTACCTCCGTGCCTACGTGGGCACACAGGCCGACAAGATGCCGGACGCCATCAAGGCCATGCAGGAAATCATCGAGGCCATGCCCGTGTCCGAGAAGCAGATTGCGCAGGCCATCGAGAGCATCGAGAAGAAAATTGAGACGAGCCGCATCACCAAGGACAATATCTACTGGAACTACCTGACCGCCAAGCAGCGTGGCCTCGACCACGACGTGCGCAAGGATGTGTACGACAAGATGAAAATCTCCACGCCGGACGACCTCAAGGCTTTCCAACAAAAGCACGTGAAGGGCCGCAAGTACACCTACCTCGTGCTTGGCAGCAAGGACAAGGTGGACATGAACTACCTCAAAAGCATCGGGAAGGTGACGGAACTGAGCCTGGATGAGGTGTTTGGAGAGGAGAAGGTGGCGAAGCCGTAGGAATAAGAGAAAATACCCGCTGCTTCGTTGCATCTTATTGTGGACGAAGCAGCGGCATGATATTCTTCCAAAACTTCAATATGATTTAACAAAAGAATATTAACTTTAAAATGATAGGCGCTAATTATCTTCTCGTAATAGCTATTGACAACTATGAGGACAGTGCATTTTCATCTTTAAACAATGCGAAGTTAGATGCGGAGAAATTTGTAGCTGTAATGAGAGAAAAATATGGGTTTATCCTGTTCAAGACCCTTTATTTGATGGTGAAGCCAATAGAAAAATATTGTGAGGCTTCATTAATCACTTATCAGCTTTTAACTGTAAGTGATAACATTATTATATATTTTGCTGGTCACGGAGCTATTAATCCAAAGACAAAAAAGGGATATTGGATTCCAAGTGATGCAACCAATTCTGTAGGTGACTATATTCCTAATTCTACAATCATTGACGCTGTCGAAGGTATTGAAGCACAGCATATTCTCCTAATTTCAGATTCATGCTTTGCTGGGACTTTTTTGACACAAACACGAGAAAAAGCAGACAATCATTATTCAAAATTAGCAGAACAAAAATCAAGATGGCTTTTGCGTCAGGAAGAGAAGAAGACTGTATCAGATGGGCAACCAGGTGTGGGAAGTCCTTTTCAGTTTCCTTGAACAATTTTTTTTAAAAAAAATACAAGTAAAATTTTCTCACTTTCTGAAATGACTGTTCAAGTCTCAAAAGAAACTGGCAGTACGTCAAAGCAGCAACCTATTTCAGCACATATAGAAGGTGTAGGCCATAAGGGTGGTCAAATGGTATTTCATCTAAAAGGAGACTCCAGCAAGGAATCGAATAGTATTGATTCTGAGTTGAAAAGAATTGTA
>JADJYH010000074.1 GCA_016719855.1 Saprospiraceae bacterium | reverse complement strand
TTTTCTTTGTTTTCTTTTATTTTCTTCGTTTTCAAGATACCTTTCATAAACAGACTTTCTCTTGTCCTTATGAGAATCCAATACCTCTTGAATAATATAAACATCCACCGTTTCTTGGTTAACTAACTTTTCTTCAATCGTATCATTATTGGCTTCAAAGTTTGCTTTCCTTTCTCGGACAATTTTAAAATTTGTATCAGAAATCAAAAATTCCTCTGTGTTATAACTAAATTTCTTTCTCCATTCTTCACTACTTAATATGCGCCTTTCGTTTCTATCAACAACAACCTGACAATTTGGAATTACTCTCGTTCCAAATTCATTAGGATTTAATGCCATATATCTTCTGGATTTTCATTCACAGTGTAGATATCCTGATTCATAATCAACAAACGTATGTCCTATTTTCCAGCCTTCTTTTGGAATTAAAGCGAATTCTCCCCATTCAGATTTTTTACTTCTATCTATTTCCATTTTCTGGTTTCTTTTTTTTCTTAGTTGTGCCGAACAATTGCACTCCCGAAAACGATGAGTAAACCCGCATTGCGACTTTACTTACTCGTTTTCGGGAAAGCCGCCAGTATTTCACTTTTCAAGTGACTAAGTAAACCCGCAATGCACGTTTACATAGTCATTCTGGATTCATCATAAATGCTAACTGAACATCAGCAAATCTACCCTTTTCCCCCATCCCACCAAATCATTCATCAATTTTTTTCACACACCAAAAACACAAATACCAGCAACCCATCTCCTCCCCTATCTTTACCCCTCCATTCATCAAAAAAAACAACCATGAAAAACAACCTTCTCCGCTGGCGCTCCACTTGGAATCCCGACATGTACCACTGTTGGGGCCGTACCCGCAGCTTCTTTGAAGGCTGGTATTTCAAGTTGGTGGATGCAGCAGAACAGCATGTTTTTGCAGTCATCCCCGGCATTTCGATGGCGAAAAATGGGGATTCCCATGCCTTCATCCAAGTGCTGGACGGGAAGCACTGCAAGGCCAGCTACCATCCGTTTGAAACCCAATACTTTGTCCCTTCGGAAACGGATTTCCATTTGCAAATCGGTGCCAACTCCTTCTCCGGTAACCACATCCAACTCGACCTGCCCGAATTGCAAGGGCGCATTGATTTCCAATTGCCCACGCCTTGGCCAAAGATGCTGGGCGCTCCGGGCATCATGGGTTGGTACTCGTTCGTGCCGTTCATGCAGTGCTTTCATGGGGCGGTGAGCCTGCACCACCGGCTGTCCGGTCAGTTGCAGGTGCATGGCCAGCCCGTGGACTTCGACGGCGGCATCGGCTACATCGAGAAGGACTGGGGCACGTCGTTTCCCCGTTCGTATATCTGGATGCAGGCCAACCATTTTTCGCAAGCGGAAAAGACCTGCGTGTTCGCCTCCGTGGCGCATATCCCGTGGCTGCGCAGTTACTTTATCGGCTATATCGTCGGCTTCCAGTGGGGCGATACACTGTATCGCTTCGCTACCTATACCGGAGCCAGCATGAAGGCCGCCCTTGGCGAGCAGGAGGTGCGTCTCTCTTTCCGTGACAACCGTTACCGGCTTGAAATCACGGCGCTGCAAGCCCCCGGTGCCGTGCTCATTTCCCCGCTCACCGGCGAGATGAAGGGCAAAGTGAACGAGAGCATGCAGGGCACGATGCACGTCCGATTTTATGACCGGGAAGAATTGGTGTTCGACAGTACGGGCCGCAATGCGGGAATAGAGGTGGCCGGGGAAGTCGGGGAGTTGCTGACGGAGGAGTGGCGGCGATAGGGCTTGTTCAATTAAAACATATACCCTAACCTCAATTGAAAAACCGTAACGGCTGAACCGTGGCCATTTTTGTGACACCTCGATAATTGTCAGTACCCTTGCCCTTACCACGCCGCCGACCTGATAATATGGTAATTGAAACCTGTGGAACTGGACGATAACTTAGCCCGATTTTGCCGGAAAGTCCAAAGAGCTTTCTTGTATTATCTTCCTCGAAATGTTGACCGTCTCTCCCCCCACTAAAACTTCCTGCATATCGGATGTTGGAATAAAAACCATCCAATTCAAGAAATGGCTTAACTGGGATTTTTCTTCCTTCCAAAAAGCGATACTGCAAGCCAGTTGCTGCAATAAATTCCGTCATATCACCTGTACCCACAATACAATCACCACAATATTCAGGGCGGTCATCTATTTGGTTTTTCCCAAATGCTAGACTTGAAGACCAAGTCCAATTCTTAAAATTTTGATTGAAATAAACACTTGGCAGCCATTTCTCCGTCACCAATATGTTTTGGGTTTCGCTGTTGCGTTCAAAAGCAAAAAAAGAAACGCCAATTTCGTGGCTTGGAAGGTTGCTTTGCTGCGCAATAATGGAGAACCTACCCGCAAGCAGCAGGCTTGATAATAGGATTTTTAGTCCGGTCATGATTAATTGGTTTGGTGAAGGCGAAGTTGTAAAGAGAATTGCACTTTGTTTTCAATAACAACAGTAACATTTAGCTGCCCGAAGGTTGTATCATGGCAAATTCTATTCATAAAAAGCTACGGATTGAATGGCCCTGCCTCCCGTTACCCCTTTTAGTCGAAAAAAATCGCCGTTCCAATCCGTCTCCCTACTTTTGGCCACAAACCAGCTCTGAATGGAAAACGAAACGCCAATACAGCATTGTCGAAATTGCGAATACCCGCTGCCGGAGGGAGCGAACTTTTGCCCGAATTGCAGCCAGCGGAATCATGATGGCCGCCTCAGCTTCCGGGAGATGGTAGCGGAGACGGTGGCCACGCTGTTCAACCTCGACAACCGTATTTTCAACACACTCAGGTCGCTGGCCATCCCCGGAAAGCTAACGTCGGACTACTTCAACGGCATACACAACCGGTATTACCACCCGGTGCGGCTGTTCCTTGTAGCGGCTGCGTTTTTCATCACCATGCTTTCCATCAAGGTGGATGGTAACGGCCTTGAGGGCTTTAGCGGGGAACTGCAGAAAAAGAAAGCGCTGCACCAAAAGCACCAGATGTTTGTCGAGTTGGATTCCCTGCGAATTGCGACCGCCGCCAAGTTCCAAAACCAACAGGTGAGCGCTGCACTCGACACGTTGATGGCCAAATTGGACAGCAGCTACAACACCACGGAACACGACAGCATGGATGTGGCCAGGAGTTTCAACCTTGTTGAAAGAAAAGATACCCTGACGATGCAGGGCGATGTGGAGCTTTCGTTTAGCGAGAAAAAGTTGATGAAAATCGCCGTGGACGACATCGAAAACATGGAGGGAAACACCTTGCTAAGCACCTACCACATCGAGGGGTTTTGGAAAAGGCTGCTCGTCAGGCAGCAAGTCAGGATGCTCAAAAAAGGCGATAATTTTGGCATTTACCTCATTGGAAACACCCTCTGGATGATGCTCGTCATGATGCCCATGCTGGCGGTCGTACTCAAGCTGCTTTATGTTCGGCGACGGTTTTTCTACTACGAACACGTCATTTTTCCTTCCATGCCCACTCGTTCATGTTCCTGTTTTTTACGCTGCTGATGTTGGTGTCAAACTGGCTGGGCGATGTCTTCGGACCAGTGGTGGGGCTGTCCATCACGGCAGCAGCCTTCTACCCGATGCTTGCGATGAAGCGGTTCTACGGGCAGCGCTGGCCAATAACGATTTTCAAATTCCTCATTGTCAGCCTCTTGTATTTGGTCATCTTCATCATCACATTCACTGGCATGGCGTTGGTGAGCTTCGCGTTGTTTTAGAAAATCAAAAAGCCCCGTCTGCAAATTCAACTGCCCACGGGGCTTCTCTCACACGCTCACCCGCTCACATCTCTCACCCGCTAAATGCCTTTGCCACCACCTCCGCCTGCTGCTTGTCGTGCAGCTTCTTGAAGCCGACGGCGGGCGATGCGGCAGCTTCCCGTGACACGAGTTCTAGTGTCCGTTTGCCATTGAGTTGGAAGAGCAGGTACATCCACGAGCCCATGTTGGCAGGCTCCTCTTGCACCCAGCGCACCTTGGCGTTTTTGTATTTTTTGAAAATGGCGTCCAATTGTTTTTCCGGCAACGGGTAAAGCTGTTCGAGGCGAACGATGGCCACGTCCTCCCGCTTGTCGGTTCGCTGTTTGTCGAGGAGGTCGTAGTATATTTTTCCGGTACAGAGTAGCAAGGTTTTCACCTTGGCTGCTTTTGCGCCAGCGTCGTCAATCACTTCCTGGAAACGAGTTCCCGTGTGGAAATCCTTCAGTTCAGACACCACTTCCGGGTGGCGCAGGCCGCTTTTTGGCGTCATCAAAATTAACGGTTTGCGGAACGGCCGCACCTGTTGCCTGCGGAGCAAGTGAAACAGGTTGGCGGGCGTGGTCACGTTGGCCACGGTCACGTTGTACTTGGCACAGCTTTGTAGAAAACGCTCCACTCGCCCGCTACTATGCTCTGGCCCTTGGCCCTCGTAGCCGTGCGGCAGGTACATGCAAAGTCCGCTCATCCGCTGCCATTTGCGCTCGGCGGACATGATGAACTGGTCCACCATCGTCTGCGCCCCATTGAAGAAGTCGCCGAACTGCGCCTCCCAAATCACCAGCGCATCGGGACGGGCCAGCGTGTAGCCATACTCGAAGCCAAGCACGGCGTACTCGCTCAGCAGCGAGTTGAAGATGCGGAACTTGCCCTGTTTTTCACTCAAACCATCCAGCCGGTTGTACTCACGACCTGTGCCAATCTCGGTCAGGACGGCGTGGCGATGGGAGAAAGTGCCCCGCTTCACGTCCTGACCGCTGAGGCGCACGTCGTTGCCTTCGAGCAGCAGCGAGCCGTAGGCACTGAGTTCGCCGAGCGCCCAGTCCAACTTGCCGCTTTCCCACATCGCCTTCGATGATTTCAGGATACGGTCTATCTTGTTCACAGCATTAAAATCCTTTGGATACAGGTGCAGGTGATTCAAGATTTTGTCGAGTGCCTTGCTGTCAATGCCCGTCTCCGGCGATTGGTCGTAGTCTTCGGGAACGGTAGTTTTTTTCAGCTTTTTCCAGGCCAGTTCGGCCTTTTGGTATTGGTAAGGCAGTTTGTTTTGCTTCAAATTGTCGAGGCGGGCCTGCAAAGAGTCCCAAAATTCCTTCTCCATGTTCTCGGCCAGCTCTTTGTGCACATCGCCCCGCTCGATGAGACGCTGGCTGTAAATTTCACGGGGGTCTTTGTGTACGTTGATGAGGTCGTACAGCGTGGGTTGCGTGAACTTTGGGTCGTCGCCCTCGTTGTGGCCGTGTTTGCGGTAGCAAACCATGTCAATGAACACGTCGGCGTTGTAAAGTTGGCGGTATTCCATTGCCATTTTGCAGCAAAAAATCACGGCCTCCGGGTCGTCGCCGTTCACATGAAAAACAGGCGCTTGCACCGTGCTGGCAATGCTCGTGCAGTAAGTCGAAGAGCGGGCGTCCTCCCAGTCGGTAGTGAAGCCGATTTGGTTGTTGATGACAAAATGCACCGTTCCACCCGTGGAGTAGCCCTCCAACAAGCTCATCTGGAGGCACTCGTAGATGATGCCCTGCCCGGCCACCGCTGCATCGCCGTGGATGAGCACTGGCAAAATCCGGTCGTACTCACTGCTGTACTGTACGTCCGCTTTTGCCCTTGCGAAGCCTTCCACCACGGGGTTCACGGCTTCGAGGTGGGAAGGGTTTGGCACTAGTTTCAAGTAAGCTTGCTTGCCGTGCGGCGTGGTCACTTGCGAAGAGAACCGAGGTGGTACTTTACGTCGCCGTCGCCGAAGCTCTGGTCTTCGGGCATCTCCCTTCAAACTCCGTAAAAATCTGCTCGTAGGTTTTGCCCAAAATATTGGCCAACACGTTCAGCCTGCCCCGGTGCGCCATGCCGAAAACCACCTCCTCCACCCCAGCATCCGCACCAGCGGTGATGATGGCGTCGAGGGCGGCGATGGTCGTCTCGCCGCCTTCCAGCGAGAAGCGCTTTTGGCCGATGAACTTTTTTGTGCAGAACTGCTCGAACACCGTGGCGCCGTTGAGTTTTTCGAGGATGCGCTTCTTTTCGTCGAGCGTCAGCCCCCACTGGCTTTCCGGGTCCTGTGCCTCTATGCGATTGCGCAGCCAGCGGCGTTTGTCCCTGTCCTGGATATGGTGAAACTCAAAGCCAATATTGCCACAATACACTTTTTCGAGGTGGGCGATGATTTGGCGCAGTGTCGCTTTCTCCATCCCCACTTCCTTTCCAGCCACGTAGGGCTTATCGAGGCTTGCCTCGGTGAGGCTGAAGTCGGCGAGTTCGAGCGAAGGCTTGCGGTTCTTGCGGGGCTTGAGCGGGTTGGTGGTTGACTTGAGGTGGCCCCGGTTGCGATAGCCGATGATGAGCGCCAGCACCCGCAGCTCGTCGAGGTCAACGTCGCCGGGTGTGGCGTGTGGAGCGCCGTTACCGCCTGCGGCAGTGCCATTGGAGCCAGTTCCGTTGTTTGCATTGAAGCCGTAGTCGAAGCCCTTGAAAAACAAGCGCCAGCTCTGTTCCACCGCATCGGGATTGGCCAAATATTGCTCGTAGAGCGAGTCAATATAGGCAGGGTGGGCATTTGCTATAAATGAGAAATCCGTCATTTTTATAAGTAAAAAGTACAAAGGAAAAAGGAAAAAGTGGGTCGTCGCTCATCTGATTTTTGTTCAGATTTTATCAAAGTTAGTTACGCCATTTTTGCCATAAACCTCTGTGGATTTTGAGTTTTATCTTTGGTAAAACGTCAGCGATGGGTTGAGGTTTCCAAAACGGGCGCTAATATCGGATGTTTGATTGTTTGGATGTTGGAAACCATTGTGGAATTGTTTTGTTAACCCAACCATCTTGGCCAATATGACGCAGGTTGCCTTCGGCACCATCAAAGCACAAATGAATTACTAAAACAACGCTTCTTGCACTTGTTCTGGAAGCAACCTGAACGACCGCCGATGCTCTGGTGTCGCTCCATGCTGTCGGATGGCCTCCCGTGTTCCAGTGTCGGATAACCTTGTTGCGCTCCCAGGCGTATTGTGGGTATTTTTTGCCAAAAAACCATGTGGTCGTCCGGTAGGTTTTCGCCAAATGGAGGTGGCAGCGATGCTGAGGAATCGCCCGTCGCCCTTCACCATGCAGTGATGGCGGATGCCAGGAACGGCTTGAAGCGGTTGCCGTCAATGAGTAGCGAGGTCGGGTGGGTTTTTAGCATCGCAACGGCTCGGTGCATCCCCATGACAGATGCCCAGAGAATGTTGAGCTGGTCTATTTCAGGGGCTTCGAGCTTTGCCACTGCCCAAGCCAGCGCCTCCCGCTCAATGATGGGGCGAAGTTCAAAGCGTTGATGTTCAGTGAGTTGTTTTGAGTCGTTGAGGAAGGGGTGCGCAAAATCCTTGGGCAAGATGACGGCTGCCGCAAACACAGGGCCAGCGAGGCAGCCCCGGCCTGCTTCGTCGCAGCCAGCTTCGGTTTCGTTTTTGTTGAAAAAAGGCAAGAGCATTCTAAACAGTTTGCAGTTCGACAGTTGGCAGTCAGGGTGCAGTCTTAGCAGTCAAAGTCTCTTCCCGTTCAATTCGGCACTGACTAAACAACTGCTAACTGACTGCCAACTGCCAACTGTCGAACTGCAAACATAAAAACCAACTGCAAACTCAAACAATTTTCCCTTCTTTCACCTGTTCATTCCGTATCCCGTTCAACAAATTTTCGAGTGAAATTGTGTCTCGCCTTGCTCCAAAGCCGTGATGCAGCAATACTGGACAATGTTCATAATGCTGGCGCCTGTTAGCTCAAATTGCCGGGACAAGTTTGCCCATTCAATCTTCGGGTCCAATTTGATGTTGCTGGGGAAAGCTTTCTCCCAAAGTGCTTGCCGCTCCCTCCGGCTTTGGTATCGGGAAAAAATCATCGGCTTGAAGCGGCGCAGGAAGGCGTCATCTATGTTGCTTTTGAAATTGAAGCTAAAATTATCGATCCCGGGTACGTTTCGATGCGCCGAGAGGTAGCTCACCTCCTGGTTGGCGTATTTGTCGTGGGCGTCCCGAATGCCTGTGCGCTTGCCAAAGAGGGCATCAGCTTCGTCAAAGAAAGAGAATCCAGTCCTTGTTTTGCGCTTTGTCGAAAAGCCGGGCAAGGTTTTTTTCGGTCTCCCCGATGTACTTTGATACCACCATCGAAAGGTCAATCTTGAAGACGTCACGATTGGTGGACTTGCCGAGCAGCGTGGCCGTCAACGTCTTGCCAGTGCCGGGCGGGCCGTGGAAGAGTACCCGGTAGCCCGGTTTCATGCGACGGTCCATGCCCCAGTCTTTGAAAAGTGGTGATGGCGCCCAGCTTTCGATTTCCCGGATTTGGCGGAGTGTGCCGGTGGACAGCACGAGGTCGTCCCATTCCATGCCCGTTTGGATGTACTCCGCCGGGAAGTCGGTGCTGAACCGGGGCTTGTTCACCTTGCCCAGCGTCAGCATCTCCACCACCTCTGGATCGAGGACGATGCGACCGCTCATGACTGGCTCGCCGGGCGGCACGGCCTCCAATTGGAGGATGTTTTTTTGGTAAAACCTGTGGTCGGTGCTGAAAAGCTGCTGCACTTCTAGGCGCTTTTCGAGGTCGTCGGCAGCGAGGATGAACAGGGCGGTTTCGCCGGTGGGCAGGATGTCCCAGAGGTTTTGGCCTTTTTTTTACGCCGCCGAATTCCGGGGGAGGTCACCGCCGTTGGGAGGAACCCTGCGATGACGCCTGCAAAAAACCAGTTAATATGAGGACTAAGTCCCAATAGCAGGATAATATATTCCTCAAAGCTGGGCTTAAACTGGTCAATAGAATTGGCGAAGTAGGAGTTGTCGTTAAAAAGCCCAAGGCTGGCAGCTCAACCACTTCTTTTTATCGTCTGATTTTCAAACCGAAAGCCGAGGCGGACTTTGATTACTTGCAATAAATAATCAAGGGCAAACTGAGTTTGCGGCATTGCCATTGTCTTTAACGGATGAGGAATTAGGTGAGGTAGTAATCATGTGCAATTGAGGTCAACATTTACAACCGACGGGTCAAGCGCATCGCTGGCAGCTTGTGCGCTGGCCCTCCTAGGCCCTTCCACGCCACGGTGTATTTCGTCGGCACGGCGGCCACCCTATCCTGCAAACTGCTCCTGCAGCCTACCATCGTTATGGGCAGTCCACACTCCCGTTATAAGTCCTGAAGGCTGCTACATGCTGCTGTTCGTGCGGGGCAGTACATTCGTGATGGCATCCTGTATGCGCTGCCGTTGACAGGCAGAATAACCAACATATTGGCGCCCTGTGCAGCCTTCGCACCCACTGCCCTGCCTACCGCCTTCGTTCACCAAAGCCCAACGGTTGTTGCTGTAATCGGCGTCGGTGCGGCCACGGAGTTGCACGGGAGCGACGTTGCCAAAGTTGGTGGCTTTATGGGCTGGATGTTTGCCCCTGTTAGGTATTCCCATTTTATTAGTGGCAACACCTGTCCTAAAAAAGGGCTGCGCAATATCAAATCCACCCTGCTTTGAAGTCGTGGCCATTTTTTTGGCTTTGCATTTAAGGCAGCTTGGCATAGGCAAGTTAATTTTAAGTGACAATAATTAACTCAAAATTGACTCCCCGTTCCGTAGGAACGACATCTTTGTAGGAACGGCCAAACCCATTGGTTTCCGTTCCGTAGGAACGGTATCTTAGATGCATAAAATGCCGTTCCTACGGAACGGAAAGCGGTAGGTATGACAAAATGCTACAGATGTCGTTCCTACGGAATAAATCTAACAGATTACTTATCGCTCAAACAAAATGATTTGTTTGTTCTTTCCTGCTTTGGCAATTTTACCAATATGCGTGTTATAATATCCTCTTTCTTTGCCTTCCTGAATAGCCTGAACCGACATCAGGCTGTGAAAATCATTTGAATTTACAAACTTGGTCGCTCGAAAAGTGGTTATTCCCACATCTTTCCCTTTTTCCTGAAGGCAGGAGCATTTCTGCGGATTTTCACTATTTCTCCCCAAACATCAGTTGGCACAGTGGTTACAACCTCTGCCAACCTTGCTCCTGATGACTCATTTAGTATTGGTTTGGTCAGAGTGCGTGGCGGGTAAGGCGATAAAACTGGCTTATACGGTGCTTCTAGCTTTTCAAAATCCGTTCCTTTGTTTCCATCGTGAATTTGACCCAATCTCCCGTGGAAATGCTTCTTGCCCTTTTATGTCATGATAGTTTACCTGCACTTCGTAAAATACGACCTTTCCAGCTTCGACCGCCTCTTTTGCCTTGCTCTCCACCTCCTTTTCCATTTGGGCATTAATCTCTTTCGTGCCTGGCGTAAGGTTCCATTTTTTACCCGGCCCATGAAGGTTATGGTTCAACAAATGCAGTTTAACCCATCTGTTTTTTTCTGCGTCCGGCATCGCCTGGACTACGCTCCAGCCCTCTGGGTTTTTCCCTTGGAACACTTCCTCGTATTGCCGGGCAGTTTTGAAAGTGGCCCTGCTTTTACACTAAATGCCCTGTTTCCTAGCATTGAATAACTGACGTTGGAAGGCGTAATTCACTATCTTCCAAATTTGCCATCTTTAACTGGTCTGTAATTGCTTTCAGCCTACTCTCAATTTCTTTCTTAAACTGTTTAGTATTCCTATTTGGGTCTGCTTTCTGACTTTTTCCTCATCTCTGATGTATTTGCTTAACTCATTCTTTAGCCTCAATGCCTCATTCAATGCGGCCTTGCTCTGTGGGTTGGTTTCAGTCAAAGCCTTTCTTTGATTTTTGCTCAGCCCATTGGATTGCTGGCGGTGTTAATTCGAACTATCATTCTTCCCTTTGGGAAATAAATATTATACGATGCCCCGTTTTGGTCTTAAGCTTCCTTGCCTGATTTTCCACCACTCAAATATTTTGCGAATGGTTTCCTTCCCTTTCTCCTTCACCTTATTCACTCCCCTCTTTACGCCTTCTCGCCCCCTTCGCAATCGCCTTTTGTATCTTCTTCACGGCTGGTCTGCCTTTTTCAGTATCCAGTCAATCGCACCATGCACCGGTTTTTTTGGCTTTTTGATGCCCGCTGCAGCTTGTCCCAAAATGCCCAATCAACCAACTTCGCCAGGAAGTCAATGGCGATGACCACGCCGTTGAATAACGCTGGCACTACCTTTGTTTGATGGCAGACCCATTGCCCTGCACATGTAAAGGCCAATAGGATCGAGGAAAGAGTTCACGATTTCCACGATG
>JADJYH010000073.1 GCA_016719855.1 Saprospiraceae bacterium | reverse complement strand
GCTTTCCTGACTCATTTTCACGCACTCGAAAGTGCCAGCGGGGCGTCGTCACCACTTCTGCTGCTTCCACCTTTGCGGTTGGTAATGTTCATGCCTCACGTTCATCAGGGTGATGCCGCCAGTCATGGCCTTGATGTTGATGGAGCCGTCGGGGAGTGTTTGGCCGGGATGAGTTTGGCCGGAAATTCTAGTGCCGTTCCGGACATCTCCACTTCCATGTCCTTGAAACCCTCCATGGTGCGGGGTCGAGCATGCTGGACATGTCCATGAAGAGCACGCCGTTTCGGCATTCGACGTTGTAGTTGCCTTCTGATACCGATTTTCCTTTTTCGTTGGACACAACGATACTTACCCCTGCCTTGAAACCATCAGCAACGGCTTCCACGCTGTTGACTTTTTGATGCTGAAGGCTGGTGACTTTTCCTTTCTTGTCATAGTTGGTCAGTTCAAAACTAACGCCCTGCCGGAAGGCGAGGTAGCCGGATTCGCAGACGTCTTGAGCCTTGAGGCTGACGACTGTAGAAATTAGAAAAGTGCAGATTATTAGAATGTTTTTCATGGCAACAAATGGTTTGATTAAAAATGATGTAGAAAAACAGGGAATCAAGGTGAGTGGCAGGCTATGTTTTCGTGTTAGGCAAAGTTATCCATTTATTACAAGGGAAAACAAGAAATAATACCGAGAAAACAAGCATTGCTACTGCTAACTTTACCTCGAAAACTTTCAAATACACCAACATGCAAATTGATAAAGATATCCGCTGGGCTTCCACTTTGCCGGGGTATTTTTACCGTGACAAGACCATTTTCGAAGAAGTAAAAGAAAAAATCTTCGCCGCTTCGTGGCTCTACGTGGCCGATGCCGATGTGGTGGAAAACCCCGGCGACGCGTACCCGTTTACGTTGCTGGAAGGCGTGCTCGACGAGCCGCTGGTCCTGGTGCGAGACCGGGAGGGTGTACTGCGTTGCCTCTCCAATGTCTGTACCCACCGGGGAAAGGTCATCGTGGAGCAGCCGGGAAATGCAGGTTTGATGCTGCGCTGTTGCTATCACGGTCGCTGCTTCCGGTTGGATGGTTCGTTCAAGTCCATGCCGGAGTTTGGGCAGGCCGAGGACTTCCCAACCCCTGCCGATGACCTGACGCAAGTGCCCGTTCAGGAGTGGCTGGGCATGGTCTTCGTGTCGCTCAAGCCCGCTTTCGATTTTGAGGAGGCTACCCGGCCCATTCGGGAGCGCATTGACTTCCTGCCTATGGACACGCTGCGCTTTGACCCGGAGGGTACGCAGGACTACCACGTGCAGGCCAATTGGGCGCTTTACTGCGACAATTTCCTGGAGGGGTTCCATATCCCGTTTGTCCATCCGGCGCTGAACGAGGCGCTGGATTTTAAGCAGTACGACTATGAGCTTTTCCGCTACTGCAACCTCCAAATCGGCATCGCAGACGAGGGACAACCACACTTCGACTTGCCGCCCGGCCAACCCGATTTTGGCAAAAAAATCTATGCTTGGTACTTTTGGCTTTTCCCGAATTTGATGCTCAATTTTTACCCGTGGGGCCTCTCGCTCAACATCATCGAGCCGCTCAGCCACGAGCGCACGAGGGTGCGTTTCCGCAGCTACCGCTTTGAAGGTCAGCCATTTAACCGCAGCGTAAATCAATTGGAAAAAACAGAACTCGAAGACGAGGCCGTGGTAGAATCGGTGCAGCGGGGCATCCAGTCGAGGTTCTACCAACAGGGCCGCTTTTCACCGACGATGGAAAAGGGGGTACACCATTTTCATGGGTTGGTGGCTAATTTTCTAAAATAAAACAGCCCTGTTAGAGTTTCCGAACTCTAACAGGGCTGTTTTATTTTAGAAAATTAGCCTTTGTAAAAAGGCAGCTTCACAACCTTCGTCGCCAGCCGTTTCCCGCCAGCCACTACCTGAATTTCCGTGCCTTCCTTCGCAAAGGCCGAGGTCACGTAACCCATGCCGATGGGCTTGTCGAGGGAAGGCGACTGCGTACCGGAGGTCACCTTGCCGATGGTGTTGCCAGCCAGGTCCTCGATGGGATAGTCGTGGCGGGGCACCCGGCGGTCGAGCACCTCGAAGGCGACGAGCTTGCGGCTGAGGCCAGCTTCTTTTTGCTTTTGAGAAAATCGCTGTCATTGAAGTCGCCCTTGTTCAGCTTGGTGATCCAGCCGAGACCAGCCTCCAGTGGAGAAGTGGTGTCGTCAAGATCGTTGCCATAAAGCGCAAAGCCCATTTCGAGGCGGAGCGTATCCCTTGCTCCCAAGCCGATGGGTTTGATGCCGAAGTTTGCGCCAGCAGCGAAAACGGCGTCCCAGAGGTGGGCCAAGTCTTCGTTTTTACATAAATCTCAAGCCGCCGGAGCCAGTGTAGCCCGTGGCGCTCACCAATACGTTGTCAATGCCCGCAAATTTACCCTTGGCAAAATTATAGTATTTCATGCCGTGGAGGTCAATGTCCGTTAGTGGTTGCAGTGCCACGGCGGCCTTGGGGCCTTGCACGGCGAGGAGGCCGGTCTCGTCGGAGATGTTGACCATTCGGGCCTCGAAGTTGTTGTGCTTCGAAATCCAGTTCCAGTCCTTTTCGATGTTGCTGGCGTTGACGACTAGCATGAAGGCTTGTTCGCCCTCGGCGCACATGTCTTCGGGCAGGCGGTACACGAGCAGGTCGTCCACGATGCCGCCTTGGAGGTTGGGCAGGCAGGAGTATTGCACGTCTCCGATTTCGAGCTTGGAGGCATCGTTGGAGGTCACTTTTGTACGAGGTCGAGGGCCTGTTTGCCCCGCACGATGAACTCGCCCATGTGCGATACGTCGAACACGCCGACGGCGGTGCGCACGCACTCGTGCTCTTCCCGGATGCCAGCGTAGGAAATGGGCATGTTGTAGCCAGCGAACTCAGCCATTTTTGCCCCGAGGGCAATGTGCTTTTCTGTTAGTGGTGTGTTTTTCATTTTATTTTGATTTGTTAAATGGTAAAGGTATGGATGGTTTTGGGTTTTAGGTTTCGAGGTTGTGCAATTGGCTACAGGCTTCAATTATTATTTTTGCACACTGTTTTGGTGTCGAATGAACTGAACTAACCGTTCCGGGTTGTCCCAGTTCGTATGCAGTTCACCGATATTATTTGCAACGAAGTCCAACAGCACTGCCTCGCTGATTTGCGCCAATTTCCCATTGTCCAAAAAATGTTTGATGATAGCTTGTGGTGTCCGATAAAGCAAACCCCACGGAAAGCCCCACCAACCCAATAAGCAGTTCTTTACAAGGTGGCTTTTTCGAGCGGCTGTCAAACAAGTAGAACAAACAATGATTGGCTTTTCTTCGTAAACCGTAAAAAGTACAAAGCTCCTCACCTTCCTGACGATACCACCCTCTAACCCGGTACTTACTTGCCCACATAGAGGGCAATTTAGTCCCTTTACCTTTGAGCGCCTCCTCGATATCTGCATTGGTCAGTTGTTTCGTTTGTGCCTCTATACCTGAAAATAAATTCTTATCCATTCCACGTCGCTGGATTTCTGCCATTATGATAGGCCGCACTTCAGGCTGTACATTTGCCATCTCAAACTTGGCAATATGCTCTAACCTTGCGTTGTCCATCTTGAAGTAATGCTGCCTGATTTGTTCTATGTCCATTTGACGTGTATTGATTTAACAGTAGGTATTCGACCGACATGATAGCTGCTCCAACTACCCTTTCGGCTCCACGAGCGTCATTTCTTCTATCACGTCGCCAATTTCGATTTTGTGTGCCACGTCCATGCCGTCCACTACTTTGGCGAAAATGGTGAATTTGCCGTCGAGGTGGGGCGTGGGGCTGTGGGTGATGAAGAACTGCGCCGACTCGGTGTTGTTGCCAGCCGAGGCCATGCCTACATAGCCCTCATTGTCGTAGTGGAGGTAAGGCAGTTCGGAGCGGATGGCGTAGTTGGGGCCGCCGTAGCCGTCGCCACGGGTGCAGCCACCTTGTGCCACAAAGTTGGGTACCACTCGGTGGAAGTTTTTGCCGTTGTAGTATTTGTCCTTGATCAACTCCAAGAAGTTTGACACTGTGCCGGGCGCTTGCTCGTGCAGTAGGTCAAGGGTGATGTTGCCTTTTTTGGTTTTGATGACTACCGTGGAACCAGGCTTGAGGTCTGAGATTATTTTCCAGTCAATTTTATGGGTAAACTTAGGTTTTGTAGCTACGCTGCTCTCTCCCTTGAAATAATCGAGCGTCTTTTTCACCTCGATGTAGGTCTCTATTTCCTGTGGGAGGCGCAGTTTTTTCAGTGCATTTTCAAGCACGGACACACTGTCGAAAACGGTCTTGAACTTGGCCGTTGAGTCTCGAAGCACCTCAGCGGCCACGGCCATCATGCCCACATCACCAGTGTTGATGGCGTCTTGGAAACACTCGGCAATCTCCCGCCTAGCTGTAATTCCACCCCCGAAGAACGAGCTGAAATTGGGCATTCTGGCAATGTTGGCGAGGGCATCCACGGCGGCTGTGCGCACCACCACAAACTCGGAAGGATAGGCAGCGTCGCGGATATACCGGTAGTTCCAGCCATATTGTCCAAGGGCTTTAAGGGCGGCGGCCTTCTCGTAGGGCGAGTTGGCGTTTTCGAATCGGCGCTTGATTTCCCAGTTCAGGTACTTCCGCGTCTCCTCAAATCCGTAGGGCAGGTACTTGGAGGCGGCAGCGTACATGGTCATGGCTACCTGCCACTTTCGGCCCGGCTGTTTGGCTATTTCCCAATAAGTGTTTGCGTCTGTCGCCATGCCGTGGTCCACAAAAAACTCGGCAGCCGTGATGGCCACTGGAAGATTTGGGTCGGAGAGGGAATTGTAGATGGTGGTCTTTACTTTTTCATAATCAAAATTGCCGAGTGCCCGCAAGATGTTGCACTTCACGCGGTAATCCCGCTCCACATTGTACTGTAAAAGCAGGCCATCGGCGGCCCGTTCCGTTTTTGTTTTGCCGAGGGCAATGGCTTGGCACATGCGGATGCGGTAGTCCTCTTCCCTGGCCAATGCTGGTGCTAACAGGCTGTCGCCATTTTCAAATTCAACTTTCTTTACCCTCGAAAGGTAATTGGCAGCAATGAAGCGCGCACTGTTCGGATACTTGGCGCTGGTGGCAAAGTCCATCATTCTCGCCGTGCCTTCCGCTGATACGGTGTCCCGCAAGCCGAAGCGGTAGATGCCCCAGGCTTGGCCCTCCAGCAGGGTAGTGTCGGTAAGCCGATAGGTGCTAATGGTGGCCAGTGCTTGGAGCATTTTTTTTGTGCCGCATTTGCCGATGGCCTCCATGATGGCGGCGTTGATGTTCTTCGAAATGCCGACCGTATCCTCCCGGTTGAAGGCTTCGAGCAGCAACGGTTCGGCCCTTGAGTCGCCAATCTGACCTAGTGCATAGGCAGCGGCGATGCGCACCTCTTCTTCCGGGTCGCCCAGCATGTAGGCTAGGCTGTCAATGGCAGCATTGTCCTTGATGGAGGCAAATGCAAGGACGGCCATGTAGCGCAGCGTAGCATCCTTGCTCTTGAAGTATTGGAGCAGGCTGTCTGTTTGGCTCCGGTCTTTCAGGTCATAAACGGCTTGGTAGGTCGGGTTCGTAAAGTCGAGTGTACGCCCATCGCCTTCCTCCTCCGACGGCGGTACGCACTGCGTGAAAAGGCCGATACAAACAATTAGTAAGGTTAAATATTTGCTCATTGAGTTTTGATTACTTGTCTCAAACAAAAAATTAGCGACCAACTTGAGTTTATGATCAGCGTCATTAGATTTTGTGCAATTTGGCTTTTGCCCCTCCTCGCCGCCTTTGGCGGCTCGTTGGGGGAGAGCGCTTTTTGGGGGCGGAACGCCCCCAATCCCCCTTTTCACAAAGCCTCTTTCAGGACGGATAAATGTTAAAGTCCGCCACCGTTGCATCCATCGTCCGTGCTTTTTTTCTTCGTCGAGGTATCCCGTTTCATCACCTTGCCGGTGCCGAAGGGGTCTTCGTAAAAATCGTCCCCACCCGCTGGGGCAGTACCACCATCGTCCCCTGCGCCGGAGCCTTCGTCATCGGAGCCACGGTTGTCGTAGTCGCTGCAGTCGAGGCCGATACTGAGGTCGCCGCCGGGTCGCAGGAAACGGGCTTTGGCGTCGTAGCCAATGGCTTTTGGGTCTTTTTCCAGTTTAGTGATAAGCTCCTTGCAAAACGGCTTTGCCATCTTGCTGCCCTGCCCCTCGGCCAGCGAGAGGAAACGAATCCAGCGGTCTTCGCCACCGACCCAGGTTCCCACCACGAGGCTCGGCGTCACGCCCATGAACCATCCGTCCACGTAGTCGTTGGTGGTACCCGTCTTGCCGCCTATTTCACTGCTCAGGCCCATGCCGCCACTGGCGTATTTCAGCATTTCCACCATCACGTAGTTAGGTTCTTCTTGGAGCGCTTGGTTGTCCTTCTGCTCTTGTCCGTAGATGGTGCGGCCATTTTTGTCCTCAATCCTAGTGATGTATATAGGTTTGCTATGGTAGCCATTGTTGGCAAAGGTCGTGTATGCCCCGGTCATGTCCATCACACTCATGTCGGCAGCGCCGAGGCAAATGGATGGCTGTTTCGGTATTTTTTTGGTGTCAACGCCCATGTTGTCCAGCAGTTCGATGACCGGCTCGGTGCTGCCCATTTGCTGCATGAGGAAGACTGAAACCGAGTTGACGGACTTCTGCAAGGCGGTGCGAAGGCGCATTTTGCGGTAGCTGTACTTGCCATCGGAATTCCGGGGCGTCCAGTCCTTGAGGAGTTGGAAGTTGCCAGTGCCAGCGGAGATGGTGCGGGGCACGTCGTCCACCTCCATGCAAGGTGATACGCCCTGCAACTGGATTGCCGTGGCATAAATGAACGGTTTGAACGTAGAACCCACCTGCCGGTTGGAGCGGGTATGGTCGTAGGCGAAGTATTTGTGGTTGATGCCGCCTATCCAAGACTTTACGTGGCCGGTTTTTGGGTCAATGGTCAGCGAGCCAAACTGTAGGAACATGTGGTGGTACTTCAACGAATCGAGCGGTGACATGACGGTGTCCTTCTCCATGGCTGGATTGTAATCGAACACGGTCATTTTCACTTTTTTGTTGAACTCCAGCTCTACTTTTTGCTGAAATGCCTGCCATTTGCGCTTCAGCTCGTTCCATTTTTCCGACTGCATGGCTTCCCGCTGAGGGCCGCTCAGGTCTTTTTCTTTCAACATTTTTTCGATGGCGGCGTCGCCGAGGCGCAGACCGTCCACGTCCGTTTCGAGGTCTGCCTCCAACGAACCAATGGCTTGGTCGCGCATGGCGATGTAGCGGTCAGAGTAGCGTACCAGTTGAGCGAGCTTGCGCTTGCGATAAGCCATCTCGGCGTCCGTGGTTTTGTCATCCTTGTAGTCCCAAGGAGACTTTTTAATGCGCTTGTTCCAGAGGTTCCAGAAGTTTTTTTGCACCTTGGCCATGTGCGCCACCATCGCCTCTTCGGCGTGTTGCTGTATGATTGGGTCAATGGTGGTGTATATTTTCAGGCCATCCTTCCAGATGTTGTAGGGCGAGCCGTCGGGCTTCTTGCGGGCATCTTCGCTGATCAGTATGACCTTCATCAGCTCCTCGGCAAGCGAGGAACGGAAGTAGGTGGCGAGGCCCTGCGTGTGCGTCTTGCGGCGGAACCTGGAGAGGTCAACGGGCAGTACTTTCAGCGAGTCGTACTCCTCCTGACTCAAGATGCCGTTCTTGCGCATCTGGTCGAGCACTACCGAGCGGCGCTGCGTGGCTTTTTCCAGTTTTCTTTTTGGGTTGAAAAGCGATGGGTTCTTCAACATGCCCACCAACATGGCCGCCTCTTGGATGTTGAGCGAGTCCTGGCCCTTGCCGAAGTAGGTCTCGGAGGCCGATTTGATGCCGTAGCTATCGTAGAGGAAGTCGAACTTGTTGAGGTACATCGCCATGATTTCCTCCTTGGTGTACTTGCTTTCAAGGCGCACGGCAATGATCCACTCCTTGAGTTTTTGCGGTATCCGCCCGATGAAGCTGTTCGCTTTTTGGCCTGTAAAAAGCAGTTTGGCCAACTGCTGCGTGATGGTGCTGGCACCACCACTGCTCTTGTCGCCCAACATGAAAGTCTTGACGAAAGACCTGCCCAGCGCCCGGAAGTCAATGCCGGAGTGGCTGTAGTAGCGTTCGTCCTCGGTGGCCACCAGTGCCTGCTCCACGAACGGGGACAGCTCGCTGAAATCCACTGGTACTCGGTTTTCGATGAAATAGCGGCCAAGCACGGAACCGTCGTCGGCGATTATTTCGGAGGCTAGTTCGCTCTTTGGGTTTTCGAGTTCCTCCGTGTCGGGCAGGTCGGAGAAGGAGAGCAGCAGCAGCGACAGCAAGATGCCGCCAATGCCCAAAGCCACCAACCGCCACATCCAACGGATGATGCGGTGATAGACCGGAAGCCTCATTTCTCTTAGTCGTTGCGGGGTGATGTTGGACATCGTGGTGATGAATGTTTGCCGACAGGCCGCTACTTTTTATTGCCAGCGGCTGCGGGTTGAGGCGCAAAACTACGAAAGGAAGTTGGGAGTTTGCAGGATTTGGGACGGCGGCTTTTTAGAAATGAAGAACTGAAAAACAGTAAACTACCCAACACATTGCTTATGATTGCAGCAAAATAAACAAACCTTCCTTTTCAATTATGCGCAGTCATCCAACGGGTTTCCAAGCTTCCGTCACCATTGAGGGCGTTGTCAAGTCGCAAATCGGCCCCGGCCTGCTCATCCTGCTCGGCGTGGAGGATGCCGACCTGCCTACCGGACAGGCAGGCGGGATGGAAGACATCGAGTGGCTCACCAAGAAAATTGCGCAACTACGAATTTTCGGTGACGAAAACGGGCTGATGAACCTGTCCGTGCAGGACATCGGCGGGCAAGTCATCGTGGTCAGCCAGTTTACGCTACATGCCAGTACGAAGAAGGGCAATCGCCCTTCGTTCATCCGGGCAGCAAGGCCGGAAGTGGCCATTCCGTTGTACGAAAAATTTGTGGAGTCCCTTCGGGAAACGTCGGGGCTGGAGGTGATGACGGGCGAGTTCGGTGCCGATATGAAAGTAGCACTGCTCAACGACGGGCCGGTGACGATTGTGATGGATACGAAAGTGAAGGAGTGATTTGATTGTTGAATTGCTTTATTGCTGAATTGTTGTCGTGATGCGGGTAACAATCCAACAATAAAGCAATTCCACAATTCAGCAATCACCTCCCAAAATCATCCTGCACCCGCACGATGTCGTCCTCGTCTGAAGGGTGATCGGGGTCGGTGTGCTGCCAGATTTCGGCGAGAACGCCCCAACCATCCAAGCCGACGAGGCGGTGGCGGTCGCCACATTCGCTGCGCACGAGGTCGCCGATGGCGAGGATCTGCACATCGCCCTGCTCGTCGGTGGAACTGGTGGCCACACCTGCCACGCCTTCTATCAGCCGCCAGATTTCGGAGCGGCGGTGGTGGTACTGCCAAGAAAGGCGCTTGCCGGGTGCAACTACCAGGAATTTCGGGCTTAATTTCTCAAACCCCTCAAAATCGGAGAGCGGCACACCGGGGAAGTAGGTCTCGATGAATCAGGGCGCCTGCGCCTCATCTATGACAAAAAAAACCGCCCCAAGGCCGGGACTCGTCTTTTTCACGATTGTAAAGCCCTCGCCTTCAAGCTGTTGGGCCACTTTTTCAAAAAGTCATTTTTTGTCATAAAATCAGGTCGTTTAAAGGTCTTTCGAGCTGGGGCCGACAAATGTACGAGTTCTCCTGTTTCGTTGAAACCCCTTCCCGACAAATGCGTTTGACTAACTTTGCCGGATTGGCACCAAAACCGCCACTTGACCGGCCATGCTCGAAACCATTCTATTGTACGGCTTCTTGGCCGCCACGGCGGTGCAACTTTACTTCTGGCTTTTTTTCTTCGGAAAACTGGCCCGGCATCCTGTCGAGGAAATTCCCGGTACCCCACAATCGTCAATCGTCAATCGTCAATCGTCAATTCCTTCCCACCCGTCTCCATCATCATCTGCGCACGCAACGAGGAGGCCAATTTGGAGAGGCACCTTGACCGTATCCTAAATCAAACCTACCGTTCCCTCGAGATTTTACTAGTGCTCCATAAATCATCTGATAATTCTTTAAATGTATTATCATCTTTGCAGCGCAAGTTCAGCCACTTACGCATTGTGGTTTGTGATGATGAAAGAGCAGGAAAAAAATTCGCCCTTGCGAAAGGGATTGAGCAGGCCAAACACCAAGTTCTTTTACTTACGGATGCCGACTGTGTGCCAGCTAGCCCCGATTGGGTTCAGGGAATGGTAGCTGGCATGGACGAGGACACCCACATCGTGCTAGGCGTGGCGCCTTATGACGAAGCTCCTGGTCCCCTGAACAAATTTGTCAGGTACGAGGCTTGTTACACTGCCATGCAGTACTTGTCCTTTCGCACTGGCCGGGCATCCCTACATGGGGGTCGGTCGGAACCTGGCTTACCGAAGGGAGCTTTACGATAGTATCGGCGGCTTCCGCAGTCACGAGCACCTTGCCTCCGGCGACGACGACTTGTTCGTCAATGCGGTGGCAAGACGTGGTAAGGTCGGCATCCGGCTCAATCCTCGCACGTTCGTTTACTCTAAGCCCAAAACAACCTGGCGGGCATACTTCCGCCAAAAGACAAGGCATTTTTCGACAGGTACCGAATATAAATTTAAGGATAAATTTATTCTTAGTTTGCTGACTGTGAGCCACTTACTACACTATTTTTTGGGAGGCGCATTACTGATATTCAAAATTAGCATAATGTTTGCTCTATTGGGATATGCGGTGAGAATGGGTGTAGTACTGGCTATAGGCAGCGTTATTTTGGACAAGTTGCAGCACCGTTCGTTGCGACTTTGGATCCCGGTTCTTGATTGCTTGCTGATACTTTACTATCTCGTGTTCGCACCGTCAGTTCTCATGAACAACGACGACACCCAGCGATGGAATTAACACTTACGAAGCACCCAGTCACAGCAACAGCAACAAGGCTTTCGCCCAAGGCATCCGAAGACTACCAGTTGGTCAATGCAGCCATCAACGGCAACCAGAAAGCCTACTCCACACTCCTAGAACGTTACCGTACCAGCGTGTACAACCACCTCTTCAAGATGGTGCGCAACCACGACGATGCGGAAGACCTGACCCTCGAAGCATTTGGCAAAGCCTTCAACAAGCTTGGGACCTATGCACCGCACTATGCGTTTTCCACGTGGCTTTTCAAGATTGCCGTGAACAACTGCATTGACCACATCCGGAAAAAACGCCTGCACTTCCTGTCCATTGACCAGCCCATGGAGGCCAACGGGGACAAGGACTTCACCGGTACCATCCGCAACTACGCCCGCAACCCGGAAGAGGAGTTCATCCGCCAGCAGCGCCTCCAGATGGTGCGCTCCGTGCTCGGACAACTCAGCAACAAGTACCGCCTCATGATCGAGCTGCGCTACTACGAGGAACTGAGCTACGAGGAAATCGCCTCCGAACTGGAAATTCCGCTCGGCACGGTGAAGGCCCAACTGTTCAGGGCCAAGGAAATGCTTTACACGATGATGCAGAACCCGGGCGCCATGGCTTACCTGGAGTGCAACCATCGGGCGAACTGAAAGTTGACAGTTCGACAGTTGGCAGTCAGGGGCTGCTTCAACGGCACTGACTGCAAACTGCACACTGGCGAACTGAATGAAATAGGTATTGGAAAATTATGATGGAAAAAGACCCAGTCTTTGGCATTTGCCGGAGGTTGGGTCTTGTAGTTGCTGCACTTCGAATTCATTGCCCGTTTTAGGGACAAGCACCGCACGTGCCAGCCCAAAGCAGGGACAGCCTGCAGCGGCACAAGGCATTTAATGGAACAAGGGCGTGGGCCGTCAACCGGAACAGTAAAACGCCACCAAGTGACAGGCAGGATTAGGAACAACGAACAAAAACGAAGGCAGCCGCAGCGATAAGAAAACCAGGCGCTATATTCGTCCAGTATTACGCCGATTGCATGTAAATCACTTTTTAAAAACTGTCTCGAAATCTGTAAGGTTTTTTTTTAGGAAGGTTCAAAGGGAAGCATGCAGCCTTTTTCGAGGCGCTGATATTTTCAATTTGGAACCACGCACAACCCATTTGGATGCGTGTATTTTGGATTTGGGTCGGGATAATGGGGATTTGGGTCAGGTGATAAGCCGTCCAGAGAACGATATTAGAAATGCGGTGCAAGTGGTAGGGGTAGTGCCGGGAGGGATTCTGTTTATATCCATTTTTAAAGACCTTAATTTACATTAACCCAAAAATGGACAAGTTCAATTGGCGATTTGGTAAGCCTAGCATGGTTTGAATAGCTTTTAGCAAAATATTTCCTTCAACTTCAAGTTTAGCAAGAAACTCTTCGTCATTCCATTTTAAATCAGGAGATTTGGTTCGTTCATCTCCAATCCAATGATTGATGGTGCGATGCCAAAATGAGAAATCTTCAGTTTCCATAAATCCCACTATGCAGGCTTTTTCAAGTTCTTCACCATGTTGCTCCCGCTTGAATCGGCAAATGCCCCCTGTGTTTCCAGAAACATATTGATTATCACCTTTGCTATGAAGACGTTTACCCTCAATTACCAAAATTCTATCCCTTGCATAATTCAAGCGAATACCCAAATCAACTTGCCTGTCTAGCCCCTTTTTTTGTTTTCTTTTTAGCAAATTGATTGGTCGAGCATTTTCATCATGAAAAGTAACTAAGCCTGCAATAGGTGATTTGGCGATTGCTATTTGGCATAAGTGGGAAAGTTCTCCGTCGTAAAATCGTTCAATGATTGTATCACTATGATTGGCTAGTTCTGGAAACATTGAAATCATATCACTTTTCAAAGTAAGCAAACAGTCTTCAACTGATTTCAATAATAGCCTAATCATCACTCCTTTTTCAAGGAGCGAAAATGCAGTGTTTCCACTTTGGCTATTTTGGTCACAAGTCATTGGCAGCCAAGAATTAATGTCCATTTTTCACCAAATCGTCAAGTACCCAATCAGCGTCACGAAGTGCGACTGAATCGAGCCAATAGCGAAGTTGGTTGGGTTTAATGAAACAGACATAGTCCTTTTTGTATATTTTCAGGATGCGGGAGAATTTGGCGTAGCCTTTATCAAGTGTTAGTAGTTCTTGTAGTTTTTCTTCTGATGCTATTGGAAGCTCCTCGCTTTCCTCAGAAAAAGTAAAATCTGGTTTGTCGTCATAGCGGAAGGCTACGTAAAGGAAGTTGTTGTTGTGCAATGTTCCTGCATCTACAGCATGAAACCTGTTTTCATGCTTCTGATAAATTGAATTGAGTGAATAGCAGAAAAGCTCGGAATAATTCACAAGATGGATAAGCAGATTTTTTGAAGATATCGACTTGTATGCTTTAGCACTGTTTGGGTTGCTTATTGAATCTTGTATTGTAGAGTTGATGTCTCTAATTATCAAGTTATCTATTTTAGTTAGCGTGTACATGTTTTTCGAAGATTGATTCATAACTGGTAAGTCATAAATATCATTGACTCTGATAGAAGTGTTTCTGTATATTAAGCAACGAGGGCTGTTGGCTAAAACAAAGGCCTTGTATAATGCACCATTATCTTTTAACGAGGCAAATAAATTCATCAATTCATTTATTTCATCTTTAGGTGCAGAAATGCCAACAACATCTCTCTGAAATCCCGAATGAAAATCTATGAAATCCATTGGGATTTGTTTTGTACCTATCAATTCTCTAATTACAATATGAGGGAGAGTAAATAATTTTTCATTTCTAATGGCGTAAAAAGATGTATCTTTTCAATAGGGAAATCAAATGATTCAATACCCACTTCCTTAAGCCAAATAGTAGGCAAGGTTGGTTCTCCAGTCAAAAATTTCGCTGGTTTTGGGGTGACTTTGTCGCCAGTATTTTTCTATAACCCTCCCCTATGTTCCATTTTTTCCGATTTACAAAATCAAGAAGTCTTGGAAAGGTTTTCAATATTTTTACCAAGCCATATATTCTTCCACCTCCCAATAAATTACACTTCCAAACAAAATCATCTTGCAATGCAGCTACATAGGGCACCCAATGATAATCATAAGCATCAATCTCAAAATAACGTTTTAAGCTATTGGCAGGCGTACGTTTTACTACCAAATGGAGAATGCTTTTTTGGATATTTGGTGCTTCTTTTGAAACAAAAATGGCAGTTGTATCAGGCTCTCCAACCTCCCATAATACATGATTTCTAGCTAAAAGTGTAAAGTCAATTATCTGGCGAACATTGTATTTCTCAAAAAAGTGTTTTCTAAAGATATTGCCAGTAGAAGTATAAAGCAGGGAAGAAGATTTTAGTAAGACGCAGAGCAAACCCTTGTCTTTAACCAAATGCATTCCTGCGCTCAAAAAATACAGGGCTATTTGTTTTTGAGGAATAGCAACTTTGGATAGTTCCTTCCAACTCGGAAGCTCTTTATGGGCTTGTACAAATGGAGGATTACCGATGACTAGGTCAAACTCTGCCGTTTCCTTATTGTCCTCGAACCATTTGAAGAAATCGGATTCCACCAATTCCTCTTTCAATTCAGGAAAATGTAAATCATCGTAAACCTCTGGCGGTGTAAGCATGTCACTTACTGCAAGACATAAGCTAAACCTTGTCAATAGAACTGCATTTGGCTCCTTGTCTATGCCCATGATGGACTTCGACAAAATACCCATAAGGTCTATTACGTGAGGGGCTTTACCTCCGTTTTCCAATCTCCACCAATGCACCAATCTTTTGAAAGCTAGCACCAAGAATACACCAGACCCACATGAAGGGTCAAGGACTTTAAAGTTTGTCTTTCCTTTCCAATCGCTTAACGGCATACTCTCATCCACTAAAAATGCAGCAAGATGCGGAGGTGTATAGACCATTCCTTCTTCTTTTACGCTTTTATCTGTGGTGAAAAGGGCCTCGTAAATACTGCTTATTACTTCAACAGGCAAGAACCGGAAGGAATACAAATCCCAAAATGCCAATTGGGAGTTTTCATCCTTTGATGTTTCATACAACCAATCAACCAAGTTATGGGTTGGGATTTTCAACAGTAGTTCCTCCTCTTCTTTTTTCCATTTGAATATCTGCCCATTCAGCCTGTCTTTGGCATTAAGATATTTAAATACCTCGGTGAAAGTTCCCTTTTCAAGAGCTTCCCGAAAATTGTTGGCTTGAGATATTCTTTGAAAAAAATCAGGAGGAAAGACCTGTCGTAAGTTTCCGTGTTCGTCAAAATCCTTTTTTTCCTCCAAGAACCGGATTAGGACACATTGGATTAGTAGGCGATTCACCAAGTTGCCAGGAAGGGCTTTAGCTTCCAGAAATCTTTCTCTTACAACACGTAGCTTTTTCAGCAAGGTCTTGTGCGCAGACCTAGTAGAGTCAAACTTTCTCGCTTCTTCATGCCAAAACTCGCCTGAGTCAAGTTGATAAGAAATGAAACGTTTTCGAATTTCATCATTGATTTCATGCGCTAGCCCAATCAAATCAACAGGCTCTAACTCTTCTCCATTTTGAGTAGGCTGACAAGTCGTGTTAATTATCCTGACGGAATCCTTGGTAAAGATGAAAGCACATGGGACTTCGCCACTTGACCAGATGTCCCGCTGTACTTCTCCAAGTTTGGTATCATCAGGTATCCCTTCCGCAAAGTTGTAGATGTAAACTATTGGTTGGGACGGGCGGTCATCGAACCTACGGAAATAGACGTAATGTGCGTTGAGTCGTTTTGCCTTTCCAAGGGAAAGCCATTCGGAGATGGAAGAAAGGTCTTCAAAATTAGGCTGTAAATCGGCTTCACTTGTTGAACGTAGCGACCCGCTGGCGTTGTAGCCAAGTTCTTCTACTGCTTCTTCGAACAAGGATTTGCTTTTCATCAGGGTATAGCTTGTGCCGGGGCAAAGTTAACTAAAAAGACAAACAAATGAATTCAATTATTGAACCATTTTGTTGTAATTTTTGAAACTTCACCTCGCAGGCATAGTCGGTCCATTGAAAAACGGCCTTCTCGTTGCAAGTTGTGCTTGCATATGCACCAAGGTAGCGGGTTCAGCCCGCCGTGCGTAGGCCAAGTAGGCTAATCCGTAGCCACCTCATTCTTCCCTTCTAGGAAAACAGCTTGCTCCCCGGCACCTTCTTCTGAGCGTTCATGTTGGCCATACCACCATTCTGCATGGGCATTTAATTGTAGCGGAATTGGGTTAAGCTTCAATATATCATTGTACCCGCCTTCATAACCAGCTACCACAACACGGGCTTGTTGCGGATATTGGACAAGCAGTTCAATAAGTTCTTTAACGGTCATGATTTTGAGTTTTGAATGTTTCCGGTTGTTGCAAGCATGTCTGAACTAATAAAACCCAAAAGCTATGACAAGTTTAGCGTCAGCACAATTAATCCCTATGGGACTTGCATCTGTAAGTCTGGCAGTTTGTCCAAAGGGCTAAACTAACCCAACCGCCAAGCCCAGCGGGCTTATCCGATGCAAGGGCTATCTTATAAAACTGCGACACCCACTTATTTGGCCAACAAACCGAATTCACAATTTTTATAAGAAAGCCCCTTAGCTCACAGTCAAAGGCATCGGGCTTCGCTTGCCATCCGCAGCCCCCAACCTTTCCCAACCATTCGATGTCTATAACACCAACTGGCTTCAAGGAGAAGCCAACCCGAAGGTACAAACCATCAACAATGAAAAAGCATCGTAAGATTTTGGCAGCAGTGGTCTTTATGGCCATCGTATTCTCCTGCAAAAAAGAGGAGGCATCGCCCAAGTATTTCCCGAAGGTGAAGGCCATCGTGGCAGCCAATTGCACAGTCACTTGCCACGCACCCTCCAAGGGATTGCCCGATGGGATGCCCGTCGTGCTCGAAACCGACGATGACATCGCCAGCAGGGCCGCCAGCATCAAGGCGGCGGTGGCCGACCCGGCCTCTCCCCAAAACAAAAGGATGCCACAAGGCGGCGTGCTCTCCGATGCCGATATTGACACCATCGTAAAATGGCTGGAAAAGGGCGGGCGGGTGAGTGATTGAGGAATGGATACAAGACCTTAACACCATCCATAAAACCCCAATCCCTACTACCTTTGCAGAAAACAACCACGTCCATTTTACCACCATGCAACTCAAACCCCTCCTCCTCGCCCACTGCCAGCAATACGTCACCCAACGCCTAGATACAGTCACCCGTGTCCAGGAGGAAGTCCGGCAGGCCCTGGACGAAGAGACCAAGAGCAGCGCTGGCGACAAGCACGAGACGGGCCGGGCGATGATGCAGCTCGAACAGGAAAAACTGTCGCTGCAACTGGCGGAGGTGCAGCAGCTCCAACAGGTATTGGACCGCATTCAATTGGAAGACTTGCCGCCTGGCATCGGGGAAGGAAGCCTGGTACTGACTGGGCAGGGAAACTACTTCATCGCCATCAGCGCCGGGAAGCTGGAATCGGAAGGGAGACTGTATTATCTAGTATCCTTGGCATCGCCCATTGGAGACGCATTGGCGGGCCGCAAGGCAGGGGAAACCATTTCCTTTCGGGGACAAAGCATCCCTATTTTGGAGGTGCAATAGAAAACCCTGCTGGTTCAAGCCCCGCTTTCTTGTATTAACGTGAGTTCGGAGATTTAAAAGCCGCAGAGCGGCGCTAATATTTGTAGAATGCAGCAATGACAAGGGGTTCAGCACCAGCGGTGCGAAATATTAGATTTCGCACCGCTGGTGCTGAACCCATTTTTTGCATATTTCTACAAATATTGTCGCCGCTCTGCGGCTAAATAGCTGGTAATCAATTATATAATCTCCGAATTCACGTTATATTCAAGGTGTTGGAAAATTATGCGAATTAGGTGTTGAAGCAGAATTCTCCGACCTCGGAGAGGTCAAATATTGGTAGAAAATAGGTATTAACGGTGTTTCGACCTCGGAGAGGTCGCACAAACCCCGAACGTACGACCTCTCCGAGGTCGAAAACGCACCTTGCGAATGAAATTCTACCAACATTTGACCCCTCCGAGGTCATTTCGGCAACTTCCAACTCTTAATTCGCATAAATTAGGTTTGAAAAAGGCTTCGGTGTTGCCGAGGCTTTTTTTGTTTTGAAACCAAGTTTGCCAAGCTTACGTTTTTCAAATTCCGGCAACGGAACTCCGTTTCACGCCATTTTTTGGCTTACTTTCGCACCCCGATTTGCCAATTGTAGCCGCCAAACTTGTTTGGCTGGCTTGAATAAACAGCCAGTCAAACAAGTTTGGCGGCTACTACGAATCAAACTAACATGAAAAGAACAGAAATCGCTGAAATATTGCGCCAGCCACAAGTCGGCACCACCGTAAAAGTCTCCGGCTGGGTGCGCTCCTTTCGCTCCAACCGCTTCATCGCCCTCTACGACGGCTCCTCGTTCAACACGCTGCAAGTGGTGGTTGATTTTGAAAAATTCGACGAAGCGTTTTTGAAAAAAATTCAGTTCCACGCCTGCATCTCGGTCACTGGCCAGTTGGTGGAGTCGCAGGGCGCAGGCCAGTCCGTCGAACTTACTGCCGAAGGCATCGAACTGCTCGGCGAGTGCAGCCCCGAAGAGTACCACCTCCAGCCGAAGAACATGACGATGGAGTACCTGCGGGAAAAAGCGCATTTCCGCATGAGGACGCAGACTTTCAGCGCCGTTTTCCGCATTCGCCACGCCGTGGCTTATGCCGTTCACAAGTATTTTAACGATAGGGGCTACTACTACATGCACACGCCCATCGTCACGGGCAGCGATGCCGAGGGCGCTGGCGAGATGTTCCAGGTGACGACGCTCGACCTGGAAAACCTGCCTCGCACCGAGTCCGGCGAGATTGATTTCAAGGAAGATTTTTTTGGCAAAGTACCAACCTGACCGTTTCCGGCCAGTTGCAGGGCGAGATAGCGGCGATGGCCCTGGGCAAAATCTACACTTTCGGCCCCACCTTTCGGGCCGAGCAATCGTACCACGACCCGCCACTTGGCCGAGTTCTGGATGATTGAGCCGGAGGTCGCCTTCAACGACATCTTTGACAACATGGACCTGGCCGAGGACTTCGTGAAATACCTCATCCGCCATATCCTCGACAACTACCCCGACGACCTAGCCTTCCTCGACAAGCGCATCAAGGACGAGGAAAAAAACATGAAGCAGGAAGACCGCCGCCCGATGGGCCTCGTGGACATGCTCCCGCTTCATGGTGGGATAACAACTCGAGCGCATCACCTACACAGAGGCGGTGGACATACTGCGCAACTCGAATACCTACAAAAAGGCAAGTTCAAGTTCGACGCAGTGGGGCAAGGACCTCCAGAGTGAGCACGAGCGCTACCTCGTGGAAAAGCATTTCCAAAAGCCCGTTGTCGTGCGGGATTACCCGAAGTCCATCAAGGCATTTACATGCGGAAAACGACGAACTGAACCCGGCAAGGAGACCGTGGCGGGCTATGGACATCCTGTTCCCATACATCGGCGAGGTCATCGGCGGCTCACAGCGGGAGGAGCGCCACAGCAAACTGTTGAGCGCATCCACGCCCAGGGCATCCATGAGGAGGAGCTTTGGTATCTTGAGCTTCGCAAATTGGGGCTGCCCCACGCAGGCTTCGGCCTTGGCTTCGAGCGGATGGTGTTGTTCATCAGAGGCATGAGCAATATCCGTGACGTGATTGCATTTCCACGGGCGGCGGGGCAGGCGGAGCTTTAGAACTGATATGAGATACGAAGTTTTGAGTGCACTCCTAACTCATATCTCATAGTTCACAGTTAAGGGGGCTTGAGCAGTTTGAACAAAAGCACTCGAAGCCCCTTCTCTTATTAAACAACCATGTCATTGAAATTGCACCAAAAATACAATTCCAAAAATGCGAAACGCTGACCGTCAACCACTCATACCTCATACCTCATACCTCATACCTATTCTCCTTTTTTCGCTTCGCAAATGATGGCGCAGGAGCTTGGCCTCCATTTCGCGCCCCATGTCTGGCAGTCGAACAGCACCAACCCGGCCTTTGTGCAGGACAACAAACTCACCATCGGCCTGCCCGGAATTTACAGTTCAATCGCTTTCGACGGGCCGACCTACAACCAAATCGTTGGGAAGCAAGAAGGCAAACCGTGGTGGACATTGACAAGCTCATCGGTCATTTGATGCGGAGAACACCATTCGCAACGAGTTGGTATCCCTTCGCTCAGCCTGAGCTTCAAGTTAAAAAACCTGCACCTGACTATCGGCCATGCCGTGAAGTACAATGCCTTTTTGAATTATCCGAAAACATTGCCGCAGTTGGTTTGGCAAGGCAATGCGCAGTTCATTGGCGAGACGGTGGAGCTTGGTCACGAGGGGTGGAACTGACTGGTTATCACGAACTTTTGGCCGGAGCGGCATACGAAATTGGGGCCGGTGACGCTTGGTGCCAATGTCGTTTCCTCAGTGGCATCGCTGGTGCGGCCACCGACAAAGACCACCACGCTGCGCCAGCCTCTATACCGACCCTGATGTTTACCAAATCACCCTTAACGGAGACTACATCCTGCACTCAGCCAATACGATTGATTACCAAGAATTTGAAGATGTGAACGTTGATTTTGACTACGCTAAACTCACCGCCCAAAAGTTTTTAGCAAGAACAACGGCATGGCTTTCTGACCTTGGCCTCAGTGTGGAACTCGGCAAGCTCGACCTCGCCGCCAGCGTGCTCGACCTTGGCAAAATCACTTGGGACGACAACGTGACCAACTACGTAGCCACCCAAACCTACCAGTACGACGGGCTTGACTTTTCCGGTGCACTGACGGGCGACTCGGTCAGTTTCGGCGATGCACTGGACACCTTGAAATCAACTTTCAAGGTCGAAGAAACCAGCGGCAGTTACACACCACCACGCTTACCCGCAAAATTTACCCTAGCGCCCGATAAAAGCTGAATGAAAATGGGCAGTGAGCGGCTTGTTTTTCAACGAAAACTACCGGGGCGAGCCGTTTTCCCAGTGGCGGTCGGCATCAATTTCAGCCCCATCAAACAGCTCAATGGAGGTCTCAGCTATGCTTTCAAGCAGCCGGACAGCTACGACAACCTCGGCCTCAACCTCACGCTCAAGCTTGGCCCAGTAGGTTTTGGCGTCACCGACAATCTATTTTCATTGATAAACCCTGGCGATGCGCATAGCTTTTCAGCAAGGGCAGGGGCGCCGGTTTCGATAAAATAAAGTTTGGTTATGCTCAAAAATAGCCCCGACCGGCATCCAAATCCCGTCGGGGCTGTTTCGTTGGTGCAAATCAGGATTGTCAAAGTTTCAACCTACTTTTTGCTGTCTCAGGTTGCCAGTTGGCATTCACCGCATACTCCGCACTATAGGTTTGTGCACAATTATCGCCCCCGCCGGCCTGTCGGGAGACTTCCGCCCCAAACCCCTTTGACAAACCAGAATTCGGAGTATAACTGCATCCCGACTGCTAACCGCCAACCGTCTAACTGCCAACCAAAAATGTCTTCCATTGATACGATAAAAACAACCCGTCGAGAAGGAGCTTTGATAAGTTCGAGCTGCACTTCCGGGGTGCGCGCAGCCATGTGCCGCTGCTGGACCGCATCATACTACATCGTGAAGCGGAAGGGCAAGCAGGTGCGGCCCATGTTCGTGTTCCTCAGCGCCAAGATTTGCGGCGGGTGACAGAGGCCACGTACACCGCTGCCTCCATGGTAGAGCTGTTGCACGGCCACGCTCGTCCACGATGACGTGGTGGACGAGTCCGGACGAGTGCCGTGGTTTTTCTCCATCAACGCCCTCTGGAGAACAAAGTGGCTGTGTTGGTGGGCGATTACCTGTTCGCGCAGGGGTCCGTTGGCTTTGAAAAACAAGGAGTTCCGCCTGCTCGAAATTCATCTCCGAAGCTGTGAAGGCCATGAGCGAAGGCGAACTGCTCCAGCTCGAAAAGGCCCGCCGGTTGACATCAAGGAGGCGATTTATTACGAAGTCATTCGCCAGAAAACGGCTTCGCCATCGCAGCGGCATGCAGCGCTAGCGGCCTCCACCACCAAGGACGTAGAGGCGGTAATAGCGCAAATGCGGCTGTTTGGGGAAAACCTTGGCATCGCCTTCCAAACCGGGCGCGACGACCTTTTTCGACTTCGGCACGGACGACGTGGGCAAGCCGCTCGGCATTGACATCCAGGAGAAAGCTACGCTGCCGCTGATTTATGCCCTCGAAATGCCTCCCCTGCAGTGACAAGAGCCATGCTCATCAACCTCATCAAAAGCACAGCGACAAGCCCGAAAGAGTGAGGGAAGTCATCAGCTTCGTAGAAGGCCAGTGGCGGCCTCGGAATACGCTAAGGCTGCGATGGAGCGGTGCAGCACGGCGGCTTTTACCATACCTGACCACCCCCGATTCACTGCCTCCGCACGGCGATGAGGAGTTGGAGGTTACGTGACGCAGCGGAAGAAGTGAGGTGTATTAACAAAAGCCCCGTGCGTTGGCACAGGTCTTTATCTTATCGTAAAGAAACAGGCGATTTCGGCCTATTCTTCTTCTCGGTTTTGGCAGGAGCAGCCTTTTAGCAGGAGCTTTCCTTGCTGGTTTGGCCTTGGCTACTGGAGCTACGTGTATCGGCAGCCGGAACTCCTGGCTCTTCAATTCTTAGCTTCCGGCTCAACTGGTGCTTCTGGTGCAGCGGCTTCGGTTGGCGCTTCCGGTGCTGGTGCGGTAGCCTTCTTCCATTTCTTCCTTAAACTCCTCAATGGCGTCTTCAATCTTGTCGCCAATGACGGAAGCAACGGCCTTACGGTGTCAATCACATCCCTGAAAGATCCGCCCATCATTGTGCTTACTGCACCCAAAAATGGATTCTTTTTCTTGGTGCCCCTTCTTCTTTGGTGCTTGCTCCTTTGAGCTTTCTCTTTTTGGACTTGGCGGTACTGATTTCTCAGCGGCCTTGTCCAATTTTTCAGGACGTCTTCTACGGGCCCCAGCTGCTGCCCTCATTTCACCATGCTATTTCCTCCTTAGCGGCATCCTGCAGCACGTCGGCTTCCTTTCTCGGAGACAAGGCGCTTTCTCGAGGTCCATCTTGGTGGCGTCCATCTCGTTTAGCTTTCTTCCCCGAGTGTACGAGCTTCCTCTATCATTTTCACATTTGTCCGGCGCAAGTGCCACCAATTAGTCGTCGGTCGTATTGATTTTGTGCAACTGGAAATCGAGGTCGTGGCGGTCGCGGCGAATGGACCGCTCCATCTTGTCAATGGCCGACATCGCCGTCGTAGCGGCGTTGGGTGCCCTGAGCATTGAACCGCCTCCGTCTCCACCACCGAGGTTTTGAGCTAAAGGTTTTTCCTTCACGGCTTTGAAGGTGCCGTCGAGTCTTTCCAAACCTTGCCGGTGGTGCTCACGGGTCAGGGTCTTCGACTCCGGAACATGCTTTGCAGCCTTTCAGTTCATCAAAATCACCGGCACTCGTGCACCGTTCTCCATTTTCTTTCCACTTGGCGAGCGCCAAAAACTTGTCGTGTGCTTTTGGAAGTTTTTCGAACCCCTCGTCCAGTTTGAGCGAGGGTTTTCATGTGCCCGAAAAGCTCGTTGGTATGTGCCTGCGTGTTGTTTCGCGTGGTCGCGGAAGAGGTTGCGCTCCCGGCACTTGTTCTTGCACTTTGTCCCGGAACTCTTGAGGTTGTCCCAGGTTGGTTGGTCGAAGTTCCTTGTTTTTGCTCACCCGTTCCTTCAGGTC
>JADJYH010000072.1 GCA_016719855.1 Saprospiraceae bacterium | reverse complement strand
AAAATATTGGTTCTACTCCCACTTTGCTCCATGCTGTTTTGGCAGGCCTGTTCCGATGAAAAAACGGGTGCCACGCAGCCGCTCAACCCCAACGGCGACAGCGAACTTGCCCTGCTCATGCGCCAGATGTTCGATGATGGGGTGCGGGTGAAGGAGCAAATCCAAAATGGCCAAGCGGTGGACGTCCAAGTGGATTTTGAGAAAATCCTGACGGCCAAGGCGACCGACCCAGAGAAGATGCAACCTGCCGAGTTTCCTGATCTTGCGACCGCCTACGTGGAGGCGATGCGGGCTTTGAAGGAGGCCAAGCCCGAAGAAGCGGAGGCGCTTTACTCGACCATGGTGACCACCTGCATGAACTGCCACCACAACACCTGCCCTGGGCCGGTGGTACGCATCAAAAAGCTGATTTTATAAGTGGCAGGTAGGAGGTTGTGATGGTGCCACTACCGAGCGCACAAAACAAAAAAGGGCTGCCGATTGGCAACCCTTTTTTGTTTGAAACCCAACGGGGTTTTACTTCAAGGTCAGTTTGGAAGTGCCTGCCAAGAAGCCTTTGTTGTACACTTCAACCTGGTATGCGCCCTTCACGAACGAGGCATTGCTTGGTGCCCAAACGATGCAGGATTGCGCTTCGTTGTTGGAGTAGTCAATCTCCTCCATTTTGGTGAAGCGCACCTCTTCGCCGGTTTTTTTGTTGATAAGCATTCCAGATCCCATGTCCTCGATGGCGAGGGTTTCGCCCAGCGGGTTGATGATGCGAACGTAGAACTTCTCCGAGCCAGCTTTTGCCACTTCGTTTTCGACGGTGGTGAAGCAAACTTTAATTTGGTCAACGCTTTTTGCGGAGTTTTCGTCCTTCACCTTGCCGCTGCCTTTCACTTTCTGGCCCACCGCAGAGATGGATTTCATTTTGATGACGGAAGCGATGTTCACCTTCTCAGAAAGCTTTTCTTTTTCGCTCACGAGTGTAGCCTTGGTGCTGCTAAGTTCCTCGTTTTCCATGGCCTTGCTCTGAAGGTCGGCGGCGAGGCGCTCCTTCTCGGTGCTGAGGTTGGCATTTTCGCCAGCCAATGCTTCGTTCTCAGATTTTAGTTTTTCAATCTGAGCCATGTACTGGCTTGCTTGCGACTTCATGTTGTCAATTTCGATACGAGCCTTGTCGAGCGAGCCTTTGTTTTTGAGCAAGCCCGAAATTTTGTCGCGCTGTTGCTCAAGTTCTGCTTTTTGTTGGTCAATGACGGCGTTCAGTTCCTGGTTCGACGTTTTCTGTCCTTCGAGGTCGCTAAGTGCTTGGTTGTACTGGGTTTCCAGTTCAGCCTTTAGCTTTTGCGTTTCGTCCAAGTCGGACATGGTCGTCTCCAACTGGCGGCTCTTCTGCATGTTCTGGTAGGCCAGGTAGCCAATGATGCCAAGGAGTAGTACCCCAATTACTGCGGCAATCGCAATAAAGTTTTGATTAGGTTTGTTCTGATTGAATGATGGATTGTTGCTAGTCATGATTGAAATTTTTACGTGGTTCTTGAAAAGATTTTAGAATATGTAAATAGAACTACGCAATAGGCATTATGTTTTAATTCCAAAGGGAAAGGTATTGATATTTTGAATTGTTCGGTATCGTCACCAATTTTTTTTTGTTTAAACTGAAGAAACTTCCACCCCACCCCCCCAGAATCAAACTCATCGACATTGTCGTCGAAGCTCCAAGCAATAAAACCGTTGGCGAGCCACTTCAAAACCTCCACGGCGTTAACAACCCCCCGTCCAAACGGCAAGTTCGAAGCTCGCCGCATATTCACGCATAATTTACCATGTCACGACACCTGCTTGCCGGCATTTTGCTCCTTTCGCTGTCCGTGCTGACCTTCGTTCAGTTTCGGCTGCTGCTTGCCGGGGTGCGCCTGGAGAAGCAACGCTTCGACCAGCGCACCGAAGCTGCCCTCTTGGCCGTGGCCGATTCGCTCAACCTGCCCGATGCGCGCAGCAGTGCTTTGATTGACCGCCTCAAAATTGGGCGACTGACCAACGACGCCACGCTCGTCCACCCGATTTCGGACTCACTGGATGCCCTGCTGAAACGGGAGCTTCGCCGCCGGGACATCAACGCTGGCTTTGCGTTTGCATTTACACCTATCTACAATGGCCAGGTTTTATTGGCAAACAAAAATTACCAATCCTCGCAATTCCAGTTTGGGCGGTACCAGGTGCCGCTTGGCAGCCACATCATCGGCAACTGCCACTTCGAGCCGTTGTTCCACTTCGACGTGCCCAACCTGTTCGGCTACCTGTTGGGGGAGCTTCGGGGGCTAGTGGTGCCATCAGTGCTTTGCCTGTTGGCCATTTTGCTTTGCTTTTTGTTGTTGCTAAATATTTTGAAAAAAGAACGACAGCTCAACGCCATCAAAAACGATTTCATCAACAACCTGACGCACGAGCTGAAAACCCCGGCATTTTCCATTTCGCTTTCTTCAAAAATGGCGAAGGAAAGCCTCTCCAAAAACGACCCACAGCGGGCAGCCAGTTTTTGCAACTCATTGAAAATGAGAACAATAAGATTAAAACGCACGTGGAAAAAGTGCTGGAACTTGCCAGCTTGGAAAGCCCCCGCTACAACCTGCACAAAAGCACGGCGAGCATCCACCAAATCATTCAAGCGGTAGCGACGGCGTTCGCAGCGGAACTGGACAGCAAGCAGGGCACGCTTGTCCTCCACCTTCAGGCCGACCCCGACACGGCTTTTGTAGATGTTGAGCACTTGAAAAACGCACTGCAAAACCTGTTGGAAAACAGCCTCAAATACAGTCCCGACCAACCGGAAATCGAAATTTCGACCATGAAAAAGGGCAAGTGGCTTATGATTTCAGTGAGCGACAAAGGGCAGGGCATTGACCCCGTTTACCAAAAAAAGGTTTTTGACAAGTTTTTCAGGGTGCCAAACAGCGAAATTCAAGCAAAGGGATTTGGCCTCGGACTGAGCTATGTAATGCAAATAGCGAAGGCGCATGGTGGAAAGGTGACAGTGGAGAGCGAGCCGGGAGCAGGGGCGAGGTTTACGATTGTTTTGCCAGCTTGAGAAAGTTGGAAAGTTAAAAACCTGATTATTGGTGCAGAACAACCAAGGCCTGAAGCATCTTTATCCTTGATTTAATCGTTCTTTGCCCATTCTTTCATTGCCATGAGAATCAAGTCCCGCCTCCTCAAGCCCATCGCCCACCGCATTGCTCGCAACATCGAGCGGTGGAGCGCCGACGCACCTGCTGCGCAGGAGCTTGTTTTCCAGCAATTGGTAAAAAATGGACGGCGCACTGCCTTTGGGCGGGAGCATGGTTTTGATAAAATCTATAGCCACGAATCCTTCCGGGCGCAAGTGCCGCTGCGTGACTACGAGGCACTGCGACCTTGGGTGGAGCGCATCAAAACCGGCGAGCGGGACGTGCTCTGGCCGGGCCTCCCTAAATACTTCGCCAAGACCAGCGGCACCACCTCCGGCGTCAAGTACATCCCGCTTACCCGGGACTCCATGCCCAACCACTTCGGCACGGCCCGCAATGCGCTGTTCAACTACGCAGCCCGCACGGGCAATTACAGTTTTTTTGACGGCAAAATGATTTTCCTCTCCGGCAGCCCCGAACTGGACACCGTGGGCAGCATTCCCGCAGGGCGGCTTTCTGGCATCGTGAACCACGAGGTGCCTGCTTGGCTTCGCACCAGCCAACTGCCCAGCTACCCCACCAACTGCATCGAGGATTGGGAGCAAAAACTGGAGGCCATCACCACCGAAACGCTGGGGCAGGACTTGCGCCTCATCAGCGGCATACCGCCCTGGGTGCAGATGTACTACGAGCGGTTGTTGGAACGCAGTGGTAAGCACCACGTCAAGGATATTTTTCCCAATTTCAATGTCTTCGTGTACGGTGGCGTGAACTTCGAGCCTTACCGGGCGGGGCTGGAAGCGCTCGTCGGCCAGCGCCTCGACAGCGTGGAGACCTACCCAGCCAGCGAGGGCTTCATCGCCTTTCAAGACAGCCAGACCGAACCGGGGCTGCTGCTCAACGCCGCCTCTGGCATCTTCTTCGAGTTCGTGCCAATGGAAGAGGTTTTCAGCGAAAACCCCACCCGCCTCTCGCTCCGCAACGTGGAGCTTGGCGTAAACTACGCCCTCATCATCAACAACAATGCCGGGCTTTGGGGCTACAACATCGGCGACACGGTGGAGTTCGTCTCCCGCAACCCCTACCGACTGCGGGTCACCGGGCGGGTGAAGCACTTCATTTCCGCCTTCGGCGAACACGTGATAGGCAAGGAGGTGGACGCTGCCATGCTTGCCGCCGCACAGGCTGCCGGGGTGGGTATCGTGGAGTACACGGTGGCCCCGCAGGTATCGCCGCCGGAGGGTGGGCTTCCCTACCACGAGTGGTTCGTGGAGTTCGACCAACAGCCCGACGACCTGTTGCGCTTTGCGCAACTGCTTGACGACGAGATGGTCAGGCAGAACATCTACTACGCTGACCTCATCAAGGGCAATATCCTGCGCCCACTGAAAATCGTGATGCTCCCCCGTGACGCTTTCCGCACCTACATGAAATCGCAGGGGAAACTCGGCGGTCAGAACAAGGTGCCGAGGTTGGCGAACGATAGGAAGGTGGTGGAGGGGCTGGTGGGGTGATGCTGCCTGTTTGCCAAGCGTCTGCACTGACAAGTTGCCAACCTCTCAAAACTGTGTCCATTTCTCGCTCGTTTTCAAAAACCCAAATCAAAGTTGGCCGTTTAGCTTTCAATAAAAATTGAAACATGGTCACCATTCAAAGACCTTCCAAAGATGCCATCCAGCGCTTCCTGCAAAGACAGTTAAACAGTAGCTTCTCCTACACGGAAATCCATTTTACTGAAAAAGAAGAAGCCGTGCTAGGCTACAACAACGACCACAACCGGGTGCTGCTCGGCAAGGGCCAAGCCGTGTACGATGCTGCCTGCGAAGCCATTCGCCATTGGCAGATGTTCCCCGGCGATTGGGCGTGGATAGAACCACCAAGCGCCCCCATCCAAACGGGCCAAACACTGGCAATGGTCACCAAAGTCTTTGGCCTGCATTGGCTGAATGGCTGCCGCATCGTGTACACATTGGACGGAACGGGGCCGGAACGCCGTTTCGGTTTTGCCTACGGAACGTTACCGGAACATATCGAATGCGGTGAAGAGCGTTTCAGTGTTGAGTGGCGGGCCGATGACACCGTTTGGTACGACCTAAAAGCCTTCTCTCATCCCCGTCTTTGGTTGGTCTGGCTGGCCTATCCCGTGGCAAGGTACTTGCAGCGGCGATTCGTTCGGGAGTCGCTACAACGGATGAAATCAAAAATTGAAAATTGAGAATTGGCTGCACTGTTCAATTCCATTTTCAATTTTCAATTAGAACACAATGCTGAAAACTATCCATCAATACCGAATCCTCATTGGCCTCGTGCTTTGGCTGGTTTGGATGCTGGCTGTGCTGCCACGCCCGTTGGACGTGGGATGGGGTAGGGGCATCCTGCTGCTCGCCCCGTTTGTGATAGTACCCCTGGCGACGGACTTGTTGACCCGCACCTTCCCGTTTTCATCGTCCAAACTTTTGCCCAAAATCATCCGATGGCAATTGCCTTCGGCAATCCTGTTTGCGCTGGCATTTTTGCTGCCAAATGGTTCGTTATCAATGCTTTGTGTATTGCCTTGGGTAGGCGTCACTTTCTCCATTGCTTGGATTGGTGGGCTTCAAATCTGGCAAGGAGCTTGGCGAAATCCCGCTGCGTTCAGCATCTCGGCGGGCATGGTTTACTTGTCCGTGGCAGGTGTTTGGGCAGTGATGGAGCGGGCGGGCATCATCCCCTTTGGCTTCAATCCCGAAATCATCTTCCTGACCATCGTGCATTTTCACTACGCTGGGTTCGTGCTGCCCGTGCTCGCTGGTTTGGCTACCGGACAGTTGGGCAGCAGCGTTTTCAACCAAATCACCTGCTATATGACGGTAGCCGCCGTGGGGCTGTTGGCTGTGGGAATTACCTTGACGCAGCTGGGTTTCGGCCATGACTTTGAACTGGTAAGTGCCTGGATTATGGCGCTTTCGGCGGCGGCAGTGGCGGCGATGCACCTCCAGTTGGCTTCTCAAAAAGGCAATTCATTGAAACCCACGCTCTTGTGGGCAACGGCTGGCATGGCATTGTTCGGTGGGATGTTGCTTGCCGGACTGTACGGCACCAGGTTCATCGCCCCCATTGCTTGGCTGGACATCCCGATGATGCGGGCGCTGCACGGGACTTTGAATGCGGTGGGGTTCAGCCTATGCGCCATCAGTGGTTGGTGGGTATTTTCCAAAAAATAATCAGGTTGGAACGTCATTCACTCATTCACGTCTTCAATGCCTACGTCACAATGTAGCTTCAGTCTATCAAGTTCCCCTATCCAATTTCTCTTTCAAAGCGGGCAGGTGCTTGGTGCAGATTTCGTATAGTACTTCATAATCAGCTTCATCGTAATGATGGGAAATGAAGTCCCGAAAACGAATGATAGGTTTTGGGTCAATGCCGATAGCGGGCAGGAAATCTGGGAACTGCAGGTCTATTTTCTTGGTCGTTTCACCAATAACCTGAAGACGAATGGCAATGGCGTCCATGATGAGTTGTCCTGCTTCTGTGTCAACGAAATCGTCAGCCTTCTGAATATTGGCCATTCGGCGCTCAATAAGTTCGAGTGCTTCTGAATTGTTTCCAGCCGTTTCCGAAGGATGTCAGACATAGGCGAGGTCTTTTTTTACGGCTTCCAAAAATCGGGCTTTAAGGTGGGGCCCTTTGCGCACAAGGTCAACTTTACAACCGAGCAGTTCGGTTAGGTAGTCAGTTACTTGGAGCAAAACCAAGTATTTGGGTTCTTTCAGTTCCACGAGCAAGTCCACGTCACTGCCGTGCCGAGCTGTGCCACGGGCATAAGAGCCGAACAAGGCAATCTTTTCGACGCCCATGGCTTGCAATGCACCTTGATGCTGACGCAGTATAGTGAGAATCTGCTTTTTGTCCAATTGCCTTGCGCTTGCACTTTTCATACTTGACACATTGTTAGTAGGAACAAATTTATAGAAATTCCCCGCAATCACCAGCATAGCTCAAAACAACCAACGCAGCCCGAACGATTTTTGACACCCCTCACCATTTCTTTTTCTTCTTCCCACCCTTCCCCGACGTAAGCGCCAGCATCTTCCTATGAATCAGCTTTTTAAGCCCAGTGCTCGGTGCTTTTTGCTGCGCAACTTGGTAGTAGCGGGCACATTCCCGCAGGTTCTTCGCTTGTCGGTAAAAATCGCCCATGAGGGCATTCGTGAGCCAGTCCTCGGGCAGGTGGTCGGCGAAGGTGGGCACGGTGTACAGGTGTTGGATGGCCATTTCCGGCTGGTGGGTTTTGGCCAGTGCGTAAGCGTAGCAGAGGTGGTTGTGGTAGGTGGGCCTTTCGTCCAGCAGCATTTGCAGGAATTCCAGTATCCGTTCCCAATTGGTGAAGCGGGGGTGTGGCGCCAGCGTATGCTCCATCAGCACACGGGCCAACAGGTGGTACTCGTCGGTTTGGTGGGGGTCGCCAGCCTTTTCGAAGTAGGCCACGCCCCGGTCAATGAGCTGTGGATTCCATTTCGCCCGGTTTTTTTCATCCAAGAACACGAACGAGGGTGGCCTGCCCCGCCGTGGGTCGAAACGAGCGGCAAACAAGCACAGCGATGACATCAGCGCATAGGTCGAGGGCAGTTCCGTCGCCGGATGTGCCAGCAGCAGGCAACCCATCTGAAAGGCCGTGTCGCAGAACGACCGCCGAGCAAAAATGGTTAGTTCGCTATGCTCGTACCCCTCCATGAACAGCGCCCAAATGGTTTCCTGTACCGCCGAAAGCCGTGGTGGGAACTGCCCCGGCGATGGCACACCGCTCTGCACCCCATGCTGCAAGATCAGGTCGGGGGCGGTATCGAGTTCTTTCAGCAGCGCCAGGTCAACTGAGTGCCGAAAGTGTTGAATGTCTTTTTCGGAGAAAGTAAAGTTGGCCTTGAGCAACAAGGCCATGCGCAGCCGTAGTGGCAGCGACGGGTGGCAGCAGGCGAAAAGCAGCGCCAGTCGGTTGTCCTCCAATGTTTTTTCCTCAAAAATGGCTTGGAAAATATCCTCCAACGGCTTCCCCGTCTCCACGGCGAAGTTCACTTCCCTCGACAGGCGACCCGTCAGGTTTTGCAGGCGTACAGCTTCCAGCGTTTTTTGCTGCGCAATGGCCAACAGGTAGGTCATCGGGTTGGAGGGGATGCGGAACCAAGGCTGCTTGGCAGCCTCTTCGAAGGTAGTGGCCACCAGCTCCAGCGCCAGCCCAAGCCGGTGAAGCCCAACGATGCGGATGAGCGCAGCCAACAGTTGCCGGGCTTCGTGCTGGCCCGTGAGGTGGGACAGCGCAGTGAAGGAAAGGTGCTGCTTTTTCAAGAAGTGGTAGTATTGAGGTAACAGCTAAATGCGGTTTGGCTAGACGAAAGTAGGGAAATTAAAATTCAGTCACAACCACCATTCGAAAGGCATGAAAGGTCGCCTGCCGTAGCCGAGCGTTGCGCACCACAGGCGACCCTCTCCTCCTATCATTTCGTCTCCGACTAAAGTAAGCCGAATGGCAAACATACGCCTGTCAGAGACAGGCTGGTACCCGGTTCAAGTTTGAAGACTATGAACCGGCCTTTACATTAATTTTTTGGAAGACCTTGTGCCGACAAGTCTATTATCGTACTCAGCGTTCGACAATTTTCCAGTAGGAATCTTTTCGGATGACTTTCCCGTCCGAAACTCCCAAAGGTCACAACCCCGCACTTTTACGCTAACCCCTGAAGTCGTTGTTCCGGTCAGCGTCCATTCCGATACGCCTTTATCACCCGACACCCAATGAAGGTCTTCGCCGTAGTGAACATCCGGAATAACTTTGAAACGACCCGCCAGCGCCTCTCGCACCTGTGCTTTACCCATGAAACGCTGTCCCCAGGGTTCGGGGCCTCTTGGAAAATCAAAAGAACAATCTTCGGAAAAAAATTCCATGATAGCATCAAGGTCATGCCGATTGAATGCTCCAAGGATTTCCTTTAAAGTTTCGACCGTGACCGTCGTTTCTTGAACCTTGGTTTGCGTCTTCATTGTCTTATTAGTCGTTTTGCAGTTAGAACCAACCAGCCCTAAAAGACAAGTTGATGATATAATGATGAATGTTCGGAATTGCATGTTCGGCTTTGTTTGTTCGATTGCGTTGAATTATGCAACGCTGTAAGATTTGACAAATTTATAAAATTTGTCAAATCTCAAACCCGACCTTGTCTATCTCCCGCTGGAATAAGTCTCACGACTTGTTCCTCCTATCATTTCGTCTCCGACGAAAGCAAGCCGAATGCCGAACACACGCCTGTCAGGAACAGGCTGATACCAGGTTCAAGTCTGAAGAAATTGAACCAGCGTTATTGGGAAGACCCTGCGCCAGCGGGAGTTTTCGGGAAAGCACGAAATGGGCATTACTTGGTATTACGCACGGTAACGAAAGGCCGCTGGATTTCCGGGATGGCGATTTCTCCGCTGCGCACCCACGAGCGCAGGATTTGGATGCGGTGCTGGCTGACGGCAGCTTGCTAAGGTTTGGAAACCCAGCAACTACCGACTAACTTTGCTTGAATCAAAATCATTGGCCAATGACCGCAAACGATGTCCTTGACAAAATCCAGCATTTACCAAAAGACGTACAAGAACACCTGTTCCTGTATGTTGATTTTTTGTTCAACACCTACCAAGTACATGGTGAAAGTGCTACCGACTTGCAGTTTTTCAAAAAACATGAACTAACAGCAGAAGGCAAGGAATTCTTGGAACAGCGGATTACAGAAGCCAAGACCCACCCCGACAAGCAGGTAAACTGGCGGGAAGCACGAAAGAAAATCCATGAGAAGCACAACCTGCCACAATGAGCTACTCCGTTCTGCTATCCAACGAGGCCATTCAAGATTATGACGAAGCAGTAGCCTGGTATTAAGCTCAGCAAAAGGGATTGGGCTTTGATTTTTCCTATCGCCTCTCCGAGACATTGGAACAAATAGAGAACTTTCCTGCTTCCTTTCAATTACTCTATCAAAACCGCCGTTGTGCCGTACTGAAACAGTTCCCCTACAAGGTCTTTTACGTTTTCGAGGAATCCCAACCTGATGTACTGGTCTTTGCCATCCTGCACGACAAACGGCATCCCGACATGTGGAAATCTAGGAAGGCGTGACATTGGTGCCTAGCTCACACTGACTGTAAACTCCCGAGCGCAGGATTTGGATGAGGTGCTGGTTGACAGCGTATTTTTGAGTTTTCATTATTGAATGGTGGTTTTGTTTACGCACGTCGGAGATATGAGACGTGCCGATATTGGTGTCCGGTCAGAGACCGTAACCACGTTCCGCTTTTTATTTAAAAGGAAAATCTAGTGCCAGCGGGGTTCATGCTTCCGGTAAGTGCTGCAAATCATTCAAATCCTTGTACCTGCCGCTTGCCTTTTTGTTTTTCCTCAAATCTTCCAATGAAAGGTATGGAACTGGTATTCCATCAAAAGTCTCGGTCAAACGATTGTGGTAGCATTCCTCAAAACCGACCCCATCAATGGTAGTCACCACTTCAATTTTGTAAGGCGGCATCCCCATGCCTATCACCCGTTTTTCCAACAACAGCACATCCTTCAATTGGTCTGCCTGTGGCAAGCCAAAATCCTTCAATACCTCCACCACTTTTGTTGCATTTTCCTCTGAGGTGAGTATCCAAATATCCATATCGCTGGTGTAACGTACATAGCCATGCAGGGCAACAGCGTAACCGCCCACCAACAGGTAAGCTACTTTATGCTCGTTCAGTAACCGTAAAAAATCTTTGAAGTCGGGGGACAGTATTATCATATCCGGCAAGGCGCATCCGAAGCAGTTCTAGCGCTATCAATCGTTCCTCTGGCGTTTTTGAAAGCCAGAAGCGGGTCTCTTCCAACGGGTCTTGGTCCAGCGTACCGATGGTAACGATGCTGCGGTCGAGTTTTTGTAAATAATTGCGTTCCATGTGGCAAAGATAGGCGTTTTACAGGGGATTTTCAGCCGCCATCCCGTCGCGCACTTAGTGGTTGGCGGGATTATGCCACTCCTCCCATTTCTCTTGCCTTTCCATTGTAAAAACGGGCCGCTCGACACGAAGACAACCTGACGGTATCGCTTGCATTATACTGGCATCCGGTCAGAGACCGTAACCAGCGTTGCCGTTTTTAACCTGGGAAGGAAGGCGCTGCGCCAACGGAGCTTTCCCAATTAGACCCGCTCCACTACCCGCCTCAGTTTCTCTCGCACCGAGGTCGCCACTTCCCCCAGCGACTCATTGTGAACGGCCTGCATGGACGCCACTGGGTCCACGGCTGACACCTCCACTGCCCCTGCCGCCGTTTCTCTCACAATGACGTTGCAGGGCAGCATAAA
>JADJYH010000071.1 GCA_016719855.1 Saprospiraceae bacterium | reverse complement strand
AAACCGGATTCACAATTTTTATAAGACAACCCTGTATCCAATTTATAGTGAGTGACGCCAAACATCAGTTTACCATTTTATCGACCATCGAACTGGAGTTCGACGGCACGCACATATACGCCACATTCCCTACCTTTGCCCCTTACCAATTCCTGTTTTTTGAAAAAAAAGACCCTTTTCCTCACGCCCCCCTTCACGCAGTTCAACACGCCGTACCCGGCTACTGCTTACCTGAAGGGCTTCCTGAACACGAAGGGCTATCCCTCCGCACAGGCCGACTTGGGCATTGACGTGATACTGGAATTGTTTTCAAAAAATGGGCTGGCCAAACTATTCGCTTCGCTTGAAGCAGCCGCCTCACCGTCCACCGTCCACCGTCCACCGTTCACTGATTTTTTCCGATAATGCCCAGCGCATCATCGCCTTGCAAGCCGATTACCTCGCCACCATTTGCCCCGTCATCCTGTTTTTTTGCAAAACAAAACCCAACGCTGGCACACGCCATCTGTGGCCGGGGCTACCTGCCCGAAGCCAGCCGCTTCGACAACTTGGAAGAACTCGAATGGGCCTTCGGGACGATGGGCACGCACGACAAGGCCCACACCTGGCGACGCTGTACCTGGAAGACTTGGGCGACCTCATCACCGAGGCCGTTGACCCACATTTCGGGTTTAGCCGCTTGCGGAACGGCTGGGCAAAGCACGGCCACGCATTTCGATGAACTGGAGCAGGAACTGGAAGCGCCTGACCTCGCTGGTCTCGACCATATTGAAGGAAGTATTGGCAAAACATATTGCGGAGCAACAACCTGATATAATATGCCTTTCCGTGCCATTTCCCGGCAACGTATATGGCGCTTTTAAATGCGGGCAGTTTATCAAGAAAAACCACCCCAATATATGCATCGTCATGGGCGGTGGCTACGCAAACACAGAGCTGCGGCGGCTTTCGGACGAGCGCATATTTAATTACCTCGATTATATATGCCTCGACGATGGCGAAGCACCGCTGTTGCATTTAATCGAATATTTATCCGGCGAAAAAGATATACAGCATTTAAAACGGACTTATTCGCTCCACAACGGCGTAGTCTGCTACCACAACACCAGCACCGAACTGGACGTGCCACAGCGGGAAACCGGCACGCCAGACTACGCTGGCCTCCGCCTCCACGACTACCTCTCCGTCATCGAAATCGTGAACCCGATGCACCGCCTCTGGAGCGATGGGCGGTGGAACAAGCTCACCCTCGCCCACGGCTGCTACTGGGGCAAATGCTCGTTCTGCGACGTGACCCTCGACTTCATCCAGCGCTACGAGCCGCTCACCCGGCGCTGCTCTGCGACCGAATCGAGACCATCATCGCACAGACCGGGCAGACGGGCTTCCACTTCGTGGACGAGGCCGCCCCGCCCGCCCTCATGCGGGACCTGGCGCTGGAAATCCTGCGCCGCCGCCTCACCGTCACCTGGTGGACGAACATCCGCTTCGAAAAAAGCTTCACCGCCGACCTGTGCCGACTGCTGAAGGCGTCGGGCTGCATCGCAGTGTCCGGCGGGCTGGAGGTGGCCAGCGACCGCCTGTTGGAGCGCATGAAAAAGGGCGTGACCGTGGCGCAGGTGGCACGGGTGGCGCACCACTTCACCGAGGCGGGTATCATGGTTCATGCCTACCTGATGTACGGCTTCCCGACACAGACGGCGCAGGAAACCATTGACTCGCTGGAAATGGTGCGGCAACTCTTCGAGAACGGCGTGGTGCAGTCCGGCTTTTGGCACCGCTTCGCCATGACGGCGCACAGTCCGGTCGGACTGGACCCTGCTACCCGCTGCCCCTCGCCACCCTCGACGAGGACGAGGACGGCAACGCCGTGGCCTCCCTGCTCTTCCACCATAAACAACACGCCTGGGAACTGGAAACCTCGCCCGCCCTCGGACAGTGGCTGGTGGACGTGCTGCCGCTGCTGCAAATCGGGGAGCAGCCGGTGATGACGTTTGCGGAGCTGCAACGGGATTTCGAGGAGAATGCGGAAGGTGGTTTCGCTGCGTTTTGGCCTCGAGGAGTGGGGCGGCGCTGTGGGAGGAGGGTGTTGTGGGTGTTGTGATACGTGCCGCCGAACGTCTATCGTGTCGCCAGACTCCAGTTCGGTGGAGGTTTTTATGCTCACACCGTTGAGCTGGCGTTCAATGGCACGAAAAATTCCAACACTACCCCACTTTCCCCTTGAAATAATTTTGTGATGTCAGTTCCTATCCGTTCCTTGCTGCTGTTTAGCGGACGCACCTAACTACTTGAAGAATACCATACGCTCATACTGGGAGAACTACCATGAAACCGACGGCGCACGAGCGACCAGACCTGACAGGTTTTGAAAACCTGTCAGGTCATCCATCGCCACTGCTGCCCGTGAAAACCTGATAGCCCAGGCAATGACCATTCAAGATTTCCTCTCCAGACTGACCAACATCACAAGGGCGCCTTGGAACGGCGGCAAGGCCCCGCACAAGCCCGTGTTGCTGCTGGCGCTGGCCGATTGGTTCGACAAGCACCAACCTACCGACAATCACCTTCCTTTCGACGAGGACCTGGTAAGTCTGTTCAAGGAAAACTGGAACCTGCTGGTGCCCAACCATACCTACAAGGCGGACCTGATTACCAAACCCTTCTATTACCTGAAAACGGATGGTTTTTGGACACCATTTCACAAACACGGCTTGCTGCACGAGGCTGAGCTGCGGTCTCCCAAACGCCTGTACGAGGCCAACGCTGCCGGACGTCTCACCGACGAAGCCTTCCGCTTCTTCCAGCAAATGGATACCCGGGAGCTTATCCGTATGAAACTGCTGGATGCCTTCTTCCCGGATACTAAACATTAATACATAGCCGCCAAAGGCATGGACGGCCTGATACTCGACATCGAAGCAGACATACACCATGGAACCCTCAGAAGCCCCACGGTACGAGCGGCGCATCACGGGCATGAAGGAATGGGAGGGCTTATCCTAGACCAAAAGTTCAGCGACAACCCGCTGCATGTATATCAAGCTACCTGCTGCATCAGCGGACTGCGGGTGGAGGATGCGACAATGGTGGACGCCTTAGCCATATAAAGCCCCATGCCCTCTGCGGCATCAATACACTTGACAATGGCCTCGCCCTCTGTCCCAACCTACACCGTGCCTTCGATGCCGGACTGATTGGACTGAATGATGCGTACAAGGTCATCGTGAGGAAGGACTTGAAGGAAACCAGTACGACTTATAGCTTGCTGGCTTTGAAGGGACGGAGGATTGCGCTGCCGAAAGAGGGGAGGTATTGGCCGAGGGAGGAGTATTTGGGGTGGCATAGGGGAAGGTGGGAATTGACAGGTTGAATTCATGTTATACAATCATTCAACCTTTAAATATTCGCTAACGGAAGAAGTAAAATCCGTCATTCATATTACAATAATAAAACTCTTGGAATGGTAGCTAATCAATTAACATTAGAAAGTTTTCTGTCGCAGAACAAAACCCAATTCATTATTCCTGTATATCAGCGGAATTACGACTGGACTGAGCAACAATGCAACCAACTATTCAAAGACATTCTTGAAGTTGGCGGCAAACAAGACCATGACACCCATTTCATTGGAAGTATCGTTTTCATCCATGACGGCGTTTACACCTCCAATGAGGTCAAGCCACTGGTCATTATCGATGGTCAGCAACGTTTGACAACCATTTCCTTACTTTATCTGGCACTTTTCAAATATGCTTTGAGCATCAACGATGAGGCCAAGGCCAGCGAACTCAATGAAACTTACATTATTAATAAATTTGTCTCGTTGGATGACAGCAACCAAAAGCTCAAGCAGACCGACAACAATTCACGGGCCTTCAAATTCATCCTGAGTAATAATAAACCTGAAGACTACGGGGAGTTTTCACGTGTGATTGAAAATTACGTGTCCTTTTCAAGCGCATTGATGAAGGAAATTTGAGACCATTCAGACGGGTTTGAAACGCTTGTTGTTTGTTGAAATTTCCTTGAACGCGGCAGGACGACCCTCAACGAATTTTGAAAGCCTCAATTCGACGGGATTGGAGCTATCACAAGCCGACCTTATCAGGAATTATATCTTGATGGGCTTGGAGCCGAAGAAGCAGGTAGAAATTTTCAACAATTACTGGCATATCATAGAGCAGAACGCCAAGGATGAACAGAAAAACGAATCGAGGGTGTCCGACCTGATACGAGACTATCTGACATTGAAAACAAAAAGATTCCCGTCAAGAGTCAGGTATATGAGGAGTTTAAAGACAAGTTCCAGAGTAGGGACGAGCATTTTACCATGATGTTCTAGAGGAGATCAAGAACTACTCTAAACATTACAATAAGCTAATAAACTCTGAGAAAGAACCTGACAAGGTGATTTCAAGGCACTTGGACTATGTGAAACGACTAGAAATCAATGTTTCTATCCTTTCCTCATGCCTGTTTATGATGACTACTCTAATGGGGTGATTGACAAACCGACCTTCATTGAGGTATTGAAGTTGGTGCAATCCTTTACATGGCGGCGTTTCATCCTTGGGCTTCCGACAAACGCCTTGAACAAAATCTTCATGACACTATATGGAGAGATGGATTTAAGCGATTATGTACCTCCATCGAAAAGACTTTGGTGAAGAAGACCGAACACAGCGTTTCCCGAACAATCAGGAAGTACAGTCGGCGTTGAAGGAAAAGGACGTTTATAATATCCAATCAAAGAACAAGGTTTACCTGCTTGAATTGTTGGAGAACTACAACAACAGGGAATACGTGCTGACCGAAAACCCAGGATATTACGATTGAGCATATTTTCCCAAGAAACCCCGACCCAAAATGGAGCGAAAAAATTGGATGAGCATGAATACAAGATGCTCAAGGAAAAATACCTACATACAATCGCCCAACCTGACGCTTTCAGGGCAATAACGGGAGCTTGGGCAATCGGCCCTTCAAGGACAAAAAGACCATGAACGTAGATGGTAAAGAGCAAGGTTATGAGTATTCGAGGTTGTGGGCTCAACAGCTATTTAAAAAGATTGATGAATGGAATGTGATGGAATTACATCGCCGATTTGATTTAATTGTGAAGCGGTTTTTTGAAATATGGCCCTACCCATCCATTGAGGCCATCTTTGAAGATACCTCTGATGAGATGAGTATTTTCGAGGCCGAAGACCCAAAAAATAAAAGCTTGGAGTATTTTATTTTCAGGGATGAACGGGTTATCACGCAAGAGGTAAGTAAAATGTACTACCACGTTATCAAAACCCTATTCGATGAAAACCCACAATTGTTTCTTACTTGATTTAAAGGAATATCTACCAGTTTCAACCGATATAAGCAATCTGAGAACTCCCTTTTCAGCTTTCAAATACTTACTTTATTGAAAGCAACCTTGACAATAACGGTAAATTCAGACGACTAAAGCGAGTTTTAAATATTTTTGAATGCGAGGATGAATTGGTTTTGAAGTATAGATAAGGTATTTAATTGTCCTCCAGTTGTTGCAAGTTTGTTTTCAGCAGCATTTAAGCCTCAAATCTTCTCCACTTGAACCACCTATCACCAAATCTTTGGCCTGCGAAAACAAATCAGTCAATCCACTTTATCAAAGCCAAAATAATAGGAAGAGCCAATCAGGAGGCCTGTTCAAGCGAAGCAAGGTGGCAGCTTAAAATCCACCGTCCAAAAACAAAGCCCCGACCACCCAAAAGTGGCCGGGGCTTTTATCATCCAACTGCCAGCATCAAACCGTCACCCCATTCTCCGTCGGAACAGGAACGGGTTCCGTTTGCATGGATTCAATGATGGTAGCAAGGTTCTCGGTCAGCTCAGTGTTCGGTGTCGGTGGCGTTTCGTGGCGGATGCCTGTGCGCTGGATGCGCCGGGCGGCGAAGTATTGGTCCACAAACTCGGTTTCATCTGCCTCGAGTGTGCCCACCAATTCGTCAACGACGTCTTTGAGCAGTATCGTGGTTTCCCGCACTGCCTTGAACAGCAACTGCCGGAGCACTTTCAGGTTGGAAACGCTCGGTCACGGGCTTGGGATTCGCTTCGGTCAGTTGTGTCAGCAGGTTGGTCGCTTCGGTCAGTTTTGCGGGCGTCACGTTGTAGTTGGCCAAACTGGCCACATGGGTGTTCACCAGGTCAATGAGGCGGTTGCCTAGTGCGATGGCATCGGTGCCCCGCTCTTGGGTAAACGCCGATGGGGTGTACTTCGCCTGTGCCCTCAGTTCGAGGTTGTTCTGGTTTTTGGCGTAGGCCCGCAGGGAGGCGCAGAGGCCCTTTAGTTTTTTGGCCAAGGTTTCCCAAATTTTGTCCTTGTTGCCGGCCGTGCCGTCATCTTCTACGGTGACCTGTTCCATACGGTCTTTTACATCAACTAGCCTGGCCTTGAAATCGGTGTACGCATCATCCAATGCCACTACGCTTTGAACGATGGTGATGTTGTCGTCACAGACGAGCTTGACCCGGTCGAACATGTCAACATTCCAGGTCACTTTGGATTTATTCATGATGGAGGTATTTGGTGAAAAATACGAATGCGAAGTGCGGGTTGAAAATGTTTTGCTTTTTGTATTGATTGCAAAATATTCTTAATGCATAAATGATGCCATTTTCATTGTTTTGCTTTGGGGCTTTTCTATAAAATTGGGCTTTCACCATTTCACAACAAAACGTTGCATTTGGGAACTGAACAGCATAATTTGCCCCTCATCCGCGGCCTCGGCGGCGCTTCTCGGAACGTTTAAGGGAGGGGGAATCTTGGCTGGGCGGTGAAGCGCCCCAAACCCCTGTTTGCACAAACCCTATTGGTGTCGAAGTATAGTTGGTCGTTTTTTAGCCCTCGAAATCAGTTAGGGTTAACCAATACCTATCAGTATCGCTTCGCCCAAACCTCCCGAAGGTGAAATATATTGCCCGGTGCTGATGCATGAAGAATAACTTGCAAGTCTGGAACCCCGGCGCTTGAATTTGTGGAATAACTGCTTGGCGAAGCCCTCCCGGTGCTGATGCATGAAGAATAACTTGCAAGTCTGGAACTCCCGGCGCTTGAATTTGTGGAATAACTGCTTGGCGAAGCCCTCCCGGCGCTGATGCATGAAGAATAACTTTACTGGCCATGTCCTTCCTGAAATATCTTAACCTATTTCAACGTGAGTTATGGTAATAAGTGCTTGATAGTCAAGTCCTATGGCTTTTATCCCTGCCTACCGGCAGGCAGGTATAGCTATCCAATAAATTCAACCCTTCCAGGGTTGTTTCGTTGAATTTTACCACCGATTGCATCGGGGCTATTCAAATTTAAACCCTTCGGGCTTTTCTTAAAATGACAAAGTAGAATTAAGCCGTCAAGCGCCAAAATTCAAGCCTTGATTGTAACATATTCAAGCCTCAAATCGTCCGGCACAAAACCTGGAGGGTGTTCGGAATTTCGTGCTATCAAGGTTTGAGGGCTATCAAAATGCCTTTTGAGTGGTGTTGGTCTATGAATTTTGATAGCTCAACCAAAAGGGGCACCTAAAAGCCGAACTTCAACTTTACTTGCACGAAAATCCGATCAGTGTCAAAAAAAATAAAAGTACTTGAATGGAAAACAAAATGAACTCACTCAAAAAGACGGCAAGACTTGCTGGCCTACTGTACCTCATCTGGATAGTAACAGCCATCTATGGCCTTATGTATGTCAACCCGTTGACTATTGTGCAAGGCGATCCTGTTGGCACTGCTACTAAGGTTCTTGCCAATGAGTTTTTATTTCGAACAGGTATAATCAATGGTATTATCAGCAGTACCATTTGGTTATTATTGGGATTGACCCTGTACCGATTGTTCCGGCATGTAAACGAGCGCCAGGCTAAATTATTGGTGGCAATGGTCATTGTTCAAATACCTGTTGGTTTATTCATGGAGGCCATCAATATTACTTCCTGATGCTTTTTAAAGGCGAAATATTGAAGACATTCGAACTTGGTCAGCGACAAGATTTGGCAATGTTATTTTTAAAAATAAATGACTACGCAACCATTACATTAGAAATGTACTGGGGGCTTTGGCTTTTTCCATTTGGTTATTTAGTTTATAAGTCAGGATTTATTCCTCGTATATTGGGCATATTTCTAATTCTTAACGGCATAGCATACATTATACATTGTTTTACACATCTGCTTCTTCCCAACTACCAAGCGCTTGTCTTCAAAATTGCAACGCCCATTTGGACTTTAGGCGAAATTTCAATAAAACAATCATTCTTCACCAACAGGTCGTCAAGATTCTTTCACGCTGTAGGTTGGTATCCCCATCGGGACGACATCTTTGTAGAAAATTAAACCCCCTCAACGGCATCTGCCGATGAACTTCCGATGGGTAAAATTTGCCAGATACAGTGCCCGATGACGATTATTCTCAATCATCCCCTAGCACCGCCCAAACCGCTTGGCTTTCACTTGAAGCCGACATGAGCCAAAAATGATTAATTCACATCAGACAAATTAAATAAAATGATTTCGAACAACAAATTAGGGAAAGCAGCGGGGTATCTTTACTTGATTACGATAATTGCAGGCGGATTCGCTGAAGCATTCGTTAGAGGAGGATTAACCGTTTATGGTGATGCGGTAGCCACTGCTCAAAACATCTTGGCTTCCGAACAAATGTATCGTTTTGGGGTTGTCGCTGACCTTCTCGTTATTCTCTGCGGTACTTTTTTGTCACTCATTTTCTATACCTTGTTCAAGCCAGTGAACAAAAACATTTCTTTGCTTGCCCTAATTTTCTCCATCGTAGCTACTGCCGTTATGGCTCTCAATTTGCTCAATCAACTTGCACCTTTATTGCTCTTGCACAATACCAGTTATCAAGACACCTTTACCATTGAGCAGTTACAGACACTTTCGCTGTTTTTTCTCAATTTGCAATCACAGGGCTATAACATCAGCCTTTTTTTATTCGCCTTTTATTTTCCAATTATTGGATACCTTGTCTATAAGTCTAATTTCCTTCCCCGAATATTGGGCATTATTTATACCTTGGCAGGTGTAGGTTATCTAATCAATAGTCTTGGGTGGTTTCTTTTTCCGCACTTCGCTGCACATCTATTCCCTTATGTTTTACTTCCCGCTTTTATCGGAGAAACTTCTATGAGCTTATGGCTTATTATTAAAGGAATAAAAGTAGCTGAAATGAAATCTTAAAACAAACGTGAGTTCGTAGTTTGAATCGCTCCACCAAAACACAAAGCCCCGACCACCCGCTGGCCATCTATCATCCAAATAACAACCCTGCTTCCGCTGCATTACAAAAACATTATAAAGCGGAAGGGCGTTCTGTACGTTTGAAATAGGACAAGCGGTTTTAATCATAGGAAAATGAAAGAGCACCGGCAAGCAAAATCGGGGTTTCAGCAGGTAGCCGAATTGATTTTTTACGGCAATTATTTTTATGGCATTTGCGCCGTGGCCATCATGCTGGAAACTGCCGTGCAGTTGAAGCTACCTTATGATGGCCCGCTTGTTTATATGCTTGCGTTTGTAGCCACGGTGCTTTTTTACAATTATCCGTATGCCCGGAAAAACAATGCCCCCAGTGAAAATCCACGGGCGCTATGGTATAGGCGCCACCATGGCTGGGTCGTGCGGAGCCAGTGGGTACTGACGATGGCCTTGATGCTTTTACTGGCCTTGTTGTTCATGCAGCATGGCCGGGCGATAAGAAACCCTGGGAGCGTGGAGTGGTTGCTGTTGTTGGTGTTCCCGGTGGCAGGTGGCATGTATTATGGTGCCAATTTTCTATCCAGAAAGCGCAACCTGCGGCAAATAGGCTGGCTGAAACCCTTCGTCATCGGCTTCGTCTGGGCAGGCGTGGCCAATGTGTACCCGATACTGTACCACAACCTGTTGCATGATGACCTTTATGAGCTGACCTTCCAGGCCGGTTTGTTGTTCCTAAAGACCTTTATGTTCGTTTCCATGCTCGCCATCATGTTCGACATCAAGGACTATGAGGCCGACAGCCGGAACCAACTCAATACCTTGGTGGTAAAATTCGGGTTGCGCAAAACGATATTGTATGTGGTGGTTCCGCTGACGCTCCTGGGTTTGCTCACCTTCCTTTCCTATGCGGTCACCCACGACTTCAGCCTGTTGAAAATGGCACTTATGATGATTCCCTTTTTTTTGCTGCTGGCAGCGGCCAGGTCCTTTCGGAAAAGAAGAACCTTGCTGTATTACCTGGTGGTGATTGATGGCCTGTTTATCGTAAAAGCCTGCTTTGGCATATTGGCCACGTTGGTGTAAGCCCATAAACATCCCAGCTCGGGCGGCGGCTTGAAGTTGCCGTCTGGATTTGGCTAAACCCTGCTTTTCAGCAAAACACAAACCCGTTGTCGCAGGTGTTCCGCTGGCCACAATACCTCCCAATCAATGAACGACACTGCTCGTTGACAACTTCTTGGCTATCAAATGGCTTTGGTTGCGGCTTGAGAGGTGTCACCCCATTCTCCGTCGGAACAGGAACGGGTTCCGTTTGCATGGATTCAATGATGGAAGCAAGGTTCTCGGTCAGCTCAGTGTTCGGTGTCGGTGGCGTTCCCTGGCAGATGCCTGTGCGCTGGATTCGCCGGGCGGCGAAATATTGGTCCACAAACTCGGTTTCATCTGCCTCCAGTGTGCCCAACAATAGCGGTGGAGATTTCTTAGGGTGGCGGGCAAAGGGCAACGGAAAAGCTTATTTTTGCCACTTAGAATTTACAACAACATGCCTGTACTATATTTTAGCCTTCTATTAATAGCCTACTACGCCCTGCACAGCATCCTCGCTGCCGATGGCGTGAAAGCAAAACTGTACAGGCTCGTACCGGCTCGCTACTACCGGCTCGGCTACAACCTGCTGGCCACGGTGCTGTTGGCCGCCATTTTTTATCGCTATTTTACGATCGAAAAACGCCGATATGGTCGCCCAACCCGATACTCCCCTACCCTGGCATACTCTTGGCCCTGGCTGGAATTTCATGGGTAGTGCGGGCGATGAAGCGGTACAACCTCGACGAGTTCATGAGACTGGAACAACTGCGAACTGGGCAAAAGCCGATGCACAATAAATTGATAATCAGGGGCTTGAACGGGCGGGTGCGGCATCCGCTTTATTTTGGCACTTTGCTAATAGTCGTCGGCGTTCTGTTCATCTTCCCAAACGACGCCATGTTCGCCTTTGCCTTGATCAGCACGATTTATCTCATCATCGGTAGCAGGTTGGAGGAGGAAAAGATGGTCGCCCAATTTGGCGAAGCCTACCGGAAATACCAGCGGGAGGTGCCGATGTTGTTGCCGTTTAGGAGGAGGATTTGAGGATTCGAGGATTCGAGTTGCTCGGCCGATTGCAATCTAATTCCTCAAATCCTCGCATCCTCAAGTCTGCGCTGCCAAATCGACCTCGAAACCAATCCCAATTTTTATAAGAAAGCCCTTCTCCTCAAACCAAATTGGAAGTGCCCACTCCCGCCCGTCCACCAGCAAGTGGTAGATGTACATGCCGGGCTGGGCGCTTTGAGCCTCCCACGTCAGTGACTGCTGCCCTGCGGGCAATTTTTCTTCGTCAAATGCCTTCACCAGCCTGCCGTTCAGGTCGTAGATGTTCGCCTTCACCGAAGCCGCATTTTCAGTTCAAAACCAATGCTCACCCTGTCGGTGAAAGGGTTGGGGAAGGCTTGCACGTTGGTCGCCAGCACTGTCGGCCTCGCTCGTGCCCGACACGAAATCGAATTTGTAAACAAAGCCGAAAAGGTCGGTCACGTACAGGTCGCCCACTGCATCGAAAGTGAAGCTGGGCGTTAGACCGATGAAGCCATCGGCAATCACCACTTTGTCGCCATTGGGCATGATCTTGATGACCTTGCCCGTGCCGGGAAAGAAGTCCAAGGTCACTGAGTCCACTTGGCCGAAAACGGAAAACTGCATGACGCAGAGGTTGCTGTCCACAGGGTCGTAGCCCATGTCGGTGAGGCAGGTGAAGCCCGTTTGCCACGGGGTCAGGTTGCCGGAATTGTCGAGGTTGAAGATGTTTGCAGCGCCTTCGATGAAAGGGAAGCCCGTGAGTTGGGAGACGTAGAAGCCGCTCCCGTCGCGCTTTGGCAGGATGTCCGTCGGCACGGGGTCAACGAACGGCGGGCCAAAAGGCAGGGGGTTTGGGAATGGGGCCAAAGTGGCCACGATGCTCAAATTGCCGGTCACTTGGTCCCGTTTAACGATGGAGTTGCCACCTGCATCGGCTATCAGCAAGTTGCCATTCGCATCCCAGGTGAGGTTGTATGGATTGCTCTGTGCAAAGCCCTGAGCATGAACAAAGTCACCGATTTTGATGGTCTCCTCCACATTTGCAAGTGTGAGCGGAGTGCTCGGGTTGAAGTTTGTTTTGTCCACGATCAGCAGCGCCTCGGCCTGCGTGTGCGTGCCTTCGCCCACGATTACCATCACTTTGTTGTTGGGCAACTGAAGGGTGCGGGCTGGCCCGGCGATTTCACCTGTCAAGGGGTTCAGTGAGCTGGGAAGCCCAGTCATGAAGGTGGTCTGCAAACCGTCCTGTGCAATGATGGTAATGCGCCCATCGTCGTTGCCGTTACCAGTTTCAGCAACCCAGAGGTTGCCAACGCTGTCCACTTCAATGCCGATGAGGCCGTTGACGAAGCCCGCTCCCACGATGGTCGGTGCCACCTGGGCTTTGAGGGTAAATGTTGCCATGAAAATGGCCGTTGCGAGGAGGAGTAATTGTTTTTTCATTAGAAAATGATTTTGGTGAAAGAAAATTATGGTTGAATTGTTATGATTGTCAAATTGTTGTGGTTGCTGGGGTTTAGCTATTTGTAGCCATTTAACTATTCAATTAATGAGTTTATAACCCTTGTTTTAAAATGGCTTTTGTCTCCATATAAACACCGTCCAAGTTCACCGTCAGCCAGTAAATGCCGCTGTCCAACCCATTTGCCGACAGGCTAAACTTGCACTCGCCCATTGCCTGTTTTTCCAAAACCAGTTGTCGCAAGATTTTTCCCTGTGCGTTCTGTAAAGTGCATTGCAGGTTAGCCCAGTGAGGTTGCCCACGAACGGGTTGGGCTGCCCGTCCGGCGTGACGATGCCACCGACGATGTAGCCGAGCAGGGTCTCGCCATCGGGCAGGGCGTCGTAGTCCACGATGCCACTGGCCAGGGTCGGCAAGCCTTCGGCAAGGAGAAACTCAGCGCCCGTGCCCGTGTAAAAAGGCAGTTCGGCGTCAAAGGCCACCTCCTCGTAGCTGCCATCGGACAGGCGGGTGACCCGGCTGGCAGTCTTGACGAAGGGCACCCGGTTGTCCTTGATGAGGCTGTCGCTGGCGTTCAGGTAATACTGGCTCATGCCACCGAAAACAGGGGTGTGCATCCCGTTTTGCGAAGCGGAAAAAAGCGGCAACTTGGCGCAGTGGTAGTTGGCCAAAACTGGCTGAAACCGTTGACCGGGGCATGGCCGCTTGGCCGATTTCCACGGCATTCAGGAAGGGCAAAAGCGCCAGTCCCGGCTGGAAAACACCTGAAAAGGCGCTAATGCCGCTTTCACCATTTTCAAAGATTTGTGGCACGAGGTTGTAGTCCCGCCGGTGCAGGTTCAGCTCGTCCACCACTTGGCTTTTGTGGTCAACATGCCAGCCAGCACTGTCGTGCTGCAACGTAAACTTGCGGATGGCGTTGGTGTAAACTTGGACATTGCTGCTGCCCGCATTGGCGCTGTAAAGCCCTTCGAATCGGTGGCCGCCAACGAGGTAAAACGTGTCCGCCAACAATTGCAATTGCCCACCCGTGACGGCAAAGAAGGTGTCTCTAACTTGTCGAAAATGAGCCGCTAGCGAGTCGCCATTCACCACGGCGTCCATCACGGTGGGCACATTTATCAGCGTTAAATACGGGTAGGTGGTGTGGTCTTGGAGCGTCTCGCTGCGCCCGTAGCCACCGATGAAACAAAGCGTTTCGCCCTGCTGAAAAAATTCCATGTTGGTGCTGCGCAACTGCTCGGCAAGCGTGTCTGGCAGCTCGGCCAACGGCTTTTGCCAGACCTGCCCGGAGAGCGGCTCCACCACGTAGATGGACTGGTTGGCGCTAGCCGTTTGGAAGCCGCCGTTCTTTGGGTGTAGGCCGTCCTTGCGCCCCCCAATCAGCGACCACCGCCCATCGTGCTGCGCTGCGGCGAAGGAGTGCAGCCCCGGCAGACCCGGAATGGAAATCGTGTCGAACTGAGGTCAAAACTGCTTTGCGCAGGCAACACGACGAGGCAAGTGATTGAAAAAAGAAGGATGGTGAAAAACTTTTTCATTTGATGATTCAAGTTCAAACCGATGCTGCAAATATGGGCCTAATTGCACCTGAAGGGTTATCAATTTCGTCGCAAAGGGTTTCAAATTTGTCGCCATCTGGTTGTTTAACCGTGATTGGGGCTACAATTGATTACGAAGTGGTCGGGTGTTTGGATTATCTGCCCAGAAAAAAAACTTTAAAAACCTGGAGGTGGAAAAGCGGTGGGATTCGCTCCGTTTGGTTTGGTGCAAATAGGGGTTTGGGGCGAAGCCCCCAAAAGCCCCTCCCCGACGAGCTGCCGAAGAGCCTGTCCCGCCATTCGGGACGGCGTGGAGGGGGCAAATGCGCTAAGCTTTAACTCATTTGCACAAAACCTACAAGTGCGAAGTATATTTACGTTTCCTTTTACTTCAACCCCGCTGATACCAACCACGAATTTCCAATTTCAATCTCTGGATGGACATTGAACAACTCCGTCAACTTTGCCTCTCCTTGCCCAGCACCACTGAGGGCATCAAGTACGGCGACCAGCTTTGCTTCATGGTGGTGGGCAAGCCTTTTTGCTCCAGCCGCCTGCCCGACCTTTGCAACGTCAATTTCAAAGTCTCTGACGATCAGTTCGATGAGCTGTGCGACCGCCCCGGCATCACGCCAGCACCCTATGGCGGGGTCAAGTTCAAATGGGTGCAGGTGGCCGACTTCGAGGCATTGACCATTGTCGAGTGGGAACAGTTACTACGGCAAGCGTATGAGGAGGTGAAAGCGAAGCTGCCGAAAAAGGTGCGGAGGGGACTTTAGTTATACTTCTGGCGTTAGTTTAGCTTGGCCAAGATATGGCACGGTTGCCAGATTTACGGCTGCCTGCATCAATGCCCCTTCTTTTGCTCTTTCCTCATGTTGCGATACATTTTAAGGTCGGCTCTATATTGCTTGGGCATTCCCCGTTGTTTATAAAACTGCTTTTTGCGGAAGCGGAACTTTAATGTGTTTTCGCCATTTTTATCGGCTGTGAATTCGACGTATATTTTGCGCTTGGTAGCTGCATAGCCCCTTTTAGGAGGTATGACCGAGCCATCGGGAGTATTCAAATTGTCCAATGGTATAGATATCCATATATTGGTGTTGTCGCCGTAACTATAGGTACCTTCTATGAACATATTGATGGCATTGGATTGTATCTCCATCAGGGGTATGTCAATGTCTTTTCCTTTTATGCTCAAGTGGTTTTCTAGCGGCGCAAAGCGGAGTTGTTCAAAGCGTTTTTTCATTCGGATTTTGGCAGCCAATTTATCCAGTGGTGCAAAACCTTTGATCACGATATTGCTCAATTCGAAATCAAGTTGGCCACGGTTTTCTTCCGAGACAAGCCCTTTGCCACCCTGGACAATTGCGCCAGATAATTCAAGGTTCAGGGTGGCTTGGCCGGACAGTTTTTGATGTCTTTGAAAGCAGGAATATCGAGGTAATCAAGGCTTTCCAGCAACAATGCCACATTCAGTTTGTCCGTTTGAAACTGGCCCGTAAAGGCGTGGATTGTATTTGCCCCAAATCCACGCTACCTTGAAAACTGACGCTGCCATCATGGAACCGAAAGCCGGTTTTGTCCAAGACCATTGTCGCTGAATCCTTCAAAGTAATGCCTGTTTGAACATCGTATAACGTCAATTTGTCAGAATAGATAAACGTATCCAAGTACATGCAAATATCCGGGTTAAAAGCAGTCAATATTCCTTTTGTTGTTTCCTTTAAAGCGAGGGCTTTTTTTGTCTGGCCTGTCAGCATTTGCTGGATAAAATATCTTGAGAAACTGGGACCATCTAATCTTGGTGGAAGTGATATCAACAACCGCTTTTACGTCTTTACCGGTTTTTCCCACGACTAATTCGCTAAGGTTTTGAATATTCCCTGTCAACTGAATCTTTTGATGGATAGAATCCTTGTTCATGAAAGCGTAAAAATCCGCATTGTCCTCATGCAGGGCAAGGTTTATTTCTGTAATGGGAAAACTAACATCAGCCTGTTTATAGTAAACCTCGCTATTTTGTAAGTTGAAAGTAGCGTCACCATTGTTCAGCAGTTCCTCAAAATCACGGACATTGCCCTCATATTGCAATTGTGCGGAGAATTGGCCTTTGCTGAAAAAGAACCTATCTGTTTTGAAAAACTGGTTAAAAAGGGCGGGGTCGCCGTCCAGCAGTATTCTGGTTTTTACTGAATTACCGTGCTGTAAATCCTGCGAATTCATTAAATGGCTGTACTCAGCAGGTTCATAATATACTTTTCCTAACAGGGTTTTGCCTTTGTCCACTTGAAAAATAATTTCCCAGAGGACGTGCTGGGTATTAATCCATTTTGGTCGTCCAGAATTCCCTTGTGCTTTATATCCAGGCTCACATTATCGGGCAGTGCGTCCATATTGGCGAGCAACTTAACCTTGAAATAATCTAATGGGGGCAGCAGTTTGGCAAGGTTTATATTCTTGGCATGCAATTCAAAATTAAATGGGGTGATATCCTCCTTGCTGACATCAAACCTTGCCCTAAGATTTACCTGCCCTTCCTCGTATCTAAAACTGGTGTTTTCCAGCACCAAAGCTTGTTCGTTTTCAAAGTGAACCCCGGTCTTAAACTTGCGAAGCTCCATTAAATCAAAATATTCCAGCGTATCAACCGACACCGAAATCCGAGGCTGGAAATTGAATTGGATGCCCCGAATCGTTTCTTTCATGGAGCGTTTTTTTTGAAGGTCATTTTTGGGATTGCCATCATCCAAATAGCCGTTTTCGCCAAAAAGGTTGACAAAGTCCGTCCAGCTTAATTTCTCGGCGACAAAATTGACCTCACTGGTGGAGCGCCCTGCTATGGCAAAAGTAGTGCTTTCATGTTTGTCACCCCTCCATCAATCAAGAAATCGTGTCCATTTTCGAGGGTACTGCTGACAATGGAAAAATTAGCATCGCCCTTGCTTTTTGTGGAGTTTTAAATGTGCAAATGGGAAACTTGTATTGGAAGGTTTATATACTGCCGAAAATGTTTTAATACCAAATCAGCTTCACTATTAATGATTAGTCCTTGTTTATCACCAAGTGGGCCGTCCACGCTGGCCACCAAGTCAAACTTCCCCGTTTAAAAAAGAACTTATCGTTTTTCAGGAACTTGCTTATACTGGCTGGCTTGCCGTTTATATTGACGGTTGTTTTCAATCTTGCTCCACCTTTTGGTGTTGTTGTTATCAAGGCAGATGGCGCTTGGACAATGAAATCGTCGTACACGGTATTTACTTTTTTCAGTGCAATCCTCAAGTTCTTGCCATCCTCCTTTTCTGCTCGCTTGTCATCATATAGGCGATTCGTGAACCGCCCGTTCAACGTGACTTGATCAAACAAAAAGCCTTTGGCCTTCACTTCGTTTTCTTCCTCCATTCGGAAATCTATGTTGACCAAAACTGGCTCATCAGGCTTAAAATAACTGGAAATAGTCGTCTTGGAATAGAAGGGTTCAGCAACAGAAAATGGCTCCAACTTTCCTTGCAAATCTACTGGCAACAATGGCACGACTTGGCTCCATATTGTCTTTTCATTTTCTAAAGTCAGCTTTGTCAATCGCTTTTTTCGGGTGTCATAATTCCCGCCAAAAATAAATTCTTGCTCATCAATGGACAATGGAAAAGGCTCAAAATTAATATTGCCATCTTCCACGCCCATATTCAGTTTCCCAGCCAATTTGCTATTGGCAATAAAAGACCCGTTCGCTTTTTTAAAAGCCAATTCCTCCACAAACAATGACATATCTACTTCCGCAGTCAGGCCACTTTCTTTTCTGTGTAGTTTAGCAGTCAGTTCCTCCAACTTTGCATGAATGCTGGTTGTTTTAATGGCGTCCGTGTACTCAAATTTTACGTTCGAAAAACTGATACTCACGTTGTCCGTCAGCACCTTCAAAAAGCTGGATTTACGGGTTTCCCCATCGTCTGTTTTCTCCGAAAGAAAGCTTTTCAAATTGCTGTACCCGTTCTCGTCCCTGAAAAAAGCGATGCTCCCGTCCTTCAAATCAAGCGATTGGATTTCAATTTGTTGCGACCGCCATTCGCCGAGGGATGCTGCCATTTTCAGCCCTTGGAGTTTCAAAATGGGCGTGTCATGCCGCTCAAACTGGGCATCCCGCACCGATACATTTTTGAGGGAAATAGTGGCCGCAGGGAAGTCCCTGAAAACGCTGATGTCTGCCGATTGGAACGAAACCGAGCCGTCGTTCAGGAAGGAAAGGTGGCTAAATACCTTTGTTTTGTTGGATTTTAGGTAAACATTGATACCAAGTAGAAATACAACAAACAGCAAAACAACCGCCAGCAAGGTCTTCAACAATACCCGAAGCAGCCTGCGTGCTACACTCGGCTTTTTGCGTTGCCCAACCTTCTCCTTTTCCGTTTCACTCATTGCGCAGCACTTAAGTTGTTCTATTTGGGGTTGAACGTAGGAATAACCCGATTCGGCCCAGCATGTTTAAATTCGGCCAAACGATAGGCCAATTTCTTTTCAAGATGACACCAAAAAAGGCTAAAATTCTTCTTCGCCCATCTTCAACGGAGGGGATTACAAAATAGAAGCTTAGATGTGGATAGATAGACTTACGAAACATATAAACAAGCCTCGCCGACAGTGTCCAACTCAAGCCTTCGATTCTGATGGGTAGTGAAGTTTTAAGTTCAGCCCGATTTTGTGAAATGGTAAGTCGTTCCGGGCTGAAGCAGGTAGGCTACTTTATTTTTATAAGTTACCTGGTCGGTGACATCCGTTTTGTCAATATCTTCTGCATGAAACCCAATCAACCTAGTATATGCAACGCCCAAGTTTAAGTTCCAATCATAAAAATTATCCCGTTGAAACACGCCGATCAGCCAGTCAATATGTACAGGAATTTCGATATGGTTCAGCCATACTTTCCATACCCAATTGAGGGTAATATTCGGGCAAAATGTATCACCATTTTGGCTAAAGAGCAATTCCATGCCCAATTGTGAATGCTTTGACATCCTGAAAGTGCCCATCAACCAGTATTTAGGGGCCATAATAACGGTAATTTCGTCACCTTCCAGTTCGGAGAAATTAACGCCTACAACAATGCCTGCATTGAACCTAGAATCTTGGGCGTGCAGGTCAACAAATACAATCGAGGTCATCAATATCCAGAAAATAAAACCCGTTAGTATTTTTCATCCTTTTTTGTATTATTTGAATCAATTTGGAATTGGTTATCAATGAAACAAAAATTGGGCGAGTATATTTTTGATGTGCAATTTTGGAAAGCTTGACCTCAAGTAGGGTAGTGTCGGTGTGACTTTGAGTCAATGTCGTCAACTTAAGACCCCGGGGGTCGAACAGGAATAGCCCCGCATGAAATGTGGGATTTGGAGCATGTGATGCGGAAGAAACCCCAAAGGAGTTGAATGCGATAACTCGTTGCAACAACCTTCGGGGTTTTTATGGCCTTGCTTCCCCGGATCACCGGGGCTATTCAACCAACCACTTCGTGGGTTTGAGAACCCAGTGACGACATTAGACTTTTGAGTCACGCCGACATTTCAACCTCCCTCACTCACAAGTGGCAGCGAGAAACAACTCACTGCCACTTTTTTGGAAAATTATGACCTCACGGTTTCGACGGCTTGGCGCCCTTCCACGAAACTGGATACCGGGAACAGGCCGTATTAATCGCCCCATCCACTGTTGATGGGTAGCAGTCCGGCGTACCGTAAATGCCGTAGGGGTCGAAGAAATACCACAAATTATCGCTGGGGTCACGGTGTGCGAAGAAAATGTGGAGGTGCGTGTTCGGCCCATCGCCGCCCTTCATGCAACCGCAACCGCCCGGACCTGTATCGCCCGCCCAGCCGAGCACGTCGCCCGCTTTCACGGTTTTGCCAATCAAGCTCGTGACAATTTTCTGGGAATTGGTGCCCCACTGCGGCTCATCCGGCGAGCGGTCGGACTTCTTCTCCGGGCAACCCGTGTCGGCAAGGTAGTCCTTGTAAACGGGCTTCTGCTCGGCGTTCAGTCCGGGGACCGTTTTTGTCCAGGCCGATTCGCAGTCGTTGTCCGCCCCGTTGCGAAGGTGCATGTAGATGGTGCGGTACACGTCTTTTTGCCTGCCCACGTCGTGGCTGACAACCATCGTGCCGCCCGACCAGTTGTCCGCCAAAATGCACGACCTTGCCCGGCGCTGCTGCGCAAACCTCGAAGGTTTTGCCGTCTTTGCGGGAATAGTCGAGGGCATGGTGCCAATCCCCCGAGCTGTATCGCCAGCCGTTCTTGCTCATGTCGCCGACCTTGTCCTTGAAGGGCAGCGTGAAAATTTTGTCGTTGGCGTCGTAGATGGACGAGAGTCGCAGGTAGTAGGTATCACCATATTTCACGTTGGGCCAGCGATACACCACGTCGTCGGTGTTGCTGGCGCAGGTGCTCGACGCCCCCTCGCAGTGGAGGTTGGAGCCGAGGATATGGTAATTGTAGCCGTCCCGACTGGAGGTTTCGGGGTTGTCGGGCATGAGCGCCGTGTTCAGGCATTTCTTTTCGCAGGAGCTTTCGTAGGTTTCGAGGTCAACGAGGCGGAGTTTGTTTTGGGCACATTCATTCATTTGAAGTGAAGTTTTCCCAATCACCCCGGCCCAGAGGTAGTAGCCGCCCGAACCTTCCCGCCAGACGCCCGTGTATTTGCGCTTGCCGCCTTCCTCGTAGGTTTCGATGTCAATGAGGCGGAGGTTTTGCTTCGCCAATTCCTGCCACTTGGCTTCAAAATTGGCCCATTCCACGCCAGCCCAGAGGTAGTGGCCATCCTTGCCTTCCCGCCAGACGCCAGCGTATTTGCGCTTGTTGCCGTCCATGTAGGTTTCGATGTCAATGAGGCGGAGGTTTTGCTTCGCCAGTTCCTTCCATTTTGCCTCAAAACTGGCCCATTCCTGCCCGACCCACAGGTAGTAGCCATCCTTGCCTTCCCGCCAAACGCCCGTGTACTTGCGCTTGCCACCTTCCACGTAAGTTTCGAGGTCAATGAGGCGGAGGTTTTGCTTTGACAGTTCCTTCCATTTGCCTCAAAATTGTCCCATTCCACACCGGCCCAGAGGTAGTGGCCATCGGAGCCGGAGCGCCAGACGCCCGTGTACTTGCGCTTGCCGCCTTCCACGTAAGTCTCAATGTCTTCGAGGCGAAGGTTTTGCTTCGCCAGGTCCTTCCATTTTGCTTCGAAATTGTCCCATTCGACGCCCGACCAGAGGAAGTGGCCGTCATTGGCTTCTTGCCAGACGCCGACGTAGAGTTCTTGTGCGGTGGATTGAAGGGAGAGGAGGAGGATGCCGCTGCCACGGGCCAGTTGGTGAATTTTGTTTTTCATTGCAGATGAATTTTGGTCAAAAACGCTGGTACTCCATGTCCATCAATCGCAAGCGGTTGGCCAGGGCAATGGCAGCGCTTATTGGTGAATAGTTGATGGAGTGCGGTTTTGTTCAGTTTGCACAAGGATTCTCCGTTTTTATGGGATGTGATTTAGGATTTCTTCGGAATTATCAGTTAATGGGAAGGGAGGCAGGGGGTTGATGAAAGGTGCAATGTTTGCTGGTTTTTCAAGCAGCCGGTGTTGTCTCTCAATTACTGGGCATGGTTCAAGCTTTGGCTTACCGCTCGCCGTTGCATTTTTCAACTTGGGAGAACGTTGAGCATGGACGCCGTGCCGCCGTGCGTTGGCTTTGCGGGTTGGACTTTTCGGGCGATTGGCGGCAGTGTTTTTGTTCGGCTATTTCATATTTCATTGATTTCATCCCTGTCAACGGCCTGTATATTTTATTATTTTTTCAATCGGTTCGTTTTCCTTTTTCATTTCTCTGCTATTTCGATTTCACGTTCTTTTTGCCTTTGTTTTCGGCATGAACCAATTTACCCCTTTCATCTTGCTCTCGCATTGCTGCATAGTCGTAAGCTTCCAATTCTTCCTTTGTCCAAGAATGTTTGTTGGCATCTTGGTACGCTGCTTTCAGCCCTTCATCGTCCACATTTGCCGGAACGACCTCTAAGTTTTCAGCCTCTTTGATGAAGAAAATCCACTTGTCCGTAACTTCAACAAGTTCTTCCAATGGTTTCGTAAACTTTGGTAGTTCAATGAAATAGAAATCCATGTCCTTTATGATGCGCTCACCGTCTTCAACGTCGCAAACAGCATGGTGCGAGCGGTATTTTACCTCCGCAAACTTGAAGTCAAAAATCCCAATGAAAATTACGGGCTTGAGTTCGGTAGTATTCGCCGCTTTCGATTTGTTGCGAATAGTCCTTGCTGGCATAGTAAAGCAACCGCTTGTCCAAACCGTCCGGCTCGGCTACCTGCATCTCGATGATGTAGGTCTTGCCCTTCTTGTCCCTCGCCTTCACATCAATGATGGACGCTTTTAGGTTCTTGATGATAGGCAGTTGGTAGAAGGAGGATTTCACGTCCTCGATGGCATCCTTGCCCTTCAACTTCATCACAGCGTTGAGGAAAGAAATAGGATGATTTTTCTTGTTTTCGTTGCCAAAAATCTTCCGAAAAGCGATGTCGTTTTTACATCTACGAACTGCATGGCCCAAGTTTTGGTACAAAATACGGCAAATACAAACAAGATTCAGAATTAGCTGTAATGTTCCCTTTGATTCTGAGTGCAGCCACTACCTCCGAAACAACGAAGCGTTGGAACGCCCTCCGTGCGCCTCCGTTCAACTCATCAAAACCTTTGCCCAGCAATGGAGATTTCGGAGGAGTA
>JADJYH010000070.1 GCA_016719855.1 Saprospiraceae bacterium | reverse complement strand
CGCTGAAACTTGGTCACCCGCTCCACGTCGCCGTGCCCACTGAAGTAGATGATGGCCTCGTCGCCCGGTTTGCTGGCGACGATGAGTCCGTCGAGGGCGGCAATCATCTTGCCAGTGGTGGCGTTTTTGTTGGTCAAAACCTTGACTTGGGCATCGGGTAGGCTGCCGCCTGCCGGGGAGCGCAGCCACTGGGCAAACGCCTCGGCATCCCGGTCAGCAAAGCGCAGGTCGGGGATTTGCTCGTCCTGGTAGTCGGAGATGCCGATGACGACGGCCTCGTTACAGAAGGTGAGAGCGTGAGAGCGTGACCGGGTGAGAGCGGGGTGGCGCCTTTTCCCGTTTGGGCGAAAAGGGCGATACTGAAGGCGATTATTATGATGACGAGGATGTATTTCATTTTAGGAGGTTTTAGTCTTTGGCTTGGTCGGGAAAGTATTTTCTGACGAGGGCTTTGAATTCAGGCGTTTGGCGGAGGTAGAAGAGGTCGGGACATTCCAAACTTTGCCACGCACCGCATTGGGGAAGAAAACATTTCCATCCACGCTGAAAGGCTCCTTCCAGCCATTGCAGGGCAAGGCCATTTTGCCCATTAAAAGCAAAGCCGCCGGCAGCCATAAAATAAAAATCGGGATGGTCGCTGGCATTCAACCGCTCCGTTTCGAGCAAGGCGGAAAGGCTGTCCGCTTGGTCTCAATTGGGTGTAGGCGATGATTGGGAAATAAGCGTAATAATTAAAATCATTGGGCTGCAAAGTAGTCATCAGTTCAAACTGCTCCCTCGCCTGTTCCTTCATGCCTTTGTGAAGATATAGCTGTCCGAGTCGCTGCCTTGTCCTGCTGTCTTCGGGGAATCGGTAATAAATTTAAGAGCAATGGTTTCAGCGCTGCCGAGTTGATTTGTATGCAGATAAATCATGAATAAATCCTCATAGAAATCATATATCCAGCATTAATGAGATTTTGTAGATAAGAATAGCCTTAAGAGGTTCTTTTAAATAATAAAGGAGTAATTCAACATACCCATAATTGCCATCATAGGATAAGGGCGCCAAAGAAATTGCTTTTTGTAAGGCTTTTTCAGCATCATCGTACCTGCTCATATCCTTGTAAACGTAGCCAAGATTCATGAAAATAAGCGGGTATTGGTGGTCGGACAATTCCGCTCCCAGCAATAGGGCTTTTTCAGCCTCCTCCAATCTTTTCAGCCTCCAAAAAGGAGTTGCCCATGTAGTTGTAATAAGTGACCGGTACTTTACCAAGGTGTTCCTGAACATATCCATCCATTTTTTTTACATAAGCCTCAAACAATAGGCTGTCTTGTGGAGGGCTTTCAAAAAAAGCCATTTCCCTGTAGGTCGGGAGAAAAAAGCTGTCAAGCGCAATGGCTTTTTTCAGATAGGTCAATCCCTTCTCCCTGTTAAAGAAAAATCGTTGTGTTCTTCCTGCAAAGTAGTTTGGCAATACCCATTCGGAGGATAATTGAATTGTTATTTCAAAATAATCCGCCGCCTTCTGGTGATTGGCACTATTGAAAAAGTACAGGTAACCCTTTTCAAAATAGACATACGCTGCCTCCTCGTCAAATATCAGCGCAGTATCCAGCTTCGCCAGTGCCAAATTCAACAAGCTGTCCGGTGTCAGTTCAGGATAATTTTCCTGTCTGCAAGCCTTCATAGCCTAAAATAATACTCCCTCGCCTTGATAAACCGCCACATATAAGCCCCTCCCCAGCAGCTCCCCGGCCCGGTGCAGGTAGCCCGGCAGGTGGTCGTATTCGAGACGGGCGAAAATGCGTCATCCACAATTTGCGGGTCGGTGCGCAGCAGTTGGTTGATGACCACTTGGGCCTCGTCCTGCAAGGCAGCAGCGAGGTTGCGGGTCATGAGGCCCTTCAGCTTTTCGATTCCGGGCTGTGGCAGCAGGCGCAAGTAGTAGTCGTTGGCAGATGCGTCCGCTGGGGTCATCAAATCGCCCCGCTCCAACGCAGCGGTGAAGGCGGCGTATAGTTGCTGTAAGGAAGTGTCTGCATTGGCCAATATCATGTCCTCGAAGCCCTTGGCATCAATGAGCGAGACGTCGTGACCTGTCCTGTTTTTCGTTGGCGCAATGCCGCCAGCGCTTCCGGCTGCACGGTGGCGAGGCTTGTGCTGCGGTTGCCGACGGTCATCGGGATTTGCGAGTGCGGGGCCGTCTCGGTGGGCACCCGGTCTTCTAGGTAGCGGCCTGCTTCGAGGAGGTTAACCGAGCCGTCGGCGTTCCCATCCGCCATGCCCATCAGGGCATCAATGAGGTGAAAGCTGAAGCAGCCACGCCCGCCGCCCCACTGCTCCCCTTCGAGCGAGAACTCCTCCGGCTGGCACGAAAGTATCTTGATTTCCTTGGAAAACTGTTGTGACAGCGCCGCCGTGGTCGCTTGTGTGCCACCGTTGGCGCTGCCCGCCAGCTTGCCGCTGCGGCAGGCGTCGGAGACCATGACGACTTCCACGCCAGCCTCCGACAGTGTGGTAATCACGTCCGAGAGGAAGCCGACGGGCAGCGAACCACCGGCCATGTAGGTGGTGCCCGGTGAGTCGTGGGCGAGGAGGTAGCCCCGCTGGAACTTGGTCACCTGCTCCACGTCGCCGTGCCCGCTGAAATAGATGATGGCTCGGTCGCCGGATTTGCAATCCTGGATGAGCCAGGTGAGGGCGGCGATGACTTTCCCGGCGGTCGCCTGGGCATTGGTCAGCAGCATCAACTGGTCGTTGGGCACCGAGCCGCCCGCAGGGGAGCGCAGGTAGTCGGCAAATGCCTGGGCGTCCACGTGGGCGAAGCGGAGGTCGGGGATGCGCTCGTCAGTGTAGTCGGAGATGCCGATGACGACGGCCCTGACCGATTGCGGATTTGGGATTGCGGATTGCGGATTGGGGTGGGGATGCGCCTTTTTCCGTTTGGGCGAAGAGGGGGATGCAGGCGAAAATAACGATTAAATGGAGGAAGTTTTTCATTTTCAAATGGTTTTAAAGTGCAAGGTTGAAGTGTTTTTTCATGAGTAACTTGAAGCGTTTCGTTTTCCTGATTTTTTTAAAATGTGGTTCTTCAAGAATCGGCTGTGGGATGGGGTAATAAAGGTCGAGGGCTTTTTCGAGATGGTCGAGGGCAGCGGTTTTATTCGCCTTGCTGGGCGTGATAAAGCGCCAAGCCGTACCAACCCCGATAATCCTTTGGAAAGCAATTGGTCAGTTCCGTGAATTTCTCAAAAGCAGCCTGTTTTTGTTCTTGGCGGAGCAGGAAACTGCCGTGGAGGAATTCGTATTCGGAGCGGATAGGAATTTCAGCATTAGCGAACCAAACATCCGTTTTGGATGTCTGGAAAAGCACAGCAGCGCTATCGGGCCTTCCTGCCAATTCTTCCAGCAAGGCCAAATAAGCGCCTGCATAATTGTCAAATGGATTTTCCGTAGGGTCAAATTCAAGCGCAGCTTGCATATACTTCTTCGCTTCGGCATATTCTCCACGGGAAAAGCAAATAATGCCAGTAAAAACGGCTCCAGGTACCCTCAACATTTCCAAATCTGTTTGCTGCATGAAGTCATTGGCAAGCGGTTTCAATTTGTCATACTGCCTTTGTTGAAAGTACTCGTAGGCAAGCGCATCCTTTAGCTTGTTCCGTTCAAAAAGTTGTGTGGTTGAATCCCGGGTTGATTTCAAGGATTTTTTCCAAAATTACTTTGCCTTTATCATATCGAGACTGCACCCACATCCATTCCTGCGCCATGTCCACGTAGGGCAAAAGCCAGGTGGGCGCTATTCGGTTGGCTTGCTCGCAGTAATGAAAAGCGAATCGGATTGGTAAGGCACGGTGTTGAAATGCATGAACCCGATGGCATGGTAGAGATAGGCTGCACTTGGTTCAAGCCGTAAAGCATCGAGGAGCTTGGCTTTGGCAAGCAGGCGGAAGGAGTCTCTGCGTACGGGGTCACTTTCCTCGCTGGCTTGTTTCATGAGGGCGTAGGCTTCGAAATACAGCTTCCTCGCCAGCAGCGTTTTGTACAAATAGTGGTTTTCGCCGACCAGTTCGAGCGACCTGGCCAAGTACACCGGGTAGCGGGAATATCTTTCCGCATTGAAGCGCCAGTGGTTCACTTCGTAGGGGTCGCTTTCCATCAGCGCGTTGAGCGCCTGCTGCACTTCGTCCTGCAAAGCAGCGGCAAAGTTGCGCCGCATCAATCCCCACACGGGGCGCAGGCCTTCCACTTTTACGAGCTGTCGGTAATAGTCATCGGCGCAGTTTCCGGCAGGCTCCAGCAAGTTGCCGCTGTCAAGGGCGGCGAGGAAAGCCTGGTACATGGCGGAGTCGCCTTTCGACAGCAAGGCATCGCCGAGGCCCCTCATGCCCGTGGTTTTGAAGCTCGTGGACTGGCGGCTTTTGTCCATTTCCAATAGCGCCAAAGCATCGGCGTCCACCTGTGCCACGGTCGCCAACCGGTCGCCGACGGTGAAAGGCACTTGTGGGTGTGGCGCAGCCTCGGTGGGCACACGTTCCTCCAAGTATCGCCCGATTTCCATGAGGTTCACGGCCTTGTCGCCGTTGCCGTCGGCAAGCCCCGTCAGCCCCTCCACGAGGTGGTAGCTGAAAACGCCCCTGCCACCGCCCCACTGCTCGCCTTCTATCGAAAACTCGTTGGGTTGGCAGGAGAGGATTTTCACCTCGTTGTTCCAGGGTTTGGCGAGGTTGGCATTGGTCAGTTGCGCCCCGTTGACAGTTGAGCCGGCCAGTTTCCCTGCCCGGCAAGCGTCGGTGACGACGAGCGTCTGCACCCCGTTAGCCGCCAGCGTGGAAATCACCGCCTGCAAGTTGACGAGGTTGAAACCGCCGCCCATGTAATTGCTTGCCGGGGAATCGTGGCAGAGCAGGAAGCCGAGTTGGAACACCGTTTTGGTTTCCACGTCGCCATGCCCGCTGAAATAAATAATGGCATGCTCGCCCGGCTTGCATTCGTCTATCAAGCCGGTGAGCGCCATGGCGAACTTGCCGCCGGTGGCCTCGGCGTTGGTCAGCAAAGTAATATTGGTCTCCGGTACGCTGCCGCCTGCGGGCGAACGCAGCCATTCGGCAAACGCATTCGCATCGCGGTCGGCGAACTGGAGGTCGGGAATGGCGGGTGCCTGATAGTCGGAGATGCCGATGACGACGGCACGGGTGGTGCTGTTGTCCAGGTCGAGGACCTGTGCAAGGCTCCGAGGGATGACAAAAGGCGGAGAGCAGGGAGATAAAGGTCAGCAGATTTTTCATTTGCGTTGTGTTTCGTTCTTTGATTTTTAGGTTTTTAATGCTTCCCCGGCACTCGGGTGGCGATGTCGTAATACTTCGGAAAATGCTGGCGCACTAGTGCTTTGTAGGCGTCGGTTTCACGGATGGGGTCGAGAAGGGGGTCACAGAGGGTGCCACTTATCCAAGAAAGTGGGTTGGGCTGCCAGCCGAGTTCGATGGCTTTTTGGAGGGAGGAGATGGCGGAATCTTTCTGCTGGGTTTGGGCATAAAAGCAGGCGAGATAAAAATGAAGCCAGGGGTCTTCATTCAGATTTGCTTTTAGACTTTCAAGCAACAACCTGAGTTCTTCATCCTCGGCTGTTCGGGAATAAGCCAAAGCTACAAATAGGTAATCAGGTGTAAATTGGTTATGAACAAATTCGATTTCTGCATTTTTGATTATTCGCTGGTAGAAATAATTTGCTGAATCTATCATCCCCATTTGTTGTGCCGCTTCCGCAGCATAAAATCTAATACCCATGAAATCGATGAAAATTCTACTTTTTTTAGCTTGAGATAATGCTTTAGCCAGATTACCTGTCGAATAGTAAAATTGAATCTGGATTAATTGAACATCATTTTCTGCTTTGGCAAATGCCTCCAGAGCGGCAGTTTCATCATTCAGAAAATGAAAATATATGCTACCGATATTATTGTACGAGAATTCATTATAAACAGCTGTTTTTTCACAAGCACGTATTGCATTTTCAAATTCCATTAAATCTGTGTAAACGACAGCCAAATACTCATTTATATGTTCGATGTTGCCTTTTGATATCTTTTCACCCAGCATCAAAACCGATTTTGCCCTTTCAAAATCCCTCAAATGCCAAAGGGCGCTTCCCATTTGGATGCATTCAAAAGAGGTGACGGAGTTGGTATCGTTTGTCATTTTTTTGAGGAATTTGGTTACATATAATTGTCTCCAAAAAACAGCGGAATCTTTTTTCCCGAGGTCGTCGTATTTTTCAGCTAAATAGCTGTATGAAGGCAAAAAATTTGAATCCAGTTCAATTGCTTTTTTTAAATGATAAATATTTAACGGTGAGACAATAAAACTATCTTCCTTGAAATGTGATTTGTTAGCCAAGTGGTATAATAATTCTCTAGTTTTCGAAGCCCATGGCCCTCTCAATAAGCTCGCAGTATCCTTTTCGGAGGGTAAAAACCTTCCCAATTCGGCATGAATTAATGCCCAGTTTGGGGAAATATCGGCTGCTTTTGAATACATGTCAATAGTGGTCACCACGGTACCAAGTGCCGCTTTACCCAATTGATAGTATGCCACTGCCGACGTACTATCCCATTCCAAAGATTTTTCCAACAGCCGCCTTTTTTCACCAAGGCGCCAGTCGGCGCTGCTGTCCGGATAATTCTCCTCCCGAATCGTCATCGCCCGAAAGTAAAATTCCTTCGCCTTCAAATCCCGCCAGACGTAGTGCTTCTCACCCAAAATCTCCGCCGCCCGCTCGAAATAGGCGGGCAGGTGGTCGTAGTGTACCCGGTTTGCCCAGATATTGTCCAGTACCGCGGGTCGGTTTGCAGCACTTTGTTGAGGATGGTCTGCCCCTCGTCCATGAGGGCGGCGGCGAGTTTGCGCTTCATCGTACCGTGCAGCGAGGCCATTTCCGGTTTCTCCAAGAGGAGCTTGAAATAGTCGTTGGCACTCTTTCCGAGGGGGGATATCAGGTGGCCGGAGTCAATCGCCGCAAGAAATTGGGAATACAGCCGCTGCCCACTCGTGTCCATTTTTTCGAGCAAACGGCTTACCATGCCCTTGTTTTCAATATCCATGAACGGCACGGGGCGCTTGCCCTTGTTTGCTTTTCTGGCGGCAACGGAAGCGTCCTGTACCTGCGAAATTTTAGTTTTCATCGGCCCGAATACCATCGGCATCTGGCTTAGTGGGGCGGCTTGGGCGCTCACATGGTCTTCGAGGTAGCGGCGCAGTTCGAGCAGGTCCACCGAAGCGTTGTGGTCAGCGTCGGCAAAACCATAGAGGGCGTCTTCAAGGTGGTAGCTGAAGCAGCCACGCCCGCCGCCCCATTGCTCGCCTTCGAGCGAGAACTCGTCGGGCTGGCAGCTCAAGACTTTGATTTCGTTGGCAAACTGCTGCGAAAGCTGGGTGGCTGTAACCTGCGTGCCGTTCACGCTATTGCCCGCCAGCTTGCCAGCCCGGCAGGCATCGGTGATGATGAAAACCTGCACGTCGTTCTCGGAGAGCGTGCTCAGGATGGCCTGCAAATATTGCAATGAAAACGCCCCGGCGCCATACACGGCTGGCGGCGAGTCGTAACTGAGCAGGTAGCCAAGGTTGAACTTCGTGACCCGTTCCACGTCGCCATGCCCGCTGAAATAGATGAACGCCCGGTCGCCCGGCTTGCTGGCCTCGATGAGCCAGTCGAGGTTGACGATCATCTGGGCAGTGGTGGCCTCCTTGTTGGCGAGGAAGCGGATGCTCGAATCTGGCAGGGCAAGCCCCTCCGGCGAGCGCAGCCAATCTGCGAAGGCTTGGGCGTCCCGGTCGGCGAAGCGCAGGTCGGGGATGAGTGGCTCCCGGTAATCGGAGATGCCGATAACGACGGCTCTCGTTACAGAAGGTGAGAGCGTGAGAGCGTGAGCGGGTGAGAGGGGCGTAGCGCCTTTTCCCGCTCCGGGGGGCAGTTCGGTTTGGGCGAGAATGGGAAATGCTGCGAAAAGGCAAAGGAAGTGGATAAGCATCGTTTTCATTATGGAAAATTTTGGATTAAAGGTAAAAAATTGCTGGTTTTATTCAACAAAAAAACCTCGCCCGACAGGCGCCGGGCGAGGAATAAAATCGCTGCTTTTCTCTCGATATATTACTTTTGAAAGGATAGGTACGATTGAAAAAACGAGGTTGGTTTTTTCGGATACCTTCCTTTGCTTTCATTGTTTTCATTTATAGCGGCGATTTTATTTTTTGATAAATTCAATTGTTGGAGCCGCCACATTTTCCAAGCTTGATAGTGCGGGTTACTTGCAGGCCATCGGATAGGCGCATGACCCGAACCTTGGCGTAGTTTCCGCAAGCGCAATCTATGTTCATTTGGTGGCCTCCGTGGCTACCGTTTACTTCCCATAAGTAGGCATATTTTTGGGGCTGTGCTATTTGCACCCTGCACCCTGTGCCTCCTGCATAACAAGGCGAAGCTGTGATATTGAAACTAAATCCCTGTTGCATTTTCAGAACGGATTTTTCGGCAAATGACTTGGTGGTTTTTGACTGCGCCACGGCTTCATTGGACATGAAGATGCTTGCTGTAAAAAGGCTGAACATAACGGCGAATCGGAATTGCATGGACTTTTTCATAAGGCGATTTTTTTTAAGTTCAAAATTGTTGTTTGCTTGATTTGTCCATTTATAACCGGGTCGTTAATTGGTTATCAGGGATGGGAAATCTTTTTTGAATATTATGGGATTAATTTTTTGGCGCATGAAAGAATGGCGAAGCCGCCCCAAGACCTCGAGAGCGCCAAAGGCGGCGAGGGGCGTTCCGCAAAAACGTCATGAGTCAACCTTCTGAGATTACAGTAAGTATCTGATAGTCAATAGCTTGGTGAAAGATATTTACTTTTGTGCGGTAAATAAGCCTCCGGGGGCCCCCCCCAACCCCTATTCAAAAACCTAACCAGAGTAAAAAAAACCCCTCGAAAGTCTTTCACCTTGAGGCGTAGTTAACTTAAAACTTTTTGTTAATAAAATGGGTGATAATACCTCAGTTCTTGGCATCAGGTACGCTTTGTGCAGATTGGTTAGCCTTGTCCGGTGAAGTGCGCCACCCATTTTTTTTGATGATATCATCAAAAATCCGCTCCAGTTCTTTCAATTCCGCAGGGGCATCCAATATGTTCTCAACTTGATGCTCCTTTCCATTCATGTTCAGGTATATGACCGTGGAGGGTGCGTCCCAAACCTGGTAATCCGGGTAACGGCGGTCCATATTGAAGAACTTGATTCTGTCGGCAGTTCTAGCGATTTGGGCAATCGTCTCGCGGTCCACGGTGGCATCTTTGATGCCAAGGGTACCGACGTTCATCTTGCCATTCCATTTTACACGGCCGTCAACAAAGAACTGTACTTCGTATATGGGACAGAGCCCAAAGCACCCTGTTTTCTTGTAAATGGCAGCAACGGTGGGCACGGGTGCCATGCTCGCAGCGGTATTGCTGACTTCAGTGAGCGGCTTGATGTACAAGGTAATCGTCGCGTCTGCGTTCTTTTTGGTGACTTTCACACTGGCCTCTTTGGCTTGGATGCAGCTGACCTCGCTGTCGGTTCCAGCATCCTTCCCATCAACGGTCCATTTGAAGCTGTAAGCCTGCTGCGACTTTTTGTCAAAACTGGCTTGGCCATCCTGCACCACCACGGCTTCGAGCGATACTTTGCCGTTGCCGCAGGGGCTTTGAATTATTTCAGCAAAAAAGGGCAATGCTTTTTGGTTTTTACCCGAAGCATCTTTTGCTTCATCTTTGGTAATGGTTGCCGCAGTACCACAAGTTGGCTGCACGGTAACGGATTTGCAAGTCGCTTTATTGGTCTTCTTATCTTGGCACGGTACGCATTGGTGTACCGTTCGGCACTCGGCATCGGCTTGGGTTTGGTTGAGCTTTTTAGCCGCTGCAATGGCGTCCTCACAAACTGGGAGTTTTTGTTCGGACGTGGCTTTAGAGGTTTTGCCCTGGGTCTTTTGGCCAAATGATTGATATGCGACGAACATGCACAATAGGGCTATGACGCAACTAAGCACTATTTTTTTCATGACATTTTATTTTAATGGTAAATGATAATGAGTAAGTGATTCTTTTGAAAGCCTGTGCCACGAATTATATGGTTATATGCTTTGTGCAAATAGTCATACAATTCGTGGCTATCAAGCATTATTAATAATCATACGTAATGGCGCAGTGAACCAATCACTTCCCACCTGTTGCGCCTCCTGAGTCCAATATGGCTTCCAAGGTTTTGGATGCGCCCGTTGACAACTGGGTGACCTTTACAGTGGCCTTTGTACCATTAACGCAACCTTTATCTTCCTGATTCGCAGAGGAATCCGTACCTCCTGGTTCTCCGTCAATTACCCATTGGTATCTAAATTTATCGGTACCCAATTCATAACCGGCAATATATACCTCAAGGTTGTTGCCCCCATCATAGCATGGACTTTGCAGGATGCTCGCACTAAAGGTGGACTTTCGTGGAACTATGCCTCCTCCACGGCTTAAGGCGGCATCCGTATCCATTCGGGTGTTTACCTTCACAGGATTGCAAGAAGCATCTGTAGGTTGTACAACGACGGTAGCTGCTACAACTAGTTTGGTAGCCCGCTCCATGCACTCAACACATGAATATTGAGTGGTACATGTTTCATTGGCATCGCTTCTAAGGTCTGCTTCCACTTTCGGCAACGCAGCGTCGCAATATTCTACTTTGGAAGGAGTGCCAACCGTGCCACCTGCCCCAGAAACTGCGCCTGTTTGCGCTTGTGTGAAGTTTAGGCCAAAGCAGGTAAACAGTACAAAAAGCAAGGATGACTGAACAAAAACTGATTTGATTTTCATAATGATTTAATTAAAAGGTAATGAAGATTGATAAGGTTATAGAGATATGCTGGAACACCTATTTACCAGTGCTTGCACAAGTTGAATTCAACCTCATATTCAAGGTCACTGACTCTCCAGTAGCTAGGTGGGTAACACGCACCTTGGCCAATTTTCCGCAGATGCATGTTTGCTTGGGTAGGTGTCCTCCCTTCTTGCCGTCTATCTCCCAAAGGTAGCTGAACTCACGGCTTGTTTGGCCATAACCAGCGATATAGACTTCCAGATTGGTACCGCCAGCATAGCATGGGCTTTGCAGGATTTGGGCTCGGAAACTGGCCGGTTTCTGCTTTTGTGCACCCCGGCTTATGGCGGCATCTTCCGTAGTAATGTCGGTGGCAGGCTTGCATCCTTCCTTGTCAGGCTGTACGACGAGGGTTGCTGCAAGTATAATTTTGGAAGCCTTGTCCATGCACTCGACACAGGCAGACTGTGTGGTGCAGGTAGCATTGGCATCGGCCTTCAGTTCTCGCTCAACTTTCGGTAGCACAAGTTCACAGTAATCGGGTTTGGGTGTTTTGTCAACGGCCCCCCCTGCCCCAGAGAGTGCCCCGGATTGTGCCTGAATTTCGTTCAGGCTACAACATGTAAGCAGTGCAACCAGCACTGCGGTGGAAACAAAAAATGCTTTCATTTTCATAATTGATAATTTTAAAGATGATGAAATTAGTTGATAAAATAATACAGATGCCAAATCTAGAACGATTGGGAACCTGAGGTGAATGTCAATTTTTGAGTGCTTTGTTTGGATATGCTGCCAATGTACGTTGATTATTGTAATTGATACTGCTTCAATGAATGGGTTATCAGATTTTTTTCATTTTTTTTCGTCAGGCTTTAAAGCCAGTTGAAGAGATGATTTTTGTCATACTGTTTGCTGGAATAAAAGTCCCGGCAGGTGCTTTTCCCGCCGGGGCTTGAGCAAATGATTCGGATGTTTTGATAGTATGATTCTAGTGGCCAATATGCCGTTGCTATTGGTGTTTATCGGGATGCTTTTGGTGGTTATCAAACTGCTCCTCCATCAATACCAAAAGTCGTTTGTGGTTATCAGGGGAACAGGGATTTAGTTTTCATCTTTTTTCAATTTCACCCTATTCCTCTATCACAAAAACTTTTGAAAAAATGCTTATCTCCGGAAAGAGGCTCAAATTGCCTGCGCCCCGGTTATTGTAAAATAAGATGCGGCAAACAACTTTTCGAAGGGGATGGCTGGCTACTTCCTCCGTCAGTCCACGCCTAGATTCAATGGAGGTCAAATCCAGTGGCTCCTGTGTGGCTATTAGCTTGAGAATATCTGTACCCAAGGGAGGACTCGCCACAAATGTACATTCATATTCCTGTCGCTCACCCGGTTGGATGTGGAATTCATTGGCTGCCCTGCCCGAGCAATTATGGGGAATGATGACCGTTATTATGTTGTCCGGTTGGATGTCCAATACGGTGTAATAGGCATCCGAAGTCCCTTTATTTTCGATAAGTAGTTTGAATTTTTCACCAACCTTAAAATGCGTTAAATCGCCGTCTGCCAAGGACTGTATTTGCAAGGCATTGCTATCCTTTCCCAAGGGAAGGAAGGCCAACTGTATATCCAATTCTTCTTCTTTCATCTCCAGCGTTCGCAGGAATTTGCACTGCACATACGAGAGGATGGAACTGACAAGCTGCTGTGCAATTCTGGATGGAGCAGCATTGGGTTTAGAAATTAAAAGCTGGTGCTCATCGTTGGTTATTAATTGGATTTGAGGAGCGCTCTGTGTAGATGGTTTTGCCTCCACCAATAAATCCGGGTGAACAGCGTCCAGTTTCACCATCGGAAATTCAGCCAATGCCTCTAGTAGCGCTGTTTTCAGTTCGCCTTCTATCAGGTCAATTTTCAATTTAACCTCCAAGTTGCCATACTGTTGCTCGGTGATGAATATCCTGGAGTTGGCAAGTGCCTGGCTGTTGGGGATTTTGTCCAATTCGATGGTGCAACCCAATAAATCCGCTTCTTTTACCACACCTTTTGCAAGTGGCGTTGCCTTTCTGAAATCCCTTGTCCCCTCGGGATAGACCCCAACATTAGTGCCTGGGAATAAATTGGAAAGCAAGCCAGCAGACAGGCTCAAAAGTTGGCCATCCATGCTATCGTCCGCGCTTGGTTTGAAATAATTTAATTTACCAAGGATTTTTCCCCCCAGTATTTGCTGGTCCAATTGCCCCTCCGCTTGTGGCGATTGATTGGGGACCATGGAACTCATCCTGATTTTGATTCGCTCAAAAATAGTTTGATAGGTGGTTTCCTTTGTCTGCTTCAGCAAAGGTCTGGCTGAAGGCATAACTTAAAGAACCCACTTCTTTTCCTTCCGCACTGATGGTCTCATAGTTTAGTTGATTGGGTGAGGCACCAAAAAAGGAAACCATGGACGCCAATCCTACTGCCTTCGATTTATCCAAGCTATTTTCATCAAATGCTTGGGTGAAATTCGATTTGATGTATTGGCTATCTGCCATGATATTGTCGGTCCCCCTGGCCGTTGCAAAGCCTCTCGTTCCGGTACCGGAATGGCAGGAGTCGAGGATAAGCATGACATTTCCCGTTTTGCCCAGCTTTTTCCGCAACTTCGCCATCATGTTTCCCAATTCTTCATCCCGAATCAGGTTGGTGCCCTCGTAAACGCCTGCCTTAAAGCGCATGGGCGAGTCATAAGGCACAATGGCCTCATCATAACCATCCAGTTCATCGCCGTTGATGTCCCATACTTGCTGGCCATGCCCCGAAAAGTGGAAAACCGCAACGCTCCTTCTGTGCTTTTTCGATAAGCTGTGTTTCAATAGCTTTCAGAATCCCCGATTTAGTGGCTTGTTCATTTTGGATGACGGTAATGTCCCGCTCATCAAAACCTTGCTGGAGCAAGGCATATTTGATGAGCGGGACATCATTTTGGGCATTCAACGTTGGCCAACCTGTTTTTTGGTCATATTGGCTGATGGCGACAATCAGTGCAATGCTGCTTTTTTTATCTTCTGGTAAAATCGAACCCTTCCCCTCCTCTCGCATGATAATAGCATCCTGTGCTTGTTCATGGTTTATTAAAGCCATGACGATAAGGAAAGTGAGGAGTATGTTCTTTATCATAAGCTTTATTTTAGTAGGAGGAATCCAATGAATGTTACCTTATCTTCTCACTCCACCAGCACGAACCCCGCCCACTGATAAGGCGAAAAGCCAATCTCCCGCATTTCTTTCTGTGCCGCCCGAAAAGCGTCAGGAATGGCCATCTTATCTTCCAGCCATTTTGAATAAAATAGGGTCATCAGTTTTTTGGTTTGTTCATCCGGCACCTCCCAAAGCGACATCACGATATACTTTACCCCAGCTATTTTGAAAGCCCGTTGCAGGCCATAGACACCTTCGTTGCCCTTGATGTCTCCTAATCCGGTTTCACAGGCAGAGAGCGCCGCCAGTTCCGTATGGGATAAGTCCATTTGGCTAATTTCGTAGGCGGTGAGGATGCCGTCTTCCATGTCCGGCAGCAATGGCCTGCCAGTCAGCCAGGAGTAATTCACCAGCCAGGATTAGGCCGGAACGTGTCATGGGTTGGTCAGATATTTGAAAACCTGCCCCTGTCCAAAAGAGGAGTGATCCCTCGTCCCCCTCCTTTGAGGGGGCTGGGGTCAGGGAAAAAGTACCCGTGCGTAGCCAAATGAATACTTCGAGGAGAAGGTTTCTCCCGTCCTATTTGCTTGAACGCTTCTTCCGTGGCAGCATTTCCAGTGCGGGTATCCGGCGCCAAACCGGCGGCTTTGGCAATGGATTGGATGGAAGAAACTTCTTTATTCGTCCAATTAAGGAAGGTCCATGCACTGCCCCTTTGCGCAGGGATAGGGTCAATATTCAATTTTCTATCCTCCTGGCCCTGCTGGCAAGCATTTCGGCAGATATTTTCCGATCGGCAATGGCGGCGCTGTCCATTTCATATTGCACGCCCCCAACGAGCAATGCCTCTTGATTGACAATATTCACTGCATTGGGAACCACAAGCTGGCGGGTGCTGCCCAACTGCACGAGGTTAATGGTATCTGCCAGGGTATTTTCTTCATCAATGGGTATTGCGCCCAAGTTCAGGCGGTGCATCAGTCCGGAGGGTGAAAAATAAACGGTTTTAACGCTCTTCAACTCGCCTTCCAGTGGTTGCCATAGCAAATCGTACAGCGACTTGGTGGGTTTGCCGAGCGGCGTTGCCCCACGTTCATGGTAGTTGTACAAATCGGCGACAAAATCGCTTCGTCTCGCCGTGCCAGCCCCAAAAAGTGAGTCGAGCGATTTTTCTTCGCAAAGATGAACGAACTGAGGGGCGGCATCGCCCGGTTGCAGCACAAGCGCACTATAAAAAACGCTATCCGTGGATTCCGGATTCCGGTAGTGGTAATGAACAAACTCGACGACCGCTTCGCCGGGCTGCAATTTTGCCTGCACTTCCTGCCACGTTACCTGTTTCGTCGCTTCGTCATAACCCGCCACCGTTCTCACCAATTCCTTTTCCAGTTCATTTGCTTTTTGCTCCAAATTTGCAACCCCTTCCCTTTCCTCAATGGGTTTGGCATATTCGGCGGCGAGGCGGCGATGATAAGAAGTCAGCAATTCATAACGCATGGAAGATGCAGAACTCGGTGCGCCAAATGTTTGACCTGGTTGGAAGCCGTCAGCAGGAAGCCTTTGTGAAAAATCGTGTTGTCAAAAAGGATGGAAGGCAGCTTTGCACTTATCTCCGGTTTTTGTCTGGCCAAGGAGTACAATCCGTCGAGGCCAGTGGCGAAAGTAATGGCATTGGCAGCCAACTCCCGTTCGGAAAGATAGCGGGTGGATTTCAGGAGCAGGCCCCGCTGCAAGTCATTGGCCTCCAACAGTAATGGGCTGGCAAGTTCTTGCTTTCCCTGTTTTGATACAAACGGCCAGGTTCCTGATGCATTCCTCGTAACGGGGATGCTCCTTGCCAAACGTTTTCTCAAAAATAGCCTTGGCCTCCAAATGGAGTTTCAGGGCAGCTTCAGGGTTTTTCATTTTTTGGTACAAAATTGCCAAGTCTTCGAGGGTGTTGGCATAATCGGGGTGTGCATTGCCCAATATTTTTTCCCGGATTCTTTTCGCCGATAAAAGCAGGGTATCGGCATCAGTGTACAGCCCCATTTTATCGTAAAGAATAGCCAGGTTGTTCAGGCTCCAGGCATAGTCGGTATTCTCCCTGCCGCCAGCATTTTCAAAAATGGATTTCGCCTCCTTGGAAAGCGGCTCGGCAGCCTGATATTCCTCCTTTGCCATGTACAAGACAGCCAGGTTGTTCAAGCTGACCGAGTATTCGACACTGCGGGCATTTGTCCTTTTGCGGATGGCAAGCGCCCTTTGGTAATACGGTTCCGCAGCATCGAACAGCCCAAGTTTATAGTACAGGGACGCTGTGTTGTCCATGCAGTTGGCATATTCCAAGCTTTCCGTTCCGGCTGTTTTTTCCCAAATTTCCTTAGCCTCCAACAAGCAACGTTCCCCTTCTTCATAGCGCCCCAGGTCTTTGTACAGGATGCCGAGGTTGTTGAGGCTCAAGGCATAGCCGTAGCTTTCTTTCCCCAATAATTCAATTTGAATTTCCATTGCCTGCAAGTAGTACCGCTCGGCTTCTTCGTACCGGGCAACGTCGGAATACAGGTTTGCCAAATCGTTCAACAGCCCGGCATAGTCGAGGTGAAATTTGCCCAGAACTTTCTCCCGGATGTCCTTGGCTTTTAAATAAAGTGGCTCTGCCTCTTCATATCGCCCGGTTTTAATGTACACATCTCCCAGGTTGTCCAGCACATTGGCATATTGGGCGCTGTCCATTTTTAGGTCATATTCCCAAAGCTCCTTGGCTTCCAAAAGGTTTTTTTCCGCCTCCCTGAATCGGAACATATAAGTGTACAGTGCGCCCAGGTTATTGACGATAGCCGCATAATCCTTATGAGCCTTGGTAAACACTTCCTCCCGAATTTCTTTAACTTTTAAGTAAAGTGGCTCCGCCTCTTCATAGCGCTGTTGCCTCCGGTAAATCAAACCGAGGTTGTTCAGCGTAGCTGCCAAATCTAGTGGGTCAACCTCCGTTGCATTTTCCTGGATTGTTTTTGCGTCGAGGTAAAAGCGCTCTGCATCCTCCAATTTACCCTGAGAATTAAAAATATAGCCGTGGTTGAATAGGCATTTTCCATGAGCAGCGTGTTCAATCCCAAGCTTTTCAAAGGCTATCTGTTCTGCAACATCATTGATTTGCATGGCTTCCCCATACTGCTGTTGGTTGGTGAGTGAACGAGAGGCTTGAATTAGGCTGTCCACTTGCCGGGTGATGACAGCCGTATCCACAGCCTGGCAAAAACCAACAAGAGGAAAGCAAAGCAGAAAGGAATGCAATAATTTTTTCATTAAGTATAGGGTTTAAAAGTCAGAAATGTAAACAATATTTAGAAAGCAAATGCCAAACTTGTACAATTATTCCACCTCTGCAAACTGCATACAAAAAAAACGAGTTCTGGCACCTCACCCGCATCTCCCACAGTGCCGTTTATGGTGGGTTGCGAGTCGAGTCGAGGCTCATCGGATTTTTTCACGGCGACATTTTCAAAGACCTTGCCTCATCTTTTGTCCACCACCACCTTCCCATCCTTCATCACCCAGCGCACGCCGTTGATGATGGCGTTGACATCTTTGAGCGGGTCGCCGGAAACCGCTACTAGGTCAGCCAAAAAACCGGGCGCTACTGCACCCAATTCTGCCTCCATACCCAACAGCGCAGCGGCGTTCACGGTGGCTGTCTGCAAGGCTTGCTCGGGCGTCAAGCATTTCGCCGTTTTTCAGCGCATCGGCAAAGGCGTAGTACAGCGACTGTGTGGCGGAATCGGCGGTGGCCACGATGTCATCTTCCCAGCCCCTCATGCCCGTGCCTTTGAGCGTGGTGGCGATAGAAGATTTCGCCGAGCGCAGGTCGGCGAGGGTCGGTGCGTCCACCGTTGCCAACTGCGTCTGCCGGTCGCCGACGGTGAGGGGCAGTTGGGAGGAGTGAAGGGCCGCCTCGGTTAACACCCGGTCATCAAGGTAGTGGCCCAGTTCGAAGAGATTCACCGAACCGTCCCTGTTTTTGTCCGCCATGCCCGTCAGTCCGTCGAGCAGGTGGAAGCTGAACACGCCCCTTCCGTTGCCCCACTGCTCGCCTTCAAGCGAGAACTCGTTGGCTGGCAGGAGAGGATTTTCACCTCGTCGGCAAACTGCTTGGCGAGGTTGGCGCTGGTCAATTGTGCGCCATTGATGCTGCTCCCGGCGAGCTTGCCCGCCCGGCAGGCATCGGTGATGACGACGACTTCGCCTTGTTTTGCTGGTTGAGCGTTGTAACCACGTCCTGCAAAAACGTCAGGGCGTAAGCGCCCGCCATGTAGGTGGCGGCGGGCGAGTCGTGGCAAAGGAAGAAGCCGTTTTGCCGCAGGGTCTTCGTCCCCAGTCGCCGTGCCCGCTGAAGTAAATGATGACCAGGTCGCCTTCTTTGACAGTTTCCATCAACCCGTCGAGGGCTTTGGCGAACTGGGCGATAGTTGCCTGCTTGTTGGTGAGCAGCACGAGGTTTCGCTCCGGCACACTTCCTCCCGCAGGCGAGCGCAGCCAGTTGGCGAACGCTTCGGCATCCCGGTCGGCGAAGCGCAGGTCGGGGATGCCCATGTCCTGGTAGTCGGAGATGCCGACGACGACGGCACGGGTAGTGGCTTTGTCCATGTCAATGGACTGGGCGAGGGTTCCTTCGAGATGACAAAAGTCGTAAGCAGGGCGAGGAGGGTAAGCAAGTTTTTCATTGTGACGGTTTTTTAAAATTAGCAACCACCAAGATACTGAAGCAGTTTAGACTTTCTGTTTGAGATAAAAGAGTGATTTTGTCCTGAAGTCAGGAACTTTGAGGGAATAGCAGCGCTATTGCCGAAAAAATAGCTGACTTCAGGGCGGAAAAGCCTTTAGCCAAATGAGGAAAGCCTAAACAGCTTCACTGTGACTGTTTGAGTTTTAGTCTTTTGTTTGGTCCCCCACAGGAGCAAGCGGGAAATATTTTTTCATGAACGCATTCCACTGCTCGGTGCGCTCCCGCAGCGAGGCGAGGTCGGGGTCAGCTAGTAGTCGAGGGTAGTCTTGAAACCCTTGCAGGCATCTTCCAGTTGCTGCCATGCCTGTTCGGTTTGCCGCCTACGGGAAGCAAGGCGAGCAAGTGCCATGTTTACGTCCGCAAAATCCGGGGCGAGCGACAATTCTTCACGGTACGCTCTTTCGGCATCTTCCAGGCGGTTCATTTTCATATCGCCCAGGAGGATTTTGAAGCCAACAAATTTAGGTTTCAGGGCGATGGCTTTTAACATCATGGTTGCAGCCTCGTTATACTCCCCAATTCCTGATAAACCCTGAAAAGGTTGGCAAAGGCAAACCCTTGGTCGAATCTAGTTGAATGGCCTTTTTCAAGACCACCTCAGCTTCAGGAATTTTGTGGGTTTCTAAATAAACATCCGCTAGGTCAATATGGGCATTGACATAAGTCGAATCGAGTTGTATGGCTTTTTTAAAAACTGCCTCCGCCTCCGCAAACTGGTGCATATCGTAATATACATTCCCCAGGTTTTTGTATGTTTTTGTGGCGTTTGAATCCAGTTGTATCACTTTTAGGTATTGCTGCAACGCTTCGGCATTACGGTTGGTCTTCGCATATTGCCCTATGTTGTTGTAGGCATCAATGAAGGTTGAATCGAGTTGGATTACTTTATTATATTGCCGTTCAGCTGCCTCAAAGCTATTGGTTTTATAGTAAACGTTACCCAAGTTGTTATAGGCATTTATATAGTTTGAATCGAGTTGTATGGCTTTTTTGAATTTCTTTTCCGCCTCCGCATACTCTTTTTTAGCATAGTAATAACTCCCCCAGTTGACCCAAACAATTGCCGAATTAGAATCTATGCGCATCGCCTGCTCCAAATATGACTTTGAGCGGTCGAATTGTTTATACTTGACAGAAAGCAATAAAGCCATATTGGTATATGGAAGTATCCATGAAGGGTGCAGGGCGATGGCCTGCTGCGTATAATATTCCGCCGAATCGGGTTGCAGCAAGTTGTAGGCAAACACGCTGCTCATTTGCCAGTAAGCCTGCGGCAGGCCAGCTTGCCATTGTAGGGCCGAGCGAAATGCTGCCAATGCCTTTTCGCCCAGTGCTTTGTCGGGGTTTTGGCTTGACAAAGCCAGCAGGTAGCCTTCGAAAAAATGCCTTCTCGCCTTTAGGACAGGATACATGTAGTGCGTCCTTCCAAGCAGGTCTGCTGCCCGCTCAAGGTAGCGTGGATAAGATTGGTATTTGTCGGCCTTCGTTATTTTGGTGAGGGTTATCTCTGCTCATATCGGTCTTCAACCATTTGTTCATCACCTGCTGCGCATCGTCCTGGAGGGCAGCGGCGTAGTTGCGGCGCATGGTGGAGTGGAGGCGTTCCAGCTTTGGCTCCGCAATGAGGCGCTCGTAATACGCATCGGCGCAGGCTGTCGCCGGTGAAAGGAACACCTTGTCCTTCAGGGCTTTTTTAAATAACTGGTACAGCTCCCGGACGTTGGTGTCCACCCCGGCCAGCACGTCGTCCTCCATGCCCCTCGATTCGATGGGCGAGAGCATGGCCATTTGGCTGGTCTTTGCCGGAACGCAGGTCTGCCAAAATGTTTGCGTCCACAATGGCCAACCTTTCCGTGCGGTTGCCCAGCACCATCGGCACTTGGCTCACGGGGGCCACTTCGGCGGTCACATGGTCTTCGAGGTAACGGCCCACTTCGTACAGCGAGACGGTCAGGTCGTTGTTGCCGTCGGCCAAGCCGTAGAGGGCGTCCACGAGGTTGAAGGAGAAGGCACCCCTGCCGCCTCCCCATTGCTCGCCTTCGATGCTGTACTCGTTGGGCTGGCAGGAGAGTATCTTGATTTCATTGGCGTACTGCTTGGCGAGGTTGGCAGCCGTGGCCTGTGCCCCACCCACCGACTGTCCGGCGAGCGTACCGGAGCGACAGGCATCGGTGATGACCACCACCTTCGCCTTGTTCTGGATGGACAGGGTGGAAATCACTTCCTGCAACATAGGGCAAGGCAAAGGCGCCACCGCCCATGTATATCCTTGAAGGGCGTCCCAGCAGAGCAGGAACCCCGGCTGGGTGAGGGTCTTTTTCTCCACGTCGCCGTGGCCGGAGAAGTAGATGATGGCTTGGTCACCTTCTTCGCTGACCTCCCAAAGCCAGTCGAGGGCGTTGGCGAATTGGCCTAGGGGTGGCCTCGCTGTTGAGCAGCAGCTTTCAGGTGGTCGCCATCGAGCGAGCCGCCCGCTGGCGAGCGCAGGAAGTTGGCGAACGCCTCCGCATCCTTGTCAGCGAAGCGCAGGTCGGGGATGTCCTTGTCCTGGTAGTCGGAGATGCCGACGACGACGGCACGGGTGGTGGTGCCCATGTCGATGGACTGGGCGGAGGTCTTTTCAGGATAACAAAAGCCCGTGAAAATGGCGATGAGGGCAAGCAGATATTTCATTGTTTATAGGTTTTAGTCTTTGACTTGGTCGGGGAAGTGTTTTTTCATTAGCGCCTTCCACTCCGGCAGGGCGCGCAGCGGGGCGAGGTCTTCGTCGTTTCCAACTGCTCGAAGGTGCTGCCCTTGCCGATGGCCTGCTCCACGTAGCCGAGGGCTTCCTCCGTTTTTCCTTCCGATGCGAAGAGGTAGGCCATGCCGAGCATCGCCCCGGCATAGTTGGGGTTGAGTGCTATCGCTTTGAGGAAGTTCTGCCGGGCCTCGTCGGGGCGCTTGGTCTTGAAACAGACCATGCCGAGGTGCTTGCGGGGGTTGGCAAAGGTCGAATCGAGGGCTATGGCTTTTTTCAGGGCCGGCTCCGCTTCGGCATAGCGGTGGGCATTGAGGTAGGTTAACCCGAGGTTGTTCCACGGGTAGATGCTGGTCGAATCGAGCGCAATAGCTTTTTTAAAAGCCGACTCTGCTTCTGTATAACGTTGGGTCATAAGGTACAAAAAACCGAGGCTGCTCAATGGAGCGATTTCCGTCGAATCAAGCGCTACAGCTTTTTTGAAAGCCTGTTCCGCTTCGCTGTCGCTGCCAGTTATTCGATACCAGTTCCCAAGGTTGCTCCAGGCTAAGCTAATCGTCGAATCTATTGCAACCGCTTTTTTCAAAACCGGTTCTGCTTCAGCATAGCGGCGGGTTTGGAGGTACAAGCCCCCAAGGCTGTTCAGGGCAATTGCATTTGTCGAATCGAGCGCTACGGCTTTTTTCAAAGCTTGTTCGGCTTCGGCCCAGCGACCGGTTTGGATGTACACCACCCCAAGGCTGTTCCAGGCAGCGACATACGTCGAATCGAGTGCAATTGCTTTTTTAAAAACCGGCTCCGCTTCGGCATGGCGGCGGGTATTTTGGTACACATCTCCTAGGTTTGCCCAAGCGAGGGCAATCGTCGAATCTAGCTTAATGGCTTTTTCAAAGGCATGCTCCGCTTCGTCGTCGCAGGTATAGAAATACACCATCCTGAGGTTGTTCCAGCCAAGGGCAATCGTCGAATCGAGGGCGATCGCCTTTTGATGGTCAGTTCCGCTTCGTCAAAGCGGCCAATGGCGGTGTAAAAAAAATTGAGGTTGCCCCAGGCATCGGCATTGGTCGAATCCATTTCGGTGGCCTTTACCAGCGACTGTTCTGCTTTGCCCGGGTTGTTTTTGCCAAAATAATACAGGCCCCATTGTGTCAATACATCCGCCGAAATTGAATCTTATTTGGTTGCCCGCTCCAAAAACGGTCTCGCCCGGTCGTACAGATTGAACCATGGCTCGGTCAGGGTCATAGCTGCCCAGGTACAAGGTTGAATCCAGTTTGGGTGAATGCCCATGGCCCGCCGGGCATAGTACTCCAACGAGTCGGGTTGGCGTAAGCTGTACCCGTACACCAAGCTTATCTGCCAATAGACCTGTGGCTGTTCTGGTTGCCATTCGAGCGACTGGCGGAACAGCGCCAGGGCACGTCCCCCCAACTCCTGGTTCGGGTTCCGGTTGGAATTCGCCAGCAGGTAGCCCTCGAAAAAATACTTGCGGGCTTTCAGGGCAGCGTACATGTAGTGCTTCTCGCCAAGCAGTTCGGCCGCCCTGTCAAGGCAGCGGGGGTAGGTCCTGACCTTTTCCGTGAACACCTTTATCGGCAGGCGCTCGGTGGGTTCGATTCCGAGGGTAGCATCCTTGCTGGTTTTCAGCCACTCGTTGAGCGTCTGCTGCGCATCGTCCTGCAGGGCAGCGGCATAGTTGCGCTTCATCATGCCCCGCAGCAGCGCCAGTGCTTCCACCTCCGTGAGTTGGGTGTAATAGTCTTCCGCCGAGTTTCCCGAAGGGATAAAAAACCGCTTCTCCTGCACCGCCAGTTTGAAGGCCCGGACATTTCCCTGATGCTCGTGTCCACCTTTCGCCAGCACCTCTCCTCCTGAAGCCCTGAGCCGGTGGCGGCGCGAAGATTGGCATCCCGCCCGCCTGTGCTTTTGCAAGTCCGCCAGTACGGCGGCGTTCACCGTCGCCAGCCGTTCGGTCTTGCTGCCGAGCAGCATCGGCACCTGGCTCTGTGGGGCGGCTTCGGCGGTCACCTTGTCCTCCAGGTGGTCAATCCGCCGACTGAGACCGAGTCCTGTCGGCGTTGGTCTGCCAGCCTGAACAGCCCGTCCACGAGGTGGTGCTGAAGCAGTTGCCACGCCCGCCGCCCCACTGCTCGCCTTCGAGGCTGAACCTGCTGGGCTGGCAGGAGAGGATTTTCACCTCGTTGGC
>JADJYH010000069.1 GCA_016719855.1 Saprospiraceae bacterium | reverse complement strand
CAGGCGCAATCATGTCAGCATTGTCATTGCCGAAGGCAACCTATCAAAGTTGTTCCTTGAACCAGCCGATAAAGTCTTGGACACTCTTCGCCCCCAAATCCCCTTCCCCCTGTTTACGGACACCAACGGCATTCGCTTCGGCCTCTTTCTCACCAACGATGAGCATGAATGGCACTTTGCTCACTTCGGCATCCCTGATTTTACGGCCAATGCTTTCCGTTCGATCGTCAATGCGGCCACGGATGTCGTGTTGGGCTAATTGCTCCTGCACTTCCTTGGCGTAGTCGTTGTACTTGTCGCTGATGGGCAGCAGTAGGTATTGCTCCGGGGCGAGCCAGAGCGGGAACTTGCCAGCGCAATGCTCAGTCAACACGCCGATGAAGCGCTCCATAGAGCCGAAGGCGCCCGGTGAATCATCACTGGGCGATGCGGGGCGTTGTCCGGGCCGATGTATTCGAGCTTGAAGCGTTCTGGTAGGTTATAGTCCACTTGGATGGTGCCCAATTGCCAAGAGCGGCCAAGTGCATCCTTCACCATGAAGTCGAGCTTAGGGCCGTAGAAGGCCGCCTCTCCCAGTACGGTCACGGTGCTCAGGCCAGCCTCGGCGGCGGCTTCGATGATGGCGGCTTCGGCTTTCGCCCAGTTCTCGTCGGACCGATGTACTTGTCCTTGTTCTCCGGGTCACGCAGCGAAATCTGGGCGGTATAGTTCTCGAAGCCCAGTTTTTCAGCACCATCAGCGTCAATTCGATGACGCCGTGGAACTCCGCCTTCACTTGGTCGGCGGTGCAAAACAAGTGGGCGTCGTCCTGCGTAAAGCCCCGCACACGGGTGAGGCCGTGCAGTTCGCCGCTCATTTCATAGCGGTACACCGTGCCGAACTCGGCGATGCGCACTGGCAGTTCCTTGTAGCTGCGTGGTTTGTGGCCGAAAATCTCGCAGTGGTGCGGGCAGTTCATCGGTTTCAGCAAAAATTCCTCGCCCTCTCGTGGCGTGTGGATGGGCTGGAAGCTGTCCTTGCCGTATTTTTCGTAGTGGCCGCTGGTCACGTACAGGTTCTTTTGCCGATATGCGGCGTGATGACGGGCTGGTAGCCGCGCTTGATCTGCTCGTCTTTCAAGAAGTTTTTCGAGGCGGCTGCGGAGGGCCGTGCCCTTGGGCAACCAGATGGGCAGACCAGCGCCGACTTTCTCCGAAAACATGAACAAGTTCCAGTTCCTCGCCAAGCTTGCGGTGGTCCCGTTTTTTGGCCTCCTCCAGCATTTCGAGGTACTCGGTCAGTTCCTTTTGCTTCTGGAACGTGATGCCGTAGATACGGGTCAACTGGTTGCGCTGGTCGTCGCCACGCCAGTAGGCACCGCCGATTTTCAGCAGTTTCACGGCTTTGATTTTGCCCGTGTCCGGGATGTGCGGCCCACGGCAAAGGTCGGTGAAATTGCCTTGGTGGTAGAAGGTGATTTTGCCGTCTTCAAGTTCTTCCAGCAGTTCGAGCTTGTACTCGTCTCCTTTTTCCTTGAAAAAAGCGATGGCCTCAGCCTTGCCGATTTCTTGGCGGCGGTACTCATTGCCCTGCCGAGCAAGTTCCATGATTTTGTCTTCGATTTTCTTGAAATCCTCGCTCGAAATCTGGCGGCCACCAGGGTCAACATCGTAGTAGAAGCCGTTGTCGAGCGCCGGGCCGATGCCGAACTTGATGCCAGGGTACAGTGTTTCGAGCGCCTCGGCCATGAGGTGGGCGGAGGAGTGCCAGAAGGTATTTTTGCCCTCTTTGGAGTCCCAGGTGAGGAGTTGGAGCGATGCGTCGCTGTTGATGGGGCGGCTGGCATCCCAGACTTCGCCGTTGACTTTGGCGGCGAGTACGTTGCGGGCCAGGCCTCGCTGATGCTCTTGGCGACGTCCATCGCCGAAGTGCCTTGTTCGTATTGACGGACGCTGCCGTCGGGTAACGTGATGTTTATCATGATTCTAATTGTTGTAATTGTTGAATTGTTGGGGACTGATTTCTTACGACGTTGCGAAGCCAAAAGTTCAGCCACTGGCATTGGTTTTTTCAAAGGCGGGCAAAATTAGTTTTTTTTGAAAAGCGGCGAGGCGATAAATGTCATAGGTTCTCAAGAATCAGGGAGTTGATTTCTTCCCCACGGGTCAGCGTCATCATGTGTGAACCGCCCGGCACGATGACACTAGGGTTGATGTTCCTGAGCGGCAAGGTATGGTCATTTGTGCCGTGAATATGAATGATGCCGGAAGGGGTAAGTTTCCCGCTCCCAATTGACAATCATGTTCACGCAACGCTTAAAAAAGCGGGTTTTTGTCAGAAAGCATGGCTTTGAAGGTTGCCTTGTCCTTGTTCCTGTCCGGTTCCACAACCGCCTGGGCTACGAACGACATGGCTTTGAGGAACCTCGCCCCAAACAGTTTATTTATTGGAAAATGCCCTTGAAAGCGGTAGTGCCTGGGCAGTTCACGGCGGCATTTGGCGCTGGAAATGATGACGGTTTTAGAGGGGGTCAACCGTTCGGCCAACTCCGTGCAAATCATGCCGCCCAATGATACGCCGACCAGCACAAAGGGCTTCGTTGTGTCTATTTGCTGCGCAACGATGGCAGCATATTCGGCCATGGTCGCCTTCTTGGCTGGCACTGGATACTGTATAAAATATGGCGTGCCCTTCTGGGGGAGAAGGATTTTGGAAAAAGACGCTCGTCGGAGCCAGTGCCTGGGAAAAATAGACATTGACGGTCGGAGCCTGCCCGAAGCTGATGATGGAGGTTAACAATTGAAGAAAAAAAAGCATTGTTCTCATTCAAGGCCATAATTATGGGAACAATAGTAGTTCATTCCAGCGGTTTACAAACCCAACTTAATGGCGAAATTGCATTGCAACTTGTTTTCCTAAACCATTTCCCCTAACCCTGTTGAACCGCCATAAAATCAAACAGGGTTCAATGAAAAATTACCCTCATCGCAGGCGGCTCCTCGGGCATCGGGCTGGAACTGGTGAAAAAACTGAGCGCAGAGGGCCATCAAGTCCTCGTCGTATCCCGCACGGGCGACAGCTTGGACGGGCTGCCCGGTGTCACGCATTTGCCCAAAGACCTGCTCGAAGACGACCTCATCGGAACCTGAACTGCCCGCCTCGCTCGACGGCATTGCCTACTGCCCCGGCAGCATCAACCTCAAGCCGTTCCGCTCGCTGAAACCGGAAGCATTCCTCGAAGATTTCCAAATCAATGTGCTCGGTGCAGTCAAGGTTTTACAGGCTGCGCAAAAGGCGCTGAAAACGGCGAAAACCCCGCTGTGGTGCTGTTCAGCACCGTGGCGGTGGGACAAGGAATGCCGTTCCATGCCTCCATTGCGGCAGCAAAAGGTGCCGTGGAGGGTCTCGCCCGCAGCCTCGCCGCTGAGTGGGCGCCTGCCATCCGGGTCAACTGCATCGCCCCGTCGCTGACGGATACGCCGCTGGCCGCCCGGCTGCTTTCCAATGATGAAAAAGGAAGCTGCTGGCGCAAGGCACCCGCTGAAACGGGTCGGAACTGCCAGCGAAATTGCCGACCTTGCCCATTTTCTGCTTAGCCCAAAAAGCGGCTGGATAACTGGCCAAGTCATCGGAATTGACGGCGGCATGTCGTCTTTAAAATTGCTTGATTGCTGAATTTATTGTTACCCGCATCACGACAACCACAACAATTCAAGCAATCCAGCAATTCCCAACAATCCAACAATTCAACAATCCATACCATGTTCGGACTATTCAAAAAAGACCCCGCCAAGCAACTGCGGGAACAGTACGCCAAAATGCTCGAAGAAGCCCGTGACCTCCAACGCAAGGGCGACATTAAAGGCTTTGCCCAAAAATCGGCAGAAGCGGAAGAAATTGCAAAAAAGCTGGAGGAGTTGCAACAATCTTGAGCCACGGGCTATTTTTGCAATAAAAGCAACGATATGGACATTATCTGCATTGACGACAACTTCACGCCGGAACAAATGGCCGACATACCGAACCGCCCGATCAAGGACAACCTCTACTCCATCCGTGATGTGGTGAAATCGGCCAACGGCATCGGCCTGCTGCTGAACGAAATCCAGAACCCGCACAACGGCTGGACGACGCGCAACGGCATGAAGTTCACCTTTGAACCCAATTTCAACATCAACCGCTTTGCCGACTTGCAGCACATGCCGTTGAATTATGAAATGGTGAAGGAGGTCCAAAAAGTTGGGGTTTGAACCAAACAAATTGAATGAGCTTCCTGACCGCCGAATGGCGAAAACTGGCCTTGGCCAACTACGATGTTGACCCCAAGCTGTTGAAACCCTACCTGCCACATGGCACTGAGCTGGACATTTGGAACGGGCGGTGCTACGTCAGCCTCGTTGGTTTCATGTTCAAAAATGTCAGGCTGCTTGGCTTGAAAATTCCCTTTCACACGGAGTTTGAAGAAGTGAACCTGCGGTTTTACGTGCGACATTTTGCCGAAGGCGAATGGAAACGTGGCGTTGTGTTCATCAATGAGTTTGTGCCAAAAACGGCCATCGCCTTGGTCGCAAACACCATTTACAAGGAACATTACAGAGCCATGCCCATGCGCCATCGTTGGCAAAAAGGCACGGCATCGCAGGAGGTTCAATACGATTGGAAGCTGCGTGGCCAATGGCATTCCTTCAAAATGGAGGCAGGGCTTGAGCTGCTTCCAATGCTACCGGGAAGCGAGGCGGAGTTCATTACTGAGCATTATTGGGGTTACTCAAGACAGGGGGCAAGCAAGACTATTGAGTACCAAGTGACCCATCCAAAATGGGAGGTTTACGAAGTGAATCGCCACGAAATCGAGGTGGACTTTGCCAAGAACTACGGCGAGGGTTTCCGATTGCTCAACGACATGAAGCCTACCTCCGTCATGCTGGCAGAAGGCTCGCCAATCACGGTGGAAAGCAGGCGCAAAATCTAACATGAAAATACTACTCACCGGTGCCAATGGCTACATCGGCCAACGATTGCTCCCCGTTCTGCTCGAACAAGGGCATACCGTCTATTGCTGCGTCCGAAACCGAAAACGGTTCGAGGGCCAAACGCACGAGCGCATCCAAATCATCGAGGTGGATTTTCTGAACCCTGCGCCCGATGCGGCATTCCCCCCGGACCTCGACGTGGCGTTTTTCCTCATCCACTCCATGAGCAGCAAGGGCGATTTTGCAAGCAAAGAATCTGCTACCGCCGTGAATTTCAGCAAGCTGGTGCAGGCCACGCAATGCCGTCAGGTTGTTTATTTGAGCGGCATCGTGAACGAAGCCGAGCTTTCCGACCACCTCAGCAGCCGATTTGAAGTGGAAAAAATCCTGCGCAGCGGCAAGGTTCCCGTCACCGTGCTGCGGGCGGGCATCATCGTGGGTTCGGGTAGCGCCTCCTTTGAAATCATCCGGGATTTGGTGGAAAAACTGCCCATCATGATTGCCCCAAAATGGCTCAACACGCTTTGCCAACCCATCAGCATCCGCAACGTCGTGCAGTTTTTGGCGGGGGTGATTGGCAGGAAGACACCCAGCAACCAAGACTTCGACATCGGCGGCCCGGAAGTGCTGTCGTACAAAACAGATGCTGCTGAAATTTGCAGCAGTCAGGAAGTTGCGGCGCTATGTCTGGACCGTGCCGGTAATGACGCCAAAACTCTCTTCGTACTGGCTCTATTTCATCACGTCCACCTCCTACCACCTGGCCCAAAACTTGGTGGACAGCATGAAAATCAACGTTATCTGTCGCCCAAACAACTTGGCGTCCGAGCTTGGCATCGAGCTTTTGCCTTACAAAAAAGCCGTGGAACTGGCTTTCCAACGCATCGAACAGAACATGGTGGTGAGCAGTTGGAAGGACGCTTTCAGCTCGTTCGACACCAACCCGCAACTGATGGATTACGTGGAAGTGCCAAAATTCGGATGTTTCACCGATGAAAAAAGCCGAACCCTCACCGGCAACGAAGCCCAGGTGCTCGACCGGATATGGAGCATCGGTGGCGGAAAGGGTTGGTACTACGGCAATTTCCTTGGAAAATCCGTGGGCTGCTTGACAAAATGGTAGGCGGCGTTGGCCTGAGAAGGGGTCGCACCCATCCTCACGAAATCAGCCCCGGCGATTCCCTCGATTTTTGGCGGGTGCTCATCGCCGACCGGGCGGGCAAGCGCCTGCTCCTCTTCGCCGAAATGAAACTGCCGGGCGAGGCTTGGCTGGAGTTCAACATCACTCAAAAGGACGGCGCTTGGGTGCTTTCCCAAACGGCCACTTTCAGGCCCCGTGGGCTTTGGGGCCGGGTGTATTGGTACCTTGTGCTACCGTTTCACTTTTTCATTTTCAATGGGATGATTGACAATTTGACGAGGGGGTAGGTGGATTGGTTAACTTATTAACCGCAGTGTAACTGCTGTGCGAGCTCTTGCGAGCATGGACAGCTACACAAAGTTAGCTGTAGTATCATTCTTTTATCCTTTCAAGTACTGCCTTTTCTTCATTCGTTGCCAATCTAAAAGGGGTTTTCACAAACCTCCTTTCTATATTTATCTGCTCATTCAAAGCTTTATAAGACCTCATGTTTTATTGTGTCAGATATGGATGCTATTTGAACAACCTTCCATTTTGATGTGTCAAATAATCCATAAATTGAATCAACTAACTCTTTATTTCTCCAGGCGACAGCACAAGAACATCTGATTCTCTCAAATTCACAATAGGGGGTTCTTCCTCATATTCAGAATGCCAGCATCGAATCGATTTGTTCATGAAAATATATTTGTGAAGTTTCATCAATTATAAAGTTTATTCCGGTATAATAACTAGGAGGTGGGATTTCTCTTCTTGGGCCACTCTCGTTAACTCTATTAATACTATCGTTTGTGGCCTTTATTATACTATCCCATCTGGAAATTACTATCTGTTCCACAGGTATCCTTGGGCTGTTTGTTTCCAAGCAGCTACAGAGAATGGAAATGGTTGTTAATGCAAAAATGATAAATCTTTATTTATCTCCTATTACAGCTAACTTGTGTACACACGCAATCCCGCATATCCCCTCAGTTGCGTGTATTTCCGCTTAGTCTCTACCTAACCCGACAAAATAGTACGCACAAAAGGTTAAAGTCCTAATCTGTTTAGCTACGAAACTGCAAAGCCTTACAAAACTACCAGCAAACATTGAAAAACCTACTCAACCGACTCACTTTCTGTTTTTTGCCCAAAAATTTCCGTTCCAAAAACCATTTCCCACTTTCCGCATTTTATAGCTCCACCGAACTACCTTTCGGCCTTGATTATGCCATCCAAACATTTCGACATCGCCATCATCGGAGCAGGGGCCGCTGGCCTCCAGCTTGCGCTGGCATTGCGGAGCGACCCGTTTTTTGCGCAGCAGAAAATACTCATCCTCGAAAAAGACGGCAAAGAAACCAACGACCGCACCTGGTGCTTTTGGGAAAAAGGAGCTGGGAAATGGGACGGGCTGCTCACCCAATCTTGGTCGAAAGGCGATTTTTTCTACGAAAAAAATGCCCAGCCGCTCGACCTGCTTCCTTACCGCTACAAGATGCTCCGGGGCTTGGATTTTTACGCTTTCGCAAAACGGGAACTGGCCGCAGCACCTCAGTTTACTTGGCAAACCGACGAGGTGGTGACGGTCGAAAACGATGCCCCCATCCGCATCACCGGAAAGCAGGGCAGCTTACACGGCAGCGCATGTTTTCGACAGCCGCCTGCCCCAAGAATTTCTCAATTTCTCAATTTCTCAATTTCCCAAATACACCCGCCTGCTCCAGCACTTCAAGGGCTGGGTGGTGCGCACCCCCGACGACCGCTTCGACCCCGATCGCTTCACGATGATGGACTACCGCCTGCGGTGGCCGGGCACCACGAGCTTCACCTACGTGTTGCCGCTGAACAAACGGGAGGCGCTGGTTGAGTTCACGTTGTTTTCCCCTACCCTGCTCGCCGATGGCGACTATGACCGGATGCTGCACGAGTATTTTGATAAAATATTGAAAATCAAGGACTTCGACATCGTGGAGGAGGAGCAGGGCATCATCCCGATGACGGATTTTCCTTTTGAAAAATACTCGTTGGGCAAGCACGTGCGCATCGGCACGGCGGGGGGTTGGGTGAAGCCTTCGAGCGGCTACTCCTTCAAAAACTGCGAGCGGAATGCGCAAAAAATCGTAGAGAATTTAAAGCTGGGGAGGCCCGCCAACCAGGGCTTGATTTCGCCCCGATTCCGGTTTTACGACGCCGTATTTTTGGGGGTGCTGAACCGCTGGAACGACCTCGGCCCCAGCCTGTTCAACGTGATGTACGCCAAGAACGACATCCAGAAAATCTTCGCCTTTTTGGATGACGAAAGCAGCATTGGCGAGGAGTTGCGCATCATTGCGGGCTTCCCGAAACTGCCGTTCCTGCGATCGCTTTTCAACTACCTAACTCGGTGATGTTCGAGCTTCAATTGCGTTTAATCAAACGGTAAATGATGCCCAGTCCAAGTAGCCCAATCCCGACAATGGCCGCCATTTCCACCATGCCATCCTCTGTGCCAAGGTTGGCCATACGTTTGGAATAGATGCCGAACAGCGCCCAAACGATGACCAACGAAAATCCAAAGTCACGTCGGAACAGCACTGCTGTCAGCCCGATGCCCACCGCCGCTGCGATGACGATGACTGTCCAGAGTTGCGGCCCGCCCGGTTCGCCGTCCCAGCCAAGGTGGGTCAGCAAGATGCTCAAATTGGCGATGGTGGCCACGGTGACCCAGCCAAGATAAACGCTGAACGGCAGGTGTACCAGCCACCGCACGGCAGGGAAAGCCGCTGCTCGGCCAATGTCCAACCGCAGATAAATGACCAACAAACTGGCCAACAAAACCAGCATGATGAGCATGGCCCAACCGATTTGAAGACTGTGAAAAACGGGCAGCCAAGCTGCATTGGCCGCACAGGAAATCACGAATAGCCAGCCTATTTTTTGCATAAAAGCGGGCACCTCTTTCCCCCAAAACCGAGCTTGGTAAACCACAAAACCCAGCAGCAGCAGGTAAATCACGCCCCAAATGCTGAACGTGAACCCAGCCGGGGTGAACAGCGTCGGGAACATATCCGACACCTCTCTGGCGTTCGCCCAGCGATGGGCAGGGCGTTGGCGAGGTAGTTCATGACCAGCACGGCGGCCAGCGACAGGATATTGAGCAGGACAAGGGAGGTAGCTTTGTTGGCATGGCGTATTGTTTCTAGTTTTCACAAACATAAATCTTTGTTTTCGGTTTTGGCTTTCAATTATTCGGCCACCAATTTCGTCATGAAAAAACAAGACTTCCCAACGAAAATCTGCCCAACCTGCCACCGCACTTTCACTTGGCGCAAGAAATGGGAGCGATGCTGGACGGAGGTCAAATATTGCAGCGAGCGCTGCCGCAGAAACAAGCTTGCCACTGAACGAAACAGCCTTCAGCATCCATAACTTCCCGTTCAAGCCCACGAGATACCTGCTTGGCGAGTTAAACTTGTGAGGCTCCTACCCTGCCTCCTACATTTGCCCTGTTTCCAACATTCACCAAAATAAATTTAAGCACATGAAAACTTCGATTTTTCGTTCAACCTGTCTGCTCATTTTGGCGATGGCCAGCTTTGTCTCCTGCACCAATTCCGATGACGACCAATCCAATCCCAGTAATCCCGACCCGCAGGTAATATCCCAGGGCGGCGACTGGAAGGTGACTTGGTACTGGGACAAAGACAAGGACGAAACGAACGATTTTGCCAGTTACACCTTCAAGTTCAATGCCGATGGCAGCTTCGAATCAGTGGGCAGTGGCACCACCACGGGTACTTGGAAAGTGACGGACGACAACAGCGCACAGCGCCTTGTTATCAGCGCTGGCAGCGCCACCAAACCACTTTCCGACCTCGACGACGACTGGATAATCGTGAGCATGACCGACTCCAAAATTGAGCTGAAGGATGACAACACCGAGCATCTGGAGGAACTGCATTTTGAAAAACAATGAGTTTTAGACGACTGAAAAATAGGGTTTTAGGTGTTTGAGAATCTTTTTTAGGTTCAAAATGCCTCGGGTTTTGCAAATGCCCGGGGCTTTTTTTATTTGCTGCATTTTGGGTATTGGAGATGCAGCCGTTCACTCCTTCAGAACCATTGAGTTGTCTAATTTTTATCAATATGCGCATTGATTTTTATCAGTCTATAAATCACCTATTAGCTGCTTTTTTGAAAGGAAAAATGCAGCAGATATGGGTGTTTAAGGCGGCTAATTATTTTTTAAAGATTAAAATTATTAGCCTCTCCACGTCTGCTTTAATTTGTTAAAATGAAACTGCTAAAAAACACCATTGGAGCGCTATTGGAGCGCAACTCGCAAATATGGGAGGCTGAAGAAGCCGCTGTTTTTTGCGAATCAAATACCCGCTGGACGTGGGGGGAATTAAACCAACAGGTAAATGCTGTCGCCAAAGGATTTATGGCGCTCGGCGTCCGAAAAAATGACCATATCGCCATTTGGGCAACCAACGTGCCCGAATGGCTGCTCACCCAACTTGCAGCCGCCCGATTGGGGGCCGTGCTCGTTACCCTCAATCCAGAATGGAAGCACTCGGAACTGGAATATGCCTTGGTGCAATCCGATGCCAATGTGATGGTCATGATTCCGGGTTTTCAAAAAACGGTGAGGGGCAAGGTGTTCGACTACAACTATACCCGTATTTTCAAGGAGCTATGCCCTAGTTTGCCTTGTCTCGACAAATTCCCGGAGTTGAGGCAAGTGGTGGTCACTTCGGACGAGACGGTGGACGGACTGATCAACTGGAAGCAGTTCATAGAAAGGGGCAATAGAATTTCAGACAATGCGCTCGACGAAGCCGCTGCCCAAGTTGCTCCCACCGATACGGCGGTCATCCAGTACACCTCCGGCACCACCGGATTTCCAAAAGGCACGATGTTGAGCCACTACAACATCGTCAACAATGCGCTGGCCGTCAGTGAGCACATGGGGCTGGACACGACAGACAGGCTCTGCGCCCCCGTGCCATTTTATCACTGCTTTGGCAGTATCCTTGCCAACCTCGGCTGTTTGGTGAGCGGTGCAACAGAGGTCGTTCCTGCCGCCATGTTCAATAGTCATCGGACGCTGGAGGCTATACAAAATGAGCATTGTACGGTGCTTTACGGCGTGCCGACCATGTTCATTTCGGAATTGGAGGAGATTGACTTTGACCGTTTTGACCTGCATACCCTGCGAACGGGCATTATGGCCGGTGCCCCAGTTGACAAAGAGCTTTTCGAGGCCGTCACCCAGAAAATGGGGGCGAAGCAAATGACCATCGCCTACGGCCTGACCGAAGCTTCGCCAGTGACGCACCAGACCGTCGTGACCGACCCCGTCGAGAAGCGGATTACCTCCGTGGGCAGGCCCATCGAGCATACGGAAGCTCGAATCGTTGACCCAATTACCCTCACGACCCTGCCACCGGGCAAGGTCGGCGAGATTTGGGTGAAGGGCTTCCATGTGATGCAGGGCTATTACAAAAATCCAGAAGAAACCGCCAAAGCCATTGTCGAGGACGGTTGGCTACGCAGCGGCGACCTTGGGGTTATGGACGAAAACGGCTTTTACCGCATCGTTGGGCGACTCAAGGAAATGCTCATCGTTGGTGGCCACAACGTATATCCCGCCGAGGTGGAGCAGTCACTCCATTCCCTGCTGGATGACAAGGTGGAAATCGTGCAGGTGGTGGCTGTGCCCCATTACAAGTTGCAGGAAGTAGTGGGCTTGGCCGTCAAGTGCCTGCCCGGCAAAACATTGACCCTGAGAGAAGTCCAGGAACGCTGCGAAGGCAACTTGGAATGGTCGAAAATACCACGTCACCTGATGGTGCTGGACGATTTCTCCAAGGCAATGACCGTTACCGGAAAGATTCAGAAGTTCAAACTGGCGGAGATGTTTCAGGAAATGGAGCAAGCGGTTATCGCTTAATCTACGGGCATTTACATTTTTTTGACTTACTTTTTTCCCGTTTTGAAGAGTTGTTCAAACGCATCGTAAACTGCCAAATGCAGGATGTTGCCGTGGTGTTGGCCTTCAAAAATCTTGAAAAAAACAGTGTATTCATTCGCCTTCAAGCGCTTGAGCATGTCTGATAGCTCGGTGGCAGAGCGCACCATTCCTTCTTCTTCATCCTTCCCCGCAGTTAGATATACTGCCTTGGCCTTGGAATCCAGTTTCGGTTCCAACTTCAACAACGACTCATTATCCCACCACAGGCTTGGGTTTACGATGATGTAATTGGTAAACAATTCCGGCTTTTTGATCAGCACTTCCGTCGCCAAAAGTCCGCCCAGCGACTGGCCGATGATGGTCGTCGTGTCGTTCGTCCGGTAGTTGTTTTCTATAAACGGCAACAACTCCTTTTCGAGAAATCGAATGAAGTTTGCAGAACCACCCGTCGTCGGGTAGTCCTTTTTATCCTGCTCAATAGTGGTCGGAAACGTGAAATCCCGCCTCCTGTCCACGTTCGAAATGCCCACCAAAATGGATTCCGGCAATGCGTTCACCCACGGAAACGTGCCAAAGTGCACCAGTCCCGCCACATGGATGAAGTCCTCGTCGGCGGAGCCATCCAGCAAGTAGATGACCGGGTAAGTCCGCAAGGAATCGGGGTGGCAGCTGCTGGGCAGGTAGATGTTCAGCGTCCTGTCTTCGTTGAGTTGTTGGGAAAGAATGGTGACAGTCTCGCCAAGGATGAAGGGGGTCTTTTTGAGGAGCGTTGTTTGGTTTTGAGCTGTTGTTGAGTTGCTATGAATCAGCAGCAAAAAACAAAGAATAAAGTATGGTCGAAACTTCATTGCTTTTAAGTCTTTTTTCGATTGCATGTGAGTGATGTCATTAATTGATTCTTTTATGGAGTGTCCCTGCCCACAAACCGCTCCATGCCCAACAAAAAACCAATGGTTCTCGCAATGTTCTTATCCACCGATTCTTCGTTTTTTAAGGAGTTTATATATCGGATAATTTCTTTTCTTCGGGAAGGGCTTAAACTATCAAATATAGCCTTTGCTGCTTCATTTTCAGACAATGCTGCTGTGAGCTTGGGATGAATGGGCAGTATGCGCTCCTCGGCATCAAATGCTATTGCGATTTCAATTTCATCGCCTACATCTTTTTTAGCCGCCCTCCGCATGGGCATGTTGAGGTAGAGCCGCCAAGCTCCGCTGTATTTTTAAGAGGTTTTGAACAATGACTGCCCACCTACTGTGATACGAACGGAATGTAGCTTTGTCTTTGCCAGCTGAAAAGGGACTGAAGCACTGGTTCAGGCAGCAGCACATAAGGATTGATGCCAATGATTTGTATTGTTGCTGTAAATAAAAACATCGAATTTCAAATATTCAAGCTGTTTTCAAGCGACATTGAAGGTTTCAAATCCACTTAAAAACACACCGCCGCAAATGTCGCATATTCCAAGAAAAACAAAATCCAAATGAAGAGGTAAAACTGTCGCACGGATGCCTGGGATTGGAGTTTGGTCTTGGCTATTGCCAACCAAAGTGCTACTAAGAATACGAGATGTGCAATGGAAAAAAGCGACTTATTTATTGACAGGTTTAGTACAAACGGGGCAATGGCCAGTCCCAAATAACCCAACGAAATAAGCCCATTTCCAATGAAGAACACCTGTTTGGCACCCCAGCGCAAGGTGAGTGTCTTGATATTAAACTGACGGTCGCCAGCCATGTCCGGTATATCCTTGAACCAGGCTATCACAATGCTATAAACAAAAATAGTGGCGGTGAGCAACCATACGATGGTGGGTATATCTTGCTGGCCATTTAAATTAAAGTGAAAATGCAGGAAAAGCAGCAAGTTCACGATGAGGCCACGCACGGCGATGATGCAGAAAGCAGCCCAAAAATAAAAGCGTTTTAACCGAAATGGAGGCAAAGAATAGGCCGTGCCCAATATCAAACTAAGCAGCACCGTGAGCAGCATATATTTGCCCAAATACAAGGCCAAGGAAATCAACACCGAAACAATGATAATCGCATAACCTGTCCGCATGGAAAATGCACCCGAAGCAAGCGGCAAGTATGGCTTGTTGATGCGGTCAATCTCCACGTCGGTAATCTTGGTTCAACCCAACGATGTATATATTGGCACCAAGACAACCCAAAATAGTGAACAGCAACAATCCAATTTCTTGCGCATGAACGCCCGAAAATGACACCGCCAACATATACAAAGCAACAATGCTCAACGTGGTGCCGATTACCGTGTGCAAGCGGGAAAACAAGAAAAAATTGACGATGAATTTCTGGTTTTGTACCTTGAATGACACCGAATTTGAGCGTGTTCATGCGGTAGCCCTTTGTCATGTACTGCATGGCCCAAGCGCCCTTGATAGCGGGTATCCCAGCCCTAACCAAGCCCACAAAACTTGGCAAGCTCAACGCCGATTGTATGACGGCCTTCCAAAATGGCGCTACGGCAGCGCTCCAATCTGCGGATTGCACGTTGGTGAATCCCAATTCCTGGGCAAGTTCCCGGTATTTTTCGATAGAAATCATCGGTGGCAAGTTGTACAAGTCGCCGATTGTGTCCAATAGCTGTAGCTCTTCGGGACGCAATGCGGGTGGTTCTTGACGGATACACCAGGTGGCCATGAGGAACTTTCCGCCCGGACTCAGCACATCGTAAAACTGTTCCAACATCTGCTTCTTTTCGGGAATATGCTCACCGCTTTCCATGGACCAAACCAAATCGAAAGGGCCATCGGCGGCAGTGAGCGTGAGCAAGTCTTGCTCCACGATTTCCACTTGGTCATCAAGGCCTGCTTTTTCATTATAAATCTTGGCCGCTGTGACCTGTACGGGACTCAGTGTCAAGCCTTTAACCTTGGCATCAAACAACTTTGCTAAGTACCTTGCACTACCTCCAACACCGCATCCAGCATCGAGAATCCGGCTGGCCTCGTGTACACCGCCCCAAAGCAAAAGATTGTTGACGAGGTCAGACTGTGCTTGTTGGTGGTCTTTTATTTCCTTCCCATCATCACCGTAATGGCCGTGGTGCATGTGCTCGCCCCAAGTGTCCAGCCAAAGCTTGGTGGAAGTATCGTAAAAATGGCGGATTCGTTCGTTCAGGGTCATGGATTCAAGGTTTTTTCGTGGTTGATGAATTTGGGGATAAAAGCAGCAAGGTCGCCATTTTCTCTCAAAGATGCATTAAAATGTGTGATGGTGGACACAGGGCAAATGTCCTCGCAAACCATGCAAGCAATGTCGCAGGGCCTGTTCACCGCAATGGTGTCAAAGTCGCTGGTGAATCCTGCCGGTTGCGGGCACACGGCCACACAGGCCCCGCAATTGATGCAGGCGTTCCAACCGATTTGAAAGATGACGGGCGATTTCATTTATTTAGATATTGGGTTATTGGGTTATTGGGTTATTGGGTTATTGGGTTATTGGGTTATTGGGTTATTGGGTTATTGTTATTGGTCATCAAATATCTTAATATCCCAATAACTCAATATCCCAATATCCCAATTATATTTTTATACTCCGAATACGGGCTGAAATAACCTGACATAGTACGGTAGAGCATCTCATCCCGCTGGATAATATCTTTTGTGGTGAAAATTTGCTTTTTCACCCCATACAATTGCCACATTTTATTGCCCATATCTTCGAGCCATAAATCTTGGTATTTTTTGAGGTTCTTCTTGGTGGGGTTAATGCCAGACCTTACTATTTCACCTAAAAAATTCCCTGCAATCACCCCGCTGCTCAACGCCGTATGGATGCCACCGCCCGTGATGGGATTCACATGCCGTGCAGCGTCGCCGACAAGGATGAGGTTGTCGGCATATTGGGTCTTGAGCGGGGCGGCCAATGGTACTCCCCCACCCTGTATCTCCAGTATGCGGCAATCGCTGAAACGTTCCTTGAAAAATGACTGCTTGATAAAATGGTCAAGGTGCTGACGGGCATTCTTTGCGGTCATGGTGCGGATGACGCCGAGGCCAATTTCGGCGTAGCCGTGCCCTTTGGGGAAAACCCACGCATAGCCGCCTGGTGCCCATTGATGTCCGGTCACGATTTCCAATAGCCCCGAAGTTTCCACTTTATCCACGACGAATTGAAGGCAACTGGCCAACTCCGTGAGCTTGATGTGTGTGCGCAGTCCCGCCCATTTTCCTACCTGCGATTGCAGGCCGTCCGCTCCTACAAGCACCCGTGCCTGCACCCTGATTTCTTCGTTGAAATGCCGGAGTTGCACCTCACAGTTGCCGTCCGCAAGTGGCTGGTAACCAAGGGCTTCGGTTTTAAGCATCACCTCAACGCCCGCCCTTTCCGCCATCGTCATCAGGTAACGGTCAAAGCGGCGGCGGTCCACCACAAAGCCAAGCGGCTTTTGGCCTTCGCCCGCTCCATACTCGTCCGGCTTGAATTGCCGATAGTCCAATATCATGCTTTCACCCGCCGTGTTGTACACGCCGAACCCATAAATTGCTTCGAGGACAAACTCACTGGAAGGCTCAACGCCTGCCGACTCCAATCCATGCCTGCTCACTGCCCCACTGCATTGGATGGGCGCTCCCAGTTCCTGCCGCTTGTCGCACAGCAGAACATGCAGGCCCTGTTCGGCAGCAACCCGTGCAGTAGTGGCACCGGCAGGACCGGAACCAATCACTACCACGTCGTATTTTGGAATTGCCATGTGTAAATGCTGTGGGTTTGAACCGATGAGCGCAATGGTTCGTCAATTAAGGCGAGCTGTCTGCTCAAAGTTGGTATGATACAATAGCTTGAACGGGGAAAGTGCGTGAAGGTTCAATTGCATTCAAATTGTAGCCATGCCAGCTGATATACGCTGCGCAAATAGGTTTTTGTGCAAATAGCGTATTTGGGGCGTTCCGCCCCCAAATACGCTCTCCCCCTACGAGCCGCCGGAGAGCCTGTCCCGCCATTCGGGACGGCGAGGAGGGGACAAATGTTGGTAAGTTCCTTTGTGAAGAAAGATTGCTTTTCACTCAGAA
>JADJYH010000068.1 GCA_016719855.1 Saprospiraceae bacterium | reverse complement strand
TCCGCTTCACCTCCTTCATCACCAAATCCAATTCCCGGCTCACGTCTCCAGTCATCGAGGTGTTCTCCTGCGTCCGTCGGATGAGGTAGGGAATCACTTCCTTCACCTGCCCGTACACCATGTACTTGGCCACGTTGTAGCCCGCTTTGGATAGGTTGAAAGTGATGTTGTCGCTCATTCCGAGCAATTGGCAGAACTGGAGGTGGGGGTGGTTTTTCGGCAAGTTTTTATGCGAAATCAGCGCTGCCATTTTTAGGCAGCTCTCGGCATTGTGGCTTGCGTTGCAAACGGCGATGCTCTCAAAGTTTTCGATGCAAAACTGGATGCCCATGTTGTAATCATGGTCGGTGGCCGCCTTGTTGGGTTGGATGGGGAGGGGTAGCCCATTTCTTCGGCACGTTTGCGTTCCTTTTCCATGTAAGCGCCCCCGCACGAGTTTTGCGCCCAGCAGAAAGCCCTGGCTGCGGCAAGGTCAAACGACTCGGCGATGTAAGCCAGCCTGTCCGTGCGGTACATCTGGAAGGTGTTGAATACCACTACTTTTTCTTTGTTGTAGCGCTTCATCATGCGGTTGGCCAGCAGGTCAATAGCTGGCTGAATCCAGGTTTCCTCGGCATCAATGAATACCGACATGCCCACTTGTGCGGCATGGTGGCAAATGGCGTCCACCCTTTTCAGCACGTTTTTGAACTCGCCACGCTCTTGGGTGGTGAGCGTCGCATTGGTTGTGCTGACTTTTTCCAGCAGGCCAAAGCGGGCAAGGCCGGTGATTTTCGAGCTGATGACTGGCACGGAGGGCAGGGTCGAACCAAAATCAATGGCCCGCAGGTTCTCGTTCATCGTGCGGTTGAAGTCGTCTTCCGACTCCTTCGCCTCGGCGCCGTAGTCCAGCACCGAATCAACGTTAAGCTCATGTAGGTGCTCGATGGCTGGCTGCGATTCGAGCAGGGTGGTTCCTCCGCAAAACTGTTTGAAAATGGTCGCCTTCACCATTTGCTCAAAAAACGGCAGCGGGATTTTCGTGCCCAACAAGCCAAGTTTCGAGCCGATGTTGACGAGGTGGCGGTTGTTCATCATCTTGAACAGCCACTCCGTTTTCTTCAGTTCCTCGTTGTTTTTTCCGGCAAAGGCGATTTCGGTATTGGAGAAATCAATGGCAGGTTCACCTTCTGGCGCACTGAAAGCTTTGGCAATTTTCTCAAGTTGCGCAAGGGATATAACTGGTTTTCCCTCTTTTTTCATATCTGGTTAGGCTGAAAAGGTATGAGGTATGGAGGTATGAGGTATGCGAGCCAGACCTCATACCTCATACCTCCATACCTTATTTAAACGGTTCAAACATCGTATCCAATTCCTTCTTGAAAGCCTCGTCTTTTTGGTTTTCAACGGATTTGGTCAGCAGGTCCTTGACGTTCATGAACAACTGCAAATCCTGCTCAAAGCTACCATCTTTCCCCGTTAAATCAGGGTCGAGGCCATTGAGAAAAGTCAGTTGCTGCTTGGTCTCGTTGGCCAGCGTCTGCAAATGTGGCTTGGCTTTTTCGTAGCCGCCCGCTTGTATCATGACGTTCAACATCTGCATCGTGTTCCAGTCGTACGGGAAGTTGTAGTGCGGGAACGATTGCAGGTATTTCTCGATGAGGTTGACGGCTTTTTCCTTCTCGCCCTTGTCCGCCAAACGCCTTGCGCCACGAAGCATCACTACCCGGATGCTCTGGATGCTGGGGCCATAGCTGCGGTCAATGAAGGTCGGGTGCGTATCGAAATTGCCCCATCTGAACTTGTTCATCACGTTGTCGTAGAGCAGGTCGGTGTTCACCCGGCCATAGCCGTACACGTAAAGGCCCTGCTCGCTCTGCGACTTGATGGGCGTGATGCGCAGGCCGAGGCCCTCCAATTGCATGTAGTCTTCGAGGCCGAGCATCTTGTCGGGACGGCAGGTCACGGCAAAGTAAACCGGGCGGTCGTTGATGTTGGAAGCGATGACGTCCAGTATCGCCAATTCGTCCTTGGTCAGGTACGAGAGGTCTGGGTTGCCTGTTTTGTGGAACGGCATTTTCAGCGGAATCCGGTCCGTCAGCGCCAAGCTGTCGCCGGGATTGATGCCGAAAAGCTCGCCCGCTTTGGTCAAATCAACGGGGATGTAGATATTTCCCGAAGGGAAAACGGCATCTACCCGATTGTTCTTCGATGTTTTGTCCACGCCCGTCAGCTCCAGTGCTTTCGTGGCTGTCATCTCGCCTTGGTCTTGGTTGGCGATGTAATAGACAGCGTTCCGCTTTTTGCCACGGTAGGCATCGGCGGGGATGGTCAGTTTTATGGGTGGGGAGTCGTTGATTTTGCGGCGCAGCAAGTTGATGTACCAGTCCACCTGGATGAGCGAGAGGTTCACTACCCGCACGTCACGACGGATGCCCTCCACCTCTTGCGAGTACCAGAGCGGGTAGGTGTCGTTGTCGCCGTAGGTGAAAATGATGGCGTTTGGCTGCGTGCTGTTCAGGAAGTTGGCGGCATAGTCACGGGAGGCGTAGTGGCCTGCCCGGCTGTGGTCGTCCCAGTTTTGGCTGCCCATGAGGTAGGGCACCGAAAGTGCCAGCACCGTGGCCAATCCAGCGGCACCCACTCCGCCGATTTTATCCTTGAGGAAGTTGTAAACCGCCAGCACGCCCATGCCAATCCAGATGCAGAAAATCAAGAACGAACCGACCAACACATAGTCCCGCTCACGTGGCTCGTTTGGCGGTTGGTTGGAGTAAATGATGATGCCGAGTCCCGTTATGAGGAACATGGCCATGACAGCCGTGGCGTCTTCCGGTTTTTTGAAAAAATGGAATGCCAAACCAAGCAAGCCAAAAATCAGTGGCAAGAAAAAGTAGTGGTTCTTGGACATGTCATTTTGCATCGAATCGGGCACGTTGCGGGCTTTGTAGAGCCGCATATCATCAATGAACTTGATGCCACTTTCCCAGTTGCCACTCTTTTTGTCCCAGGAGTAGTAGCCCTGCTCGCCATTCTGCCGACCGATGAAGTTCCAGGCAAAATAGCGCCAGTACATCCAGCCAAACTGGTAGCGGAACAAGTAGGTCATGTTGTCGGCGAAGGTGATTCGGCCCGTGGGTTTGTCCACCCAAGCGCGGTATTTTTCGGGGCGGTTTTGTGAGTCGTCGCCCATGCGGGGGAACAGGTGCTTGTCCTCCGGTTTGAATTTGTAGGATACTTTTTCGTCCGTGATCTCGTAGCTGTGTACTTCTTTGCCGTCCACGATTTTCACCACTTGGCCGTAGCGTGGCGTGATTTCGTTGTCAACCGGGTTGGCGTCGAAATCGGTGCCGAAGAGCAGCGGGCGCTCGCCGTACTGCTCACGGTTCACGTAGGAAAGCAAGCGGACGGGGTCGGCGGGCTTGTTCATGTTGATGGGCGGGTCCACGCTGGCACGTACCAGCACCACGCCGATGGTGGAGAAGCCGACCACAGCCATCAGTGCGCTGAACATCAGCACCTGCATCAGGTGACGGTCTGCATTGCGAAGCCCAAAGTAAAAAAGCAGCGCAGCGACGGGCGATACCAGCAGGTTCAGCCAGCCAAAAGCGAAGAAGCCGTAGATGATCGAAAGGCTGGACACTAAAATCAAATCCACCTTCCCCTTGCCGGAGGCATAACGCATTCCGAAGAAGAAAATCGCAATCAGCACCAACGCAGTTGGTATCAAGCCTGAGTTGAACGGCATCCCAAAACCGTTGACCATCTGGAGTTCCATCCAAGCCCACATGTTGGCCACGCCAGTGATCACCAGCTTTTGAGTGGCTGCAATGACAAGGAAGCCTACTGCAAATGCGCCCAGCGCCCCAATGTATTTGTCCTCGCCTTTCCAGGGCAGGTAAACCGCCAACCCCAGCATCAGCAGAGCGCCAAGCCCTTTCATCAGGATGCCGGAAGCACCCGAGGCTACAACAACCATCGCCACCAATAACCCGGCAGCCAACAGGATCCGCAGGGCCATGTAGCTGAATTTGCTGAATTGAATATCCTTTTTGAAATAGTACAACATGGCCAGCGCCGGGAAGGTGAGCAAGCTCAACAAGTGGACGCCGATGGACAGTGCCGCAGCGTACACGGTGAACACCAACCAGCGGTCGTGTCGAGGCTCATCGGGCAGGTTGTACCATTTTAGCATGGACCAAACCGTGAGGCAGGTGAAGAACGTGGACATGGCGTAAACCTCGCCTTCCACCGCCGAAAACCAAATTGAGGTGGTAAATGTCATCGAAAGGCCAGCCACAAGGCCAGCTCCTGCGAGGGCAAAATTCTGTCCGCCGTCCGTTTCGCCTTCCCGGCCCACGAGCGACAATTTGCCCAAGATGATGGTGACCCAAGCCAGGAACATGGCCCCAAAAGCCGTGCAGATGCCAGACATGAAGTTGACGGCAAAAGCGATGTTCTCCGGGTGCGCCTTGGTATCGCTGAAGGTCTCAGCCAACCAGATGAACAACCGGCCAACCAGCAGGAACAACGGTGCTCCCGGCGGGTGAACGACCTCTTGCTTGTAGGCTCCAAGGATGAACTCACCACAGTCCCAGAGGCTGCCCGTGGGTTCGGCAGTTTGGTAATAGACGAAAGCGGCAATGGCAAAAACAAGCCAGCCGGTGATGTTACTTATTGTTTTTAAGGAATTCATGTAGGTGAAAATGGTTGGATATTAAAACTTGCGCCACCTGATTTTGAATGGGTAAATAATTGATACTCAAAGCAATATTTCAAAACGAAAGAATATTGACCGGCAAATACAGGTAGCCCTTCCAAAAAGCTGCGCAAATGTATAAAACAGTTGGGAGTTTTTATCAGCAGGCTTTTGGCTATTAGCTTTTGGCCATCAGCAATGCGCCAATAGCCAATACCTAATAGCCAACAGCAAATCTCATCAATAAACTTCCCCCAGAAACTGCCACAGTTCCTTCATCTCATTGGCCGACCTGCCACTGTGCTGGCGAATGGAAAACTGGAAACCGGGAAGGGTATCGGGAAGGTTGCCGAGGCGACCTTGATGCCGAGCGGAGGAGTCGGCAAGCGCCTCGTTGGGGAGGCTGGCGGGGATGGCGTTTTTCAATACCCGGGGCTTCACGTTTACACGCCGCTGCGGGATTTTGGCAGAGGTGTCTGCCACGGGCAGCGCCACTTCTTTGTAGATGGTATCCGTCGAGTTTACGTAAACCGTCTCCGTGCGCACGGTTTCCGTGGCAGGTTTATGTAGGGTAAAATGGGCAGCCAGCAAGAGCGCAAACCCCGCCGCTGCTTGCCAAACGGGCAGCCGGTATTGCGCCAGCCGAACCAACAAGCCGACCGGACGGGGTGCTTGCGGTTTTGCTTGCTTGCGCAATGCTTCCATCAGCCCTTGCCGGATGGCCGGGTCGGGCAAGGGGCTTTTCTTCAGTGCGGCCTTGCTTCGGGTCAGCAACTGGTGCAGGCGCTCGTATTCCCATTCTGGCATTTGTTCCAGCACAGTGGCTTTTTCTTCTGGAGCCAACAGGTCGAATGGCCGCTCGGCTAGCAGTTGCTCGATGTCTATTTCTTTCCTATTTTTCATAATCAAAAGATTGAGGTTTCTGGTTTTGGGTTTCAGGTTTAACGCAGATGCTCCCTGAAACCCTAAACAAGAAACTTTAAACCGCAATCGCCCCTGCGAACGCCCGGAGCTTGTTGCCCAGTTTTTTCAACGTGTAAAACATCCTCGACTTCACCGTTCCTTCCGGGCAATCGAGGATTTCGGCAATTTCTCGTACACTCAGGTCTTGCTGGTACCGCAACACGAAGCATTGGCGTTGGGTCTCGTCCAGCTCGTCCAGCGCAAGGTGGAGGTGTTGTTCAAATATTTGATTGTCAATGTCTTCCGAAAAATTTTCCCCAAAAAAATCATCCACGGGCGGCGGTTCGGGTTGGCGTGACTGGCGGCGGTACTCGTTTTTTACCATGTTCCCAGCCACGGTGTAGAGCCAAGTGGAAAACCGCCGTTCTGGGTCGAAGAGCGTTGTTTTTTCCACTACTTTCATGAACAGCTCCTGCGTGAAGTCGTCAGCACGGTGCGTATCCCTGCCCAGCATCCGGTAAAAATAGCGGTGCATCCGTTCGCTGTACCGGTCGTACAATTCCCCGAACGACAACTCGCAGCCATCGTTGGCCAGCCGTCGCATCAACTGCTCGTCGGGCAGGGATTGATATTTTTTTTCGTTTGGCAAGAACTGGTTGAAGTGGTTGAATTGGGTGAATTGGTTAAACTGGTTGAATTGGGTGAATTGGGTGAATTGGGTGAATTGGATGATTGGGTGAATTGTGTGGACTGGCGAGGGGCTACCTAATTTAACCAATTCACCCAATTCATCCAATTTCCAAGTTTATTCCACCACCTCCATGAAAACCCGGAACCCAATGAACGGCGCAGGCTTCGTGTAAGTATTTCGGCTGGTGATTTGGCCAAAAAACGGTAGCTCGTACCAACTGCCGCCCTTGGTTACGCCGGATTGGTCAATCATTTCGGCCACGTTGCCGCTGGTATTGTACAGTCCAAAGTCGTTGGGGAAGTACGAGTCGGCTTTCACGGAGAAGAAGCCGCCGTCGTCTGGCATGTCGTTGTTGGCGCTGGGGCAGTTCTTGCAAGGTTCCTCCTTGCTTACGTCGTAGTTGGCAAGGAAGCAACCCTTGGAGTTTCGGATGAAATAGCCGCCCCAGGGGTAGGGGGCGTCACGAGCAGCATGTGCAGCCAGTTCCCATTCGGCCTCGGTGGGCAGTCGAAAGCGCACCTTGCGGTGTGCTTTTTTCTTGTCGGTGCTGGCATTGTACACCTTCGTAATCCACTCGCAGTATTGCTGGGCAGCCTCGTGGCTGATGTTCACGACGGGCGCTGCTGGGTCATCGGGGTGGGCATGTTTGAAGACCTCGCTGTCGGGCAGGTTTTTGTAATTCTCAGGCAAAAGGCTGCGCCAATCCGTGCGGGGCGACTTGCAGGTTTCCATCAGGTCGAATGCCTTGTTTTTTACCAAATCCATCAAAAACGCCTCGTATTGGCCGTTGGTGACCTCGGTGTCGAAGGCGTAGAAGTTGCCGCTGATTTTCTTGAGTCCCTTGTCCAAGCTGCGCACGGAGATGGCGGATTCCACAACTGGAATGTCTTGGCCGTAGGTGGACAAATAGGCGTTCAGCTCGCTCTCCCGGCCACCTTCCTTAGCTACCCGACGCATGACCGGCTCCAGGTTGGCCGCCTTGATTTTTTCGCCGCTGGCCTCATAGTGCTGATGAAGCAAGATGAAAGCGGGGAGGTATTGGAGGTTCATGCCTGCCAACACGGACGAAACGGAGTCTGGGCTGAAGTCCACCCGCAGGTAGTCGAGCAGGAACTTGTTTTCAAAATTGTTCTTCAAAAAAGCAAGGTTGTCGAAAGCGCTCGGAGCGTATCGAAAGGCAAGGCCGGTGAGGTAGAGGCTGTCGCCAAAAGCGAGGCGAACAGGCTCGGGCATGGTGTTGGCCACGTAAATCGGCTGCCTTGCACCGGACATGATTTGCTTCAAAACCCGCAGGTACATTTCCTCGGCATCCTTGCAGTCGCTCAGGTCAATGGCCGGGAGACCCAGTTTCGTGAGCGCTTTTTCCCGGTATTCATCCAATAACAAAAGATTGATATTCAGCACCTTAACGTCCTTTCGGATACCCCTCGCCGACTGTAGCACCCAGAGCGGATAAGTATCGTTGTCGCCGTAAGTGAGCAGTAGGGCGTCCGGCTCCACGGAGGCCAGCAGGTTGTAGTTCCAGGCTAGCAACTCGGCGGGAAACTCGCCTGCTTCAAACAGTTTTTCGAGGTAAAAAAGCGCTTGCGACTGCTCGCCCCTCGTCTCGTGGTAGCTGACAAGGTCGTGGTAGATTTCGGTGCGTTGCGGTGCGATTTCATGGGCCTTGAGCAGGTACTCGAAGCGGCTCTCGTCCCAGACGGCGTTCATAAAACTGATGTACTGGAACTCGAAACTGTTGTTCAAGGCAACGGGGATTTGGGCCACGATGGCCGACAGGTCGAAGGCTTGTTCGCCGCTCCGGTCGAGCATGTTGGCGTAGCGGGCGGCCCGGAAGTAGTTGAGCCAAGCATCAGGGTTCATGTTGTTTTTTGAGCTTTCGAGCCGCCAAAGGTTTGCCTGTTCGGCGTAGTACTCCATTGGGTAGGCCACTTTGGAAATGGACTTGATGCGCTCAGGAAGCGCTGCGCCAGTGTGGTTGGCGAGGAGGTTTGTGGCCAAAACCACGAAGTGCAATCAAAACAAGCAATAGCTTTTTCATAATGGTCAATTTTTTAAAACACAGGGCATTGTACCCATGAAAAGGGATGGGGTTCAATATTGACCGGTTTTTTTTCAAGGTTAAAGTCAAATTATCATTTTCCCCTATGGCTTAGTATTTGATTCCTAATCGCAATCTGCATGAATAGCTCATTGAAGGGCACACATCTTAATCGCTCCATTTTTTCAAAATTGAAAATAAGTACAACCGACAAAAACTGCAAAAAAACCGCTTGATGCGCTACTTGAACATTTCAATAATTTTTCCCCTCCTGCTGCCCTCCAGCTTGGCATTTGGCCAGTATCTGGAGAACTATGCATTCCGAACGAGGCAAAAGTAGGCTATTACGCGGTTGTTGACTTCGTGTTGGGCGGTGTGAAAATGGACCTGAACAAGATGAGCGAAGCTAAATACTACTACCAAAAATACCTCAACGAGCACAACGAAGCCAACAACCTCTTCGCCTACCTGTCGGTGGAGGCGCTGAAATCCATGGGAAAAGAAGGCAGGGGCAAGGACAATGCGCTCGACCTGCACCAAATGGCCGGCAACATCAACTCGGCCAAGGCGGATTTTGCGCCCTTGCGCTACGGCGACAAGATGTATTTCACGAGTATGGTTGAAATAGAAGGCAAAAACCGGCGGAAAGAAAAACTAGAGGTTAGCCGCATTTTTGAAGCGAGACCCAATTATCCACCACAAGCTTTCGATGGAAACCCAGCAAAATTGAACCTCAGCGCTGGCAACGTATCCCTCACCTCCGATGCCAGCATAGTTTATTACACGCTATGCAAGGGCGATTTTGCGAAATCCGAAGGCTGCGAAATCTGGTGCCGTGAGCGGGATTACGAAGGGACTTGGCAGGCACCAAGAAGGCTCCCAGAACAGGTCAACTTGAAAGGCTCTTCCGCCACCCAGCCTTCCATCGGATGGGACAAAACCAAAAAACAGTATGTGCTTTACTTCGCCAGCGACCGACCAGGTGGAAGGGGCGGCTTGGACGTCTGGTGCAGTGCAATAAGCATGGACGGCAGTTTTGGAACGCCATTTTGCCTGCCTTTCAACACGCCAATGGACGATATCACGCCGTTTTTCCACCAACCCACCCAAACCCTGTTTTTTAGCTCAAACGGCTGGCCGGGCAAAGGCGGCTTTGACATTTACCGGGAGAACAAGACCACCGACGGGGAGTGGGAAGTGCCTGAGAATCTCGGCGATATGCTCAACAGCGCCTATGACGACACGTACTACAGTTTCCATACACAGAGCCAAAACGCCTACCTCGTATCCAACAGGCCCAACGCCAATTGCAAGGACGAGTCGTTGAGCGCCGACGACTGCTTGGACATTTACGAAGCCCGCATTTTTGCGGAAATTGAATTGAAGGTGTTCCGCTCCCTGGACAATGCGCCCGTGTACGCTCCGCAAGTGGACGTAAAGGAACTAAAGACCGGAGAAACTGGCTCCTTTGCAGCCCGCAACGACCAGAACGACTTACAGATTCGGTTGGAAACCGGAAAGCGTTACCTACTGACTGTCATTGCCGACGGATATGAACCTTTCAGCTTTGAATTCAGCACCGAGGACATCAGCTATTTCATCCAATTGACCCGCCAGATTTACCTCAAGCGCCCGCTTGACCCTTGATTTTCAATAAAATTATGCGAATTAAGTTTATCCACAGCCCGCATAGCGGCGAAATCTTTAGCCAAGTAGTTGAGAAAGAGGGCAGCGCACGAAATGTCCCGGTGCCACCGAGAAATACCACGTTCTCAACACCTAATTCGCAAAATTATCATTTTTTATCCGCTCCGCAATATGGTCGGCATTCAAGTCAAATCATGGCTTAACCAGTTAGTTTCCAATCGTTTAACGTTTACAAAAAAAGCATTTTTGTCAATGGTTTGAACCAGTTGTCACCTCCCCCGCTTTGGCCTTCCGCTTGCTATCCGCTATTTACCGCCTTATCTTTGTGCCTCAATTCTTCCAATCTCCTTCTCAGCAACTCAGCTTTTACGAACACATCCTGGTTTCATCACACATCTTTTTTTCCTGACAATTACTTACGATTTTGACGATGTCCGGCGATTGTACCGGCTAATCAGCTTTTTATTTTAACCAAAACTTACAAAAGATGTTAACCAGAATCCTGACTCTTGCAGGCTGCATCCTTGCAGTTGCAAACTTGGCTGCACAGCAACCAAAAACGACCACCAACCCAACTTCCACCTGCCAAGCAAAAAGGCTCGACAACACGGTGAATGCTCCCACCGCCGACTTCGCACCAGTGCGCTACGGTGACAGGGTCTATTTTTCCAGCCTCCGGCAAGAGACGCCCGAAGCCTCGCCCGTCAGCCGCATTTTTTCGTTCACGCCCGGGAACAAGCCAACGCTGGACGTCGAGTTCAATCCAAAAAACAATGCCAGCCACGTTGCATGCCCATCACTGATGCCCGACGCAAGCCGCATGTTTTTCACGCTCTGCCGGGACGAGGCCATGCAGAAATGCGAAATCTGGTACCGTGACCGTGAGTACGACGGGAAATGGGGCGTTGCCGCCAAGCTGCCGGAATCCATCAACGTCCGGGGGGCCAACACCGCCCAACCAGCCATTGGCTGGGACGCTGCTGCCAAAAAATACACCCTTTTCTTCGCCTCCAACCGCTCCGGCGGCAAGGGAAAGATGGACATCTGGGCCAGTACCATCACCTTTGACGGCAAGTTCGAGGCGCCAGTCTGCCTCTCGTTCAACACCCCGGAAGACGAGGTGACGCCGAGCTTCAGCCAAACGGGCCAAACGCTTTTTTTCAGTTCCAACGGCCTGAAAGGCGTGGGCCGGTTCGATGTTTTTTCCGCCAAGAAAACCGCTGACGGCAATTGGGCCAAGCCCGAAAACCTCGGTAGGCCCTTCAACACCGCCTACGATGACCTTTTTTACACCTACCACGAACCCACCCAAACGGGCTACCTCGCCTCCGACCGCCCCAGCTCGCAATGCAGTGGGAGCGCAGAGGGTTTTGGCTGCTTTGATATTTACGAAGTAAAAAAACAGGTACCCGCCACGGCATCAGGTACAAAAGGGTCGACTGTAAACAGCAAGCCAACGGAGTAAGGTGAGTTCAGCGTTAATTTGTTTCTCGAGGTGAAATGCTGTTCAATTTTTCTTACTATTTGCGACTTACGAGGTCATCATTTTTTATGTGATTGCTTGTCATAAATAGCCCTGATTTAAAAGAAAAAGTTGGGTAACTTGCCCTCGATTGTTCAAGGCAATTTTTATCACCCAACTTTTAACTTTTTATGAAAAAACTGGCATTACACTGGCAGATTCTGATTGGCATTGCAGCAGGCATTCTATTTGGCCTTTTTGCTGCACAAATGGGCTGGGGCGAGTACATCAAGGACTGGGTCAAACCCTTCGGTACCATCTTCATCAACCTGCTCAAAATGATAGCCGTGCCCCTCATCGTCACTTCGCTCGTCAAGGGCGTGGCCGACCTCAAGGACATCAGCAAGCTTGGCAAAATGGGCGGGCGTACCTTTAGCATTTACATCCTCACCACGGCATTGGCCATCAGCCTCGGGCTGGTTATCGTAAACATCGTCCAACCCGGTTATTTCATCAAAGAAGAAACCCGTACGGTAATGATGGAGAAGTTTGCGGGTAATGCTGCCGACAAAATCCAGGCCGCCGAAACTGCCAAGAAAAGCGGCCCCCTCCAGCCCCTCGTGGACATCGTGCCCGACAACCTCTTCCAAGCTGCTACCGATAATACCAATATGCTGCAGGTCATTTTCTTCGTGGTATTATTTGGCATCGGCCTCATCCTCATCCCAGAAGAGAAGGCAAAACCCGTGGTTGATTTCTTTGGTGGCGCCAACGAGGTCATCATGAAGCTCATTGACGTTATCATGCTTTTTGCACCGATAGGAGTCTTTGCCTTGCTCTCGTCGCTCATTGTAGAAATGCCCTCGCCCGACCTATTGGCTGCCTTGCTGGGGTATGCATTTTGCGTGTTGCTCGGCCTGGCCATCCTCATCTTTGGGTTCTATCCGTTTTTGGTAAAAATATTTGCAAAAAGGGATTACCGGTTCTTCATGCGGGGCGTTGCCCCGGCGCAGTTGCTGGCGTTCAGCACCAGTTCCAGTGCGGCCACGCTGCCCGTGACCATGGAGCGGGCAGAGGAGCACCTCGGCGTGGACGAAGAAGTGGCCAGTTTCGTGTTGCCCATCGGTGCCACCGTGAACATGGACGGCACGGCGCTCTACCAGGGCGTTGCTGCGGTGTTCATCGCCCAAGCATTCGGCATGAACCTCGGTTTGGGGGCGCAGCTTGGCATCATTCTCACGGCCACACTGGCCAGCATCGGCTCGGCGGCGGTGCCTGGGGCGGGCATGGTCATGCTCGTCATCGTGCTGGCGCAAGCGGGCATCCCAGAGGCGGGCCTGGCGCTCATCTTCGCCATTGACCGCCCGCTCGACATGTGCCGCACCGTGGCCAACGTCACCAGCGACCTGTGTATTTCGATGATGGTAGCTTCTGGGTTGGGCAAATTACATGCGCCTCAACCCAAAGAATTGTGAAAAATGGACTCAAGCGACAGCCCACCCGGTCCTGGGAAGGGCATGATAAGCGAAAAGGAAATTGCATTTGGAGGAGGGCTAATAAGATCGAAGCTTGTTTGTTTTAATAAATTGAACTTGAATGAGCTACGACATCCATCTTTATCGAAAGCTTAGAGAACTTATCAAGATTTCCCAAAAATATCCCGATTCAAAAGATGATTACTTCTCAGAACTATCTGAAAACCTTGTTCCTTTTTCACCTGGGAACAAAAAAATTGAGATGGATGGAAGTCGCATTTTTATTCAAATCGAATGAAAAACCAGAAGTGACAGAGTTTGGCCACAAAGGACAACCTTCTATTCGGGCCTATTTGTTTGATGGCTCGCTTAACTTAACCCTCGGTTTTGTTTGGTCGCCAGCCACGGGCCTGAGCAACCCCAACGTACTCAACCCGTCGGTTACAGTTACGGGGCCGGCCACCTACACCCTGAGTGCCCAGGCCGTTGACCCCTCGGCGTCCAACCTGGTGACCAACCCCGGTTTCGAGGCGGGCAACACGGGGTTCACCAGCCAGTACACCTACAACCCGACGCCCATCACGCCCGGCACCTACGTGCTCACCACCTCGCCAGCGCTGGTGCTGGCCTCGTTTCCGCCCTGCGACGACCACACCTACGGCAACGGCACGGGCTACATGATGCTCATCAACGGCAATGCCTCCACGGGGGCGCAGGTCTGGTGCCAGACCATCAACGTTGCCCAAAACACCTGGTACGTGATGAGCGGCTGGGTGATGGCTTCGCCAATTACGCCGCCCACGATGCAGTTTTCGGTAAACGGTGTGGCCGTCGGCGACCCGTACCCGGTCGGCACGGGCACCTGCAACTGGCAACAGTTTTCGGCCTCGTGGTATTCCGGCTCGGCCACCTCTGCGCAGCTTTGCGTCCTCGACCAAATCACTGGCGGCAACGGCTTCTTTGGCGACGACTATGCCCTCGACGACATCTTCTTCGCCGCCGCCTGCACCGTCACCGACGAGGTGAACGTGGATGTTGCCGACATCGAGGCAGTGGTGCCAATTACCGCTTTTTTGCCCTGTAACGCAGCACAGTCTGGCATCCAACTGGATGGCAGCGCATCGTCGGCAGGGCCAAACATCACCTACTTGTGGACGGGGCCAGGCGTCATCGGCGGAGCGACTACGACGATTGCCACCATCAACCAAGTGGGCAATTACACGCTCACCGTCACCCTCAACATCGGGCCAACCAACTGCCAGGTCTCGGAAAGCCTGGATGTACTCGATGACCCCAATATCGTCACGGCCACTGCTTTTGCCAACGACGACCTCACCTGCACCAGTCCTACCGTCATGTTGGACGGCACTGGAACTTCCACCGGCCCGACCATCAGCTATGATTGGGAACCTGCATTTGGCGTGGTTTCGGGACAAGGTACTTTGATGCCCGAGGTAAACCAGTCGGGGCTTTACACGCTCACCGTCACCAACAGCATCAGCGGCTGCACGGCCACGGCTACCGCTTTCGTCAACCAAAACACGACGCTGCCTGCCGCCGCAGCCAGCGCCCCCGACCCCCTTTCCTGTGCCGAAACAGAAGTGACCCTGAGCGGAAACAACAGTTCCACTGGCCCCGAATTTTCGTATTTGTGGGTTGGTCCCGGCATCGTTTCTGGCGATGACCTGCTGAACAATTGTGTCGTAAACATCCCCGGCCAATACACGCTGACCGTCACCAACGACGTCAATGGTTGCACGGCAACGGCCACCGCCAATGTGCTTCAAGGCGCCACCGTGCCCACCGCCGTTGCCAATGCAAATGCTCCCGATTCGCTCGATTGTGAAACGCCAACGCTCACGCTGAACAGCACCGGCAGCAGCACTGGCAAAGGGATTACTTATGCCTGGTCAACCACCAACGGCCATTTCACGAGCCCCACCAATGGCCAGACCGCAACCGTGGACGAGGGCGGCACTTATTTCCTGACCGTCACCAATTCCATCGGCTGCACGGCAATCGCTTCCGTGAGCGTGACGGCAGACTTTGCGCAGCCGACCATCGGCATCGCCACGCCAGTGCCGACCTTCTTCTGCGACACCGATTCGGTTCAATTGAACGCTTCGCAATCATCCGGCGGGGGCGGCTTCGACTTGGTTTGGGCTTCGCAAAACGGCAGTTTCCTCTCCGGCGATACCACGCTGATGCCCTGGGTGGGCAGCGCCGGAACTTACACCCTGACCATCACCAACACCGCCAACGGCTGCACCGCTTCCGCCTCGGCGACCGTGACCGCCAATACCACCCCGCCCATTGCGCAAGCAGGCCCAAATGCCACGCTCGACTGCGACGGCACGGCCATCAACCTCAACGGAACCGGCAGCAGTACTGGCCCCAATTTCACGTACCAGTGGACGACCAACGGCGGCAACATCGTCAGTGGCGACACGACCCTGACGCCCGAAATAGATGGCACTGGCACGTATTTTATTTTGGTGGAAAACACGGTTAACAACTGCACCGCCCTCGACTCCGTGACCGTTGGGCAGGACGCCAACGCCCCCATCGTGCAGATTGACCCGCCGGGGCAATTGGATTGCCTCACCGACGAACTGACGCTCGATGCCTCCGGCTCTTCCGCTGGCGCAAACATCACCCTGACCTGGAGCGGCCCCGGTTTCGTCAGTGGACAAAACACGTACACGCCCACCGTGAACCTGCCCGGCACCTACGTTCTCACGCTTTTGAACCTAACCAACAATTGCGTAGCAAACGCCAGCGTGGTCGTGGTGGAAGATGTGACGCTGCCCGTGGCGGATGCGGGCACACCACCCGTGCTCGATTGCAGCGCCCAGTCCGGCACGCTCGATGGTAGTGGCAGCAGCCAAGGGCCATCGTTCAGCTACCTGTGGTCGAGCGGCGACACCACGCTTTCGCCGACCATCAGCGCCGCTGGCTCTTACACGCTGACCGTCACCAACGACGGCAACGGCTGCACGGCAACAGACGACGTAACCGTGGCCGCCTTCGGCAACTTGCCCGACGTGGACATTGCAGCGCCGGACAACCTGGATTGCACCCAAACCGAAATACAACTGGCCGCCACCGCTTCGGCTGGGCCGGAATTCGACTACAATTGGACGTTCACGGGCACGGGCGTCGGCATCGTTTCCGGCGACACGTCGCTTTCGCCAACGGTTGGCTCGCCAGGTAGCTACACCCTCACGGTGACCAATACACTGACCAGTTGCACGGCGAGCGAGTCGGTGCAGGTGGTGCAACTGGCCAACGTACCTATCGTCGCTGTCAACGGTTCGCAGACTTTGTTTTGTGGACAAACCAGTATTCAACTCAACGGGGTGGGCACTAGCCCAAACGGCGTGAGTTATGCCTGGACGACCCAGAACGGCAACATTCTCAGTGGGGAAGCCACGCCAAACCTGACCATCAACGCTCCCGGTATCTACACGCTCACGGTGACAGACTTGCAAAGCGGCTGCACTGCAAGCGATGACGTGCTGGTAGGGCAAGATGCCACCGCTCCCCTCGCCGATGCGGGCGCTCCACAATCGCTCACCTGCTCCGTGCTATCCGTCACGCTGGATGGAACGGGGTCGAGCACGGGGCCGGGCATCAGCTACCTTTGGACGACCACTGACGGCACCATTTTGATGGGGGAAACGACCCTGACGCCCGAAGTCACGGCCATCGGCACCTACTTGCTGACCGTCACCGACGCCAACAACAACTGCCAGACGCTGGCCAGTGTGCAGGTTTTTGACCTAAGCCAACAACCGGATGCTATTGCGGCAGCGTCGCAAAGCTTGGGCTGCAACATGGCGACGGTCACGCTCGACGGCACGGGTAGCAGCACCGGAGTGGACTTCGTTTACCTGTGGACGGGTCCGGGCATCGTGAGTGGTGCCTCCACGCTCATGCCTGTGGTGACTGTCCCCGGTGTTTACACCTTCACCGTCACCAACATGGCAACCGACTGCAGCACGGTGGCGCAAGTGACGGTTTTGGGGGACACCACGTCGCCAGTGGCCATTGCGGCTGCGCCGCAAAGCTTGAACTGCATTGCGCAGCAAGTGGTGTTGAGTGGCACGGGAAGCAGCAACGGGGCGGGTTTCAGCTACTTGTGGTCTGGCTCCGGCATCGTGAGCGGCGGAACCACACTCATGCCCGTCGTGAACCTGTCGGGCACGTACACTTTGACCGTCACGAACCTGTCGAACAATTGCACAGCTACCGCTACGGCCACTGTTTTGCAGACGACTTCGCCTCCGACGGCCATTGCGGCTGCGCCGCAAAACTTGGACTGCACCACCTTGCAAGTCATGCTCGATGGCACGGGGAGCAGCACCGGGGCGGGGTTCAGCTACTTGTGGTCTGGCCCTGGTATCGTGAGCGGCGGAACCACGCTCACGCCAACGGTGGATGCGCCGGGCGACTACATCCTGACGGTGAGCAACCAAGCCAACGGTTGTACATCCACGGCTTCGACGACCGTGAACCAGGAAACCACGCCGCCCACGGTGGATGCCGGATCGGGCGCAACGCTTGATTGCGACACTGACCAAGTGGAATTACATGCCAGCACCAGTGCAAATACTTCCAGCCAGTTTTGGACCTTTGTTCCCGACCCCGGCGTGGTGGGCGAGGGCATCGTGAGCGGGCCGTTCTCTTTTGCCCCTTGGGTGAACCTGCCCGGCACCTACGTGCTAACGGTGACGGATTTGGCGACGGGCTGCACGGGGACGGGCAGCGTTGTGGTTACGATCGATAATACGCCGCCGCAGGGATGCAGGCCCTGGCAATCACTATCCTGAGTGCAAAGTTCCGTGACTTTGCAGGGCGGCTGCGGTCTCATAAGGCCAATGTTTTGGCTTTCCTTGGACTGGTGCTTTGTTGGTAGTGAAATTTGCTCAACTCGGAGGTGAACGCATCGGGGACTTATATTCTGTATGTTAACGATTTGGGAAATGGTTGCTCGGCGCTTGATTCGACAGTCATGACGGGCAACAGATTGTCTGCTCTCCTCCTGAAATCATTGATTGCGACCTGCCTGAACCCAACTGGAAGCATTTCGTTTGCAGGGAGCTTGGGTGGGGACTGGCCATACAGTTTTTCTTTCGATGGTGGTGCTACTTTCGGTCCCGACAGCATTTGCCGTTGGAACCAATTGGTTTCTACACGGTGATAGTTGTGGATGCGAACGGTTGCCAGGCGAACTTCTCCGCTGACCTTCCAAACTTTGAACAGGTGGTGGTGGTGCTCGAACCCACAGCCTCCCTTGCCAAAGGTAGCTCCATACAACTCAGTCCTGTTTTGAACATCCCGCTCGACCAAATTGCCTCGGTCAACTGGTCTCCTGCTGATGGATTGGACTGTACCGACTGCCTTTCCCCCACGGTCACAGTGACCTCCATTATCACCTACACCGTCACCGTCACGAGCGTGGACGGCTGCACGGCCAGTGCCTCGATTACTATTTCGGTGACCGCTCCGGAGGGCAATATCTACGTCCCCAATGCCTTCTCCCCCAACGACGACGGCATCAACGATGTGCTGACCATTTTTGCGAATGATGGGTACGTGAAGCAAGTGATTTCTTTCCAAGTTTTCACCCGCTGGGGCGAGTCGGTGTACGAGGCTTCGGCTTGCAACCCAACGACTTCAACACAGGCTGGGACGGTACTTTCCGTGACAGGAAAGTGGACACGGGCGTGTACGCCTGGTTTGCGGAGGTGGAGCTAGTGAATGGCGAACGGAAAATGGTGAAGGGGGATGTGGTGGTTGTGAGGTAAGCATTGGGCATTTCACGTATTCACGCCACTGAAAACTAAAAGCAAAGACCTCCCAAGTTTAAAAGACATTATGTAAATTTCGTATTAGGCGACCGAGTTTTCGTTAGCCAGGTTAGGAGGTAACTTCAAGTTACCTCCTAACTTCTGCTAGGCGGCGCATTTACAAAGTTTTTCTACATAATGTCTAATGAACAAGGAAGGTCTTTGCCTTTTCTTACTATTAAGCTTGGCTGCTAAATGGCTATCTGCTCACCTCGAACTTCTTCGTTCCAACCACACGGTTTTCGGCATTTTTCAGTACCGCCACAAACATGCCCGGCGCCAAGGCACTTGTATCTAGTGACCCAAAATGACTTTCCATATTTTTGGCTGCTACTTTCTTGCCCATGAAATCGAATACCTCGATGCTGCCGTTGAAACTGTCTGGCAAGTCCAGCGAAAGCAGGTCCTGGCAGGGGTTCGGAAATAGGTCGAATGCAACTTGCTCCGTATTTTCATGGGTGGGGCTGACAGCAAAATCCCGGAGCCAAGTAGCAGAGACGGTGTTGCCGAATTCATCCGCCTGGATGGATGCCACGGGGAAGCCAATGCCACCTTGTTTTGTCCAAAAGTTGAAGGTGATGTCAGTGATGGGGTCGGATGGGAACTCCGTCCAAGTGCCCATGAACAGGATATACGACGTGTCCGTGGATATTTCCGTTTCCTTGACCCGCAACACTTGAAAGCTGCCCGCCGGTGTCGTCATGATGCCATAGCTGTCATATTGTACGCTCCGAAGTACGGTGCTGACCACCCGGAAGCTGTCCACTGGCAATCCAGCGTCTGCTCCGTTGAACTCGAAGGTTCGCTTGTATTGTTCCGAAAACCCATCGTTGTGCGTAGTCGGAAATCGAAGTACGCTCATGGGAGGCGTTGATCGGACTGCCAGTTCGATGGTACCGGCTTCGGTCGGGAAGGCGCCATAGATGCCGAGCAACCGCAGTCCATCGTTGTCTTTTTCAAAATAGGCAAAGGAACTGTCATTCTCAATGGCCGCAACGTCGGCACTGGGAAACAGGTCTGCATAGGGAGTTGCACTGGGCGCCACCGCAGCGAATGAATAGGATTCATGGTCGTTTAGTGCTGAAAAATTCCAGGTTTGGTTTTGCCCGCCGGGGCCAGCCAGGATGGAAGCATCTGGCAGCGTGTCGTGTACTTGCGTCATGCTTTGGCCGATGATGGCCACGTCGGCGGCAGTAAGGGTTATTTGGGTAAAACCAGTGATTGTCGTGAGCGCAAGGGCCAGCAGGAATGTCAATTTCAATTTCATAATGATAATAGCATGATTTTGAAAAACGCAGGCGACTCAGGTAGCCGCCCACATATTGTCGGGTGATAAAAAATGGTTACTGAAAGTTGGCTGATTCAGCGGATAGGTACCTAGCTTTTGAATCAATTAACGGTGCAAAGTTGCAGCGGGTTTAATGGCAGTGAAACCGCATGATAGGACTAAAAAGGAAGGAATTGGAGGCCATGCATCGCATAAAGAGGTGAGTTGAATGCTAAACAATGGTTCGGTACTTGTTAGGAAGCCTCTTTTGAAGAGGGACGCTGCTTTTATGTTTAGAATCCCGCAGTTGAAACAGCGGTTTAAAGATGTTAGATGGGATTGTCTAACCCTCCTCCGCCCCACCAAGCTGACCAGGAAATACCCCTTCCACAACAATTTTGCTCGCCGCATTGAAAAGCAGGTCGCCGCAAAACTCCCTGCCTTTTTCCACGATATCTACCGCTTTTTCCCCTCAGTCCCGCAGGAAGGGGTGCGCTAAACCGTTGAAAACATGCCAGGTAAAAAAAGGTGACTATTTCTTTGCTTGATGACCAATGCCTCCCAATCGTCCAGCAACCCGGCGCAGGCGAGCCGGGTGAGTTCTGGCTTTTCCTTGTGCGACAGCAGGCAACTATTCACCAAGCGTGGATTTTGATTTTTCCAATTTCGCAGCGTCAAGTCGGTTCTCCTTTCCCACACATGATTGCCGAAAAAGGAAACCATTAAAATATTCCCAAGCCGGTAAAAATTGAAAACCGACTCGTTCACGATTTGTGTGATGATGCGGTCAGCCCTTGATGCGGAAAGGTTGCACCGAGGCATCGGACGACTAATGGAAACTCCTCCCTTTCCCAGTCTCCAGCTTTTGAGTGCCCAAGACGCTGCTGCGCTGTTTAGAATGTCGAGGCAGCGACAGAGGATTCGGTAGTCTTTGCTTTTCTCCATCAATTGGCTGGCTTTGGCTGCCGCCAATTCCGGCTTGCACTGGTTCAAAATGTCGAGGCAGCGGCAAAGGACTTCTGGCACGTTGCTTTGCTCCATCAATTCCAAGATGTCGAGGCAGCGGCAGAGGACGTCTGGCGCTTTGCTTTGGTCAATCAATTGGCTTTGGCTGTCTAACTCCCGGCTTGCGCCGGTTCAAAATATCGAGGCAGCGGCAGAGGACTCCCCGGGTCTTTGCTTTCCTCAATCAATTGCTGGCTTTGGCTGCCGCCAACTCCGGCTTGCGCTGGTTCAAAATATCGAGGCAGCGGCAGAGGACTTGGTGGTCTTTGCTTTGCTCAATCAATTCGCAGGCTTTGGCAGCCGCCAGCTCCGTCTTGCGTTGGTTCAGAATGTCGAGGCAGCGGCAGAGGACTTGGAAGTCTTTGCTTTGCTCAATCAATTCTGCTGGCTTTATTTGTTTGTTCTTCACCTTCCAAATTGTCTAGTATCGCACAAAAAGCGCTGCGCTTTTCGCTCCCCATGAAATAAGCGCTACAATAAATTCCAGTCTCTTTGATTTGTCTTTCTCTCTTTTCTTTAACCAACTCAGGCAATTTCG
>JADJYH010000067.1 GCA_016719855.1 Saprospiraceae bacterium | reverse complement strand
CGTAATCGCAACCGACTCTCGCCAATGTGCAAGCATGGACGCCCACAGATACGGACCTTAATAGCCATATTGAACACGGATGATATGCGCCTCAGCTTCACAGCATCCGACCGCAGCGGCACGCCCAACGTCGTGGAGGCTGGCTGACAATTTCACAATCATTGAAGGGCTGCCCGATGAGCTTTGTTTACGAATTAACGACGATTCTGGCCAAGGGGCGTGATTTACCCAAACCCGCGCGGATTTCTTGACCATTGATTACAAAGTGGAAGTCCCCTTTGAAGAGCTGCACCTTTTGGTGGTCAATGTTTGGGGCCAATCATTCGGGATTTTGCATTCGAGGCACCCATTGGAACGGTCGAACTGGATTTGATAAACGAGGTAGCTGCTCCTTATTTTGTTTGCTTACGCATTGACGGAAAATTGAGCCGGGCGGCCAAGCTGATGAAGGTGATTGATTGATTTACGATTGAGCGATTGACGATTGAGTTGACTGCTTAGACCTTCCCAGATTTGCAACTTGGAAGGTCTTTTTTGTTGGGTGGGGCGGTATGGAAGTTTTATTTTATGGATTGCTTGGGGGTTATTTGTTTGTTTGTAACTTTCGCTGTGGTTTTGCACCAATACTATACATTGTTCTAATTAATTTTGTGCAAACCATCAACATAAGAACATTAAAGTTAAGACTCTTAATAAGTCCTAAGTTTGTTACAAAGGGAATTTTATAGAATTAAGACAGATAAAATCTTGAAAGAAACAAGAGAAATAGACCCTAATTATATTGAAAATAATCTATTTGATTATGAAGGAAAGCTTTTAAAGATGATAACTGATAAACTTCAAAACAAAGAAAATATAAATATCGTTGATTCGGAAAAATTAATAGAAGCATTACTTAGCATCAAGCAAAGAAATAAAGTTTTTTAAAGAACAATTATCTAATCCAAGGTTATTAGAGTATTTGGTAGATAAACAATTTGCTAAACTTGAACAAAGATACTTTTCATACAAAATAAAACATGGAGAAGAAAAATTTAATGAATTTCTATCTTTTCTAAAAAACAAGGCTAAGGAAGAAGTTAATAATGAAGATGTTGTTTCAGATTTATTCAATCAAATATTAAAAGACTCTACTGAAGGAAGAATTGAAGACCATAATTGGATTGTAAAACAAATGCTGAAATCAAGATTTATAGTATTTTGTACAGAGATAACTAAACCCTTTATTACAAGTGACAATCCGGGTTATATGATGCATGATAATGGAAGAGTTGAAAATATGCTATTGACAAATGCAAAAGCATTTGCATTTCCGATTTCTCCGACAAGATTATTTGTAATTTCTCCAGAATTTCAAGAAAACTTTGAACCTCTGATAAAGAAAATAAATTATTATAGTGCATCTGATGAATTCATAAAATTGACAAATAAAGCAACATTAATTAATTCGATAGAAAGGATATTTTCAAATGACAAAGATTTATTGAATAATTTAAAAGAAGACTACCACACACCTCTTATTAAAGAATTAGAAAAACTAGAGAAAGAAAATGAAATCTAATAAAAAATAACTTTCAAGCTGCCTTGTTTGTAATAACCAGTTCATGCAAATTTACAAACTTGCAAGCGCAACCCCTTAACGAGACCCTCCCAATCATAAATCATCAAAACTGTTCCTCCTTCCCCTTTTCCACCCCAGTGGCCGGTGACACGATGATGGAGTCCATCAAGGTCGAATCTTTCGGGTGCCTCAGCCCGTAGCAGTCCAGCTTGTCCAAGGTGATGGTGTCCATTTCTGGAAAAGTGTTTTTCCCCCATTTTACATATTGCTTCGAGCCGTACACCTGGTTGAGGAAGTTGGTGCAGATGGGCATAGCCGTACTGGAACCCTGTCCAAGCCTTGTCTCACTGAACCGCACCTGTGGGTGCTCGCCACCCACCCAGGCACCAAAGCAGATGTCGGGGTGAAACCGATGAACCAGCCGTCATGGTTGTCGTTGGAAGTGCCGGTTTTTCCTGCTACGGGTACGTTTACGTAAAATTGCCTGCGCAGTCGGTGCGCCGTTCCATCTTTGGCCTCGATGACCTGGATGAGGAGAGAAGCGCACCATATCCGCATGCACTTTCGGACATGAACGGCAAAGGATTTTGGCTTGGGCGAAGCAAAGCCTTGAAGGATTTCGCCCTCCTTGATCACCTTGGTAACATGATGAAGGATGGGCCGATTGCCCCGGTTGGCGATGGTCGAAAAGGCGTTGGACCATCTCGTACAGCGTCAAATCCACGCCACCGAGTGCGATGCCAGCTTCTTTTGGGATGGGGGAGTTGATGCCCATGCGCTTGGCCATTTCCACGACAGGTTCCGCTTCTGTTTCCAAAATAACCTGTACGGCAATGGTATTGATGGAGCGCCGCATCGCACCCTCCATATTGTAATAGCCGCCGTATTGCTCGTCCACGTTCTTGGGTGCCCAATTGTCGAACTCCTCGTAGGTGATATGCTCGTTGTGCCAGTGTTTGCAAGGGTCTATGCCGCTTTCGAGGGCTTGGGAATACAGCACGGGCTTGAAGGTGGAGCCAACCTGCCGCCGTGATTTGATATGGTCAAACTTTGCGTACTTGAAATTGACGCCGCCCACCCAGGCCAGTATTTTTCCGGTTTTGTAGTCCACGGCAAGGAATCCGGTGTTCAGCAGCGAGAGGTAATATTTGACCGAATCTATTGGCGAGAGCATCGTATCAATGTCCAACCCTGTTTTCCAGTTCAAAATTGTCATCTTTACCGGGGTCTTCATCGCTTTGGCCACCTCTTCCTTGCTGGCCTTCCGGTCCCGCATCGTTCTTGCCCGGTCAGCCTGTTTGACTTGCTGGTTGAGCAGGTCGTTGCTGCCGTAGGACTTGGTCAGCTTGTCCTTTTTTGCTTGCTTGAAGTAGTTGGCCTGTATCCTCCGCATTTCGGCCTCCGCCGCCTTTTCTGCAAAATGCTGCAAACGGGAGTCAATGGTGGTGTAGATTTTCAGGCCATCGGTGTAGAGATTGTAATCACTTCCGTCAGGTTTTGTGTATTCTTTCAATGCTTCCTCGAGTTCAAGCCGCAGGTGTTCCCGGAAGTGGGTTCCATCCTTCGTTGTGGGTTTGGGGTTTGTAATCGAGCTTAGGGGCAGTTTTGGAGGGAATCCAGTTCTGTTTTTCAGAAAGCCATGCTTTTCCATCCTTCCCAGCACGACGTTCCGCGCTCCTTGGAGCGCTCTGGGTTTTTGACAGGGTGGTAGGCTGTCGTGGCTTTCAACATGCCGACCAATACGGCAGCTTGTTCGGGCGTCAGTTTTTTGGTTCTTTGTTGAAGAAGCGGTTGGAAGCGGTTTTTATCCCAAACACGTTGCCGCTGAAGGGGATGGTGTTGAGGTAGAGCGCCAAGATTTCTTCTTTGGAATACACTTTTCGAGGCGAGCGGCAATGACCATTTCTTTGGCCTTGTTGATGGGCAGGCTCAGCAGCCGGAATTTTTTTCGAGGGTAAAGGTTTTCGCCAATTGCTGCGTGATGGTGCTGCCACCGCCCGATTCGTCCTCTTGCATCAGGATACTTTTCACCAAAACCCTTCCCAGTGCCCAATAATCAATGCCGTGGTGCTCGTAAAACCTGGTATCCTCTGCGGCGATGAGTGCGTTTTTCAAGCAACCCGGAATTTCTTCCAAATTTGCAGGAAGGCGGTTTTCAAAATAGTAGCGGCCCAGCAAGACGCCATCCGCCGAGTACACTTCGGAGGCTAGGTTGTGGTCAATTGTTTTCAAGGAAGCCGATGTGGGGATGGGGCCAAAGCACCATTGAACAAAAGAAGGACAAAAGCAGTAATGGCGACAAGTGACAGGCAAAGTGCAAGGCCTGCCCCAATAAAGATTGGCCAATATCGGCTTCCGGCCTTGAAATTGCCGATAGCGCTCACGCCAACGGTGAAGAACAGGATTTAAATTTTTCAGCAGATTTTTCAAATTGGACAATGAATGGTCCTTTTGCATTTAGTACTTTGTTCGTTAGTCACTTGGACGGGTTCTTGGGCATTCGTCACTTCCCATTTTGATATTCAGCACAAAACCGTTTCATGAAAAAAGGGATGCAATTTTAGCGAAAATCCTATACCTTTTGTGTTAATGAATTCCACCATTTGCAATGCCCCACCAACACGGCACAGTTTAAGCTAATTTTACAGCCAACAAATTTGTTTTCATGAAAACTACCTCCTTCGTTCTTCTGCTCCTGCTGCTTTCACTTGGCTGCCATGCCCAAAACCAGCCAACAGTAACGCCCACCGGTGCCAGCTTAAAAGACCTTCGTTGGCAACTCAACAACTTGCTCAGCTTACAGTTGCCTTCCAGCCTCCCCGATTCGCTCAATGGAACAACTTTTTCGAAAACCTTTTCCACCAACTTCTCAAGGGCTGACAGCACCCTGCTCGAAATTCCAGTGCTGCGGCGCACCCTGGAGAAAGATTCGATAATTGGCGGCAGCAAATACTACCTCCACTTTCAGGATATTGACCTGGAAAAACTGCGAATCGAGACCACTCCCGACGAAAAATGCATAGCCATTCTCATTCCGGCGAAGCCGGGAAAAACCTTTCTCCACACGCCTTTCGGCAATGAACCCGAACACCAAGTGGAGACAGTGACCATTGGCTGGTACGACCAGGTGCAAGGCACAACCTTGGACCGTGCCTACGTGCTTTGGAAGCAGTTTTTGATGAAATTGACGGATCAGTGAACCCTCAATTCAAAACTCAAAACTCGGAACCCGAAACTTGCTTTAGCTTTGCGCCGCACTGCGGGCTACTCCATCGCCTGCGCCACCCCCTGCCCCCTAAAGGGGAAAAGCGGTGGTGTGGGAGGAAAGTCCGGACAACGTAGAGCGCCACACCACCTAACGGGTGGGACTCCGGTCAAACGGGGGCCAGAGAGTGTCAAGAAAATTACCGCCATTCGGTTGCGGATTCTGGGATTGCGGATTGCGGATTCTTAGAAATGCCTGCTTGCTTTAATAACTTTTCATAAGAAGCAGATTAGGCGCAAGGTTGCAGTCAACCTAATCCGCAATCCGCAATCCTGCAATCCGTAATCGAATGGTAAGGGTGAAAACGTGCGGTAAGAGCGCACGGCGTCGCTTGGCAACAAGCGGGGCGGATAAACCTTGTGGGTTGAAATGTCATGTACACCGGTGATGTCCCGACCTTGCATCGGGATGGAAGGGCTGCTCGCCCGAGCCGGGGGGTAGGCAGCTAGAGGCCGTCCGTGAGGCTGGTCCCAGATAAATGATGGAGCCTCTGCTTGCGTGGAGTGTACAGAATCCGGCTTATTGGCCCGCAGTGCTTTTTTCTCTTCCAAATACACAAACCCACTTTTTCATCTCCACATTTACCGGATTCGCCGACAACCCGGTAACAATTAGGCCAAGGGCCTGTTTTTAGCTTTGGTGATTTGTCTATTATCGCTTTGTGGATAGATAAATATTGTAGAGACAACCCATTTTTCACTAATCATAAATACACAATGAGAGCGTTCCTAATTATCTGCTTCGCCGTTTCTTCCCTTAACTCTCCATGCCCAAATCAAGGGCAAAGTCACCGACAGCCAAACGGGTGCGCCTTTGCCCTACGCCACTGTTAGCCTGTTTTCAATAACGGACAGCCTGCTCGTGGATGGCACCATCACCGACGATGCGGGCATATTTGAAATATCGGCGAATCCCGGCAGCTATTTCGCCAAGTTCGAGTTTCTTGCCTACGAGCCTTTTATTGTTGAAAAAATTGAGGTAAAAAAAGCGCCGCTCGACCTCGGCAACATCAAATTGAAGGCAGCGGCAACGATGCTCGGCGAAGTCGTGGTGCAGGCCGAAAAAAGCAGTATGCAGATGTCGCTCGACAAGCGGGTGTTCAACGTGGGCAAAGACCTCGGCAACGCCGGGGGCAACGCCGCAGAACTGCTCTCCAACATCCCTTCCGTGCAGGTGGACGTGGAGGGTAACGTCAGCCTACGGGGCAGCGCCAACGTGCGCATCCTGATAGACGGCAAGCCCAGCGGCCTCGTCAGCGTGAACGGCAGCGGTGGCTTACAGCAGTTGCAGGGCAGCCTCATCGAAAGGGTGGAGATCATCACCAACCCCAGCGCCCGCTACGAAGCCGAGGGCGTCGGTGGCATCATCAACATCATCCTCAAAAAAGAGCAGCGCAACGGCTTCAACGGTGCTTTCGACCTCATCGCCGGGCATCCCGAAAACTACGGTGTGGCACTGAACCTCAACTATCGCCACGAGCGCCTCAATTTTTTCATCAATTACGGCATCTCCTACCGCACCTCGCCAGGCGGCGGCTCCATTTACCAAAGAAGCTTTGCTGGTGACACCACCTTTATTTATCGCCAAAAAAATACCCGTGACCAGGAGGTGATTGCGCAGAACATACGGGGCGGGCTGGATTTTTATTTCAACCCAAAAAACATCCTCACCGCCGCCTACACCTTGCGCCGCACCGATGGCGACCGCACGATGGACATTGAGTACCGTGATTTTGTGGGTGATGAAAACAACCTGACCAGCATCAGCACCCGCACCCAGTTTGAGAAGGAAATCGAACCCAACTCCGAATACTCGCTGACCTACAAAAAGACGTTTGACAAGCAGGGGCACGAGTTCATCGCCGAGGCCCGTTTGCTCGACAACTGGGAGGACAGCGATCAGGATTTCGTGGAGAAGTTCTACCTGCCGGATGGCTCGCCAAGTGGTGCAATAGATAAGTTGCAAAGCTCCTACAACTACGAGACGGAACGGCAATACCTCTTCCAAGCCGACTACGTGCATCCTTTTTTCAAAGAATCGAAAAGTCGAAGGCGGCCTCGCAGCACCTTTCGAAACTTAGGGAATGAGTTCCGGGTGACAGAGTTAAAGGACGGCGCTTGGGAGACGGTCAAAGGACTGGACGACCGTTTCCTGTACGACGAAAACATCCATGCGGCTTACGGCATTTTTGGGGACAAAAAAGGCAAGGTCTCCTACCAGGTTGGCCTGCGGACGGAGTACACGGACGTGACCACGAGGCTCGTGACGGCCGATAGCGTAAACGCAAGGGACTACTACAGCCTGTTTCCCAGTGTCCACTTGACCTACGATTTGCCCAACGAAAACGCCATGCAGGTGAGCTACAGCCGACGGGTAAACCGCCCCCGATACAGGGACCTCAACCCCTTTGTCACCTATTCCGACGAGCGCAACTACTGGAGCGGCAACCCCGATTTGGACCCTGAATTTACGGATGCCTACGAGTTTGGCCACATCAAGTACATGGATAACGGCTCACTCTCTTCCTCGCTATACTACCGCCATACGACCGGCAAAATCGAGCGCATACGTCGGGTAGATGCAGAAGGAATCGCTGCTACCGCCCCGAAAACCTCAGCACGGAAGATGCTTTCGGCCTGGAGTTCACCGCCGCCTACAACTTGGCAAAGTGGTGGAAAATGGACGGCAACTTCAACTTCTTCCGCTCCATCACTGATGGTGCCAACCTTGGTGCCGACTTCGAAGCTGATACCTACAGTTGGTTTACCCGACTGACTTCCCGGTTCACTTTTTGGAAGAAAACCGACCTACAACTTCGGGGCAACTACGAAGCGAAACAACAGACCACCCAGGGTTATCGCAAGCCCAACTACTTCTTGGACGTCGCACTCAGCCAGGACATTTTGAAGAACAGCGCCACGCTCACGCTAAATGTCAGTGACCTCTTCAACTCCCGCCGCCACCGCTTCATGGAAGGCGAGACGTTCTATACGGAAAACGACTTCCAATGGCGCAGGCGTCAGGTGAACCTGACCTTCAGTTACAGGCTGCACCAGCAGAAAAAGAAGGAACCCAAGATGGAAGAGGCAGGGGATTTTTAATGGGGGCTAACCAAAATTTGGCAATTCCCCGTCAAATCTGAAGCAACGAATGGAGAAGCCACTACCATAAAGAGGTTGGGAGATTTGGTCAAAAGCGACGTTTACCATGAAAATTTAAAAATTAATTTTGAATTTTCATGGTAAAAGCATGAATCAGCAAACATTCACTTGTACAGCATTCAATAAAACAGCCACTATGGACCAACAAATCATCAACCTCTACGACGAGTACACCCACAAGCCCCTGCCCCGCAGGGATTCCTCGAACGCCTCGCCAAGCTCACGGGCGGCATGGCGGCGGCATTAGCCGTTTTGCCGCTCATTGAAACGGGCTGCACCCCCGCCAATAAAACGCAGGGTGACGACCTGCACACCGAGTACGTCACTTGGGCAGGCGTCAATGGCGAGATGAAGGGCTACCTTGCCCGCCCAAAAAAGCGGAAGAAATACGCCGCCGTCGTAGTCATCCACGAGAACCGGGGGCTGAATGCACACCTCGAAGACGTGGCACGGCGGGCAGCCAAGGCGGGCTACCTCGCCCTCGCGCCCAACGCCCTCGCCCCGCTCGGCGGCACGCCCGCCAACGAGGACGAAGCCCGTCAGCTTTTCGCCACGCTGGAAACCAGGAAGATCCTTCAAAACTTCATTCGTGCATTTGACTATTTGGAAAAAGGGAAGACTGCAACGGCAGCTTCGGCTGCGTCGGCTTCTGCTGGGGCGGTGCGATGTCCAACAGCTTGGCGGTCAACGTTCCCCGAATTTGAAAGCCGCCGTCGCCTTCTATGGTCGGCCAACCCGAAGCCGCCGACGTGCCGAAATCAAGGCCGCCGTGCAACTGCACTATGCCGAAATGGACGAGCGGGTGAATGCGGGAATGGCCGCCTACGAGGAGCAGTTGAAGGCGGGCGTGAAATTCGAGCAGCACCTGTACCCCTGGCGTTCAACATGCGTTCCACAACGACACCTCGGCTGCGAGGTACAACGAGGCGGCGGCGAAGCTGGCTTGGGAGCGGACGATGGCGTTTTTTGGGAAGCACTTGTAATACATCAATTTTGGCAATTAATTGCTACCTCCGCACCTGCCCTGCTTGGTCAGGTTTTCAGACTTGGACCAGCGGGATTCGGAAATCTGGAAATACTAGATGCACAAAACCTGGCGGCTCGATGTATAAAAAAGGAGGGCAACCGAAAATGCCCGGCCCGGCTGCCCTCCGCTAATGAAAACATTAAGTTTTCGACTATCTCTGTGAGAATGAGAGCGCACATCACTGTTCTCACCCCTCTCTCTCGCTCCTCTATTCCACAAAATCCACCAGCCTCCGTACTTCCGTTTTGACGATGGTTCTGGTGGCCTCAATGCGTTTCCAGATACGGTCGTCGCTCATGTCAGGATAGACTTCTTTCCAGGCTTGGCCTTCATTTTTGTTCATGTCTTCCCAGGTGTTGAAGAGGTCAACGGTGGAAGCTTGGTAGGGATAGTCGCCGCCACGTGGCAAGACGATAAAGCCCATGAGCCAGCCAGCACGGTTTCCCTTGGCGATGTTTTTTTCATGGACGGGCTTCACGAATTTAGATTCCGTTTCTGTCCATTCATCCCAGCCGCCATCTGGTATCGACATGAAGTTTTCTACCCGGTATTTTTGATTTTTTGCTGCCCGGGGCGAACACCATGTTGCCAGCAGTCCAGATTTCTCTTTAGCAAATCCCGGTATAGGGGGCGTTGTTGGCGGTCTCCTTTTGGCGGAAGGAGTATTTCATCAAATGCATCCCGTTCGCTATCCGCAATGTGCAGTGGATTTTGAGAATGCCCGTTTCCCCGTTGAACTGCCGGAACTGACGAAGGCGCTGAACGCCATTGTTTCTTCTAAAAAATTCGAACCGTTCGACAAAGCGCGGGCGCTTCCGAGCCTGCTGACGGTGGGCGTGCAGAGCTTCAGCTACAAGCAGGGCTTGCCGGAAGACACGACCGGACACGGCGGCGGCTTCGTGTTCGACTGCCGTTTCATCCACAACCCCGGCCTGTACGAACCCTACAAAAAGCTGACGGGGCGGGACGAGTCGGTCATCAATTTCCTCCAACTCCACTCCAACATGGAGGAGTTACTCAACCAGGTTTACCTGCTCGTTGACCCGGCCATCGAGAACTATATCGAACGTAGCTTCACCCGACCTTAGTTTCAATTTTGGCTGCACGGGCGGCCAGCACCGCTCGGTGTATGCCGCCGACCAGTTGGCGAAGCATATCCAGGAAAAATATGGGGTGAAGGTGGTGCTGCACCACCAGGAGCAGGAGCTGAAGAGGTGGAAGAATTGGGGGTGAGCAGTTGTCCGTTAAAACTGGCCACAACTGGCGGGTGAAAGGTTTACCGTTGCCCGAACGGTGCATTCCGTCCCGACGGGCTTGTGCTTCCAGCATTTTCCTTGAAAATCGAGTACGAAAAAGGAGAAGCGATCTCATTGCCGGCCGAGACCACCTCCCGAATGAATGAAAACATTAAATTTTAGACTATCGTTTTTCTACGGTGTAACAGGAATAGGCCACCTACTCCCACCTTATGGGAGCGGAGATAGAGTTATCCCGCTTGAATGGCATCGTTTTCCTTGTTGAAGATTTAAGGTGTTGGAAGAATAAATTCAGCTATAATATTGACGGATGACTTTAAATCCACCCGGTCAATTTGGTATATTAGTGAACCTTCACGAACGCAATAGTCGTAAGGCGCCCCCCTTCTTCGTCGGCAATTTGAAGATAGTAAGTACCGTCGCTCAATTCATACAAGTCTAATGATTGCTGGAAATGGCCTTCGGTAACGGCCTGACTCAAATCAAGTAGCGTTCGTCCGTTAAGGTCGAGCACCCTGAAATCAAGTTGGCCGCAAAACGGCATGTCCAATTCCAGTGTTGCCTCCCGTTCCCAGGGTTTGGGTAAAACTTGTACCCGACCAGCTGGTACTTATCGGTGCGTCGTTGACCAAGGCATCGGCCTGTTGAAACCCCTGACTAAGCTGGAAGTTGCCGCCTATGAAATCGGGCCGTGGCACCTCGCCGACCGTCGAGGAAACCTGGTGGTTGGCGGTGGTGCCATAACTGCCAGCCGAACCGATGACCTGCCGCTCCACTTGGTACTGGCCAAACAGGCGCAGGTGAAGCTCAGGCAGGTAATGGTGGATAAATTATTTTTCATTGTTTTCTTATTTAAAAATGATGGGTAAAGGATAGGCAGTTGGCTAAACTTCCAAAGTTTAGCCAACCACCGCCCGACAAATGGCGCTTTCATCCATCCTTTCCCCAATTCCTACCGCAATAGCGCACTGTTTTACAGATGGGCAAACAAGCTGTTCCTATTTGTCGGTTGTGCTTGGTGAAACAGTTGGCGATTGCAGCAGCGCCGCTTCGAGTTTGGCCATCCTTGCTTTCAGGTCGTTCAAAGTTGTGGGTGACGGGCCGCAGTTTCATCACAAAGACAGCCCGGGCACATTTTCAGAAACATTCTGTTTAAAGCGCCCATCGGAAATATTGGTCCAGGCTGCATACCCGCCAATAGAGGTAACAGCCGTATTGCCGATACGGACTTGGTTCGAGACTGGTAAAACGGGCCAAATTGCCAATGGCCGCACTGTTCACAAAGATTGTTGCGGCGGTGCTCGGATTCGTGTCATAACCGAGATAAGTACGGTTGACGAATTTGCTCACTGACCAAATCCCGCTATACATACCGATGCCTGCGTTTTCATGGCCTGTTATGTTGTAAAACAATGCATGATATCCGTTTGCGGTATTTGAATTTCCTGTGGTGTTAGAAATCAGCGCATGCGTTCCAGTGGCGGTATTTGAATTGCCTGTGGTGTTTAAAATCAGCGCAGACGATCCGGCAAGTGGTATTGGAGTATCCAATTGTAGTTGTTACAACGCCTTGTTCCCAATGGCG
>JADJYH010000066.1 GCA_016719855.1 Saprospiraceae bacterium | reverse complement strand
ATCCTGAATTCCGGTGAGCTGACCCTCCCCCACCCCCAGCTCCACGAGCGTAACTTCGCCCTCGTGCCCATGCTGGAAATCGCTCCGAACAAGCAGCACCCCATTTTCAAAAAGACCATCGAAGAACTCTACGAAGCCAGTACCGATGAACTCGAAGTGGTGATGCTGGACAGCGAGGAAACCGTTCATCCTGTAACCTAACGGCCATGAAAGAAAAAACTATCTCGCCATATTATCGCGAGCCATCCGACATGAACCCCTTCCCGCACGGCTTCATCGCCATCGAGGGAAACATCGGGGCAGGAAAGACGACCCTCTGCAAGATGCTGGAAGACGACTTCGACTGCCGCCTGATTTTGGAGCAGTTCACCGACAACCCATTCCTGCCGGAATTCTACAAAAACCCAGAGCGGCACGCCTTTCCCGTCGAGCTGTTTTTCATGACGGAACGGCACAAGCAGTTGCAGGAGTCGCTGTCGCAACGGGAGCTATTTCCACAGCTCCTGGTATCGGATTATTTTTTCATCAAAACCCTGCTTTTTGCAAAAAACAACCTCAACGACGAGGAGTACCGCCTGTTCCAGCGCTTGTTCCACACCCTCAACGCTTCCTTTCCCAAGCCCGACCTGCTGGTTTTCCTCCACCGCTCGGTGCCCGACCTCTTGAGCAATATCCAAAAGCGGGGAAGGGACATTGAAAAAAATATCCAATCAGATTACCTCCAGGCATTGCAGGAGGCATATTTCAACTTCTTCAAATCGGAAAACGACTTGCCCATCCTCATCATTGACGTGACGGGCGTGGACTTCTGGAGCGAGGAGTCCGCTTATGAAAAAATGGTGGGCTTGATGAAACGTTCGTACTCAAAGGGCATACACCGGGCAGCAATTCAGTAGCTTTTTTTGGGCAAAAGGAAACCTGACTCAAACCCCATGCACTGCTTCCGCCATTTCCTTCACCAGTTTGGGGTCTTTCTCGATGGCATTCCCCACCACGATGACATCCGCACCGGCACGGGCATTTGCCGCAGCTTTTTCCGGCGTACATATCCCTCCGCCCACTATCAGCGGTATGGTCAGCGCACCGCTCACCGACTCGATGATGTGCTCGGGAACCGGCTGTTGCGCACCGCTGCCAGCATCCATGAACATCAGGCGGAGGCCCAACATTTCGCCAGCCATTGCCGTGCAAACGGCGATGTCGTCCTTGTGGGTAGGAATGGGGCGAGTGTTGCTCATGTACAGCACGGAAGTCGGGGCACCGCCGTCCATGAGCATGTACCCAGTGGGCATGATTTCAAGTGGACTGAGCTTTAGGTACGGCGCTGCGATGACATGGTTGCCGATGAGCAGGTCTGGATTTCTACCCGAAATGAGCGAGAGGAATAAGATGGCATCGGCCTTCCAACTGAGCTGGAGCGAGCTGCCGGGGAAGAGAATCATGGGGATATGGCAGCGCTCTTTGATGGCCAGCAGGCATTGGTCCAGGGCGTTGTTGACGATGAGGCTGCCGCCAATGAAGAAGTAGTCAACCTTGGCGTCCACGGCGAGTTCGAGCACTCGCTCCATGTTGCCGAGGCGCACTTTGTCGGGGTCAATGAGGACGACGAATTTCTTCTGGCCTTCGGCCTTGGCTTGTTGTAGGGAGGTAAGGATGTTTTGCATAGATGGTGAACTAAGGTCTTGGCAAAGATAAGGCAGTATTCAATTTGCCAAGTAAATTCACGATTTAGTTCCATCCGAATTCATTCCCACCTCGTACAATGCAGCGCTACCCTAAAAAAAGTGGTTAGGCTGCCTGAGCCTCCAATCCAGCCATTCTGGACATTTGGTTTGGAATTATCGGCTGCATTTGAAGTGATTCAAGCGTAAACTTCAGGGCCTCCCTGGCTGGCGTAATGCGATAACCAAGCTGCACTTGGGCTTTTTGGCAAGATATGGGGCAATCCGAAGTGAATTTTTTGGCACCAAAAACGGTGACGAACGGCTTGCTGCCCATCCATCTCGACCGCCATTCCTCCAGCCAACCAATGAACCACATCACTGGATAAGGGATTTTTCTCAAGCTGAAACGCCGCCCAGTCAATTCTTCCACATGGTAAAAAAGCTGGTCGTAGTTTAGGTTTTCGCCACCCAAAATATAACCTTCTCCCTTCTCGCCCCGCTCCATCGCCAGCACCATTCCATTCACCACGTCGTGGACAAAGGCGTAGTTGGCAACGGTCTTGCCGTTACCGGGTATTATCTTCCAAGTACCGTTCAGCATCCCCTCAATTATACCGGTGATGCTGTTGCCATTGCTTTTTATGCCGGGACCAAATACCCTCGACAGGTAAACGAAAACTACTTCGAGGCCATATTCGAGGTACTTTTTACTGATATCTATTTGCCGGTATTTCGACACCTCGTAGGGGTCGGTAAGTTTGGCGCCGTTGTCCAGGGTTTCGTCAAGCATTTGGCCAGGGCCAGGGAGGCCGAAGGCACCGCAAGAGGATATTACAACCACTCGTTTTACGCCTTTTCGGAGGCAAGTGTTGAGGAGGGTGTCCGTGCCGAGTACGTTCACCTCATGGAAAATATTGGGGTCTTTTTCCCAAAGGCCCACGATGGAGGCAAGGTGGAAAACAGTGTCGCAGCCGGTCAGCGCTTGCTCAATGGTTTCCGCTTTTCGGATGTCGCCAGTGTAAATGTCCACAGGCAAGGTTGCCAAATCATGTGCCTCCGTGCCTTCCAGCAGAAAGGCGTTCACATCATACCCCCTGTCCAAAAGGGTCTGTGCCAAGTGGATGCCGATATAACCGTTTGCACCAGTGATCAGTGTTTTCATGATGTTGATAATAAGTTGTAAGGGTCAAGAAAATATGGAAGATGTCAGTTCAGTCTTTCAGCACCATTTCAATTTTTGTCAAACCAATATCTACGTCCATGCTTTTCAATGCCTGGTTTTTATAATGATAAATGGATTTACGTCCTCTTGAGTTGCGTTTTTCGTAAACATTGGCCACCGCCTTCGCAATGTCATGAAAGCCGCCACTTTCCTCGGAATATGCAGTTGTAAAGCCCGTTGGCTCACTAAAAATCATCATGGCAGCCGAATACTTGATTGGGCCGCTCAATATGGTTTTAAGTTTACCGTCCTTGTAAAAATGATATTTGTCACCCACTTTTTTGGTGGTTGACTGAGAATATGATTTACCGTTCACCAAGATTTCCACCGATGAGTACTCCAACTCATTATCCTTAAAGGTAGATTGGATGTTGAAGTACACCCTAATATCCCTGATTATTTTCGTTTTTATGTCAGTGGCGTTCACAAAGGTAGTACGTTCACCTTCAGTGGTTTTGGAAGCGATAAACTCACCCACGGAACTTCCATTGTGCATAATATCGAACTGTATGGTTTCCACTTTTTTTGAACCGGAAAGTGGAAGCAGAAATAACAATTGGAAAATAATATTACTCCACATGGCTTATGGGTTTACGATTTAATGGCTTATTTCTGGGCTTCTTCGATAGTGTCAATTTTATGCCTAAAAGTGAAATCCACGAACCAAGGTGCCAGCATTTGCAGCCAATAATATACTTTGCCTTTCATGCCAACGATTTTCTTGAAGCTCCGATTGTACAGCACGTCGAGCACGGCCCAAGCTGTATCATCTGGGCTGTCAACGAATATTCCATCGTGCTGTTCAAGGTTTGCCCAAGAACCATCGGCATGGAGCACTCGTTTCTCAGGGTCGTTTTTCGTCATGCCAACATATACAATGCCGACGTGTACCCCATCTTTTGCAGTCTCCACATGCAGCGATTCAGCCAATGAGGTCAACGCCATTTTTGACATACAATATGGGGCGCTATTGGGCATACCCCTGAAGCCCGCCAAAGAGGAGATAAAAATCACGCTTCCCTTGCTCGCCTTAATATGCGGCATGGCTTCCAAAGTAGGATAAACCGCTCCAAGAACATTGCTGTTGATGATGTATTTAAACACTTCAGGGTTCGTATTTTCTATAAAACCCCGTGCGCCCACCCCTACATTGTTAATCAATATATCAATGCCCCCATACTTTTCCAGCGCAAAATCCACCAACTTTTTGCAAGTCTCAGGATTGGTTACGTCACCTTGAAAAGCACTTGTCTCGAACCCTAGGTTTCTTAACGAGGTTGTTGTTGCGAGCAGCTTTTCCTCGTTTCTACCATTGACAATTATATTGGCTCCTTCATTGGCCAGGCGATAGGCTATCGCTTTCCCAATCCCCATCGTAGAACCTGTAATGATTGCTGTTTTTCCTTTGATTTTCATGAGTTGAACTAATTTTATTGAAAACAATAGATTATGCGAATTAGTTAAATCACCCAATATACCAAACCACAGCCGCATAGCGGCGAATGCCACATTGTGCATGCACCTATTTCAATACCTAATTCGCATAGATTGCTTTTGGCTAAGTTCCCAGCAAAAATTCACCTTACTTTCTTTGAAATATTGCTGGACAATCATGTATTTATACTGCCATTCACTCCACTTTAGGATGAGGCAATTTGATAAAACATAACCGTTCTTGAATTGATTTTTGATATTTGAGAAGACTGATTAATGTCAGTGGTGACTGACTGGTAAAACTTGCCCACGAAAAAATATTTGGTAAACCTTACTTGCCATGCCAAAGCTCCTCCAAAACCAGGTAACGGAGGCGAACCATGTCCGCTTCTCGCTTGCAAATCGTCCACCCGGCCCGACCATCGAGGAAACCTCTTTTCAGGATAAAACCCCGCACAAAACGGGCCGCCGGGGCGAGCCAGCGTTTCACAAAAGTCACTTTCTTGCCTGCGGCAAATTGCTCCGCTGCCCCCAGCCGGGCGTATTTCTCCAAACGGCGGAGGTGGTCGGCAGCGTCCTTGTAGGAGTAATGCAATAGCTTGCCCATCAACTTAACTACTTGATAATCAGCAGGTATGTGCAAAGTCTCGTGTACAAAGTCGCCCTGCCACTCGACGTGGTTGCGGTCAAAAAGCCGAATTTTCCATTCCGGGTACCAGCCGCTGTGCCGAATCCACTGGCCGCAATAGTTGGTGAGGCGGTCGAGGGCGTAAACCTTGCCAACCTCGGGCTTCAGGTTTCGCAACGTTTCAATCAGTTCCTCCGAAAGCACCTCGTCCGAGTCAATCGAGAGAATCCAGTCGTGGCGGGCACTGGTATTGCCGATGTTCTTGGTTTTTGCGTAGCCAAACCACTCCTGTTGCACCACTTTTGCGCCCAATTTCTCACAAATCTCGATCGTCCCGTCCGTGCTTTGGCTGTCCAGCACGAGTACCTCGTCGCAGACTTTGCGAAGCACCGCCACGCACTCGCCGATGGTGTCCGCCACGTTGTGCGTGATGAGGACGGCGGAAAAAGAGGGATGAGGGATGAGGGATGAGGGATGATTCGGCATCTGCGAAATTTCTGGGCAAAAATGCGTGAGATTTCTGGGTATTTGTAATTTGAGCGCTCAAAAGAATCACCTCGAACCACGTTCAAAACAATTCAACAATACAACAATTTCAACAATCAAACTAAATGGCAAAAATAGCAATGCTCGGCACCGGCTTCATCGCCGATTTTTACATCTCCGCCCTCCACGGCCAGCGTAGCCGTGACCGGGTCATCATGGCCTACTCCACCACCCCGGAGCGGGCAGAACCATTTGCTGCCAAGCACAACATCCCTCACTGGACGAACGACCTGCACGAGGCCGTGAACCACCCCGACGTGGACATCGTGTGCATCGCCCTGCGCAACTACCAGCACCTCGAAGCAGCCGTAGCCGCTGCCAAAGCTGGCAAGGCGGTAATGTGTACCAAGCCCCTCGCCCGCAACGGCGAAGAAGCTTGGAAAATGGTGCAGGCCATCGAAAAAGCAGGCGTGTTCGGGGGCTACCTCGAAGACCTCGTTTACACGCCCAAAAACCTCAAGGCCGCACAAAGCGTGCGTGACGGTGCCATCGGGCGTATCCTCTGGGCCAAGTCACGGGAGACGCACCCCGGCCCGCACAGCCCTTGGTTTTGGGACAAAGAACTCGCTGGCGGCGGCGCCCTCGTTGACCTTGGCTGCCACTGCATCGAGATTGCCCGCAATTTTATTGGCAAAAACGTGCGGCCCATCGAGGTGATGTGCTGGGCCGAAACGCAGGTGAAACCGATTGACGCCGAAGACCACGCCATCGGTTTGGTGCGCTACGCAAACGGGGCCATCGGGCAGTTCGAGGTGAGCTGGGCCTTCCGGGGCGGCATGGACCTGCGGGACGAGGTGATGGGCACCGAAGGCACCATCTGGCTGAACAACTTCCTTCGCACCGGTTTCGAAATGTTCACCGCACCCGGCCAGTCGGGCTACGTGGCAGAGAAGGCCGAATCGGCCAGCGGCTGGCTCTTCCCCGTCGGCGACGAGACGAACGACCTCGGCTACAACCACATGTTCACCGACATGCTGAACTCGATGGAAACCGGCAAGCAGCCCATCGAAACTTTTTACGACGGCTACGTCGTGAACGAAATCATGGACGCCGCCTACCGCTCCGCCGCTTCCAAAAAATGGGAACCCATCCACCTCAACGAATGGCGGGGCCTACCCGACGAGGCCGTTCAAGTGCAAAAAGAAGTGGAATACGACGCCGACCACTGGCTGCTGAAAGAGGAAATTTTGCCGGACGGCAACCGGAAGTTGCTGCTGAAAGTGAAGGCGACGGGGAAGTTGGTGCAGACGGAGACGCGTTAAAGTTGGCAGTTCGACAGTTGGCAGTTGGCAGTTCGACAGTTCGTTAGTCAGTACGGTTCTATTACAATCTGACTGGCGAACTAACTATTTGACTGCAAACTGCCAACTTCCCACTGCCGAACTATCAAACTTCAATGCCCTCCATAATCCATAGTCCGGTTTATACCGAACCATTTCAGGGTGCGCTCACCGATGCCGGGGGCTTTGATTCTGATGAGGTAAACACCAGAGGAAATTGGAATGCCCGCCGAGTTTTTTAAGTCCCACTCGATGTCCGGGTTGTTTTGTAACACCACCCCACCGGGTTGGCTGCGTTCGTCTCGGCTGTATTTTCTGATAAATTTACCACCCAAACTAAAAATCGTCACCTCGCATAGGGCGGGTAGGTTGGTGATTTTTACCACTTTCGAATTGCTGCCGTCCTCATAGTCCGAGTAGGCGTAATAGGGGTTCGGTACGATGTTCACCATGTCCAACTGCTCGTCGTTGGTAGGCGATTTGGGCAAGTTTGCCTGCATGCCCTCCAGCTTGAAACGGTATGTCGGGTAGCCGTTGAACTCGCCAGTCCCAGTCGAAACGGCAAAGGGGTTGTCCACCCGCAGCTTCACCCGAAGCTCGTTCGGAATCAAGCCCTCGTTGAGCGGCAGCAGTGCCTGACCGAATGCCAGCAGGGGCATGCTCGTCCAGGTCACCCGTTTCAAGCCGTTCACTTTCTTTGGTTCCGTCTCCAACGGGTCGAAGCGGGTACGCAAGTAGGCGCAGCCGTCGTACTCGTCGCTGGTCACGTAGATAAAGTGATGGCCGCCGAGGTAGTGGTGCATCATGGCATCGTCGGCGGGACCTGCCAGCACGACTTGGTCATTTGGGTTAAAAAGCATGTCTGCCCCGTTCGGTTGGCCATCGGGGTAGCTGCCTAGGAAACCGCTCTCTGCCGAAAAGGCCGAATTTTCACCAAAAAAAACATTGAGTCGCTTGCCTGTCTCCACGTCCACGGCGTAGCCGGGAAACCAGCCCATGCCGATTCCATCGCCGTCAGGTTCGGGCAGGCCGTCACCGTTGGTGTCGTCCTTGCCCACGGAGGGCGAGTTTCGCAGGTCAAAATTGGTGCTACCGCCGACCGACGTGACCGGGGTGCTATCTTGCCGCAATCCAAAATTGGCAAAGTCGGAATTGAACGTTTCCACCACCACGCAGCGGCTCCATAGGTTTTTGTTTGGGGTAAAAACGAGGTCCACGTTGTTCAGCTCGGCTGTCCTGTCGTCTACGTTGACGAGGTTGTTCAACGAGTTTCGCCAAGCGGGCGAAGCATATACCTCGCCTTCCCGACTAAGGTATTGGCAATTTTGAGATGGCACAAAATAGCCGTCACCGAGCGTCACCAGTGGTTTTATGCTGCACTCGTTGTCAAAAAACGGCGGCAGGTAACTAAAGAAATTGTGGAATGGCGGCACGGTTGGATACTGAAAACCATAGTTGACGCCAGCAAACCAAGGCTGCGCCAGTGGGTCGGCATAGTCCAGTTCCGCTCCGATGGCCCCGGCATTTTCATTTTCGCAGTCACCTGCATCGCCCGTCTGGCCGATGGTGACGGAGAAGCCGTACTGTCCGAAAAGCTGCTCGTTCAGTCGGTCAATCGTTTGGTGGGATTGAACGACTTCCGAAGTGGTGAGCGATTTCAGTTGCCAGTTCACGGTCATATCGAGCTGGTCATTGGTCATGTTCTCATCCAAAAAACTTACCTCGTACTCGCCGTCCTGCACGTAGAGTGGGTCGAAAACCTGCACCTGGATGGGCGCTCGGCCTCGCTCGTAGGTGATTTCGCCATCGAAGCTGCCGTCCATGATTTTCGCCAACGTCTCATCCGACACGTCCACGAAATTGCCACCCAACCCCACCCCATCGAGGCGGGTGATGGCTGGGCCATCGCCGTAGCTGGCGTTGAGTTTTTGTCAACAATTGGGCGGGGAAGCACCGAATAGGGCAGCCCGTCGCCGTCCGGCCCGATGTTTTGGCGGCCAATGACGAACATTTTTTGCTGCCCAGTGCCGAGCAACGGGTCGAAAGTTTCGAAGTTGTTGGAGGCGTAGGCCAAGGCCACGAAATAGTATTTGCGGTGGTTGATGAGCCTTCGGTCGCCCTGTGCAAACTGGTCGTCGGTGATGCGGAAACTGTGGCGGATGCCCTCGTCCGCTCCTTCGACTACCATTTTTGGTTGGTAAACTAAATAGCTGCCACCAACGGCTGGATTGTAAGTTGGGTTGGGCACGGCCTCCCAGTTTACCAGCGTATTTACGCCATTTTTTACGTCCGTTTGAAAGACCAGTCTCGCCTTTTTTACGTCGAGTAGGTCGTTCCAGCGCACCTCTGGCCCAGCGAGTTGGTACACAAGGTAGCCCTCGAAATTATAGGTGGAATCGGTCACGCCCGCAGGGTGGCCAAAAACCAATTCTTCATAAGATTCATTGGAATTGTTCGACGCTGGGGCTGGCTTGTTTGACAATACGCCGATGATTTCCTGGTCGAGCGCAATCCAATCCATTTCTGGGGCATCGGGACCATCGGTAAATTCAATGCAGTTATCAAAAAGGTTTTGCGCCAAGTCATCTGCGATGAAGAGCTTGCTCATATCGGGGCAAGGGTATTCGAGGTCGGGGGCGTACACCACGCCGAAAGTCAGCTCGTTGACCGCACCGGGCTGGAGGATCATTGGGCCACAAGATTGGACTATATGGCGGTCATATGCTGGTAAGCCATTTGGAAACTCGGGTCCGGGGTAGCACATTGACCAGCCATTTGGGTCGTCTGGGACACTTGGGAAAGCAAAGTTGGTTCTATTGGCCGGGTCGGTATTTGTGGGGTCGTAGCCATCTCCACCATAAGTAAGTCGTGTTCCATCTTTCCAACTTCCAGTCATGTAGCGGTAAAATTCGACATCAGTACTTGGGTCAATGGTGCCACCTGGAAGTTGAACTATGGTGTTATTATAGTACATAAAACTCGACATCCCTAATTCATTCCCATTTTCATCCAACGGCCCCCTGAAAATATCAATCCCAACTGCCGGAATATCCGTGCCGTAAGTTGGCACACCGTCGCAAGTAATTCCAGGTTGGCCATCCTCTGCATCCGCATTGAACCAATATGCCATGTTTCGCCCCGGCGCACAACCGATGTAATCGTCCAAATGACAGCCCAAATCGGGGTCAACCCACAGCGCAAAATGGAAGCTGTCAATGTCTTCTTTCGCACGGTTGATGAACTTGTGCTGCTGGAAAGTCATGTCGTTGATCTGGTCAAAAGTGGAATAAGCAAAGGCCGTGGCGTGTACCTCCATGCGGATGGGGATGCCGCTCGTCTCACCGTGGATAGCCCCGCCGCCCTCATCGTTGTACATCCAGAATATCATCTGGTCGGGAAATTGTGTGGGATTATCATTACACCCACGGGTTTCCAAAGTTGGGAAATCTCCATCAAGTGGCTGGTAATTGCCATCGCCATTTTGGTCATAAAATGGCGCTAACCCTTGGTCATTATTGGGTAGATGGAATAGGTAATTTTGGTAAAAATAGGGGTTTCCTTTAGCAGGCCACATTTTTACACTGGCTGGTATTTGGTCAAGAGTGTAAGCGATGCCGCCTTCTCCAGAAGATTGCCATTTTTGGAGGTGCTCCCTTATTTCAGTTCCTTTCACCTCAAAAAAACGGTCCCAGTTGTTGCAAACTTCCAGCGTGGTTGCACCTTCAGCCTGACTGAGCGGCCCCGGCCAAAAGTCGCTGCTGCTGCCATTGTTGCCGTAGGTCTGGCAAGCCATCTTGAGGTTGCCGCCATCATCGAAGCCGCCGAGCCAGATGCCCGCAGCGAATATGGCTGACACTTCCGGCTGACCGGGTTGGGGTTTTGGAACCACGTATTTGCCATCCGACCTGTCCCACCATATATCGCCACCAGTGAGCAGCCGTGCCCGCACGTTGTTGATGTCCTGGTCAATCTGCGCTTGGGCGGTGGTGCAGGCCGACCGAAAGTTGACCTGCTGGTTGGGGATGCCGTTTTTGTGTGGTGGCCGCAGTGGACCTCTCGAAAAGGCAGGTTGAAGCAGGAACGCCAGCGCGCCTGCTACGGTCAGCAGTGTCATTTTTAGTTTCATGGCAATCGTTTGATTTGTGAAACAGCGAAACCCACCACCGTGATGCAAGCATCAATTATGCGTGGAAACAGGACAGATTTTTATACAGGAGAATGGTCGGAAGTCGCTTACGAAGGTCTATTTTTAAAGAAAAATAGTAAAAAAAGGTGGTGGAGCCGACTGAGTTACAGCGGCTCCACCTGCTATTTTACAGCGTGATGCGCACGGAAAGGTTGTGCGTACCATCATAAATCTTGGTAGTACGGTAGGCGTAGTCAAAGGCAATGCGAGGGGCATTGTCTTTTTTGTTGGTAGGAACGTTCAGCGTTGCGCCAGCAGAAAGGCCAGTGTAAAGCGGCTGGTCGTTGAATTCGCTTCCTGTGTTCGAAATCTGGCCAAAGTCGAGTTTGTAACCAGCACGGAGCATCACCAGTTCGTTGTACGAGAACTCCAGGCCACCGCCAAGTTGGTCTTCGGAGAAGGCGTTGGAGGTGTAGTTGCCAGCGAAAGTCAGGCGGCTGTTGCCGACAACGTAGTAGTCGTAGGACAGGCCGATGTTGAGCACGGACTGCATTTCGAAGGAGGTAGAACGCTGATTGGTCACGAGGCCGTGCGTACCATCAAATGCAGGGATTTCAATGGTTTGGGACAAACCCTCGCCACGGAACTGCATGCGGCCACCGATGTTGCGGAGCGAAATGCCAAACTTGAAGTTCTCACGCTCCCCAGTAACGTACTGGACGCCAGCGTCGAGGCAAATGCCTGTTGCGTTTACGTCCTCAACGCCTTCGGAGACTGCACGGCCAAGTACGCCCACGGAAACCTTGTTCTCGAAGTTGTGCGAAAACCCGACTCCGATGTTCACGAAACGAGGTGAAAACGTGCTGCCCGTTCCCTCTGGAGCGAAGGTGGTGGTGCGGTCGATTTCACCAAAATCGAGGGTCATGATGCTGATGCCCAAGGCACTGTTGTTGCCAATTTTTTGCGCAAAGCCAAATGCATTGGTGGTGATGCCCGTGCCTTTCAGGTACTGGGAGTGGCCAAAGACCACTTCTGTTTTGGTTATCCTGGATAGTCCAGCTATGTTGAGCATCATGGACTCTACGCCAATGACCATGGAGGTGGTCATGGAGTGGAGGCCTGCGCTCCGTGCCCATGGGTTCATGAGCAGTTCTGGCGCTCCAGCTTCACCCTGACGGTCGGGGTTGCCAGCCTGCAAGCCAGTGGTTGTCACTGACAAGAGCACCAGGGTAAGTAAGAAGTATAATGACTTATTCATAAATTTTCTTTGATTTTGTGATGGTTTTTGGAGTCCGGTTCCAGCATTGCCGGAAGGCTTCGAGCCATCCTTGCCGGAACCGGACTTCCAAATCCCTTCTGATTTTTACAAGCCTGTTGGGTCATACTGGCGCGTGATGCCGAACCATTTTAGGGTACGCTCACCGAGTTCACCAGCGTCAACATGGACGAGGTAAACACCCGCCGAAACCGGAATACCCTTGCTGTTCTTCAAGTCCCACTCGATGTCGGGAATGATTTGGGTACTCGGCGTTCCGCTACCATTGGCCTGACCAGGCAGTTCGGCACGGTTGTACTGGCGGATGAACTTGCCATCCAGCGAGTAAATCGTCACGACGCATTTTGCAGGCAGGTTGGTAATCTTCACCACGTTTGACAAGCGGCCGTCCTCGTAATCGGAGAATGCATAGTACGGATTTGGCACAAGGTTGATCTTGTCCAGTGCCTCGCTGATGCCTACTTGATCCAACGAATCGGCTTGTTGTCCATCCAGTTTGAAGCGGTAGGTCGGATAGCCGTTGAAATCGCCAGTACCAGTTGCTACCTCGTACGGATTGTCCACACGGAGCTTGATGGTAAGGTCGTTCGGAATCAGGCCATCTTTGTAGTCCAGCAACTGCGTGCCTGAGTTCAACAATGGCAGGCCAGCCCAAGTAATGCGCTTCAAGCCATTCACTTTCTTGATGTCCGACTCCGTTGGGTCGAACCTTCCACGCAAATATTTGCATTGACCTTTTTCTTCATCGTAATCCTCGTTCGTAACATAGACGAAGTGCTGGCCACCTGCATACCAGAAAAGCGGAGAGTTGAACACCTCGAAATTGCTGCCATAATCGGATGGGAAGAGCAACTGCGAATTTGGGTTGAACATCATGTCCGCACCGTTTGGCTTACCATTGTTGTAATAGTTCAGGTAGCCAGTTTCAGCAGAATAGGCAGAGTTTTCACCAAAGAAAATGTTGAGCCGCATGCCAGTTTCAACGTCAACTGCATAACCTGGGAACCAACCCATACCGATACCATCGCCATCGGGGTCGGCAAGGCCGTCTCCATCGCTGTCATCTTTTCCAACTGAAGGAGAATTGCGCAGGTCAAAGCTCAGGATTGGACTGGTAGGCGTGGAGCCAGCGGTAGTCACAGGCGTACCGTCCTCTTTCAGTGCAAAGCTGGTATAGTCATTATTGGCCATTTCAACCACGATGCAACGGCTCCATTTGCTCTTGTCGGAAGTGAAAACAATATCCACGTTGTTCAATTCCGACAATTGCTCTGATGGCTTCGCAACGATGGAATTTTGTGGACTTCTCCAGGCTGGTGAAAGGAAGAACGGGTACTCGGTACTACCAATCCTAGACCTGAAATCTGTAAGTTGGTATGGTACAAAATTACCGTTGCCCATTGTGGCCAAGGTGTTCTCGTAGTGACAGTCCCAATTGCTTTCATCAAAGCGGATGTAGTCAAATGCGACATTCAATACACCGGGCAAGGTGGTCACAGAGAAGCCGTCTTTTATGCCATTGAACCAAGAAGGCGCATTCAGGTCACGATAAACTTGTTCAGCACCAATGGCTCCAAAAGTATCATCGGAACAATCACCAGCATCCGTGGTTTGGCCAACGGAAACTGTAAAGCCATACTGACCAAAAATCTGCTCGTTCAACAGTGCCAATGACTTGTCGGAAACGGTTTCTTCGCCGGTGCTCACGTTGGTGAGCTTCCAAAACACATCTTGGTCGAGTTTGTCGTTCGACATGTTCTCGTCGGTAAAAGTAAGCTCGAATTCGCCATCCTGTACTTCAAGCGGATTGAACACTTTCACATCAATTGGGCCACGGCCCTGCTCGTAAACAATTTTGCCGTCGAAGCTAGGTGTCGAGCATTGCGGCCCTCATTTCATCCGAAATATCAAGGAAATTGCCACCTGCACCTACCCCGTCAATGCGCGTAATTATCGGCCCATCACCGTAGTTGGCGTTGAGCTTCAGGTTGACAATTGGCCGTGGGATGACGGTGTACGGGAAACCGTCGCCGTTCGGGCCGATGTTGTTCCTACCAACCAAGAAGGTCACTTTTTGGCCTACTTGTGTAAGTGGGTCAAATTGCCCCCAGTTGTTGGTGCCGTAGGCAAGTGCTGTATAGTAATATTTCCGATGGTTTATCAGTCGGCGGTCGCCAGAGGCAAACTGGTCTTCTGTGAAGCTGAAAGTGTGGCTTACGCCATTGTCCAATGCTTCGATTTTGACCTCCGGATAGTAAATAAACTCAGGTGAGTTCGGGTCTAGTACCGCAGTTGGATTCTCAATGGCAATCCAATTGTAAAGTGCTTTAACCCCGTTGCGCACGTCCACCCAATAAACCAACTTCGCCTTGGTTGGGTCATCAAACTCGGAGGTACTGACACCAGGGCCAGCCACTTGATAAATCATATAGCCTTCGAAGTTGTAGGTGGTGTCAATGCCTGGTATTTCAGGGATACCAATCACTTTTTCTTCGTAGGCTTCCAGGTAATTATTGGATGCAGGTGCTGGCCTGTTGGTCAGCACGGCGATGATTTCCTGTCCAAGGCAATCCAGTCAACGTCTGGTGCATCTGGGCCATCAATGATATCGAAGCAGCTATCGAACAGGTCCTGTGCGAGGTCGTCAGCAAACTGGAGTTTGGTGATGTCTGGGCAAGGGTAGTCAAGGTTTGGCACCCAAACCGCACCAATGATCAATTCGTTGACAGCACCCGGCTGAAGAATGAACGGACCAGAAGCCTGTACCGTACGGCGGTCATAAGCTGGCAAACCAGTTGGGAACTCTGGCCCAGGATTGCACATGGACCAACCATTAGGGTTGTCTGGGTCGTCTGGAAATGCGTAGTTAATACGATTTGCAGGATCCGTATCAGTTGGGTTGTATCCATCGCCACCAAAAGTGAACCGGGTTCCATCTTTCCAGCTACCAGAAAGGTAGCGGTAGAATTCTACGTCAGTAGATGGGTCAGTAGTGCCAGTAGGAGGATTGCCTATCGTATTGTTAAAATAGGTGAATGAAGACATTCCCAACTCTTCACCATTTTCATCCAAAGGGCCACGGAAATAGTCAATGCCAATAATTGGAATATCCGTGCCATAAGTTGGTACACCATCACAGGTGATGCCGGGTTGACCGTCTTCGGCGTCAACGTTGAAGGTATATGCCAAGCTCCTGTCAATATCGCAACCAACATAGTCATCCAAGTGGCAACCCAAGTCAGGGTCCACCCAAATGGCAAAGAAGGTACTGTCAATATCTTCCTTTGCACGGTTGATGAGCTTGTACCGCTGAAAGGTCATGTCGTTTATCTGGTCGTTGGTTGCATAACTGAACGACTGGACTTGTACTTCCATACGGATGGGGATACCATTCGTCTCACCGTGGATTGCTCCACCACCTTCGTCGTTGTAAATCCAGAAAATCATCTCATCAGGGAACTGAGGTGGGAACTCCCCTCCCTCGCATTTACGGATTTCGATGGTCGGGAAATCGCCATCCAATGGCTCATACTGACCATCACCGTCTTGGTCATAAAATCCTGCAAGACCTTGGTCGGTGTCAGGCAATAGAAAATTGTGAACCGAAAAGAAGAATTCATTCTTCCTGCCTGGCCATCCCTTAACGCCGGCAGGTATCATGTCCTCCGTGTAGTCGGCACCTCCCTCCGAAGCAATCTGGAATAAGGACAGGTGTTCCTTGATTTCCTGACCTGAAACTTCGAAAAACTTGTCCCAGTTGTCGCAAGTTTCTTTCGTAGTGATACCCTCATCTGGTGCGAGGGGGCCAGGCCAAAAGTCGCTGTTGCCACCATTGTTGCCATAAGTTTGGCAGGCAGTCTTTAGGTTACCACCATCGTCAAAACCACCGAGCCAAACGGCACCAGCAAAGATGGAAGAAACCTCAGTTTGGCCAAGTGGAACTTTGGGCACGACGTACTTGCCGTCGTTACGGTCCCACCAAACGTCACCGCCCGTGGTCAAACGGGCACGCACGTTGTTTACGTCCTGGTCAATTTGGGCTTTGGCAGTTACACATGCCTCCCTGAAATTGACGGAATTTTTGCTGGGCTTTTTGTACTGCCTGCTCGGGTCGTAATAAGCATGAGCCGAGGAAGCAAAGACCAAAATTGCCACAGCAGTTGTGATTATTGTTTTTAAACTACGCATGGTTCAAAAATTTGGTTTTATTGCTGGGGGTGATGATTGCTATTTCCAAGGATTCCAAGAATCGCCATTCTGAAAGGCAATGCACCAAACACAGCAACAATTTCAAAGAATATTCAATTTTGGTGAAAGCAGGTGTTGCCCGCTTTCACCAGGATTAAAACAAGATTTAGAAATCAAAGACAGCACCGATGAACACCCTCCTTGGGAGGCTGAAATTGTCTGGGTTCAGCATCCGCCACTGATACGAAGCGAGATAAGCGGTTGAACTTTGACCAGCGCCAGTTGCATTTTGCAGCAATAGTGCACCACGGGCAGAGTTGAGGAAGCCATCGTCGTCTGGTTCGCCGGAGTAGGTGTACACGCCCTGGATGTTGCGCTTGTCGAACAAGTTGGACACCCGCACATAGATGTTCATGCCGATGTTGCGCTTTGAACCTTCTTTGGACAGGTTGAACTGCTTGTCAATTTGCATGTTCACCAGCGTGTTCCAAGGAAGCCTGGAGCCATTTATTGCGCCCTTGATGCCAGATGAGCCAAAAGCCTCTGGTTGGATGGCAGCCGTGTAGGGGCGACCAGAAACGGTAGATGCGGCAAAGTTGATTCCGGTATTGGCAAAAATATCAATGCCGCCAATACGTGGTCCGTCGTATGCTGAGCCGGAAGAATAACGATAGTCAATGATGGCGTTGATGCGGTGACGCTCGTCATAGCTCATCGGGAACAGGGTGCGCTGGATGCCCCTGGAACCAAGACCCCTTGAAGACTCTGTGTTTGAACCCGTACCATCCGCAAATTGGAGGGTGTAGGTCAAGTTCAGTTGGAGATTGCCGGTACGGCGAAGGTCGTAGCTCACCGAGAAGGCTTTCACCGTTGCGAAGTCAAGGTTGTCGAAAGTCTCATAATTGTTGACAGGAGCTGGAACGTTCAGGTAGTAGCGGCTCTGAATCATGTCACGCAACTCCTTGTAGTATGCCGACAACTTCAGGGCGGAATTGAGACCTACTTTTTGCTGGAAGCCCAGCTCGTAAGTAACGGTGCGCTCCGGCTTCAGGTTGGAGTTGTTGCGGAGGCCACTGCCATTTTGCTCCCAATAGAAATAGGTGAGCGGGCTGACCAACGAGTTCGATGGCGGACGCTGCACGAGCACGTCGTAGTTGGCAAAGAAGTTTGCCTCGTCCGAAATCGGGAACGAGAATGCCAAACGGGGCATCCAGTTGATTTGCGGCGTGTAGTCTTCGAAAGAAATGTCTGGGTCGAAGTTCGTGCTGGTGATGTCACGCTTGGTCTCATCATCCTCAGCGTAGCGAGGATAAACGATGGTGCCACCGAATACCTCCGTGCCATCGTTGGCAGGTGCGCCGTTGGCGAAGTACCAGGTATCGTCGCTGCGGTATGCCTTGACGGATTCGCCACCCTCACTGTTTACGTACACTTTGAAGTCGTCACCGATGTTGCCTGGACGCTCGCCACCGAAGCGGCTGTGGAAATCGGAGGCAGTCATCACGTCGTACAGCGAATACGGGTCTTTCAGCACTTTGGTGTTTGCATCGAAGCGGTCAATGCGCAGGCCTACCCGGAAGAACACGTCCCGGAATTTGAACTTGTCCTGAATATAGGCGGCTTGATAGTTTGGCTCAAATGCGGCAACCGGGAATGTACGAACACCGTTGGCATCTACTGACTTGAAGAAATCCTCGAAAGTAATCCCATCAAGCTCGTTGCCAAGGTAGTCGTAGCCCCAGTAATTAATCAGGTTGTCGTCGTTCAGCTCCCTAGCGGAGAACATGTCGAGGCTGAGGTCGCTAGGGTCGAGGCCATCTACGTTCACGTACTCATTCAGTTCTTTGCCCAACGACTCCCTTACCCTGCGGAAGAAGAGGTTGTCCGAGTTTTCAGTAGTGGTGTTGGGGGCGTAGATAGGCACGTCAATAGAATCAACGGTGATTATACCAGTTATCAGGTCAATGGTGGTAAGTGACCCCGGCTGGGTGCCAACTTGGTTCATTGAATCAAGGCCCTGACCTTCGATGTGCTCATTGGCGTGCAGCCTGGCAGAAGTCCAAAGCCCAAAAGGATTTACGTCGTATCCACGTTGTTTCGACTGCTCGTAAAGAATGCCGAACTGGAAAGCGTGGCGGTTGCTTCCCGAACCTCCGGGTACCAGCTCGAAGGAAGTATTGGCATTGAAGGTGTAAAGGTCACTGTCGCGCTTGCGGTTCAAGTTATAGACGGAGCCAATATTGGCATGGTGGTTTGCCCAAACGTTGCCCAAAGTGGACGGGATGCGACCGTTGATAACCTCAAAATCTGAAAAACTAATTAGGTCAGCGCCATCGTTCGGGGTGTACCGAGTGAGCACTGGGTTTATCTCCGTATTGGGCGTGTAATCAAGTAAAACTGGAGAATAGTCAACATGACCATCGTACAGGATTAATGTGTCGGGATGCGTATCGTCAGCGAAAGTTGTTATGGTTGGATCCCAAACCCGGTCAAATTTCCCAATGTAACCGTAGTTGAAAAGGTTGTCACCGTGACGTGGGTCGGCAACACTGGATTTGGCCTTTTCGTAGCCAAACTGAAGCGTGTAAACTGCATTTTGAATAACTGAACCCTTGCCGGTACCCTTGTCTTCTTCGGTAGCAGTATTGGCACCACCAAGCCTGTGGCGGAAACGGAAGTTTCCACGGAGCCTTTCGTCATTTTGCGTCGGGTTGTTGTGGGAGTTGAACGTCCTCCAATTACCTGGCGTAAACTTGTTGTCAATATTGTAATACGTGCCAGAAAGCGTCACGTCAATGTTCTTGCCGAGGTTCGCATCTAGCTTGCCATTCAGGTCAAGCGCTTCACGGTCTTCGTTCGGGTTGTATTTCAGCGCGTTTACTCCATCATTGTCAACATACTCAGCGGCAGGGTAGATGGTGGCGCCTACAATTCGGATTGGGTTCGCCTCCAATTCTGCGCGTACTTCGTCTTTGATGCTGTAAACAGGCGTGGCAGGAGGGTCGTCATCTTTGTTGTATTGGTATTGGCCGTTGATGCGGTAGCCAAGGATGGTGCGGCCCTTGCGCTTGAGGATAGGCCCGCTCAACTGCAAGCTGGCCAAATCTTGGTAGTAGGGGTCGGTAAGGCGGGAAGATTCCAACTCAATGCCGCCGCTGAAAGACTCAGAAGGGCCTTTGGTTGTGATGGAAACGATGCCACCAGTTACGTCGCCGTAGCTGGCCTCCACACCACCTGTGATGACCTGGAGTTCTTCAATGGCCTGTTTCGGAGGCAAATTGCCCGTAACACGCACACCATCTATATAATAGTTGGTGCCACTTGACCGAGAACCCCGAATGTTCAGCGCACCACCTTCGTCTGCTGATGAAACACCGGCAGTGAAAGAAGCAAGTGCGTTGACATCACGGGTTGGGAGGGACTTGATTTGCTCAGAGTTTAAATACCCTCCTTGCGTCGTGCCGTCCTGAACGATAAGCGGTCGCTCATATTTCACGACGACTTCAACAAGTTGGACGCCTGCGGAAAGCGTCATGTCCAACTTGTTTGCCTTCCCGCCCGAAATCACCATGCCGGTGACTTTCGCTGGATTGTACCCCGTGTAGGAGAACTCTACATCGTAGGTGCCTGGGTCAAGTGAGGTAATACTGTAGTAACCTTCGAAATCTGTTTCCGTTCCGGTCTTGAGCACCCCATCTCGATAGAGTGCAACCGTAGCAAAAATCACAGGCTCGCCGGTGTCAAGATCCTTAACAGTTCCCTCCAACTTGGTCTGGCTAAATGCAACCATCCCAGTGAGTAGAAAAGCGAAGGTGAGTAGTAAATAACGTGCCATAAACATGAGTTTTATTTGTAATGAAATTTAATCCGAACCGTTAAAAAAGAAAGTGCGCAAACTTAGTGAAAGATACTTACCCTGCAAAATCAACTGTCACCTCTTGAAAATTTATGGATGCCTGTTAGGCATTCTGTTCTGAAAGCCTGTTCCTGTTTGCACTTTTCCTACGGTTACAAATGTAAACCTGTTGCTTGTTTTTGACCTGCCAATATCTGCCAAAAGTCAGCTTCTTGATTGCTTGAAAACAAATACTGAACTCGGCATTATCATCTATCCCTGAGGTAAATTCTTTGAACCCAATACGCTATGAGCGGCTTGATTAGGAGATAGTCTCTTGGCATAAAAAATTGATTGTCAATATTTTACAAAATACTTAGGCTCAATTTCTTGAACACATGGCTAGCAAGAATTATGGTCCTTTCTTTCTACGACTCAAAATTCGGTTGTAGAATACTTGCATAAATCAGGTTTTTGCACGTGTTAAAATCGGAAAAAAATTCAAGCAAAATGGCCAACATCAATTACCTGCAATCAAGTTTTGCAGCCCAACCGACAATTTGACTATGGAAGGATGGAATCGAAAAAAGCCGCTTCCAATGGAATGCGGCTCAACTTCTGGACAGGACAAAATCTATCTGAATAAATGGAGATTGAACTTCGAGGAAAAAGGCGTGGCATCCAGGGGATGCCACGTGCTTAAAACTAAATGGTAATACATGAAACTTAAATACAAGGCAAAGTTAGCCGCCACTCAAGCAGGAATACTACGCTGATTTTGATAGGAACCGATACAATTTTAACCCAAAACTGTAATTTTACCTAAAGTTGAATCAATTTTCACAAAGTAGACCATTTTCATGCGCATCGGCAAGCCCATCTTCGAGAACATTCAGCCCTCGTTTGGCAGTTCGTTCACCTTCAGACAGTTCACGGAAGAAAACTGCTCTAGCCTACCCTACTGGCACTGCCACCCGGAATACGAAATCGTGTTCATCACCAACGGAAGGGGTAAGCGGCAGATAGCCGAGCACATCAGTTATTACGAAGATGGCGACTTGATATTCTTGGGCCCGGAACATCCCGCATTTGGGTTTTGCGCAGGAGCTTTATGAAAAACACCAGGAAATAGTGGTGCAGTTGCGAGGTGACTTCCTCGGAAAGGACTTTCTCAACCAGCCCGAAATGGCTGCGGTTCAACAACTTTTCGAACGGGCCAAATCCGGCGTCACCTTCCACGGCCATACCCGTTGGGAAGTGGGGCAAATCCTGGTAAGAATGTCGGAAATGGACAATTTCTACCGCTTGGTAGAACTGCTCAAAGTGCTTCAGCTCATGGCAACCTCACCCGAATTTGAACCGTTGAACATCAACCACGTCAGCGCAGAGGTGAAGCCACAGGACCACTACCGGATGAGGCGGGTTTTTGAGTTTGTGGAGGAAAATTTTAATCGGCAATTCCTACAAGACGAGGTGGCGAGTTATGTCAACATGACCACCCCCGCGTTCTGTCGCTTTTTCAAGAAGCTGAACCACAAGGTTTTTACCGATTTTTTGAACGAGTACCGGGTGGCAAGGGCATGCAACTTGCTCGCTGGCGATTCTCAGGGCATCAGTTCAGTTTGTTATGACAGCGGGTTCAACAACTTGTCCCATTTCAACAAGCAGTTCAAAATTGTCACTGGGCAAACTCCTTCGGACTATCGTCGTAGCCTCAGGAAATTTGTGCTTACACCGATTTAGGCAAGTTTTGAAATCTTTTAAAAGTGACCAAAAAATAAGTCTTCCCCTGTAACGTTCCTTTACATTTTACCGTCTTTGGCTTGTTTATCGTCGAAAAAACAAGTTTTGATGGAGAAGAACGATTCTTTTTGCTGAAATCTGCCAATTTTTGGCGTGCCTTTAGAATAAAAAGCGATATTCGCACAACCAATTTGCTCCAATGAAAAAATCTGCATTTTCCTCCTACTTCCTGCTTGGTTTGACTGCTTTGAGCTTGTGCTGTTATATCTACTTGCACAAGGTCGCATTCACCACTACTGGCCATTGTCCTTCTTCCTTGGCATCAACCGTTACTGATGGTCAAGATGCCGAAACAGCTCAGGTTTTATTGCCGGATGTTGCTTTGGTAAAGCGTTTTTTGAACATCACCAAAATTGTGCTTGTCAAAGACTAAAGACGGCTTTTCTGCAAACTTTGGCTTCCTAATGGTCTTGAGGTTTCCTTGACCAGTAACGAAAAAGTCCGGCCACGCTCATTTCGGCAGGATTTGCCAGTTCGTACCTCCGCTTGTCCTCATCACCTATTCCCGACATTTCCAATTGCTTTTGTACGTATTCCTCGAAAAGTGGGACTACGTCGTCCATCAATACACCCTGTTCCCAAAATGGCTTCACCCAATTTGCCCAGTTTAATAACCGGCCTTCTAATTCGATGAGGTGCTTTTTTACTTGCAAAACAGCCCCGAAATGTGTCAAATAAATAACCCGGTACCTCCTTGTACGCAGGTAGGCGAGTGACTTTATCCAATGCTCCAAGTTAATATCCGGTGGTGGGCATGGTGGCATGACTGGCCCGTTTTCCACTACCTTCACACCCGCCACATCTCCAGTAAAAGCGAAATCCCCCACCTCCCACGCAATATGGTGGACGGCATGCCCAGGGGTATGCCTTGCCCTAAAACCAATTCGCCAACAATGTCATTTTTCATTGTCCTCAACTGCCCGGAGTTGATTTTCAGGTATCGGTTGCATGTCGCCCCAAAGACTGTCCATTTCATCTAGATAGATGCGCCTGGCAGAAGTCATTAGCTTTTCTGGGTTGTGCAGGTGCGGCAACCCAAAGGGGTGGAGGTAAATGGTGGCACCGTGCTTGGCAAAGACCCATGCCGCCCCAGCGTGGTCGAGGTGGATATGGGTGATGAACACGTGCTTAACATCCTCGATGTTGTATCCATGATGACTAAGTCCGGTTTCAAGTGCTTTGAAGGGTAGAATGTGGCCCAGTTTCGATGAGCACAGGACCTAGCCTGAGTTTCAATCAGGAATGCGGCAATTGCCTCCTATTGCTGCTGAAAATGGAGGTCAATTATTTTACCATGGTCCAAGGGGATTAAATTTCTTTACATGGCATTAGTTAAACTGCAAGCATCAAAAGGAATGAAACTCAAGTAACACGCTGCGCAACGGTGCTATTCCTTTAAAAAAGGGATTGTGGCCCAATTTAGGTAGAAAAGAGAATATCAAAATTATTTTTACTAATACGGAGAATAGCCTTGCACAACCGCTGCTTGTTGATTGCCTAATCTTCGACTATGACTAAATTTTCATTATTTACCAATCAAGTGACCCGGAAATCAGTGACATGTTCACAGCAAATCTGCTCCATAATTTGTTGCAATTGAACTTTTAAAATGGACATTGTATGGTTGCCACCTTCATTGCCCAATGCCGCTACGCCGTACATAAATGAACGCCCCAAAAAGGTGAATTCCGCCCCGCTTGCCAATGTCCTTGCTATATCTGGGCCAGTCCGGATGCCGCTGTCCATCATGATTTTTATTTGGCCTTTGTACTTTTGGGCAATGCTCGCCAGCGGTTTGATAGTTGATTGCCCAGCATCCAGTTGTCGCCCGCCGTGGTTGGAAACGATGATGCCATCCAAACCCAAGCGGATAGCCATCTCCGTATCTTCTTCACTGGCTACGCCTTTCAGCACCATTTTGCCTTTCCACATATCCCGCAGTGGCTTCAGCTTTTCCTCGTTCAGCCTACCAGAAAACGTCTCGTTAATGGTCTTTCCCAACTGCTTGATATCCATATTTTTGGGAAAATAACGCATCATGGTTTCAAACCTCGGCTTGCCATGTATGAGCGTATTTAGTGCCCAATTTGGTCGGCCAATAATTTGCATAATATTCCTCAAGCTCATCTTGGGCGGCATCGCCAAACCATTGCGTATATCCCTCGGACGATACCCAAAGGTCGGGACATCGCATAGCGCCACCAAAACTGGGCAATGCGCTGCCTCCGCACGCTTAATTATATCATCTCGCAATTTATTGTCGGCAGGATGGTACAATTGAAACCAAGCCCTTCCTTCTGTAATTTCACTAATCCTTTCAATACTAGAAGTCGTTACGGTGCTTAAAATAAAAGGAATATTATGCTCAAAAGCCGCCTTGGCCAGTATTTCTGGAGAATTTGGCCACATCAAACCTTGCAGACCGACAGGTGCTACGCCAAATGGTGCGTCATATACATGGCCAAAAAGCTCGGTTTTCATATCCGAGGCAACATGCTTTGAAAGATAATAAGGTTTTAATTCTACCTCCCGAATTTCGGAGGTATTTTTATGCAAATTGACTTCTTCGTTGCAGCCACCATCCAAGTATTCAAAAGCAAAACGAGGTATGCGCTTCATGGCCTTTTCCCGAAGGTCGTCAATGGCTGGATATTTTGTATTGTATTCAAGTTTCATGCTGTTCAAATTTTTCTTACCTCCACCAAATTGGAAGGCAACGGCTTCTCGTTCCAATGCTCATGGACGGCTATCGCCGCACCAAGCGCCGATGCTTGGGCTACTTCGGCAGCGAAAACTTCCCTGTCGGGGAACGCCTTGGAAAGCAGCGACATAAAGATGGCGTTTTTTGAAAAACCGCCGTCCACGAAAATTTTCATAACCCTGTTAGTTAGAACTAGATTTATCGCAATCGCTTGCTTTTCAATAAGTTGCTTTAAATATTCAAGATACTTTTTACCAGCTAGCCCGAGTTTTTCGGCATCTTCAAAACTACGAATCATCACGCCTTCCAATCCCAAATCCCGAATTGCCATTTCGTGCTCATGCCCCGCAAACAGCCTCGAAGCCTTCACGGGCTTGCCCTGATAGCTGAGGTAACACAAACAATCTTGCGCCAACTCATCGGGCGTAAGGGGATTGTCGTTAAATGGGTTCATGGCGATGTTCCAAGTGCCCGTGGAGAGCAGCACATATGGCTCGCTAAAACTAGCAAGATATGGTATCAAAGCGGCGGAGCTGTCGTGCAGGCCAATGCCAACTTTGGGTAACTGGTGAGTGGCCACCGTTGACTGGTGGATTGGAGGAATTTTTTCAGCCAAACCCTCCATATTCACCCATTCGTGGTAGCCATTTTTTCAAAATCCCAGAGCATGGTATGACAGCCAATGCTGGTAATTTCACTGAATAATTCACCACCTAAAATATAGCTTAAAAACTGTGGCAAATGCAGCGCATATTTTATCCGATTAAAAATGTCCGGTTGCTCATATTTGATGCGATATAATTGCAATCCAGCATTAAGACTACCCAGCACAGGCGAAGCAGTTTCGCTGGCAAGTTTAGTTTCGCCTCCATATTTTTCAAAAAAATCTTGCTGTAATTTCGCTGGGTACGGCTTTAAATAATTGCACAACGGCGTCAAGATTTCACCCTTTTCATCCAAATAGACAAAGCTGGCTCCATAAGCTGAAACATTGACCGCATTGATTTTAAAATCAGTCACTTGCATGACTTCCAACAATGACGCCTTCATCCATTTTACCAACAAATGCACATCCTCACAGGGGTCGCCATCCTCGTCTTTTGTCTCCAGCAAATGCTCGCTTTTTTCATAAACGATATGGTATTCTTCATTGAAGACGAAGAGCTTTTTATTAGTTTTACCAATATCAAATATGGCGATATGCTGCATGATTTATAATCCCGTAGTAATGGTTTTTAAGCCACGTTCTTTGATTAATTCCTTCCTAACTTCCATTTCCCGAAACAAATCCAAGCGGCATCAGCGCCCCCACCCGACGCAAGCTTCGCCTCTGCCACCAATGCCCGCACATCCGTCCGGTAAGCCGCCTGTAAAATCTCCTGGCAGCGCACCGTGTCGTTCTCCAACTGCGCCTCGTTCAGCGTCTTGCGGTCAACAAGTAGCGCCTGTGCGTAGGCAATTTGGATCGCTTCGACCGACTGCAATAAGTCCTCCAATGGGTCTTTCACGTTGTGCGACGCATCAATCATCCAGCCCAAATCCGTGGAGTGGTTCATGCCACGGGCATTCATCCCCTCCACTAACTCATTGAAAATCAAGAACAACTGGTAAGGCCGGATGCTACCCACTGTCAAGTCATCGTCGCCATATTTTGAGTCGTTGAAATGGAAGCCACCTAGCTTGCCCTCCATCAGCAGCAGTGCCACGATTTGCTCGATGTTGGCATTGGGCAGGTGGTGGCCAAGGTCAACGAGCGTGAAGGCCTTATCACCAAGTTTGTTGGCGTACAGCAGCGACTGCCCCCAATCGCCAACGGTCATGGAGTAGAAATTCGGTTCGAATGCTTTATATTCTATGAACATTTTCCAATTCAAGGGGAGCGCTGCGTAGATTTCCCGGAGGCTGTCCAGTGTGTTCTGAAATGCACTTCGAAAATTGAGTTGGCCGGGAAAGCACGAACCATCCGACAACCAGACCGTGATGGCCTCCGAGCCGAGTGCAACGCCATGTTTTATCACCTCGATATTGTGCTCGATGGCCTGCTGTCGAACCGCTTTGTCCACATGCTGCAAACTCCCAAACTTGTAGCTAAGTGCCTGATTCTGTTGGTCTTGGAAGGTATTTGAATTTACTGCATCAAACTTCAGCCCGTGCGAAGCAGCCAGTTCCTGGATGGCCTGACCATCCTCTGGAATATCCCACGGGATGTGCAGCGAAATGGCTCCGCTGGTGCGGTTCAGGGCATGGAGAAGCCCCACGTCTTCGATTTTTTCCTCCAAACTGCGAGGCTCGCCGCCGCCGGGGAAACGCCCGAACCGAGTGCCACCCGTGCCCAGCGCCCAGCTTGGGATGGCCACTTGGAAGTCCATCAGCTTTTGCAAGATTTCCCACTCGACAATTACCTCAGAAGTGAGGAAATCCAGCCGCTTTTTGTGCTTTGCAAAATGGCGTTCGTTGTGGGCTTCGATGTGTTGCTGCGTTATTTTACTATCGTGAATCTTCGATTTCATGGCAGATAAAAGACTTCTTTGAGTGTTGTTGAAACGGGTGAATGGTCGGTGTTGGAGGCCATGATATCGCTCATGTGCGCCCACCAGCGCTGCATGACGGGATGTTTTGGCAAATCGTCAAGTGCCGCAAGCTCTTCAATTTCCAATACGCCGAAGAGAGTGTTTGTCTCCTCGTCGAGGAAGATAGAATAGTTGCTAATTCTAGCATACTTCAGCAGTTCAGCAAGCTCTGGCCAAAGCTCGTCGTGGCGCTTTTTGTATTCCTCCGCTTGGCCGGCATGAAGGTGCATCTTGAAGGCAGTACGTGGCATATTGGTTAATATTTAGCGTAAAAACCCCATCGCAACGCCCCCGTCCACATTCAGCGCATTGCCCGTGCTCTTGTTCAGCAGCCCGCCCACGAGGGCAAAAACCGCATTCGCAATATCCTCCGGCAGGATGATTTCACCCAGCAGTGTGCGCTTGGCGTAGTAGGCCGGGAGTTCCTCTACGGTCACGCCATAAGCCTTCGCACGGCCCTCTGCCCAGCCGCCCGCCCAGATGTTTGAGCCAGCGATGACGGCGTCGGGGTTCACCATGTTCACCCGGATTTTGTCGCCACCCAACTCGGCAGCGAGCAAGCGGGTCATGTGTGCTTGGGCAGCTTTTGCAGCGCCGTAGCCGAGGTTGTTCGGGCCAGCAACGACGGCGTTTTTGCTCACAATGTTCACGATATCGCCACCAAAACCCTGCTTGCGCATCACCGCCACACCCGCCTGACTGACGAGGAATTGCCCCTTTACGAGGATGTCTTGCAACTTGTCCCAGTCGCTCTACGCTGTGCTCCAAAATGCCCTTCGAGATGCTGATGCCCGCATTGTTCACCACGATGTCCACCCCGCCGAAGGCAAGGCAGGCGGCCTCGAACGCTTCGGCGACGGAGTCGGAATTGGTCACGTTGAGTGGGGTTGTTACAGCTTTGTCATTGCCGTAGGCAATCTGAAAGTCAGCCTTGGCTTCCGCCAAACGTGCCTCATCCACATCGTTCAGCACCACGCAAGCGCCCTCTGCGGCCAGTCTTTTGGCGGTCGCCAAACCGATGCCGCCACCGCTGCCAGTCACGAGCGCCACCCGCCCACTGAGCGGTTTCGGCTTGGGCATCCGCTGCAATTTCGCCTCCTCCAGCAGCCAATATTCGATGTCGAATGCCTCCTGCCGGGGCAGCGCCGTGTACTCCGAAATGGCCTCTGCGCCCCGCATCACGTTGATGGCGTTGATGTAAAACTCGGCGGCCACCCGGGCGGTCTGTTTGTCCTTCGCAAAAGTGAACATGCCCACACCGGGGTACAGGATGACCACCGGATTGGGGTCACGCATGGCGGGGGAATTGGGGTGCTTGCAGGTGTCGTAGTAGGCGATGTATTCCGCTCGGTATTTGGAAAACTGCGGGGTCAAGATTTCCGAAATTTTTGAGATTTCGGAAATCTGGACATCTGGCGAAAGCTGCAAAACCAGTGGTTGAATTTTCGTCCGCAGGAAGTGGTCGGGGCAACTCGTGCCGAGCGGGGCGAGGCGGTCGAGGTCGTTGGAGTTGATGAATTGGAGCACCCGTTCGTCGTCGGTGAAGTGGCCGATTTTAGGGATTGGAAAGCCCGGGGGGTTTTCCCCCCCCTTTTCCCCCCCCCGGCCTTCAATCCCTTCGGGTTTGAAATCCCTGGCCGCTGCAAAGCCCACGCAAGATTGGTGCAATTGCGGCCACCTGCTTCCTACGTGCCTCACTATCAAGGCTTTGCGATTTCGCTCCGCCAAAAATAGGACGTGTTTTCCCCAGCCTATTTTCAATAAAAACACTGGCTTGCTCGATGACTTCGAGGCTGTTGACGTAGCACTCGTGCGAAGTTTCGCCCCAGGTGAACAGCCCGTGGCTACCCAACACGATGCCCCGGATGCCAGGGTTTTCGGTGAGGCATTTTTCCAATTGCAAAGCAAGGTCGAAGCCGGGCCGCTGCCAGGACACCCAGCCCATTTTGTCGCCCCAGATTTCCTTCGTGATGGCCTGGCTGTCTTTTGCGGCAGCAATGGCAATGGCGGCATCGGGGTGCAGGTGGTCAATATGCTTGAACGGCAGCAGCCCATGCAGCGGCGTGTCAATGCTCGGTGCGGCGCTGTCGAGGTCGTAAAGGCAGTGCAGTTGCAGCCCCACGATTTCGTCCTCGAACTCGATGCCCCGGTAGCAGTTCTTGAGCTGGTGCAGCTTCTCGACGTACAGCCCGGCGATGCCCTTCCGGGTCAGCGTGCCAATGTCGCCGCCGGAGCCTTTGACCCACATGACTTCGACTTCCTTCCCTGTCAACGGGTCTTTTTCGAGGGTCTTGCAGGAGGTGTTGCCACCGCCGAAGTTGGTAATGCGGAGGTCGGCCCCAAGGATGTTGGAGCGGTAGAGGAACAGGGCGATTTGGTCGTCACCGAGGGTGGCGGCTTTGGCATCGTCCCAGAGGTAGTTGACGTGATGGAAACTGGTTGTCATCTGTCTGTAAGTTTCTTTATTTTTGCTAAAATTTTGATGAAATGAAAGACATCGTTAGTCTCGACCAGTTAGATTTGGTAAACGGCGTTTACTCTTATGCCGATTACTTGACGTGGAAATTTGAACAAGCAGTAGAGCTTATCCACGGCAAAATCATGAAAATGGCAGCGCCCAACACCAAGCATCAAAGGATTTCTTGGCAACTTGCGCTTTCACTCGGCAATCATTTTAAGCAACATGATTGCCAAGCGTTTGCTGCGCCCTTTGATGTACGTCTTCACGATAAACGCAAGTCTGCAAAAGTCAACAAGAATGTCTTGACCGTTGTCCAACCCGACATCTGCATCATCTGCGACCTGAAAAAATTGGACGAAAAAGGCTGTCTCGGCGCTCCCGATTTAGTCATCGAAATCCTTTCGCCCGGCAATTCGACCAAGGAAATGAAAACCAAAAAACTCCTTTACGAAGAAAACGAAATCCGTGAATACTGGATTTTCGACCCAGAGCGGGAAACCGTTCACCAGTTCCACCTCACCGAATCGGGCGTTTACAGCCCCGCCTCTATTTATGTCAAAGATGAAACCTTGGATTGCGTGATTTTTCCTGATTTAAAAATTTCACTGGAGGAGATTTTCAAGTTTAGCTGACGACTTTTTTTTGAAAAAAACGACTCAACACCAAATACAGCACCCCGCACCCCACCCACGCCGGCAGCGTCAAAAACGACAGAAAAATCCCCTGTGATTTTGACACAAAGTAAAACAGCCCGCCGCTCAATGCCCAAGCCAACAGCACCGCCATATTGAACGAGATGCCTGCCTTTTCTGCATAGTTTTTCACCAAGCCGAAACGCTCCGCAAAGAAATGCTCGAACACGATGACCGCACCGACCGGGGCGAGGATGAATCCGTACACCGCCACAAAATCCAGTAGCTTCATGGCGAAGGCGGGGAACAGCCCGGCGATGGTCGCCACTGTGCCAGCCAGCACCGTTGCCCAGACTGTATTTGCTTTCGAAGCAAGCGGCAATCGCCTGAAATGCAAGACCGGAGCGGTAAATCGTCGGGTTGGCGGTCGTCCAGCCAGCGAGGATGACGGTTAGTATGCCGAGAATGCCGATGGCATTGTACGCCAATGGGCCGGGCGCTACGGGCGGTGCCGTGCCATTGGCCAACATGGCAGCGGCTTCAGGCGTTTTGATGTAAGCCGCATAAAGCAAAGCTGCCGCAATCCACGCCATGTAGTGTCCGATGTACATGCCCGCTGCGGTCGTCCAACCAGCCTTTGGACTTTTTGCAAAGCGGAAAACCGAGAGGTCGCTCATGCCGATGTGCATGGCGGCGTTGCAGAACCACGACCAAATGACGACGTGCCAAAACGTGTATTTGATTTGGCCGGGGAACGGCTCGCCGCCCTCGCCCCAAACATTCCAAAAGTCGGAGAAGCTATGAACGCCCAATTGTCGCAGGGCGGCAATGCCCGCCAGCAAGAAGCCCAGCACGATGATGGGCGACATCAAATTAGCCGCTTTCGCCACCGTGCTGTACCCCTTGGCGGCAATCAGCGTGAACAGCGCACCCAATGCAATCACGATGACGACCCAAGTCACGCCATTGGGCATGGTGTCCGTCAGTTTGGGCATTTCCATGTTGAACGGGATGCCGACCGCCGTGGCGGAGACGGTAATCATCGAGCCAGCGAGGAAGCAAAACAGGATGCCATTGGCGAGGTTGTAAAATGTGACGAGGCGCTTTCCACAGATTTTTTCCAACTGGAAATACAGCGTCAGTCGGTGCTTCACGGCGATTTCAGCGGTGAGAAAGCGCCAGCAAAGTACGGCGAGGAAGTTGCCCAAAAGCAGCCCCACGATGAGGTCGAAGGCGCTGACGCCCGCCGTCAGGAACAGCGGCCCAATGACGAACTCAGTGCCAGCGGCGTGTTCCCCAGCGTACATACCGAGGAAGCTGCGCCAGTCTTTCCAGTGGGAGGCAGGCACGGGTTCCCGCTCAAATTCTTCTGTCTGTTGGTGTTTTTCGTCTTGCATTTTAAAATAGGTTTTGCAGAAAATTCAAAACTACTTGGTCATCCAACCGTGGCTTTCGAGCCATAGGCCGAAGGCGTCCAGCCATTTGTCGCTCGGCAGCCCCTGTTTTTTCGCCCCGAAGCCGTGGCCGCCTTTTTCATAAAGGTGCAATTCGACGGGCTTCCCGGCAGCGTTCCACTTGTTGAAAATCTCGGTGCTTTGCTTCTGGAAGCCAAAGAAATCATCGGCGGTGCAGGCCATGAAAATAGGCATGGCGTCGTCAGGCACGGGCGTGCTGTCGTCCCGTTGCAAGGCAGAATAAATCGGCGCAGCGAAGTCGGGCCTGCTGGCAGGCGTATGGTCGAACACCACGCCACCTACCACGCCACCACCTGCCGAAAAGCCGATGATACCAATCTGGCCGGGCTTTACACCGTACTCGGCGGCATGGCTGCGCACGTACTCAATGGCAGCCCGACCATCGGCTACCGCCAACGGGATGACTTGACCTACTTTTTTCATAAAAGCATCACGGTCGCCCACGGCTTGCATGAACTCGGCGGTGGCATCCTCGCCCGATGGCGCAAGGCGGTATTTCAACACAAAAGCTGCGATGCCTTGCTTTGCTGCCCATTCGGCCACCCAGATGCCTTCGCTGTTGATGCTGTGCGCCATGTAGCCGCCGCCCGGAGCGATGATGAGCGCTGTGCCGTTGGCAATGGCGGGGTCGGGCACGTAGGCAATCAGTGTGGGTTTTGAGACGTTGGTGACGACCTCCGTTTGCCAGATTTGGCTGAAATACTGGCGCTCTGGCCTATCCCATTTGATGTCTGGTGGCGTTGGAATGGATTGTAGTTCGATGGTTTTTTGGGAGAATGATGGGGCGGTGATGCCGAGCAGAAGGAGAAGGATTGAAGTTAAGTTTTTCATTTTGAAAAATTGATGAAAATTGTTTAGGCGAAAATTATACTGAAAACTGCATCTTAATACATATTTTCACACCAAATTTTATGTATTAAGGTATGAAAATTCAAAGATTTATTCAGTCACAAATAGAAGCCCGGATGGTTTCAGGGAAAGTTGTTGTATTGCTTGGCCCCCGGCAGGTAGGTAAAACCACCTTGCTTCGGGACATACTTTCCAAGGAAACCACCCCGTATCTGTTTGTCTCCGGTGAAGACCGAGGCACGCAAACTTGGCTCGGTAGCCAAAGCATCGAAACGCTTCGACAAAATATCGGCAGCCATCAACTGCTCGTGGTGGACGAAGCCCAGCATGTGCCAAATATCGGGCTGAACCTCAAATTGATAGTTGACCACATTCCAAACCTACGGATTTTGGCAACTGGGTCTTCTGCTTTCGATATTTCAAACCAAACCGGAGAGCCGCTCGTTGGCCGGAAATGGGAGTTTGAACTCTATCCAATTTCGCAACTTGAACTTTCTTCAACAGAGGCGCCATTCCAAACAGAGGAATTGATGCCGCAACGCCTGATTTATGGTGCTTACCCGGAAATAATTACTTCGGTTGGGCTTTCCGACAAGCGGGAATTGCTGAACCACATCGTCAACGGCTATCTGTACAAAGATTTGCTGATGTACGAAGAAATCAGAAAATCGAAGAAAATCATCGAAATCCTAAGCCTCCTGGCTTTCCAAATTGGCAGCACGGTTTCTGTGCATGAAATCGGCAAAACCATCGGAATGAACACCCGTACCGTGGAAAAATACCTCGACCTGTTGGAGAAGGTCTTCGTCTTGAAGCGGTTGGGCGGATTTTCAAGAAACCTGCGAAAAGAAATCTCCAAAGGCTCAAAATACTATTTTTGGGACAACGGGATTCGCAATGCCATCATCAACAATTTCAACGAACTGAACCTCCGCAACGACGCCGGGGCTTTGTGGGAAAACTACCTCATCACCGAGCGACTCAAAAAGCAGCAATACACTAAAATCTTTTCAAACAACTATTTCTGGCGCACCTACGACCAAAAAGAAGTGGACTTCGTGGAAGAACGGGATGGCCGGCTTTTCGGCTTTGAGTTTAAATGGTCGAAAGGCAAGGTGAACCCTCCTTCCATTTGGTTGGAAACATACCCGGAAGCAAGTTTTGAAGCCATCAATTCCACCAATTATCTGCCATTTATTTCAGGGAGAGAATGACCTCACATCGTCGCCTTCCCGCCCCCCTGAAACATCACCTGAATCAGCACAAAAAGCCCCGCTTGCCCACCACCAGTTCCTTTGCAGACGAAATAAACATCCTGCTTGCCCGGCGTCGGCTTGAGCGGTGCCACGGCAATGGATGGCTTCATCTCGGAGGGTGGTGCGTCCATTTTCATTTCAGCGGGCGTGATCGGCGACGATGTGCCAATCAATTCCCCCGTCGGTGAGCCGAGACGCACTTCCACGGTGCCGCCCGTCATGCCGTAGTTGCCGGGGGCATTGGCAATGAACGTGACTGCCGCCATGCCCGACAAGTCCACCTGCTCGAAGGAAAGCCAAGCGCCATCTTTTTGTGCAATGGCAATCTTCACTTCCTGACCGGGTATTTTCATGATCATCATGTCGGCGTTTTCGTCGGCTGCGGCGGCTGATAGGCTGGCATTGCGCAGCACCATCACCTTTTCCGAACGAATGCCAGGAATGCCGTTTGCCCCCATGTCGGTGTACGCCGCACGCAGGATGAACACACCCTGATCGCTTTGCCCCTTCGGAATGGCAGTGGTGTAGCTGCCTTTCAGTGGCAACGAATTGGCGGGTTTTTGCGTCAAACTGAGGATGTATTTCACCATCTCCGCCACGTCTTTGTCGGGCAGGCTGGGATGCGCTGCCATCATCACTTCCCCCCAGACGCCGCCGCCGCCTTCTTTAATTTTCTTGGTCAAATAGGCGGGAGCCTTGGGGTCGGTTGCGTACTTCTTCGAGATGTCCGTGTAGGTCGGCCCGATGGACTTTTTGTCGAGGGTGTGGCAGGACTTGCAGTCGCTTTTTTCCATCAAAGTTTTTCCCAAAGAGGTAGCGAGGTTGTCGGCAAACTTGTGCCCCTGCGCTATCAGCGCCTTGTCGAAGCCCTCCGGCAGGTAGTCAATCGTGACGCTCACAGCTTCCGGCGAAATGCCGCTCGATTCGGTGCTGCCGTCCTCTTTGTCATTCACAGTTACTTGATAATCAAAGGATTGACCAGGGAAGAAAAAGCCGGAATTGCCTTTCGTGATGGCAAATTCAAGCTGCGGTGGCTCGTTGCCCGCCTGTATTTCCGTGGTTGAAACGGACTCGCCGCCCTTGCCGTCGCTCACGGTCAGTTCGACCTTGTAGACGCCCGGTTTATCAAAAGTAAAATCCATGTCGGGCGTGTTGAAAGTTTGGAGCGATTTGCCCTCCGGTGAGATGACATTCCACTTGTATTTCAGGTCGTCCTTGTCGTAATCAATCGTGCCTTTCGAGGTAAATTTTGCGGCAAACGGCACAGCGCCCTGCGTCTTGTCGGCGGCCACTTTCACCTGCGGATTGCGGTTGCCGGCCGTGTACTCGATGCGCACGAGGCGGGCATCGGGGTTGCCGGTGAACCAGCCAGTGCCGTACTCCAGCACGTACAAATCCCCGTCCTTGCTGAACTCCATGTCAATCGGGTTGCTGAATTTGTAGCTGCCCATGAACGGCTCCATGCTTTGGTAGTTGCCGTCCTTATCCATCGTCACGACCATAATCCAGCCCCGCATCCATTCATAAATCAGCAGTTTTCCGTTGTAATAATCGGGGAACGGGCGCTTCGCATTTTGAAATCTTCGTTGTAAAAAACGGGGCCAGCCATCGCGTTCCGACCGCCACTGCCGACCAGAGGAAACTCCTCCGATTCGGCATACGGGTACCAGATGAACGGTGGGCTGACAGGTGGTAATTCGGTCAAGCCCGTGTTGTTCGGCGAGTTGTTGCGGGGTTTGGCAGGGTCGTATTTTTCACCGCTTTTTTTCGCCGCAAAATCGTACTCGACATACGGGTAATTCTTGCCCACGAAGTACGGCCAGCCAAAGTAGCCGGCCTTTTTTGCTTGGTTCACTTCGTCATAACCCCTTGAACCATAGGGGATTGAGTCGTTGTTGGCATCCGGCCCGACCTCGCCCCAGTAGAGGTAGCCCGTTTTTTTGTCCACCGAAATGCGGTAAGGGTTGCGGGTTCCCATGGCATAGATTTCGGGGCGGGTTTTCTCCGTTCCCTTCGGGAAAAGGTTACCTTCGGGTATGGTGTACGAGCCATCCGGCTGCACCTGGATGCGCAGGATTTTGCCCCGCAGGTCGTTCGTGTTTCCGCTCGATTTCTGGGCATCCCAGGGGCCTCTGCCGGGCCGCTCATCGTTCGGGCCGTAGTTGAAATCACGGGGGCTGGTGTTGTCGCCCGTGCTCACGAACAGGTTGCCAGAGGCATCGAAAGCGATAGAGCCGCCCGTGTGGCAACACTGTTCCCGCTGCACGGGGATTCGCAACATGATTTTTTTAGAGGAACGGTCAAGTTTTTCGTCCTTCAGCACATAGCGGGCAAGCACGTTTTCTGCCGTGTCGCCAGCGGGCGAGTAGTAGAAGTAGATGAAATTGTTTTTCTCAAAATTGGGGTCGAGTTGTACGCCGAGCAGCCCGTCCTCTGCCTCCGATTTTTTGCCATCGGCATCGGTGTACTCGTGGCTAATGGCGATGCTGTCCACCACCATCGTCGCCTTCTCGTTTTGGTCATAAATCTTGATAGCGCCGTGCCGCTCGATGTAAAGCACGTTGCCACTTGGCAGCAAGGCCAGTTCGATGGGTTCGTTCAGCCCTTCCTCCAGCACGACCTTGTTGAAACGGTTCTCTTCTGGCATCTTCGCCGTGCGTACTGCGCTGTAATTCAAGGCTTTAGGCTTGCCATCGTCGAGTGCCCACTTCAGGCCGCCCCAGAGGTGTTCGAGGAAAAGCTCCTCCGAAAACGACTCGTCGGTATGGCCCATCGCCGTGTAAAACGCCCGCCCGCCGTCATATTCATGGTACCAAGACATGGGGTGGTCGTCGCCCATATTGCCCTCTTTGTAGGTCTTTTCGTCAATGGCCACGAGCGGCTTCACGTCCTTGTTCATCTGCTTGAAATTGTAGAACTCGTCCGTGCGCTTGAAGCGGTCGGGCAGGTGCTTGCAAGCCTCGTGGTTTTTGTCCACGACGTAAAACTCGCCCTCCTGCACATTGGGATTGCCGGGGTGGTCTTTGAAATAAGCGCCCGCCATCTTGCCGTACCAAGGCCAGCCGTACTCCGTGTCGGTTGCCGAGTGGATGCCGACCCAGCCGCCGCCTGCCTGGATGAACCGCTCGAAATTGTTCTGCTGCTCCGGGTTCAGCACGTCGCCCGTGGTGTTGAGGAACACGACGGCGTGGTATTTTTTGAGGTTGTCTTCGTAAAAAGCGGAGTCGTTCTCCGTGGTGTCCACCACGAACTGGTACTTCTTGCCCATTTCGAGCATGGCCAGTTTGCCCACTTCGATGCTCTCGTGGCGAAAGCCAGCGGTCTTGGAGAAGACGAGGACACGGGGTGTTTCTTTTTTGACAAGAGGAAAAAAGAAAAAGTGCAAACAAAGTGCTGAAAACCAGCGAGTTGCTCGAATTTAGCAGTTGCCTAAAGTTGAACATGATTACCATCGTTTTTATAAAAATTGAACGGGGCGAATTTGACCAAAAGGCCGGACTTTTTATTTGCGAATAGACGAAAAATGGATTTTGGGAGATAACTTATTTGAAAGCTCATTTTTTGAAGCCATACACATTTTCTTTTTTGGGAAAAAGTGGTCTTTGACAGGGGGCAGCGCTCCAAGAATATTTGTAGTAGTAGCACAATGAACCAGAAAAGCTGGAGGTGCAGCGCACCGAAAGATTTCGGTGCGCTGCACCTCCCAAGCACTTGTACTACTTATTGGCTACAAATTTTCCGGTGCGCTGCACCTGTTTTTTCTTGATTGCTTCCAACAAAAAAATGTGTATGGTGTCGAAGGAAAATATGATATTCACCGAAGACCCAGACACCCATGAAATACCTCCCATTTATCTCTTCCAGTTTCAATAGTTTTGCGGACATTTTAAACCATAAACCTAATATCCAATACTGACAATGATAGCCAATTTCCATATCAACTACGGCACGCTGCCCGGCGAACAAATCGCCATCCGGTTCAAAAAAAATGGAACGGAGGAAACCGTGATTTGCCAAAGCTACGATGCCACCAATTGGCACGAAACCATTCAAGTAGCTGAAACCGACGTAATTGCGTACAAGTATTTTCTCCAAACGCCAAAGGGCATGGTGGGCGAGCACGGTGAATACCGCCAGCTTTTCATCCCGAAAGATGGAACACATGTTTCTTACCAAAACTATTGGCGTCCCCAATTTGAGGTGGCCCGCAGTTTTTTTTCCGCAGCGTTCAAGGATGTGATATTTCGGAGAAAAGGTGCAGAAAGCATACCCCCCAAGCCCCGCCAAAAGAGGGGTGAGTCAACGGGTAACAAAATCATCTTTCAGCTATACGCAGCCGCCATCCCACAGCACCTCAAGTTTTGTGTTTGCGGAAACAACGATGCCCTAGGCAACTGGAAAAAGCCGGTGGTGTTGTCCGAAGGGCATTATCCCAATTGGCAAGTTGAACTAGATTGGAACGGACAATCGGTGGACATTGAGTACAAGTTCGCCATCTACAACCCTGAAAATCAGCAAGTTGTGGAATGGGAAAAAGGTTTGAACCGCCGCCTCCAGTTTACTTTTCCCTCGGCAAAAGGAAATGCCGTCGTTCGAACGGACGAGAGCTACCAGTACGCTTCCGGCCTGTGGAAAGGGGCGGGCATGGCCATTCCGGTCTTCTCGTTGCGGAGCGAAAACGGCTGCGGCATCGGCGAATACACCGACCTGAACTTGCTGGTGGATTGGGCAACGAAAACGGGCATGAAGCTCGTGCAGACCCTCCCCGTCAATGATACCATCGCCACGAAGACTTGGACGGACAGCTACCCCTACGCCGCCATTTCGGTCTATGCGCTTCACCCGCTGTACGTCAACATCCAGTCCATTGCGAAGCTAAAAACAAAGCAGACGAGACCCGCCTCAAAAAGGCAATTGCGAAGTTGAACAAATTGGAAACGGTTGATTTCGAGGCAGTTTTGAACACGAAGTTCGCATTTTTCGAACTGTTGTACCAACAGGAAAAGAACGCCTTTTTCAACGACAAAGCAGCCCAAGCGTTTATCGAAGCCAACGCCGATTGGCTAAAACCCTACGCTGCTTTCTGCCATTTGCGGGACTTGAACGGCACTACAAATTTCCACCACTGGGAGAAATACTCGACCTACTCCGAACAGGTCATCGCCGACCTCTGTGACCCCAAATACAAGGCATTTGACGAAGTGGCACTGCACTATTTTATTCAGTACCACGCCCACAAGCAGTTGCTCGGCGCTACCAACTACGCCCGCAAAAACGGCGTCGTGCTGAAAGGTGACCTGCCCATCGGCATCTACCGGGAAAGCTGCGACGCTTGGGTGGCACCGCACCTCTACAACATGGACGGCCAAGCGGGTGCCCCACCTGATGCCTACTCGGAAGCGGGCCAAAACTGGGGCTTCCCGACCTACAATTGGGAGGTGATGGCCAAGGACGGCTTCGCTTGGTGGCAGCAGCGCATGACCAAGCTCGCCGAGTATTTCGATGCCCTGCGCATTGACCATATCCTCGGCTTTTTCCGCATTTGGCAGATTCCAACCAACCAAGTGGAGGGCACCCTTGGCCTGTTCAACCCCCGCCTACCCTACTCCCGCCAAGAGCTGGCAGCGATGGGCCTGCACGGCGACTTGAACCGTTACACGAAGCCTTTCATCCGGGAACATTTTTTGGAGGAAATCTTTGGCGAGGACACCGATTTTGTCCGAAAACACTTTCTGGAAGAAACGGATGGCGGTGTTTTCAGGCTGAGCGAAATGGTGGACAACCAGTTGAAAATCAAGGAGTTGTTCCAGCACGACGAATATCTCTCGGAGAAAAAAGACGTTGAAATCGGCCTGATGCGCCTCGTGAGCAACGTACTGCTCATCGAGGAGCCAAACGGCTTCAACCCCCGCATCACACTGGAAACGACCCGTTCGTTCCGGTATTTGAGCCGGGAGGAAAAGGCCATTTTCAAGCTCCTCTACAACGATTATTTCTATGTCCGCCACGACGAGTTTTGGAAGCAACAAGCCCTTTGGAAACTGCCTGCCCTGCTGCAAGCCACCAACATGCTCATCTGCGGCGAAGACCTTGGCATGATTCCGCACTCGGTGGCCGGGGTGATGAAGGACCTGAACATTCTCTCCCTCGAAATCCAGCGGATGCCCAAAGGCTCGGTGAAGTTCGGGCAGCCAGAAAAGTACCCGTACACCTCGGTTTGCAGCCCTTCCTGCCACGACATGCCGACCATCCGTGGCTGGTGGGAACACGACCATGAAATGGCGCAACAATTCCTAAACGAAACACTCCGCATTGGCGGCGTCGCACCTAACGAGTGTACGCCTGGCGTGGTGGAGGCCGTCAACCAGCAGCATCTCGCCTCGCCAAGCATGTGGGCCATCTTCCCGGTGCAGGACCTAGTGGGCATGGACGCCAAGCTGCGCCGCCCCGCGGCCAAGGACGAACAAATCAACGACCCGTCCATCTCGCCGCATTACTGGCGGTTCCGGTTCCACTTGACGCTGGAGCAGTTGCTGAAGGAGGAGGGGTTGAATGGTAGGATCAGGGGATGGTGGAAGAGGCTGGAAGGTAGCAAAACACCATGACCTATTTCCAGGCGCTTCGCAAAAACCGCAACCAATTCCCGTGCATGATGCCTTCCACGTCCGCTTCAAAATAGCCCCGCCGCCGCAAGATGGCAGGGATTTTCTGCAAATCCGCAATCGTCTCCACATCGCTGGGGCACTGCTCGGTGCCAAATGCGCCGTCCAAATCGGAGCCGATGCCCACGTGGTTAGCATTCCCAGCAATTTGGCAAATATGGTCAATATGCTCGGCCAGTTTTTCGAGGTTGCAGCCCGCTGACTGCGGTGTGGAAACCCGTTTCACCCAGCCCGGCACCACCATCCAGGCGTCCATCACCGCCCCGATGACCGCCCCTCGCCCAATCAGTTCCACGCAGCATTTCATCGGAAAACTGGCGGTTGTGGTCAACCAAGGCTCGGCAGTTGTTGTGGCTCGCCCAGATGGGGCCGTCGTAGTGCTCCATCGCCTGCCAGAATGCATCGTCGCAAAGGTGCGTCGCATCGAGGATGAGGTTGAACTCGGCCATTTCCTTTAGCAAATCAAGCCCAAGCTGCCCCATATTCCCCGTCGAGTTTGTGCCGTTGGCGTAGCGGCCCGGGCCGTAGTGCCCGGGGCCGATGGCACGAAGGCCGTTCTGCCAAGCCCGTTCCACGTAGTCGGGCGTCACCATCGAATCAGCACCTTCGAGGCTCAGGATATATCCGATGGGCTTGTTTGCTGGCGCAATGGCGGGGTCGTTCCATCGAGCGAAGGTGTGCGCCAAGCGACTGTAAATCAGCAATTTGTGTCAACTCTCCTGCCTCCTCCATCGCCCTGTACCAAGCCAATTGCCCCTGCGTGTGCGCCCAGGCTTGCGCCGGCGAATGCCAACCGGGCAGCGGATTGTCGGGAGCAACGTACCTCGCAATCTGCGTGGCCACAACCAACCCGATATTGCCTCTTCGGAGTTCTTCAAAACAGACGGTCGCATTGCCCCGGTCGGGCTTGTCGTTCATGCCCGCTTCTCGTTGGTTGATGTCGGCGAGGGGCGACCGAAGGTTTCGATTCCATTCCATAGCGTTCATGGCGAGGTCGAGGTGGGCGTCAATTAGAAACATGATATTGAGTGATTGAGTTATTGGGTTATTTTGCGGTCACGAGCTGTTGTTTTCCATTCTGCATTTGCAATGCCATTTTCAACGACAATTGCCCGCTCATAAAGTGCAATAGTTGGGCAAATATGATATGGAATACCAATTAAAACATCGCCAACTTTAAAGCCATGATTTGCGCCAGCTTCCAATACCAAATGCTCTTCGCTTTGACCGATTGGGATTAAATTTGGGTAATTCGGAAAATATACCCGCTTGCTAATTTCATTTTCGGCAGCCACGGATTTATGCCCCAAATCAAGGCAAACTTTCGTCGCATCGGGCAGGGAAATCACCCTCGTGACCAGTACGGCCGCTGGCTTAAACGGTTGCTCCGGGCAAAGGTCGGTGTATCCTTTGTCCCAGTAAACAAAGGTACCGGGACCGCATTCAACCCGTCTTTTGCGGTGAATTGGAAACGTTGGTGAACCACCTGCGATGATGATTGGGGCTTTCAACCAATCATTAATTATTTGCGCCGACACATATTCAACCGCTTTAAATGCCTCATTGCAAGATGCTTCCCTTTTTTCAAAATCCATATCCCGAATATGGCCATCATACGCCTGCAAACCAATCGGTTGGATGCCTTTTAATTTGGAACAAGCCAAATATAATTCAATCGCTTTCTGGTGCAATGCCCGTGCGGTTTTGGCCCGATATTTAAATCCATAAATACCGGAACAACCAACCCATTTTCCGCAAAAACCGCAGCCATATATTGCGCAGCAGATAAATCATCCACCAAACAGGAATAAACCGTTTCAGGATATGCTTTCACCAAGGCAACAAACCGCCGCACTTTCGGCCCGACAGGTTGGTAGGCCAACAACACATCCGGCGCACCGCATTCGCCGAGCATCTCCGCCTCGGCGATGGTGGCGCATTTGAACTTGGTGATTCCCGCTGCCAGCATAAGATGCGTTGCATCGGCAGATTTGTGGGTCTTGACGTGTGGGCGCAGCCTCCCTACATCACCCACCATGCGCACGGCGTGGGCGAT
>JADJYH010000065.1 GCA_016719855.1 Saprospiraceae bacterium | reverse complement strand
TAAAAAGGTAAGATATCCGTTTCATCACTATTTTTTTGTTTGGTACGGTACTTTCCCTCAACTTCGAAAATTTCATCTAGAGTTGCATTTTCTCGTGACGATTCAATATCTGCATACCAATCGTAGGATTGTATTTTTCTTTTGGCTTTGATTCCTTTTTTTCTTTTTCATAAGGAGTAAATAGTGCATCAAACAGTGTCCAAAGAAACCCCCCGATAAATAAAATCGACAAGACTGCACCGAAAAGAATCGCAACAAATCGAGCTACTTCTTCCATGACAATTAATTTAAAAATTAATAATTTTCACAACATTAGAAAAAAGACCTGTTTAGAGGTAAAGAAACATACTTTCGACAACTGATAGTTCGAATTATTAAAACCAGTTCATGCAACAATGAACAAAGCGGCAATTGCGACTGGCTGGTAATTAATATGAAACCCCATATTCACTCAGGTCAATTTCAATTTCGAGAAATTTAAGTGTGGCAAAAATTTCTTCATGATAGACATTGTTCTTGAGTTGCTGAATCCTTGATACTACGGTTACGGTATAGCCACTCTCATTATTTGCTGGCAAAACTGACTCCGAATCCTGTGTGCGTAAATAATATTTAAGTCCTTTTGAAAATTCTGGGTCATTTCTTGGAGTGATAATTAATGCCTCAATTTGCCCACCTTGTGAGATTTTACCAATTAAATCTTTGTGGTCCGTTTTTAATTTTTTGGATTGTTCGATTGTCAACATTTTTTTAAATTGAATTTTATGAGCAATTTGGTGCAGTACGCCAATAACGACTGCATTGTTGCGGTAGGTAATAATTGGATGTTAAAACAAGTTTTTTAGCACCTGTTCCGCAGACTCATCCCCAAGTAATTTCGCTGAATTGAAATCCCTTAATGCGTCATGGTATTGGCCTTGCTTATACCTTAATGAGCCTCTGTTGAAGTATGCTTCCGAGTAACTAGGGTTCACTTTTATTGCCATCGTAAAATCAAAGTCTGCGTCTCTATTTTTTTCTTTTTGGCTTTTTGCTATACCCCTATTTAAATATGCAGGAGCATAGTTAGGGTTCAGCTCGATGGCTTTTGAACAATCAATTATACAGCCATCCAAATCATTAAGATTAAGCTTTGCTAACCCTCTATTGATATACGCTTCAAAGTAAGATGGGTTGTACTTAACGGCTGAGTCATAGTCGCTTACTGCCTTCTGTAGTTCTCCAATTTTTGACCAAAGATTGCCTCTATTATGATATGCAGGCGAATGACAGAGGTCAATCTCAAGCAATGTTGTATAATCGTTTATTGCTTCCAGCACATTCCCCATTTTTTTGTTGATCATAGCTCTTCCGAAGTAGAAATTTGGATTTTCAGGCTCAAGACCTATGGCTTCTTCGCAGTCAAAAATTGCGCTTTCATAATCTTCAATTTTGGAAAATGAAATACTTCTACCAAAGTAAGCACTTGCAGATTCTTCATCAATTTCTAAAGCTAAAGAGAAGTCATCAATCGCTTCTGAAAAGTTGCCAAGGTCATCTTTGATATTACCTCTGTTGACATATGCAAGAGCACGATATTCAGACGGGTCTAATTCAATCGAATTCGTGAATTCTTCAATTGCCTCAAGTTTTCTACCCTCTTTATATCTAAGAAGTCCAATTTGGAAATGTGTAAATGACATTTGAGACTATTAATTCAATTTTGATAAAATTACTTTATTTACTACGAACTGTAGATATTTCTGTTTCAAAAGAATACAACCAATAACTTTTTATCTCGCGCGGGGCTTTTTTTTTTAAGTTCGGTCCATCAAATACTCCATTCTTCCCATTCACCACCTCCACCCACATCCCCGCCTTGCTCGCCGAAATCGTATCATCATACATCGCCTCGCAGCCCACCGTCGGCAGGTAGTAGCGGCCTTGGTAGGCGGCGTTCAGGCGCACCCGATACACTTGGCGGGCGCTGCGGGCGATGTCGAAATAGGTCAGCACCCGGTCGTCACGGATGTCCTGGTATTCCGGCACGTTGGTATTGCTGAACTCGGCCATGTTGTGCAGGCGGGCATTGATGATTTCCCAGCCGGACGGGAAAATCTGGGTCAGCGCCATTTCCTTCAGGTCGTAGGCACGGGTGCCGGGGTGCGTCACCGTCACCTCTGCGATGAAGTCCGTGCCCTGTGGGATGGCCGCTGGGTTCAGTTTTTGCCCACCGGGCGTTAGGTAGTTCACCTCTATTTTCAGGTTGTTGGCCGTGGCCGTGGCATCGCCAACGAGTGGCTGGCCAGTCACGATGAGCCGGGCGAAAAGGACGCCAGCACCGCTGTTTTTCACCGTCACCGTTTTCTCCGTGCCGTTCAGCGGTACGCTGATTTGCATAACCGGGGTGCTGCTGCCAGCATTCACCACCTTGCCGTCGCCGAGGTCGTAGCTGAACTTGAACTCGTCGCTCACCTTCGATTTTCCGGCGAACTTGCCGATGGCCATCAGGGCGTAGGCGGTCGTCTGCGTGGAGTACCACTGCTCGTTGCTGAGGCTTTCGGCCACGTGGCGGAGGTTGGCGGCAGCGGCGGTCATGTCGCCGAGCAGCACCTGCGTTTCCAGAATCATGGCCTCGTCCCGCAGCGTCGAGCCATAGGTGTAGCCCCACCAGTCGTAAGCCTTGGCCGTCACGGGCAGGTTCTGCGCCAGTTCCTTGCCGATTTCCTGCTTGCCCATCAGGGCGTAGGCAGCGGCGAGTCGCCAGCGGCTTTCGGGGCTGAGGTTCTTGAGTTCCCGCATCCGGTTCATGGCGCCCGTTTCGGGTTTCTTCGCCAAGGCCAGCGTGTAGAGGCGGTAGCTCTGGTCGAGTTCCGTCCAACTGTACTGCGTGCCACGGGTGTCGGGGTTCCAGCGTTTGGCCTGCGAGGCTTGGAACTTCACGAAGCGGTCAATCATCGCATCGGGCACTTTGTATCCGAGCGCCTTGGCCTCCAGCAGGAAGTGCCCGGCGTAGTTGGTGCCCCAAGTATCGTAGTCGCCGCCGGGCCAGTAGGTGAACGCCCCGGACGGCATCTGGAAGTTTTTCAGTTTGTCAATGGCAGCGCTGATATTGCCGCTCACTTCTTTCTTTTGTTGGTCAGTGAGCTTGGTCAGCTTGTCCACGTAGAGCTGCGGGAAGGCCGCCAGAAGTTATTTGCTCGATGCAGCCGTGCGGGTATTGCAGCAGGTATTTCAGGCGCTCGCCGAGCTTGAGCGGCGGTATGGCCGACACTTCCAAAATGCCTGTGTTAGTGCCCGGCGTCCCGAACGCTTTGTAGGCTTGGCTCCAGCTTCCGCCACCCTGCATCATCCCGTCGCTAACCTTCGTGATGTAGGGATTGGGGTTCCTGACATCAATTTCGATGTCTTGCGTAGCCGTTTCGCCGCCGCCCTTGGCGGTGATTTTGAACTTCGCAATGCCCGTTTTTTCGCCCACTTTCAGGTCAAAATAAACCATGTCCTCGCCCGGTTTTGCGAAGCTCAGTGACTTCGTCGCTCCGCCAGAGATATTGACCATCCCAGTGGTTTCCGCCAGTGACACATCCACGGTTTTTACTTTGTTTTCCAGTGCAAAAATGCTGACGGGCAGTTTCAGCGTCTCGCCTGGGCCCAGCACCCTCGGCAGTGTAGCCAATGCCATCAGCGGCTTTTTCACCGGAACGATTTTCTCCGTATTGCCGTAGGCCGCATCGGCGTTGGCGGCTACCACCATCACCCGCACCGAGCCGATGTAGTTCGGCATTTTGAATGTGTGCTTTTTCTTGCCGCTCGTCAGCAGGAACGGCCCGGCGTGGAGCACCACCGGCTTGAAGCGGTTGGCGTTCTTGCGCTCAGTTGGCACGTTGATTTCACCGTCGCCACCGACGGCCAGGATGCGCTCCAACTCGCCGCCGTAAGCGCCCAGCACGTAGTCGTAGAGGTCCCAGGTTTTTACCCCCAAAGCCTCACGGGCGTAGAGTGCGCCGTGCGGGTCGGGCGTCTTGAAATTGGTGAGGCCGAGCAAGCCCTCGTCCACCACGGCGATGGTATAGGCCATGTCCTCGCCGTTTTCCTCGCTCACTTCCACCGTGAACTCCTGTTCCGGCTTCAGTTCGGCGGCCATTTTTATGGTCGGTTTCAACAAGGTCTTGGGGTCTTCCACGTCCACCGCCAGCACGCCGTACATGCGGATGGGCAGGTCGTTCTTGCTTTGGCCGTGCGGTTGCAGCAGGCTCACATGGGCGTACACCGTCGGCGACATCTCCGCCACATGGACTTGATGACCTTCGTGCCGGTCTCCAAGGTGATGAGCACCCGGCCTTTTTCCCCTGCGGGAACGGTGATTTCGATGTCTTCACCCACTTTGTATTTCTCCTTGGTGGCGGTGAAAGTCATCATCGCCGCCTCTTGGCGGGAAGCGATGGAGCCGCCATCGTCGCCGTACCAAGGGTAGCCGGCGTAGAAAAAGTCGCCTGTGCAGTGGCCGCTCTCCGTGTCGCAAACCCGCACCAGGTAGCGGCCCCAGCCGCTCACGTTCACGTTGTAGTTGGCCTGGCCGCTGGCGTCCGTCACCACGCCCTCCGTACTGATGGCGTTGAAGTGGTTGGCGGAGTTGAACTGCGAAACATAGTCGTCGCCTTGGTCCCACCACCAGCGCCACTCGACCCGGTACAGGCCGACGGAGAGGTTGCGGCCTTTCATTGGGTTGCCGCTTTCGTCCACGGCTACGACTTTCACGGTGCCGTCTTTGCCGACATCCACCCGGCTTTCACCAGAATTGTTTTTGGGCATCAGCACACCAGCGTAAGCAGGGTAGGGCGAGTACGGCATTTTGGTATTGTAAATGCTGAAATCGCCGCCTTTTTCAAAAGCCCTCGCCCGCAGGTTCACGTTCAGTTTGCCGGGGGCGGTTTGGTTGTTGGCGTAAAGTTTTGCGTTGAAATTGGCCGTCCCATTGCTGTTCGTCATTCCATCGAAAACCACGACTGGCTCGGAGGAGTACAGCGTCCGTGCTGGGTCATCGAAGGCATAATCCTTGAATTTTGGAAACTCCGTTTTCACCTGGCTCACCTCGGCTTCCACCACGGCTCTCAGGTTCTTGCCAACGGCGCCGTGCAGCCAGTCCACTTGCAGTTTGGCCTTGGCGGGTTCGTCCCGGCTGCTGAGTTCCTTTTTCCCGAAATCAAGGTCAATCCTGAGCCGGTTGGGCTTCACCGTTTCCACCTTTATGTTTTTGGTAAAAACAGCACCGCCAGCCTTCACGGTCGCCGTCCAGTTGCCAGTGGGGGCATCGGGGCTGGTGGCCACGGGCAGGGAGTAGAGGTTCTGGATGTTTTTGGTGGTCACGGTTTTGTACTGCACCTGCCCACGGCTGTCCATCAGTTCGAAGGCGATGGGGTAGTTGTCGGGCAGGGTGGCGTCCTTGTCTTCCAGCACGAAGTTGAGGAAGAGGCTGTCGCCTGGCCGCCAAACGCCACGTTCGCCGTAGAGGAAGCCCTTCAAGCCTTTTTGGGCCACCTCGCCCGCCACGTCGAAGCGGCTGAGGCTGAGGGAGTTGCCGTCGCCGGTTTTCAGGTAGCCCTTCATTTTTTCTTTCTTCGCAATGATGAGGAAGGGCTTTTTGTCGAGTTTCAGCTCGGCAATGCCATCGCCATTGGTCTTTGCGCTGGCGATAAGCTGCTGCTGGTAGTCGTAAAATTCAAGTTCCACATCGCCCACGCTCTTGGTCGTGCGCAGGTCGGCCACCGCCACGAACATGGAATTGTCTGAGCCGCCTTTGGCGGTGATGCCGAGGTCGCTGGCCAGCACATTGCTTTGTGCAAAATGCTCGTAATTGTAGTAGGCGGGGTAGCAGGGGTTGTTGCGCTGGTCCCACTCGAAGCCCTCGTAGTAGCCGTCCATGCCGTAGTAATCGCCCCAGAACGAGCGGATTTCGCCGTTCTCGTCGGTGTTGCTCTGCTGGCTGATTTCCTTGAGGTTTTCACCCTGCTTGCGGTTGCTGCACTTGAAAATGGCGTATTCTGGCCTGAACCCGATGCGCACCTGGTAGATGGCGTTGGGGTCTGCCTTGAACAGTTTGCTGAGGTCGAGTGCGTAGCGAGTCCAAGTGCCGGTGTTCGATTTGGGGTTGAGGCCCTTGAGCGGCACCATCTGCCGTTGGATGACCCGGCCCACCCGTTGCAGTTCGTAGGTATCGCTGCCGTCCAGTTCGTTGGTCTGCAAAAACTGGAGGATGTTGTTGTCGTAAATCTTGAAAACCTCCACCTCCACGGCCTGCAAGCTGACGGCCTCGAATGGCATCACCAGCCCTTGTTCGCTGCTGGGCAGAATGACGCCCCGCCCAACCAGCCTCACCATGGGCTTCACCGGCTCGAAGTCCACCTGCCAGATGGTGGGTTTGTCCATGCTTTGCTCCGCAATGTTCTTGATGCCGGGACGTACCTCGAAGGTTATTTTTCCAGCCAATCGTTGGCTGGGGTAAACGAAGATTTTGTTGCCGTCAATGGTGTAGTTCAGCGTGGTGTTGGTCGGTTCGTAGTAGTCGCCGTCGTTGGCCACCTTGGCTTCTCCCTTGATTCCGATTAGGCCGTTCACATCTTGGTTGGGCAGCAGCGGGTCGCTGAAATGCAGCACAACGTACTGGTTGTCAGCCTGTACCACCCTTGCGGACATGACGCTGAAGTCGCCGAGGGCGGGGATGGTGACCTTGGTCTCGTCCTTGGTGCTGATGCCAAGGGGCTTGCCGTTCCAGGCCACTTTTACCTCCGAGGCGCCCGTGCCACGGTTGATTTGACCTACGGTGAAATTGTGGGTCAATCCCTCGGGGTCATGTTCCCAAGTGATGGGCAGTTCTTTGCCGGCCTGCGTGGCAGACAGCACTTTTTCAAGGTTTTCAGCTTTGGCATCGTCGGTAACGAAGACTGCGCCTTTCAACACCTGCTTTTTCAGGTCGCTGGCGTCCTCGGCCTCGATGCCGTACACCTCGACGGTGAGGTTTTGCTCCCGCACGAGGAAGTCGAACTCAAAGCTCTTGGCATCTTCCGGCAGGTTGTCGAAGACATCGGTGAGGGCGACCTTGGCGATGTAGGCCACGCCGCTCTTCCAGCCGTCTTCCGGGTCGAAGCGGATGGTGTGGTCGTCTTCCCAGATGGCATTGCCGCTCACCGATGGCGAGAAATCGAGCACATCGTCGGCGTCGGTGCCCACTTTGTCGGCGGTGACGGCAGCCCCCGCAAAGCGCACCCGCACGGGGTCGGCCTTGGAGATGACGCCCGACGTGTAGGCGTAGATGTAGCTTTTGACGGATTCGGGGATTTCCTTGGCCCGGAGGATGTCCTTTTTGCCGCAGGCCATGAAGCCGACGACGGAGAGGAATGAAAGGAGGAGGAAGAATGGAAGTTGCTTTCGAATGATTTGGAACATGGTTGTGATGATTTTAGATTTTGTGGTGGGTTGGGGTCTATGGATTGGCACTAATTTTCGGGAATCGGAAAATTTCAAATTCCAAACATTTCCCTTAATTTTTGAGCCAAATTAAAATGAAACTTGTCAGGCAGGTCGCCGAGTGTTCGCTGGACAATTGTCACTGGAACCGTAACCAACCTATGCAACCGAATTGCGGAGGTAACTTTCAATCCGGTTTGGGAGAAATCAGGGTCAGTATCATTGAGCATCAAATCGGAAACCTCATTCGCCTTGGAAGCTTGGCTTGTAATAAATGCAATCACGACATGGTCGTATGTACCAATTCTATTAGTCAAACAAACTGCTGGCCTTACTTTCATGCCAGACAAATCATCGAACGGGAAAGGGACAAGCACGATTTTATGCTTCATTGCGCTACTGGGTTTCCGTCTGCCAATGTGTAAATGTTTTCTGCCTCCTCTTTCAAAAAATCAAAAGCAGGATTGGAAGAAAGCCCTTCCATCCACTCGTCATCGTCCAAGTCATTGTCCTCTGGCACGAGCACGATGATTTTGACCCGTTTGTTGATGATTTTAAGCGGTGCATCAGTTTTCAACTGGCCTTTTTCGTCAATATTTGCTTTGATTTCGATGGCTTTCATAGAATGCAAGTTTAGTTGGTGTTGCGCAATTGTTTTCGACAATCAGATGAGCGAATTTAAGGAATCGGATTGACAACCTGCAGCCCTTCAATCCAACTGAAATCAGCCACATTTCGAGTATTCAATTCAAGGTTGTTCATCAGAGCGGTAGCGGCATGAATTGCGTCGCCAGCAGACATTTTTCTTTGCTGGCGCAATTCGATGGCTTTGTCAATGATGGCTGGGGTGATGGGGAGCGGAGATTTCTTTTTGAAAACTCTTTCCAAATAATCTTTCTCCATTAGATGTAGCCCACGGTATCCAAGCGACTCAAGTCTCGTAATTTCAGAAACGAGGCTTTCGGGGTCAACGACCAAAGGGAGGAGGATGTCCGTAGGTCAGCCTTTGTGGCGTAGATTAAGATGTTACTATCCAATAGTCGCATGGGTGGAAGGGGTTTAGTCCCGGAACGGAAGTGGTCGGTCCTTGCGGCTCTCATCGAATTCTTTGATGAAACTGTCCCAATCCTCCCGTGGGGGGATTTTGGCTACTAGTGCTTTGAGTTCAGCCAAGTCTTTCTCGTACTGTGACTTAGATTTTTTCCAGTTGGCTTTTCAGCTTTCTCCTTGGCAACAAACTCAACCACTTTGGCTTGAAGTTTTACCACCAAATCCTCCGGTAAGCTGTCAATCAGCCGGTGTAATTCCAATTTTGTATCTGCTATCATTTTTCCAATTTTTCTTTAAAGAACGCTCAAATTTAGCAAACATTCCCACCGATTTCAAATGACATTTGATTCTCCGTATTGTTTGCCCAAAGCAACCGTGGCAAAACCTGATTATCCGCATTTACCTACTTTTGCCGCAAAACGATTCCGATGCAAACCATCATCCTCCCAATGTTCCCCTTGCGGCTCGTCGCTTTTCCCGGCGAATTGCTGAACCTGCACGTTTTCGAGCCAAGGTACAAGCAGCTTGTCAACGAGTGCGAAGCGAAGGGGACGACCTTTGGCATTGCCGCATACATAGAGGACAAAGTGCAGGAAATCGGCACGGAGATAGCACTTATTTCCATTGACAAGCGATACCCCAAGGGCGAGATGGACATCAAGACCCGTGGGCTGGGCCTTTTCAAGGTGCTGGAGTTTCACCCGCAGGTCGAGAACCGCCTCTACACCGGGGCCGAGATTCTGCGGATGCCCCACGATACGGTGGGTGACTTTCTCACCAACGAAAAAATACTCGAAAACCTCGGCGAATTGTACCGGGTAATGAACATCAACAAGCCGCTGCCAGCGCATACCCCCGATTTCAACACCTATAAGATTGCCCACCTTGTTGGTTTTTCACTGGAACAGGAGTACGAACTGCTCTGCTTGCCCGAAGAACTCCGCCGTCAGCAGTACATGCTCGCCCACCTCGAACAACTGCTGCCCACTGCCCGAGAAATGGAGGAGCTGCGCAAAAAAGTGCAGTTGAACGGGCATTTCAAGAACATCTTGCCGCCACAGGTTTGAGAGTTATGGAGGTATTAGGTATGAAGGTATGTGGCATCCGGGCACATACCTCCATACCTCCTAACCTTCATACCTCATATCTCCTTTCCCCAGCTTTTGAAGTCCGACACTTTCACCAAGAACATTTTCGTGTTGCTGCCCGCATCGCCGCCGACAACCTCCCGGAAAAACTGTTTTTCCTCGAAAAGTTTCCGTTTCAGGGTTTCCGTTTTGAAGGCGAAAAAGCTGCCCGCAAATTTGTACACCCAAAATTCAGCCGTGGTAGCGGACAGCGCTGTTGGTTTGCCCCGGCTCTCAAATTCGACGGCCACATTGCCCGTCCTCTCCGCCATCAGGTCGTTTTTCACTTCAAACGTCCAGCCTTTGGAAATGATTTTTAGATCGTAACCCTTTGAGGAAGAGTGTTCTATGTCGTCTTCGGCGAGGTTGAGGCGGGCGATGAGGCGCTGCGCAACCTCCCGTTCGGCAGCTTGTCCGTCTTGCAGGTCTTTGTTGAAATTGTAGTGCATGGTGGGGAGGTTTTGTGTTTGTGTATTTAAGTGTTTATGTGCTTGGGGGCCGTGGCTTATGGCAGGATTCGACAAACCCCCAACCAAAACACAATTACTCCTTCACGAACTCAAAATACTTGATCTCCACAAAAAACTTCGGGTCCTTCGCCCCCAGCAGCTTCGCCACTGACGGCGACAGCACCACTACAATATCGTCCCCGTAAGCTTGGTCTGGAATTTTGGCGATGACCTTGGCGTACACCGTTTTTTTACGGAGCGGGTTGGAGACTTGAATGACCGAGCCGACCGGAGCCGTGCGGTGCAGGGCGTAGTAGTCGGTGCCGCCCTTTTTCTCCCGTTGCCAGTAAGCGGCGCCGTTCTGGAAGCGGGGTACTTTCACCGTTTTTTCACCGTTGAAAGCCTGTTGGAGCGCCAGCATTTTCAGGCCGAGCGTGTTGCGGTTTACGGCTTGCATGGCTTCTGGGATGCCCATCGTAGAGAGCCAACCGACTTGGATTCGCTGGCCAGTTTTCAGCGAAGTATTTGCCAGCCGAATGCGAGCTTTGAGGGTGTCTGGCTGGATGCCGAAGTAGGTTTTTGCCACCTTGTAAAAAGTGTCGCCGTGTTTGACGGTGTAAAAAACCGGGACAAAATTCTTGCGGGGCCATGCCATTTTCCAGTCCACGATAGCTGAGTCGGGTATGACCACGTTCACGGTAGCGCCAGGTGCTACCGTGCCGTCGGTGGGCAGTTGCGTGTTGAAATTGTACAACACATCCAGCTTGATGCCGTAAAACTTGGCGAGCGAGTACATCGTCTGGCCCCGCTCCAGTTGGTGGCTGAAAATGCTGTAGCCAAACTCGTCCAATTTCAGGAAAATGGTATCTTTCGCCGTGAGGTAGCTGAGGCTGTCGCCTGTGGCAAAAAGGGAAAGACTGAAGGCGATGCCAGTCAGGGTTAATACAAGTTTTCTCATTGTTGATGATTGAGATATTGAGTGATTGGGATATTTGAAACACGAGAATTCCACAAACCTTGCCATTTGGCAATCGTCCAATAACTCAATATCCTAATATCCCAATTTCAATTTTCATGGCCAAAATTACAAATTCGCTCGGAATCATACCCGCCCGCTTTGCGTCCACCCGCTTTCCAGGCAAGCCGTTGGTGGAAATTGGGGGAAAAACGATGGTGCGGCGGGTATACGAGCAGGCCTGCCAAAGCTCTCTCTCAGCGGTCGTGGTGGCCACCGACGACCAGCGGATATTTGACCATGTGGCCGCCTTCGGCGGAAAAGTGGTGATGACCTCTGACCAACACCCCTCCGGTACCGACCGCTGTGCCGAGGTGGCGGCAATGCCGCAATACGCTGAATTTCAATGGATTGTAAACGTTCAGGGCGATGAGCCGTTCATCCAGCCGGGGCAAATTGACTTGGCGCTCGACTTTTTGACCAAAAATGCGAACCCCACAGGGACAGGTTGCGCCATCGCCACGCTCGCCAAAAAAATTGACCCAGCAAGCAACTTGGATTTGACCGACCCGAACATGGTCAAAGTCGTCTTCGACATTCACCAGCGGGCACTTTACTTTAGCCGCTGGCCGCTGCCGTTTCACCGCAATTTACCCAAAGAAAAATGGCTCGTCGAAGGCGCATTTTACAAGCACATCGGCCTCTACGCCTTCCGCAGGGAGGTGCTGCTCGAAGTGGCCGCCTTGCCGCCCAGCCGCTTGGAATTGGCCGAGTCACTGGAGCAACTGCGCTGGCTGGAAAACGGTTACCCAATCGGCGTGGCACTGACCGAATTTGAAAGCATCTCGATTGATTCACCCGAAGACCTTCGAAAAGTTATGAGTTATGAGTATTGAGTTATGTCCAACAACTCGATAACTCATAACTCAAAACTCATATCTCCCAACATGAAATACTGCTCCAACTGCGGCTCCCCCGACCTCACGCACCAAGTGCCCAAGGGCGACAACCGACCCCGCATCGTCTGCGGAAACTGTGCGGAAATCCATTACCGCAACCCGAAAATCGTGGCTGGCTGCCTGCCCGTTTGGGAGGACAAAGTGCTGCTCTGCCGCCGGGCCATCGAGCCGAGGGCGGGCTACTGGAACGTGCCCGCTGGCTTCCTTGAACTCGGCGAAACGGTGGAAGAAGGCGCCATCCGGGAGGTATGGGAGGAAGCGGAGGCACGGGTTGGCCCGTTGTCACTGCACACCGTTTTTACCTTCACCAATTATTACCATGTGTACATCCAGTTCATCGGCGAGTTGATGGATGGCCAGTTCGGGGTGGGGGAGGAGAGCCTGGAGTCAAGGCTGTTCGGGGAGTCGGAAATCCCGTGGGACGAGATTGCGTTCGAGTCGTCGAGGTTTGCGCTGCGGCGTTATTTTGAAGACAAAGAAAGGGGCGTGATGCAGGTGCACATTGGGTCAGTTTGATCGCGTGCGTTTGGTGTAAAACAACTCGTGATTGGATGGGTAGCATTAGTTTTCCTTTGGGATGGTCTGCCACGGAATGTTTCACTTCCTATTAGTTTCTCCAAACAAGGTTTCTTGAAAAACGAAAAACGGGCTGCGTGATTTTGGTCACTGTGGGAAGCTCGGCTGCGCCCCTACTTTTGTTTCATCAATTTACAAACTGGTTTGTGACCAAGAAAAGCGCTTTTTCAAATTGATAAAAATCACCGTTTACATCTCAATTTAGGCGTCAAAAATTATTTCAGATGATACGAAATTTGCCAACACAAAACCCAAGCTGCGTGGGTAGGTGTCCATGAGTTTACGCCTTTTTTTACATCATTTTTCCAACATTGAAGGATGACTTGAAAGCACCATTTTTCACTTTAAAAAGACATTAGACAATAGATTTTAGACTTTGGACAAGGCCAAGCTTACTATAATAAGTTGTTGATAGCCAATGGTTTTTGTTCTCGGAAATGGCTTTTCCAACTTCTAAAATCTAATTTCTAAGGTCAAAAAAATAAATCATCATGAAAGTAGAACAAATGTACACAGGCTGCCTTGCCGAAGCTGCCTACTATATTGAAAGCAACGGCGAGGCCGTCGTAATTGACCCACTGCGGGATGTGGAGCCGTATCTCGAAAGGGCAAAGGCTGGCAACGCCAAAATCAAGTACGTGCTCGAAACGCACTTCCACGCTGACTTCGTTTCCGGCCACCTCGACTTGGCCAAAAAGACGGATGCCAAAATCGTTTATGGCCCGACGGCCGTACCTAATTACGATGCCCATATTGCGAAGGACAACGAGATTTTGAAAGTGGGCAACATGACCATCAAGGTGCTGCACACGCCAGGCCACACGATGGAAAGCTCCACCTTCCTGCTCCGTGACGAAAACGGGAAGGACTACGCCATCTTCACGGGTGACACACTGTTCCTCGGCGACGTAGGCCGTCCCGACCTAGCCATCAAACAGGGCGAACTCACTCGGGAAGACCTAGCTGGCTTCCTATTCGATTCGCTCCGCAACAAGATTATGCCCCTTGCCGACGAAGTGATTGTTTATCCCGGCCACGGCGCTGGGTCGGCCTGTGGCAAGAAAATGAGCAAAGAGACCCAAGGTACCTTGGGCGACCAAAAACTGTTCAACTACGCACTCCGTGCCGACATGACCCGTGAGGAGTTCGTGAAGGAAGTGACGACGGGCCTCGTTGACCCGCCGCAGTACTTCCCGAAAAATGCCGTGATGAACAAAATGGGCTACACCAGCATCGAGGAGGTGCGCAGCCAAGGCTTGCATGCACTTTCGCCTAGGGCGTTCAAAGCAGCTTGGGAGGGCAACGAGGCGCTTGTGCTCGACACCCGCAACGAAATCGAGTTCGTAAAGGGCTTCATCCCAGGTTCCATTTTCATTGGGGTGGAGGGCGACTTCGCACCGTGGGTGGGTGCGCTCATCACTGACCTGAAACAGCCCATCCTCTTCGTATGCGAAGCAGGGCGTGAGTTGGAGGTGGTTGACCGCCTAGCCCGCGTAGGCTACGACAACCCCATCGGCTACCTCGAAGGTGGTTTTGCCGCCTGGAAAGCTGCTGGCGAGGAGGTGGATACCCTCGACGAAATGGGCACTGAAGCCTTTGCCAACTGGTTCAACAAAGATGCTTGCCGCCTGCTCGACGTGCGCAAAACCAGCGAATACAACGCAGAACATATCGAAGGCGCCATCAACTTCCCGTTGGATTTCATCAACCGCAACATGTCGCAGCTTAACCGTGACCAAAAATACTACCTGCACTGTGCGAGTGGCTACCGTTCGGTCATAGCAGCGTCCATCCTCAAGTCCAGGGGGTTCGACAATTTGGTGAACCTCCCGGGCGGCTTTAAGGCGCTGAAGGAGACCAGCCTGCCACGGACCGACTTCGTGGAGCAGGTCACGGAACTATGATGAAGTTTTGAGTTTTGGGTTTCGATTCGCCCACAAACAGAAAAATGAGTTGTTCGATTCTTGAGAGAGGGCCGACCTGGAAGGGTTGGCCCTTTTTGGTTTTGGGGTTTCAGGGGCGGGGTTTTTCATTAGTTTTGTCAGCAAAACAATACACCAAATTTGAAAATCCTCATCGCACCCGATTCCTTCAAAGATGCACTGCCAGCCTTGGCAGTCTGCGAGGCCATTCGTCGGGGAGTGGTGCGGGCAATGCCGGGTGCGGACGTCCAAATTTTTCCACTGTCGGACGGCGGGGAGGGCACGGCGGAGGTGCTGAACTGGCATCTCGGCGGCGAACTGGTGGAAGTGGCGGTGAGCGACCCGCTGTTTCGACCAATCGAGGCACATTATTTTTCTTTCGGAAAAATGGCCTTCGTGGAAATGGCGCAGGCTTCCGGGCTGCAACTGCTGCGCCAAGACGAGCGCAACCCACTGAAAACCAGCACTTTCGGGACTGGTGAGCTTGTTTTGGACGCCATCCTCCGAGGAGTATCGGAAATCTACCTGGCCATTGGCGGCAGCGCTACGAACGATGCGGGCATGGGCATGGCAGCGGCTTTGGGCTGGCGTTTTTTTGCAAAAAATGGCACCGAACTCGCCCCCATCGGCGAGAACCTAGGCAAAGTTTACAGGTTAGAACCCCCACACTTCCCAATCCGCAATCTGCAATCGCCAATCCGCAATTCACTGTGCTTTGCGATGTGACCAACCCGCTGTACGGGCAACAGGGCGCTTCGCAAGTTTTTGCTCCACAAAAAGGCGCTGATGCAGCTGCCGTCCAGTTGCTTGACGATGGTTTGAAGCATTTTTCAATCGTCGTAGCCCGAACATTTGGGAAGGATTTTTCACAAAAAGCCGGAGCGGGCGCAGCAGGTGGCCTTGGCTTTGGGGCAATGGCTTTTCTCGGTGCGGTGGTGCGTTTCGGGGCTTCGACCATCATGGAATTGGTTGGTTTTGAGGAGGTTGTAAAAGATGTTGACTTGGTGATAACTGGAGAAGGCAAGCTGGACGGGCAGACCAGTCGTGGTAAATTGGTGGGTGCTGTTTGTGAAAAAGCAAATGCGGCTGGCGTGCCGGTGGTCGCCATTTGCGGCGATGTGGAGGCGACCCAGGCGGAGGTATTGGCGCTGGGGCTGAAGCAGGCAATTGGGATGCGGCTGCCCGGTGAACCACTGGCAAATTCAATTGCCCGGACAACAATCGCACTGGAAGATTCAGCGTATAATCTTTTGAAAACCATGCAGTTGTGAAAACATAAACTACTCTAGCTCATTTTTTAACAACCGATTTATCGCTGAAAAGGAAAATCTAGCTATTTTAGCGCCTCGACATTTACAAACGCGCACACCCAAGACTGTATGAATACTACCCAACACACCTTTTTTTCTTTAGACGGCAAAACGCCAAGCCTGTTTTTGTTCCATTCAAATGCGTTCAAGCATTCTATCTCAACAAAGAAAATATCGAATAGCCCACTGATTTTGGCCATAGGGTCGCTCTTTGGACGCCATATTTGCAAGCTAACAGCCAAATCATTGGTTGGAGGTGCTGTCAATTGAAATCAATTGCCCGAAAGTACCTGGCCAACCCACTTATTTTGCCAACTTTACTGTCGTCGCAAGCCGACAGGTTCTTTGGAATATTTTATTGTTTAACTTAAAAATTGAATTATGTTGAAAAGCTACTTATCAAAACTATGTTCCCTTGCTTTACTGCTTGGGATGTCGTTTGGAGCGTTCGCACAGAACGTGACCATTACGGCACCGGTGAATATTGCCGGGGATTACCCAGCCAGGCCTGCACAATTATTTGGCCCGGCAGTTACAAACATCTCTGGCGAGCTTGTTCTTGCCGATGATGGTCAAATGATAGACGTGAATGGTGATGGCAACAACATGGGCACGGTGAACGACGGTTGCGAAATGATACTCAATAATGTTAGTGGCAAAATCGCCCTGATTGACCGTGGTGAGTGTGGCTTTGTTGTCAAAGCACAATCTGCACAAGATGCAGGAGCCATCGCTGTAATTATTTGCAACAATAACGTGGCTGCACCAAACAATTTGCAGTACATGGGTGGTGCTGACCCTGGCACTTTAACCATCCCTACGGTAATGTTGAGCTACAATAGCTGCCTTACTATTAAGGCGGAATTGGCCAACGGTCCTGTAATGGGGGGTACCGTAGTTGCTGCGGCTGGCGAGTCCTGCGAAACTGCTTGGACGGCTGTTGAGGGCTTGAACAATGCACCTGCTGCTACTGGCGGTGGTGCTCTTTTCAATACTTCACAAAGTGGGCTATTTTACAAATTTACACCCGCCGCTGATGCCTTGATGACTGTTGCTTCATGTGGCAGTACCCTTGACACTTGGGCGTACATCCTTGCAGACGGTTGCGATGTGCTGACTGTGCTCGACGAAAACGACGACTGCGATTTTGATGCTGGGGATTATGGGTCAACAACTACCGTGGTTGTGACCGCAGGAACGGAATACGTTATTTATTGGGACGACATAAATTCCTTCAATACGGGCAACACGCCGTTCGACTGGACGCTGACGTTGAGCGCGATACCAAACGTGCCCGTGACATTCAACGTTGACATGACCTACACAGCGGCAGCTTCCGATGGTGTTCGTTTGGTGTTCAACGGTGCCCCAGAAGTGCCGATGACCGATATGGGCAACAACCTCTGGTCGGTCACACTGCCAATCCCTGCTGGAACAACTGGGGACATCCGCTTTGCGAACGGCGCAGGCAACTTGGAGACCAACCCTGACCTTGCTACTTGTCGCACGGGCACAGTAGGCTTGGATCCCGTGGCGACCATCGCTTATTGCTACGACGACTGCTTCACCTGTCCTCCTCCGACGGACTGCTCCAACCCGAACGCCATCATTTGCGACAATTTTGACAGCTATGCCGCAGGTACCACGACGGGAAGCAATGCACCACACTGGAGCACTTGGAGCGGTACAATTGGTGGCCCAGAAGACGGAATCGTGAGCAGCGACCAGTTCTTCAGTGCACCGAACTCAATGTTGATTCAAGAAGGTGGTTCACAGGACGTGCTGCTGCTCTTAGGAGACAGGACATCTGGCGTTTACAGCCTCGGCTGGAAGATGTACGTGCCAACTGGCAAGGTGGGCTACTACAATATTCAGGATACTGAGGTACCAGGTGTTCAGTGGAATCTTGAAGTGTTCTTCGGTATCTCCAGGTCCTGCCGGAACTGTAACTCCTGGTATAGGTACTGAGACGGTCAACAGCACCACCTTCAGCTTCCCTCATGATACTTGGTTCGATGTCAAGCAAGTCATTGACTTAGACACCAACAAGGCAACGCTTTTCGTGGACGGCAATATAGTGACCTCTTGGGATTATGTTGACAACCTCGGCTCCATTGACTTTTTCTCAACGGATGCGGCGCTCAACCGCTTCTGGGTTGATGATGTGCTCTACGAGCAACTCCCCTCTTGCCGCCCGGATGCCATCATCTGCGACAACTTTGAAATGTACCCCGTACCCGGTTTCACTGGCTTGGACGGCGAAGCATGGTGGAGTACATGGAGCGGTGCTGAAGGTGGCCCAGAAGATGGAATCCTGACCACCGAGCAAGCATACAGCGGCACGACTTCCATGAAGATTGGGAACAGCGGTGCACAGGATGTTCTGCTCCTCCTTGGTGAGCAAAGCTCAGGTGCGTACCGTCTTTCTTGGCAGATGTACATAGAGCCTGGCCATACTGCTTACTATAATATCCAGAACGAAGCTACGCCTGGGGTCACTTGGAACCTCGACCTCTACTTCAACCGGGACGTGGCTGGTGCAGCTACCCCAGGCACAGGCGTTGTGAGCCAAAGTGGCACGACATTCAACGTGATAGAAGGTCAGTGGTTTGAAATGGCCATGGCCTTTGACCTCGACAACGACCTCATGTCGGTATTCATGGATGGTCAATTGCTTGAAACCACTGCTTACGCAGGCAATAACGGTTCGATTGACTTCTTCTCCGTTGACGCCAACAATACCTATTATATTGACGATGTGGAATACCTCGCACTGCCTACCTGTGCAGTTGACGCCATCATCTGCGATGGCCTTGAACTATACGGCCCTGGCACTACCATCGCTGGCCAAGCCCCTTGGTGGAGCACTTGGAGCGGTACTGCCGGCGGTGCTGAAGATGGCTTCGTATCCAACGAAACTGGTGCCCATGGTGCAAACTCCTTGGTGGTTGATGGCAACGGCACAACCGACGTCCTGTTGCTGTTGGGCAACCAAACGACTGGCAACTACACCCTGAGCTGGAACCAGTTTGTAGCTGCTGGCCATGTGGCTTACTACAATATTCAAAACACAGAAACAGCAGGTCAGCAGTACAACCTGAACGTTCACTTTGGCAATGATGCAACAGGTGCGACTGCAGTATTTGGACAGGGCGTGATAGCTGAAGGAGCAGTAGCTTTCACCTATCCTGAAGACACTTGGTTCGAAGTGGTGCACACTTTTGACCTCGATAACAACACGTTTGATGTTTGGATTAACGGTGTTCAGGTTATTACCAATGCTGCATACGCAGGTGGTTTAGGAGCTATTGACTTCTACTCCATCAATCCTGACAACTTGTACTTCATTGACGACGTGCTGTTTGTTGAAAACATTGCACCGTTGCCCGATGTGCCAGTAACGTTCCAAGTGGACATGACCTGGGAAGTAGAGCAAGGTATGACTGTTTCAACTGGGACTGTAAAGCTTGCTGGTAATTTCACTACCAACGGCGCAAGCGTTCCAGACTGGGATCCAACAGCATCACCTATTTTCACATCACTTGGCAATGATATTTACGAGGTGACCATTAATTTTCCAGGAACATCAACTGGACAATCCTTGCAGTACAAGTTCCTCAACACTGCCACTACTTGGGGCGATTGTGGTGAGGAGCAAGAGTGTTTTGGGGCAGATAGTGGTGACTGTACCAATGGAGCACCTGATTACAACCGGCTACTTGTTATCCCCGATGCCGCTACTACCTTCTGCTACACTTACAATACTTGCTTAGGTTGTAACCTGCCAAACTCCACTCGTGACCTCGTGGAACTGCCGATGACCATTGCGCCAAACCCGTTTAGCAGCAAGGCCATCGTAAATTTCAACGCTCCAGTGGATGGTGCAGAGGCCCGCTTGACCACAATGACAGGTCAATTGGTGCGCACCTATAAACTGAGCGGTTCACAACTCACCATTGAGAAAGACGCACTGCTTCCAGGTATGTACTTCTTTACTGTAGTGACTGAAATGGGCACCTCTGCGGCTGAGAAATTGATAGTCCAATAAATTACATTAGGAACATTCCGTTCCAGAAAAATGAAAAACCCGCTCCGGGCAACCGGGGCGGGTTTTTTTATGGTGATTTACCGATTTACGATTTAGCGATTTACGATTGACGAATGAGCGACTACCCAAAACAAAAGTATCTTGACATCAAGTACCGCCCCCAAATCGTCAATCGTCAATTGCTAAATCGTCAATCGCCATTCCTCTATGCCCGTTCCCGCACCAAATCCAGCGCCAGTTCAAGCTGTTGCTCGTGGTTCAGATTCGTGTTGTCAATCACGATGGCATCATCTGCTTTCCGCAGTGGGCTGTCGGCACGGGTCGAGTCAATGTGGTCACGCTCGGCGAGGTTGTTTTTTACTTCGTCAAAATCTACGTGCAGCCCTTTGGCCGTCAGTTCATCAAAGCGGCGCTGGGCACGGACGTCCACTTCGGCAGTGAGGAAAATCTTCAACTCGGCATCGGGGAAAACCACCGTACCGATGTCACGCCCGTCCATCACCACGCCTTTTTGTTGGCCAATGAGCTGCTGTTGTCGTACCATCTCCCGCCGCACCTCCGAAATAACGGCCACCGGACTGACCAGCTCTGCCACGTGCATCTTGCGGATTTCTTCCGAAACGTCTCGGCCATTGAGGTGGATGCGGTTACCGTTTTCGTCCGCCACAAAATGAAGGTGGATATGCTTCAACGCTTCCAGCACAGCGGCCCTGTCGTTTATATCCACTTGATTTTCAATGAAATATAGCGTTACGGCCCGGTACATGTCGCCCGTGCTGATGTAGGCGTAGCCGAGGGCATTGCCGAGTGCCCTGGCCAATGTGCTTTTCCCACAGGATGAATGCCCGTCTATTGCGATGATGATTTTGTTCAAAAAAAACGGTTAACGGTAAACGGTGGTCGGTGGTCGGCTTGCCCGAATTGGCAGTCCGCCAACGGTTGACGGCGCAAAAATCCATTTTTTACCCAAAAGAAAAAGCGCCAGGAAGAATTTCCCAGCGCTTTTTCATGGCCCCGTGCCATCTAAGGTCTAAAGTCTAAAGTCCATGGTCTTAAAACGGGCAGCTTTTGCACTCATCCACCCGCACGTTTTTATTTTCCTTGGAAACGATTTTGGCTTTGTCCACACAATCGGTGCAGCCGATGACCTTGAATTCTGTGCGGCGGTTCATCTGGTGCTCCCGCTCGGTGCAGGGCACGTTGTTCACGCAGTCGTTCACGTTCACCTGCTCGCCGTAGCCACGGGCCACGAGCTTGCTGCGATTGATGCCCTTGTCGGATAGCCAGCGAACCACTGACTCGGCACGGCGCTGAGAAAGACGCTGGTTGTAGTGGCCAGAGCCACGTGCATCGGTGTGCGAACCAATTTCTATGATGTACTGCGGATTTTCATCCATCAGTTTTTTCAATTTATCCAACTCAGCCACAGCATCGTCACGGATGAATGCCTGGTCGAAGTCGTAGTAGATGTGGAGGAGGTACGCAATCTCGCCACCGGGGCCTGGAGGTGTAGGGCCAGGGATAATTGGACCACTTTTCAAAACTCCTTTTTCATAAACCCTATCATCTGGATACCTTCCTTGTGCAGGCAACCTTGTTTCTTTATCCATCCAAGTATCTGTGATTGGGTCGTAGTAAGTATAATTGGTTTCCAGTTGCCCAGGAACAGGGTCAGGGTCAAGGCCACCAGGGCCTTTAGGCTGATTGCGAGGATCATCTTTTTGCGTGATAGTATTGGTCGGCTGTAAGTACAGATTCTCTTTTAATGTTTCCGACTCCGTTTTGCCCTTGGTGCAAACGTTTTCGGCAATGCCAGCGAAATAATTGGACTGCGTAGCCTTGATTTTATAACAGCAATCCATGTCGAGCTTGAAGGCGTAGCGACCATTTATGCTGGTGGTGTAAGGCTGCGCCAACGGCTGGCCACAATCGTTTTCGATGGTCACGGTAGCACCCTCCATCGGCAGGCTGGTGAAGGCATCGAAGACTACGCCTTCCACTTCGAACATTGCGGAGCGGCGCAGCGGTATTTTCACCTCCAGTTTGTCGGTCAGCGACAGGTTTTTGGTGCTGGCCTCAGCATCGGCGGGCAAATAGTCCTCCAAGCTGGCAGTTAGTTTGCAAACTTCGTTGAGCTTGAGGTCAAAAGTAACCTTGCCCTCGGCGTTGGTGGTCAACGAATCCTCCTTGCAGGCAACGTACACGGTAGCCCCTTCAAGTGGGGCCTCTGTTCTTTCATCAAAAACAAGCACCTCAACAGAAAGCGCCGTCTTTTTGAAGCTGTAAATATCGTCGTGGCCTACACCGCCTTCCCGGTCGGAAGCAAGGAAGCCGCAAGTGCCTTCTTCGGTGAAAACGATGCTGAAATCATCGGACACGGTGTTCATCGGGTAGCCGATGTTTTCTGGTGCCGACCACACGTCGCCTTCTTTTAAGCTGGTGTAGTAAATATCAAGGCCGCCCAGACCGACATGCCCATCGGAGGCAAAGTAGAGCTTGCCGTCCGGTGCCACGTAAGGGAAAATCTCGTGGCCTTCGGTGTTTACTTCTGGGCCGAGGTTCATCGGAGGGCCCCAGCGTCCGCTTTCCTTGTCGGAAACGTAGAGGTCCATCCCGCCAAAACCGCCGGGCATGTCCGAAGCGAAATAGAGCTTGTTGCCATCGGCAGAAAGTGCCGGGTGCGCCACCGAGTACTCGTTGGAGTTGAACGGAAGGCTTTGCAGCTCGCCCCATTTGCCCTCACCCTCGCTGCGGGCGTAGAAGATTTTCAGGCGCATGATGCCAGCGTCGTCGGCTTCTTTTTTGCCGTCGAGGAAGTTGTTGCGAGTGAAAAATATCTCCTCGCCGTTCTTCGAAAAGGCCACGGAAGCATCATGGAACTTGGTGTTGATTTCGTTGGAGAACTTCTCCTGGGCTAAAAAGTGTAGCTGCCGCAACCATTTTCCTTGCTGCCCTGCTGTTTGGCATCCACGTAGTAAAGTTCGAGGAAGGGGTTGCCAGTCCAGTTGTGCGTGCGGCGGATTATGGGATTGGTGTCACGCTCCGAGGAGAATACCAAGCCGTTTTTGTAGGTAAATGGGCTGAAATCGTCAGAAGCGGAGTTGAAGTCGCAGTTCGTGATTTCGTAGCTGGACACGCTCTTGGTCATCAGTTCCTCTTCGTAGTCGCAGGCGTTGAGCAGGTACTGGCCCCGCTGGTCGTCTGGTGCGAGGTCAACGAACTGCTGGAACCACTCCCTTGCCACGTCGCATTTGCCGTTGCGCTGGAGCATCATGCCGTAGTACAGCTTGTGGATTGGTTCTGCCTGTGGCAGCCGCACCACTTGGCCGTACCAAAACTCGGCGTTGGGTGTGTCGTTGATTTTGCGGTATGCCTCGGCGAGGTTGATTTTGGCCGTGGCGTCGTCGCTTTTTTCCAAAATCTGGTTGTACAGCTCGATGGCCCCGATATAGTCGAGGTTGTCCATTTTTTGCTGCGCAGTTTTGAGTTTACCCGCCTGTGCCATTGCTCCGAAGGCGAAAAAAAGGAGGAACACTGGGGTGAGAATATTTCGCATGGCTATCTTTCTTTTAAGGATTGAAGGATTGAATGGAAGAAGGAGTGAATGGTTGAAGGATTGGGTTGCTTGAAACCTTCAATCCATCAATCCTTCAATCCTTAGAAGTACCTTGGTGTGATTACTTTATTTTCCCTGAAATCAAATTCGTAACCAATCATCAATTCAAAAGCGCCAGAGGTCACTTTGTTGAGGTCGGTGAGCGGGTAATCGTAGGCTGCACCAATGCGCAAGCCGCTTTTCAGCAAATACGAAACCCAAACATCGGCAGATTCAACTGAGCTGCGGGCTGGATTTTCGAAAGGCTTTACGGAGAAGGCCGAACGAAATGATGCGCCGACCCAAAGCGTCTGTTGAAACAACAGGGACAGGTCAATGTCGAATTCGTTCGGTGCGCCAATGTCCTTGAAAGGCTCCAGTTTGGACAGGCGCTTGTCGGCACCCACGTTTTTCCAGAGAAAAGAAGGCTTGAAAACAAGTGCATCGCCCTTGAGCGGAATGGCTGCTCCTGTCGTGAAGAAAAAGTGGCGGACTTTTCGGGCGTAAATTTCTTGACCGCCATTGTTGCTTTTGCTGAGGTCGTACTCAACCAGGTGCGGGCTGGATGCGCCGATATAAAATTTTTCGCTGTAGAAATACAGTCCCATGCCGAAGTTGGGCAGGAGCAGGTTTACATCGTCCGCAAAAACGGGGTCTTGGTCTTCATCAAGGATTAAGTCGCTCCAGTTTGCGTCGTAATTCTCCACGCCTCCCTGCAAGCCGATGCTCAGCTTGTATTTGCCCATTGGGATGCGGTACGCGTAGGAAAGGTTGACACCGGTCGTGCGGGTTGGGCCGATGATGTCGTTCACCACGCTGAGGCCGACGCCCACACGCTGGTTGCGGAGCGGGGTATGCGCTGTAAGTGATTGTGTGATGGGTGCGCCGTCAATCTCCACCCACTGTGAGCGGTGGAGCAAGCCCAGCGACAGGTATTCCTTGGAGCCAGCGTAGGCTGGGTTGAAGACCAAGCTGTTGAACATGTACTTGGTGAACATGGGTTCCTGCTGGGCGAAAGCCATTTTACCCAAGAGCAACACGAACATGAATAAGGTCAATGATTTTTTCATCATGAAGGAATTTTGAAAAATTCTGCTTTGAATGGTTACGTTGAGAAATTGTCGAATTGTTGATATTGTTGAATTGTTGAGGACGCCACAATGGCAATTCAACAATCGGAACAATTCAACAATTATGGATTTTATCTTTGAATGTGAACAAAACCGTTGTATTTGTTTCGCTTGTCGCCGAGGTCTATTCGGTAAAAATAGGTTCCATCGGGAAGGTCGGCGCCTTTGTAGGTGCCTTTCCATGTGTTGTTATAGCCATCTTCTGTGAATACCAAGTTTCCCCATCGGTTGTAAACAGTGACGTTATTTTCTGGATACTCATCAATGTTTTCAATCTTGAACACCTCGTTTGTGCCATCATTGTTCGGCGAAAAGCCATTGTAAATGATGATGTCACCTGGGTCTGTTGAACAAGAAACATCAATGACGACCGTGGCGGTGTCACAGCCAACCGGGTTGCAGAGCACGTACTGGAAGGTATCGAGTCCGCAGAAATCCTGATTGGGGATGTAATCCACCGTTTCGTTCGGGTTCAACACTGTCAGGCCGTGGTTCGGGCCGATGCCACCGCTGCTTGGGTCGAGCACGGTCAGTTCCACAGGAAGACAATTGCCGAGGGTATCGTTCGCCAAAATGTCAATATTTACAGGGGTGTTCAACAGTGCAGTTGCCGTATCATCTACGGCATCGGGGAAGGGAATTAGCGCATGGGCTTAAAGTGTCTGGTAAAACGGTAATGTACACATAAGTTGTGTCGCAAACGCCGTAGTCATCGCAGATGACGATACAAGCCGAATCGGTGCCGATGGCAATGCCATTTGCAACGACGCATAAAGATACATTGTTAACTGTAAACTCCACATCGTCGCCGGAAAAATCAGGGCAAATATTTGTAATACTTTCAATATTGCCAGCCAATTCAGTTGTGTCAACGCAATAGATTTCGTTAGAACCCAGCACGATGGTGTCAATAATTGTACCAGTCTCCGGTAGGCGGACGTACACGCAAAGTATTGTGGTGTCAGTGTTTCCGTAGTCGTCGGTGATTAGGAAGCAAGCTTGGTCGAGGCCAGGGGCAAACCCCGTGTAGGTAATGCAGTTCGTAACGGGGTCAAACTCAAAGTCCACGCTCTCGCCACTTTCGTCCGGGCAGATATTTTCGATGGACACGACCGTGCCCGGCACATTGCTCAAATCAAGGCAATAAACGCTGTCGAAGTTGATGAGTAAGGTGTCCACCACTTTGCGGCTGTTGGCTTGGCACAACGAGGCATCCACCGTTATGAAAAGGTAGGTTGTGTCGCACATGCCGATGTCGTCGCAGACTACGATGCAGGCTTGCTCAGTGCCGCCGCATTTCAGCCCCTGATATTTCACGCAAAAATTGTTCTCGTCGAGGTAAAAATCAACGTATTCGCCGCTCTCACCTGGGCAGAAGTTTTCGATGGACACTGGCGTACCGAAAAAGTTGAAATTGTTCAGGCACAAGACGTAGGGCAGGCTGTCCGCCGGGATGGTATCGTAAAAATAGGCTGGTGGTGGCAGCACCAAGCATTCCACCATTACCATCAGCGTGTCCTTTGCGCCAGTGGCAAGTTCAATGGCAATAATCGAGTTCATGCCTGCCTGGAACTGCATTTCGGTGCCTTGCGGCAACAGCCCAAAGTTCAGGCCGATGATGGACTGGGTGGAGTTGAGCATCACCGTTACGCCCATGTCAGAGTAGCTGCTGCCCGAGGCGCCACCTTTGATGCTCAACGTGGCAGGCTCGTGGCTCCAGAAACCCGTTGGGTCCCACTGGTTCAGCATGGCCACCAAGTCGTTGATGTTCATGAACATCCCGTCGTGGGTCTGTCCGTTCACTGTCCAAGCATCAAGGTGATATGGCCCCATGTTGCCCAGTCCCAGCAGCGTGTTGTAGCTATAGGTGATGGTGGTGTCAAAATCACAGCCAGACACGCCCGAAGCGTATGGACTGCCATTTTGAAAAATCATGTAATGTGAAAAATCCGACGCCGGAATGGGCAGGCAGACATTGGCGGACTGGCAGTCCAGTGAGTAGGCATGGAGCGTGTCCACCGGGAAAATGCCATCGGCCCGAAGGGCAACAGCCGCAAAAAACAAAGCGAGTACGAGTAAATGACGTTTCATCCAATTCATGGAACTACGGTTTTTGTTTCCGAAAATTTATCAAGCTGATTCAAAGGCAAAGCACTGCCCGTGCGCTGGGGCGCAAAGCAGGGTGTCCAACTTTGAACAGGAAGTGGGTTTTGCCGTAAAATTTTAGTGTTCGCTGGAAAATGCTGTTTTCGGTAAGGTTCCTTTTGTCTATCCTATCGGCGTCAGAATGCTTGTCGCCATTGTCAGATTAGATTTATTTGGAATACACGAAAACTGTGCCAGATTGGCGAAAAAATTTAATATGAAACGACCAAAACAAAAAGCCCGCCCGGGCGGAGGGCGCGCCCCCCCCCCCCCCCCCCCCCCCCCCCCCCCGGGGGCCCGGGGACCCCCCCCCCCCCCCCGGCCCCGCCCCCCCCCCCCGCCTTGCTGGTTCCCGGGGCCGGGGGGTCCCGGTGGGGGGCCCCCAGGGCAACTTTCTTCCCGGCCTTTTTCCCCCCGCCCCCCCCCCCCCCCCCCCCCCCGGGCCCCCCCCGCGGCCCCCCCCCACGCCCAGCAAATGCCCCGCAGGCCTCTTTTAACCTCCTCCCTGCTTTCCCCCTCCCTCCCGCCCTCCCCCGGCCCCCCCCTCCGACCCCCCCGCGGCCCTTCTCCCCCCTCCGCTCTGCGCCCCGTCCCCCCCCCCCCTTGCCGCCCCCGGCCCCCCCCGCCCGCCCCCCCCCCGCCCCCCCCCCCCCGCTGGCCCCCCCCACTTTCCCCCCCCCGCCCCAGGGTCTGGCGGCGGCGCCCCCTTGGCTTTTGTTGAAGGCTTCCCGTTTTCCTGGGAAACAAAGGCCCCGCCGGGTCCGGAGCCCCCCCGTCTCGTCGGCGCCCCCCTCCCCCCCGGGGGCCCGGTTCGGGCCGTGCGCTGTGGCCGGAGGCGGCCGGTCTTCTTCGCGGGGGCGCCTTGGGCCCCCCCCCCCAAGGGGCCCCCCCCGGGGGGTCGGCTTCTTTTTCCCCCCCGTCCCCCCCCACTTCCCCCCCGGCCCCCCGCCCGCCCCCGCGGAAAAAACCCCCCCCCTCCCTTGTGGGGAGGTTTGGGTGGGGGGGCGGTCGCCTGGGCCCCCCCCCCTCCGGCCCGGCGGGGGTCTCGTTCTCGCCCCGTCCCCCCCCCCGGCCGGGGCTTGCCTCCCCCCCCTCCTTCCTGTGGGGGGGGGGCAAAGGAGGGGCGAACCCCCCGGCGCGGCGAAAAAAAAGAGTTCCCCCTTTTTGAAGATTTAGGTGAAAAAATTAGGTGGAAAACCCAATAAACGAATTTTACCTAAAAAGTAACATTGCAAGTTCAATACTCAAACCTCCCAAACTCGCTCTCCACCCGCACCTGTTCACCCGTCATATCTTCCACATAACCAACCACTTGTGCGTCAATATGGAACGACCGGGCGATGTCTATGATGGCCTGTGCGTCCTTTTGCCCGACATAAAACTCCAGCCGTTGGCCCATGTTGAAAACCTGGTACATCTCCCGCCAGCCCGTGCCCGATTCTTTTTGGATGAGGTCAAAAAGCGGGGGAATGGGCAGCAGGTTGTCCTTCACTACCCGCTTGTTTTTTAGGAAATGCTTCACCTTTGTTTGGCCGCCACCAGAGCAGTGTACAAGGCCGTGGATGAGCTTGCGGCGCTGCCCTTTGAACTCGTCGAGTACCCGCTTGATGACGGGCAGATAGGTGCGGGTAGGGGAGAGCACCAGCTTGCCGACTGGAATTTTTTTACCATCAATTTCAATAGTGTCGGTCAGCTTTTTTGACCCCGTGTAAATCACCTCACCGGGGGTGTTCGGGTCGAAGCTGTCGGGGTATTTTTCCGCATAGATTTTGGAGAAAACATCATGTCGGGCGCTGGTCAGGCCATTGCTGCCCATGCCGCCGTTGTACTCGGTCTCGTAGCTGGCTTGGCCGTAGCTGGCCAGTCCAACGATCACGTCGCCCGCTTTTATATCATTGACAATCAGCTCGTTGCGCTTCATTCGGGCAAAGGTCGTGTAGCCCACGTCAATGGTGCGAACGATGTCGCCCACGTCCGCCGTCTCACCGCCGGAGAGGTGGAGGCCGATGCCGTGCTGCGCCATGTTTTCCACAAAATCCACTGCCGCCTGGATGAGGGTGGAGATAACTTCCCCGGGTATCAGGTTCTTGTTCCGGCCAATGGTGGAGCTGACGAGGATGCCGTCGGTACAGCCTACACAGGCCATGTCGTCCAGATTCATCACGAGGGCGTCCTGCGCGATGCCTTTCCACACGCTGAGGTCGCCCGTCTCCCGCCAGTAAAGGTAGGCGAGGCTGGTCTTCGTGCCCGCTGTGTCGGCATGCATGATGTTGCAGTGGCGCTCGCTACCGGCCACCACGTCGGGCATTATTTTACAAAAAGACAATGGGAAAAGCCCCTTGTCCAAGTGCTTGATGGCGGCGTGAACATCGTCTTTGCTGGCACTGACGCCTCGGAGGTCGTATTTGTATTTCATTGAGCATTGGTTCCCTTCGGGAATGACGAAGGGCGGGCAAAGATAGGATGCTAATCTTTTCAAGTCCCCCACATTTTACCTCAATTATGATTGTTTGCCGATCGGCAAAATGTTATCTTGCCCGCTAATAAAATTCCCTTTTTTACCTACTAAATTTTGCAGCTATGAAAAATGTTTATTGCTCGACGCTTGCCTTTGTTTTGCTAACCGCAAACTGTCTTCATGCACAAACCTTTCAAACTGAATCTGTTGTTTTCCATGCCAACGACATCCGCACCATTTTTGCAGCGGGTGGCTCGATGTTCTGGGATGGGCAGGACGATATACAGTACGTAGTCCCCTATCAAAATGAATCCTCGCCAGGCACTTTTTACACTGGCTCATTGTGGCTTGGTGCAATAGATGACGACGGGCAACTTAGGGTAGCTGGGCAAACTTTTGGCCTTAATGGCGATGTGTTTGATTACTACCCCAGCCCGCTTGACCCCGCCACTGGACTGCCTTTTTCCACGGAAGATTTACTGCATTTCAACAAAGTTTGGAGTGTCGAGCGGTTAGATGTTGAGCAGCATATCGCCGATTACGAGGACAATGGCACCATTGACCAACCTGTGCTGTCAGTAATCGGCTGGCCGGGTCAGCGCAATCCCTATTTCAGTACGGTGAACGGCTTCCAACTGCCGGAAATGCCCGATGGTGCGGCCCCATTTTTTGACCGAAATGGAGACGGCAAGTACAATGCATTCCAAGGTGATTACCCATTGCCGGAGGGGGTTGCTCCCGGCGTTATCCCTGAACAAATGGTCTGGCAAGTTTACAACGATGCTGCTGGGCAGCACCTTGAAACAGGCGGGGCAGCATTCGGAGTTGAAATACAGCTGTCTGCTTGGGCTTTCAGGTGCTTCGACAATCCACTGCTCAACAGCACCCTTTTTGTTTCCCAAAAAATCATCAACCGCTCCGGTCGGGACTATTCGGATGTATACGCCGGGATGTGGTCGGATATTGAAATTGGTTGCCACAAGGACGACTACGCAGGCTGTGCGCCCGATTTGAACAGTTATTTTGCCTACAATGCGCAGCCTGAAGACCAGCAAAGTTGCGACGGCATCCATTCTTACGGTGAATTTCCGCCAACCCAGGCAGTCACCTTCCTGAACCAAGAAATATCCGGCTTTCAAATTACCACCAACTCTTTAAACTCCCCACCAACAGGCACGACCGACCCAGTTATTGCCATCGAGTTTTACCGCTACCTCACGGGAAGCTGGAAGGACGGTACGCCATTGACCATTGGTGGAGCAGGTTATGCCCCCGGTATCCCAAACCTTCAAACGACCCGTTTAGCCTTCCCCGACGACCCCAACGACCCCGACGGCTGGTCACAGTACGCCGAAAACTTGCCTCCTTTCGACGTGCGTGGCGTGGGCACGGTGCTTTTCGAGTCCTTCAAAAATGGCGAGGTGAAAAAAATAGACGTGGCATTTTCCACCCATTTTGACCCAAAACTGAACCACGTGGAGCAGGTGTCTTTGATTTACGACGAAATCCCGAAAATCAAGGCGATGTACGAGGCAGGTTTTCCCGAAAATACCTGTATCCAGCCAAGTTGCGAGGCCGACTGCATTTGGCCCGGCGACGCCAACAACGATGGCATCGCCAACCACTACGACTTGCTGACTTTGGGGCAAGGCTTTGGGGAAACTGGCCCACCTCGTTATGCCTCAAATGTTTGGACGCCACAGCCGGGCGGCGACTGGCAGCAATCAGTGCCCTCCGGCCTCAACTTCAAGCACCTCGACGCCGATGGCAACGGGAAGGTGGAATTCGCAGATTTTAACCTGACCAAGCTTCACTACGGCAAGTACAGGCAGGATTATTTGGAAAATGACCAGTACATCGACGGCGATGATTTTTACCTGAGCGCCTCCGTAGATTTGAACGATGGGGTGCTGGACAGGTCGGAAGGTTTTTTCAACCTTTTCGTCAACAGCCAGCCGCTAGACAGCTTGGTGGGACTGGCCTTGACGCTCGAATTTGACACCAACTATTTTGAGCAAATCAACGCCGCAAAAACCTCGCTTTCAGGTTATCCTAGCCATTCATTCGTCACACGAGACGACCACAATCGCCTGACGGGCGAGCTGCATTTTGCCGTGTTCAAGGATGACGGCAACTCCATTTCGGAGCATGAAAAATTGTTCTCGGCGCTGATAATTCATCCAAAGGCGGTATTGCCCAGCACCAGTACCACCATCCGATTCAAGAACATTCGAGGGGTATTGCAAAATGGAAAAGAAGTGACATTCGGCGGGAAGGACATGGACTTGGTATTTAGTGATTTTGAGGTCAAAAAAATCAAGCCGCAGCAGCCGGAACTCCATATTTACCCCAACCCATCTGACGGCGTGTTTTATCTCCAACTCGACCAGGAGGAAGTGGCCGATTTGCGGATAGTGGACGCAACGGGCAGGCTAGTGGACGTTTACCCGACGGCCCACCAGCGGGATTTCCTGCTTGACCTCAGCGACTATGCTTCTGGCGTGTATTTCATGCAATTGACAAGGCAATCAACCGTGGAAACTTGGATTTTGGTGGTGAGCAAATGAGGCATTTCTCAAAAAGCTATACATTGGCACAAAAAATCAAGCACATGAAACTTCACTTCCTGCTCCCATTGCTTTTTCTCCTCTCCTGCGGAGAAAAAACCGATTCAACACAAACAACCGAAACAGCTTCGGCCACGAAGACCATTGGCAAAATCGAGCGGATGTCGCCCGAACTCGACGCCATACTCGCCGCCGATGCCAAAATCGAAGTGTTGGCTGACGGCTACACTTGGTCAGAAGGCCCAGTTTGGGTGGCCAATGGTGGCTACCTGCTTTTTACCGATGTGCCCGAAAACAAGATTTATAAATGGAAGGAGGGCGAAGGTGCCAGCCTCTACCTCACACCGTCAGGCTTCACTGGCGAAACAACGACTAGCACCGAGCCAGGAGGCAACGGCCTTGCATTGGACGCTGCCGGGAATCTCGTCGTTTGCCAGCATGGCGACCGTCGGGTAGCTCGAATGACTGCTCCGCTTGACCAGCCCAAACCCATCTTCGAGACCTTGGCTGGCAAGTGGAATGGGAAGCGATTCAACAGCCCAAATGACCTCGTTTTTGATAAAAATGGAAACCTCTATTTCACGGACCCGCCTTATGGGCTGAAGGACCACGACAAAAGCACCCAAAAAGAAATTCCATTCCAAGGTGTTTATCGGCGGAACGTGGACGGCAAAGTGGAGCTGATAGATTCGACACTTACCCGACCGAATGGCGTCGCCCTTTCGCCGGATGAAAAGATGCTTTTTGTGGCCAATTCAGACCCAGAAAAGGCGCTTTGGAAGATTTTCGACATTCAAGCGGACGGTAAAGTCGCCAATGGCCGAATATTTCACGATGCCACCCCGATGGTTGGCCAAGAATTAAAGGGACTGCCGGATGGCATGAAAGTAAGCAAAAGCGGCATCGTCCTCGCCTCCGGACCAGGTGGCGTGTTAATTTTCAAAATGGACGGGACGCTGCTTGGCCGCATCAATCCCGGCGAGGCAACAGCCAACTGTGCCATCGGAGGCGATGGGTATCTCTACCTAACTTCGGACATGTACTTGTGCCGGGTGAAGTTGATTAATTGACAGCGTTTTTTTTGGAACAAGGTTGATAAATTTTTACAACTTGCAGTAAATCAAGGTTTTAAGAATCATGCAAGTTGGGTAATCAATTTATACCATTTTTGGTGTAATTGCATGTTTTGAATTTAATGGCAGGTAATAGCTATTGGAATTAATAATCTTTTTTAGTTTTGCACTTTGATTCAGTCTCACCAATCCTAATTCTTCCTCCCAAATTAGCGAAGTACAACGTTTTATCCAAGTCTTACTCAGTATGTCATCTTATCGGTACAGGTAAATTTTAAATCCAACTTATTAACTATGTTATAAGTTGATTATTTGAAATGCCGTTCTAATCATAGCTTGATTAGAGACTAAATAATCAGTACTGATATTATCGCTTGAATCCGAAATTCTTCAGGTGCAAATACTTGATTTTAAGGTATTTGCCTGTAATCGTTGTACCCGTTGTTTAGCTATATTATCCAGTCCTGTATTCTATTTTGGATGGGCGAAATAGAAGTTTGAAGCTTAGATTTTCTTACAATTATTCATAAACTCAGTAAACTATGAACTTATTAACCACTACAACAAACGTGCATCTAAAAACAGATTTTGGGTGTAAAAGTCTGACCAAATTCATTGGTCACAAGTTGAGGCAGCTCAACATGATTATACTCCTTATTGGTGCCTTCTTGCTGCTGGGGGCAGCCGAGGCAAATGCCACGGTAACCCTTTCTATCCACAACGCTGGATGCCAAGACATGAAGGTTTACAAAAAGAGCTGGGGCTATGAAACCTACAAAGCGACCATCAGTGCAGGTGGCAATTGGAGCTGTTACACTTCCTACAACCAGGAATACGTGTTCCGCAAAACCAATGGCAGCTACCTCAGCAATTATTTTTGTACCAATTCCAACACTCAAAACCACAATTGCGACTCAGGAGGTTGCAGCGGTGGTGGGGGAAACTGCGGCGACCAACTCGCACACTGGAACCTGAACGCTTGTTCCGCAGGCTCAAGTTACAATGAGTTCACGGCTGCTACCAATACGCCGACGGGATTTGCCTCGGTAAGCGCCTCCATTTTCTCCAACTTGGGCGACCACTCCTGCAACTACGGACAAAGTGGTGAAGGTATGTGCCACGCTATCAAAGACGGTTGCTCTTGGTCGAACAACGACAACAATTCCTACAAGTTCTCCGTGACCATCAAGCCGACGACTGGCAACTCGGCCACGCTTTCCAAGCTGACTTTCTACGAGTCGGCGCCAAGCTCATACACCTGGGTAGGTGGTGGCAGCGGCGACAACGACCCGCCTTCAAAATATGGCGTTAGGGTAACAAAAAACGGCACTGAAATTTTCAAGCAAGTTGACATCGCCACGACCAGTGCTTGGTCGTTGGAGACGCTTGACTTCTCCGCTGACCCCGATTTTACGGTGACGAGCCAGACAACTTTCAACGTCGAAATCCTCGGCTACTGTCGCCAGGGCACCAGCGGTTATGCCGTTTGGGATGTAGATGAAATCAAAGTTTACGGCTGTTCCACCAATGTTTGCGCCAGCCAAGGCGGCGACACGGACGGCGACGGCGTTTGCAACAACAACGACTGCGCCCCCACCAACGCCGCACTGCCCGCTACACCCGGCACTGCCTGCAACGACGGCAACGCAAATACCACCAACGACATCATCCAAGCTGACGGCTGCACCTGTGCGGGAACGCCAAGCTGCAACCTTACTGCTACATTCAGTGTGCCCAGTGGCTGCTTAACCAATTCCTACCTGATTTTTGCGGACGCCAACGACCCGTACTTTCCGCCAAATAATCCGAACTATACCTACTCGTACGACATTCAACCGGCTAATACGGTGGCCGGTTTGGCCTCGGTTGACCCACGCTCAGTGACAGCCTCATTCAATGCACCAGGCGTTAAAACAGTCACAGCTACCATCACCAACCCGGCTGTACCAAACTGTCAGATTGTAAAACAGACTTCTTTTACAGTCACTGATTGCAGCCCATGCGCCAACCAGGGCGGCGACACAGATGGCGACGGCGTTTGCAACAACAATGACTGCCAACCGAACAACCCAGCTTTCCCGGCTACGCCAGGCTCGCCTTGCAATGATGGCAACGCCAACACCACCAACGATGTCATCCAAGCGGATGGCTGTTCTTGTGCGGGTACGCCTGTCCCGGTTTGCGACAATGTCACATCGGGTGGTACGATTGGTTTTGGCACTGCTTGCGCCTCCAGCACATCGGTTGCCTGCAACACGGCTGCGCCTTCCATCACCGATTGCGTTACCCCATCCGGTGGCAGCGGTGTACTGGAATCAATCTGGCTGAAAAGCACGACAAGCTGTTCATATCCTACCACATCTGCCGCTCAGGTCATGGCGGGCCTTGACCCCCATTGGTCTATCATCCCCGGTCAAACTGGCTTGACACTCAGCCCAGGTGTTGTTTCCGCAAACACGTGTTACCTGCGCTGCACTCGCCGGGTAGGTTGTGGAACTTTCTTGGAGTCCAATATCATCAGCCTGACGACCGACTGTGGCGGCGGCCCTGACTGCGTCAATGGCATCAGCATCACCGCAGACAATGGCACCATCACCATCTCTGGCCTTGACGGTGCGCCCATTTCTTCCGTGAACATCTTCAATGCGGGCTGGGGACAAGCGTATGCTTGCTTCGCAAATTGTGGTGCTACCCAAACGGTGAACGTTGCAGCGGGTACGTACTATGTTTTTGCAAAATACTATACGGCATCCTATTCGCTGATTTGCGAAAAGCAATTGACTGTAACTGTCACTGGCGGCAGTCCATGCGCCAACCTCGGTGGCGATACCGACGGCGATGGTGTTTGCAACAACAACGATTGCCAACCGAACAACCCGGCATTCCCGGCAACGCCCGGTTCGCCTGCAACGATGGCAACGCCAACACCAACAACGATGTGGTAACGGCTGATGGCTGTGGCTGTGCAGGAACACCGGTAGTACCAGGCCCAGACTGCAACACTGGCATCACCATCACAACTGGCAATGGCACTATCGTGGTAACGGGCCTTGGCGCCGCTCCGATTTCTTCGGTGCAGGTGCTCAACAGCTGGCAGCAGCAGTTCAGTTGCTTCGCTGACTGTGGCACTTCGCAAACTATCAACATTGGACCTTGAACCTACTATGTTTACGCCAAGTATTACACCGCTGGCTACAATTTGATTTGTGAAAAACAAGCAACGGTAACGGTCACTGGCGGCAACCCATGCGCCAACCTCGGTGGCGACACGGACGGCGACGGCGTTTGCAACAACAACGACTGCCAACCGAACAACCCGGCATTCCCGGCAACGCCCGGCTCGTCTTGCAACGACGGCAACGCCAACACCACCAACGATGTGGTAACGGCTGATGGCTGCGGCTGTGCTGGCACACCAGTCAACAACTGCGTGGGTGGAACACAGCGCACCGTGACAAACACCTACGACAACTGCGGCTCATGGTGTGGTGGCAGTTATGCAATAACTTTTGGCTCCGGCGAGTGCTATACAGCAGGTACCGACTTGGTATTCAAGGAGTTGAACAACGGCACGGCAACGCTGACGGGTACGGTTAAAAAAGGTAGCACCACGAAGAACGTGAACATTACCTTCACCGGAAAGACCACCATAGCTCCATCCAACAGTCCGCATTACGGACTTTGCGTGACGAGTGGTGGTTCAGGCTGGTACTACTACGCCAATTTCTCCGGCACAATTGGTTCCTACAACATCACGAAGTATGGCCCCGCCTTCCAAGTGGGTACGGGTGCCAACTTGCAAGAAAACGTGTTTGGGGCCTCAGGCTGGTTCTCCTACGGTGGCAGCAGCAATGGCGACTTCAATTTCAGGTTGGGAAGCGCTACCAACTTCTCTTCAGATACTGACAATGATGGCGTTTGCGACGCCAACGACTGCCAACCGAACAACGCAGCCTACCCAGCAACCCCTGGAACGACTTGCAACGACGGCAACTCGAACACCACCAACGACGTGGTACAAGCTGACGGTTGCACTTGCGCTGGCACCAATAACGGCGGTGGCGGCTACTGCAAAATTGGCAAGAAGGTATGGCACGACAAGAACAACAACGGCTATTTTGACGGCAACGACAGTGGCATCGCCGGTTGCTGGGTCAACCTGCGTGACCACAATGGCAACTCCCTTGGCTGGAAGGTATCCGACAGCAACGGCGACTTCGATTTTGACAACCTGCAACCAGGCAATTACAAGCTGGCCTTCTCAACGCCGGGCGGTTTTATACCAACCACCAAACATGCTGGTTCGGACGATACCAAGGACAGTGATATTGACTTCTGGAGTGGCCATTCAGATGCCTTCAGCTTGGTGTCCGGCCAAATTTTTGACCACTGCGATGCTGGTTACAAATCGGGCCAATACCTGATTGGCCAGAGCCAAGGCTTCACGTTTGAGGCGGACAAGCAGCTGGAACACACCAGCCTCTACTGGAGCCACGATGGCGGCAGCTTCGTGAACACTTACATGGTGGAGCGCTCCGCCGACGGCCAAAACTTCGAAACCATCTCCGAGTTTGATTCCCGAGGCGGCGCTGCCAACGAAAACTATGAGGATTTTGACGTAGCCCCGTTGGTAGGCGACAACTTCTACCGCATCGCAATTCACCGGGCTGATGGCAACATCGCCTACTCTGAGGTGAAAAAGTTGGTGTTCGACGACATGGTGAACTATCAACTGTTCCCGAATCCAGCCAATGGTTTTGTGAATGTCAATTTGGAATCCGTTCTCGGCAAGCAAGCTGAAATCCATATTTTCAACGGCTTGGGTCTCCGGGTGAAGGAACTCAACTGGACGAGATTTACAGCAAATACTACCAGATGGACATTCGTGACTTGAAAGAAGGTCACTACGTTGTCTGGATTAACGTAGCTGGTCGCCGTCCAGTGGCGAAGACCTTGATGATTGGCAGGCTTTAACCCTTTCGGTTTTAGGCAAAATGAAAAGGCTGCGCCTGATTGATTTCAGGTGCAGCCTTTTTTTGTTTGCTGAAAAATGCCTTCTCAATCCTTGTCCTCCACCCGGAGCGCAAGCACTGCGGCCAAAAGCAACATCCCACCTGCCAACATGATGGCGTAGAGCGTGTTGCTGCCCAAGAAATGCTCTCAAGATTTTGCCAAAAAACAAGGTTGCCAAAATCTCTGGGATGACAATGAAGAAGTTAAAGATACCCATGTAAACGCCCAATTTGCCAGCAGGCAAATGCCTCGCAAAAATAGCGTAGGGCATGGAAACCGTGCTGGCCCAAGCAATTCCAACGCCAATCATTGACAAAATCAGGTGGTATTTGCTGGTGAAAACTCCGACCAGCAACAACCCAAGACCGCCCAGTGTCAAGCAAATGGCGTGGGTTTTAGGCTTTGAAATGCGGTCTGCGATTGGTGCCAGCAAAAAAGCAACGAGAAACGTCACCAGGGAGTAGGCACCGAACATCAGCCCAGCCCATTCGGAGCCTTGCTTGTAAAGGTCGGAGTCGGGGCCCGGAGCATGGAAGATATACGTGGCCGTGGCGTCGCCAAAGAAAAACCACATCAGGAACAGGCCCATCCAAGTGAAAAACTGTACGATGGTCAATGTCGCATCACCCTCGGCATGTTGGCGATGTTCCCGATTATTTCTTTAAAGCCATCAATAGTGGCAGTGATGGCATTGCCGCTTTTTGCCTTCATTTTTCGAAATGCCTCCATGTCGGCGGGGGGGTATTCCTTTGTTCGAATCACGGTGTAAAGCACTGCACCCAGGAATGCAGCGGCCCCGATATAAAACGAAATCCTAACGTTTTCGGGGATGACATCCCCTTCGTTTGGCGCCATACCAAACACATTGCGGAGCAAAAAAGGCAATGCCGAAGCAATGACCGAACCGAGGCCGATGAAGAAGCTCTGCATCGTGAAGCCCATCGTGTGCTGCTTTGCAGGCAGCATGTCGCCAACGAAGGCCCGGAACGGCTCCATCGAAACGTTGATGCTGGCGTCGAGAATCCAGAGCAAGCCAGCGGCCATCCACAGGGCCGAACTGTTGGGCATGAGCACCAGGCAGATAGAGGCGAGAATAGCTCCCGTGAGGAAATAAGGCTTCCGTCGTCCGACCCTGTTCCACGTTCGGTCCGACATATAACCGATGATGGGTTGGATGATAAGCCCTGTGAGTGGGGCGGCCAGCCACAGGATGGGCAATTGGTCAGGTTCGGCGTCGAGGTAGCGGTAGATGCTGCTCATGTTGGCCATCTGCAGGCCCCAGCCGAACTGGATGCCGAGAAAGCCGAAGCTCATGTTCCAGATTTGCCAGAAGCTGAGGGTCGGCTTGTTTTGATTGGGCAAAACGCCATTTTCAAATGCTCCGTCGTCTAAGACTCTGTTTTCCATATTACCAATTTTGTTTGCTCGAAAGGTAAAACGAGTTTCAACATTACCACCCTTTTACCAAAAAAAAAAGATGGGGCAAGCCCATTGAAGGCCGCCCCATCTTTTCTGGCAAATGAACTGGTTCTATTCACCATTGTTGAATATCAAAAAGTCGTGGTAGCCCCCTGTGTCAGAAAGTCGTGGTAGCTTTATATCAAAAACAAAGCATGGCGCGGATTACTACACTGGAGGAAAAAAAGTTCATTGAAACCAAAGCGGAAGAAGGATGGACAAGCCGGCAAATGGCCGTTGAACTCGGCCTGTCAATCAAGACAGTGCGCAAGTGGCGGCAGCATATAAAAAAAAGGCTTTGCGGCCCCGCCGATGGGGCGGCCACCCAGCGGTGCCCTTGGCACGTTCGATGCGGAGCTGTGCGTCAAGGTCAAGCAGCTCCGCAAGGACAACGAGGGCTGGGGTGCGCTGATGATTTTGGTCGAGCTGGAGGAAGAGTTTTCCTATGCCAGGGAAAAACTGCCGAGCGCCAGTTCCGTCAACCGGTACCTGAAACGGGGAGGGTTCATCAAGCCCCGGGAGCCTGCGGGCAAATTCCCGTCAAAGCCCTGTGAGAAGCCCAAGGCCGTCCACCAGGTGTGGGAGATGGACGCACAGGGCGCCACCGAGGTGAAGGGCATCGGCCACCAAGCGACCATCAGCATGAAGGACGGGCTGTCCAAGAAGCACTGCATGGCCTTCCCCGTGTCGGTGAAGAACCAGAGCAGCCAGCCGGCCACTGTCCACTACAAATGGGCGTTCCGCCTCGCTTTTGCCGAGTCCGGCCTGCCACAGGGCGTACAGGTGGACAAGGACAGCGTCTTCATCGAGAACACCAGCCGCTCGCCCTTCCCAGGCCGGCTGCACCTGTGGCTGACCGCCTTGGGCGTGGGGCTGTGCTTCATCGAAAAGGCCCCGCCCGCCCAGCAGGCCACCGTCGAGCGTTCGCACCATACGATGGAAAGACAAGCCTCTAGGGGAAAGTCCTTCGAGAACTGGCAACAGTTCTTCCAGCACTGCCAAAAGCGCCGACGGCGGATGAACGAAAAGTTTCCCAGCAGGTCGCACGGCGGTAAAGCGCCGTTGCAGGCCTTCCCCGCCGCCGCCCACTCGGGACGCCATACAGCGATGGAGAAAGAGCACCAACTGCTGGACGTTCAACGGATACGCACGCTGCTTTCCGAGGGAAAGTGGTACAGGGTGGTCAGCTCCGGCAAAATGGTCAGCCTTGGCGGGCAGCGTTACTACCTCAAGGATGCCGTTCCGAAAACCCAGCTGCAAATCACCTTTTGCAAAGAGAGCAATCTCCTAATCTTCCGCAATGACAAAGAACATATCTTGAACCGGTTGCCACTCAAGGGGGCCTCTTTGGAGGAGCTGATGGAATCCGATTCAATACTTTCACTGGTCGCCACCTATGAAAAACTGTCGTCGTCAAAGGTTTTCCCGCTTTAGGGGCTACCACGACTTTTTGACACAAAGGGCTACCACGACTTTTTGATATTCAATATACTC
>JADJYH010000064.1 GCA_016719855.1 Saprospiraceae bacterium | reverse complement strand
ATGCTTTTCGGAACCTGGTTACGCCGGTGGAATCTGCTCCAGTTGATTTCCCAATTGCCCATGCTCATCAAGGCCATTTACGTGGACGGCTGGAAAATCAACAACGAAGGCAAGCGCATGCGGCACTTGAACGACTTCATCGAAGCGGTGAGGGAGTCCGACGGCATTGACAACAACTACGATTTCGTGACCGACTACGAAGTGAAGGAAGCCATTCAGGCTGTCTTCCGGGTCATCAAAAACCATGTTTCGGAAGGCGAAATCCACGACATCATCGCCGTGCTGCCACAGGAACTCAAATCGGTGATGGCAATGGCATAATTGGATCAACATGAGGTGGTGAAATGTATGGGTTTTTAAGTGGTGCAATGACTACTTTTACCCATCATTTCACCAAATCATCCGACCATGAAATCCATCCGAAACCTCTTTTATCCTCACCCTGTTCGCCATCGCATCCAACAGTTTGCTGGCTCAAAAGCCTATGGCAACCTCTATCATCCTGAAGCCAATGCTACGGAAGACATTGCGCAAGCCATCCAAAAGCCGCCAGCGAGGGCAAGCACGTGCTGGTGCAGGGCGGCGGCAATTGGTGCGGTTGGTGCTACAAGTTCCACGATTTCATCGAAAAAGACGCCGAACTGAAAAAAAAAGCTGCTGGACGATAACTACGTCCTTTACCACCTCAATTATAGCCCGAAAACCGCAACGATGCCTTGTTTGAGCAGTACGGCTTTGCGCAGTTTCGGTTTTCCAGTGCTCATCGTGCTGGACGGGCAAGGGCAACGACTCCACACGCAGGACACCGGCCTGCTGGAAAGCGGCGAAGCGCCCGCAAGAAAGTGGAAGGGATGATCAAAAGCGTGGACGCCTACGGCACTGAACCCAGCGAGTTATCAGAAGAAGTAACTAAAAAAACGACAGCGGTGCAAGTTGCCACGCTGTCGTTTTTGAATTTTATTCCCCCCTTGTCCACGTCGTTCCGAATCGCTGGGATGGTTCTCAAATAAGCATAAATCGCCGATGCCTCCTCGTCGGTGAGCGCCAGGCAAGCACCATCGGGTAGCGCACGATCTGTCCATTGGGGCGCTGACCATGTTTCACGGTTTTGATGAACTCCTCCTGTGTCCAGTTGCCGATGCCGGTTTCCTTGTCGGGCGTCAGGTTGCGGGTCACGATGATATTGCCCTCCATGTCTGGCATAGCGTTTCCGCCACTGAAAAAGCCGGCGTCTTCTGGCTCCATGATATTGGTATTTTCAAAGCTGGGGCTGTGGCAGGAGAAGCATTCCACTTTGCCCGTAACGAGGTATTTGCCGTGGCCCACTTTGTCCGTGATGGGCGGCGGCAATGGGTTGCGTGGGGTACGGCAGCGGTTTGAAAGCCACTCGGCACAAGAATTTCGTCAGAAAAGAAGGCTGCGAAGCGGGTTGGGCCACATCGGAGGGGCCAGTTCTGGCGCATCGGAGCGCAGGTAAGCAATGACGCTATGCAAAAGTCTTGGTCGGAAAGAGAGGGGAACTTGGGCATCCAGGGTGGAGCATAGCCACCATCACGCTTGATGCCCGTGCGCAATAGGTAGGCCAGTTCGCCATCAGAGTAGCGCCCCGCGCCGACTGTGGATGCTTGGTGATGTTGGCCGTCCAAGCCTTGCCAAACATGGCGGGCAGGTCTTGCATGTACTTGCCTTCCAGTTGGCCGTTTCCAGCCATGTGGCATTGGCTGCAAAACCATGGTAGCGAGTCGCTTGCCTTCGGCGACCATGACGCTGTCCGCCTCTACCTTTAAAGTCTGGTGCCACTACTTCATAGCTGGGGATACCTCCAAAATGAATAGGTGGCAGCGCCAATGCCAACCAGAATGGCCAGCACCTAAAATAATTCCGACGTTAATACTCTTTCATAATGCATATTTGGTTGGTGAAACAATATTTGCAAGCTGAGAAGCTGGTATTTGCAGGGTTGGCTTAGGTGCGAAAAAGTCGGAATTTTGGATATAACCAGTTTTTGATTGGGGGAAATAAGGGAAAATGCCGCGAGTATAAACAGAAATTGCCAATTTTAGAAAATAAACAAACTGAAAAAAAGGAAGGGTACTCCACTGACTTGGCAGTGTCGGCCCTTCCTTTTTATCAGCGTTAATGACTCTGTTGATTACCCACAGAATGAGTGGGACCGGACTTCTGACCTCGGAGAGGTCGCATGTTGGTAGAAACCGGCACCAAAATGCAATCTCGACCTCGGAGAGGTCGCATGTTGACCCAACATGCGACCTCTCCGAGGTCTGTAGTCTAATGGCTTATTCTATGGGTAATCAACAGCGTTAATGTCTTTGGCAAAACCTGTTTTACTCACATAGAGAGCGCTTCATTTCACCATTTCTATTTGTGGAAATGCTGCAGGCCTTGCATGACAATGCTATACATCTTGCTGGAAGCATCGTAGCGGATGTCGTAGCTCGCTGGGTAGTAGCCGTCCTGCTGCCATTTTTGAGGCTGGCGAATAGGGGTGCTGACATTGGGCTTGCCTTTGAGGTAATCCATCATGATCATCGGCTCTATGAAAACCAGCTCGCCGTCGTACTTTCCAAATATGAAAGTCTTGGTAAAAACGCCAGTACCAGCGATTTCTGGCGACAACAGGTCAACAACGTGGGCGCCCATGCCCGGCACACCGCCCGGTGTTTCGAGGTAGTTCGGTGGCAAGTTCTCGGCTGGCAGCGGCTTGTTGAACTGGATGGTGTCGTTCGGCCCAATGGCCCCACGCTCTGCCTCGGAGATGAAGTAGAAATGGCAATCGAAGTGTGGGAGGTCGTACACACCTGGAGGCTCGTGGCCGTGTTCGTTCCAGTCGAAAGTGATGTGGTTGAACGGAGCAATGTCCACGTCCGTAGGCAATTTGAGCTTGTACTCGTGACCGTGAGGGTCTCCAGTGGGAAGATTTTGCAGGGCCTTTTCATCGAACATAAAGCCAATTTCGATGGGTTCGCCAAGATTGTCGGTCTTCACGAAGGACTTGGCCTTGCCGTCACCGACACTGATTTCAGGACCAAAAAACTCGGTCTTTGGCTTTGGGTTGTCGTCCTCACAGGCCGTAAAAGTGAAGAGGGTCGTCATTGCCAAAAGCAGGCACGGAAGGAATGTTTTCAGTTGAAATTTGAAAGAATTCATTGTTTAAAAAGTTTAAAATTGTTTTAAGTTGATGGGCAAAGTTCTATGCGCCCTGTGTCCCAAAAACTTGTTCTCAAATGGTTAGAAAAATGATAGTTCAAGCTAAATTGTCAGTGCAACACTTTTTGTAAAGCTGGCCAATTAGTTAAGGCAGCATCGAAGCGAAAAGCGTAATTGCAGCTCCCAATACGATGCACCAGGCGACTGCCAGTATAGTTCGATAATTTTTAAACTAAACATGGTCGAGTGATTTAGACCGGGCAAAAAATCCCTACTCGCCCGAAGTGCCCGATGACTCCCGGCGGGGTCGTTTTCATTGGTGTCGAATCAGTAATTCTTAAAAAGTACAGCTTAGAACTCCACGTCCAGCAGCGCCTTTACCTGCCGCTCGTTCATACTTTCCGGCACGAGGCGCAGGGCAAAGTTTCTCAAGTTTGCCAGCAGTGGGTTGGCCAGTTGCGCCAGCCTGCCCAATTGCCACGAGCGGCTCACGATGGAACTTGTCCGCTCCAGCCGCACCTCCTCGAACGTTTGGAATGCCGCTGCCGGGTCGGCAATACTCGCCAGTTTTTTGCCCAAAATCGCAGCTCCCTCGATGGCCTGACAAGCGCCCTGTCCCATGTTGGGAGGGTAGCGTGGCAGCATCGCCGAGCAGCAGCACCCGCCCAAAGGCGAATTTATTCACGGGCGGAAAGTCAATGATGTCGTTCCACAAAATCTTCGTGGGGTCGGTCATCCCGATTATCTGGGCAACCGGGGCATGGAAATCGCCAAAATTTTCCAGCAGTTCCTTTTTCCCAAAAGCGGCCAACCGTTCGTCCTTCGCCCTTGGTGCATTGAGGCAGGCGAACCAGTAAATCCGGCCATCGGTGAGCGGTACGATGCCGAAGCGCTTGCCAAGGCCCCAGGTTTCGGAGGCGGTTTTGGGGTTTAGACTTTCCAGGTTTTAAAACCTGGAAAGTCTTCGCCAGAGTCACGCCCCGCCAGCAGGTGTAGCCAGCGTATCGGATTTTGCTCGTCGGCAACAGCATTTCCCGGAAAATGGAATGGATGCCGTCGGCTGCGATGACGTAATCGGTGTTGACGACCGAACAGTCGGCGAAGCGGATGTCCACGCCGTGGTCGTGCGAACGGAAGTCCCAAACCCGCTTGTTCAGGTGAATCGGCAAATCGGGAATTTGCGCCAGCAACACCCGCTGCAAGTCTGCCCGGTGTACGGCAAAGTTACTGATGGTCTGCAAGTTGCGGTTGATGGCGATGTTGTTCGTCTGCGTAATCAGCTTGCCGCTGGCCTCCAGGATGCGAAAGCCGTCGAGCACGTTGCTCACCGCCAGCACCTCGTCCTTCACCCCCATTTGGTCAAACGCAGCAACCGCATTGGCAGCGAGCGCCAAGCCCGCCCCGGCTGCTTTCAGTTCGGGGCTTCCCTCGAAGATTTCCAATTCAATGTCGGGCCTGAATTTGCGGAGCGCAATGGCCGTCGTCAGCCCACCGATGCCTGCGCCGATGATGGAGATTTTCACGTTGTTTGATTGCTGAATTGCTAAATTGTTGAATTGTTGTTTTGGGGTGGAAGTCACGCAAAGGCTCTGGCGCTCCCTCGAACTTCCGTTGCTTGCCCAGCAACTTTCCGATGAACAACAGTACTGGGAAAACCACTTTTTTCACAAAGCTCGGAATTTCGAGCATGTCGAACTCCGTGTGGTAGCGGTCGAGGAGGTAGGCTGCGTCGAAAGTGCCAGGGCGTTTGCCTCCGTTGGCTTCCGTTGATTTGAAGATTTCCGTGAGGAAGTATTCCATGTTGTAGGCTGGCTTGACCCAAGCTGTGCAGAGGAGCGGCTCAGTTCCGGCGTTCCAAAATTTGTGCGGAATGCCCGCTTTGAAGGTAGCACCTCGCCTGGGCGGAGAATTTTGGCGCTTCGCCAAGCACTTGTGCGCCCATTTTCCCCCCTTGACGACCGTCAGGTGTTCGTCTTGAAGGTGGTGTACGTGCATCGGCTAACAAAACCTGGTTGGACGATGTTTTCGCCTTCGAGCCAGTCGCCCGTGAGGGCTTTGACACGACTCTTGAAAGTGAGCAGTTCGCCACCCCCGTTTGTGATGGTGTGCGGATATTGGTATTGCATGATTTTGAAATGTTGGATTGACAGATTGATGAATTCTTTGTAACTGTTCACCACGTTCCGTAGGAACGGCATCTTTGTAGCTTCAACAACAGATTAGGTTTCCGTTCCGTAGGAACGGCATCTAAAAGCCCTCCAGATACCGTTCCTACGGAACGGAAACATGGGGTTGGGCAAATTCTACAAAGATTCCGTCCCGCTGGGACGAGGTGGTAAGCAATAACAATTGTTTTTTTATTTACCTACACCATACGATTGCATGGTCTGCAAATAATTCGCCTCCCAGCGTGCTGCAATGGCCGTCAAATCCCGTGAATATTTGCTCAGTTCGAGCGCAATCCCGATTAGCCCGGCCTCGAAGGACACCAACGGTTGCTCGGTGTTCGTGCCTTCCATCATGTCCTTCTGCCGATGTGCCGCCGTAGATTTTGTCGCCATTGTTTTTGACATAATCGAGGTACTCGGACACGACGATTTGGTAGCGCGCCAGCCACTTCGGCGAGGGCGACGGCGTTTTGCTTCAACTCCTGTTGGGCACGTTCCCGTTGCATCCTTGCCTCTTCGATGCGCAGTGGGCCTACTTGCTCGGGGTCGTGGTCACGACCGTACTCGCCTAACTCCACCATCGGGATGGCCACGTAGCGTTTTTTGAACCTCGGCAGAAATGGCCTCGTGCGTCCTGCCCTGTTGCTCGATTTCCTGTAATTTATGACCAAACGAAGTTGACACTTCGCTGACCTTTTGCATAAAATCACTCAGTTTCAACTGTATTTCCTGTGCGTTGCGAATCAATTCCACCTGCCTGTTTTGCGTGGCCATTTGCGTTTCACGCGCTTTCATTTGGTCGGGTGTTATCGCAACGGGCTTGTCGTTTGCCATGTACTTGCGCAGCTCGGTTTCTTTTTCGGCTTCGCTCATTTTCTCGAACTTTTTGGCATACGCCGGGTCGCTGATGATTTTTTGGTACAGCGCCGTCATGCCTGCCGATTGGACGCCGTTGGCGGCGAAGGGGTCGGCGGTGTGCTGTGCGGTGGCCTGTAAGGCGGCAGACCTCGCTTCCGCCTCGCTCATCTTGCTCATTTTTTTCGTAGCCACCCATGTTGGCGATGATGGGGTTGCTGTTCACCATCGCTTCGGTTTGCTGGCGATAGGCTGCTTCGCTGACGTTGCCCTGCCCCATTTTCTGCTTCGCAAAATCTTGGTAGTCCTTGATGCGGTTGTTCACTTTGTCCTCAAAGGGCTTGTAAAACCTGTCCATCGAGACGTGGTCGGGTTGGAGCGGGTTGGCACCGTAGGCACGTGTGGCAGCTTCCTCACAAGTTTTGGGCAAGCCTGGCGTTTCTTTTATGAAAGCGTTGATATTGGTCGTGCCAATGATGGTGTGCTGGGCAGTCAGCAGGAATGCCCTTATGAGTATCATGGCAATGATAGTAACCCGAATGACAGGAAATTCGATATTCGTTTTCATTTAGATATGGTTTGGATATTGAGTTATTGGGATATTGGGATATTGGGTTATTGAAATAATATCCCAATAACTCAATATCCCAATATCTCAATATCATAATTTTAAAGTTCACTGTGCCGAAGGCGGTATCGGTGCAGGTACTATGTTGCTGACTGGGGCAGCGATTTCAAATAGGCGAAAATGGACGAAATATCCTCGTCGCTCAGGTTTTGTAAACGAACCAAGGCATGGGTGGCAGCAGCGGACGGCTCCCCGTCCAAGCCCTTGAACTTGCCTTCCCGGAGGGCCTTGAAGAATTGCTCTTCCGTCCAGTTGCCGATGCCCGTGTCGTCGGGTGTCAGGTTGGCGGCGAAGCTGGTTCCCCAGGGACCGGTAGCGTGTCAGGCCCATCCCAAACAGCACATAGTCCTTCAGAACGGTTTTGTCGGTGATAGGTGCCAACTGTTGTGACGCAGGGTGACCGGACAAGCGGAGCTTTGGGTCAGGTTCAGGCCCGTGCGGGGTCTATTTTGGGAGAGTGGCAGTCATCGCAGCCAATCGAATTGACGAGGTATTCGCCACGCTTGACCTTCATTTCGGGCGTCATTGGAACCGCAAATGGAATAGGGATTTCGAGTTCTTTTTATCGCAGCTGGCCAGGATAAATCCAAGCATGATGCAGGTGGAGATGATGGAAAACGTTTTCATTAGTTGATGATTTTAATAACTGATTTTGAAGTGAAATGCATGGCAGGACATATTGCAGCCCCGCCTGCACAAATTCATTTCACCATTAATTTTTCGAAAAAGTTATCGTAAAAGTATAGGTCAAACCTTCTTCGGTTATCTCATAATGCGCCTTGAATATATCGTCTTCCAGTGCTTCAATGTTCCAGCTTTCGGTTTCGCCGTCGGTGGTCACAGAAAGTATCTTCTCGTCGGTGCTGAACGCCCAAGTGCCAGAGGTGGTCTGTGGGTCGTTCGGGTCGCATTTGCTGGCGCCTTCGTCGAAGTTGACAGTGCCGCTTTCTTTGAAAGTAGTGAGGTCGTCCTTGATACAGGCTGGTAGTTGGGCGTAGATGTTGGTCACTGGCGTACCGAACCAATTAAACGCCGGGTCGGAGGTCAAAGCGGTGAGTTTCCAATTGCCGTCCGTCAATACTTGTGTATTGTCGGGCTGTGCATCGTCGTCCTTACAGCTTGTCATGTTGATGGTGGCCAATAGGCCGAACATGGCCACAAGGGCCTTCAATGAATTCGTCTTCATTAGTCGAGTGATTTAAGATGGTAATTAATAAATGGATGTTATTGGGATATTGGGGTATTGGGGTATTGGGGTATTGGGGTATTGGGATATTGGGTTATTGCATGGGGATTAATTATTAATAACTCAATATCCCAATATCCCAATAACTCAATAATTTCCCTCCTGTGGTTTCCCGACAAGCCCTGCCTTCTCGGACAGATACGGCAGCTCTCATCGGGGACTGGGCAGGATTTTCTGGTTTAGCTTTAGGTTCATGGCGGTGATTGGTTGAGTTCTAATAATTCAACAAAGGCGGGCATGTCGGAGAGGAATTCTACCCGGCTGATTTTGTTGTCCTGATTGAAAGTGAACAACTGCGTAACCCTGATTTGAAAGCTTTTCCCTTCTTCATGGCCTTGCCGCTCGACCAGCCAATGGCCACCACCTTGTCGCCACAAGAGTACACCTCATCCAGCTTGATTTCTGAAAGGATGCTTTTGGTGACGTTGATCATGTAGTTGCCAACGCCTTGTATGCCGTGGTAACTGCCGCCCCAAGGAAGCCCTTCTGGCTCCACGATGGTGACGCCGGGATCCAACCAAGCGTAAAGGTCAACGACGTCCATCGCCTTATGGGGGGAGAAGTAGTTGAGTATAATTTTTTCACGTTGCGTTTTCATTGGAAAAAATTGTTTTCAATGGTTTTAAAAAGTCGGATGATTTAATATGCTTTATTGATGATGCAAAGATAGGGGCAGCAGCAGCCGGGTTGAAATAGCACGTTGATGTGATTAGGGAAAAAATGTCACCGATTTTATCACACGAAAAGGTGTAAAAAATACAAAAGCCCAGGAACGGCTTTGGAAGCACCATCAATGCAAGACTTTAATTCCAATGGTTCATGAAGGTTTCAAGTTTAAGGTTTCACGGGGACCCTCGTCAATTGAAAATGGCGTGAATTTTTAAAATGACTTTGCTAGCAAACTGGACTTTTGACATGATTTTGAACTAAAAAATCAGACAGATTTGATTTTTAGCGACAAATGAATTTTAGAAATAATTATTTGACGGTTTGAGAAGAAGGTATGTTTTCCCAAAACCCAAATAATTATTTCAACAATCTGTAATTCACCCTCTCTTAGGGCATTAGTTGCAAGACCTCATTGAAAAAATTCATGTCAAAAGTCCAGTAGCAAATCAACCCCATAAAAAATGGATGTAGTAGACTTTTCCCTGAAACTTGAAACCAAAAACCTCACGAACCATTTAATTCACTATTATCTTCAAAACATGGCCGACATCATCGCCCCAGCCACTCCTTAAAATCCGTCACCCGGTCGCTGCTGACGAGCACCTCCAGTTTAGACTTGGGTAGCACATCGAGCTTGAGTTTGCCCTTGAAATACACATGCGCCGCCTGTACGGATTGGAAACTGACCAAGAACTGTCGGCTGATGCGGAAAAAATCGGTCGGGTCCAAGAGTGAGGTGAGTTTGTCGAGGCTGAAATCAATGGGCAAGTGCTGCCCTTCCTTTGTGACCAAAAAGGTCATCTTTTCCTCGGAATAAAAATATGCATTTCCCGGTCTCGATACTACGGATTTTGGTGCCCACCGTGACCATGAAGCGGCTTTTGAATGGCGGCTCTTTTTGCCCGATAAGCTGCATCAGCACATCGAGGTTGGGCTGTGCGAACTGCTTTTTCAGCGACTTGTATTTTTCGAGCGCCTGCACCAGTTCATCATAGTTGATGGGTTTGAGCAGGTAGTCAATGCTGTTGACCTTGAACGCCTGTATCATGTACTCATCAAATGCCGTGGTGAAAATCACAGGTGCTTGCAACCTCGTCCGCTCGAAGATGTGAAACGCCAGGTCGTCCTCCAAGTGGATGTCCATGAACACCATATCGGGTTCGGGATGTGAATCGAGCCAATCAACAACCTCCTCGACCGAAGGCAGTATGGCAAGTACCTGTATGGTCGGGTCGTATTTTTTCAACAAGCTTTCCAAGCGCTTGGCGGTCAGGTTTTCATCTTCGATGATGATGGTATTCATATCTTCAATGCATTTGAATTCAACATTAATTTTTATTTCAACAATGGCACTTTCACCACAAACTCCGCCTCGGTTTCACCGGCCCAAACTTTGCACTCGGTGAGCAGGGCGTAGCGGTTGATGATGTTCTGCAAGCCCACCCCAGTGGAAATCACCGAAGAAGTACGGGGTTGGAGGCGGTTTTTCACCACCAAAGTCTGGTTGCCTTCCACAGAAACGGTGACCACCAGCGGCTCTTTCAACGACATGCGGTTGTGCTTCACGGCATTTTCGATGAGCAATTGCAGCGTCAGCGGTGCGATTTTGTAGCGGTCCAGCAGTTCCTCTGGTAGTTCGATATGCAGGTCAAACTTGTTCTCAAAGCGGATTTTCAACAAAAAAGCATACGACTTGATAAACTCCAACTCCGTGCGCAAGGTGACGAGCGACTGCTCTTTTTGCTCCAAAATATAACGGTACGAGCGGCTCAACTGCTCGATGAATTGCTCCGAAAGATTGGCGTCCACGTGTACCAACGAGGACAGGATGCTCAGGCTGTTGAACAAAAAATGCGGGTTCACCTGCGTACGCAGCAGTGCGATTTCGTTGAGCAATTGCTGCTTTTCCAACTCGACGGAGCGGGCTTGAAACTGCTGCGAACGGCGCTGGAAGTACAGCATCCGACCCCAAAAAGCCAATGCCACGACGAGTGCCCCCAACCCGACCGCCATGAGCACACCCAAGTTCCGGTCTTTTCGACGCAGGGTTTTTTTCGACCTGAATCCGCTCCTTAGCAAGGTTCAAGCTGTCACCAACCGACTGCCGCTCGATTTCCATTTGCTTCAGTTTTTGGGCTGTTTCGTTTTGTTGCAGGCTGTCTTTTGCAGTCATCATCTGCTCCAGATAGCCCAGCGCCTGTTGGTAGTTTCCCTGTTTTTGGTGGGCCAAATACAGGCAATTGCAGGCATCAATTTCCCGCAAGTTTGGACTGCCGATTTCACGGGCGGTGCGCAGGGCTTTCTTGCACATCTGGATGGCGACGGGGTAGCGTTCCTGCTGTATCCAGAGTTCGCCCAAGCCGTAGTACGCATCTGCAAGCCCTTCCTGGTCGCCCATTTCATGGAAAATCCCGATGACCGGTCGAAGTCCGCCAATGCCTCCCGCAGTCGCCCTTGATAGCCGTAGATGGTGGCACGGTTGAAAAGGTGGTGGCTGTGCCGTGTTTGTCGCCCATTTTTCCTGCACCGCCAATGTTTTTTTCGGTAAACAAAAGCGCCTGGTCGTAGTCCTCCTGGTCGAGGTAAACCGCCGCCAAATTGCCGTACACCAGCGACAGACCCTGCTCAGTTTTCAGTTCCTCGTAAATGACCCTTGCCTTTTCGAGGTATTCCAAGGTCTTTTCGTTGTTGCCGGGGTCGTCGTAGAAAATGGTGGCGATGCTGACGTAAGCATCGGCGGCTTTTTGGGGTCGCCTGCTTCCTCGGCCAGTTTGAGGCATTTCGTGAGGCAGTCAATGGCTTTCGGAAAATTGCTTTGCAGGCGGTACACGTCGCCCATGTTTCCGTACACGGCGGAGAGGTTCTTCCCGTCGCCCGCCTGTTCCAGCAGGACGATGCTCTGCTCGTAGCGCTGCAATGCCGCCGCAAAATTGCTTTGAAAACGATGGCTAAGCCCGATGGTGTTGAGCGCCCTGCCCTGCCAGCGGGGCAATTCCTTTTTTGGGCAAACGCCAACTGCACCTCCGCAATAGCCCGTGCGGAATCGGGGTCGTTGTTGACGTAGCTGTATGCCAACCGCTGCAAGGCATCCAAACGGGTGGTGTCTGGCAGGCTGGCGTTGTGCCAAACCCGCCAAAGGCTGTCCATGCTGCCCTGTGCCGTCAACATCTCGCAAATCAGCACCAGTGTAACGAATATGGCGTAAATCTTTTTCATCCCATTTTGGTTGCCGACTGCGCCCAGCGTTGGGCATCGGCTTTTTTTCATGGGATAAAATTAGGGCGAAACACTGGCTGTGCGGAAATGTTTGGCGATGAATGGCGATTTTGGCGGGAAGAGTGTCGAAGTAGGGGGGATGGGTGGGCATGGTTGATTTAGGATTTGGACGCCACAAGTGCGGTGATTGTTTGTGAAATGAACTATTTTTGCGGGATTGTTGGCGCTCAATGGCGGTTCTTTACCTGTTTAAGGGGGATAGGCGGTATTGAGTAGCGGCAATTAATTTAGTTATCGGTAATTCTGCGACCGACCATGCAACCTTCAACCGACAGACAAAAAAAAACGAACAACGAACCGACTAAAAACCTATCTTTGAACAACGAAAAATATGGCATACGAATCAGTAGATAAACTTCAAAAATTATTAGCAGACGAAGTATTCAATCATACCAAAGACCCGAAGAAGGCATCTGGTAGAGCGTTGGGGACTTTGGTTGAAATTGTAACTTATTATCTTCTCAAAACTTGGGGGCTTAACAATCAAATTTCCATTGAACGAGGGCTTTCCGAATATGGCAATCCAAGCATTACTCACAATGTTGAGTATTCGCTTCATCCAATAGTTCGAAGTTCGTTTCTTTCAATTGACAAGTCCGCAAAATCAATTACTTCAAATGTGATTTTGAAGGCACTTGATGCAACAGGGTTTGACTTAGTTGGTTTGGAACGCAAGTCAAACATTCTTTTAAGCAATGGTATTCTTCGCAATGCTTGCACTATTGCAACATCTCAATCATCTTTTCTTTTGTGTAGCATCAAGTCCGACATGGGCGACAAATTAGAACTTCACATTTACGAACAAAGCAGAAAACCTTATGCAATGTTTGAGTGCAAAAGAGTCGGCGTTGAAGAAGGCATGACCAAAGGGCCACAGACAATTGAGAAAGCAAAGCAAGGTGCTTATGTTGCAAGAATGGCTTCTTCACTTCAAAAAATTCGTTCCGAATCAGGAGAGATGCAAGGCATCATTTATAAAAGTGACGGCTCATACATTATCAAACCTTATGTGGACTTAATGGAAGAAGTAATCTATTCTTCCGACAAAGAATTATTGAGGAAATTTATTTTGACAGTTGGAGTTGTCAGCAATCACGGCAACTGGATTAAAAAAAGTTTAACTGGTGAATTGAGTTTTAGTGAGGAGTCTTTCCAAAAGGAACTTATGGTTTTGGCACAATCTTACGATTGGCTACTATTCTTAACAGACCAAGGTTTATCAGATTTTATTGACAAATTATTAATGAACCCAATCCTTGAACATCAATTTTTAAAAGATACTTTTTTGTTAAGCTATACTGAAGGGAAAAAGAAAAATCAATTCACAAAGGTTCAAATGAATATTGAGGCAGACAGGATTCTTTTGAAATATTTCAAAGACAACATCAAATCTGTTGAGAAGTGGTTCAATGTGATTTCGCCAAGCAAAAAGTCATTAACTATTTTGCAGGCAGAGTTGGACGAGTTGAAAAATAAAAACTGGAAAACAATTCTATAATGAGTGCAGGAACAACGATAAATACATTAAGTCAAAGCTGGGGAACTCCACACAAATATGTGAAGGCAGTAAAAGAAGTATTTGGCGGACACATTGATTTAGACCCTTGTTCAAATGAGTATTCTATTGTTAATGCTCTGACAGAATATCGGCTACCAACTGACGGACTTAAAGAGAGTTGGAACTTTCCGACCATCTACGTAAATCCACCTTACGGCATTGACAAGGACAGAGGCACGACAATCAAAAGTTGGTTGGCAAGGTGTGCACACGCTAATGAAGAATATAATTCAGAAGTTTTAGCACTTGTTCCTATTGCGGCAAATACAGCACATTGGAAGAAATATGTTTTCACAAAAGCAAAATCAATTTGTTTCTTATATGACACAAGACTTCGTTTTTTAGAAAACGGACAAGACATCGGCAAAGGAGCACCAATGGCTTGTGCAATGATTTATTGGGGCAACAACCCACACAGATTTTATGAAGTATTTATTCAGCACGGTGCAGTTGTGGACATTTCAAACTTAATAGGCGAACACATTGGGGCTGACAGACAAAAATTAAAATTATTCCATTGATGGACGAGAGAAGAACTACCGATAACAAGGGGTTTGCGATAGCGGGGACTCCGTGCTTCGCAGACACATTAGTGCAAGATGGAAGTTCAGTTCTCCGAATGAAGTTTAGTGCTAAAACACCCCGCCATCGCAAACCCCCGAAACATTACCTCTACTCCTCCCTTCCGCTTCTTCCAATTCAACCGAAACACAAGCCCGCCAAAAGGAACAAATGGACTGCTATCATGATGTTTGGATGTTGGTGAGCATTAGTTGTGCATCCACCGCTGCCTCTTCCATCCCGCCGCAGGAGCAGGCCGAGTGGCCACGGCAGCGATGACCGTTTTCGTTTCGGCATCAAGGTTTTCGTCAATCCAGACCTTGCCGTTGTTGATGGTCGAAACAGCGCCCACGACCTTGCCTCCGTAACGGAATTCGTGACCCGCAACTGTGACTTCTAGCCATCCCTACTGCCCTTTCAAGCCTCTAATCGCTTGAATGTCAATGCGTTTTGTGCCGTTCTGGGCATAGCCAGCCGATGCTTGCTCCCGAAGGAAATCGCCGTTGGGGTTGTAGAGGATGAAGTCCCAGTTCGGGCGGTTTTCACCGAAGGTGATGTTTCCGGCAAAGAAATTATCAATGTCAATCGGGACGCTGAAGTAGTCCCGCACCGTCATGGATTTCTGTGCTCTTGAACTTGCTGATGCAGGCGACTTCCGCCTGCTGGCCGTCCGTGCCGAACTGTATGAAGCTCAGTTTCTGCTTCGCACCCCGGAAGCGCACGACGAAGGAACGTCGTAGCTTTTCGTCCAACCCCGGCGTACTTTGTCGGTTTTGGAACTCACCGTGGCGGATTACGGCTCAATTTGCAGCCCTTGCCGCCCTTTTACGGACATTGCCTTGGCTTCCAGCGTGGGGTCAATGGCAATTTCGGCGGGCTTGCAGGAAAAGAGGCTCGCCAATATGACGAGCGTCAGGAAAATTTGGAATGCTTTCATGGCTGTATTTTTTTTGATGAAAAATGGGAGTTCACTGGGCATTATTTCACATAATGCAACTGAGCAAGTCCCGTATCAAACTGCTTGGTACTCATAAGTTTGAGCTTTAGTTCTGGTCGCCCATTTTTAAAAAGCGAAATGCCCTCCCCAAGCAGTATTGGAATAATGGAAATATAAAACTCGTCAATGAGGTCATGCTTCAATAATTCATGGACAATCGCTGCGCCACCGTCCACGAATATATGCTTGCCCTGCTTGGCTTTTAAGTTGGCAACCAGCGCTGGCAAACTGCCCGTGTAAAACTCTTCACCGAACCAATGGGTTCCTCGGCGTCCGAGTGATGATGTAGGCATCCTTGTCGCTGTGCGGGAAATCAAAAGCCGCATGGAAAGTACCTTGTCGTATGTTCTGCGACCCAAAATCACGGCGTCAACCGTGCTTACGAAATCCGAGTAACCATAGTCCTCCCCTTCCTTCTCAACGATGGATAAAAACCCCAAATCATCATCGGGTTTGGCAATATAGCCGTCGAGGCTCATGGCGATATAGAGAATTACTTTCCGTTCCATAATCATGCGTTTTCGATTAATTGCTTAATATTATTGGAGGTCAAATATGGCAGATTTTTCGTCAATTTTTCGATGCTCCAATCCCACCACTTTATCTCCAATAATTTTTGGATGGTATCATCTGAAAAGCGTTTCTTGATAAGCGACGCCGGGTTTCCGCCCACAATCGAATAAGGCTCCACGTCTTTTACCACCGTAGAATTGGTGGCAATAATTGCCCCGTCGCCGATGGTCACGCCTGCCATGATGGTAGCGTTGTAGCCAATCCACACGTCGTTGCTGATGGTGATATTCCCTTTTTGCGGATAGGATTTGCCGTCCATGGCATGTTCCCAGCCATTGCCAAATATGGCGAACGGATAGGTGGAAAGTGCATCGGTCATGTGGTTCGCCCCGTTCATGATGAACTTCACGTCGGAGGCTATCATGCAAAACTTGCCGATGACCAATTTATCACCGATAAAATCGAAATGGTATTTCACGTTATTCTCGAAGTTCTGACGTTCTCAAAATCATCGTAGTACGTGTAATCGCCAACGATGATGTTGGGATTTTGACGACATTTTTCAGGAAACAAAGCCTGTCAATGCCATCGAGGAAATCTTTTATGGATGTTTGGCCCATTCATGTGAGCGAAATTTAGGTGAAAAGACTTTCCGGGATTTGAAGCCCGGAAAGTCCAACTTTTGCGGCTAAAATAATGGTTTCAGCCAATTCAGAGGAACAAACTTCAATCACGCCGTTCGGTCTTGGCAACCACTTGCTCGCCGTCTTGGGTGGTTATCCACTCCATTTTGTCGGAAGTGGTGAAAGTGATTTTCACGATTTCAGTGTCACCATCGTAGGTCATTTTCACCTCTTTTTTGGCTTCGTCCACGGTGTACTTGCCGCTGATTTCCTCTTGTTCGCCGTCAGCGTAAACGATGCTCTGCTCAAAGTCGCCTTGAGCACCGGTGAACGCCTCAAAAGTTACGGAAGCAGAATCAACGATGACGCCCATGTACTCGGAGTTATCTACCTTGAAGGAAGTGAAGTCCCGCGCCCACAATTTTGGTCTTGATAACATCGGAGTGGGTGTCGTCGTCCTTGTCGCAGGAAGTGAAGGTGAACATGCTGAAAGCACTGACCACCAGGGTCAAAAGGCTGATTTTCAAAATTCGTTTTCATAATTTTAGATTGTTTTTAAAGATGATTGGATATGTTTTTGTCAATGGTCATTGAGGTATTGGTCCCTTGACCATCCTGGCAGTGCAAACCTGCGTACCAGGATGAGCAGTAGTGGGTCCGGAGGAGCTGGTTAGCAATGCGGTTGCAATGGTGGCGAAAGACCCTCTTGAGTTCCTGCTGGCAAAAGCTTTATTAAAAAGGTTAAACAACGAGACGATTAGGTAAACACAACAGGTTTTCTTGCAGACTTCTGGGTATCTGCTTTTAATGATAAATTGATTTTCAACGGTTTGCGGTTAAAACCGGCGGTTTACGCCCCGGGCCAATCGGGCGATGAAAAATTATTGTTTATTAGCCTACCAACGTAGTATTTACTGCCGTCAAGCGCACGGATTGTGTAAATCCCGGGCAGGCAGTTCAAACATGTCCAGGCCGGACTTGTCCGCTTTCATCGTTCTGCCACTGCACGAGCCTTCCCATACCGTCGAACACCTGCACCGGATACCTCGCTTTCCAACTGAATCTGCGCAAACCGGGTCGTCGGATTCGGACGACATATTTGAAGCATAAACTGGCTGGGAATGTATGGCGCAGCCATACGCCGCCGCTGTAGAAGTGACATTTTTGCCGTCCACCAGAAAATTATCGTGTGTATATCCCAGAAATTAACTTGTCTCCAATGGGCGAAGGCTTTCATCTTCGATATAAGCGTAATCAAAATCGATAACGCCCTCTTCTGCCTTTGGAAATGGTGTACAGTTTCTTTGGCGCTCAGGCGTTGAAGGTCATCATATTCGTAGCTGTCGGATTGGACATTGAACCAGTCGTTGATGCTCATGTCCCATACATAGTTTTCTACGGTGTCTTGTTTATTAAAAAATCCGTGCAAGAATAGGCCGTTTTGGTTTCAGGATAAAGCTGCTGATGCCATCTAAAAGACAGGTTGGTTTCCAATGTCAGGAGGTGGTTCAGGTATTTCATTTC
>JADJYH010000063.1 GCA_016719855.1 Saprospiraceae bacterium | reverse complement strand
GAACGATTTTGCCGTTCCGGCGAACGGCAACGCACGGTAGCTTGCCCGGCCTTGGCTACTCAGCCAGTTCCGCCCATCGTGCTGAGCGACTGCGGCGAAACGATTACGCCGACCGGCCCGGTCATTGGTGCTACGCCAACTTGCGAGGGCACGAAGACCTACACCTGGACGTACACCGATTGCGAGGGCAACTCGCACCCGTGGAGCTTTGTGTACACCATTGAGCGCAATGACTTTGCGTTCCCGGCCAACCCAGCTCCAGTGACGGTGGCTTGCCCGGCCTTGGCCACGCAGCCGGTGCCGCCCGTGGTCAACAGCAACTGCGGCGAGCCGATCACACCGACCGGCCCGGTCGATTGTGATGCCACGAACCCGCTGACCTGCGAGGGCACCCGCACCTATGCCTGGACGTACACCGACTGCGAGGGCAATTCGCATACCTGGACTTTTACCTATATCGTCGAGCGCAATCCGTTCACGGTGCCTGCCAACGGGGCTGCCACAGTCGCCTGTCCTGCCCAAGCCACGCAACCAGTGCCACCAACTGTGATGAGTAACTGTGGAGAGGTTTTGACGCCAACTGGCCCGGTGATTGTGAACGTGCCCAACCCGCTGACCTGCGAGGGCACGAGGACGTACACCTGGACCTACACGGACTGCGAAGGCAACACGGCCCAGTGGAGTTTCGTGTACATGGTTGAAGTGCAACCATTCGGTGTACCTGCTAATGGCGGTGCCACGGTGGACTGCCCCGATGATACGGACGTACAGCCCACGCCACCTGTGGTGTTGAGCAACTGCGGTGTACCGCTTGTTCCTGTGCTGATCAACGTCACCCCCAAAAACGGCTGTGAAGGCAATCGCAACTACACCTTCCGCTATACGGACTGCGAGGGCAATTCGGACTGGACGTTTATCTACACCGTCGAGTACCTCGACTTTGTGGTACCCGCTAGCGTACGGAGACGAGTGGAATGCCCGTTGAACGCCATGCAGCCCAGTGCCGCCGGTCGTACACGACAATTGCGGCAAGCTGCTCAACCCGATAGGCCCGACCATCACCAGCACCAACAACGCAGGTGGCTGCGAGGCCAGCCGCCAGTACGCCTGGAAGTACTTCGACTGCGAGGGCAACGCCCATGTCTGGAGCACAACCTACCACTTCCAGTACACCGCCGATTTCTTCGTCTACCCCGACCAAGTGGACTATGTGGCCTGCCTGGACTATGCCCAGCCGCCCGTCCCGCCGACGATTTACGACAACTGCGGGCAGGAGATAGTGGCCTCGGGGCCGGTAGTGACGGAGGAAATATCCGAGGAAGGCTGCTCCGGCGTCCGCACCTTCACCTACGTGTACACCGACTGCGGCGGCCACAGCCATGCATGGAGCCTCACCTACTTTGCCGACGACAACGAGCCGCCCGCTGGCAACTGCCCCAGCGGCACGGCGGACAACGTGGACGTGACCGACCTTGCCTGCATTGAGGACGTGCCCTGTCCGGAAGCATACGACTTCGCTGACAAAATCGACGAAATGCTCGGTGCGGGCGGCATCTACGACCTGTGCAGCGGCCACGACCTCGTGGTGACGCTGGACAGTTGGACGGCGCTGTGGGAATGCTCTGACCCCGACGGCGACGGCCAGTACACGTTTGGGCGCACCTTCTACTTCAGCATCGCCGACCAGTGCGGCAACGAAATGGCCGACCTTTGCTCGGTGACGTATTCCGGCAAGTGCCAGCCGATCACGACGTTTCCCGCAGGGCACCTGGGGGCTTGAGGACGAGAACGGAACCATTGACCTCGGCACCATCCAGCACCTGCTGGACGCCTACGGGCCGCTCACCATCGGCGGCAACAACAACTCGCTGACGCTGACGGAGGCGCAGTGCGTGGCCGACCTGCTGCCGGGGCAGGGCTACCCCAGCGAGCTGGCGGACTGCGACCAGGTCAACTGCGTGGGCTGCAACCCAGTAGGCCCGCAGGGCATGAAGAACACCCTGGCGGCGAACGCCATCGCACTGACGCTGAGCCTGCGCTACAGCGTGGAGTACAACGGTGCGAACATGCAGGGGATGCTGGCGCAAAGCCTCGGCTGCCTGTCGCTGAACCAGAACATCTACTTCTGCCCTGACAATGGCAACTGCTACCTGCACGTCTTCGACGCCAGCGGGGTGGAGCATATCTACTCGTACACCCTTGGCGGCCTGCTGGACCTGGCCAACGACTTCCTCGGCGGCGATATCGTCTTTACGGACGGCCAGTCGGGAGTGTACGCCACGGCGCTGAACGAGGCGCTGGAGGCGGTGACGGGGCAGGATGGCAGCTCGCAGCCGCCGGTCAGCCTGCGACCCAGGAGCAGGCGTGCAGGAGGACGGAAGTGCCAGCAAGGCATTGCCGACAATAGGGCAAAGCCCTTTCTGGCCAGGTTGGGTCAGCCTGCGCCGAACCCTGCGGGCAGGAGGTGACCTTCAAGCTTGCAGAAATGGCGGAAAGCCAAGAGGTGACCTTTGAACTGTACAACCAGCTTGGCCAGCTTGTGCTTAGCCAGGACTTCGGCAGGGTGGCCTACGTCAACGAGCGGATTGACCTCAGCGGCATCGGCAGCGGGCTGTACATTGTCAGCGTGAAGGCTGGCGGGGTGCGCTACGAACAGAAGCTGGTGGTGGGGAGGCAGTAAGTTATTGACAAACCCGCCATTGGGTTTGTACTAAAACAGAAAGCGGCAGCTGCACCGAAGGGGGCGGCTGCCGCTTGTTTTTTCCTCGAAAAAGTTTCGGCCAGCGATGTTTGGCACCAACTTTTCCATCACATCAAAATGTGATACACACTCTATTTTTTAGGGAATATCTTTGATACTTCAATGGTGGAGCATTTCACGTGTACATTGATAGCGATGTTTGAAAATTGAAAAAAACGTTACCTTGTCGTCTCATTTCGAAAATCTCGTGCATAAAAAGTAGCAATCAATCCCCCAAGCTTTTTATATACACCGAGACACTCACTACTTGTACATTCCCAAAAACAAGATTGTTGCTATCCAAGTACCTGATTCTCCTTGAACGAAGGAGCATTAGTTGCTGTACCGTTCTCCTCCTGAAAGCGATGAGGCGAGGGGCAGGGCAGAAACCTTTCACATACATTTTACAACCAAATCATAATCTAAATGAAATCATTAAACCAATCTACAAGCTCGTTTCTCAAAATCGTTTTCGCTTTGGCAATCCTGCTCCTCTGGGGCGGCACTGCCCATGCGCAGTATTCTGAACCGTTTTCCACGCCCAGCAAAGGCTATAAGCTGAGTTGCATAAACGACGTGACGGGAATAAACTGGTCATTAACTCCCTGGGATGCCGCTGGTACATGCCAGGTTGCTGACCTGCGCGACCCCTCGGATTATTTCAACACCACTGTCGGGGGTGTTTTGCAGGGTATTGACCTGGACCAGGAAGTATGCTGGGAAAGCCCGCTGATGAACATCAGTGCGGCGGGCACGGTATCGCTTTCTGTTGATTTAGTTTGGAATGGTTTTGACTCGGATGTTGCAGCCAATAACTGTTCGACTGATTATATCAGAGTCCAGTACAGCGTAAATGGCGGCGCATACACCATGGTGCCCAACCAATTTGGCGGAAACGCATGTGCCACGGTAGCCTATCCATTCGGCAGCACTCCTCCTGCAACGGGCACCGGCACCGTGACCCAGGGTGGCATAACGGGCACCACGCTCAAAATAAGGGTCTGTGTTTTGACCAATGCCAATGCAGAATTGGTGACGATTGACAACGTCGGCGTACCGCAAGCAGGTGTCACCATTGGCTGCGCAGCACCCGTGCTTAGCACCGTGGTCACCCAGGTGGGATGCAGCAACCCCAACTCAGGTGCCATCAACCTTAGCGTATCGGCAGGCACACCGGGCTATACCTACGACTGGAGCAACGACGGCCCAGAAAATCCAGACAATGACCCCCAAGACTTGAGCGGTTTGCCAACTGGCACCTACTACCGTGACCGTAACGGACGCTGCCTCCTGCTCGGCAACCACCAGTGCTATTGTGACCAATGCCCCTGCATTTCACTCTCACCCAGGTGCTGAACGCCAGTTGCGCAAGTGCTGTGGATGGTGAAATAGACCTCATCGCAAGCGGCGGTGTGCCCGGCTATACTTACGATTGGAGCAACGACGGGCCGGAGACACCCGACAATGACGCACAGGATTTAATTGGCGTCGCTCCGGGCACCTACACCGTCACTTTAACCGATGCCAGCGGATGTACCGCTACCACCAGCGGAACCGTGGGCACACTGCCTGCCACCGCTTATCTTGAACAATTCAACATCGCCAACAAGGGCTACCTCGCCAACTACGTGGATGATTTTTCAGCGGTAAACTGGACGATGAGCAGTTGGGCACCACAACCACCTGCCCCATTTGGCCGTGATGTTGATGACTTTTTTCGCACCACGGGCGGGGTTTTGGTCGGCGAAGATTTTGACCAGGACATCTGCTGGACAAGCCCATTGATCAACCTGAACACGGCGACGCAGTTCTCCGTTGACCTTGCCTGGGTTGGCTTTGACAACGAAGATTATATCAATGTCAAGTATAGTATTGACGGTGGAGCCTATGTAACCATACCCAACGTGGTCGGTGGCGGTGCGGGAACCATACAATATCCGTTTCCTACCATAGACCAGAGCGGAAGCATTACCGTGACAAAAACCGGGCTTTCCGGCAGCACCATTCAAATTCAGGTTTGCGCACAGTTCAATGCCAACAATGAATCCATGACCATGGATAACGTGAGTGTGCCGGGGTCCATCGGTTTTGTTTGTCCATGCCCTGTTGGTAATCTCCTCTATGTGAACGACAACGCCAGCGGTGCCAACGACGGCTCTTCCTGGACGAACGCTTTCACCAGTTTGCAAAGTGCCCTCGCCGTGGCCAGCAACTGCCCCAACATCACCCAGATATGGGTCGCCGCAGGCACCTATAAGCCGACTACGGGCAGCGACCGCACGATTTCCTTTGTGATGAAAAACAACCTCGCCATCTACGGCGGCTTTGCGGGTACGGAGACGATGCTCTCGCAGCGCAATTGGGTGACCAACGTCACGACCCTCAGCGGCGACATCGGCACGATGGGTGTCAATACCGACAACAGCAGGCACGTCATTTACAACAACTTCACTTCCGGCAGTCCGCTGACCGGCAGCGCCGTGCTCGACGGGTTTACCGTGACGGGTGCATATTTCGAAAATGCGCAAGATGGAGGCGGGATGAGAAACTACTATGCCTCTCCCACTGTGACCAATTGCATTTTTACCCAAAACGCAATGACCTCGGCTGGCAACGGTGGCGGCGGTGGCGGCGGCATGACCAATTCCGAATCCTCCCCAATTGTGACAAACTGTATTTTTTCAAACAATTCCGTAACAGGTGCATACGGCGGCGGGATGCTGAATGTGCAAGCCTCCCCAGTGGTAAGAAACTGCATTTTTACAGGGAACATGGTAACCGGCGGCGGCGGTGGCGGGTTATACAACTATGTTGGGAACACTACTCCGCAAATAACAAATTGCGATTTCATAGGCAATACGGCCGCCTTTGGTGGCGGGTTGGGAAACACTTCTGCATCATCATCCATCACCAACTGCAGGTTTTCCGGCAATTCGGCAACAAATGCAATCGGTGGAGGCGGAATGTTCATCCAGAGTTCATCTCCGGCCATCACCAACTGCACTTTCTCCGGGAATACAGCTCCGAGCAATGGCGGTGCGGTGCGGCTTTGGAGTTCTTCGAACAGTCCTACTTTTAAAAACTGCATTCTGTGGGGCGATAGTGGCCCTGAGGTATTTATTGACGCAGGAAGCACTTTCACCATCAACAATTCCATCGTACAGGGCGGCTGCCCGGCAGGCGCTACCTGCGCCAGTGTGCTGAACCAAGACCCAGTGTTCGTCAGCCAGCCGCCCGTCGGCTTGGGCACTACGGGCAACCTCCGCCTCACCCCCTGTTCCCCAGCCCTCGACGCAGGCAGCGATGCCGCCAATGCCACCACCACCGACCTCGACGGCAACCCCCGCAAGTTTGAAGCCATTGCAGGCGGTCAGATGATAGACATGGGAGCATACGAGTTCCAGTCGCCAGTCTTCAGTGGCAACATCCTCTACGTCAACGATGATGCAACAGGCTCCAACAACGGCCTCTCTTGGGCAAACGCCTTTACTGACCTGCAAAGCGCCCTATCCAGCCACCAGCCCCGTTCAAGCGTCACCGAGATTTGGGTGGCCGCAGGCACCTACAAGCCCACCACGAGCGGCGACCCGCACCATTTCTTTTGTGTTGAAAAACAACCTCGCCATCTATGGTGGCTTCCCGAACACGGGCAACCCCGCCTTTAGCGACAGAAACTGGGGCATCAATATCACCACACTCAGTGGCGACATCGGTGCAGGGGGCAACGGCGACAACAGCTACAACGTGGTGAAAGGCTCCGGCACGAACAGCACTGCCATCCTCGACGGCTTCACCATCACGGGTGGCAATGCCAACGCTCCTGCCGCTCCCGGCAATTATAACAGCGCAAGCAAGAATGGTGGAGGGATGTACAACAGCGGTACAAGTAGCCCCACCGTCAGGAACTGCTACTTCACCGGGAACTCGGCAAGCCTTAAAGGCGGTGGGATATTCAATGCCTTTAACAATTGTGCCCCCACGGTTACAAACTGTGCCTTCACCAACAACACGGCTGGTTATGGCGGTGGCGGGATAGCCAACTGGGAAACAAGGTCTGGTGCCTTCCCAGTCATTACCAACTGTACTTTTTACGGCAATTCTGGAACCCAAGGAGGCGGGATGCTGGTGGACAGTGCCAAGACACAAGTTATCAATAGCATTTTTTGGGGAAATATCAACAGCGGAATCCTAGTGGAACCCATCAGTGGGGGAAATGATTTGACCATCACCAACTCCATCGTGCAAGGCGGCTGTCCCAGCTTTTCCAGCTGCACCAGCGTGCTGAACGTGGATCCGCTCTTCGTGGATGCACCTGGCGGCAATGTGCACATTCAGGCTTGCTCACCCGCCATTGACGCTGGCACTGCCACGGGCGCTCCAGCCACCGACTACGACGGCCAGGCACGACCAAACGGTGCAGGCTTCGACATCGGTTTTGATGAATATACTGGAGCACCTTGCTGCACCTTCACCCTGCCCGCCAACGGCGTGGCCACGGTGGCCTGCCCGGCCAATGCCACACAGCCAACACCACCCGCCGTCACCACCAATTCCTGTAACCAGCCCGTCACGATGACCGGCCCGGTCATCAGCGCCACGCCCGCTTGCGAAGGCACGAAAACTTATACTTGGACATACGCTGATGGAATAACCACGACGGAATGGGTTTTCACTTATACCATCGAGCGCAACGACTTCACCGTTCCGACCAACGGCGCTGCCACGGTGGCCTGCCCAGCCAATGCCACGCAGCCCATTCCGCCCATGGTCGCCGACAATTGCGGTCTGATGTTGAACTCCGTAGGCCCGGTCATCAGCGCCACGCCAGCTTGCGAGGGTACGAAGACTTATACTTGGACGTACACCGATTGCGAGGGCAACACCCACGACTGGAGCTTTGTGTACACCATTGAGCGCAACGACTTTACCGTTCCTGCAAACGGCGCAGCGACTGTAGCATGTGCTTCCGCAATTACGCAACCCGTACCGCCCGTCGTCCTGAGCAATTGTGGGGAAACGATTACACCGACCGGCCCAGCCATCGGCGCTACACCAGCTTGCGAAGGCACGAAGACTTATACTTGGACGTACACCGACTGCGAGGGCAACTCGCACGACTGGAGCTTTGTGTACACCATTGAGCGCAACGATTTTGCCGTTCCAGCAAATGGTTCGGCGACGGTTCAGTGTCCCCGGCCTGGTTACGCAGCCCGTTCCGCCTGTTGTGTTGAGCGATTGTGGGGAAACGATCGCACCGACCGGCCCAGCCATCGGTGCTACACCAGCTTGCGAAGGCACGAAGACCTATACCTGGACGTACACCGACTGCGAAGGCAACACCCACGACTGGAGCTTTGTGTACACCATCGAGCGCAACGATTTTGCCGTTCCGGCAAACGGTTCGGCGACGGTTCAGTGTCCCGGTTTGGCCACACAGCCAGTTCCGCCCGTTGTATTGAGCGATTGCGGCGATGTGCTGACGCCGACCGGCCCGGTCATCGGTGCCACGCCAGCTTGCGAGGGCACCAAGACCTACACGTGGACGTACACCGATTGCGAGGGCAACACGCATGACTGGGTGTTCACGTACACCATCGAGCGCAACGACTTCCAAGTTCCGGCAAACGGTTCGGCGACGGTTCAGTGTCCCGGTTTGGCCACACAGCCAGTACCGCCCGTCGTGTTGAGCGATTGCGGCGAGGTGTTGACGCCGACCGGCCCGGTCATCGGTGCCACGCCAGCTTGTGAGGGCACAAAGACCTACACCTGGACGTACACCGACTGCGAGGGCAACTCGCACGACTGGACGTTCACGTACACCATCGAGCGCAACGATTTCCAGGTTCCGGCAAACGGCACTGCAACGGTCGCATGTGCGGCCTTGGCCACACAGCCCGTGCCGCCAGTCGTGTTGAGCGATTGCGGCGAGGTGTTGACGCCGACCGGCCCGGTCATCGGTGCCACGCCAGTTTGCGAAGGCACCAAGACCTACACCTGGACCTACACCGACTGCGAGGGCAACTCGCACGACTGGGTCTTCACCTACACCATCGAGCGCAACGATTTCCAGGTTCCGGCGAACGGCACTGCAACGGTCGCTTGTGCGGCCTTGGCCACGCAGCCCATGCCGCCAGTCGTGCTGAGCGACTGCGGCGAGGTGTTGACGCCAACTGGTCCGGCCATCATTAACAACCCGGACCCCGTGCTTTGTGCGGGCACCCGCACCTATACCTGGACCTATGTGGACTGCGAGGGGAACACACACCCTTGGAGCTTCGTGTACACCATTACGCCAGTTCCATTTTCGGTGCCAGCCAACGGTGCCGCCACGGTGGCCTGCCCGTCCTTGGCCACGCAGCCGACACCGCCCGTGGTCAACGACGCCTGCGGCAACCCGACTACGCCGACTGGGCCTGACATTGTAAACAACCCGAACCCCGTCACCTGTGAGGGGACGAGAACGTACACCTGGATATACACCGACTGCGCTGGCAACATGACACCCTGGAGTTTTGTGTACACCATCGAACGGAACGATTTCGGTGTTCCTGCAAACGGTGCTGCCACAGTGGCCTGCCCATCCGCCATCACGCAGCCAGTTCCGCCCGTCGTGCAGAGCGATTGCGGCGAGGTGCTGACGCCCACTGGCCCTGTTATCGGTGCCACGCCTGCCTGCGAGGGCGCTAAAACATACACTTGGACTTACACCGACTGCGAGGGCAACTCGCACGACTGGACGTTCACCTACACCATCGAGCGGAACGATTTCGCCGTTCCGGCGAACGGCAGCGCCACGGTAGCTTGCCCTGCACTGGCTACTCAGCCCGTACCGCCCGTCGTGCTGAGCGACTGCGGCGAAACGATTACCCCAACCGGCCCGGTCATTGGTGCCACGCCAGTTTGCGAGGGCACGAAGACCTACACCTGGACGTACACGGACTGCGAGGGCAACTCGCACGACTGGACGTTCACCTACACCATCGAGCGGAACGATTTTGCCGTTCCGGCGAACGGCAGCGCCACGGTAGCCTGCCCTGCACTGGCTACTCAGCCAGTTCCGCCCGTCGTGCTGAGCGACTGCGGCGAAACGATTACGCCGACCGGCCCGGTCATCGGTGCCACGCCAGTTTGCGAGGGCACGAAGACCTACACCTGGACCTACACCGATTGCGAAGGCAATTCGCACCCGTGGGTGTTCACCTACACCATTGAGCGCAACGACTTTGCCGTTCCGGCGAACGGCAGCGCCACGGTGGCCTGCCCTGCACTGGCTACTCAGCCAGTTCCGCCCGTCGTGCTGAGCGATTGTGGCGAAACGATCACGCCAACCGGCCCGGTCGTTAGCCCGACGCCCGTTTGCGAGGGCACGAAGACCTACACCTGGACGTACACGGACTGCGAGGGCAACTCGCACCCGTGGGTGTTCACGTACACCATCGAGCGGAACGACTTCGCCGTTCCGGCGAACGGCAGCGCCACGGTGGCCTGCCCTGCACTGGCCACCCAGCCAGTACCGCCCGTCGTGCTGAGCGACTGCGGCGAAACGATCACGCCAACCGGCCCAGTCGTGAGCCCGACGCCCGTTTGCGAGGGCACGAAGACCTACACCTGGACGTACACGGACTGCGAGGGCAACTCGCACCCGTGGGTGTTCACCTACACCATCGAGCGGCTACCGTTCACGGTACCTGCCAACGGTGCGGCAACTGTGGCTTGCCCCGCCTTGGCCACTCAACCGACGCCACCAACGGTGACGAGCAACTGTGGTGAGGTGCTGGCGCCAGTAGGTCCGGTAGTGACCAGCTTGCCGAACCCGCTGACCTGCGAGGGCACCCGCACCTACGCATGGACCTACACCGATTGCGAAGGGAATACCGCCACCTGGAGCTTTGTGTACACCGTCGAGCGGCTGCCGTTCGGCGTGCCCGCCAACGGCGGCGCAACGGTGGCCTGCCCCGACCAGACCGATGCCCAGCCCGTGCCGCCCGTGGTGACAAGCAACTGCGGCGAGGTGCTGGCCCCGGTCATCACCTCCACGCCCAAGCCCGGCTGTGAGGGCAACCGCAACTGGAACTTTGCCTACACCGACTGCGAGGGGAACACGGCCACCTGGACGTTCATCTATACCGTCGAGTACCTCGACTTTGCGGTGCCACCAAGCGAGGACCATGATGTGGAATGCCCGTTGAACGCAATGCAGCCGGTGCCGCCCGTCGTACACGACAACTGCGGCAAGCTGCTCAACCCGATAGGCCCTACTATCACCAGCACCAATAATGGAGATGGCTGCGAGGCCAGCCGCCAGTATGCCTGGAAATACTCGGACTGCGAGGGCAACGCCCATGTCTGGAGCGTCACCTACCACTTCCAGTACACGGCTGACTTCTATGTTTACCCCGACCAGGTGGACTACGTGGCCTGCCTGGACTACGCCCAGCCGCCCGTCCCGCCGACGATTTACGACAACTGTGGGCAGGAGATAGTGGCCTCGGGGCCAATTGTGACGGAGGAAATATCGGAGGAAGGCTGCTCCGGTGTGCGCACCTTCACCTACGTGTACACCGACTGTGGCGGCCACAGCCACGCATGGAGCCTGACCTACTTTGCCGACGACAACGAGCCGCCCGCTGGCAACTGCCCCAGCGGCACGGCGGACAACGTGGACGTGACCGACCTCGCCTGCATTGAGGACGTGCCCTGTCCAGAGGACTACGATTTCTCGGACAAGATTGAGGAAATGCTCAGTGCGGGCAACATCTACGACCTGTGCAGCGGCCACGACCTGGTGGTGACGCTGGACAGTTGGACAGCCCTCTGGGAATGCTCGGACCCCGACGGGGACGGGCAGTACACGTTTGGGCGCACCTTCTACTTCAGCATCGCCGACCAGTGCGGCAACGAAATGGCCGACCTGTGCTCGGTGACGTATTCCGGCAAGTGCCAGCCGATCACGACGTTCCCGCAGGGCACCTGGGGGCTTGAGGACGAGAACGGAACCATTGACCTCGGCACCATCCAGCACCTGCTGGACGCCTACGGCCCGCTGACCATCGGCGGCAACAACAACTCGCTGACACTGACGCAGGCGCAGTGCGTGGCCGACCTGCTGCCCGGGCAGGGCTACCCCAGCGAGCTGGCGGACTGCGACCAGGTCAACTGTGTGGGCTGCAACCCAGTTGGCCCGCAGGGCATGAAGAACACCCTGGCGGCGAACGCCATCGCACTGACGCTGAGCCTGCGCTACAGCGTGGAGTACAACGGTGCGAACATGCAGGGGATGCTGGCGCAAAGCCTCGGCTGCCTGTCGCTGAACCAGAACATCTACTTCTGCCCTGACAATGGCAACTGTTACCTGCACGTCTTCGACGCCAGCGGGGTGGAGCACATCTACCCGTACACCCTTGGCGGCCTGCTGGACCTGACCAACGATTTCCTCGGCGGCGATATCGGCTTTACCTATGGCCAGTCGGGCGTGTACGCCACGGCGCTGAACGAGGCGCTGGAGGCGGTGACGGGGCAGTACGGCAGCTCGCAGCCGCCGATAGCCTGCGACCCGGGCGCAGGCGTGCAGCAGCAGGACAACAATGCCAGCAAGGCATTGCCGACAACAGGGCAAAGGCCCTTGACGGGCTTCAGTCTTGCGCCGAACCCTGCGGGCAGGGAAGTGACCTTCAAGCTTGCAGAAATGGCAGAAAGCCAAGAGGTGACCTTTGAAATGTACAACCAGCTCGGCCAACTTGTGCTTAGCCAGGAGTTCGGCAAAGTGACCTACGTCAACGAGCGGATTGACCTTAGCAGCATCGGCAGCGGGCTGTACATTGTCAGCGTGAAGGCTGGCGGGGTGCGCTACGAACAGAAGCTGGTCATCAGTAAGGATTGATGAGGATTGATAAAAGGTTGATTGCTATGCGGAAAATCAAACCTTTTAAAACTTCATCAACGCCATCAACTTTTTACCAATAAAAGAGCGGCAGTCGCCCCGTGCTGGGCGGCTGCCGCTTATTTTTTTTGAAGTAAAAGCAGGCTGTAGTGGTGGTGTTTTTGCCAAGTCGGAAGGTCGGGACAGCTTTGAGCATAAAATTTGCAGGAACAAATAACCACCGAGTTGCTTTCCCGATAAATCCACTTCCCAATCCCTTAGCTGGAATTGATTCTTTCATTGTTACTACCGTGCAGGACAATTTAGTCGAGCCGTGCAGTAGTAAAAAATCATGTACAAATGAAATTTGTGAAGTTGATGATTGCAGGCTGGTTGCTCTTTGCTTTGCCTATTTTTTCTTTTTCCCAAAAATTCTGGGAAGTAGGCGTCTCACCTGGGGTGATGAATTACTACGGAGACCTGACGCCACCTTTGTTTACCGTAAAAGAAGTATTTGCTGGTGGGCAATTCAGTGTTCGCCGATATTTTGACAGGGAACATGCCATTCGGGTAAACATACTGCATGGCAAGTTGGCTGGCGACGACCACAATTTTGACCGGAACTACCTACGTGGCAACAGGTTCGAGGGGCGGTTGACGGAATTTTCCGTGATGGGCGAACTGGACTTCAAGGGGCGCAAGCGTTTTTCCTCCAAAAATGGCTACCAAAAAATGGCTTCGCTCTACTTGTTTGGAGGCGGTTCTGTTGCGTATTTTAACCCAACCGTCCACTATGGCACTGCGGAAAGCAAGGATGCGGATTTGGACTATATTAATTGGCATGTAGGTATGCCTATGGGTGGCGGAGTAAGGATTGATGCAAACGAAAGGCTGGTTTTCGGGTTGGAGTTGAGTTACCGTTTTACCATTTCCGATTTCATTGACGGCACGCAGGCCTCTGGCAATGCTTACAAAAACGATTCTTATACTTTTGGAGGCATATCGGTGGGGTATCGTTTTTTTGAAAAGGCAAAAGCGGAAGTGGAAAAAAAGTAGTAAGCGGACACCACTCGATTTGGCTTGCACCAAAATTCTTTTTGAAAAAGGAAAACTATTGCCTTATTTTGAACGAAAATTGGCAATGCTGCGTTTGCAGTTCACATCCTTATACATTTTGCGGAGACTATGCAAGCAGATATCAAGCGAGTGCACATCATTAGTAGAATAAATGGCGGTTGGGCCGTCTTGAAGCAAGGGGCTTCCAGGGCAGTGAAGGTCTACCCGACTAGGGAAGAAGCCGTGTTAGGCTCTTACCCTTTTCTGCAATTGGGCTACGACCTCGTCATCCATCGTAAGGATGGCTCCGTTGAGCAGTTTAAAAAGGCGGCAGAAACTGCACTTTCTGGCGTTTCGCTGGATGGGCTGGAGAAAAAGGCAGCCACGAAGAGCCGGCAAAATGGCACAACGATTAGCAATGCAAGCAAACAAAAATAGCCCTTCTACATATTGCCCCTGACTATTTGTGCAGTTACTGCCATTTCCTAAAGATAGCTTTTCAAACCACCTTAACACCTCCCACTCACAATGAGCAGCTTCGACAAGAATGTTTTCATCAACTGTCCTTACGACGATGAATACCTGCCGCTGCTGAAGTCCCTTATTTTTACCATAAAAGCATGCGGGTTCCATCCCAGGATAGCCTTGGAGCGTTTTAACTCTGCAGAGGTCAGGTTGCAAAAGATAAAGCAACTGATAGAAGAGTCATGCTACAGCATCCATGATTTGAGCAGAATAAAGGCCGCCAAAGCTGGTGATTATTTCCGATTGAACATGGCCTTGGAACTGGGTATGGACATTGGATGCCGTGATTATCACCCTAACCCCATCTTTAGGGACAAGAAACTGTTGGTGCTTGAAAACGAGCGCTTCAGTGTGCAAAAAGGTCTTTCCGACATGTCCTTCGGTGATTGCAAAAGCCATGAAGGCAGCGAGGAGAAGCTAATAAAATGTGTCAGGGACTGGTTCTACGAAACCGGAACCAAAAAAATCAAGCCTGCCTCGGCAATTTGGAACGATTTCAACGTGTTCATGACCAACTTGTACGTCGAAAAAATTGAACAAGGATACAAAAATGAGGAGATTGACCATATCCTGATACCGGAGTACATTGACTGGATTGACGAGCGGTTCAATGGGAAGTGAGCTTTGAGTTTCATGGATTTCTTTTGACTTTTTGAAGTGTGTTAATAAAACAAAAATGCCCGTCCCGGCAAACCGGGAACGGGCTCCATCGTCATTGGTCTCAAGAAAAGAAAACTACTATTTTGGCACAAGGAAGCCTAGAGCGTTTACTCACGGATGGCCTTGCGGATACCTTCATTGAACTGGATAAGCCGAGCTTTTTCGACTTTGGGTTTCACCACGTTTTTCGTAAACTCAAGTGCAGCGTCCTTGGATGAAAAATTGGCCATTATCAAGTACGAATAGCCACCCTCGGGAAGTTTTTCGTAGAAAACATTGCCAAATTGTCGGAACACCGGATTGGCCTTGTCCATCGGGTAGGTCGAAGTGGCTATCTCGATGGCCATGCCGGTGAAAAGCTGCGGGAAACGCTTGTGAAAACGGGCAAAAGATGATGCTGGCTCACCTTTTTTTACGGGTGCACTTATAGCGGCGAGCGCAAGTTCCGGTTCAAAAGCAGTGCCTCCTTGGCAGAAGGCAGCGGAGCTGAAGCTCAACAAGAACAACGAAAATAGTGTGCGGAGGGCATTCTTTTTCATGGAATTATAAATTTAATATAAATTAAATATGTAAAAATCATGCCAAGTATTTCTTACAGCATGAAGGCAAACTAGGCATAGGGCAATCCACCTCAGAGCAATTGACCTGTAGGGATTTCTTGGCGTGCAGACTTAAAATCTGGTGAACGTTGATTGTCCAATGAAAAGGACGAAGACGGGTTGTCTTCTGTGGAATCGGAAGCACTGGCTGGCTTCCCAGAGCCTACTGTAAAAAGTAGCAGCCCAAATGACAAGGCCATTAGGCAGAATAGTGTAACAGTGTGTTCCATGCGAGCTTTGGTAAAATGTTCTGGATTATTGTTAGTATCAGTTTTCTTACTAAAAACCAATGAGCTCGGATGAGTGGTGTGTTCAAATCACAATGACGTTGCAAACATAAGAAAATTTAATATTTAAATTTTCATCTTTTATGAACTTTTTTTTAAAAACTTTTTTTTCGGATCCAAACTTTGAGAAAAGCCTTACATTTGCCCCGCTTTTGAAGAAAGCAATTTTGAAATTAAGTTTTCAAAAAATTGATACCCGTGTGGCGAAATTGGTAGACGCGCTACTTTGAGGGGGTAGTGTCCGCAAGGATGTGCTGGTTCAAATCCAGTCGCGGGTACAAGTAAAGCGTAACGAGTTGATTGGCAACTTGTTGCGCTTTTTTTATTGCCAAATACAAAGGGCCTTTTTGGGAATTGACTTCAAGTTCGCCTTATTGAAATTTTTTCCAGTACATAACCTCTAACTTTGTAGTCAATAAATTTGCCATGCCAATGCCCACCATCAAAGATATTACCTCCCACCTCGAAACCATCGCCCCACTTTCCTATCAGGAGGGATATGATAATGCCGGGCTAATTACTGGAGATGCAGGTTGGGAGCTTTCAAACATTCTCTGCTGTCTCGATGCCACAGAGGCCGTCATTGACCATGCCATCCAGCAGGGATGCAACCTCGTGGTGGCGCACCATCCCATTGTTTTCAAGGGGTTGAAACGAATCAACGGTATCAACTATGTGGAGCGAACCATTATCAAGGCCATTAAAAACGACATAGCCATTTACGCTATACATACCAACCTAGACAATGTTCTTTATCGAGGGGTAAATTCCAAAATTGCTGAAAAACTAGGGTTGCTGCATACCCGTATTCTCTCTCCGAAACCAGAAACCAACAGCCTCGAAATCGGCTCCGGCCTAATTGGTGAACTGCCTGTGGCAATGGATGAGGTGGCTTTTTTGAAAAAATTAAAAGAGACCATGCTCGCTGGCTGTGTTCGACACACCCGGCTTTTGGGCCGCCCGATAAAAACGGTGGCGCTTTGCGGTGGTGCTGGGAGCTTCCTTTTACCAGTGGCCATTGCCCGCAGGGCCGATGTTTACATCACTGGCGACTTCAAATACCACGAGTTTTTCGATGCCGACGGACACCTCGTCATCGCCGACATCGGGCATTTTGAATCTGAGCAGTTTACAATTGATTTATTGCATGAAATTATCTCTGAAAAATTTACTACTTTTGCGCCCCTCAAAACGAGCGTGAACACCAATCCTGTTCATTATTTATAAAATAGTGGGTTACGGTTAATTGCATTTGTATTGTGGTTTGGCCACCAACGATTGACGATTGACCATTGACCATTAACCATTATCAGAAAAACATGGCAGAACTGACCGTCGAGGAAAAACTCAAAAGCCTCTATGAACTGCAACTGATTGATTCTCAAATCAGTGAACTCGAAATCCTGAAAGGCGAACTGCCGATGGAAGTACGTGACCTCGAAGACGAAATCGCTGGTCTGGAAACCCGCTTCCGCCGCTTGCAGGAGAACATGGAAGACCTCGAAGGCGAGGTGGGCCGCTACGAGTCCAACATTGCCGAGGCAAAGGCGCTGATAGTCCGTTACGAAAAGCAGCTCGAAAACGTAAAAAACAACCGGGAATACGAGGCCCTCACCAAGGAGGTAGAGATGCAACGCCTCGATATTCAGCTTTCTGAGAAAAAAATCCGGGACTCTAAGGTGAACGTGGACGCCAAGCAAGCCACCCTCACTGCCACCGAGGAGCGTCTGAACTCCAAAAAAGCCGACCTCGACCGCAAGAAGGTAGAGCTTCATGCTATTCAGGAAAAAACGGAAAAGGAAGAAGAGAAGCTCCGCAAAAAGAGCGAAAAAGCCCGCAAGAAAATCGAGGAGCGCCTGCTCAAGGCTTACTCCAAGATCCGTGGCTCGTACCGCAACGGCCTCGCCGTCGTGACCATCGAGCGCGACGCTTGTGGCGGCTGCTTCAACCAAGTACCACCGCAGCTCCAACTCGAAATTGGCATGAGGAAGAAAATTATGGCATGCGAGCATTGCGGTCGCATCCTCGTTGACACCCACATCCTCGAAGCGGCGGAAGACCTCGTAGCGGCAGAGGATTGATACAACAGAAGCTGGTTGTCTGAAATCGGCTTCCCCAACATCTGAAAAAAAGGTTTGGGGATACCCAAAGCACAGAAAAGCCCCTTGAAATTACTTCATGGGGCTTTTTTCATTCCATCGGCCATCTTCCACTGTCCACCAATATAGTTCATGCCCAACCTTCCACTCCGCCTTTTATCTTACATCATCATGGCCTACATGTTGATGGCCTTTGCATGGTGGTCGCTGCTGCTTTTTACCAAAAACCAAGATGCGTTCTACGCAAAACGGGATTTGATGAAAATAGGCATGGTGGCCGAGGGGCGTGTAAAAAGCGATACTGAGTTTGAGCAAACAGTTGATTACCAAGAACTTGCTAAGAAATACCAACGACAGGAACGAATGATTTTCGGCGAGGCCTTGATGTTCGTGCTGACTTTGCTGGCGGGTCTATGGTTCATAAACCAGGGTTACCAAAAGGAGGTGAAGGCCAACCAACAGCGGCGTAATTTTCTCTTGTCCATTACCCACGAGCTAAAATCGCCCATTTCTTCCATCCGGCTGGTTTTGGAAACGCTGCTGCGGCGGGAGCTGCCAAAAGAGAAGGCCAACCTACTCGCCACAAGTGCCCTTCGGGAAAACGAACGCCTGCACGAACTGGTTGAAAACCTGCTGCTCTCCGCCAAGCTCGAAACCGCCTACCAGCCCCATTTTGAGGAGATTAACCTCGCTGCCCTGCTCGAAGACCTGATGGCTAAGTTGGCCGATCGCCACCCAGAAGCCGTCATCGCCCTAGAAAAACCGGATGATTTTCCGATGGTAAAAATGGACAGGCAGGGCATCATTTCCATGGCTACCAACCTGCTCGAAAATGCCATTAAGTACGCCGATGACCGCCCAGAAATAGAGGTTCGGCTTTTTTATGATAAAAACAAGGTGACGATGGAGTTTGCCGACAACGGCCCAGGCATATCGGACAAGGAGAAAAAGCGGGTTTTTGAAAAATTCTACCGTATCGGCAGCGAAGAGACCCGCAAAACAAAAGGCACGGGTCTTGGTTTGTTTATCGTACAGCAAGTTGTGAAGGCCCACAATGGCCGCATACAAGTGCTTGATAATCAACCGAAAGGAACTGTTTTTAAAATAGTCATTGGGAATTAGGTACTGGGTATTGCTACAATACCCAGTACCCAATTCACAATTTCAAATTCCCATCATGCGAATATTACTTGTCGAAGACGAAGAAAACATCCGGGACGTCGTGAAGCTGAACTTGGAGCTGGAAGGCTTTGAGGTAGTAGCCACTGGCAAGGGCTGGGATGGGTTGAAGTTTTTCAGGGAGCAGCATTTTGACCTCATCATCCTTGATGTGATGCTGCCGGAAATCAACGGATTTGAGATATGCGAACAAATCCGGCTGTCGAACATGGAAGTGCCCATCATTTTCCTCACGGCCAAGGACGGCCCCACCGACCGCATCGCCGGTCTGAAACGGGGTGCCGATGATTACCTGACCAAACCGTTTCACCTCGAAGAACTGCTGCTTCGGGTCAACAACCTCATCCGCCGCACCAGCAAGGCTGCTGAAAACACGCCGGAAATCGTGCATTTTGGCAATAACCAGGTGAACTTCCGCACCTTTGAGGCAATCGGCAACGAAGGCCCTTTTGTGCTGACGAAGAAGGAGGCCATGCTCCTCAAGATGCTCATTGACCGCAAGAACGAGGTCGTTTCTCGCAACCAAATCCTGCAATCCGTCTGGGGTTACGACGTGTACCCTTCCACCCGCACGATTGACAACTTCATCCTTTCGTTTCGAAAATATTTCGAGGAAGACCAGCGGAACCCCGTTTTTTTCCACTCGGTGAGAGGGGTGGGGTATAAGTTTAATGGATAATTGAGAATGGTGAACTGTGAACTAGTCGTGTTCACAGTTCACCATTCACAATTAACCGTTAATCAGTGGCATTTAAAATAATCGAACGGCTCCAGGCACTCCCGACATTGGTACAGCGACTTGCAGGCCGTGGAGCCGAATTGGCTAACCAACTTGGTGTTTTTCGAACCGCAGCGGGGGCACTCGACCTCCGGTTTTTCACCCAACAACGAATTTTTATCAGCTGAACCAACGGGCGGTGCAATGCCGTAGGCTTTTAGTTTTGCCTTGCCGGACTCGGTGAGCCAGTCCGTTGTCCAGGCGGGACTGAGCACGGTGGTGATTTTCACGGGGTCAATCCCGTGCTCTTGCAAAGCCGCCCGGATATTGACCTCGATGGCATGCATGGCCGGGCAGCCTGAGTAGGTTGGGGTAATGACAACCTCAGGCTGGCCGGTGGTTTCGTCCCACTTTACTTCTCGAATGATGCCCATGTCGAGCACCGTCAGCACAGGAATTTCTGGGTCGCAGACTGTTTCGAGTATTTCGTAGATTTTTTCGGTGGACATTTTTTTGAAAAATTGCGGAGCAAATTTATGTCTGAAGTGGCGAGTACTAAGAAGCAGTTTCCGACTGCCCACTGTCGAACACTAACCCACCTTCACCAAATCCAGGGCTTGCACCATTTTTTAAAAACGACTCGGCAAAACTGGGCATCGAAGTAAAAACCAGTTTTTTAGGTCGGGTTTAAATCGGGGGAATGCGTTTTCGTGTTTTTCGACGATGCGTCGGATGGCCTGCCGAATTGCTTTTTCGTCCAAAACACCGTTTTCTACAAGCGGCGTGAAGCCGAGGCTGCGGAAATAATCGGCTTCCATGACCTGCATCAGCAGGTGGAAAAGGTCCTTGTCGGGCAGCGGCAAAGCAAAGTTGAACAGCGCCCGCCCGATGATGAAGCCGGGAACGGCCAGTGCGATTTGCTCATGGCCGTGTTCGGCGTACCACCGCATGTTGGGCAGCTCTTGGTCAATTAGGATGGTCACATTTTGGTGGTCAATGGGTGGGGTAATGCCAAAAGTGGCGCTCACCTCGTACATCTCCTGAAAGAACTTTTCACGTGGTCTTTCGAGCAGTTTTTGAAAAGTTTTGCGAAGCGCCAAGTTCTTTTGCGAAGCATTTTTGCCGTCCTGCGCAAAGGCCAATCGGTGGATGCACTCCAGCACCTCCATCATGTGGCCCTCGGGTTTGGTAAGGTAGTCGAGCTTGTAGCAAAGGTGTAGCAAGAGGTAGGTGACGGCCACAGGGTACTTGTCGGTGTTGAGTTTGCCATGGTCAATCTCCTCAAAAACCGCCTTGATTTCCCGTTGGATAAAGTCGTATTTGACGTTTTTTTCCCATTCGGGCAGTTCTCGGCGCATGTTCAAGTCTATGATTTCGAGCGCCTCGAATTCTTCCACTAGGATGTCGTCGTGCTTGTCGGCGTGGGTGGCCAACTCCTTGAGGGCGGCGTAGAGTTTGTAGGGCGAACCGTCGGTGGTGTAGGTGTCGAAAACAATCGTGATTTCGTTGTCGGGCGAGAGGGTAAAGCGGCTGTACTTCAGCTCAAAATTCGCTTCCAACAGTTGCCGCATGAAGCTCGACTGAAGGGTTTTTGCTTTCGCAATTTTTGCTTCGGCATGTAACTTCCTGTCGTTGGCAAAGCCAGTAATCCTTTTTGACCCCTGAAAAAGCTCGAAGTGAAGCTCTCCTTTTTCCTCCCTCACTCGCACGTTTAGCTCCTCTTCGTCGAGCAAGTAGTTGAAAAACGAGACGTAGGCCGACAGATAGTTTTCCTTGCCAAAATCACGGAGCGCCGCATCGAAAGCCTCCTCCCGCTCGGTGGAGCGGTTGCTGTCCGTGAACCTGCCGAACCGAATGGCCGGTTGCGCAGGTGGTTCGTTTGTGCCGAAAAGTCGTCCGAATAAGTTCATTTTTAAGGATTGTGTTTGAGGATTTGAGTATTGAGGGTTTGAGGTGGACGGGTACTATTCAATCCTTCAATCCTTCAATCCTCCAATCCTTTATTTTCTCCAAAATCCGCTGGAATTTCCCCCCAAGCTTCGGTTTCCCATTTCAGGATGGGGTTTTTGTAGGTGTGGGATTGCAGCCAGTTTTCGGCCCGGGCAATGACTTGGTGGAGGTTTTCCGTTTTGGCGTTGCGCACGAGCTTGGTTTTGCAGGCTTTCTTTTTTACCCAAAGCATGGCGTTGCGGGAGTCGGTGTAAATCGGGGTGTCCTTGCCCTCCCGGTGGAACATGGCCAGGGCATGCACGATGGCCAGGAACTCGCCGATGTTGTTGGTGCCGAGCGGATATTTTTGGTGAAAAATCTGGGTACGGGTCTTGGAGTCCACCCCTTGGTACTCCATCACGCCAGGGTTGCCACTGCAAGCCGCATCTACGCAGATGCTGTCCCAGTTTATTTGAGAGCTTGAGGGTTTGGGGGTTTGAGGGTTTGAGGAGGCACCGGGCCTGCTGGGCGATTTGAACTGGATGTGCTGCGCAAAATTGCCGCCGTAGGCCGCCTCTGCCTCCTCCCGGCTGCCAAAGCTCTTGTACTTTGCCTGCGGGTAGCCCTTTATTTGCTGCTGGCACTTGTCCCAGCTATCATACACACCGGGGTTCACTCCTTGCCAAACAACGTAATATTTTTTTTTGTCAGCCATTTTGTGAAAAAGCCTGATTTCAGGCGTGTTTTTGATGAAAATAACCAGGCCGAAAGGTAGAATTTTTTATCGCATCGCAATTTCCGTTTTTCGTTGCTATTTTTGGCGCTTTACTTTTCAACATGAAAAATCAACATGACCAAACAAGAAATTATTGACCTCTTGCTCGAAGGCGAAATTGGCCAAGCCATCAAGGCAATGCGGGCTGCCATGCCCAATGACAACGTTATTTTGAACCTCGCCGGCCAATGGAACCGGCTGCAAAAGGACATTGCGGCACGGGTTATCTCACCGGATTACGCTTCCCTGACCCAAAACCAGATCATGAACAACCTGCTTGAACTGGCCAAAAAATTGCTCGATAGCAGCGCTTCAGGAGGAGGAGGCGTTGCAAATTCCGGTGGCAAATCGCCCACCGTTTTCCTTTCCTACAACCACAAGGATGTTTCCGCTGCTACGCAGGTGAAGGACTTCCTGCGAAGCCGTGGCATTCAGGTTACGATAGACTCCGAGGCCATGAAACCGGGCGAGGACATCGCCGCCTTTATCAACAAATGCATCCGGGAAGCGGACGTGACACTGTCGCTGGTTTCCAGCAACAGCTTGCTTTCTGCTTGGGTGGGCATGGAAACCATCAATACTTTGGTGGGGGAACATATCGCAAATAAAAAGTTCATCGCCGTGGTCATCGAAAGCGCTTTTTATGAAATAAGCTTTGTGCGAACTTCGATTGAAACCATTAACAAGCGGCTGGCGCAACTCAAAGAAGAACTCAAATTCCGCATCGAAAATGACCTCGGCTTTGAGGACCTCCAGAACGAACGAACCCGCAACAACGACCTCAAAAACGACCTTCCAAAGATTGTCGCCAACCTGAAAAACCGGCTGAACGTGGACATCATCGGCCCTAATTTCGACTCGGGGATGGACATGGTGACGAAGGCGATTGTGGGGGGCTAGTGGGAATTTTGAACTAGTCCAGGTTTCTTCGAAAATTAAAAGGATGGCAAGCACAAGCTGCCATCCTTTTACATTATTCGCTTACAGCAGCGAGTTTTCAATCATTTTTTGTTCCCGTAGCCAAGCACCCAGCCTACCACGCCACCCGTGATGGCACCCATTACGCCCGAAATGAGCGGGTCAATAAACGCACCATTCAAGGTAATGGTTTTCAGCATCGAGTACATCATCAGGTCATACGCCAAAGCCATTAAAGCGGAGGACGCGCCAGCCTTAGCGCCTGTTGCGAAAGTGGAGATGCTTGCCCAGCGTCCGAAAATGATCGCCAGCAAAAACCCGTAAGCCAGGCAGCCAACCACCATCGCCCACATAACCATCGGCCTAGCGATGTCCGTTGCACATTCAGGTTTGATTTCTGGATAAGCGTTGGCAAAGTCGGCAAGCAGCATTCCGTAAATCAACCATCCAAGTAGGAAGTAAACAATGCCCCCAGCGAGGGCTCCGAGCAAAATTTTGTTGGTACTCATGTCGCTTTGTTTTAGTGAAAAAATAGGAATTGTCAGGCGAATGTAGAGAAGTTTTGTTTTTCTTACAACTTTCAGCGTCACACTCGCCATCTTGTACTCCGGCAATGCGCAATCGAATCGCTCACGAGCGATGCCTGGTTGGTCATTATTAGTTATTGGAAATGGAACGCTGTGATTTGGGGAATTGCTTAAACCTCCTTAATTTTTACCAGATTCATCACCAGTTCACTGCCATCAATATTGGTATAAAAGAGCTTTACAAAGCCATAAGTTTCGTTGAAATAGGCGGTCAAGGAAGTTTCCCCAATTTCACTTTGTGCACTGCTTTTCACCACATAGCAAAGTATTTTGCCGAAGGCCGAACCGATGATTTCCTTTCCAGTGATGGCATAAAAATATCGGTTTAGAATATTGCCATTCCATTCTCTCCACATCCTACTGCTCCACTGGTCGCCGATGGCTAGCTCCCACGTCCATTTATTTCCAACCTCGTACGGGCTTTTGATGTAGGGAAAAGGATTTACTTCTGTCATCCTGAATTGATTGCTGCGAGGTGGGTGCAGCCAGACGTTTAGCTTGTTTTCAATGATACCTGATTTTTCAAAATTCGGAAGGGTGTCAAAGCGACCGTAATAATTGTAGTTCACCTGGGTCATGCCCTGAAGGTTGCCATGCTCTATTTCATAGCCTACTTTCAAAACGGTTTTCGCCATTGTATGCTCACATCCACACAAGCTGGACACCTCATCAAAATCAAAATAGTAGCACTGGCCTTTTTTGCGATAATAATAGATGGATATGCAGAAATAAATTTTTATTCACAAATTTTTGATTGTCAAGTAGTTGTGCTTCGGATTTTGTTTTTGTTGTAAACGCCGGCTATCAAATTTACCCGCAACCAAACCGCTTTGCTTGTTCCTAAGGGTATTTTAGATTAAAAGATTTTCATCATCCGGTTCACATGTTCAACAACGATTCGCTGATTGGCTAGGTCTTTTTTTTTTTTTTTGTGCCTTTGTCAACTCGTTGTTTTTGAACCCTTGTGGGGACCCAGAGTTTGCGTGCAGTTTCAATATCCCTAAAACCAAGGTCCGCCAGTATTTCTTTATGCTTTCGCACACTTTTATCTCCGCTTTCGAGCATCCTAAGTCGTGCGTTGTCCGTTCTGAAATCACGACGCAGAGGATTTGGTTCTTGCTTTGCATCAATGATGAACAGGATTTTGAGGTGTGGCGCTTTTTGCCACTGTATTTGCGCTTTTGTTTTTTTTTGGGGTGTTCAACGGTGTTTCCGTAACGTCAACGATGACCACCTCGAAATGGCCGTCCCCGAGGTCATGATTTTCGCCCGGGAATGGAGAACTGCCCGCTTTTTATTAGGATGTTCTCCGATTCACGGATGGGTTCGGCTATCTGTGTTTTGGCTACCGCCAAAATCAACCGCCAAATGTTCTTGGTTGCGGTACTACTTTGGTACATCATTGTGAGCAGGACTTGGTCTTCAATGGACAGGGGGCGCTGACCCCTTGCTCGGGTGATTTGCTTCTGACGGCCTTGCTTGACCGGACACACTCGGCCATTTCTTCGAAGACCTGATTGTGGATGCAGTACTGGCGAAATTTTTGCCCCGTAGGGCGCTTATTGATAACCATTTCATGGGCAAAGATGTGGATTGCCAAGGCAATTGCCCAATAAAAAATCACTAACCGTTGGTTGTCAATAATTTGAGCATCTAATTTTTAATTCTGCATATCATCTAATA